>NZ_WQRF01000029.1 GCF_009758415.1 Devosia marina | reverse complement strand
CCAAGCTGTACTATCCTTATACGCATCTGGTCGTACAACCGGTATTGTTTTGGACTCTGGTGATGGTGTTTCCCACACAGTACCCATTTATGAAGGTTATGCTTTGCCTCATGCTATCCTTCGTCTGGATTTGGCCGGCCGCGACTTGACTGACTACCTCATGAAGATCCTTACCGAAAGAGGATATTCCTTCACCACAACCGCCGAAAGGGAAATCGTAAGAGACATTAAAGAAAAACTTTGCTACGTTGCCTTAGACTTCGAACAAGAAATGGCAACAGCAGCCAGCTCCAGCTCATTGGAAAAGAGCTACGAACTTCCCGATGGTCAAGTCATCACCATTGGTAATGAGAGATTCCGTTGCCCAGAAGCTCTCTTCCAACCATCCTTCTTGGGTATGGAAGCTGCCGGTATCCATGAAACTACATACAACTCCATCATGAAGTGTGACGTCGACATCCGTAAGGACTTATACGCCAATACCGTACTTTCTGGAGGTACCACCATGTACCCTGGCATCGCCGATCGTATGCAGAAGGAGATTACAGCTCTTGCTCCATCCACCATGAAGATCAAGATCATTGCACCACCTGAAAGGAAATATTCCGTATGGATTGGCGGATCCATTTTGGCTTCTCTCTCCACCTTCCAGCAAATGTGGATTTCCAAACAGGAATACGACGAATCTGGCCCATCAATTGTCCACAGGAAGTGCTTCTAAACTTCTTTGACATCTACTAAGGGTCGTATTGATCACCACAACAATCCATTTATCGCGTAACAAAAAATATATAATTACTTTTTCAATTCCAATTCACATAAACATTCCAACATAATTAAAGCCGCAACTTAACGGTTATACATCGTCATGGCTTCCATGTTGCTCCGGTGCCCTGTTATTTTTCTTTTATCGAACTGCCATTTATTTTATTTTCATATTGTCCGCGTTCGTTTTTTCTTTTTGTGCGTTTGAAGTTGAATTTTGCACTTGTATAAATATGAAATAAACCGACATGTATAATAAGCAAGAAGGGAATTGATGTAGAAAAAAGAAAAGGACGAGCGCGAGACAGTGGCACACGTGAATAATGATTTATTTTTTCGCGCACTACTAGGCCAAAGTATTATTACTACTTTCTTAACATTTATTTTTTGTAATAATGATAATTTATTCCCTGTGTGCAAGACTATTATTACTTTAGGCTATTATTATGGGATAGTAAAAAATGTTACATACTATTTTGTTTTATTTAGTAGTTCTTAAGTTCCAGTTTTTTGATAC
>NZ_WQRF01000028.1 GCF_009758415.1 Devosia marina | reverse complement strand
TTTTTTTTTTTTTTTTTTTTTTAATATTGATCAATAAAAAATTATTATAAAAAATATTTGGTCCTTTCGTACTAAAATACTATAAAATACTGAAGATAGAAACCAACCTGGCTCACGCCGGTTTAAACTCAGATCATGTAAAGTTTTAATAGTCGAACAGACTAAATCATTTAGCTTCTACACCAAATTTTAACTTTAATCCAACATCGAGGTCGCAAACTATTCTTTCGATTAGAACTCTCAAGAAAAATTACGCTGTTATCCCTAAGGTAATTTAATCTTATAACTAAAAAAATAAGTCAAATATCTATAAATTAATATTTTATAAAGAAAAAGTTTATTAAATTTTTCCATCACCCCAATTAAATATTTTATTAAATTTAAGAATTTTATACTAAAATTACCTTAAAACATAAAAATATTAAACTCTATAGGGTCTTCTCGTCTTTCATTAAAATTTAAGCTTTTTAACTCAAAAATAAACTTCAATAAATAAAATAGAGACAGAAAGTTTTTTGTCCAATCCTTCATTCCAGCTTTCAATTAAAAAACTAATGATTATGCTACCTTCGCACGATCAAAATATCGCGGCCATTTAACAAATTCATTGGGCAGATCAGACCTTAAATATTTAACAAAAGGACATGTTTTTAATAAACAGGCAAAAACTAAAATTGCCGAGTTCCTTTATATTAACTTACAACTAAAATTAATTATAAATAAAAATTTTACTAATTTAATCATTATTGCATTTTTTAAAAATTAAAAAAATTATTTTAATAAAAAACTTAAAAGTTAAAAAATAGTTTACTAAAAATGAAAAATTATAACAAACTTTATGATGAAAATTACTAATCCTACAAAACATTAAATAATTAAACTTTATAAAAATATAAATTGAAGATTATCCCTCAAAATATAAATTAATCCATAAATAAATTACAAAAAAAGTAAAATAAAAAAGAATAATAAAATTAAAATTTTTTCTTAAAAAACTAGATATATAAAGAGACGTATAACGTTTCATTACAAAGAACTTATTATAAATAATTATAAAACATTAAAATAAATAAGATCTTAGCTCCTCTTAATTCGAGACCAGTTTATATAAAAACAATAAAATTAATTAACCCTGATACACAAGGTACAAAATTTTAATTTTTCTTTAAAAATCTTAAATCTTTCAATTATTTCAAATTTCTCTCACAATACTTATAAACTATTATTAAAAAAATTATTTCATTGTACTAAAAAAATTAATATTTTATAAAAATAAATTAATAATTATTTAAGATTTTTAAAGAAAAATTAAAATTTTGTACCTTGTGTATCAGGG
>NZ_WQRF01000027.1 GCF_009758415.1 Devosia marina | reverse complement strand
CGTCGCTTACAATAGTATATTACTCGACAGTCTGTTTTCGCACTGAGATATCTGTATAAGGCATAAATATATATAGTATTTACACATCGTTATTAGGCGTCAAAACGATGACAATGATATATTAACAATAAATATAAGAGACATAAGTGTGTATGTATATATGCAATGCGATGGATACAGAAAGACAGAAAGTTGTTTAGAAACATTTGCGGTGAACGATGCCAGGGCCGGATTCGTCGTATTCCTGTTTGGAGATCCACATTTGCTGGAAGGTGGAGAGGGAAGCCAAGATGGATCCACCGATCCATACGGAGTATTTCCTTTCTGGGGGTGCAATGATCTTGATCTTGATGGTGGATGGAGCAAGAGCGGTGATTTCCTTTTGCATACGGTCAGCGATACCAGGATACATGGTGGTACCTCCGGAGAGTACAGTGTTGGCGTACAAGTCCTTACGGATATCAACGTCGCACTTCATGATGGAGTTGTATACGGTTTCGTGGATACCGCAAGATTCCATACCCAAGAAGGAAGGTTGGAAGAGGGCTTCAGGGCAACGGAACCTTTCATTTCCAACGGTGATGACCTGTCCATCAGGCAATTCGTAGCTTTTCTCCAAAGAGGTGGAAGCGGCGGCGGTGGCCATTTCCTGTTCGAAGTCCAATGCAACATAGCAAAGTTTTTCCTTGATGTCCCTAACAATTTCCCTTTCAGCGGTGGTTGTGAATGAGTAACCTCTTTCGGTCAAGATTTTCATGAGGTAGTCGGTCAAGTCACGACCGGCCAAGTCCAAACGGAGGATGGCATGGGGTAAAGCGTAACCTTCATAGATGGGTACAGTGTGGGAAACACCATCTCCAGAGTCCAATACGATACCGGTGGTACGACCAGAGGCATACAGAGAAAGTACAGCTTGGATAGCGACGTACATGGCTGGGGTGTTGAAGGTTTCAAACATGATTTGGGTCATCTTCTCGCGGTTAGCCTTAGGGTTGAGGGGAGCTTCGGTCAAAAGGACGGGGTGTTCTTCTGGTGCGACACGCAGCTCGTTGTAGAAGGTGTGATGCCAGATTTTCTCCATGTCGTCCCAGTTGGTAATGATACCGTGTTCGATGGGGTATTTCAGGGTGAGGATACCTCTTTTGCTCTGGGCTTCGTCGCCTACGTATGAGTCCTTTTGTCCCATACCGACCATGACTCCCTGATGCCTGGGGCGACCGACAATTGAGGGGAAGACAGCCCTTGGGGCGTCATCTCCAGCGAAACCAGCTTTGCACATACCGGATCCATTGTCCACGACAAGAGCAGCAACATCGTCGTCACACATTGTGAATGAGGTTTGTTCGTTTGTTCAGGTATCGACACGAAATGACACAGGAAATTTGGCAAGACTCTGAACAAACGAACAAACCTCATTCACAATGTGTGACGACGATGTTGCTG
>NZ_WQRF01000026.1 GCF_009758415.1 Devosia marina | reverse complement strand
CAGCAACTTCTTGCTCGTTACTACATGGAAAGATTGTCCAATAACGTGGGTGACATTCCTGCAATAAATTTGGAAGATAAGTCGATTGAAACTGGGTTTGTACCATCGTTACGTTACCCCAATGGTTTGGAATTCCCAGCAAGGCCTAGCAAAGTTTCTCTTGGAAGAGACGAGGATATTGAAGACGTCCAGGACATGGCACGACGCATCAAGGATGCCATCGACTCTGGAAAGGTTATCGACGAAGACGGAAATGAAGTTGATTTAGCAGGTGAAGACGGTTTTGACACTCTGACAAACATCATCCAGTCTACTCCAGAATCTCCAAATCCACAATTCTATGGAGCCCTAGAAGTTGTTATGCGCAAAGTTCTTGGAAACTCTCTAGAACCCCTCGACCAGAACAAGCTTGCCCCATCAGCCCTCGAACATTTCGAAACAACCCTTCGTGACCCAGCGGCTTGGCAATTACTAAAGAAAATCGTAAAGTTGGCCCAGCAATACAAACAGAAGCTCCCAAGTTACAACGAACAGCAACTTCATTTCCCAGGAGTCGAAGTCCAAGAGCTAATGGTCAGTCCTCTGGTGACTTTCTTCGACAAGAACGACATTGACATAACAAATGCTGTTTACGTAAACGAACAAGACGTAGCAACTGATTCAGTTACGATTTTGGCCCGACAGGCTCGCCTGAACAATAAGCCTTTCACTGTGAAGATAAATGTTCACAGCCAACAGGCTCAACCAGCAGTTGTGAGGATCTTGCTTGGACCAAAACACGACGAACATGGACGCGAGATTAACATCAATGACAATCGCCTTAATTTCTTCGAATTAGACAAATTCCAAGTGCAATTACAACCTGGTTCCAACAACATCGTTCGGGAATCCAAGGAAATGAATGCTGTGGACGATTCAATGGGCGCTGGAGAACTTGCCCAGAAAGTCCAACAGGCTCTTACCCAACAAGCACCACTTCAAATGACTTACGATGATATTCTTACAGGTTTCCCCCAGAGATTGCTTTTGCCCAAAGGTCAACGAGGTGGTCAAATATTCCAGATAATGGTAGTAGTCAGCCCATTGGTTGAATCACCAGCTCAACAGCAGGCCCTACAACAAATGCAACAGTCCGTCCTTGGTCAAGATCCAATTGTCCAAAACGGAATTCTGAACCAGAACGTTGACGCTCTTCCTTTGGGTTTCCCATTGGACAGGGAAGTTGATGAGGCCGTCCTCTTGAATGCCCCCAACTTAGCTTTACAAGACGTACTTATTGTCCATAGAGGACCCGAAATTGCGGAAGCCCAAAAGGAAATCGAAGTCGAAAGCCAGACCCAGCTGTTTTAAATTATTAGATTTTTATTTGTTTGACTGTTTTGACGATTGTGTATATGCTAGGCTCATGAAGCTGAATTGATATAAATAAAATTTTTATATACGTTTATCA
>NZ_WQRF01000025.1 GCF_009758415.1 Devosia marina | reverse complement strand
GATTATTTTCAACAAATCATAAAGATATTGGAACATTATATTTTATTTTTGGAGCTTGATCAGGTATAGTAGGAACCGCGCTTAGTTTATTAATTCGGGCTGAATTAGGAAACCCAGGAGCTTTAATCGGGAACGATCAAATCTATAACGTTATTGTAACCGCACACGCTTTTATTATAATTTTTTTTATAGTTATACCTATTATAATAGGGGGATTTGGTAATTGACTGGTTCCTTTGATATTAGGTGCCCCAGATATAGCCTTCCCTCGAATAAATAATATAAGATTTTGATTATTACCTCCATCACTAACTCTTCTTCTTATAAGAAGAATAGTAGAAAGAGGTGCTGGTACAGGGTGAACTGTTTACCCTCCTTTAGCTTCTAATATTGCCCATAGAGGGGCATCTGTAGATTTAGCAATTTTCAGATTACATTTGGCGGGAATCTCTTCTATTCTAGGAGCCATTAACTTTATTACAACAGTAATTAACATACGAGCTTCGGGTATAACATTAGACCGAGCACCATTATTAGTATGATCAATTGCAATTACTGCATTACTTTTACTTTTATCTTTACCTGTTTTAGCAGGGGCTATCACCATATTATTAACTGATCGAAATTTAAACACTTCTTTCTTTGACCCTGCAGGAGGAGGTGATCCTATTCTTTACCAGCATCTTTTTTGATTTTTTGGGCACCCAGAAGTTTATATTCTAATTCTTCCTGGATTTGGAATAATCTCTCATATTATTAGACAGGAGAGAGGTAAAAAGGAAACCTTCGGGGCTCTTGGAATAATTTATGCTATATTAGCTATTGGTTTATTAGGTTTTATTGTTTGAGCCCATCACATATTTACTGTAGGAATAGATGTTGATACTCGAGCCTATTTTACTTCAGCAACAATAATTATTGCAGTTCCAACAGGAATTAAAATTTTCAGGTGGTTGGCCACTCTCCATGGAACTCAAGTAAATTTTTCACCTTCAATGTTATGGGCTCTTGGGTTTGTTTTCCTATTTACTATAGGAGGATTAACAGGAGTAGTATTAGCAAATTCCTCAATTGATATTATTCTACACGATACTTATTATGTAGTAGCTCATTTTCATTATGTACTTTCAATAGGGGCTGTTTTTGCTATTATAGGAGGTTTTATTCAATGATACCCTTTATTCACTGGTTTAACCTTAAATGATAAATTATTAAAAATCCAATTCGCTATCATATTTTTAGGTGTTAATTTAACATTTTTCCCACAACATTTCTTAGGTTTAAGAGGAATACCTCGACGTTATTCTGATTACCCAGATGCTTATTTAAGATGAAATATTATTTCTTCTATTGGCTCCCTTATTTCTTTTATTGGAACTGTATTTTTAATTTTTATTATTTGAGAAAGAATAATTTCAATACGTAAATCACTATCCTCTTTAAATCTTCCTACTTCAATTGAGTGACTTCAATTATCTCCTCCCGCCGAACATAGATATTCTGAATTACCTG
>NZ_WQRF01000024.1 GCF_009758415.1 Devosia marina | reverse complement strand
GAAAACAGTCTGCTGTTTGAGAAGCTGCATTACTAGCTACCTCAAACGACTCTTAAGCTTTTCTTTATTCTGAACTAAATTTAAAGTTTATTCGACAATATGCGTGAGTGTATCTCAGTACATGTTGGACAAGCCGGTGTCCAGATCGGTAATGCCTGTTGGGAATTATACTGCCTTGAGCATGGAATCCAACCTGATGGTCAGATGCCATCTGATAAAACTGTAGGAGGCGGTGATGACAGTTTCAATACTTTCTTCAGCGAGACTGGAGCTGGAAAGCATGTTCCCAGGGCAGTTTTTGTCGACCTTGAACCAACTGTGGTAGATGAAGTTAGAACTGGTACCTACAGGCAATTATTCCACCCAGAACAACTAATTACTGGCAAAGAAGATGCTGCTAACAACTATGCCCGTGGTCACTACACGATTGGAAAAGAAATCGTAGATCTGGTATTAGATAGGATTCGTAAACTTGCTGACCAATGTACAGGTTTACAAGGCTTCCTCATTTTCCATTCATTTGGTGGAGGCACTGGATCCGGTTTTACCTCCCTACTCATGGAAAGGCTCTCTGTTGATTATGGAAAGAAATCTAAACTTGAATTTGCTATCTACCCAGCACCCCAAGTTTCCACAGCTGTAGTTGAGCCCTACAATTCAATTCTTACCACCCATACTACGTTGGAACATTCCGACTGCGCTTTCATGGTTGACAACGAAGCTATCTATGACATTTGTAGAAGAAATTTGGACATCGAACGCCCTACTTATACCAACCTGAACAGGCTAATTGGACAGATTGTATCTTCGATAACAGCATCCTTACGTTTCGATGGTGCATTAAACGTCGACTTAACTGAATTCCAAACTAATTTGGTGCCATACCCACGTATTCATTTCCCTCTTGTCACCTATGCTCCTGTTATCTCTGCTGAAAAGGCTTACCATGAGCAACTATCAGTTGCTGAAATTACCAATGCCTGCTTCGAACCTGCCAATCAGATGGTAAAATGTGACCCACGACATGGAAAATACATGGCTTGTTGCATGTTGTACCGAGGTGATGTTGTTCCCAAGGATGTAAATGCAGCTATTGCTACTATCAAGACCAAGAGAACCATCCAGTTTGTTGATTGGTGTCCCACTGGATTCAAAGTTGGTATTAACTATCAACCACCAACCGTTGTTCCTGGTGGTGATTTGGCTAAAGTACAACGTGCTGTGTGCATGTTGTCAAATACTACAGCTATTGCCGAGGCTTGGGCTCGTCTTGACCATAAGTTCGATCTGATGTATGCTAAGCGTGCATTTGTACATTGGTATGTTGGGGAAGGTATGGAGGAAGGAGAATTTTCTGAAGCTCGTGAAGATTTGGCTGCCCTTGAGAAGGATTATGAAGAAGTTGGTATGGATTCTGGAGAAGGAGAAGGTGAAGGAGCTGAAGAATACTAAATTCCAAAAGGATTTTTCTCACAAATATTTTCTTTATCAGTTTTTGTATGTTTTTTTGAAAATTCTCAATTTTAACGATTTTTTAAAGGCTGATTTACTTCAATAAATTATTTGAGCATTA
>NZ_WQRF01000023.1 GCF_009758415.1 Devosia marina | reverse complement strand
TGAACAGTCGCCGAGTGCGGTTGCTGGATACTTCGTGGTTTTGAATTTGTTTTAAAGTTTAGTGTTTGTTTTAACCAGTTTAAAAACGTTATAAACTTATTAAAATGGGTAAAGAAAAGGTTCATATAAACATCGTGGTTATCGGCCACGTAGACTCCGGTAAATCTACTACTACTGGACATTTGATCTACAAATGTGGTGGTATCGACAAACGTACCATCGAAAAATTCGAAAAAGAAGCCCAAGAAATGGGTAAAGGTTCTTTCAAATATGCCTGGGTATTGGACAAGTTGAAGGCAGAACGTGAACGTGGTATTACAATTGATATCGCTTTATGGAAGTTCGAAACTTCGAAATACTACGTAACCATCATCGACGCTCCTGGACACAGAGATTTCATAAAGAACATGATCACAGGAACTTCTCAAGCTGATTGTGCAGTACTTATAGTTGCAGCCGGTACTGGTGAATTCGAAGCTGGAATTTCTAAAAACGGCCAAACACGTGAACATGCATTGTTGGCCTTCACTCTTGGTGTAAGACAACTTATCGTTGGAGTTAATAAAATGGACTCCACTGAACCTCCATATAGCGAAAGCCGTTTTGAAGAAATCAAAAAAGAAGTATCCTCCTACATCAAAAAAATTGGTTATAATCCTACTGCTGTGGTCTTCGTACCAATCTCTGGATGGCATGGTGACAACATGTTGGAGCCCTCTGACAAAATGCCATGGTTCAAGGGATGGAATATCGAACGTAAAGAAGGCAAAGCTGAAGGCAAGACCCTTATTGATGCTTTAGATGCCATTTTGCCCCCCAGTAGACCAACTGAGAAACCACTCCGTCTACCACTTCAGGATGTTTACAAAATTGGAGGTATTGGAACAGTACCAGTCGGCCGTGTTGAAACTGGAGTGCTTAAACCTGGTATGGTGGTTGTTTTCGCCCCAGCTAACATTACTACTGAAGTAAAATCAGTAGAAATGCACCACGAAGCCCTTCAGGAAGCCGTGCCTGGCGATAACGTAGGTTTCAATGTAAAGAACGTATCAGTAAAAGAACTTCGTCGTGGATACGTAGCAGGAGACTCAAAGAACAACCCACCCAGAGGAGCAGCTGACTTTACCGCCCAAGTTATTGTTCTCAACCATCCTGGTCAAATTTCTAGTGGCTATACTCCTGTCCTTGATTGTCACACCGCCCATATTGCTTGCAAATTCGCTGAAATCAAAGAGAAGGTTGATCGTCGTACAGGAAAAACAACTGAGGAAAATCCAAAAGCCATCAAATCCGGCGATGCTGCCATCGTCAACTTGGTTCCTACTAAACCCATGTGCGTAGAATCTTTCCAAGAATTCCCTCCCCTTGGTCGTTTTGCTGTTCGTGACATGAGGCAGACGGTTGCTGTAGGAGTCATCAAGAGTGTCAACTTCAAAGATCCTTCCTCCGGCAAAGTAACGAAAGCTGCCGAAAAAGCTCAAAAGAAGAAGTAACCGCTTCCGAAATTTAGAATTTCACGCATTTTATTATTATTCCATAAATGTTTCTACATGTTAAATGTAATTTTCCACGAGGCAGACGGTTGCTGTAGGAGTCATCAAGAGTGTCAACTTCAAAG
>NZ_WQRF01000022.1 GCF_009758415.1 Devosia marina | reverse complement strand
CATTCGCTGAAGCTGAGGTTGGTGGTGATGACGACGCTGGTCTGCTCGTAGAGCTTGCTGAGCAGATGGAACAGCAGCGCCCCGCCTGACGGGCTGAACGGCAGATAGCCCAGTTCGTCGAGGATGATCAGATCGAGGCGCAGTAAGCGCTCGGCCAGCTGGCCCGCCTTGTTGAAGGCCTTTTCCTGCTCGAGCGCATTGACCAGGTCGACGGTGGCGAAGAAGCGGACCTTCTTGTGGTGATGCTGCACCGCCTGGATGCCGAGCGCGGTGGCGATGTGGGTTTTGCCCGTGCCTGGGCCGCCGATCAGCACCACATTGTCGGCGCCCTCGATGAACGTGCCGCGGTAAAGCTGCTGGACCATGGCCTCATTGACCTCGCTGGACGCAAAGTCGAAGCCCGACAGATCCTTGAAGGCGGGGAAGCGAGCCGCCTTGAGCTGATAGGCGATGGATCGAACCTCTCGCTCGGCTAGCTCGGCCTTGAGCAGTTGGGAGAGGATCGGCACGGCCGTATCGAAGGCGGGCGCGCCCTGTTCGAGCAGCTCGCTCACGGCCTGGGCCATGCCATGCATTTTGAGGCTGCGGAGCATCACCACGACGGCGGCACTGGCAGGGTCATGACGCATGGCGAACATCCTTGCCGCGCAGCGTGTCATAGCGGGCAACGTTGGCCTTGGGCTCCTGGCGCAAGACCAGGGCCTGCGGCGCATTGATCGTCTCGACCTGGCTGGCCTTGCCATCGACCAGGCGGTGCAGGAGGTTGAGCACATGGGTCTTGGTCGGAACGCCGGCCTCGAGTGCGAGCTCGACGGCACTGAGGACCGCCTGCTCGTCGTGATGCAGCACCAGCGCCAGGATCTCGACCATCTCCCGGTCGCCGCCCGGATGCTTGAGCAGGTGGCCCTGCAGTCGACGGAACGCCTCGGGCAGATCGACGAACGGCGCGCCATTGCGCAGGGCACCCGGCTTGCGCTGGATCACCGCCAGATAGTGCCGCCAGTCATAGACCGTGCGTCCCGGCTGGTGGTGGGAGCGCTCGATAATGCGCGCGTGCTCGCACAGGATCTGACCCTCGGCCACCAGCACGATCCGTTCGGGGTAAATCCGCAGGCTGACCGGCCGGTTCGCGAACGAGGCCGGAACGCTGTAGCGATTGCGCTCGAAGTGCACGAGGCACGTCGGCGAGACCCGCTTGGTCTGTTCAACAAAGCCATCGAAGGGTCGCCCCAATGCCATCAGGCTCGCGACCTCGCCGGCATGCACATCGGCGACGCTGCCCGGAAGGCCGCCATGCGTGATCTGGCCCCATTGCGCGATGCACTGCTCTTCGAGCCAGGCGTTCAGGGCACCGAGGTCAGGGAAGCTGGGCAGTGGCTGCCACAGTCGCCGGCGGGCATCCTGCACGTTCTTTTCCACCTGGCCCTTTTCCCAGCCCGAGGCGGGATTGCAGAACTCGGGCTCGAACAGGTAATGGCTGGCCATGGCTGCGAACCGGGCGTTGACCTGTCGGGCCTTGCCCGAGCCGATCCGATCGACCGCGGTCTTCATGTTGTCGAAGATGCCGCGGCGGGGCACACCGCCCAAGACCCGAAACGCCTGAGTCATTGCGTCGAACAGCATCTCGTGGGTCTGCAGCAGATATGCCCGCACGATGAATGCCCGGCTGTGCGACAGCTTGGTATGGGCCACCTGCAGCTTGGT
>NZ_WQRF01000021.1 GCF_009758415.1 Devosia marina | reverse complement strand
TGGGCTTTAAACTGGCGGTTGAAGTTGGCCAGCGAGGGATAGCCGACGGCTTCGGCGATAAAGCCGATGGGTTCGTTGGTGGAGGAGAGACGGGAGCAGGCGTCGCCGATGCGGAGGCCGGCGACGTAGTCGGTGATGCTGACCTGCGTGTGCTTGACGAACATGCGGTGAAGGCCCGAAACGCTGAGCGCGGCGATTTCGGCCAGTTCTGGCATGCTGGTCGGGCCGACGTAGTGTTGGTGGAGGTGCGCCAGGATCCGATCCAACCGCGAGCGGCCGCCTTCAACCTCCTGGGGCACTGCATGGGAAAGCGGGTGCGCGCTGCTGTCTTCGGCGAGGCGATCCAGGATCGAGAACAGGGCAAGCAGTCGTTGCACCGGTGGCAGGTCGAACATAGCGCGGAAGTCAGGGGCCAGGGCAAGGCCGGTTTCCCGGGCAAAGGCGAGGCCGCCGAGCGAGCGGTTCATCAGGTCCTTTACCGGTTGCAACTCGACCGAGCCGGCGATCAGGCCTTCGATCCATTCCTTGCGGAACCAAAAGACCAGGGCAATGTGCGGCTCGGTATGGTCGAGCTTTTTGCGCGAGGCCCAGGTATGGGGCAGGTTCGGTCCGACGAGGACAAGGTCAGCATCGCCGTAGCTGCCGACATGGTCGCCGATGAAACGCTGGCCCTGTGAATTGAGCGTCAGGGTTAGTTCGAATTCGGGGTGATGATGCCATTGGAAGGGTATGGCGTCGTCCAACCGCCGTTTGAGCATGGTCCACGAGGCGGTGTTCGGCGTCGACAGATGTTCACGATAGGCGCGCATCGGGCATGCTGATCCCACTAGACGCCAGAATAGTACCAAAATACGCATGACCAGCACAACATGGGCGCTGCGCAGCCGCTAACCTCACCATCATCCGCCTCCGAGGGGAGTTCGACATGGGAGAGTTACATGCAGCAGGCCACGCAGTTGAAACGCGACAGCCATCCGACCACCGTTGCCACGACGCAGCTCAAGGACATCGAGAAGACCTTGCCGCTGCGCGTTTTATCGAGGGACGATTGGGAGCATTGGACGACGAAGGGCTACGTGATTGTCCGGCAGGCGGTGCCTGCGGCCAATGTGGAGCGGCTCGTCGACTTGCTCTGGAAATTTGACGAGAAGGATCCGAACGATCCTTCCACCTGGTATGCGCCGCAACGGCGCGAGCACAAGATGAAGGAGCTCAACAATACCGGAATGCTGGAGATCTATAATCACCAGTATCTGTGGGACAATCGCATGGAGCAGCGAATCTACGACGCGTTCGTGGATATCTGGGATCGGGAAGACCTCTGGGTCACCATAGACCGGGCCAATCTCAATCCGCCCAAAAAGGTCAAGGGCAACCCCAATGGTTTCATCCACTGGGATGTGGATACGTCGATCCAGCCGTTGCCGATCGGCGTGCAGGCCGTGCTCAGCCTCAAGAAGCAGGACGGCGATGTCGGCGGCTTCCAGTGCGTGCCGTATCTGTTCGAGCACTTTGAGGACTGGGTGCAGACCCAGCCGGACGATCGCGATCCGATGCATCCCGATATGACGGGGCAGAGCGCCGTCAATATCGACATGGAGCCGGGCGATCTGATGATCTTCAACTCCCTGCTGGCGCATGGGGTGCGCCCCAACCATTCCGACGGCCGCGTGCGCATGGCGCAGTATATCTCCATGCATCCGGCGGAATGGAACAATGAGGCCGAGCGGCAGGAGCGTATCCGGCTCTGGCGCGAGCTTGATCATCCGCAGCGCGATGCCTTTCCGGGTGACCCGCGCGACTGGGAGAAGCACAATGCGACGACAGCGGAGCTGACGCCGCTTGGTGAAAAGCTGCTTGGCTTGAGCCGCTGGTAAACGTGCGAGCCCCGCTACTGCATAGCGGGGCTCGACAGCTTTTCAGCTATTTCGTCCATAACCTGCCAGTCTACCACCCTGTCGCCGCCGCCTGGGTTGGGTAAGCAGACTGGCAGCTCTCGGGAAGTCTTGGTTGCAGCCT
>NZ_WQRF01000001.1 GCF_009758415.1 Devosia marina | reverse complement strand
CAATCCCGTGCGCCGCTCGATCTCCCGGATCGGCATCCCCTCACGGAAATGCCAGCGCCGGATTACGCTCAATAACGCCATGTCGATCACTCCTGGATCCCCCGACCAACAGCCAGGGGACGATCAAAACATGGGTCAATTCTCAGTGAAAACTTCTGCCCCTAGAGGGTCAGATCTCGGTGACATTCAACACACCACCGGAGTATTGTTCACCAGGGCCGAAGCGAAGAAGGTGCCGCCGAATATCTCGCCGATGGACAGCCGCGGATATCGCTTCGTCCGGCGCGAAGCGGCGCTGGCGACCGCTTCCACCACGCCGGTACGCACCAGCGCTCCGGACAAAATGAACATCGCCGCGATGGTAATGGGAGCCGGATTGGCGAAGACCTGTTCCATGTCTTCACGTGGCAGATACCCCAACACCAGCATAATAGCAGCTGAGGCGACGGAGACGATGACCGGCGGAAATTTCTCAAGTGCAAAGAGCGTAATCAGACCCACGAGCAGGCCAAGCCCGATCCATGCAGAATGTGCAGTCAAAAAGTCGGAAATCAGTTCCATCCATCCCCTCGGTACTTCGTCGGCAAAGGCTTGAGTAAAAATATCAGCCTTTTGCGGACGACGTAGATAAGGTGGTGTGGGACTACAGGCAACGCGGTCCGACGGGGGAACCCTTCTGGCGCATGGCGATCAACGCCATGAAACTGAACCGGTTTCCATGTCGTAGACCGCCCCTACAATGGCGATGTCGCCATCGCTTTCCATAGCTTTGAGCGCTTCACTGCTCATTCGGATGTTTTCGACAGTCAGATCGACATTATGCTCGACTACAGATTGAACGAGCGAGGCATTGTCGCTGCTACGATCTGCGACCGACGCGTCACCAAGAGCGCGCTCCACGGCCGGCTCGATCTTTTCGAAAAGCCTGGGCAGATGACCGAGCTCGACCTTGTCAATGGCGCCTTTGACCGCACCACACAGACCGTGCCCCAGAACCAGCACCAGTTTCGCACCTGCCGCCTTGCAGGCAAATTCCATGCTGGCGATTATATCGATGTTCGCGATGTTGCCGGCCACCCGGGCGACGAAAATGTCTCCTATGCCGCAATCAAAAACATCTTCGACGGGGATGCGGGAGTCAAGACAGGACAAGATGACTGCCTTGGGAAACTGGCCGCCAGCCGCCTTGCGCACTTGCTCGGTGTGATCGCGAAGCGTCACCTCACCGGCCACGAAACGTCTGTTGCCTGCCTTGAGGCGCTCGAAAACCTCATGTGGAGTGAGGCTGTCCTGCTGGGCTTTGGTTAGAACCTCGGCATCGAGTTCTGGTAATTCGCTGAGTTTAAACTGCGACATGAGCACTTCCTCTCTTTAGATTTTCAAGCGCGCGGCGCGCCCCACGGAAGCCAGCTTGCTAGCGCGGGCGAGTGCCTCCCGTCGGGACAAATCCCGGTGCTCCGCGTCGACGTGAATATCGGCTTCCATCTTCGCTAGCAGTTCGGTCAGGTCCGGCGATGCACCGGCAAAAAATACTTCGATACCTTGTGCAGCGGATTCGGAGACGATTGTCTGGATGGCCTGGACGGCTGAACGGTCGGCGAAGAACTTCCGGCTGAAGTCGAGCACGATAGCGCGCACCTCGCGCTTCGAGCGCCGCCTGACTATATGCACCAAGTCGGCAGCCGCACCGAACGAAAGCGGTCCTGCGAAGTCGAAGAGGAGTATGCGCCCGTTTGCGTCCTTCAAAATCGCCTGCTCTTCCGCGTCCAGCGCAGCGAGCTTGCCGCTCTCAAAATTCGCGATCTGCGCATCGGCTAGCCGTTTTACGAAGCCGAGCGCGGACAGCACAACACCAACACCCACTGCGGTGATCAGGTCGACGAAGACTGTCAGGCCGACAACCAGGACCATGACAGACAGGTCCCAGCGCGGACCGCGCAGCGCATTACGCAGATAGTCGAGATCGATGATATTCAGCCCAATCCGCACAAGCAGACCCGCCAAGACCGCGAGTGGGATCTGCGCGGCAAGAGGTGCCAACAGGAAAACGACGGCAAGCAGGAAGAGCGCATGGACCATGCCTGACAGGCGAGTCGCGCCACCGCTTCGGATGTTAACCACCGTCGGCGTAGTGGTCCCCGACCCCGGCATGGCGCCGAACAAGCCGCACACTGCGTTGCCGATACCTTGCCCGACAAGCTCCTTGTTCGACTGATGGCGTGTCTGGGTCATACGATCCGCAATCAGCGATGTTACCAGGGTATCGATTGATCCTAATGCGGCGAGCACGAGGGCCGACTGCACGATGAAAATGGCATCGCTCATGTCGAGCGAGGGAAGAACCAGATCGGGGAAGCCCGTCGGAATTTCGTCCAGCCTCGGTAAAGCGCCTGACACCAAGAGCGATGCAACTGTTCCGACGAGCAATGCGGCGAGCGCGGCCGGGAAGAATTTTGACAGTGATTTTGGCCAGAATGTCGCCACTGCAAATGTCAGCACGCCCAGTCCAAGGGCGTAGGCATTGATCTGCTCAACCGCCGAAGGCAGAGCGGTCAGTGTCGCCAGCGTGCCGCCGCGAGGGGCTTCCTGTCCGATCAATGGAATGAGCTGCAACACGATGACGATCAGCCCGATGCCGCTCATGAAACCCGCGACGACGGAATAGGGTACCAGATTGATGTATTTGCCAAGGCGCAAAAAGCCGAAAACCGTTTGCAGTATACCAGCCAGGATCACGACGCTGGCGACAACCGCAGGTTGGTCAGGACGAGCAGCGACGAGGCCGGCAATCACGATTAGGATCGGACCTGTTGGACCGGAAATCAAAGTGGGCGTGCCGCCAATCGCTGCGGCCAGGAACCCCAGGATGATCGCGCCCCACACACCAGCAATCGGACCCAGGCCGGACGCTTCGCCGAAGGCGAGCGCCAACGGCAGTGCGACAACTCCGGCGGTAATGCCTCCAAGAATGTCACCGCGAAGTTTTGTCTGCGACATCATACGATCAAAACGCCGATCGACGACTCGCAAAATTGATCCTGGTGAGGTTGTGCAGGCGCCAGCCAACTTCCATATTTGGCGAAAGGGCTACCCGACGTATGAAGATGGACGAAGATCCTGTGAAACATCGCTTGCCCGCTCCAGTCGCGCAAAGCCGGCGCGCTTACGATTTGCTTGCACGAAGAAAAACCCTGCAATCTGCGAAAAGTTCCCGGGGCATTGAGGGCTATCAACCGACATTCCCCAAGTGGCCTGCCGCTTGACTTCAAGATCGCCTGATTTTGCTCGCTGGGCAAGCGTTTTTCGCCCCGAGCGGTGTCTGTCGTCGCGCAAACGGCCGAAGTCGGGTGGATCAAGCCTCGAACCCGCAGCATTCTGGCCCGGCAGAGCCGCTTTTCCGCGCGGCAGACGGACCTGTCCTGCCGCTTTCGTTCAGCTTGGGCATGGATCGTGGTCATGCGCATGACGGAGGCGTTCGAAGACGGCGGATGGCGGCAAGGACGGCCCGCACCATCGGGCCGGTGACGGCGACCTCGGCCAACTGGAAGGTAATGGCGCGGGCGTGGCGGACGACGCGGGCGCCGATCTTGATCAGCTTGAGTTGCAGGCTGGTCAACGACCAGTCCGCCATGGCCTCGGGCAGTTCGATGCAGCGCAGGAAGGTTGCCAGGTTGTAGGCCAGCGCGTGCAGTTGCAGCCGCACCTCGTTGTGCCGGAACTTCCGGCATGACAGCCGCGTCCAGCGAAAGGCATATTTGCCTTCCTTGATGTGCTGCTCTGCGGTGCCGCGCTGGTTGTAGAACCTCACCACCCAGTCTGGCTCCATCGGCAGGTTGGTGACGATGAAGCCGACTTTGGGGAACAGCTCGCCCGGATGCCATTCGATCTTGGCGATGACGCGGCGCGGCTTGTCCCAGGACGCCGCCTGATACTCGAAGTCCTCGAAGAACCGTTTGACCTTGGTCAGCGAAGGCCGTCCCACGGGCCGTGTCAGCCGTCTTGCGCGATCTTCTCGCGCAAGACGGCGTTGGCGGGCAGACGGATGGCGTAGAAGAACCTGGCTTCTTCCAGCCGCATATAGATCGCGGGGATCGCGTAGGCAGCGTCGGCCCGGAAGAAGCGTCCACCAAGGTCGCGGCCAGCATATCGGGCAATGACGGGATCAAGGACATCCCGCCAGCCATCGGCGCTGTGGACATTGCCGTTACGCAGGGCGCAGCGCTCCAGCATGCCAAACTGGTTGAACAAGAAGATGGGGTGATAGCAGGTGCAGTCGAAATGCCCGTTCCAGGCAGCACCTTCCTGATCGCCGTGGGTGGGGCTGACCGAGCTGTCCATGTCCAGCACGATGTATTTCAACCCGTTGCGGTCATGAAACCGGTCGATCCATTGGCCGTTCAGATCGGCCAGCGCCGCCCGGTTCGCGGCCAGAGCCAGCGTCTCGGTCTCGAACCGTCCAATCTGCGATGCCGAAGCAGCTTGCGCCTCGACGGCCCTGCCGCCAACGACCTGACGCATCACGGGATCGAGGGCCAAGCGGTCGGCATCGTTCACATCCTCGTATCCGGCCAGTCGTCCGAACACCGATTGCCGGAACAATCCGTCAAGCCGATGGAGCGTGTTCTTCCCGGTGCGGCTGTCTCGCAGCGCCTCCGACGCCAGATTGGACAGGCCGAGCACGTCATCAAGCTCGCGCATCACCAGCAGGCCACCGTCTGAACTGATCTGCGCACCACGGAACTCCAGACGCACACGGCGGTCGAAATCAACCCGATCTCCCCGCGCCAAGCCCGCACCCTCCAGGTGATCCATGAAACGCGCCCCTCGCAGCCGTCAACGCCATGATTTATATGCGAAATATCACGATTACGACAGCGAAATCAGCGACTTACTTGGAGAATGTGGGGTAAAGGCGCTGTAGCAGGCAAATGGGGTCATGCGGGTACCGGCTTTGCTTGGTGCGGATTGAAAAGCTCGCCTGTCTGGAGCATCGCGTGCATTATCACAGCGAGCTTGCGCGCCAAGGCCACGGCCGCTCGCTTGAAACCGAGCCGCTCTTTGAGCGCCAAGGCCCAGGCTCGCAGACTACTGGTGTCCCTCGATCGGTTCATTATCACCGCGGCGGACTCATATAACAGGCCGCGCAAGCGACTGTCTCCGCGACGCGAGATATGGCCATCATGATCAACCTCGCCAGACTGATAGCGTCTGGGGGTCAGCCCCACCCACGCGCCCACCGAACGCGAGTTCTTGAAGTTCGCCGGATCTTCCACGGCAGCGGCAAAAGCAGTGGCTGTGACGGTGCCGACACCCGGCACCGTCATGAGCAGACGGCAGCGTTGGTCCTCGCGAGCCATCGCGACCAGTTGCTTGCTCATCTCTGCTGATTGTTGACGGATATCGCTCCAGGCTTGAAGCATTGGCATGATGATACGCGCCAGCCTGTTGTTATCCTGCAGCAGCTCACGGACGTTGCGCTCGAACACGCCGCCGGCGCCCTTTGGCACGGTGAGGCCAAAGGTCTTCATCATTCCGCGGATCTGGTTGGAGATCTGCAGCCGCATTGTGAGCAGCTGGTTACGCGCGGTGATCAGTGTGCGGATCAGCATACTGTCAAATCCTTTGACCCGGACCTCTCGGTAAAATCCGACTTCGGCCAGATGTGCCAGGCCGTCGGCATCGTTCGCGTCGGTCTTGTTCACAGCCATGTCGAGGGCGGCTTTGGCATGTCGGGCGTCAATGCAGATTGCCGGCAGGCCCTCTGCCGTCAGCGCATGGTAGAGCCATACCGAGAGCGGCCCCGTCTCGAACACCACCCGCTGGGCCTGCGGCGAACGTTTACGGATCACTGCCGCGAGCAGTTGCGGGTCGGACGCGCACTTGCCCCGCCAAATCCTCTTGCCGTCCTGCCGGATCGATATTGCCGTCTCTTTCATGGACACGTCGAGACCAATATACTGCTTCATGGCTGTCCTCCGCTCGATGCTTGGGCCCGGTTGCAATCGTGAGCCCGTTCTTCATCCTATCGGGGGACAGCCAGTCGACAAATTGCCAAACACGACCACGATATCGTCAGTGACCACCGCTCCCGCGATTACATCATGTTCGTGCATGGGGTCGATTCGGGCCGACACTTGTTAGTCTCTCACATAGGCAAGCACATCAGGAAAACACTGTCGCTCGAACCGTATTCATCGCAATCCTAAGGCCATAGCCACCACACATACCCAATATAACCTATCACAAGGACGCCGCCCTCCCAACGCGCCAGGCGTCGCCCAGTATAGGCGAACAACAAGACCAGCGCCGACACCGCGACCATCACAACATTATCGAAACTGGCAATCTGCTCCGGCACCTGAGATGGCGCAATTATTGCCGTCACACCGCCGATACCCAAAATATTGTAGATGTTGGACCCGATGATGTTGCCAAACGCGACATCAGCCTCGCGCCGGACGGCGGCGACAAGGGACGTCACCAATTCTGGCATCGACGTGCCTACTGCCACTATGGTGAGGCCAATCACGGTCTCGGAAATGCCTGCCGACCGAGCAAGGTCCACAGCGCCATTGACGAGAAAGTATCCCCCAAGGACGACTATCGCCAAACCTGTCAGTGACGTTGCAAGCGGTAGAAGGACAGAGCTGCCGGGAGATTTCTGCGGAACAAGTGCAGTATCTGCATTCTGGGCTGCGAGGCTCTTGTCATAGACGGCACCATGAGCGGGTGTTGCTGCCGCTTCCTGACGAATTGCGATGTAGATGTATGCTCCCAAAGCGGCCACGAACATGAGGCCAACCAGTCGCCCCAGTGGAAACAGCGGCGAAAGAAGTGCGAATACAATGGCCACCGCCACCATCAGCACGGCGTCTCGGCGCAGCGCTGACGATTGCACCACAATCGGGGTGAGCATAGCCGATGCACCCAGGATCAGCAGCAGGTTGGCGATGCTGGAGCCCACAATATTGCCGAAGGCGATCCCAGGAGAACCGTTTACCGCCGCCTGCACCGAGGTGACCAGTTCGGGCGTCGAGGTGCCGAAGCCGACCAGCGTCAGCCCTATGATCAACGGGGATACCCCTAACTGGCTCGCGACCCGCACGGCGCCTCGCACCAGAAGCTCGCCGCCAACCAGAAGTAGGGCCAACCCCCCGATGATCATAAGCCAAGTCATACCTAACAAACCTCCCAATCAAACTCGCTAACAGCGCAAGTCAGCAGAGGTTGCGAGGTTCCCGCATTCCCCTGGCGGACGCCTGAACCCGGTGCCGCATTGGCCCGTTCGGTCGGCTCTTAGGCGCGTCGGCTCCACGGAAGGACGGCACCGAAGAAAGGAACAATAGCAGATCGTGACCTCGTTAGAAAACGAAAGTTAATGGCACCTTAGAGCATCCCACCATGGTATTTTACGGCAGCTTCCAGGGCGGTTTGTCAGACCAGTCAGCGACTAGTTTGGGGTCGGCACCTGCCGCTCTGAGCTTGCCACACCCGTTATCAGCGCCAGCTGCCTGACGTGCTCAGCATCGAGGAAGCGGCCCGATTGCTCGAGGCGACACCAGGCATCAAGTACAAGGCCGCGCTTGGGGTTGCCTATGGCGCAGGCCTGCGCGTCTCTGAGGTCGCCCACCTCAAGGTCGACGATATCGACAGCGCCCGCATGTTGATCCGGATCGAACAGGGCAAGGGCCGCAAGGACCGCAATGCCATGCTCTCGTCCCAGCTGCTGGAGCTTCTGCGACTGTGGTGGCGCGAAGGCAAGCAGCGGGGCGTGATGCTGCCCCATGGCTGGCTGTTTCCGGGGCGTTCGCGCACCGATCCGATCTCGTCACGGCAATTGCATCGCGCGGTGCAGGAGGCGGCCGAGGTTGCCGGCATCCGCAAGAAGGTCAGCCCGCACACCTTGCGACACAGCTTTGCCACGCACCTTTTGGAGCAGGATGTCGATATCCGGGTCATCCAGGTGCTGCTCGGGCACTCCAAGCTTGAGACAACTGCGCTCTACACCAAGGTCTCGACCCGCACGATCCAGGCGGTTGCCAGTCCCCTCGACCGGCTGATGGCCCTGATGGAGGACAAGCCTCCGCCCGCCTGAGCGGTGCGCGCCACCATTGAGGTCGCCGATATCTTCCGCTCTGCCGGCCCCGCCTATCGCGCGGCCCATGCCGGGCATCTGAGCCTGGGCCAACTCAAGGTGATGTCGGCGATCGAGACCTGTCGCACTGCTGCTCTGGGCGGTCACGTCGAAGCCTGTTCTGACTGCGGGCATCAGCGGATCGCCTACAACTCCTGCCGCAACCGGCACTGTCCACGGTGCCAGGGCGCGGCAGCACGCACATGGCTCGAAGCCCAGGAGGCCAATCTCCTGCCGGTCGGCTACTTCCATGTCGTCTTCACGCTGCCCGCCCAGATCGGCGACATCGCCTTCCACAACAAGGCGCTGATCTACGATCTGCTGTTCAAGGCGGCGTCCGAGACCATGCTGACCATTGCCGCCGACCCAAAACATCTGGGCGCCCGCATCGGCATTACCGCCGTGCTCCATACCTGGGGCTCGGCCATGACCCATCATCCGCACATCCACATGATCGTGCCTGGTGGCGGCCTTACACAGGATGGGCGGTGGATCTCATCGCGTCCGGCCTTCCTGCTGCCCGTGCGTGTGCTCGGCGCGCTGTTTCGCCGGCTGTTCATCGCCCGGCTACTCGAACTGCATGATGCCGGAAAGCTCGCCTTCTTCGGCAGGATGGCTGGGCTCGGCGACCGACGCGCTTTCCAGCGTCACCTAGCGCCGGTCCGCAAGAAGCGCTGGGTGGTCTATGCCAAAGCGCCCTTTGCCGGGCCAGAGGCAGTGCTGGCCTATCTCTCCCGCTATACCCACCGGGTCGCCATCTCGAACAGCCGTCTGCTCGGGTTCGACGGGGCCGAGGTAACCTTCCGCTACAAGGACTATCGCCGCTCAGGCGCCGATCGGCAGCAGGTCATGACTCTGACCACCCACGAGTTCATCCGCCGCTTTCTGCTCCACGTCCTGCCACGCGGGTTCCACCGTATCCGGCACTACGGCCTGCTCGCCGGCTCCGCCTGCAAGGACTGCCTCGCTCTGGCTCGCAGTCTGCTCGAAGTCGCGCCGGCGCCGGACGACGCCGCGGTAACTCAGGAGCCCGCCGACCCGCGGCCACCATGCCCGTGTTGTGGCGGCACCATGGTGATCATCGAGACCTTCACCCGGGGCTGCAGGCCGCGCGCGCCGCCAGCAGCGCGACAGCCATACCGGGAGACCATCCATGACCCGGCATGACCTGCTTGTTCACACGGCCGCGCTACGCCACCGGCCGATGGGATGGTTCGCGCCCAGCACCGCAGTGATCCCCGTAATGCCCGGAGATCTCGTCAATATCGCCGCTGCCGACGCTCAAATACAGCCCGGACAACGTCCACTTGGCGGGCACGCTATGCCATATGTCTCAACTCTGGGCACCCGCACGACCACACCAAATCGGAAAACCCCATAGCCCAGCGCATACGGACCGCGGGTTCGTGCATGGGTGGCTTTGCGACGCCAAGCGGCATCTCAAACCCTTCACCATTTCAGACAATGGCGTAGTCGTTCCGATTTCCTGAAAGCGGTCGTCCAGTCCGGTCTCGCCAATTCCAAAAAAAGGTCCTGGTCAGTCGATGCTCGCACAGAAAGTGAGAGGAGGCACGATGCCTCCCCCCGATCGCACTAATTTGGCTTGGCAGTGCGCCACAACGAGTATCCGATACCGCTTGCGAGGATCACGAAGGTGATGCCCAGCGACCATTCCGCAGGGAATTTCTCCCATCCCAACAGGTCGGCGACAAAAATCTTAGAGCCGATGAAGACCAGCAAAAAGGCCAGTGCCTGCTTGAGATAGGCAAAACGGTGCAGGATCGCGGCCAGGGCAAAATAGAGCGCCCGCAACCCCAGGATGGCAAAGATGTTGGACGTATAGACGATGTAGGGGTCCGTGGTGATGGCAAAGATCGCCGGCACCGAATCCACAGCGAAGATGACGTCTGCGATCTCGATCATGACGAGCGCCAGGAACAGCGGCGTCATGTAGCGAACCAGGCGCCCTGTCTTGGGATCAGCTTGCCGCACGAAAAACTTGTCGCCGTGCAATTGTTCGGTGACGCGGAAGCGCCGCTTCATGAAGACGAGAACCGGGTTCTTGCTCAGATCGGTCTCGCCGTGTCCAGGCATCAGCATCCGGATACCGGTGAAGATCAGGAAGGCGGCGAAGATGTAGAGAATCCAGCCATATTCGGACACCAAAGTGGCACCCAAACCGATCATGATCGCTCGCAGCACGATGACGCCCAATATGCCCCAGAACAGCACGCGATGCTGCAAATGGCGGGGAATGGCGAGATAGCCGAAGATCATCGCAATGACGAAGACATTGTCCATGGCCAGGCTTTTCTCGACCACGAAACCGGTGAGGTATTCGACACCTGACTGGGCGCCCAGTTGCCACCAGACCAAGCCGCCAAAGGCAAGGCCGAGCGCTATATAGAAGCCCGAGAGCAACAGGCTCTCGCGCACCTCGATCTCGTGCCCATCCCGATGCAATACGCCAAGGTCAAAGGCCAGAAGGGCAATCACAAGCCCAAGGAAGCCCAGCCACATCCAAAGCGGCTGGCCCAGGAAAAGTCCGGTCAGAAGGTCCATCAGCGCGCCTCCCAGACGAGAGGGCCAAGCTTGCAGCGGCTCATAGTGAGCCTCCCGCGAGGCCTAGGGCCCGCTCGACACGGTGCAGCGCGCCCAGTTCGACGGGATGTACCATGCCATCTGCTGTGATCACCTGGTGGCAGATCCGCAGGAGAGACTGGCGTTCTTCGCCACTGAGTTTACTTGCCGACAGGCTGGCCAGTGCTCGCTGGTCCGCGGATTGGGGATCGTAACCATACGCGCGGCTATGCTCGGCCAGTTCCTGTGCGAGTTCGGCGACGGAGAAACCCGCCATGGCCGGGCTGGTGGTAAAAGCTTCCACCAGCGTGCGCCGCTCTGCCAGTTCGAGCCGGCCATCGGCGTGGGCGATTACGGCGACAGCGGCGACGAGAGCCTGAAAGAACTCCTCAGTCGTCGCCCGGCCCGCATCATGATGCATCTCCCGTGCATTTGCATCCTGACGCGCCCGGAGCCGGGCGCCGCGCAGGAAAGGATCCTTGTCGGTATTTTTGTCTTTGCTCATGCAAAACTCCTCTCAAAGTGCCGCTCGGCGGAGCTGAGGGAGTGCGCATGGAGACCTTGGACGACGATCGGGCACCACACGCAGGTGCCCGCGGGCCCTGCCGAGGTGATCCGACATCGCGGGGCGGTCGATGCCGCCGACGCCAGAGGGGCCCGGTCACGACAATTGAGATTGGTGCGGCCCGCTGAAGTAGCAAGAGGGCGACACAGATTTTTTGTCAGGCAGGCCAGTGCGACGCGGCAGCGATCAGTTCCTCGGCCACCGGGCTCTGGAACTGCCGCTGGAACGTAAGGGCATAGAAGGTCTCTTCGATACCGGGCAGGCGGACCACTTCGTGCAGGCTGCCCGCATCGAGTTCGTCGCGCACGACAATTGCGGGCAGTGGAGCAAGGCCGATGGCCTCCCGAGCCATCAGTCGCAACATGGCCATGTCGTCCACTTCGGCCACCACTGAGGGTACGATATCGAGGCGGGCACAAAGCGCATCGAACTCGGTCCGGATGACGCTGGCGCCGGTCGGCAGGATTACCCCGTGGGTCCTGAGCGCCTCGGCAGGGGTTGTCGCTGCGCAGGCAAGCGCGGGGGAACCGAAGAGACTGATCGGCTGGCGCGCAAGGCGATGGGCCACCAGGCCATCCGCATAGCCCGTACCGGGCGCAGCATTACAGAGGACAACGTCGAGGTCGAGCCGGCGCAGCATACCTGTCAATTCCACCACACTGCCTGATGTCAGCACGACCTCGAGGTCAGGACGACCGAGACAGGGTCGCAGGAAATCGATCTGGAAATTGCGCGACAATGTCGCAAGGGCACCCACCCTTAGCACCTGACGGCGCCCGGACCCGACCCGGAGCGTCGTAAGCAGGTCCTCGCCCATGTCGAATATCGCCTGGGCATGGTCGCGTGCGATCTGCCCCGCTTCGGTCAGCACCAGGCGCCGCCCCACCCGCTCGAACAGCGGATGACCCAGCCGCGCCTCAAGCGCCTGAATTTGCGTAGACAGCGCGGACTGCGACACGGCCAGGTTGCGCGCTGCCCGAGTCAGGTTGCCTTCGTTGGCCACGGCCAGGAAATAACGCAGATGATGGAAGTTCAGCGAGGACATCATTCGATTTTAGAGAATGCTACCATTCAATCAATGAATTTTATCGAACGAATTCTCTTCGATAGAGCGACTTCAATCGAAATCTCCCGCGAAGTTCCCCCATGCAAAGTTTGTTGTCCCCCGCCATCCTGTTCTTCGCTCTCGGGCTGCTCGCGGCTCTGGCCCGCAGTAATCTGCAAATCCCTGAAGCGATTGGCAAAGCGCTGGCGATATACCTCATGGCCGCCATCGGCCTCAAAGGCGGGGTACAAGTGTCACAGAATGGCCTTACGCCGGAGCTCTTCCTGGCCGGTTTCGCGGGTCTCGCACTGAGCCTCCTGCTTCCCTTTCCGGCATATTGGTCCGTCCGGCGGCTGGGCGGTCTTGACAGGATGAATGCCGGGGCTGTCGCAGCGCATTACGGGTCAGTGTCGGTGGTCACCTTCGTCACCGGCGTTGCGGCGCTGGAGGCGGCAGGAATTGAGGTTGCCGGCTTTATGGTTGCCGTGCTGGCTCTCATGGAGGCGCCGGCAATCCTCGTCGGCCTGTGGCTTGCCCGGCGCGCCTCCAGCACAAAGGCGCATGGACTGGGCCACCATCTCTCCCACACGCTGCGGGATGGTTCGATCCTGCTGCTGGTAGGCGGGTTCATCATTGGCCTGGTTGCGGGGCGGACGGGTTTCGAGCCGGTTCGGCCAGTCTTCGAGGGAGCGTTTGGTGGTATTCTCTGCCTGTTCCTGCTCGACATGGGCCTTGTGGCGGGGCGGCATCTGACCGGCAACGGCAGCGTCTCGCCAAGGCTCGTCGCCCTGGCAATTGCGCTCGCCATCACCAATGGCATGGTCGGCCTTCTGATCGGCATGAGCATCGGGCTCGATGCCGGCTCTGCCGCTGCGCTGGCCACCCTTGCCGGCAGCGCGAGTTACATAGCCGCGCCTGCTGCCATCAGGATGGCGCTGCCCGAGGTCGATCCCGGCATGCCGCTCACCATGTCCCTTGCAGTCACCTTCCCCTTTAATGTTGTCGTCGCCATTCCTGTGCTGACCGCGGTCGCTGGACTTCTGTCATAAACGGAGCATCGAACGGATTTCTGAGTGTCCGCTTCAGGGAGCGCTTTTTGCGGCGCTGAATGACTGAATTGGGGCGCCTTACCGATCGTCCGCTCCCAACCAAAAGTCGCGGCCGGCCATCCACCCGTTATTGCCGCCCGACCGCTGGAATTGAAGTTGGCAGGGCTACAGTTCAATCTTCTTGTACAGGCCGTGACCTAGCCAGAGGCACTACGCGATAAGTGAAGGTTAGCGCGTAGTCAGTAGCTGATCCGAGATTTCAACAGGCCGAAGCAGGCCGTCCCGCAACTCTGGACGCCGACCGCGCGTGATGGCGTACGAAGGGGTAACGGGGGTGTCATCGAATGGTGGCCGTGATGGCGAATGCCTATCTGTCGACGCGAGGCGCCCTGTCGTTGACGAATTTGAGCATCGTCGACACTGGCGTGATCCAGCGGCCCGACTTAGGAGGTCGCAGCCGCTCTGGATCGCCCGGACTTAGGCTGGGCATGTGATGCGGATCGTCGTGCTCCGCTCGACGCGCTGTCCGCGCTGCAACGGCGGCTGCGGCGACGACAGGGTCAAATCCATCCCTCTCCAGAACGAAGCGCGCCATTGCCGCCAGCGCCAAGGGTGATATGGCAATGTTGACACCATCTCTTGCGACGTAGAACGACACTGCTTCTGCCAGCGCTGCATCGATGTCCCGCGCCTCCGGCGCTCCGGCAGCCTTCCTCCTCTCACGCCATGCGCGGCTGCGCGTAGCAGCTTTTCGGCGCTGTTCGGCATTTCGCTCGGCTCTACTGCGGGGCTCGCTCATGCTCAATGCACATCACGGCGTGACGCAAGCCACAAGCCCCTCGATCCCAGCCGCGCCCCAAATCAATCGAGAGGCTTCGGCCCGGCGACAAGCGCTCGTTTCGATTCCATGCCACCATCAACGAACTTAGGAAGATGATTGGTGCTCCAGCAGTGACGTCAGCGATCCTCCTCCAGCGACATCTCGAGCACGTGACGTCTTCAGGGCTTGTGGCATGTCGATCACGCTGGAGCCGCGGCGAGCCTCGACCACCTCGGCGCAGTTCGGCAAGATCCGGGACGTGCTGGTCGCAGTCCTTCTGCCCGACATCGATCCTGCGTGGAAGGCCAAGCCACTTAGACAGAACCGAAAGCGCGGCCGTCCGCGCAAGCAGGCCGTCGCCGACACCGGGAATGTCGTTGCCCTCCGGACGCGCAAGGCGACATTCTCTAAAATGCCGCCGACCGGATCCGTGGAAAGCCAGGATATTGATGCTAGTGATGGCCCCATTGAATTTTGGAACGGAGTGCGCGCATGCATATCACAGACGGAGAACTCGGTCTCGCAATGGGCGTCGGCGCCGCAATCCGGAACATCGAGCGCAATGCTAGCAACATCATCGCTCAGCGCGATCGCCAACTCGCCGCCGCGCAGCGCAAGATCGCTGCCCTCGAAGCCGAGCTAAATGGCCTGCGCCGTGACCGCGCTTCGTCCAATCTCGCGCTGCTGCAGTCGCTCAAGCGCTGATCGAGATCGTCAACACGAAATGATTATGGGGCCACCTAGGCCCCATTTTTTGTTTCACGCCGCTGCCCGCCGCATCTCTTGCCGCTCCTGTGGCGCCATGCGCTGCCTCTCGTGCGCTTTCCGATACTCAGCCACAGCCGCCGGATCGCGATTGAGCAGCCCCGGGATCATCCGTTTGCCCCTCATGTGCGCCCGAAGGTCATTGTCGCTGGCGGCCACGATCAGCGACTGCATGCGCTTCGACATCGTGCCGAGCCATACGACATCGTCCTTCGAAAGCAGTGCCATCGCGGCCGGAGGCGGAACATCGCCGACATAGAGGTGTCCGGCAGCGGTCCGGATCGCATTGAGATGCTCCTCATCACTACGGTCGATGATTGGAGCTGGCTCGGCCTCATAAACCTGAGCCGGCACGGCCATCAGGCGCATGATCCATTCGCCAGCCACGCGCACACGCTGCAGGACATAGCGCGGGACCGCTCTCATGAATGAGGCCACAGCCCGCATGATCGACTTCAACATCTCTGATCTCCCCGGCCGGAAGTGGCCATTGGCGCGAATCTGCCGCCGCGTTATGCAAGGAACCAGTCCTAACATCGTAGAATTATTTTGCGTCAGGCTGTTTCTGGCGACGATGAATAGCGACTTCAATCCATGCCGCGAATTAATGAATTCCGGCCCCATCGATTTTCAATCCTTGGCCATGTAGGCCGCAGCAAATATGGCAAGAATGATTATTCCAGACATCCGGAATGATCTCCCGCAGAACGTTGATGTCGCTACATTCCTTATGCCGTAGTGCCTGTAGCGAACGTAGAGCGATCACCCATGGCATCTCACCGCCTGCCACAATTTGATGGAAAAGTGTTATCGGGCCGCATTTCGGATTTCGAAGGATTTCAAGGCCTTTCGCTGTGTTTCTCAAATCGTTAAATTCGTTTCGTCAACAACAGAATTGAAAATATGTTCCGACGTACACAAGTTTCTTCAATGTCCTCCGACCGCGCTCTCGAGACCACGCATCGGACTTTTGAAGCGCTCTAACAGCTCACGAGGAGCACCACACATGACTAAGAATTCAGAATCCGCTTCAGCGGCAACTGCGAAGCCTTGTCAAAAGGAAGGGATGATCTGGCAGCAGGGAGCCCAGTACTGCACCATCGCTTCGACACCTCGCGGCGACATCTTCGTCCATTCTTTTGACAAGAGCGTTACTCGCGATGCCGCACAGGCAGCCTGCGCCTTCTTCGAGAACGAGAAGGCTGGGAACGATCACTACGAGCTCGTGGAAGCCTACGATCTACTTGGCGCCACGTACTCGTCCTACGCCCGCGCGTTGCGAACTGGCGACGATGAAGTTGCCGATCGCCTGGCATTGACGCTGACGGAGCTGGGGGTCCAGATCGAGCGGCTAGCGATGCCTGCCTTCAAGCCCGTGGACTGGAGCCAGCTTAACGATAGCGACGTGCAGAGTGTCGACAAGGCCCACCGGGCCGGCTTGATCTCTCCTGAGGCTCGCGCCGAACTCATCTTCGCTGCACGCGATAGCAAGGGCGCAGGACGCCGGCGTTGATGATCGCGCCCACACCCAAACCGCCCGGAGGGATCGGCAGGCCTGCCGGTCCCGACACGCCCGAGGGGCGGCACCTGATGCAGCGGGTTCTCGCTGCGCTGCTCGTCGACGAAGCCCTCGATGATCTCGAGCGTGAATGGAAGAAGCGGAAATGATCGCTCGCATGTCGACATCAAACCTCGATCGCATGCTCGCAGACGGCAAATCCGTCGCCAAGTGCGCGGAGGCCACGGGCGTCTCGGCGCAGACCATCTATCGCCTGATCAAGTCCCGTGGCCTGCAGCTGCCGCGCAAGAAGGCCTACCAGCACCTGCCGCATGGCCGGGATCTCGCCCGGGAAGTGAAGGCCGGCGCTACGATCAAGCAGCTCGCGGAGAAGTACGAAGTCGTTGAGTTGACGATCCGGAACAGGATCAAGCGCGCCGGCTACGCATTCGCGAAATCGCGGGTGAAGCCGAAGCTCGTGCGCCGCGACGACCTCAATTTCCACGACTTCGCCCGGCTGTCCGTGCGGCGCACATACCGATCCCGAGGGGAGACCGCTGATGTCCGATCACGCGACTGAATTCGCACGTCTCGATGCCGAGGACCGCGCCAACCCCATGCTGCGCCACGCCGGCGATGTGCCGCCACCCGTGCAGCGCCTGAAGGCGCGGCGTGGCAGCCATTACCTCGACGACCGCTTCGTCGGATTGATGCGGGACGCGATCGACGCCGGAGGGCCTGTCGTAATCGAAGTCGAACGGTCGTGGGTTGAGGCCCGAAAGCTCGGGCACTGGATCGAGCGGGAATACGACATTGACGACTACGAAATGATCATCGTCGACGACGAGATCATCGAGCGCCCCCGGCGTGACGAGCCCGTTATAGAGCTTGGTCCGGACGAGGAGCCATTCTGATGACCCACATCGCCATCGCCTCGCTCCAGCGCGCTCTCGAAATCACGGGCCACATCGCCGACCTGGGAACCGACGTCCGCGATCTGCAGCACGACATCAGGACGGCCCTCGACAGCCTTCGGCAACAGCAGCCGCTGCTTCACGATCTCGACGTCCACCGCAAGCTCATGAAAACGATCGGGCGCTTCGACAGCATGAGTGCAGCGGCGGCGGCATGGGGCGTGCCACGGCAGACGCTCTTCGCTGTCGTGAATGGCGACCGTCCGGCACCGCCGAAGGTATTGGCGGCGCTGGGACTGGAAAAGGTGCCGTCCGGAAGGCGGTTGTATCGGGAGATTTGAGATGGGACGACTCTTCATGGGGGCCTGCTGGTGCCGCGATTGCGGATACGTCGCCGAGCGCCGGGATCGCCAAATCGGATATTGGCACCAGTTTCCAGTTCTTCGCCTTCCGGCAATGCGGTGTCCGCGATGCGACACGCGGATGGATGCCGTGAGACATGACGACATTCGCACGGAGAGGACGATCATTCGTTCCCTCTTGCATTTCATGGGCATCTCGGCAGAAGCGTTTTACAGCGGCTGGCTGAATGTCACGTGGAATCTAGAGGTCAGTCAGGCCGCTGGGGCCGAAGTTCGTTGTGAGCTCAATGCACGTGGCTACTGTCCGCTGGCGTTCCTCTCCTTGAAGCGAAATTGGTTCGACAGAGTGCACGGCCTCAGGCTGGACAAGCTGCCGAGGATGCGTGTCGGCGGCGACGATCTGTGGTTCGATCCAGTGTTCATTCTCGACGCGGATCAGCGTTACCTCGCCGACGACAATGAGACCTGGCACTGCGCTGCCACGTGGACGACGGGCGGCCGTACAATCAAAAAGGGGCACCTTGCATGGACGTATCCAGTCGCTGGTTCATTCGAGGTCGAAATGTGGGCCGTCAGTGCGAGAGAAGATCTCGCAATCAAGCGCTGTCAGAAGCGCGTCGAGGAACTACGGCAGCACCAGCAGCGGCAGCGTGAAACCGAGTTGGAGGAGCAGCTCGAGGAAGAGCGCATCGCCATCGCCCAGGATGCCGATCTCATTGCGTCGATTGTCATCTAGTCCCTTGCTACGGGATCCGGCATACCCTGATCTTCACGGGGAAACACAACAATGAGCCAAACTTTTTTCACGGCCGACACCCATTTCGGCCACGCCAAGATCGTCAGCATGTGCGAGCGGCCTTTCGACGTCGATCAGCACGACGAAGCGCTGATCCGCAACTGGAACGAGCGCGTTCGCGACGATGACATCGTCTATCATTTGGGCGATTTCGCATATCGCACGTCGCCGCAGCGCGTTCGCTGGATCTTCGATCAGTTGAACGGCATCAAGCATTTGATCGCAGGCAATCATGACCACTTGCACGGCGCCAAGATCCATCCCACGCAGCGATTGCCGTGGGAATCGATCTCGGAGCAGAAAGAGATTGTGCTCGACGGCCAAGCCATCGTCTTGAACCATTATTCTCTGCGCGTGTGGAGGAACATGCGCCGCGGAGCGCTGCAGTTGTATGGGCACTCGCATGCGCGGCTGCCGGGATCGCGCCAGAGCATCGATGTGGGTGTCGACAACTTCAACTACAGGCCTGTCACGCTCGACGAGATCCGCGCGCGCCTGGCGCTGTCGCCACCGCTCGAATTCAGGGATGCCGACGACGAAATCGCGCAGCTCGTGCCCAACGTTGGCATCAATACGATGTTCGTCAGCCGAGACATCGACGGTGGCTTCATCTTGCAGCCGCAGCACGTCGACGAGCCCAAGCCCGTGGCCATCCAGTACGGAGGCCAAGTGCCCGTGCGCGTCTCTGGCCGCAATCTCGTCGTCCGTCCGGAGCACGTCGCCGGCTTCGAGCATACGATCGCGGAGATGCGTCGATTCCAGCAGCCCAACGCCGTCCGCGTCTCGATGCTGGACGGCAAGCTCCAGATCGTCGGCTGCCGCCTCGGCGACGGCGAATACCCGCGGATGGACGGCGATGCTCTGATCGTGCCGGCGAGGTGGGACCACGACAGCTATGCGATCGACGACCAGCATGTGGAAGCGCTGCGCGAGATGCTGTCGCCGAGCACGGGGATGAAGCCATGAAGATCTGGACCTTCAGCGATCTGCACATGCCCAACGGTTACCTCGATGCTGATCGCTACTTCCCGGAGATCCCTGATGCCGACGTCTGCATCGTCGTCGGAGACCTGATCGAGGGCGATCCCGAGGAAGGCGTGGCATGGCTCGACTTCTATATCGGCCAGCACATGCCTGTGGCTTACATCTTGGGCAACCACGAATTCTACAGCTTCGAGCGCAGCATGGAGCGCAATCGGCAGCTTGCCGGGCGCGCCGCGGCGAGGACGAACAACCGCGTCCACGTCCTGGACGACATGGCCTTGACCATCGATGGCGTCCGGATACTGGGCAGCACGCTCTGGTACGATCTCGAGGTCTTCGGCCGCGATCCTGAGACGATGGCATATGCGTCCCGCGGCGCCGCGCAGCTCAATGACTCTCGCTTCCGGCATCGCGACGGATCGACCGATCGATGGACGCCATCGCTTGCCCGGCAGCAGCACATCGTGTCGAAGCGCTGGCTCGAAGCCGAGCTGGCGGCGAGCGACATGCCGACCGTCGTCGTCTCGCATCACGCCCCGCACCCCGGATCGATCGCAACGAGGTTCGCGAAGGACTGGAGCACGGCCGGCTTCGCATCGGATCTCACTCGGACGATCGAGCAGTACAAGCCTGAGCTCTGGCTGCACGGGCATATGCACGACAGCTTCGACTACACTGTCGGCGAGACACGGATCATATGCAATCCGCACGGCGTAGGCCGCGAGAACGAGCGCGATTTCGACCCCGGAATGGTCATCGAGATCGGCGGCTATGAGCCGAAACCACCAACGTTTTGACGGCCGCGAAAACCAACAGGGAATGTGAAGCGTGGGTGGCTGCGCTTTACTTATCGCCGACGAGGGGTGTTTCCCAAATCAGACCGAAACACCGTTAAGCTATTGCAACAGCTAGCGGAAAGGTGTTTCCCAATCAGCGCTCCGCATACGGCTCCGATCGCCATAGCTGGATTTGCCTGATGCCAGCCGGCCTCCGCATGATCGTGCGTCCGACATCGTCCGGCTCCGGGAACCTCGAACGCACGCTGACCCAGTCCGCTTTGCCACATTTGCTGCACGCCGGGCGCCACTCGTGCGCGAGCATCTCCCCGTCGTAGACCTGCGCCAGATCGCTGGCATAGAAGTGCAGCGTGCGCCGGCAGAGCGCGCATCGCACGCGCACGATCCGGCCGTCCGCTGCCCAGTCTTTGAGCCGAGCCCACTTTCGGCGATCTGATGGCGGGTTGTGTCCCACGGCGATTCCACTTCGCCGGCAGGATAGAACAAAACGAGAACGGATTGAAGGGACGGAAAAGCAAAAGGGCCGCCGAAGCGACCCTATACATGGGATGGAATCGAACCACCGACCGACCCTTAACCCGCTAACCAAACGAGCCGTTGGGAGACTCTACCACTGAGCTACCATGTCCTCGGCCGGTTATGCCGAGGGCTTTTGCGCGGGATGGCTTCGAACCCATCATCACCAGCTTCAGAGGCCAGTGCTCTACCATTGAGCTACCACGCTGCCGGGCTTCCACCGGCCCCCCCGTGTCATACGGGTCGCTTCCTCGTCGGCGGGTCTATCCGACAGCTTACTCCCGCCTAGATTCAGTCTTCGCTAAAACCGCCTCGGCGTCCCTGTCGGGCGTGTCTTGGCGGTGAAAGCTATAAGATAAGCTGGTCAGACGAAAGCTGCAACAAGTCTTTGAAAATAAACAACTTCACACCGAACTTCACACCTCAGTGGTGATCTTCAGGTGTGAAGTTCCTGCAGATTGTGGGGGAATGTCGGCTCTCAAAATTGGCGAGTCGGTCAAAGCCCCACGATTGCTGAGGTTGCAAAACAACAGCGAGTCGGCTTTTTCAGAATTTGCGAGTCGATTTTAGGTGCTTTTACAAAAAGCGCGAGTCGACGTTAGGGCGGCTAAAGGGTCCCCTAGACTCCGGTTGGCTGAGATCTGCGGATTTCAGCGGCTTCTGTCCCTGGCTGCGGCAAAACGAGTCCCCAGGCGAACGGTGGGTCTCCATCGCGCTCAAACTGGTAAACAGTGCAGTGCGGGATATTGCGCCGATCCCATTTCCGGCCGATCTGGAAGACAAGGCTGTTGGCCGCTGCAAGGACCAGATGGACTGTTTTCACGCCTCGTCCTTCGAGCGTCGTTGCGACTTCGAGGACGTGCATCGCCAACGCGCCCTGCTTCGCTGAAGACCAATGGCTCTCCTTGGTCTGGCCCCTAAGATCCATGCGGACGACTGGGATACCCGGGAACGAGCGCTCCAGATTATCGTCGAGAATCGGGTATGAGCAGGATATCGCTAGCACCACGGCATCCCCCCAATTCTCTTGTGAGGGGAACGAGGTGCGGAATCTGCTATTGTCGTCGTCCTCGTCGAGGGGGCGCCAGCGGTCTGCTGCGCGATCCCAATCATAGGGCCGCACGATTCCTTCATCGTCCAACAGCACGCCGATGAAGAAGGTGAACGGTACAGGCGTGAGACCACCATATACGATCGAAATATCGTCACGGCCTTTGAGGTCGCGACGACGCCTCAGATCGCCCGGCAGTCGCGATATCTCATTGGCAGCACCTTGGGCATCGATGACATGCCCATCGCGCATAAACCGCCGTAGATCGAGCACTATCTCCTCGACGTGTCCCTTCACGGCTTTCTTGACCGCAGTTGCTAACGAAACGCCGTTCTCATCCCGCAGCCCACGGGATTCGATCACGATAGTCGTCCGCTTCGATTCTCGCCGATGAGCGATCACTTGGTCGACAATCGCCCAAATGATGCCAACGGCAAACAGCATCGCAGCAAGGGCCAGGCACCAGGCACCGAGGTTGTTAGCTCCAATATCATTCGAAGAGAAGGAGAAGCTGTTGTTTCCGCTTTGCAAGTTGATCGTGAACTGCAGCCCAACTGAAGCGACGGCGATGAGCACAGCAGACTTCAACAGAACGCGCGGAATGGTCGGGATGCGCGTCCAGTAGTCGACGAACTTCATGAACGCATACTTCAGCAATTCGACCATCAGTGAGGACTCTCGATACGTTGCAGCATTCGTTTGGCCATTGCGGGCAGGATGGCGGTCCTGAGGTTTGCCAGTTCGATCTTATGACAGGCCCGGATACGTCGCCCATTGCCGCAAGGACATGGCCAATGACCCCGGGGCCACCCCGGTCGAGCAAAAACCCTGAGATGCTCGACCACCTTCTTCTTGTCGGCGTCAATGCCGAGTACCGAGGCGTAGGCGACGACTATGCCGTCTAGCCCGTGGGGCAGCTCACCAAAAGGCCATTCGCCATGGAGCCGATAGTGGGTCTGGCTGAGAAAATAATCTCGAAAGGGTCCTGCGAAGAAGGCAGACACCGAATGGTCGGTCTCTTCCACCAACCACTGCTCCCATACGCCGAGGCAGCAAGTGTTATTCGGGTTGAGGTGACGACCCTGCGGTATAGCACCACCGGTTTCGTACACCAGCGGCTCGACACTGGGATATGCAGGGTCAAACAAGACGCGCACAGCGAAGGTCGCCATAGGTCCCTCAGGGGCCGGCGCCGAGCCTTCATCGTTTAGAAAATAGTCGCCGACGACCATCACCTGGTCGCCGACAACAGATACGCTCAAGGCGGGCTGATCGAATGCCAGTACCTGCTCGATCTTCTGTCGGAGCCCGTCCAACGCAGTGCTCATTCGGCCTGCCATGGTGCGGCCGGCTGCCGATTGGTGCGCGCCGCCTCGGCGGCTGCTGCCACCCTGTCGCCCTGGCTTGGGCGATGCACGGCCGGTGCAGCTACAGTCTCTGGTCCGAGCGCTGCTGAGACGGCCCGCTGACCGAAAGACTCCTCCAACTGCTTTGGCAGCTTGAGAAACGATGAGCCCTTCAAATACAGAGCGAAGTCCCGGCGGGCAGCCTCAAGCCACCTGTAGAAATTCGCTCGCTTCGCCGGTGTCTCCTCCCACTTGTCCGCGAAGTTCTCGGCAGGGTTGACCGGATTTGCGACCCAAGCGACTCCACTACGGTTCTGGATATAGCCGTCCATCCCCCGAAGGACGACCTCGAGAGCATCCGAGATGGAACTTTGGCCATTGTAGGAATGGGCCGCCAGCGTCGTGATGATGATGGAGATAGGCTTATCGTCCAGATCATCCCGGAACATGAAGTCCCGGTGCCGCTTCAGGAGTTGAATCACCTTTTGAAGCGGCGTCTTGAGCTTGGCGTCTGGCACCTGATCCACGCTTGCGGTGACCAACTGGCGCTCCAGCAGCAACCCGGTATGGGCCGCGCGAACAGCCATGCGCTGCCTGAACCAAGCCGCATAGCCGGTAGGGTTGCTCTGATACCAGTCAGGATGGATGTCACGATAACGGGGATGAAGCTTGTCAGTGATGGCAAGTGCATGACCCGTCAGATCTTGCGACCGTGCCAGTTCGCCGTAACCGGCCTCGTTCAACCGACGGCGATATCCTTCAGCGTCGGGAATAGCCGGCAAGATGTCCATGTGGAAGAGGGCGGACTCGGCATAGTTCAGCCGCCAGCACCGGCGATGGTCATCAGGCTTCTCCATGCCGTGCTTTTTGGCGTAGCTGAGGACTTCTCCCCCGACCAGCCTCTTCAGTTCGGCCTGCGAGACGCTGTTGCGGCTCGCAGTAAGGCGGCACACCAGATCAAGGTCATAGACCTCGGTGTCGTCCCAAGGCCGATTGACCAAGCCCAACAGGAACGACCCCTGCGGGGAGATCAATGGATCGAGATGCTTGATCGTCGACCCGTCCCGATCAAGGTGCCGTCCCAATGTTTTGTAGCGCTCGACTGCGTCGTCGTACTTGGACTGGCCGATATCGATAGCCTCGGCCAAGCCGTTAAGAACGTCGTCGTGGGTGGCAGGTGGTTTGGCGTGGTAATTCATGTCGGTCTCGCTCTTGAATGGTGCCCTAGTCCGCAAGGCGCGAGATCGATCTTCAGAAATCGCGTTATCTGCTAATCAGCGTAGTATCCTGGGTGCGGCAAACTGTCAACACAGATCGTTAACCATTTTCTAAGTTCAAGTAGCGGAACAGAATTTTAGCCCAAAAGCCCAAGGACGGATAGTCTCACTCGGGCCGCATCGTGGGATACAAGGAAGCGATCCATCGCATCGGCGACAAGATTCGCGCCCTTTTCCGTTCCATATCTAGGCGCGCCGGTGATGCCGTCGCCGTGTTCCTTGGCCAGATCGATAATCGCGCGCCTCGGCATGAGCAACGCACCCGAGAAATAGCAGGCCTGCCACTCCATCCAGTCGGTCATGGGCGCGTCGACCATGGTATCACGCTTGCAGATGAGACGCTCTTCGGCGACCACGGCGAACAGGTCGCCCATGGCAAGCTTCTCCTGATACAGTGGGTCGTGCAGGGCGACATGCCCCAACTCGTGCGCAAGGGTGGTGCGGAAACGGTTGGAACGTCGATCGTCGGAGGTCAGACGCTCGGCTATGGCGACATCGGGTTTGCGCTGCGCGGCGAAAAGGGTGACGCCTTCGACCTCGGGACCATCCTCGCTCAGGTCTGCGTAGACGTCGAGATCGCCAACATGGCGCTCGATCATCACCGTCAGATCATCGGTATCGATCGCCACATCGGGCTTGCGGCCAATTTCTCTGCGAAAATCGGCCAGGAGCTTCTCGCACTCGGCGTCCAGCTCCTCAGCCTTGTAGAACGGGCGCTTGTGAAACCGGCCTTTGTCGTCGGGACACCAGCGCACGATAGGAGCCTCAGGACTTCCGGAAGGCTTTGAAGCGTTCCACCACCGCCTCTGGTGTCATCGCCTGGGACCTGATGTCCGCTGGCAGAACCCCAGCCAGGAAGTAGAGGTAGTCCTTGTCCGCCTTGAGGACCTTTGCGATCTGCTCGACCATGTGGTCGGAAGTCGGTTGGCGCCGGTCCTTCTCGATGTCGTTCAGGTACTGGGGGGAAATGGGTTGCCCGTCCTCTTCGCGCAGGATCATGCCGGCCAGGTCCTTTTGGCTGATCCCCAACTCCTTGCGCTTCTTGGAGACGAAAGTCCCGAATGTCATTGTCATCGCATTACTCGATACGCTGATCTGCGGATCGGCATCTTAAGCTTTGGCTTCCTGAATGTCGACAACAATTCTTCTTTTGGACCCGCCATCTGCAAGAGTGGTTCCACCCTGTCCCTCGGGTAGATTAGTCCGCACTTTACCGGGAAGTCGAACGTCGGCTCGATGTCATGCGCTTCCATCCACTTCCGCACGTTGGCAGTGAGCGCCCATTCCTTTGCCGCGCCATAGCCATGAAGGTCATGGATCGCGGGCACGCCCTGGGTGATGGGCGAGGACGAGCGCTTGCTCGCGACCGCCTTCTTGAGCCGCTCAACGCATTGGCTCGGACTGGTGCCGGGTCGCAGGCAGGCGACGATCTCGTCGAATTCCAACCCCGCAACGATGTCATTGGGGATGGTCTTGAGAGTGCGCCCGAACATGCGCCTGATGACGGCGCCAATGACCTCGCCATTGGGCGGGGGCAGCCGAACGATCAGGTCGGCTGCGGTGCGCATGGACGACGGCAACAATCTCTCCGGATCATGGCCGATGCCAAGAACGCGGCCTCCCATCGCCAGCGCGTCCATGGTCCTGAGCGACGAAGTGTCATCAGCGATCTGGCTGGGCCGCAAAGGCTTGACCCGTGCTTGGACGAAATCCCATGACCACGGCTTGAGCAGATGCATGAGCGGCAGGGTCCAATCGGGGCTTGGCGTCACTACGATAGCGCAGAAGTTCTCGGTGTCATGGAGCCGCTTGACGCCGTCCATGCCGATCGTGTGCTGGAGCAATGCCAGCGGCAGCAGGTGCTGGGGCGACGTGTCCTTGCGCTCGTTAGTGAGCCGGCCCTCGATGACGAGCTCGGTCTCGTCCAGCCCATCGAGCCAGTCGGGTGTATCGGTCATGATGTGTCTCTTCGCCGACGCAGGGACGTGCGTAGCCGTCCGGAATCTACATCAAGGTCAGCAAAAAACACCCTATTGAGGACGCCGGTAGCCACCAAAGGAGGGGAGTCGGCTGGAATCGGCGTTCCCGGTTTTTACCAAAGTGGCGGAGGGGACGGGCCTGAAAGACAACCTTCTCCGCAAAAAACAGAACGGCATACTGCTTCGCTTGGGGTCAATCAAAGACCAACAGCTCGGCTATCTCAGAGCCTCAGAGCCGACATCTTCGCCGCGAAGTTGTTTTTGGACCATCCCATTCCTGATGTGTAGCGATTTACGCGTTTGCGCCGCGGCATGAGGCTCAGGGCGCGACCATTATGCTGATGGCTGCTGCAAACCACCACCCCGCCCAGACAGCAGCGGCCGTCAGCATCAGGCCGCCGGCAACAGACCAGCCGAACGCCGCCGCTCCTCCCCGCAAGGCCAGGACGATCCGTACCCCGGCATTCACGCTGATCGCTGCTGCCAGCGGCACGACCGCCTCGGATGCGGGCAGCTGTCCGGCCACAACCAGCGAGGCCAACGCAACCGCAGCGGATCCCGTGCTCACCAGCCCAGCGAGTGCCGCCGACACCAAGATGGCCTCGCTTCCGAAATACTCGTTCAGGACAGCGGAGACGACAATGACTGTTGCCACCATAGCCGCAAAGCTCACGGCGCCCCGGACGCTGAATATCCGACTGGGAAGTTCGAGCCCATCGGGCTCTGCTCCGCCGCCGCGCGATCCGATGCGTGCAAGCACGGTCCCGTAGAGCAATGCCACTAGCGAAGGGATGATCAGGATCGGGGCTGCAAGTGTGAACATCGAAGGGCTGAGAAACAGCAGTACGATACCGGTCTGCGCGAGCGACGAAACTGAGGAGAACGTAACACCCGCAGCGGCGGGATAGGCCTCGAGCGGCCGATCCTGCACCTTCTTCAACATAGCCACCACGGTGGCGGTGCTCGACACGAACCCGGAGAGGAAACCGCTTAATGGCAGACCCAGCCGTGAACCGAAGACCCGTGTGCAGATGTGGCCGACAGCGCCGATCGCCATGACAAGAATGACGATCACGAACAGTTTCTGTGGATTGATCGCCCCGCCCGGATCCAATGCTTCGTTGGGCAGGATCGGCAGGATCAGGAGCGCCGAGACGCCGAGGATGAGACCGTCGCGGATCTCGAAATCGTTTAGCACCGAGCGGCTGAAGTCGCGCAGCACCGTGCGCGCAGCCAAGAGCGCCGCAACCAGGACGCCCGATGCCGCCGCAAGGAACGTGTGCTCGATTGACAGCGCACCCAGCACGACCACGATCAACAGGGCAAGGCTGGTGGTCAGGCCCGCTTGGCGATCCGGTTGGGACAGGTGCGTCGCCATGCGAAGGCCGCCGATGACGGCGACGGCGACGGCGAGCATTGGCCATCCACCGGCAATCTGACTCAGCGCGCCGGTCAGTGAGGCGAGCGCAAAGGTGCGCACGCCTGCCGGGACAAGCCCCCCGGTCACGCCTGCATTCCGCTCGCGCTCGATCCCGATCAGAAGTCCGATGCCCAAGGCCTCGAGCAGCAATAATGCCTCTGATGTCTCCAAGTTTACTCCCCCATCCGTTGCCGTGTGCGACAAAACCACTATTCGTACGCTAAACTGTAGCGCGACAATCTGGAAGAGAAGCAAGCAATATCTCCAAGGTAGAAGAAAATGCTGGGGCCTCGCTGTTAGCTATTTGTCCAAATGCCTTCCTCAGATGAGCATCGGCCCACCCGGAAACCAGTCCCACCGAGATTGCAGATTTTTCATCAGCTTGCCGATCCATCCGAGAGACCATGTTCCTGACCAGCTCAGGCAGGGCCTTTGTCGCTCCCCAACACTTTACCCTGGGGACAAGCCAAACCAACGTTGATGGGGTAGCGTAATTCCGCAGTCCGTAACCATATGCCTCGGTTAGCTTGCGGACGTTGTCTCGCGTTAAAAGAGAACCAACGAATGGAATCGTCTGTCTGTTGGAGCGTACTTCGCCAACCCGATTGAACGTTTCACGATAGTATTTATCGACGGCCAACCCATCCTTCCGAGTGAATTCCTTCATGAATTCTGGGGCTATCGAGACCAAGGCTTCATAGGCGTCGGCATCTTCGCTACGCTGGCTGACCGAAAGCTCATCAACGAACGCAGCCACGGCATCCAGTATTTCGGCCCGATCCTCCTGCTCGACTTCACTGCGCCATTCGCTCAAATCCGCCTCCCCCGCCCAGGGGCGCAATCCGGTGGACCGGATGGTGAACTTCACAAGTCCCGAAAACCGGTCGCCTGGTGTGACGTTGTCAATTGAGTAGAGAGAGCGCTTGTCCGCCGCTCCTTTTTCCTTGCGGTTGGCGATCTCTGGATAGGCTTTCCTGAACGCAGGTTTTAGATTGGCCGCGGCCGCGCTGGCACGTTCTGGATGCAGTAAGGGAAGTTCAGGCAGCATCCTCGAAAACTCATCGAGTCCACGGGGCTGTTCGTATGCCAATGAGATTAGATCAAAACCGACGTTTTCTGTTCGAGATTCAACGTCGAAGATGCTCGGCTCGTCGGACTTCTCCAAAAACAAAGACATGCCTGAAATGGTCATCCATAGGCGACCTTCCCTGCGGTCCACGTATCCGAGGCCGACAACTTCAGCCAGGACATAGGACATGTCCCTCAGCGCAAAGCCGAAGAAGGCAGCGGCTTCGTTTTCATCTATCCCATCGACGGATTTCACAAGTCGCAACAAGAATTCCGCGGTAAGTGAAACTCGTCCCAGGACGGCAACCTTGTGATCGACGTCGAAACGGCGACAAGGCAGAAGAACCTCATAGCTCGCCAGTTCGAGTTCCTTGTCTTCTTCGGGTCTTACTAATCCGGCGATGGACAATATTGGCCTAGAGCGTGCCGCGATCATTCTTGAAGTTCCATTTCTTGCTTTTCGCTCTGGCCGTCGACGCGTTCACCCAGCAGTGCCGAGGAAGATAGGACTTTGGCTTCGCCGGCTCTGTATTGGGCTTCAACGGCTTCGGATAATCGATGCATTGGCGTTCCAGTTTCCCAGCGCGACTTCGCACCCACAATGATCAACCGGTCCATGGCACGGCTAACTGCAACGTTGATTCTGTTTGGCCTTTTCAAGAACCCAGCTCGAATCGTAGCGACGCCTCCCTCGGCGGGACCGGAGGTGTTATTGCGGACCAGAGAAAGGATCACGATTGGGTTCTCCTTGCCTTGGTAACTGTCGACCGTGTCAATTTTGATCGTGCGCCGAAAAGCTTCTGGCAAGTTAGCCGCTTGAATTTTCCTACGAATGAGATCGCGTTGAGCCGCATACATGCAAATAACGCCAATCACATGAGAGTGCTTGGTTTGGCCTGCGATCCAGTCGGCGAACTCCGAGGTGGCCGCCCATTGCTTTATTAGAGCGACGATACTGTCAGCCTCTCGCGGATTTACGCGGCTGGTACCCGCGCCTTCCAACTTCTCCTCACCGCCAGCTCCCAGGCCATCTGTAGTGATCCAAGTCAGCGGAAGATCCAGACCTTCTGGCAAAATTTTTGGATCGATTTCAGGCTGTGAACGTCCTGCCTGAAGCTCGCCATTGTAGAAGGCGTCAGAGACCACCTTCCCGATTGGAGGAAGCATGCGGTACTGCGTCTTCAGTCTGGCTCCGACAAGTTTGCCGTAGCCATTTTCAAAGAGACGCTCGAAGTCACTCTGAATGACGGCCAATTCCGTGGTTCCAAGCTCGGCCGCAACCTTTGAAGCGACGGTTGCAGGATGCTGAGGCTCAAGTTGGGCATGATCTCCCACCAGAACAACCCAACGTCCTGACTGCATCGGGACAGCAAGTTCACTTGCGGTGCAGCGAGCCGCCTCATCAATAATAACAAGATCAAATGGCGTATTCGTCAGACCTAGGGATGTGCGACCGAGCCCGACACATGTGCCAGCAACAATCTGTCGAGTTCCGGCCAAAAACGCTTCAAAACCGCGCTGTTGCGTTGAAACGCTACCGACGAAGTCCTTGGCCAGCCGGAACACGGATCTCATTCTGCCCATCCGCTCTGGTGCTGGTCGTTCCCCGGCAGGCATTTTGTGCACAACAAGGTCAAGCACCTGTTCCAGCACTTCCAGAGGATCGTCAGCGACAAAATTTAGCGGGTCAGCGCCGGATATTTTGGCTCCCATGGCCTCTAAAGACTCCGTCAAGCCATTTAGGCGATTCAAGTCTGGATCGGCCTGTTCCCTGAGCCGCAATATCATTTCGGCAACTGGTCGCATGTTGCGTTCGATATCGACCATTGCCTCAACGACTGGCGACGGCACACCTAGGGAACGTCCAGCGATCCTCATTCTCTCTCGAAATTCCGCCCCAAAGCGGTCTTTGTACAGTTGCTCCAGGCGGTCGGTGAAAAAGGGCATCAGCCTTTCGGAGACCACGCCTTCATTACCCACCCGAAGGATGCTGGGCTGCTCGTCCTGGTTGGCGAACAGTCGCAATACTGCCTCCGCCGCATTATTCACGGCTTCATGGGACTGACTGGCCAAAAGGATGTTTTTCGCAAGCCCGCGGGTCAACGCGAAGTGAGCAAGCGCAGCAATAAAGAGTGTTTTGCCGGTGCCTGGAGGACCCTGCAGGGCCCCTAGTGGGCGAACGGATATTAACTTCTTGAATGCCTCACGCTGATCGCTATTCAAGCCATAGCGGGCAAGGTCCTCGTCGCTCACCTGCACATCAAGCCGAGATGGAACTGCTTTAGTTTGAGGCTCGAATAACGACGGCAGGGATTTAATGCGAGCTTGCCCAGCGAGCGTCCTGCTAATTGCAGATTCCCGTCGTTTCAAGCTTTGCACTGAGAAGTGGCTTATGAACCTCAGACGTTGCTCTTCGCTGACCAAACTTGACGGTGAAGATGAAGTCCAACCGGCACCGTCAATGAGTATGCGGTCTGGCTTCGATCGCGAAATGTCGAGCTCGCCTATGCGATGCCAAGCTCCCTTCCGATCCAGCCTTTCGACCCCGACGCGATCATTCTTATTGAAGTCAAAAGTTCCGCTGGTCAGTTCAAATGGCACTATGTGACGATCCAGATCGCGGTTGTATCCGCTATCGGCTGCTGCCACACCGTCCGTGGTGAGCTCGCCCTCGGCTGCGATCAGTGATTGCCACAAGCGCGGAATGTCTATGCTCTGCAAAACGCGCGTCGGTGGCACACTTGCGGATTCACTGAACTGGTCAAATGCACTGTCGTCGAATGCGGGTTCGGGTTGCGACTCGGGGATCTCGTCAGTGGAACCAGCGTCGACACCTTCGACGTTTTTGCTGACCCAGTTGGAGAGGAATGACTGGTCGGAGAGAAGAAAATCAAGGCACTCAGAATTGAGCGCCATTGAGCCCACCATTTCGATTTCGGCTTCGAAATTCATGAACTCGAACCTGGTCAGGCGGCCGATTTTCTTTTGGTCAATCGTCCTGAGATTTGCCCGAAGCAGGCGCAGTTTATCATCTATGAAAACCTCCAGCTCCTCACAGGCTCCACGGATAATTACGCTTGATCTCTCAATGCTTCCCTTGCGAACGTAGTATCTTCCCTCGTCGGAGAGCAGCGGTCTGTCTGCGAGGCCTGGGAAGCTCAACTTGATCGACCGAACTGCTGGTCCCTGGCTTTCGGGCGACAGGGCGTTTTGTAGAGCCTCTATCAAGGGTAGAAGTGTACCGTTCTCTGGCGCCGTCTCGCGACAGTTAGTAATCGACCTCGATATGGCAGCTGCCACAAGCGCATCCAAGTCGGCTGCGGCCATCACTTCATCTACGATCCGCGTTACCGCAAAGCGGTCCCTTTCGAGGCGACCTCCTGTGTTTGGTGAATAAGCTGTATTTGCAGGTTCGCCGTCGTCGCTGGCCTGGAAGTCAAGAGTGTCGATCAAGATCGGGCTGCCATCGTCTGTCACGATGATATTCTGTGGTTTCAGGTCTCCATGCGTCAGCCCCAGGTCATGCAGTGACGTCACTGTATTGGCAAGGGCAAGGCAAAATTCGATGCAGCGTGTGGTTTCACCTTGGAAGCGGCTCGAAACCAAATCCTCCGACAACACCGTGCCTTCGACCCATTTCTGGACAATTGCCATGGCATCGTCGAGCCAATAGGCATGCAGGATTTCAGCGCAGCCACTTATTGGAGATAGGGCCATATCTTGTGCCTTCGACAGAAAGTCCAAGATGCGTGGCCCTTCACGCGTCTGATCCCCCCAAGCAGCCCGTTTCCACAATTTGACCAATAGGGAATTGCCATCGGCGTCTATGCTTTTCCAGATGTCGACGCGGTCGCTCTCTTTCAGAATTTCAACTTCGGGATAGGCTTGAAAGAACTGTCGTTGGGAGCGGAAAGTCTCCCTAAATCGTTCCAATCCGCGAATGACCTCACCGGCGTTGGGCCGGTCTGCGGTGGCAGCATTAAACGCCTCTAGTGCGGCCTGTGCGTCCGGAAATCGGTCCTGCGGGTCAAAAGAGAGTCCCACGTCCAGCCAGTGGTGCAACGCTTCGTACTTGGCGTCTGTGTCTATAGAGGGTGACCATTCAAATGGCATGCTGTCGTCACCCGCGGACGCAGGCTGTACACCAAATAATAGCCAATGGACGGCGGCCGCGAGGAGGAACACATCCCGACGCTTCGGTATATTTTCTCCGCCCAACACGTCTTCAGGGAGAGTAGCACTCGCAAGGAACTGGTATCTGCTCTCTCCCAAGGATTCTACCTGGGGGAACTTTGCGGCCATCAGGTGAGAGAGCTTTACCGTCGAAGGTGACTCTAACCAGATGCTATGACCACCAAGGTCGAGGTGGGCCGCATCGACTGCATGCAAAGCAGCAACACGGGCCACCAACTGCCTCGCAAGCTCAAGCCGCCTGTCTCGTTCAAGATGTGAATTTTCAGAAGTGACGAATTCAGACAGACGTCGAAGTCGCTGACGTCTGTCAAAAATCTCCCAGTATGCAACGCCACGTTCGGGATCTTCTGCACGCGGGTGAAGAATAGCGTTTTCGCAAGCCTCGCCCCGGTCCTTCAAATACTCGACAACGTTTCGCTCACGTCCAGCAATTTCTTGCCGTGCTTCATCGTTTTGGAAACGCGTATCCGCCTTCGTGAAGTCCCAGATACGCAAGGTACCCAGTGTTTGCGCAGCGTTCTCATCTACGGCATCGTACTCGCTATATATCTTTTGCGGGTGCTGGAATGTCGCCTCGTCGGAATTGGCTACGAAGCTATTGTAGCGGCGCCTCCCAGGTACCAGAGGCCCAGTTCGCGCATTGAAAAATTTGCTCAACTGATCCTTCCAGACCCTCTCGGTCAGCAATCCCTGTGAGGAAATTGCTACTTTTCCAAAAGTCGCCAAGCGAGAACCGGTATTGCTAACCAGCGCCGAGAAATCCTCAACGTTGAATACCGATCCTTTTTCAGTTTCTGAGATGCCCGTGAGGTCTGCTTTGCCGGTGACTACAACCAAGCCTACAACCCGAGGAACTATCTCCCCCTTCATGTGCCGTTTGAGATGTTCGGTCAGAAGCTGCCAAACCGCCTTAGCGTTGGCATGAATTTTTGAAACAGGGGACAGACCGGTGTCTCTGCCGTTGTGCAGCCAATTCCCGCCCTCGCTCTCAATTCGGCCATGCCAGTCCTTGAGGTCGATAAGGAATATGCGGTCTTCAGCAACCAGCACCAGATCTATTTCGCGGGAACGACCCCTGCCAGTGGCGATGTCGAGGTTGGTGAAGCCGTACCAGTCGTTAGGAAGTTTTCGCAGTCGTTCGATACCAACGACTTCCCGAATATGTACGCCTCGCCCACAGGTTGTAATTTGCATGCTTTATCGCCCCGTAATTGTAATTACGCTCGTCCGAAAATAGATGCATTGCAATACCCTGGCGGTGGATTGGCATGGAAATGCTGTTCCTAAACTGCCGCTCTCTAGAAAATTAGAGGCATTGCGCAGTCTGAAGATGTTGTGCCACCAACCGTATAATGGCGCGGCTTGACAGGCCTTCCCTAGTTCACTATTTGTTCACTTATGTATGAGGAAAAAACGATATCCCAACGCGAGAACCTATGGGCGGCGCCGACCGGCAGCCGCACGGATCGCGTTGTCCTCCAGCGCTCCGAACCGCAGGTTTAACCGCGGTTCTTGGGAGGACCCCATCGGGTATTCTCCCATGTCGTTTTCCAACATCGACGTTTTCGGCGAAGCTGATCCGGAAGCGCGAATGCGTCTCCTGTCCGCTCGTCCTGCCGTGCGCCTGGTCCAGGGTCGAATAGACCACCGACTATGGGTCAACGCGCCCACTCTCTGAGAACACACATGCACATTTTCAATTTCGGGCGACCTGAATGGCGCCCAAGGAACCGGCCAGGTCTGGTGGGCGCGTAGGCGCTCGGCCAGCTCCTGCCGGAGAACGAGGCAGCAATGGCCGACAATGACGAAGAACTCGACGACATGTCGATGGAAGAGCTGAACGCGCTGGAGGAAGCGATTATCCAGCGGGACGACGACCGTCGCTCAGCAACGCACACCATCCCCGAACTGATGGTGCAGAAGGGGTTGAGCCCTGCCCAAGCCAAGGTGCTCCGTCGCGATTACCGCATCTGCGTAGTGATCCAGGCGCCATCATCAGACTGGGTCGCGCCGCTGGCGCGTGCCTGCCGGCGGATGGGTGAATGGCGCTATATCCATAGCGTCAACGAAGCCCCGCGCCGGACGATCAGCCAGGACACCATCACGGATCAACTGACGACCTACCTGTCTGACGGTCATCGGATCCTGGCGATCTCGCACAATCTTGACTATCTGCCAACCAGCATCGTGGCGTCGGCCGACATCGTGCTCAAGCTCGGTCCTCCCGACGATCATATCGTGCGCGAGGCCATCAAAGCAGCAACCCGCCGTACGCCGCGCGACATGCCTGATGGGATTGCACAGGGACTGAACTACGGCGAGATCTGCGGGGCCATCCGCACCGGCAGTTCGGCAAAGCGGTGCGTTGAGCGCCTGGTTGCTGCGCGCAATGCAGTGTCTAAGCCCGCCTCCGGCTTGTCCGACGTACCGGCCCTTGAGAACTTGCACGGTTATGGCAAGGCCATGGACTGGGCTCAGGCACTGATCACTGATCTCGATGCCTGGCGGGCCGGCAAGCTGGATTTTTCCGCGATCGAGCGCACGGTCGTGTTGGCTTCAGAACCAGGGTTGGGCAAGACAACCTTCGCCCGGAGTTTGGCTAAGTCCGCTGGCGTGCCGTTCTTTCCCACATCGGTGAGCCAATGGTTCTCCAACAGCCCCGGCTATCTCGACAGCATCATCAAGCAGATCGATGAGCTCTTTGCCACTGCGGCAGCGGTAGCGCCGGCGTGCATTTTCCTCGATGAAATTGAGAGTTTGCCAAGCAGATCCAGCAATGATCGACATTCGTCTTGGTGGACGCCAGTGGTCGGTCACATGCTGCTCAAGCTGGATAGCGCCGCTTCCGGCGTCAGTTCCAAGTTGATCATCATCGGCGCCACCAATCATCCCGAAAAGCTGGATGCCGCTCTGGTGCGCCCGGGTCGGCTGTCGAAGATCATTCGCATCGAGACACCGGACGCCAAGGCACTGGCTGGCATTGTTCGCCAGCATCTGGGTCCGGACCTGCCGAACGCCGACCTGACCATGTTGGCAAAAATGGCCGTCGGCGCCAGCGGAGCTGATGTGCATGACTGGGTGAAGGCTGCCCGTCGCGTCGCGCGCCAAGCCCATCGTCCGATCGCACTCGCCGATGTGATGGATCAGGTACTGCCGCCAGAAAGCCGGCCGCCGGAGTTTGTGCGCCGCGTTGCGGTGCATGAAGCGGGCCACGCCGTCGTTAGCCACATCCTCAAGCCTGGCTCCGTCAACGCGATTCATACGGTTGGGCGGAACGCCAGTGAGGGCGGTCGCACCTCGACTAGTTGGGACGCCGGCGGCCTGTGGCTGCGCGCTGAGATCGAGAACGCCGCCACGGTCTTTCTCGCGGGCCGGTGCAGCGAACAGGTCTTGCTCGGCTCCGCAAGCGGCGGATCTGGCGGGGGAGTCTACAGCGATCTTGCCCGTGCCAGCCACATGCTCGCAATGGTCCATGGCTCTCTGGGACTGGGTGAAGACCTGCTGCACCGTGCCACTTCTGAAACAATCGGCGCAGTCCTTTCACTCGACGTCCGGTTGGCCAAAGCCGTTGAAGCGGATCTGCAGCGGCTCAACAAAAAGGCGATGGGCATCGTCCAGGACAGCTTTGTCATGATCAACGCTGTCGCCGATGCCCTGGTTGAGCACCGTCACCTGACGGGTGAGCAGTTCGCTGCCATCTGCGACCAGGTCCGCGGCCGAGCTACCAAGAAGTTGATGGGAGGCAATCATGGATGAATTGTTGATCCGAGTCCTGACTCGCCTGCTGCGCGTCCATGACGAGCTGGGTGAAGAGAGCTTCGAGGAAGCGGCTCACCGCGCACTCGTCGCCATTGCCTTGGCGGTTCAGTTCGAGGCCGATCGGAAAGCCGGAACGCTGAAGCCGACGACCGTGGAGGGCGGGGTTGTCGCATTCCCGCTGTCAACCAGCCGACGGAAGACAAAGGTTCCTGACCAGTCGTCATAGGATTGGGACTGCCTCGCGAGTTCACCGCTCGTTAGGCAGTCCTTCTCAGCCTTTTACAAGATTTGATGCCGTATCAATCCCTTGGGGGAAATGGAGGAGACCAGTCATTGTGGTCTTCGTCCATCTCATCGCCGCAGAAAGACGGTGCAACATGGCACAGACACATCAACTGGCAACCAGACGGCACATCCATCTTGAGGATGGTGGCGCCATTGCAGAGATTTTCACCCGCGGGTCGGACCCATACCGCAAGATCGTCAACGGACGGCAGCGCAAACCTGTCGGCCGGCCAGTCATGATCAAGGCCGGAATGCGAGCGGTGGAATGGGAGTCCATCAAGGCCGAAAAGCCGATGTATGAGCTCTGTGAAGTCGCCACGCCTGTGCATTCAATGTTTGCGCAACCGCATCTGCTTCGAATGAAGATCGTCGGGAAATATGAGCGACTCGACTTCATCCCCGATCTCAGGTTGTCAGTCGATACCGGCTTTGCGGTTCAAGTCGCCAAGGGGGCATTTGTAGAAGCGGTGCGGAACTGGACTCCGGTTCGGCAAGGCACGTTGTCGACCCTGATCGTCGAGGTGAAGGACGACGCCGATCCACGCATTGAGGATCCCGACTATCAGAACAAGCTGCGCCTCGCTGAGCAGGTATACCGAAACGTCGGGTGGTTTTTCACGACTGTTGTGCGGTCGACGCACATCTCTCATCCCAAGACCGATCCCGCCATCGCAGCCCTGTTCTTGAAGCGGAAGACCACTCTTTCGCCTGGTGATCTTTCCGCCGTGCGTGAAGCGTTCGGCTCGCAGGAAAAATTGCCATGGAAAGAAGTCGTGGCCGCCTTGGGTGGTGGTCCAACCGGCGTCCGTAAGGCCTCTGCCATGCATGTGCGCCGGCTGATCAGCGTCACTGTAACTGAGCCGCTGACTGATCGCTCAACCGTCGTCCGGGTCCAGGATGGCCGACCGCTGTTCGAGCTGCCGGGGAACTACCCATGGTAAACGATAGCGATGTCGCCGAGGGCCAGGTTTACGAACTGCGATTGCCTGAACACGAAGGGCCAGTTCTGGCGGAGTACCGTGAGTGCATTGATGAGCGCGGTGCGGAGCCGGCCTTTGTGTTTCGCCAAAAGGTCGTCAATGCCCCGATTGTCCTCGAGAAGTCCGTTTTTGACCAGATGCGCGGTGACGGCCAGGCCATTCGCTTGGGTAAAACCAATATTGTTCGGCGTGCGGGTGATATTGACCCGCTGGCTTTGCTCTCGATCGATGATCCGAACATTAACGTTCGCGAGCGTGATCGGCGGGTGAAGGCGCGAGCGCGCCTTCAGGACGCACGGACCCTCCGGTTCTATTGTCTGGAGTATGACAAAGCCGGCGATGTTGGTTACGGCACGGTCGGCGTGCGCAGGTTCATTAGCGAAATTTATCCAGAAGCCCAATCCGCCGGATTTGATTGGAAGCCCTCTCCGGGCGCTTTGTTGCGGGCGGTAAAAGGCTGCGGCACCCCTCACGAACGCCATCTGGGTTATTTCTACGACAATCGTGGCAAGCATGACCGTGCCGAACGCTGGCCAGAAGAAGTCCTTCGGCTCGCGAGTGCTGTCATTGCCTGGTACTGGGTGACCTGCCACTGAGTTTTTCCTCCAGTTGAGATTAGAGTCCGGCCCTCATTTGAAGGACGGACTGATGAAGCGAAAGCGGTTTACGGAAGAGCAGATCATCGCGGTTTTGCGCGAGCATGAGGCGGGTGCGAAGGCGGGCGATCTGGCCCGCAAGCACGGGGTCTCGGAGGCGACGCTGTATAACTGGAAGGCGAAGTATGGCGGCATGGACGTGTCGGACGCCAAACGCCTGAAGGCCCTGGAAGACGAGAACACGAAGCTGAAGAAGCTGCTCGCCGACCAGATGCTCGAAGCCTCGGCGCTCCGCGAGCTTCTGTCAAAAAAATGGTAGGGCCCGCCGCCAAGCGCGAAGCCGTCGCGCATCTGCAGACCATCATGGGCCTGTCGGAGCGTCGGGCCTGTTCCTTCGTCGAGGCCGATCGCAAGATGATCCGCTACCAGTCCCGGCGTCCGCCCGAGACGGAGTTGCGCGGCCGGCTGCGCGACCTCGCCAACGAGCGCCGGCGGTTCGGCTATCGGCGTCTGTTCATCCTGCTGAGGCGCGAGGGGGAGACTTCAGGGATCAACCGCATCTATCGTCTTTACCGCGAGGAAAGACTGGCGGTGCGCAAGCGCCGCTCACGACGGCGAGCGGTGGGAACGCGGGCGCCGATCCTGGTCGAAGCTCGGCCGAACGCGCGCTGGTCGCTGGATTTTGTGCATGACCAGTTTGCCTGCGGGCGACGCTTCCGGGTCCTCAACATCGTCGACGACGTGACGCGTGAATGCCTGGCAGCGATGCCGGACACGTCGATCTCCGGCCGCCGTGTGGCCCGGGAACTGACCGAGTTGATCGCCCGCCGCGGCAGGCCAGGCATGATCGTGTCCGACCACGGCACCGAGTTCACCTCGAACGCCATCCTCGCCTGGTCGAAGAACCACAGGATCGAATGGCACTACATCGCGCCGGGCAAGCCGATGCAGAACGGATTCTGCGAAAGCTTCAATGGCCGGATGCGCGACGAGCTTTTGAACGAGAGCCTGTTCTTCGGCCTCGATCATGCCCGCAGCGCCATCTCCGAATGGGTGGAGGATTACAACACCGCCAGGCCGCATTCCTCGCTCGGCTATCAGACCCCGGCAGCCTATGCAGGAACTATCACCGCAACCGGCTCCGACGCTCCGCTGATTGAAGGCTCCGCGCCTTCACCGGTTGCTCAACCCGCGCCCTACGGCGTAACAGAAATGGTCGAGGCTCTAATGGCAGCTGGATGAAAGTTCAGTGGCAGGTCATGGGCCAAACGATCTCGCAGGGAGATCGACGCGTTGGCACTCTTTGGCCGAGGCTACCGACTTTTGGCAGCACGGCGGGCGAAAGGCCAGCCAACCGACGACCTTGATCCATTCGGCAGGCCCCATGACCAGACTATTCGGAACTGGATCAAGGTCAGCACCAACTACTGGAACGTAGAGCAGAAATACGGAGCCAAGGAAGCGCAGCGTCGGTTCGGCGGGCGTCAACGTCAGATCACGGCGACCGAGCCGCTGGAAATGGTCATGATGGACCACACCCAGATCGACGTATGGTCCACGGTTCTGGATGAATATGGCAATCCCGTCGCGGTAGGCCGCCTTTGGCTGACCTATGCGATCGACTGCTACAGCCGCATGATCCTCGGAGCCGTGTTCACCTATGAGCGCCCGAGCTTGAATTCAGTGGTCGAATGCCTCCGGCAGGTGGTTCGTCGCAAGAAGTTTCTGATTGATGAGTATGGCCCACATAAGGGCGCTACCGATGGATATGGCAAGCCATCAACCGTGATCGTGGATAATGGCTGGGAGCTCGTCGGCACTTCGTTTCAGACTAGCTGCGAGGCGGCCAATATCGACGTCATCTGGGCGCCGGTGAAAATCCCCATGTTCAAGGCCTACGTTGAGCGCTTCTTCGGCACCCTCAATGAAAACATCTGGCATCGTCTCGACGGTGGCCTTCCCCTGACGCCGCGGGACAGGTCGTTGCTGGACATCGATCCAACCGCGGACGCAGTGCATGATCGGGAACGGATCCAGGACTTGTTCTGGCAATACGTCGTCACCCGATACCATGTCGAAGTGCATTCCGGCATTGGCTCTTCGCCGACGCTGAAATGGCGCAAGGGTTTGGTCAAGAACGGACGGCCGACAGTGGATGATCCCGTGGTCTTGGATACTATCATGGGTATTACCCAAGATTGTCTGCTCACGGCGGAAGGGGTCGCATTTCGGGGGCAGCGTTTCCATGACCCTGCAATCACGACGCAGTTGATGAGCGACCTCGCGCGCCACATCAAGGTGCGCAAGCAGCGCAAGGGCGTCACGTCAACGCGATCGATTGATGTGGTCGTCACAGCCTCTCCTGGAAATGCCGACCAACTCTACGTCTGGCATCCGGACATGCGAAAGGCCATTGCCCTCCCGAACTGGGACGTCAACTACAAGAAGGGCACGTCCTGGTATCTGCTCGACAAGATCAAGAAATTTGCCCGACGAGAAAACCTGGCATTTCACACGCCAGAAGAGCAGGCGGAAGCCAGGGTCGCCTTCCTTGCTGCTGTCGAAGGCGCGCCATTGCGAGGCAAATATGCAGAGCGGAAGCGCCTTGCGCCGTTCCTCGACACGACACCCCAGCTCGCGCCCGGCCATGAGGTCATTTTCAAGCATCTGGAACGGTCTGAGGACATTGCGCAGGACCTTGCCGCAATCCGAACGCCTGAGGACCGGGTTGTCAGCCATTCGCCACGTCGGGGAGGCAAGAAGGCAACAGCGAAGGCGGTGCGTACTCGGGCCGAAAACAGGCGGAAAAAGTCCGAGGATGGTGCGGTGATCGACGGCGTGTTGGCGCCGGAAGAATTTGCGTCACCTGTTCATCGCGTTACCTCGACCATTCCGGCAAGCACCCGGGCAGCACCGCCGCGTGAAAATCAGATTTCGGCAGCAGAGCGACTTGCTGAACTCATGAAGCAGGTTGAACAGGAATCCAAAAAGTGACCGCGACCTTATCCCTGTCCGAAATTCATGCCGTGTTCAAACAGATGCGCATTGTCCATCCCCGCGTCGACAATATTGCCCGGGTGTGTGAAGGCGCTAGAAGAGCCGCCCAGCTTGCTCCCAATGAGTCTCAGGGTTGGCTGGGGCTTTTTGCCCTCAGCCATTCCGGTAAGTCGCACGCCATCAAAATGTATCTCGAGCGGGTTGTGGTCCCGGAGCTCATCGCTTCCGGCGCCTTCCCCAAAGAGATGCCGGCTGAGGAAATTGCCCGAAAGCAATCTCGCGTCATTCACGTAACGCTTAACGAGAAGGCGACCCGGGAGAGCCTCTACGTGGACATTCTGCTTCGACTGGGGTGTTCGGTTAAGGCTAGTGCCAAGATCGGTACATTGCGTCGGCAGCTTTATCAGTTTCTCCGAGGCGAAAATGATCCAATCAACAATCCTAACAAGAAGCGACCCTGCGATCTGCTCATCATCGATGAAATTCAGCACCTCTCTCAAGGCGTGCTGAAACAGATTAAGGGCAGCAACACCAAGTCTTTTGAGGCGACGGGAACGGATGTCACTGACGCTCTGAAATTCATGATGATCGAAGGCATGGTGCCTCTCATGTTTGTTGGTGTGCCAGAATCCAGGGTTCATCTGTCTGTCGACCCACAACTGCGCAATCGCCACATTGAGGCGATTGACTTCTCGCCATTGCGCTGGAGTTCGGACTCAGATGCTGAAATGTTCACGAACTACGTTGGCAAAATTGGCATTATGATCAATAGGCACGGCCTCCTGCCTAAGGTGTGCGACCTGCTCGACCACGACATCCCTCATAGACTTTGGGCATCCTCCGGCGGGCTTATGGGGCTTGCCAGCCGAATTGCCGAAATGGCTGTTTACCACGCGCTGCGGGTGGGCAAGGACCGAATTGGTTTCGAGGAACTGGCGCTTGCGGTGGACACACGCGCCATCCCGGATGGGTATTGCCTGTATAATCCCTTCCGTGAAGGGGTCATCGAATCCGGCGACGACAGGGTGTGACCATGACTCTGTTCCGTCCCATGCCACCTATCCACGATGAGTCGTTAACTGCATTGGTGTCTCGAGCAGCCGCCACCAACGGATATGACCATGCAAAGGACATCCTCTACTTCGCAAACCTGAGTATGAAGAGGGTCGAAAACCTGTCCTTTTCCGACCCACAGATTGCAAAGCAGCTCGCCTGGCTTCTGGGTGTTCCCGTGCATTCTATTGAGGATCGATTCTACAGGAAGCTGAGGCGCGGTACCGTTGACTTTTTTGGCACGCCGGTAAGGGAGGTCTTTATTGAGCGCAGCATCCGGCGCGTCTCTCCGGTCGCATTAAAACAGCTCCCGTATGGCAGGGCGATTTGGCACATCCGAACTTTTGGTTTTGATCCTGATACCCTCGATCCGCTGCTTGACACATGTCCCGAATGCCAAAGCCAGTTGGGTTTTTCCCGAACTCAAGGGATGGATTACTGCGACTACTGTATTGCGGAAACGCCGATGGGCTTTCCGGCTCCCTCAGTCGATCTGCGAAAATTAGAGCAACGTCCTTATGAGACAGATGATCGGACTGCCCTCGATTTTGTCACTGGCCTTCTTGATCCTCGAGTTTCTGGTTCCGAAGTCTCGGTTGTGCCAGATGCCGTGGGGACCAGGAACCGTGGTGAGTTGTTTGAATTGGCGCAAGCGATCGCAGCGGCTTTGAAAATTAATGCGGAAGGCAACTATTCGCAGGGCTATTTTGCGCGATCCGAAATTGGTGCCATTGAACCACAGTTCCTTTCACAAGCCGGCCGCGCGATTTTGAACTACCCCGAAGGCTTTTCAGAAATTTGTCTGACGGCGGCAACGGGAGCAACAAATCGAACAGGAGAGTGGGGGCTTTCAAAGGCATTTGGGGCAATTTCTTTGTTGGCCCAAGACGGCTATTTGCCCAAAATTGTTCGGAAGAATGTTTCTCTGTTGATGCGAGAGACGTTGGCTGGCTGCGCTGAGAATGCCGGTGTTGTCGGGAAAGGCAGCTTTCGACCAGATAAATACTGGCCCCTGCTTGAGCTCAAGCGAGCCTTCTTGGTTAGCCATCCCGTTGTTGCTAAGCTTGCAAAACACCCGAAGTCAAAACGCGTGTTCGCTGGGACTTCCGCAAAGGCGCCGATTCTACTTCACCGGTCTCAGAGCCAAATGACAATGATCCAGTATAAAGACCAGGTGCCTGCAATGGCGGTCGCGTGGTCACTGGGTGCACCGCCTCACGCCGTCTCGGACCTGGTTCGTCGTAGGTTGAATTTTGTTTACACCGGTGCCAGCACGCATATCACCACCGCTGACACCTACATGTCTGGTCGGTCAATGCGTCTCTTGGAAGAGCGGTTGGTTGGCGGCCGAAAGCCGATCAAGCCAGACCCGGCATTCTGCACATTTGCCCAGGCCATGCTGTTGTTTCCGGCCGGTCGGCGACCTTGGGTGCCTCTGATCGAGCGTTTGCTTGATAGTCGAATTGAGTATGTGCTTCACAAGCGCCCGGGCCAGGGGATCTTAAGAGCAATTTCGGTCAAGGGCGTCGAGCTTGTCCGCGACCTGCTGATTGAGGAGCAAGCCCATTTTCCGGCTTCGGAGTTCGACAGACTTTCGGCAGGCAGCGTCAATTTGATGCTTGGCATCTCCGCATATGGAGTGCTGCAGGCGCTGGTGGCAGCCAAGGAACTCGTTCCCGATGGCGATGCAAAATTTGCAAATGACAACGTCATTTCATTCGCGTCCATGTACATTTTCGCCAATGAAATCGCTGCTCGGGGAAGGAGACCAACCAGCTTGGTGAGGTCCTGGATGGAGGCGCATGAAGTTCACCCGGCCTTTGATTTTCCGACCAAGGGTGGACTTATCTACTTACGAGACAACGTTGAGCCCTTGCTGGAGCTCGGCTCCCCTTACGCTGCAAGCAAGATCCCGGCGGTTATTTGATAAGCACCTACTTAGACTGCAAAATTTCTTTTCACCAGGCCTTGACCTTGCGAAGGTGGCATCCCATCTCACTGGCGGACTTGGTTAATTTAGTGTGAAGATTCATCAAAAGAAGCGGTAACGCTCGAAGATGAAGGTAGCGCCTCCGAGTCTCACAGGATTTGGAGGTATTGTTATGCGTGACTTTGAGACTGCAAAAGGCATTCAGCGCGCCCGCGGTCTACCCGATCGTGGCCTCGAGGATCTGTGGGAATCCATCATCCTCGATAAAGTTGTGAAAGATCGCCTCGTAGCTCAAGCTATGCTGAATTTCACGCTGCGCCCGGCCGTTGATCGCAGTGTCCTCCCGCTCCACGGCGTTATCCTCTTGGTTGGGCCGCCAGGTACGGGCAAGACTTCACTGGCCAAGGGGCTTGCTAACCGCGCTGCCCAGTCCTTCCGTGGCCAGGAATTCAAGCTACTTGAAGTAGATCCTCATGCTTTGACAAGCTCGGCAATGGGAAAAACTCAGAAGGCCGTGTCCGAGCTGTTCTCTCAGTCCATCGCAGAAGTTGCCGCTTCAGGCCCAACTATCGTTCTTTTAGACGAGGTGGAAACGCTTGCTGCCGATCGCTCCAAGATGAGCCTTGAGGCAAATCCAATCGATATCCATCGCGCAACGGACGCTGTCCTGGTGCAGTTGGATGCCTTGGCCGAGACCCACAAGAATCTGCTTTTTATCGCCACCAGCAATTTTCCAGATGCGGTCGATGCTGCGTTTACCTCCCGCTGCGACCTGGTGATGACCATTCCCCTCCCAGATCGAGAAGCTTGCGGCCAGATCCTGCGAAGCTGTCTTGAAGGCTTGGGTGCGACTTATAAGCCAATCGCTCGTTTGGCCAGCTCCGGCACTCTTGATCGAGTCGCATCGGAATGCGTCGGACTCGATGGGCGCTCTATTCGCAAGATGGTTGTTAATGCGCTGGCCAGTTCGCCTGAAACGGCGATGAATCCTGAGAAGCTATCAATCGATCAACTAGTCGCTGCGGCGAAAGCTGCGAAGAAGAACCGGGCAACGGGGGCATCGAAATGAGCACCGTCGCCAGTCGCACTTTCCGCAGCTCACCTCATCGCAATGCCGTTGACACCTGGGTATCGATCGTCGACCTGCTGACCAAGGGTAAGAGTGGGAGTGATCGCGACAAGCTACTTGCGGTCAAAGGGATTGCCGCAAGCGTAATTGCAGATCAGGCACCAAAGGATGCAGCAATTGTTGTGACCTGTGATGGGCCACGTACCCGTATTTACTGCACATACGATGATGACGCGATCGACGGCACTGGCGAAAACGAGGCGTCGCTCGGCTTCGATCCGCTAGAGGGAAAATGGCATGTTTCACTGCCATGCCCACAATCTGATCTGTCTTGGGTGCAGTCGGCGCTGAAGCAGCACGGCGACCAAATCACCGCCCGCGACTTAAATGAGACCGTAGCCGAAACCAAAAGTGACAAAAGCTCTGCTTTGGTCTTCGATCCGAAAGGATTCTTGGGATCATGAGCGCCGTTACGGTCAATACCTACACGCACTCGGTCACTTATGTGGCCGACAACATTCTCAAGAGCATCAAAGATATCATCGTAAAGAGCGGCCTCGATCCCGCCGGCTTCTTTGGTGACTGGGATGTCCTAACTCGGGGCCTGCAGACCTGGTTGAATTCCCAACACCTTGAAAGAGTGGTGCTGGAGATCTTCAATCCGACGACGAACGCTCTGATCCACAGGTGGGATATCGATATCGTTTACAATTGGTCTGGTGGAGGCGATGGCAGCTTCTGGACGGACACCGATGCCCTGAACTACGCGATCAAGAAAAACGGCATCCCACCAAGCACAGCCAAGTACCGAATAATTACAACTCAGAAGACAGGGTATCCCGCAGTGGCGGGGTGGAGCGACACTACATACCGTTCGACAGAAGGCATGGTCCGTCAAAGCCTCGGTGGAACCGTCGACCACAATGGGTTGGGTGGGTCAACGTCATACTGGAGGAAAGCCTGATGCTTACCGTCGACGAAGCCTTCAGGAAGTTTAAAAGCCGTCTTGAATTGAATGACAAGGAGCAGAAGAACGCTTCCGCTCGTCAGCAAGAGGTCCGCGATTACCTGGACACCAAGTTCAAGATCGACCGTAGTTTTCTGACTGGCTCGTATGCCCGTTGGACCAAATCCAAGCCTCTGAAGGACGTTGATATCTTCTTTGTGTTGAAGGCGTCGGAAAACCACTATGTTTCGAAGGCGCCCTCGGTCATCCTTAAAGATTTCCACGACGCGCTGGTGGAAAAGTATGGTGACAACGCAAAGAAGCAAAATCGGTCCATCAACGTCGATTTCGGTGTGAAGGCAGATGCCGAGGACAACACTGACTATCGGGTCATCAGCGTCGATGTTGTTCCAGCCTTCGACAAGGGAAGCGATTATGAGATCCCAGACAATGACCTTGGAAAGTGGATCGGAACAAATCCGCAGACCCATGCGGAAAAAGCCGTAGCAGCCCACCAGGCCTATTCCAACGAGTGGAAGGGGTTGGTCCGCATGGCCAAGTACTGGAACAACAACCCCAAGCACGGCGAGAAACCTATCAAGCCATCCTTCCTCATCGAGGTTATGGCTATGCAGTGTCTGTACGGTGGGTGGGGAGGGTCATTCGACCGCGAAATGCAGGGTTTCTTCGCCACCCTTGCCGACCGAATCTTCGATGAGTGGCCGGATCCGGCGGGGCTTGGCCCGGCAATAAGCAACGGCATGGATTTGGCGCGCAAACAACGCGCTCAAACACTACTTCGCGCAGCAGAACGTGAGGCTACCCTGGCGATAAATCATGTTCGCCAAGGGCGAAATAAGGACGCACTGCGGGCATGGCGCGAATTGTTCGGGCCTAAGTTTCCTCTTTCATAACGGGTGATAAAATGGCCGAATGGTCACTTCCAACGCTATTATCTAGTCTTCACGAAGACATTCAATATCGGCTGCGCCTTGTTCGCGAAAGTATTCACCACCCGGGCTCCAAGGGTGATGCGAGCGAGGGCGTATGGATCAGCTTGCTCCAGAAATACCTTCCTCAGCGCTACCAAGCCGACAAGGCTTTTGTGGTGGATAGCAAGGGCATTTTCAGCCAGCAGATGGATGTGGTGGTTTTCGACCGCCAGTACTCACCTTTCGTTTTCAATCACGAAGGTCAGATCATCGTTCCGGCAGAAAGCGTCTACGCAGTTTTCGAAGCCAAGCAGTCTGCTGACAAACAAATGGTCGAGTATGCTCAAGAGAAGGTGGCGAGCGTACGTCGTTTGCATCGAACCAGCCTTCCGATCCCTCATGCTGGCGGGGTGTACCCACCCAAGCAGCTGATCCCGATTATGGGAGGCCTTTTGACTTTTGAAAGCGATTGGTCCCCAGCGTTTGGCGAGGCATTCAACTCATCCTTATGCTCCGATCTGGGCGACGGGCAGCTCGACATTGGCTGTGTTGCCTCTCATGGTCATTTCTATTTTGACCGTGACGCCGACCAGTACGTGTTCGAAAGTGAGACCAAAGCCGCTACGGCCTTTTTGTTCAAGCTTATTTCCCGGCTGCAGTTTAGTGGGACTGTGCCCATGATTGACGTCGATGCCTACGGTGAGTGGCTGACGAAATAGACCGAAGGCACTGGCTCGCGGCGTTCCCCCGGAAGAACAATGACTATCCCTCCTCTCACACCGAAGGAATTCTTGGCGACGGCCAATCGCCTTCATCCAGTTATTCTGCTTCAAAAGTTCGGTCCGGTATCTATCGATGACGCGACCGTCGACGCACTTTGGCAAAAATCGGTTGTGTGCTGGGATTTGAGCCAGCGTGCGGAAAATCTGGAATATATACTAGAGCTGCTACACAACGCGTTTCAAATGGATCCAGACCGATTCCTGGTCGAACTATTCGTACCGTGGACTGGGATTTCCAAACGCCTTGCAGACCAGATGATCCGCATCTCCGATGAATTCGCGAGGTTGAAGGATTTCGAAGCCTATTCCATCGAAGACACAGCACACATAGCAACCAAAATTTATCGCCCACTCGTTGCTGACATATTTGACCCAATGTTGACGTTGCTTTCGGGTTGCTATGACTTCTTGGAAGGAGAGTTCGTTAACATTGAAATTTCAAACCTCAGCAAGTCTGAGCGTAGCAAATCCGACATTGTTCTAGCTCGAGTTCGGAAACGGGGCGGACCTCTTAACCTTCTGGATGGCTACCATCCAATGGTAAGAAACGCTCTATCCCATCCTGGCAGTGATGGGGTTATCTATGAAGGCAGCGCGATACTCTTCAGAAACATCAAGCGCCAAATTCCCCCAGATATAACGACCGTACGCTGGTCACATGAAGAGTTGCACCATCGGGTCCTGCAGATCTTTGACCTAATCAATGCCATCAGAATAGCGTCTGAAATCTTCGCTTGCAGCAAGATGGATAGGTTGCTTACGAAGCCGGCTTTCGACCAGGTCTACTTGAAGGTTTTGGATAGAGGTCAGCGCGCTTCTGTCCGTGACGTTAAAGATCCGAAGATTACGGCAATTTTGGAAAGTCCAGAGGTTCCCCTTAAGGGCAAATTCGAGCTGATTTCCTATTTGCTATTTACTCACTTCCGAACGGTGGGCCTGCCCTGCAATTCCGCGTTTCTTAATATGGAACTGAGCGTCGCTGGTTTAGAAGTGCCCATGACGGAGGCACCAGTGACCGATGAGGAGATCAGAGAGTCTGTCGTCGGATTCATACGGTATCTTCTATGCATGGAAGATGTTGGACGGGCGAACTTCTCGCACTACCGTATCAGAGGTGTTGTTGGCACCGTAGAAACGTTTCAGGTTCAGCTGCCAGCTGCAGCACTTTCAGATCATCGGGATGAGAAAGCAGGCTTGATCGACTTGCTGAGCGAGGCTTGGGTATGGGTAGAGGGCGTCGGTCAGATAGGAATTGAGTGTGATCTATCCGCCGTGCAGCTGCTCGAAGACAAAATGCAGATGCCGAGATTCCCAAGGCGAGGCAGGGTTCTTCGGGATTATGATCCACTGCTATAACCATCGACTCGCGATTTTTGTTCTCAACCGCAAAATAGATTCGAACCTTCTGTAACAGTCGAATCTGGATTTTTGCTCGAAGTCAGGCTTTCTGCGGGTACCATCGATTCTCGATTTTCAGTTCCCGACACGGTTGTCGGATAAAATTGAGTCGGAGTCGATTTGTACGAATCGAGAATCGCCGGCCGCTTCATCCGACAGCGCTCCGCATCTATAACTTGTTGATCTCGTTTGCTGAACTGCTTCCCGCCTAAGGGGCAGGCCAGACGGTAGCGGCGCGCTTCGCGAGATCGGTGGAGCGGTCGGTGATGGATGTATGGGTCCAGGCATCTCCGGACGTCACCTCGAGGTTCAAGGCGAGAAGACTCTTCAGTAGCCACGGCTTCTTGTCGACAAAGCCCGAGTTCGAAGCCGCTGTATTTCCCGGAACAGTGATCAGGGTGAGATTTCCGAGTGTGTGAACAAGCCCATCACGAGCCCGGATATCTTCGAGCATTTTTTGGTCGGCGCCGGTGACCTTGTCGCCCGGAGCCAACCGCCCGTCGGGCAGAGGCCAGCGGGTCGCCCATGTCTGCGGCATAACATGTTCTACCGACATGTTGTCGGGCCTGGGGGTATCAACGCTGAACTTGGTTCGCGTTGCCATCTCCAGATCCCACAAGACATCCGCCAAGCGATCCTTGCGGTTGAACATGGTGTAGACTGCCTTCGTCCGTACCGCCTCCTCCAACTCAGTATCGGTAGGGAAGCGTACTGCGTTCCCGGTCTGGTTGGCGAAGGCGCCTTTGAAGGTCTCTAGCGACACCCCGTGAGACAGCATCTCCGCGGTAAGGCGAGCGAAGGTCTTGTTGAGGTTCTTGGGGGTTAGGCCACACAGGGCCCGCCGTACCAGATAGCTGTACACCAAGCGGTAGAGTGCCTTCTTCTCCTGGTCAGGTGCCGAAGAATTTGCGATGCGGAAGATCAAAGGATAGGCAGTGGAAACCTCCCAGATTGCCAACTTTCGCCCGATCCAGGTGAGGTCAGCGTCCGCACCGCCGGCCTCCAAGGTTTCGTAAATGGACGCGAACTCAACCAGTGCGTCCAGCTCTGCCTCAACGGTCTGGAAGCGCGGCTTGCCTCCAGGGCGCGTGAACGCTCGATACTCGGAGTACAACTCACGTAGCGACGTCTCCTGCCCGGTTTGGGCGGTTAGAGCGTGGCTGAGAAAGTGGTCGATCCTTGGGCGCTTCGGTTTCGCGCGAGGCGAGTCAGCCTTCCAGAAGGTCGAGTTCTTATCGAAGGGCCGCCACTTCTTGTCGAACAGTTCCTCGACCTGCTCGCCCTGAGCGGCAGCGCGATGGAATATGTTGTTGCGAACCAAATCCATTGCCAGCAATGGCTCTGCCTTGCTGTTAAGCGTTTCAAAGATGACTTGAGCGTCGTCATCCTCTGACAGTGTGATGACCACCAGCTTTAGGTGATGCAGCATGGCCTTCAGCAGGGCGTGGAGGCGCAGTCCTTGCGCTCCAGCATCTTCATCCGTCCCGCCGTTCCCATCCTGCTCCTCGTCCACGAGCCCAAGCCGGGCATAGCGCTCGATCTGCTCGATGAAATACCAAAAGGCTCGAACAGCGACGGGGGCAGAGCCACGGATCAGCTTGCCGTTCTGGAAGAAAAGCTTGGGATGCTGTTTCCGCACCCCTGCCAGACCGGAATCGATGATGAGGTGGAACACCGCGCGGTCTTCGGCCGTAGGCACTAGCCGGTGCTTCTTGGGCGAAGTGTCGCCCTCCATCTTGGGCATATAGAGATAGGGAAGTACCAGATTTCCCACATCTGGCACGTTGAGCCGATTTCCGACTTCGCGGAGGGCCGCAAGAAAGATCTGGAAGGTGGTAAGCCGCTGCTGACCGTCAATCACCTGTACCAACGGAGTGGCACCGATGGTGAAGCCGTCACTGCCAGGCGCCAGGATCAGTGCGCCCATGTAGTGATTGAACTTCGGCTTGCCTTCTGTGGTCTCCTCGGCTTTTGCAACGACGTCCTCCCAGAACGCCTTCAGCCGCTCCTCACCCCACGCATACTGCCGTTGGAAGATGGGCACCACGAGCTGGCGCTGGTCACCAAGAACAACAATTACGGGATGGTCCTTGGTATCCATACGTGCGCCCTCACAAACAGTAGGTAAAGTAGAAGATTCTTTTGAAGCATCAAGCTGCCTTAACATCCCCCAAGATCGGAAAGGTATCCGCTGCTTTTGGCATCGTGCTGGCACCAACCTCTACAAAATCGCTGTTGACTCGACTTTCCAGGTTCTCTATCTGTTCTCGCCATGAGCAAGCTGGTGACTATACCAAAACGTGAGAACCTACGGGCGGCGCCGATCGGTAGCCGCACGGATCGCGTTGTCCTCCAGCGTTCCGAACTGCATCTCTAGCTGCAGGTTCTGGGAGGACCTCACCGGGTATCCTCCCATGTTCATTCGAACCATCATCGACGGCGAAGCTGACCCAGAGACGCAAAAGCTAAGCTAGCCTAACTTCGTGTCCACCGAACCGGCAGCAGCTCACCCGTGAATACGGCCTACCATGCGTTCGTGGCCTGCCTGGCGTGACAGGAATCATAAAGGATGGCGACCTGCTCGAAGTCGACGGTACGAACGGTATCGTCAAGATGCTCGAGAATGTGTCCTAGACCGATAAGGGTGTCGCCAGTTCTGGCGGCGGCCAGCTTATTGTGGGAGAGGATTGAGCTATGCGCCAATTTGCATTTGGCGCGATCAGGATAGCTGGCGTCGAACGCCACCGTGGACTTGGGTATGAATAATGCCGCAGCGTTAGTACTCGAAATCGGTAGCAGCTGAACGAACGTCCGCTGTCTGCGTTTTTTCACCACAACTGGACTGGCCGCAGTCGGCCCCGCTTAAGACTCTGGCGTGGAGGACTGTGGGGCAGGGTGCTTCCACCGGGCAGGTGCGCGCCCATTCCTGCCGCTCAGCCGTCCTCGGCTGCCTCTGAAAAGCCGTCCGTCTGCATGCAGGTAGTCAACGTCAATGGCACAAAGCGGTTGGGTCTTTTACACGCGGTGGCGTGCTCCCAAACGCCATGATGAAGTTTCAGGCGAGTCCCAAATCAACCAGAGCGATGCTCAGTAGTCGTGCCATGGAGGCATATGCGCCCTCGCTATCACGCATCCGAATACGCTCTATGACCTCACCATGGTTTGGCAGGGAAGCGCCTGGTTCCTGGGCACGCGATACGGTCAGCCGGAACGAGTATGCCAGCGCTGCGCCGATGGTGTTCGACAGCTGCTGGAAAACGATATTTCCACTGGCCCGCAACAGGGCGGTGTGGAAATCGATGTCCGCCTTGTTGAACGCTTCAAAGTCCTGGGCGGACTTGAAGCGTGTCATTCTTACGAAGGCATCTTCCATCGGCGCAATGCTGGTTGCGGTCGCGCGCAGCGCGGCAAGCCGCGCCGCCGCAGGCTCTATGACCTGACGCGCCTCGATGAGGCTCAGCACCAGTTCCGCGCTCGGTTGCAGTTCCATGGACCAGGCGAGGATATCCGGGTCCAGGAGGTTCCAGTCTTCGCGCGGTCTGACGATGCTTCCAGTTCGCGGGCGCGTGGTCACCATACCTTTGCTATCGAGGACTTTGACAGCTTCACGCACGGCACTACGGCTGACACTGAACTCTTCACAGAGTTCCGGCTCTGATGGCAGTGCCGTGCCTGACGCAAACCTGTTCGACAAGATGCTTTGCGCGAGCGTCTTGACCACGTGACGGTGCACACGAGGTTTTAGAAGGGTCTTTGTGGTCTCGGCGACTGTCACGTCAAGGAGTTCTCCTGCTCTTTCAAATCCATGGCTTGCGGATGCCAATAAGGCAAACGCTAGTCATGATATAGCACCGATCGACCCCCATCGATGGTTATCGTGGCGGCGTTGATGAAAGGCGCCTCATCGCTGGCCAGAAACACGGCCGTCATGGCCACTTCCGCTGGCGTGCCGATGCGCTTTGGCGGGTGCAGGTCGTAGGTGCGCTGCCGTTCGGCTGCGGGGTCAGGAAACGTGTTCCAATATTCGATTGCCAGGTCGGTTTCGATATATCCCGGCGCAATCGCATTCACGCGAATGTTGCGACTGGCGTATTCAATCCCCAGCGAGCGTGTCAGCCCCAGCAGGCCGTGCTTGGCCACCGGGTATGGAAACGTGCCCGGTATGATGGTGAAGCTGTGCGAGGATGCGATGTTGACGATGCTGCCGCCCGATCCGGCCAGCATCGATGGCAGTACCGCGCGGCTCATGCGCCATACCCCTTCCAGGTCCACGGCCATGCATCTCGACCATTCCTCGTCGCTTGTGGCCAATGGCTCGTGAAACACGTTGATGCCCGCATTGTTGACAAGGATATCGATGCTGCCGAAGGTCTTCCTCGTTGCTTGCACGGTGGCATCCACCGACCCCTGATCGGTCACATCCGTTTGCACAAACAGCGCGTTTTCGCCAAGCCTTGACGCCGTGGCCGAGCCCGTCGCCGGATCTCGCTCGGCAATCACGACCTTTGCGCCTTCCCGCGCAAAGGCCTCGGCTATGGCTGCGCCTATGCCTCGGCCCGCGCCGGTGACAATGGCAATCTTGTCCTTGAGCCGCATAACTACCAATCCACAATAGTGCCGTCCGGCAATACCGCATTCTGTGTGTGCAGCACTTCCTGCTTGTAGGGGTGCCGGGCGCATTCGGCCTCGTCCACGACAATACCAAGACCGGGTGCATCAGGCACCTGCCAGCAACCGTCGACCCGACGGATCGGTCCCTGCACGACGTCAAAATACCAAGGCACCGCCCCCACCATCTCTTCCTGAATGACATGGTTTGGCGTCGAGACCGCAAAATGCAGCGCTGCCACGCCGGCGATGGGGCCGAGAGGGTTGTGCGGCGCTACGCCGATGCCCAAGGCCTCGGCGCGCGCGGCGATCTTCTTGGCCTCCATCAGTCCCCCGCAATGGCAGATGTCCGGCTGCACGATGTCAATGGCTCCCGTGGCAAAGAGGGCATCGAAATCCGATCGGTCGATGAGGCGTTCACCAGTCGCCAGAGGCAGGTTGGTTCGACGGGCCAGATTGGCCAGACTCTGGAGGTCCCCTGGCTGTACCGGCTCCTCGATGAACATCGGTCGTCCTGGCGCCAATGCCTCGATATAGGCGAGGGCTGCACCTGCCGAGGCAGGCCGACCGTGAAAATCCACCATGATCTCGATCTCGTCACCAACCGCGGAGCGCAGAGCGTCCATCATCCGGGCAACCTTGTCGATCTGCGGCAAGGGCGCATGGTAATGCGTGTAGGGCACGATGACCGCCTTGAAGGCCGTGTAGCCGTTCTCGACCACTTCCCGGGCCCGCTCTACCAGAAGATCCGCCGAGTCCGTTTCGTATACGGCGCGCATGTCCCCCATGCCCAGATGGGTGTAGACCCCCACACGGTCGCGAACCTTGCCGCCCAGAAGCCTCCAGACCGGCACATCAAGGTGCTTGCCCAGAATGTCCCATAGAGCCAGCTCAATGCCCGAAACCGCGCTCATTCCCACTGCGCCCAGCCGCCAGAAGCTCTGTTTGGTCATCGCCCGATAGGCTTGCTCGATGTCGCGCGGATCGCGCCCCAGCAACAGCGGGGTGAGGTCTTCTATGGCGCCGACAACCGCTCTGGTTTTCCACTCTAGTGTCGCTTCGCCCCAGCCCACCAGTCCTGGCTCGTCCGTGCTCACCTTGACGAACACCCAGTTCCGCATTTCGGCATTTACGACACGCGTTTCGATTGCGGTGATCTTCATGGGCATCTCAATAAATCAGATTAATATGGTAGGGTTTGCCTCTAAATGGGCAATGTGTCAACGGATTTTCGCCCATTGATCATATTGACGTTCATCAATCATCTGATTATAGAAGCGCCAAATGGGAAGGTGATCATGGCAGCAGCGAATGTGAGATCGGGAGTGATGGTTCGGCGCAACAGGGCGTTCTACGCCTCGGTCGCGCCATTCTTTGCGATCTTTGTGGCCTTCTCCATCTTCCCGGTGGTCTTTTCTTTCTATCTCGGCCTGTCGGACTGGGATGGCTTTTCCGAACCGGAATTCGTGGGCCTGGCCAACTATTCGCGTGCCCTTCAGGATCCAGTGTTTCAGAAGGCTATCTGGAACACGCTCTATCTGTGGTTCTGGTCCACCATACTGACGGTCGGCTTGGCACTCGGCCTGGCGGTGATGGTCAACGAGTACGTCCTGGGCGGAAAGACCTATTTTCGCCTGGTCTTTCTCTTGCCGCTGCTCGTTGCCCCTGCCATCGCGGCCATTCTGCTTCGGGTCTTCTTCACGTCAAACGGCGGCATTGTGAACATGCTGGTTGGCGCCGCGCAGGGGCAGCCGAGCTACTTCAACTGGCTTGCTTCCGAATTCTGGATCAAGCCGCTGGTCGTGCTGCTGGTCATCTGGCGATGGACAGGATGGCACATGATTATCTTTCTGGCCGGCCTGCAGTCCATCCCTAGAGACATCTATGAGGCGGCGCGCATGGATGGTGTCGGGCGATGGGCAATATTCTCGCGCATTACGCTGCCTCTGCTGTTTCCCTCGCTTGCCTTCTCGATCATCACCGCGACACTGGGTGGCGTTCAGATGTTCGATGAGCCCTTCGTGCTCACGCAGGGGCAGGGTGGCACCAACAACTCGACCACCACTCTGGGCATGTACCTTTACGCCACGGCCTTCTCGCAATTTGATTTCGGCCTCGGCGCAGCAGTGAGTTGGTACATCTTCGCCGCTGTTGTGGCTTTCACCCTTCTGCACCGGTCCATCACCAAGCGTCTGGGAGCCTGATCGTGAGAAACCTGCTCGCCAACCGGGAAAAGCGGTTCAATCTTGCGGTAACGGTAGCGCTCTTCCTGATGTCGTTGCTCTTCGTGCTGCCCCTCTACTGGACCGCAGTATTTGCGACGCGCACCCTGAGCGAAGTGTTCCAGTTTCCGCCGCCTATCTGGTTCGGTTCGTCAATGCTGGACAACTATGCGCGCATCGAGGCAGTGTTTCCGCCATTCCGGCCGATCATCAACAGCATCATCGTCGCCGTGCCCAAGACGATCGGTCTGGTGCTGGTCAGTGCTCTGGCCGGATATGGTTTCGCTCGCTATGTGCGCGCGCCCGGTCGCGGTTTCCTGCTCGGTGCCACCTTTGCGACCCTGTTCTTCCCGCCATCTCTGGCCCTTATCCCTTTCTTTCTGCAAATGGGTTGGCTGGGCTGGCTCAACACCTTCTGGCCACTGATCGTCCCAGCGGTAGCATCCGGCTTCGGGGTCATCTGGATGTACACCTATATCGGCTCGACCATCCCTCGCGAGCTTTACGAAGCGGCCGAGATGGACGGTGCCAAGGGCTTTGCGACTTTCTTTTTCGTGGTCTTGCCCATTATCCGGCCAGGACTGGCTGCGTTGGCCGTCTGGACCGTGATCGGCACCTGGAACGAGTTCCAGCTTCCGCTGGTCGTCCTGGGGGACGGAACCCTGTTCACAGTGCCGCTGGCGCTCACCACGCTATCGACCACCCACTATACCGACACTCCCGCCGTCATGCTGTCGACATTGATGGGCCTGGTGCCGGTCTTTCTTCTCTTCGCCCTTCTCAGCCGCCAGTTCATCGCGGGCCTGACCTCGGGTGCGGTGAAATCCTGACGAAATCGCTCGTACAATCTAGGGAGGATATTCGATGCGTTTCTTTTCACTCTTGGTAGCGGCGGGTTTGGCCGCCAGCATGGTTCCGGGCGTACTCGCCCAGGAGGCCCAGCTCTACCGGCCGGGCCCCGAGACTTCGGGAACCATTAAGGTCTGGACCTGGCCGAACAACGACCGCACTTTCCAGGCACTCATGCCCGCATTCAACGAGGCGTATCCGAACATCAAGGTTGAGGTGCAGGGGTTCCCCAACGCTGATAACAACTATCTCAATACCGTGCAGCGGGCTCTGTTGAGCAATACCGGCCCGGATGTGGCAATGATCGAAATCGGCGTTCTGGCGCTACTGCGGGAGCGTCCGCAATGGGTCGATCTGTCTCAAGACCCGTATAATGTCGATGACGTCATCGACGATTTTGCTCCCTTCGCCGCAGGCAATGTTACCCTCGACAGCGGCAAGATCGTTGCCTTGCCCAAGCATACCGGCCCAGGCGGTCTCTTCTACCGGCGCGATCTCTTTGAACAGGTAGGCTTGCCCACTGAGCCGACCGAAGTAGAGGCGACCTTCTCGGACTGGGATGTCTTTATCGAGGAAGGCAAGAAGGTCGTCGTGCCGAACGAGCGCTGGCTGCTGGCCAATGGGATGGAAATCCTCTCCACCATGATGGCGCAGAAGGGCGTGAGCTGGTTTGACGCCGAAGGTGAGCTGCAGCTGGACGATCCGATCGTTCTCGAGGCCTTGACGGTTATCGACAAAGCCGCCGATGCGGGACTGATTTCGCCCTTCAATATGTGGTCTCCTGAATGGCAGGGTGCTTTCGGGCGCGGTCAGATCGCCACAATCATGTCAGGCAATTGGTTTGGGGGTCTGCTCAAGCGGGCTTTTGCTCCGGACGATGCTGGCAAGTGGGGCGTGGCCTCGGCGCCGGCGGACGAAACCGGAAACCGTTCCTTCAATGCCGGTGGCGACCATATCGGCATCCTGGAAACGTCCCAGAACAAGGAGGCCGCCTGGGCCTTCGTCAGCTGGATCGTGACGGATGGGGAAAGCCTCCGCCAGCAGTATCAGAACGATGACCTCTACCCTGCCTGGACACCCGCGGGGTCGGCTGAATGGATCAACTTCGAAGATCCATACTACGATGGCCAGAACGTCAACGAAGTGTTCGCGGACGTGCAGGCCAACCTCATCCCGGCAACATTGAACGCAAACGACAATATTGTCGGCTCGGCGATGGAGACCGCCGTGAACAATGTCGTGCAGGGCGTCGCAACACCCGAAGAAGCGCTGGCTCAGGCAAAGACAGAGGTCGCCGCGCGCCTCTAGGCGTCCGCTCAATGGGCGGCGCCGACGGCGCCGCCCGCCCCACATTCAAGAAGAGAACAACTATGCTGCACCGCCTCGATCTTTCGGGCACCTGGTCATTCGCCCTGGACCCGGACAATGTCGGCCTTTCCTCAAAATGGGCCGCAACCACGCTTGGCGACTCCATAGCTCTGCCGGGCAGCGTGGACGAGGCAAGAAAGGCGCCAGCATCGTCGGCAATCACCATGGCGCATCTGAGCCGCCGGCACCCATATGTGGGCAAGGCATGGTATCAGCGGATCATTAAGATCGCCGCCGACCAGAGCCAGCTCTATCATTGGCTCTATCTCGAGCGCCCCCATGGCCAGGTCGATCTGTTCATCAATGGTATAAAGATTGGTCGCGACGAGAGCCTGTCGACGCCCAACCGCTTCTTTCTGGGACGGCTGGCCGAAGGCGAGCACACGGTTACACTGCTCATCGACAACGGACGGTTCGAGGCGGTCGGTGATGCCCACATTGCCGGTGACATGCCAGATGTGGCGCATTCAAAGACCGAGCACACCCAGACCAATTGGAATGGGGTTGTGGGCAGCATTGAGCTTCATTCAGCTGGTGGCGGGATTCACAATCTTGCCGTGGATGCGCCGTCGCGACACCTTCGCATCTGTATGGACCTGGAGGCCTACGACACCAACGCCTTCTGGCCGACCTTCTGGAAAGCCGATGCCACCGACATGGTCCGCTTGTCGTTCTCGATCGCGGGTCAGGACCGTCCTGTCGTTGAGGAGCATGCTGTGTCCATCAGCTCCGCTCTCACCAGCTTGCAGTTTGATGTCGAACTGCCCGAAGCCGCAGGAAATTGGGACGAATTCGATCCCATCGTCCATTCGCTCGTGGTGGAATGGTTCCGGGATGGTCAATTGCTGGATCGGGCCGAAACGCCTTTCGGTATCCGCACGATCCGCAGCCAGGGTCGACACATTCTGCTCAATGACCGTCGCGTGTTTCTTCGCGGCACGCTCGATTGCTGCATTTTCCCGCTCAGTGGCTACCCGCCAACTGACAAGCGGGGATGGCGCAAGGCCTTCGAGACCGCTGCTGCCTATGGCCTGAACCATATACGTTTCCATTCTTACTGCCCGCCAAAGGCGGCATTCGAGGTAGCAGACGAATTGGGTTTGCTTCTGCATGTGGAAACGCCCATCTGGGCCATTCTCGGCGCTGATCCTGCACTTGATCGCTACATCCTGACTGAAGCCGAGCGCATTGTTGCCGAGTATGGCAACCACCCCAGCTTCGTCATGCTGACAGTGGGCAATGAAGTTTATGGCGCACGGATGCATGCCTTCCTTGAGCGCTTTGTCGAATATTGGCAGGCAAAGGATGCGCGGCGCATCTATAGCGGTGGATCGGGATGGCCGACCATCGAACGGGCCAATTATGTGAGCAAGCCCGAGCCCCGCAGCCATCGCTGGGGCGAGGGGCTCAACAGCCGATTGAATGCCCGTCCGCTCGAAACGCGAACCGATTGGTCCGAGTGGGTCCAGAAGGTGCCGATGGCGCTGGTCAGCCACGAGATCGGACAGTGGTGCGTCTATCCCGACCTGCGGGCGATCGACAAATACACCGGCGTTCTGGAAGCGCGTAACTTCATTGTTGTGCGCGATGACCTGGCGGCCAAGTCCATGCTGCCGCTGGCCGACGACTTCACGTTCAATAGCGGGCGCCTGCAGACGATGCTCTACAAGGAGGACATCGAGGCAGCGCTGCGCACCCCCGATTTTGCTGGTTTCCAACTGCTTGGCCTGCAGGATTTTCCGGGCCAGGGCACGGCCCTCGTCGGGGTCGTCGACGCCTTCTGGGACGAAAAGTCCTATGTTTCTCCCCAGGCGTTCCGCGAGTTCTGCGCGCCGACCGTGCCATTGCTGCGGGCCGATGGGTTCGTCGTCGCCCAGGGAAGCGCCTTCACGGCTGACCTGCAGATTGCCCACTATGGTGCCAACAGCCTTCCCGCGGGTCAGGTGACTGTCACTCTGGTCGATAGCAATGGCGGCGAGCGTCGCAAAAGTCTCGTTGACGTCGAAGAACTCAAGACCGGTCAGTTGCACGACCTGGGACCAATCTCGATCGATACGACAGACCTGCCTGACGGACTTTACCAATGCGTCCTCTCCGGCAATGGCTTTGCCAATCGCTATGAGGTCGCCGTATTCGCGGACGCCGCACAGAGGACCCTGGACATCGTGGGTGCTCTGGACGCCACAACGCTCGAACGCATTGAAGAAGGCGCCACGGTCGTGTTCTCGCCTTCACCCGAGACCATCAAGCCGAATGCGGAACTCGGCCACACGACGGTCTTCTGGAACACGCTTTGGACCAAGGGGCAGGCGCCGCATACGCTGGGCCTGATCAACGACATCGATCACCCCATCTTCTCACTGTTCCCCGCCAACAGCCACTCCGGCTGGCATCAATGGGCGCTGACCTACGGTCGCCGCGCCCTCGACATGAAGACACTGGACGCTCGCGCACTCATTCGCGTCATCGATGACTGGAACCAGAATCGAAACCTGGTGCTCCTGGCGGAGGTGAAGATCGGACGCGGCCGCCTGCTATTGAGCGCCTGTGACCTCACAGCGGACAACGAGCACCTGGTTGCCCGGGCCCTTCGCAACGCCGTGGCCGGCTATCTCGAAGATGGCAGCTTCGCAAATGCGCCCAGTGCCTCGGTTGATGAACTCACAAGCTGGTGGGAGGACATACGAGCATGAGCGAGATCTCTCTAAAGGGCGTCCGAAAGAGCTTCGGTCAAACCGAAGTCGTGCATGGGGTCGATCTGGAAATCGCCTCCGGGGAGTTCTGCGTCTTCGTTGGTCCTTCCGGTTGCGGCAAGTCAACCTTATTGCGCATGATCGCGGGCCTCGAAGATATCTCTGCGGGCAGCGTCAGCATCGACGGCGACATGGTCAACGAGGTGGAGCCATCGGCACGCGGCTTGTCCATGGTCTTCCAGTCCTACGCGCTGTATCCGCACATGTCGGTGCGCGACAATATGAGCTTTGGTTTGCGCATGACAGGCACGCCAAAGGCTGAGGTGGCACGGCGGGTCACAGAGGCAGCGCGCATCCTGCAGCTTGAGCCGCTGCTTGCCCGCAAGCCGAGTCAATTGTCTGGTGGCCAGCGTCAGCGCGTCGCCATCGGCAGAGCAATCGTTCGCCAGCCCAAGGCGTTCCTGTTCGACGAACCATTGTCGAATCTGGATGCCGAGTTGCGCGTGGCCATGCGGGTGGAAATCGCCAAGCTCCACCAGGATCTGAAGTCCACGATGATCTATGTCACGCACGATCAGGTCGAGGCGATGACCCTGGCCGACCGCATCGTCGTGCTACGTGCGGGCCGGATAGAACAAGTGGGTACACCGGTAGAATTGTACTCGGACCCGGCAAACCTGTTCGTTGCCGGCTTCATCGGATCTCCGCGGATGAACCTCATCCAGGCTCAATACCATGCTGGCGTGGTCAGAATCGGTGAAACTCAGTTTTGCCCGACCATCGAGACCCAGATGGCGGATGGACCGGTCACGATCGGAATTCGCCCCGAGCAATTCAGTTGCGATACGTCGCTTGCGCTTTCTCTGCGACTGTCCGTCGAAGTCGCTGAAAACCTGGGTGCGACTTCAGTGCTGCACGGGCGATTGCCCGATGGTCAGATCATCTTGGTCGAGCAGCGCGGCAAGCACCGTTCAAGTGCCGGAGACCAAATCGATATCAGTTGTGACCCCAGCGAGATCCTTATGTTCGATAAAGATGGGCAAAGGGTTCGATGATATCGATCGAATTGGTTCTGGGTTGCCGCAATGGGGTGGGTGAAAGCCCTTTTTGGGTCGCCGCCGAGCAGAGTCGCTGCTGGACGGTTCCACATTGACTGCGGACAATATCCTTATCAAACGCGCTCGCGGGTGGTGGTGGGCTGGCCCTGCTGGAACCCGGCACGGGGTCGCTTGCAAACTTCATCGGATTACCGATGCATCGCCCAATAGTATGTGCTTTCGGCGGCCAAGAGCTCAGTACGCTGTTTGTGACATCTGCCCGGTTTGGACTGGACGCATGCCTCCATGCAGTCATCCCCGGAACAGGGTCGCACTCTCGCTATTCGCGGATTTGGCAAAGGCATGCCGACCGACGAATTCGGATAGTTGCCTGCAACGACCAAGGTGCTCGTACGCCTGCGGTGAGCAGCACGGGGTAAACGCAACATGCGATTTCCCGAGACTGCAAGGCGCCCCAACCCACACTTGGAAGGCTGCAACTAACGTTGACTCTGGAGACGCTCAGGCTGGCTCGCGGCCCCTTTTTCGCTGTCGGCGTGTCCGCCTCTCCGCAAGCACTCTAAATCGCAGCCAGACCGCTACCGGCCCCGCTGGAGGCGCTAGCGAGGAGAGTTGTGCGGCAGGGGTAGTTCTCCCAAGGCTGCACGTCGCTGGCTGACGAACTGTTCGTCATATTCGTTCTCCCCGATGGCCGATATTGGCCAAAGTAGAATGAAAATGGGTATCTCACAATATGACCCCGCCGCCAGAGGTCGGCCGGCGAGGAATGCCGGTCGGCAAGTTGGCGCCAAGCGTCCCCCTTTCCCTTGGGCGCGGTCACAGCCCTTGGTTGCGGAACGGTTCAGCCTACGCTGCCATCCAGCACACGGATCTGCCGGCGGCAGATTTCGGCGATCCTTTCGTCATGAGTCGAGATCAGAAAGCTGGTCTCTTCCTGGCGATTGATTTCCCCGATCAGGTCCATCACTTGCGTGGCCGACTCCCTGTCGAGATTTCCGGTTGGCTCGTCGGCAAGGACCAGCTCGGGCTGGTTCATCAGTGCACGCGCAATTGCCACCCGCTGCTTCTGTCCGCCAGAAAGCTGGGTGGCCAGATATTCCATGCGGTTGCCAAGCCCGACCCGGTCCAGCAATTCGCGTCCACGCGCCCGCGCTGCCGCGGTTTCGCGCCCCGCCTTCACAGCGGTTGGAAAGATGACGTTCTCCAAGGCCGTGAAATCGGGCAGCAAGTGATGGAACTGGAAGACGAAGCCGATGTGGCGGTTGCGAAACTCGGTGAGTTCGCGATCATCTGCCGAGGTCAGATCCTGGTCCAGCATGAGGTGCTGCCCCGATGTCGGCTTCATAAGCGTTCCCAGAATAGTCAGCAGCGTGCTCTTGCCAGAACCCGACGGGCCCAACAGGGCCGCCAATTCTCCGGTGTCCAGTGTCAGGTTGAGACCCTTGAGGACAGGGGTTGCCGTATCGCCTTCCCCATAGGTTTTAACCAGATCTCGAACTTCCACCAGCGTGCTCATTGGCCGATCACCGAGACCGGGTCGACACGGGCAGCGGCCCGGGCGGGAAGAATGGATGCCAGAATGGCGCCGATCGTGGTCAGTGTTATGGCCAGATCATAGGCGCCTTGTCGGACGTCTATGGGCAACCCCCCTTGCGGTGCTACTTCCGGTAAAGGAAAGGGAGAAAGGGCCGCATATCCCAGTCCGGCGCCTATAAGTCCGCCAAGCAGACCAATCATGGTGCCCTGGGTCACAAAGACGAAGATTACAAAGCCTTGGGTGGCCCCCATCGCGCGCATGATGCCAATTTCGGGCCGTCTTCTGTAGGTCGACAGCAGCAGCGCGCTGGCTACGCCGATCACGATGGTAATCAGTGCAAATCCCTTGATGAGATTGCCCGAATTGGCCTGCGCCCTCAGGCCATCCAGCAATTGGGCGTTGCCCTCCGTCCAGGGCTTGGCCTCAAGGCCGGTATCGGCTGCCAGTTGGCGCGCATAGTTCTCCGCCTGATTGAGGTCGTCGAGCTTGATTTCTAGACGTGAGATCCCTTGGGGAGCGTCGAACAGCGTTCGTGCGACAGAAAGGCTGACAAAGGCCGAGCGACTATCCAGCGCGTCCAAACCAAGTTCGAATAGGCCACCAACAACCAGTGGCAGTTCGAGCCCGTTGGCGGAGCGAAGGCGCACCACCTGCCCGACACGCAACCCCAGGTCCTCAGCCAGGCTTGTCCCCAGAAGCACATTGGAACTGTTGAGGTCGGTGCTGCCTGCCCGGATGTTCCTGCCGATATTGGCAATCGCAGAGACTTTGTCCGGCTGCACGCCAGTGACGCCCACGGGTGCTGTTGCCTGACCCCGCACCAGAAATCCGTTGCCTACGATTTGGGGCGACACTGCCGACACTCCGGGTGTCGCCTCGATCAGCGGGATGAAGGCATCTGCCGTGCGCAACAGTTCTAGCTGTGTGGTGTCACGCTGCCGAACAATAAGCAGGCCAGAATTCTCGGGCAGCAACGCGCTGGCGTCACGGCTGGGCGCTTCCATGGTCACATGCGCTATGTCGCCGACGGTGCGTTGCACCAAAAATACCGCAAGCCCTCCGATCAGGGCGCTCATGAATATGAAAACGAACACGCCAACGGCGACGCCCGTGATGAGCAACCCAGTTTGTGCCTTGTTTGCCGTCAAATAGCGCGTAGCGATCTTGAGACCGTAGAGCATAGGCCTACTCCGCAACCGCCAACTGGCCCGGAACCACGCTCGAGGGATTGAGCACCACAACATCGCCTGGTTCAATTCCATCGGTCACCATGACCCGTTCGGCCGGCCAGTCCGCGAAATTGATGACCTGCTCGCGGATCACGCCGTCTTCAAGAAGTAACAGATGGCTTTGCGTGCCCGCCGTCACGATTGCTCCCCTCGGCACGGAAATGGCCGAGTCTATCTCAGACACGATAATGTTGGCGTTTACGGTCAGTCCGACAGGCAGATCGACCGGGGTGCCAAAAGCAATTTTGATCGCCCGTCCGCCCGTGGTCGTATCGACAGTGGGGGAGGTAAATACGATTGTTCCTTCTTGAGCGACAGTATTGCCGGCTGGCCTGAGCAGGACATCGAGGCCGTTGGAAATGCGAGAGGAATACAACTCGTCGACGTTTGTCTCGACCAGCAGTTCGCTGAGGTCAGCGACAGTGTAGAGATTGGTCTGTGTAGCCACCAATTGTCCGCGATCAATGGACCGATCCAGCACAACCCCGTCGATTGGTGATTTGATCGTATATTGCTCCAACTGACTTCTGGCCTGGTCGAGCGCGGCTGCAAGGCGCGACACTTCATTGCTGGCCTCAGTCAGCGCAAGTTCAGCGTCTTCGCGAGTGGAGCGCGGCGTATTTTCGCCTAGGGCTCGCGCGCGTGCCGCATTAGCCTCGGCCTGTTGCTGGCGCACCAAGCCGGCATCCAGCGCGGCTTGCGCTTGTTCGAGCAGCGCGCGAGGTTGGGCAGTATCGAGTTGCACCAACACCTCGTTGGCGCTCACGCTTTCCCCCTCGCCTGCTCCGACTGAGACAGCCATCCCTGAGACAGCGGAGCGAACCTGGATGGTTTCACGCGCCACAACTCTGCCATTCACCGCCAAAGCCTGTATTAGCTGGTCCTGTTCGGCTATCTCGACGCTGACGCGGACGGGTTTTTCCTCCCACGGGCGTTCCAAGTAGGCATAGGCAGAAACGGCAGCGACCAGCAAAAAGCCCGCCACCATCCAGCCGAAGCGCCTCTTGCGACGCCCGCTGACTTGGGTGCCGGGAGTTTTTTGGTTCGATGCCATAACTTATGTCTCGTGATTGCTCTGAATCACTACGGCGTTGGTGCGCAACCAGATTTGATTGCATCCATCCCGATGGATGTTTCCTTCATCCCTGCGCGAGGCGCACAAACCCCTACCGTTGTTCGGCCATTCCCGGGCGGTGTCAGCCAAAGACCTTGACGGCATGATCTGCGGCGTCAACCCGAGTCCTGGGAGCATGGCCATATCCACCAGCACACCGCTTTCTCATTGGAAACACGACGAACCCCAGGTGGCACCAAGGCGACGAATGGGGTGAGAATTCCTGCTTTGCCGAGGATATGGTCGCCTGGGTTTTGGTTCCCGTGGCGCCGCCAACGTTCTGGGCAAGAGCAAGTCCATGGCCAATCGGTACCTCAAGGAGCTGGAGGACCGTGGCCTTCGTGCGCCAGTGGGAAAGCGCTTATTATCAGACTCGGATGACGGTGGAATGGTATTTGACGGATGCGCGGACCGACGTCACTGGCGAAACACCCACCCATCTTATTCCCAATTGGCCGAGCATCGAAAATCAAAGGCCAGTCCCACCAGTGGCTCGACCAGTCCGACCAGTGGGCCAGAAACAGAAACTTCCAGCGAGTTCGGCCTGCCACAGTCCAACCTGTGGGACTAAAACGACAAATAATGGCAAGGCGGGTGTTTGGGTGCGGGTGTTCGAGGAACTGGCCGCCAGACCCCCAGATTCTATGCAATTCATCGGCTCTTCAATCATCCGAGCCCACCAGCACGCGGCCACTGTTAAGAGGGGGCGGATCACGCCATCGGCCGTTCTCCTGGAGACCTGATCACCATAATCAATGCCATGGTCGACGCGAATGGACTGCCTGTCGCAATCACTTTGGCATCCGGTCTGGCCTCAGACAATGCGGCCGTTCTCGCTCTTCAGGCAACACGAGAGGTGGTCGGCGACATGGTCGCGGATCGCGGCCATCTAAGCGGAGCGATCATCCACTTACTGGCCCGAGCACGTCCCAACGCATCCATCCACGTCCGCCCGAAGGGGTTCAGCGCCCGTAAACCTGGACCCCCTGCCATGGCACCGCGACTGATCCAGACTCGGGAGTGGTCTCCACGAATGACCGCTCTGTTGTATCAATATGCCGTGTCCAGGAGCCCTCGGGCAGCAGGAATTGGCGGTCGTCGCCCGCGTTGAGCACGATGAGCAGTTCCGGGTCGAGCGGGAAGACGATCTTCAGGCCGAAGCATCTCAATTCGGCGTCTTCCCAATCGGCGTCTCCCATGGCTCTGCCATCGGGGTGGAGCCATTCCAGCACCGGATTCTCGTCAGGGCCATCGTTCTGCGCGACGCCGAAACGGGCGCGGGACAGGCTCGTCTCCCTGCGCAACTTGCTCAGCACCGAGACGGCCTCAATCAGTTCCGATCGCGCCTTGCTCCAGTCGAGCCAGCTGATCTCATTATCCTGGCAATAGGCGTTGTTGTTCCCACTCTGGCTATTGCCGAATTCGTCTCCTGCAAGGATCATCGGTACGCCCTGACTAAGCAGAACGGTAGCCAGCATGGCTTTGGCCCGGCGCAGCCTGGCTCGCAGGATGGCTTCGTCCTCGGTCTCGCCCTCTGCGCCCATATTGTCCGACAGGTTGTGGTCGTGACCGTCATTGTTGTCTTCGCCGTTGGCCTGGTTGTGCTTCTCGTTGAAACTCAGGGTGTCCCAAAGCGTGTAGCCATCGTGGGCGGCAACGAAATTTATGCTTGATGTGGCCGGGCGGTGGCTGTGGTTAAACTGGACGGGCGAACCTGACAGGCGTTCGGACATTGCCGCGATCCGGCCCGGATCCTTGCGCCAGAATGCCCGCGTATCGTCGCGGAACTTGTCGTTCCATTCCCGGAACGGCCAACGATAGCCGCCGACCTGGTAGCCCCCGTCACCAATGTCCCAAGGCTCGGCAATCAGCTTGACCCCGGCCAGCACTGGATCCTGTCGCAAGGCGTTGAAGAATGAGCCATCACGCTCGAAGCCCTCCGATTCCCGGCCCAGGGTTGAAGCAAGGTCGAAGCGGAACCCGTCGACATGCATGGCCTGCACCCAATAGCGCAGGCTGTCGAGCACCATACGCAGAACCATGGGATGGGCGACATTGAGCGTATTGCCGGTACCGGTCGTGTCAAAACTGTGCCGAGGGTTTTCGGGCGATAGTAGATAGTAGCTGGCGTTGTCGATGCCGCGGAAGGAAAGGGTCGAGCCCAGTTCGTTGCCTTCACAGGTATGGTTGAACACCACGTCGAGGATAACCTCGATGCCGGCGGCATGAAATTTGCGGATGGCTTGCTTCACTTCGCGGATCTGACCGGTGTGCAGATAGCGCGCGTGCGGGGCGAAGAAGGAAAGGGTGGAATAACCCCAATAGTTTGAGAGCCCTTTCTCGACCAGGTAGCGATCATTGGCGAAGGCGTGCACCGGCAGCAGTTCGATGGTGGTTGCGCCGATCTTGTGCAAATGCTCGATGATGGGATCGCTCGCCAGCCCCTGGAAGGTGCCGCGCAGATCTTGCGGGATATCGGGATGCAGCATGGTGAGGCCACGCACATGCCCTTCGTAGATCACCGTGTCCTGCCAGCGGGTTCGCAGGGCCCGGTCGGTGTCCCAGTCGAATGCCGGATCGGCAACAACGCCCTTGGGCATGAATGGGGCGCTATCGCGCTCATCAAAGCTCAGGTCATCCTCGCCGATTGTATAGCCATGCAGAGCGTCGTCCCAGACGATCTCGCCCTTGAGTTCACGGGCATAGGGGTCGAGCAGCAGCTTGTTGGGGTTGAAGCGATGGCCCTCTTCGGGGGCATAGGGACCATGCACGCGGTAGCCATAGACCTGGCCGGGCTTGATGCCAGGAAGATAACCGAACCAGATGCCGCCTTCCATGGCCGGCAGATCCAGGCGGTGGATTTCATTGGCTCCCGACTTGTCAAACAGACACAGCTCGACCCGCTGAGCGTGCTCGGAGAACAGGGCGAAATTGGTGCCCTCGCCCATGAACTCCGCGCCCAGGATATCAGGCCGGCCGGCGTGATGATCAAAGGTCGGCTTGGGGTTTTGCGCTTTACGCATTGGAGTGGTTCCTGGGGTGGAGCGGGTTGGGTCCGCTGGAGAGTTGCTTGTGAACGTGGATGACTCCACGCCAGTTCCGGCAGGTCGGCTATGTGGCGGACATTTCGGTGTCCCATCCGACAAAGATCACCTTACGGTTGATCTCGGTGTGCCAGATCGGCTCGATAATGGCAGGCAGATCAGTGGAGAAACCGGCAACCAAAGCCCGCTGCCCGTCGCTCCGGCGCAACAAGACGCTGTTCGGGTTGAGAACGACCTTGCTCGCTGCCCGCTCGAGGAATTTGCGTTCGGTCTTGCGCAACCCAAGCAGTTCACGGGTCAGGTTCATCTTGGCTGTGGCGATCGGGCTACTGACGGTGCCGGCGGCTAAGCTCCCCCAGTCCACAGGGCGTCGGTTGTCCGGGTCGGTCAACGCAAGCAAGACGGTTTCGCTGCCGCGATAAAAGTCGGGAAAGCCCGGCAGGAGAGCCTTAAGGGCAAGCTGGGTGAGGATCAGCGTGTCCGCGCTCGACACCAACTGCTCGAGTTCGATCGGCAGAGTGTCGCGCCATAGCGCAACCGCCGCATGGGCAAAAGCGATGGCCTTGTTCTCAGCATCCTCGTTGGGCTTGGTCCAGAAACTGGCTTGCTTGGCTTCACGCATGGCCTTGCGAATGTGATCGCGCAAACGCTCGTCGAGATGCGCGTCGGCTGGGTCCCAAATGGCCAGACAGGTCTGGATAATGTACCAGCGCCAGGCGGGGGTGACCTCGGCAGCTTCGCGTAGCTCGCAGGCCCGAAGGTAGAGGGCCTTGAACCCCTCCGGCTGATGGCTGATTGCCACCATGCGCATGCGCGAGTCCTCGGAACGCTTGGTGTCGTGCGTCGAACTCAGGTTCATGTCCCAAGGGGTTCGACCTGACAGGAACTGGTCGGCCTCCCGTTGATCCACGGTCGGCTCGGCCGGTTCGGCGCCGACTTCGTTGGCAGCCAGGTAGCGTGACCACCGGAAGCCGGCGGTATCTTCCTGCGCCTTGGCAAGCAGAGCGCCAGACACCTGCTGGAAACGCAAGGCGAAGGTCCGCGCCTGCGCTGTATCTGGCGACTGCATGAGCGAGGCCACCGCCTTAACGCCGACCTCCGAACGCAGGCCCCTTGCTGCCGTTTCGCTCATTCGGGTGACGATGGCGTGGTCAGCTTCCTCGATGCCGTTGCTGTCTATATAGGTCCGGTAGCGTGGCACGGCCCCGAGCAGGGCCATGACAGCTTCCCGCAGCGTCTCGGGACCCGGTTCTGCGAGCGGTGAGGCCTGGAGCGCAGCGGCAGCCAAGGCGACGAGCTGGTGCAGTTCAGCCGCGAGTTCGAACTCGAGGATGTCTTTCTTGGCTCGGGTCAGCGCCTGCGGAAAACTGTCTGGCTCCTGGACCAGATCGCGCCAGATTTGATCCAGTTCTTCAATACCCTGGCTGTGCGTAAGCGCGCGCGCCAGCAGACGGGCAGATTCGTAACCGGTCGTGCCCACCGTGTTCCAGTTTTCGGGCAGGCGTTCTTCGCCCACCAGAATTTTTTCGACCCATATGGGCGTGCCGGGGAGCGCTTGCGACAATCGTTCGAGATAAGCGGCCGGGTCGGCAAGTCCATCGATATGGTCCACGCGCAAGCCATCGACCAATCCAGCCCGGACCAGGTCCAGCGTCAGGGCATGGGTATCATCGAAGACCTCGGGATCCTCGACGCGCATGCCGATCAAGCTTGTGATGTTGAAAAAGCGACGGTGGGTAATTGAATCGCGTTCGGCTTCCCAGTGTCTGAGGCGCCAATGCTGCTGCTCATGCAGCTTTCGCAACGCGTCAGTTTCAGTGACGTCTTCACGCGCCGTCTCCGCAAGGGGAATCTGCGTTTCGTCGAAGACGAAATAGCCGCCATTTGCGCTGAAGCGGCCGGCGGCCAGCATTTGCTCGAAAGGTTGGGGCAGAATGGGCAATACCAGCGGCCCCGCATTCCAATCGATATCGAAATGCCTGGCATAGGCGCTGTTCTTTCCCTCCCTTAGCACCTCCTGCAGCCAGGGATTCTCCAAGGTGAAAGCGGTGTGGTTCGGAACGATGTCGAGCACGATCCCCAGTCCTGCTCGCCTTGCGGTCGCCACAAGACGTTCAAATGCCCGTCGCCCACCCAATGCGGGATCAATCTGATTCGGATTGATGACATCGTAGCCATGGGTAGAGCCGCTCGATGCGGTGAAGATCGGGGAGAGGTAGAGATGGGACATGCCCAGACCAGCGATATAGTCGACATGCCGGGCAAGATTGTCGAAGTCGACGCCCTCCCGCAACTGTACCCGGTATGTGGCGGTCGGGGCCGAGTGCATCATGTCAATTTGCTCCAGACGGCAAGGGCGTAGGGATCGCGTTTGAGGTCGAAGAGCGCGAAGTCGGGCGCGCGCGCCCTTGGCGCGTGCCGACCTACCTCTCCAAAATTGAGATCAACAATCAACTCGCCCGCCTCGAACTGCCAGTGCACAGTCAAGGCCTTGTCGCCGACGACGTGAGCCGCACTATGCTGGCGCGAGGTCGCGGTCAGCGGGAATATACAGGCCTTACGAAATGCGAGGACCTGCTGAGTGAGCCGCAGCCAGTCATCAGCGGCCGGAGATGAGGACCAATCCAGCCGGGAGCGCCGGAGGGTTGCCGGATCGATAGGGTCGGGTACCGCCTCTCCAAGTGCGGCGATGCCCGCGAATTCCTCGGCCCGCCCCTGGCGCACCGCTTCAGCAAGATCCCCCTCGTAGTGGGCGAAGAACTGGAATGGAGACACGGCGCCGCGTTCCTCGCCCATGAATATCATGGGCGTGTAGGGAGCAGTGAGCAGTAAGGCGTATGCCGTCTTTACGGCGCTTTCGTCCGCCAGCGCCAGCAGCCGTTCACCTTGGGCGCGGTTGCCGACCTGATCATGGGTCTGGATGGCATTGACAAAGCTGGTGACCGGCAAATGGGCGCAGTCCGAACCGCGTGGCGTGTCGAGCCCAACTCGCGGCTGGCCTTCCTCGATATGTCCACGCTCCAACGCCCGAACCAGATCTGCAATCGGGTCGTGTGCGAAAGAGACATAGTAATCCTGGCTTTCGCCGGTCAGGCTTGTATGCACCGCATGGTGGAAATCATCGTTCCAACTGGCGGCATAAAGCCCCGACTCGCGCAAAGTGGGCTCGTTACGTTCATCCTCGACGATGAGATGGAGCGGCCTGCCCAAGTCCAGTTTCCGGACAGCCTGGCCCAATTCCATCATGAACTCCGGCGCCCCTTCGCCCTGGATTTGATGCACCGCATCGAGCCGCAGCCCGTCGAGCCGGTACTCGTTTAGCCACATAAGGGCGCAATCGATCCAGAACTGACGCACCGCTTTCTGCGAGAAGTCGATGGCAGCGCCCCAGGGTGTGTGCCGGTCCGGGTCGAAAAATTCCGGCGCAATCGCGTGGAGATAGGCGCCGTCTGGACCGAAATGGTTCATGACCACGTCAAGAATGACGCATAGCCCGTGGCTCTGCGCGGTATTGACGAGATGCCTCAGATCGTTGGGTGTGCCGTAGCTTGGATGTGGGGCAAAGGGCAGCACCCCGTCATAGCCCCAGCCTCGCGACCCGGGAAACTGGCTGATCGGCATGATCTCGATTGCGGTGAAACCGAGCTTTGCCAATTCCTCCATCTTCTCGGCCGCGGCGCGGAATGTTCCGGTCGGTGCAAAGGTGCCTATGTGTAGTTCGTAAAGGACATATTCATTGAAGGGGCGACCTTTCCAGGAAGGTGACCACTCGAAATCCACGCCCGAAACAAGGCGTGAAGGCCCGTGGACGTCCGAGACCTGCAGGCGGCTGGCCGGATCGGGATAGCGTTCGTCGTCAACGATGAAGCTGTAGTCCTCACCTTCTTCAGCAGTGAAGGCCGCTTCCCAGAAACCATTGTCGCTACGAAGGAGGGGGATGGGCCGCTCTCTCCCATTTTCAACGGCCACCATGCTGGCGGAAGGCGCCCATAATCCGGCCCGCCACTGAGCGCCTATCCGCTTTACACCCCAATGTGACATCAGGAATGGCCTTTCGGCAAAGCGGGGGGTGGCTCTTGAATCATTTCGTCAGCTTGTCTTTCGCGCAGGCAACGATCGAGGGCTTCAAACCAGTATTGTTGTTCCTGACCAACGGGTCGACCAGCTTGTTCCCATAGAAAGTACGCGGTTTCACGTACCCGGAGCTCGAAAAGGGGATCGACCCAAGGGTCCGGTGCGGCATTCTGCATCAGCTTTCTCCAAATGCACATCGGTAATGCGGGAAAGCGCGTTTCGCTCCATTGAATGGGAAGCTGGTGGCCCTGGTGCAGCGCAATGGCTATCGCGAACGCGACGTGCAGACGCCGCAGCTTTTCGAGCACAACTGCCACTGTCCCCAACAGGCCCAGAAAACCTCCAGGCAGAAATGCGCGTTGGTCACAGGACTGCGTGATAGGACAGTTTCGCCTCCGGCCGGCCACATCGCGGACGGTATTCGAGACGGAGAGGTTCGCCACGACGTTTCTCCCGAGTTTGCCTCGCTTTCTTATCGCGAACCTTCGGGCGCAACGATGAAACGCCCCGACAGGTCCCATTTTCTTGCGGGAATTTGGGCGGATTGGGCACGCGGTCTGCGCGGCTGGGCACCGGCGAACCGGTCACGGTAGGCATCCGGCCCGAGCATCTGGGGCTCAAACATCCCGGTGATGTCGCGGTTGAAGGCACCATCATCCTGGTCGAATATCTGGGCAGCGAGCTGTTCGTCTATGCGAAGCTGGCCGATGGAGAGAGCCTGCTGGCCCAGGCGCCCGGCAACGCCCCGTTCAAGCGTGGCGCATATTTCGCTTGAGGGGAGCTCGACCGCCCACTGACGCGATGATCGCCGAACATCGTGGGCATTACGGGGTCGAGCCGATCTGCAGGGTCCTGCCAGTCGCCCCATCCACCTATCATGAGCATGTCGCTCAACGCCTTGATCCCTCGCGGCTGTCTGTCCGTGCCCAGCGCGATGAAGCCCTCAAGCCTGAGGTCATGCGGGTCTTTGCCGAGAACTTCTCGACCTATGGCGTCAGGAAGGTTTGGCGACAGATGCAGCGGGAAGGGTTCGATGTTGCGCGATGTACAGTGCAAAGGCTGATGCGGGACCTCGGTCTACAGGGTGTCATTCGCGGCAAACCGGTCCGCACCACGATCGGCGACAAGGCGGCGCCTTGCCCGCTCGATCGCGTCAACCGCCAGTTCCATGCCCCGGCGCCCAACAGGCTCTGGGTCTCCGATTTTACCTATGTGGCGACGTGGGCTGGGTTTGCCTATGTAGCCTTAGTGATCGCCGTATACGCCCGCTATATCGTGGGCTGGCGGGTCAGTCGCACGGCCCATGCCAGCTTCGTTCTTGACGCCCTCGAGCAGGCCATCCACGACCGCCGTCCCGTCCATAGCGGCGGTCTGGTTCATCATTCGGATCGCGGGGCGCAATACGTCAGCATCCGCTATACCGAGCGCCTGGCCGAGGCCGGCATTGGGCCCTCAGTGGGCAGCGTTGGAGACTCTTATGACAATGCCTTGGCCGAGACCATCAACGGTCTCTACAAGGCAGAGGTCATCCATCGACGCGGTCCCTGGCGCAGCTATGAAGCGGCAGAGTTTGCCACCCTCGAATGGGTCGACTGGTTCAACAATCGGCGCCTGCTCGAGCCAATCGGAAACATCCCGCTCGACGAAGCCGAGGCCAACTACTACGCCGCACTGGATCAACCGGCCATGGCCGCATAGCTTAGACCAAATGGCCTCCGGCAAAGCCGGCGTGGTTCAGGTTAAGGTAAGTCGCACAAGTCCAGTTCAGTCTACAATGGATGGTCTGGTGTCCTGAAAAGGTAATTAACGATCCCTTAACTACATTGTAGCCAAGCAACCTCTTCAGGTCTACTATTGGTGCAGCGTCCCAATTGAATAGCGTGCTGCGAGGGCGATATGAAAGACTCATTTAGAATTGCCTTCGCGGACGACCATCCCGTCCTGCTGAAAGGCATGGCATCGATTTTCGCGAGCGAACAGAATCTTGACGTCGTCGCTGAAGGGGCTTCAGCGGACGCTGCCATGGAGATCGTTGAGACGCACAGGCCGGATGTTCTGATCACCGATTTGTCCATGCCGGGAGATGTCTTCGCGATGATTTTGCGAGTGTCGCGCACCTTCCCCGATGTTCATGTCATCGTGCTCACGGCCTTTTCCAGCGCCGACTCCGTACTGAAGGCGCTTGACGCCGGTGCCACTGGCTTTGTCCTTAAAGGCGGCCGGGTTGAGGAGATAATTGAAGCTGTGGAAACTGTGATGCGCGGGGAGCTGTACATTACCAAACAGTTCGCAAGCCAGGTTTTGGGCGGACTGCGCGATAAGGAGGCGCGAAGCCGACTTAGCAATGCCATTCGTCTCAGTGTGCGAGAGAAGCAAATTATCGGGCACCTGATGCAGGCGAGAACCAATCGAGAGATTGCCACCCATCTATCAATCAGCGAAAAAACCGTAAAGTACTATATGAGCGGCTTGATGACGAAGTTGAACGCCAAGAATCGACTTGAGGTTGTTTTTGCTGCCCAGAAGCGCGGTGAGCTGGATGGTTAACGCAAGCGATGGTTTTACCGCTTTATGGATCGCCTATTGATCGGGAAAGTGGTCATTCCGCCGGTAGTGTCGCAAGCCCCGCTCTTTTGGACCACGGCCTGCTAACTAAGTGGCAAAATCACCTTCAGCAAAGTGCCTTCTCCCGGTGTCGAGGAAAACTCGACGTCACCGTTCAGCGCGGCCACACGGTTCCGTAGACCTGATAGCCCAAGTTGGGTCCGACCATTCTGTTGCTCAAGCGACTTCAAAGCTCCCGGTCCATCGTCGTGAACCTGAATCTCGACCGCATCACCCGAGAGCGCGACGCTTACCGTGGTTGCGGCGTTCGGCGAGTGTTTGGCGGCGTTGTTCAAGCCTTCCTGTATGACTCTAAAGGCGCAGGTCTTTAGCGCTTCACTGACAGGTTCGGGCACCGCCACCACAGACAGTTCTACATGGTTCCCGGTATGCGCCCTATGCCGCTCCACCGCTCGATATATGGTTTCTTGGAGAGTCAGGCCGGCAATTTCTGGCAAGCTCAGTCCGGTTGCAATTGCGCGGAGTTCACCCAAGGCGTTCTGGGTCATCTCTACAGCCGTCTCGATCTGTTGCTCTATGACACTTCTGTCAGTTCCTGCGTTTCGGAGAATTCTCACTGCGGAGGTCAATTTAAGTGTGGACAGCGTTAGCAACTGAAGGGGGCCGTCGTGCAAGTCCGAGCCGATCCGGCTCAAGTGGTGCTCAGTCTGAGTGCTTGCATTGAGACGGGCTTTATCCGCAGCCAGGCGCAACGCTCTATTTTGTTGCGCCAGTCGGCTCTGCTGAACAATTCGAGACCGCAGAAGCTTCCGCTGCGCCACGATGGTTTGACTCGCCCGCCAGACGATCAAATAGAGACACCCGACAAGCCCTGTGGCCGCAGTTGCGACTACGAGCCAGGTCATCTGCTGGCTTTGATCCAACGCGTCCGAGAGCGCGCTACCGCGCTCGTAGGTTTCCGCAATCGCGAGGACCTCATCTGACCCAGTCCGAAAGAGAGGTGCATAAACCTCGACCAGCTTGTCTTCAACCAAGCGTTCATGAGCGTGTTCAGAACGGTAGACGCTCTCGAATTGGGCCACGATCTTTCCAGCGGCAGCCTCGCGCACGTAGATAGGATCGAACAGCTGGCCGATTAGGTCGTGGTTGGTCGCGTAGAGTACAATGCCGTCACTCCGCCAGATTTTGATCGATACGTAGAGATCCGCAAAGGGCGTCTCGCCCAGGAGCGCGTCAATCGCATTGATGCTTGCTTCGTCAAGGGTTCCGCCCGCCTCCAGATTTTGCACGAACGGCGCCAAGATGGTTTCCGCGAACAGGCTTGTCTGGACGCCCGTCGTAACCAGGACTGAATGCTTGATCTGGTGGCTCACCCAGCTCCCAAGAACCAGCATTGACGCAAAGATCGTTACTACGGAAGCGATGAAAAATTGCGCTGCGACTGATCTGAAAAGGATTCCTCCTTTAGACCAAAGTCTAGTTCCAATACCGACCAAGGTCTCAACTCCGGATAGGTCCTTTTACAGATTAAATGACCTGACGATGTGCAGTATCGCTTAATTGCTGACAAGAGCAACACTGAACCCCAGCAATTCACAGTCGTGTCCGGCCCGAGCCCTGTCTCGGCGGTTTGGCTGTTGGAACAGGAGGGACAGATGGCGATCGAACTTAACCTCAATGACCTGCAATTCATTCTCAAGCAGATCAAGATTGGTGAGGCACATGCAAATGGTGCCGCGCTGACAGAGATCAGGATCGATCCTGCCTCCGGCGAAGTGATTACGGATGGCGTCTTCTACGATTCAAATGGGGTCTTCACGGGTGACGCCGGTTGGCCGCGGGCCATTCCGGACACCAAGACCCCTTTTGGCATTCGGACAGTTGACGGGAGCTACAACAACCTGGTCGCAGGCCGGGAACTCTGGGGCGCGTCCGACCAGCCAATGCCTCGCTTCCTGTCTCCGAACTACATGAATGATGCCGATGGCGACACGATGAATTTCGGCCCCGGAGGTTTAGTCACAAATACCGATTATAGCATCCTCAACGGCGTCCCCGGCGCTGCCAATGGCGGAAATACCGGCAACGTGGCCGATGCGGATCCTCGCATTATATCCAATCTCATCGCCGACATGAGCATTAATAACCCCGCTGCAATATTTGCTGCGTTGGTTTTCGCCGGTTCGGAAGACCCTTATGCCGACCTCGCGGCATTACTGAGCGTACGCGGTGCCGGTGGCGCGGACCTGACCACGTTGGAACAGGACCTGGCCGTAGCCGAAACGAATTTTCAGGCCGCGATGGCAGGTTATGATCCGCTGGACTCGACTACCTGGGATGCAATCCAGGATGCCGGTGCCGCCCTCACTATTGCTGAGCAAGCGCTTGCGAGTGCCCAGGCTGCCTCAGCCGATCCGAATGGAGCATTCCTCGCGATGGCCCATGACATGGGCATTCTCGATGAAACCAACGGACTCATCATCCCCAACGTGGCGCCCGATGAAGGCATCTCCGCACCCTTCAACGCCTGGATGACATTTTTTGGCCAGTTCTTTGATCATGGACTGGATCTGATCAGCAAGGGCGGCAATGGCACCATCTATGTCCCGCTCCAGAACGATGATCCGCTGGTGCTCGGTGCTGATGGCATCCTCGGTACCGCCGACGATTTGGCTCCGCAACTGCGCTTCATGGCGCTGACCAGAGCCACGACGGTTCTTGATGAAAACGGTATCCCGACGCAGAAAAACGTCACTACACCGCATGTGGACCAAAACCAGACCTATACGTCACACGCTTCGCATCAGGTGTTCCTGCGCGAATATGTGATGGGCCCAAATGGTCCTGTCTCGACGGGACGGCTTCTTGAGGGCCAACAGGGTGGGCTGGCAACCTGGGGCGACATCAAGGAACAAGCCCGGAGCTTGCTCGGGATAGAGCTGGACGACCGCGATGTGCACGCTGTTCCATTGCTTCGCACGGACGCATATGGCGAATTCGTCCGGGGTCCGAACGGATTGCCCCTGATTGTGACCAATATCGGCCTGGATGGTATCCCCAATACTGCCGACGATACGACGATTGAGGGGAACCTCACGACGCCCGTAGCCACGTGGAACGTCGCCGTGAAGATCTCCAACGCATTCCTGGATGACATCGCACACGATGCCGTACCGGTGTTCGTGGATCCTGACCGTAACCCTGCCACCCTCAACAGCGTCTGGACTTCAGCAGACGCGGATGGGGACACCGGGAATGCTCAGGCTCTCAACGCTTTTGGCGTTCGCACTGAATACGACAACGAACTGCTCGATCGTCATTTCATCACTGGCGACGGACGCGGCAACGAAAACTTTGGCCTGACCGCGGTCCACCATGTTTTCCACTCCGAACATAATCGCCAGACCGTAGTCCAGAAGCTCAAAATCCTGGAAGAAGGCGATCTTGCTTTTGTTAACGACTGGCTGGTGACCGACCTTACCGCCGGCGAACTGGCCAGCCTGCATGCCTCTCTGGATGCGGCCGTCGACAAGCACGCCTTTATCAACGGGCTAACGCTTGCGTGGGATGGCGAACGCATCTTTCAGGCGGCCCGCTTTGCTACCGAGATGCAGTATCAGCATTTGGTGTTTGAAGAATTTGGTCGCAAGATTCAGCCGGCGATCGACCCCTTCGTTTTCAACTCCGTCACTGACATCAATCCGGCAATTTTCGCTGAGTTTGCGAATGTGGTTTACCGGTTTGGCCATTCGATGCTGACTGACAGTCTGCCGCGCGCGTTTTATGATCCACTCGGTACGGCCGACACCGCCTTTCTCAATACAGTCGATAGCGGCTTGATCGCGGCGTTCCTCAACCCGGTGCAGTATGACAACGATGGTGGCATATCCAGTGAAGCAGCGGCGGGCGCCGTTGTCCGGGGGCTGACGAATGTGCGCGGCAATGCGATCGACGAGTTTGTCGTCGATGCCTTGCGCAATAACCTGCTTGGACTGCCACTCGACCTCGCGGCAATAAACATTGCTCGCGGTCGAGACACCGGAATGCCGACCTTAAACCAGGCACGCGAACAACTATTCTCTGCCACGGGTCATAGCTTCCTAAGACCCTATAACAACTGGGCCGACTTTGCGGTGGGCCTAAAAAACCCGCTCTCCGTCGTGAACTTCGTCGCCGCCTATGGCACTCATAGCCTGCTTTTGGCAGCGGACACCCTTGCAGAGAAGCGCGAAGTTGCAATGGAACTGGTGTTCGGTGTCGATGCCGCCGGCAACGCAACCGACATCGCGGACCGCAACTCCTTCATCAACGGCACGGGCACTTTTTCCGGCAATCTGGGCGGCCTGAATGACGTCGACTTGTGGATTGGCGGCCTTGCCGAGAAGATCTTGCTGTTTGGCGGCATGCTTGGTTCGACATTCACTGCAGTGTTCGAAGCGCAAATGGAGGCACTGCAGGATGCGGATCGATTCTACTACCTGACGCGCACACAGGGCTTGAATTTCCTGGACGCACTGGAGAACAACGCCTTTTCCAAAATGATAATGGCCAACACGGACCTGACCGAACCCGGTCTGGACGGCATTCGCGGCACCGCTGATGACGTGATCCGCCATCACATCGGCATCGACTCGTTCGCGAAGTATGACCTGGTGCTGGAGGTCAACCAGAACTACCAGCAGGACTATAACGGCACTGATCCTGGCAAGGACCCCAACGACATCGATGACGTTTTGGCCGGTCTTGGTTTCACCCAGGTGGGTCGGACTCTGCCCGCCGCCTTTCAGGCCTACTATGACAATTACCTCCGCTACATTGGCGGCGAGCATGTCGTGCTGGGCGGCACCTCAGCGAATGATGTGTTGATCGGCGATCTCGGCGACGATGCGATCTGGGGCGATGCCGGCAATGACTATATTGAGGGTGGCCAAGGTGTCGATCTCATCATGGGCGGGGCGGGCGATGACATCATCCTCGATGAGGGAGACGAGGGCGACTTCATCAAGGGCGATGCCGGCGACGACGTTATCGCCAGCTCCAACGGACTCGACGTCCTGATGGGCGGCGAAGGCAAAGATGTTGTCTTCGCCGGTAAGGACGACACCGAAGTGTTCGGCGGTGAAGGCGATGACTTCATCCTCGGCGGGGATGGTGCGGACTTCTTGCTCGGCAATGAAGGGGACGACTGGATAGAAGCTGGCGGGGGGTTCGACACCACCGCGGGTGACAACTCCGAACTATTCTTCAACTCGACAATTCTTGGTCATGACGTGATGTTCGCCGGCTCGGACGAGCACGACTTCGACGCCGAGTCGGGTGACGACATCATGGTGCAGGGCGAGAGCGTCATGCGCAATGAAGGCATGTTCGGCTTTGACTGGGTCAGCTACCAAGGCGCCACTTTTGATGCCAATGCCGACATGCGCATCCGCATCTTCACCACCGAAGAAGCCGATATCCTGCGAAACCGTTTTGACAAGGTCGAGGCACTCTCGGGCGGCGACGGCAACGACACTCTGCGCGGCGATGATCGCGTTGCTGGCACTCCCCCAGCCATACCCACGGTCAACAACACTGAAACCCTGTTCTTCAAGGACGAGCTGAGCCAGGCTGGCCTGGATCGCATCGAAGGTCTTCGCGAGCTCTTGGGCAACCTGGTGTCCGGTGTCCCGGTAGGGACCAGTGAAGACATAGTCGCCTTCACCGGTGGCAATATCTTGCTTGGCGGTGGCGGGAGCGACATCCTTCAGGGCAATGGAGGTGACGACTTCATCGACGGCAATGCTCGCCTCAACGTACGGATCCGCCTGACCGATCCGGGCGCTGAGAACACAGCTGCCAACGAGATCGCAACAATCTACACGCTCAAGCATGTGTTCACCGCCGTTGATGCGGTTGCACCGACCTGGATCGGCAAGTCGCTGTTCGAACTGCTGGTTTCACGGACGATCGTGCCCAGCCAAATGCACATCGTACGCGAAATCATTGCCGATGACGGTGCCGTCGAGGACGTCGACACCGCTGTTTTCAACGACAACTTCCTCGCCGATGACGGCACGGAAAACTATACGGTCACCCTGAACGCGGATGGTTCGGTCACGGTCGCTCATGTGAATGTTACCGCCGATATTGATCCGGTGACCGGTCGTCGGCTGATCTCGGATGGGGTGGACACTCTTCGCAATATCGAGCGGCTGCAATTCCGGGACCAGACCATTGTGCTGGCCGATCTTATCAACCAGCCAGCCCAGGGTGCGCCGGTCATCAGTGATCTAACGCCAACCGAAGGTCAGCCGCTCACCGTTGATGTGTCCTCAATCACGGATGCAAATGGCGTGGGCCCACTCAGCTTTCAGTGGCAGGTATCTGTCGATGGGGTCATCTGGGCAAACGTGCCGGCTCTTCTCGGTGGCAACAGCCCCAGCTTTACGCCCACCGATGTCGATCTCGGTCCTTTGGGCAATGCTGCCAATGCCTTTGCAGGAATGCAATTGAGGGTTGCGGTCAGCTTTACAGACGGAGGGGGAAATCTGGAAACACTGGTCTCTGACGCCACGGCGCCTGTGGGGGCCAACTGGGCGCGCGGCCCAATTGCCCCGAGCCCCTTCAATGGCACCGCCGGAGACGATATTGCAAATGGGTCCTTTCTCTCTGACGTCCTCAATGGTGCCGCCGGCAATGATATCCTCAACGGCAATGGTGGCGCCGATACTCTTAACGGGGGCTCCGGCGACGACATTTTGACCGGAGGGACCGGCAACGACACGGTCAATGGAGGCGACGACAACGACACCATCATCTGGCGAACTGGCGATGGCCGCGATCGTATCGACGGCGGCGCAGGCAACGATACCATTGTTATAACGGGCAACGCCGGCGCCGAGACCTTCCGCATCTATACAAGGGCTGAAGCAGTTTTGGCTGGCATGACTGGCCTGGCCGCTGCCACCGAAATAGTCATCACCAGGAACGGCACCAGTAATGCATCCATTATCGCCGAGCTCGACAATATCGAGGAGATCGTCGTCAACACGCTCGAGGTGTCAGCCAATGACGGCAACGGCGTACCAAATGGCGGCGCGACCGGCGGTGACACAGTTCTGGTGATCGGCAACTTCCTCGGAACGAGCCTTAACTTCTCGACCATCACCGTCAACGGCAGTGCGGCAGATGACACCGTCGATTTCTCGGCCCTGACTTCAGCGCATCGCATAGTATTCCGTTCCAATGGCGGTAACGACACCATTGTCGGCACGGTCCGGCCGCAGGATGTTATCGAACTTGCACCGGGTGAAGATGTCTCGGACTACACCCTCGTTGACAATGGCAACGGCACCCAGACCTATTCGAACGGCACACATTCAGTGATGTTCACCGGCTCGGTACCTCCCCAGTTCCAGAACGGCCCTGGCAACAGTGGCAACTTGCTGGACGACGAGGACATCGAGGACTTGCTCGACATGGTGCGAGACCCAGCCTTCGACAGGAACTCGTCCGGCTATGGCAACAATGTCGACAACCCGACCTGGGGAGCGGCCGATCATCGATTCATTCGCCTGACTGACGCTTACTTCACCGATGGCGCTACCGGGATCCGGCAGACGGCGCTCACCCCGCGCGAAATTTCCAATATCCTGTCCAACCAGGACAATGATGGGGATGGCATCGAGGAAAGCATCGTCAATGCCTTTGGCGGCACCAGCCTGCTGACCTTCTTCGGCCAGTATTTCGACCACGGTCTCGACTTCGTGGCCAAGGGGCAGCCTGGCTCGGTCTACATCGGCAATGTTGGTCCAGTACCGGTCAATGCCCCGCGATCCAATATCGTCTTGGGTACAGGTGTGGATCCGGACGGCATTCCCAACAATGGGGATGAGGTCCCGGCAGAGTACATTAATCATGCCTCGCCCTATGTCGACCAAAACCAAGCCTACGGGTCTCATGATGCCATCACCGACATCTTGCGCCGCTGGGAAGTCGGCAGCGATGGTGGCCCCGTCCAGACCGCCTATCTACTGACGGGCGACGCGGACTCGACAGGCTACATGCTTTTGCCCACGCTTGCTCATATCCGCGACAATTTCCGGCTCATGACCGGAGGCGGCGAGCTGACCTCGGACGATGTCGGGAACTACCAGGGCACCGGGCAACCACTGTTGATCGATTTCATTCCGAAATTCGTCACATTGCCCGATGGAACAGAGTCCAATTATCTCGACCTCGACCAGATCGGCCACTACTTCGTGGCCGGCGACGGTCGCGCCAATGAAAATGTGATGCTGACCTCGATCCACACGATCTGGCACCGAAATCACAATTTCTGGGTCGACGAGCTGAAGGCCCGCACCAACAACGAGTGGACCGAACAGGAATACTTCGAAGCGGCTCGTATCCGGAACATCGCAGAATACCAGCGCGTGGTGTTCACCGAGTTCATCACAGCAATGGCCGGTGGGTTTGGTGATAGCGACGACAATGAGCACGGTTTCGAGGGATACGACCCAACGATCAACGCTTCGATTTCGGTAGAGTTTGCCCAGGCGGCGTACCGCTTCGGTCATTCCATGCTCAACGAGACCGTGAGCTACGTCGATGAGAATGGTGCGCTCCAGGAAGTGTCCCTGGTTCAGGCCTTCCTCAGTCCCGCCCAGGTGGTCAATCTGGGCGTAAGCAACCTGCTGGCAGGCGCGATCCAGGTGCAGCATCAAGCGATTGACGAGGATGTGGTCAATGCGCTGCGCAACCAGCTCGTGGGTCGGCCACTCGATCTGGCCGCACTCAATATCTTCCGCGGCCGGGACATGGGCGTTGCGCCGTTCAATGTAGTGCGCTCGCAACTGTACGAACAGACGCACCTTAGTGCCTTGAAGCCCTATACCGGCTGGGCGGACTTTGCTCTGCGCAATGGCATCTCCAGCGTGATGCTTGCCAAGCTCCAGCAAGCCTATCCCGATGGGTTCGATTCGATGGATCTGTGGGTCGGAGGTCTGCTTGAAAAGCCTGTGGCTGGCCAACTTGGTTCGACCTTCGGCTACATTTTCCTTGAACAGCTCAACCGCCTGCAACACGGCGACCGTCTCTACTATCTGGAAATCTTCGATGACTCGCTGTTCCGTGGGGAGAGCAGCGTTACATTTGCCGACATCATCGCCCGCAACACGGGACTGACGGGGCTGCCGGACAACGTCTTTGATCTCGATGGCTCGAATGCACCGGAGAACGATGACGACCATATCTTCAATAGCGTGGATGCAGACGACGACGCCGTTGGCCAAGATGGCAACGACGACGATGATGATGATGCAGCCGGTCAGGATGATGACGACCTCGAGGAAGACTTCGAAGACGAAGACGATGAGGGCGACGAAGATGACAGCGGAACCGACGGCTCAGGTCTAGTCGCTCCCGTGATCGGGACGCCCGCTGGTGGTGTCCTCATGGGAACATCGGGGCCGGACCTGATCTTCGGGATGAGCGGTGTCGATTTCGTCATTGCCGGAGCCGGAGCAGATATCATCAGGCTTGGTGATGGCGACGACTTCGCCGACGCTGGAGCGGGCAACGATGTCGTCTGGAGCGGCACAGGTGATGACGACGTCCTAGGCGGCGACGGCAACGACATGCTCTATGGCGAGGCCGGCGATGATTGGATATCTGGCGACGCTGGCAATGACATGATCGACGGCGGTGCCGGCAACGACGAACTGTACGGCGGCTCCGGCGACGACAAATTCATCGGCCGCATCAATGACGGGGACGATCTGATTGATGGCGGGGCGGGCATCGATACGCTCGATCTCGGCTCAATGACCGAAGCGGTCCATGTGAACCTGGGTACAGGCATAGGTGGTAGAGGCCATGTGACTGGCAGCCAATCGGGTACTGATACGCTCTATGGTGTCGAGAATGTTACGACCGGCTCCGGCAATGACACCATCATCGCCAGCATTGCGGTTAACATCATGGATGGCGGTGCTGGAGAGGACGTATTCGTGTTCGGTAGCGCTGCCGCCGCCGACGGCGACACCATCCTCAATTTCGAGGCAGGCGACAAGATAGACCTGTCCGGCATGCTAGCCGGCGGGACCTCCTTCTCGCTGGTGAATGGCGCTCCTTCTGCTGGTCAGATCGCGCTAAGCCACGAAGTGCGGGAGGACGGCGAATACACCGTGGTGACCGGCAACGTCGATGGGGGTGATGCGGACTTCCGCATCTCGATAACTGGCAATCACAACCTGACATCCTCAGACTTCAATCTCTAGATGTCCTTGCCCGACCGGCGTCCCGCCGGTCGGGTTTCTTGCAGTTGAAGGGGTCGAAAAATGGCCAAGCCAACGTCTGGTAAGGCTCTCGCAGAGCGCCGCAATGACGCGATGCTCAAGCGAGAGTTCAAGGGAATTGGAGTCTTTCTGTTCTGGATCTCGGGCATCATCAACGTGCTGGCGCTCACCGGCTCGTTCTACATGCTGCAGATTTACGACCGGGCGCTCACGAGCGGATCTGTGCCGACACTGGCGGCGCTTTCGGTCCTGGCGTTAGGACTTTATCTCTTTCAGGGCGTTTTCGACATCATACGATCTCAACTGTTGGTGCGCATTGGGGCGAAGATCGATCGTATTCTCTCCCCGATTGCTCATCGCGTAAGCGTTGACATGCCTCGTTTTGGCTTCTCCTCGGCTGAAGCATTGGAACGCGGCCGAGACGTGGACACTCTGCGCACCTTCATGGGAAGTCAGGGGCCGGTAGCTCTGTTTGATCTGCCCTGGGTGCCGCTCTATATTCTCTTCGTCTATTTCCTGCATCCTGTGCTGGGTGCTGTGACACTGGGCGGGGCAGTATTGCTGACCCTTTTGACTGTCTGGACAGAACTCAAGTCCCGCCAGCTCGCCAATGCCGTCCACCAGGCGAACATAGCGCGTAGCGCGATCGCCGATTCCAACGCTCGCAACTCCGATATCATCAAGGCGATGGGCATTCAGGATCGTGCCGTCCATCGTTATACCCAGGCCAATTCCGAACACTTGGTCCTGCAGACGCAGGTGACCGACATTACAGGCACTTTCAGCGCCATTTCACGTGTGCTCCGGATGCTCCTGCAATCGGGCCTTCTGGGCTTGGGTGCCTATTTCACCATCCATGGCCAGATGTCAGCGGGGGCCATTATCGCTGTCTCAGTCGCGGCCTCTCGAGCGCTGGCCCCTATCGACATGGCCATCGGCAACTGGAAGGGAATGGTGACGGCCCGTCAGGCATACAAGCGCCTGCGTGAAACCATGGTGGCCCTGGCAGATCTGCCCGAGCGCATTGATCTGCCGGCCCCCAAAGAGACACTGCGGGTTGAGAAGATCACTGTAGCAGCTCCGTCCTCAGGCCAGGTCCTGCTTTCCGAAGTGAGCCTGGAGGTCAAGGCCGGACAGGGCTTGGCCATTATTGGCCCGAGCGGGGGTGGCAAGACGACACTGGTTCGTGCCTTGACCGGCATATGGCCGGTGTTGCGCGGCTCGGTGCGCCTGGACAATGCCGACCTGCTGCAGTGGAAAGAAGAGGTCCTGGGGCGCTATGTGGGCTACCTTTCCCAGGAAGTGGCGCTGATGGACGGCACCATTGTGGAGAACATCTCGCGCTTCGCGCCCAAGCGCGACGGTAAGGGTGTGGTAGCCGCCGCAATGGCCGCGGGCGTTCATGAGCTGATCGTGCGCCTGCCTGATGGCTACGATACTCCGCTCGGGTCCCAGGGCACCGCCCTGTCAGCCGGACAGCGCCAGCGCATTGGACTGGCCCGCGCGCTCTACGACGATCCATTTGTGGTGATTCTTGATGAGCCTAACGCCTTTTTGGACACCGAGGGAGAGCAGGCCCTGAACAAGGCGATTGCTGGCATCAAGAAGCGGGGTGGCATTGTCATCGTTGTCGCCCATCGCCCCAGCGTACTTGAGCAGATGGATCTCGTCGCCGTTGTGCAGGCGGGCAAACTGACAGCATTTGGCACCAAGGCGCAGGTTCTGGGGGCACAGCAGGCGCCCGAACGAAGCAAGCCGAACCTGCAGCCGGTGCGGGCAGCGGAGTGATGTGTCATGTTGATTGAGGTCAAATCCGCGCAGAACGACGAATCCGAACTTAAGGGCGCCAGGCGTTTCGAGTTCAATACGGCCGAGCGCCTGACGCGCCTTCCAGCCTACTTGGCGCTCATGGTCGTTGGCATTGCTGCCTATATTCGTTCGATCACGGCAGCGCAGGCGCGTTTGCCTGAAACGGACCGCGCTGAGGGGGGTGAAGGCGAGTCCGTCAATGCTCCCCCAGCTCAGGAAACTGATGACCTGGCGGTCGCAGGGATCGATGACACGGAGACCGCAAGCATTGAGGGCGAGGGAGGCCGGCGGGGCCTAGGTCTCGAACCGGGAAATGCCTGGCCTGCCTCCTTCGTGGTGCCGGAGTATCCGCGCTTTTATTTTGTCGAGCCGACAATCCTTGCCACCAGGGGCCATCCCTTCTCGCCGACGGCGCTACTGCAGTTTCCCATGAACGACAATTTCGGTGGTCAGACCGGTTCATCCATCGGGTCCAGCACGCCGCTTACCAGCAGTCCTGCGGACTTCGGTCAAGGCGGCGGCGGGGGCGCCCGCCAGCCTGACGGCTCCGGTCCTGATGACGGCGCTGATGACGACGATGGCGGCAATAACGGAGGCAATAACGGCGGCGGCTCTGGGTCCGGGAACCGGGCACCAACAGTCATGGGACCGGTGCGGCTCAATGATGTGTTTGCAGGACAGATCGTTCTGATTGCCCTTGTTTATCTTTTGCAGGGCGCTTCCGACCCGGACGGCGATACCCTTAGCGTTGAAAACGTAGTGATCAAGGGCGCCAATCTGGTGGCCACGGCGGATGGCTGGCTGCTCGAGACCAAGCCCGGCATGGTCGGCCCCGTCCTTATAACCTATCGCATCTCAGATTCAGAGACCTGGGTGGCCCAGGAAGCGACCCTGGAGATCGTGCGTAAAGTTATGGCTCTGGGTGATGATGACGACCTCATCGTCGGCTCCCCTTACGACGACGATATCTTCGGCAGGGGTGGAGATGACCTGATCGATGCCCTCGAGGGCAATGACCATGTTGATGGCGGCAGCGGCGACGACCACATTCATGGCGGCGACGGCGACGACGTGCTTTTGGGCGGTCTTGGCAACGACGTCATTTTCGGAGGCGGGGGCAACGACCTCATCAAAGGTGGCGAAGGCAATGATCGCCTTTTCGGCGAAGCAGGCGCGGACACGATCTTTGGTGAAGCTGGGGATGATTACATCGAAGGCGGCGCTGGCAAGGATCACCTGGACGGCGGGGAGGGCAACGACGCTATTTACGGCGGGGAAGGTATTGATCGGCTGATTGGTGGCGCCGGCCACGACCTGCTCGAAGGCGGTGCCGACGACGACCTGCTCGAAGGTGGCGAGGGCGATGACACGCTCAAGGGCGGTGCCGGCAATGATGTGCTGGTCGACGGCGGGGGGCAGGATGCCGTTTACGGCGAGGAGGGCGACGATATCCTCGTAGCATCTGCTGGAAATGACACGATGGACGGAGGCGACGGATATGACAGGCTCGACCTGTCCGCCGCCCAAGACGACATGGTCATCGACGCCGTGGGAGGAACCAGTTTCAGCGGCGAACTCGGCACGGACAAGTTCTCGGCGATCGAAGAGATCACGGGCGGTGATGGCAATGACATGTTCATTCTTGGCGGAAAGGCCATGGTGTTGTCCGGCGGCAAAGGCAGGGATACCTTCATTTTCGAGGTCACCGACAGCGCCCCCAGCCTAAGCGAGAATGTGGTTCACAAAATATTGGACTTCGTTGTCGGCGATCGTGTTCGAGTACGGGATTACGACCTGGATCGCGCAGCCCGAGATGTTGAGCGAGACATGTTCGAGGCAATTTACGGCGATGACAAGGATGACTGGCTGCTGTCTGACATTCCCCTGCAGGTTTCGCACGAACTTATCGATGATGAGCACTGGACCTTCATCGTCGCTGATCTGAACGGTGACAGCATCTACGACCTGGCCATAAACATTCAGGGCGTCATGTTGACCCCGCCCGACAATCTGGCCTGAGAAGTGAACGGTTGAGGAATATCCATCATGACAAGCATTGACGCCGCGGGCGTGTTGCATTCGTCTTCATCCGGGTTGGACCGTAAGGGGCGCGATCCTGCACAGTTCTCCATGAGGGGACGCGTGATCTGGGGGACCCTGTTTGCTATCGCCCTCGTGGGCGGACTTGGAGGCTGGGCCTCTACGGCCCGGCTTTCCGGTGCTGTTATTGGGCAGGGGACCGTTCAGATCGATGAAGATCTCAAAGTCGTCCAGCATGTCGATGGGGGGGTGGTGCGCGAAATTCGCGTGAAGGTGGGCGAAAGGGTTGTCGCCGGCCAAGTGCTGCTGCGCCTCGATGCTACCCAAGCCCGATCTGAGCACAGTATCCTCTCGGGTCAGATAATCGAGCTCGAAGCTCGCCGTTTCCGCCTTCTGGCGGAACGGGACGACCTGATCGGACTTGATGTTCCGACCAGTTTTCGAGAGCAGACCACAAATAGCCAAATCGCAGTTGACGAAGAGACCCAGCTTTTTGACAGCAACCTGGCATTTCGAAACACGCAACTCGATCAAATGCAGTTGCAACTAAGCCAGCTACAACAAGAGATTGTCGGGCTGGAGGCTCAGCAGACGGCGACAGCCAGTGAGCTTGAACTGGCAAGCGAAGAGCGCACTCGATTGCGTGAACTGGCCTCGGGTCAACTGGTGGAAACGTCCCGCCTCACTGTCGCCGAGCGTGATATGGCCCGGTTGGAAGGACAGATGGGCGAGGTCAGTGCCGCCATCGCGCGGGCGAAATCGCGGATCAGCGAACTGCAATTGCGGATCATGGGCATGGACAGTGACCGTCGTACCGTTGCCCAACGCGAGTTGCGTGCCGTCGACGCACAACTTGCCGAGTTGCGCGAACGGCTTAACGCGGCTGCTGCAAGGCTGGCCCGCGTCGAGATCCTGGCACCCACCTCAGGGGTAGTGAACGAACTGAACGTATCCACGTTGGGCGGTGTAATCTCGCCGGCCGAACGATTGCTGACAATTGTGCCCGACGACGCCCTTCTGACTATCGAATTCCGCGTCGCTGTCACCGATATCGATCAGGTCACAGTAGGCAAGGAGGTCAGCCTCCGCTTTTCAGCTTTCAACCAGCGCGTCACGCCGGAATTCGATGGCGTCGTGACGCGGGTGGCAGCAGCTGCACAAATTGATCACGCCAGCGGCCAGCCATTCTATACCGCTGACGTTGAAGTCAGTGATGATGCGGCAAACTTCCAGCTGGTCCCCGGCATGCCCGTTGAAGTTTTCGTCACTACCGAGGAGCAACTGGCAATTGCCTATTTCATGAAGCCCTTCACCGATCAGATTTCCAGAGCCTTCCGGGAGGAATAGTTCGCCCCATGTCCGCATGGCAAGATTCAGAGTCCAAAACAGACTGTCGGTAAATGTGAAGAGTTTCGGCTGCCGGCAGCCGAAACTTTTCACGAAAGCGGTCGGTCCGCTTATGCTGACCACCGTCTTTATCGGGTGATGGGTTGTAGACCGACACTTTTTTGGCGGAAAGTACGCAAAGCAGTCTGTTGGCTACATTCGTGCAATACAGATTCTGCCAGCGGCATAGATTGACTTGAAATGCGCTAATGTCTCGAAAAGCCGACCATTTCTTAGCTCCCCGAATACATGCGCTCCAATGCGCCGGTTAGATGGTCATGCATGGCTTGCTGTGCCGCCTCGCTGTCTTTGGCGGCGATCGCCTGAAATATCCGGTGGTGTTCGGCTTCGACAATGACGTAACGCTGCGTCGTCGCCCGCAAGGTGAGGCTGCGCGAAAGGTGCATGCCGAAAGCGATCTGGCTGGCCATCGTTTCCATGGCCGCGATATGGAACTGATTGGCCGAGCTCCGGGCGATGATCATATGGATCTCGAGATCCGCGTCAGTGCCGGTTTCGTGCTGGCGAAACGTGTCGTTGAAACGGGCAATGGCGCGCTCGAGCTGGAGTAACTGCTCATCGGTGCGCCGGATCGCAGCCCATTTGGCGCAGAGCGGCTCGAAGTCGATGCGGAACTCATAGCAGCGTTGAATATCGGAAAGTGAACTCAAGGGCACGATCTTGCCGACGGATCGGTCCGGGCGCCGGGAAACATAATTGCCCGACCCCTGACGGGTCGCGATGATGCCGTCCTTCCGCAGCCGCGCCAGCGCCTCGCGCAGCACCGGGCGCGATACCTTATAGTCGGCAGAAAGCGATTGCTCTGCAGGGAGCCTCGCTCCAATGGCGAAGCGCCCGTCTATGATCTCCTGCATCAGGCGATCATAGACGCTGTCTGCCAGATTGGGTTCGCGCGGGCGGCTTTCGTCGGCCATGGACACTATCCTTGAGTGACGCCTCTATACCGCAATTCCCGCCGCCCGATAAACAGACTCCATCAGCTTGAGTGTCTTGAGATTGTCCAGCCTATCGGTCGGGAAGGGCGCGCCTGTGATCAGCCCGTCGGCAAAGGCGTTTACGGCGCCGGTGAAACAGGCCTGATAATTGGCCTTGAGGTCGTGTACGGTCAGGGGCTCCTCAACGGACAGTTTGCGGATCACGGCCTGATCGAGGACCAACGTGTCCCGGTCTCCAAGAACCTCTAGCCGATCCGTTGGCAAGGGTGGATAGCCGATCGCTGACACATTGGCATCGATCACTATGGTAGCGCCTGCAGCGCTTCGCAGGGTCACGAGCGCTACATCCTCCCCCTTCACGTCTGAGTTGACTCGGTCGAGCACGGCGGACGTCACGTCCATTTCTCCGAAAATGGATCGCAACGCATCGAGGTGATGGATCAGAATCTCGAAAACAAGGAGTCGATCAAACCCTGCAAGATAGGGTTGGCGTCCCAGCAGAAAGGGCGTCTTGCCCGGGTAATCGAACAGTGATGACGAGCGCACGGTCAGTCTTGCGTGACGGACATTTCCTACCTCACCATCCGCCACCCGGCGCGCCATTTCGGCATAATGCGGGCGGAAGCGATAATTCTCATGCACCATGAAGCGCACGGTTTCGCCGACATCGGCGATTAGGGCCTCTGCCTCAGCGACGGTTGCGGTCATCGGCTTCTGGCACATCACGTGAACGCGTTTGCCTGCGGCCAGCCGTACGAGATCGGCATGCGTGCCTACGGGGGTAATGATGTCGATTGCGTCCGGATTTGTTTGATCGAGCATGACTTCGACGTCGGTGAAGACCCGATCAATCCCAAACTGTTCGGCGCGAGCTTCGGCGCGGGCCTGGTCAGGGTCGCACAGCCCACAGATCTCTACATCGGACCGGGAGCGCCAGCCGCGCAAATGGAATTCGCTGATGGCGCCGGCGCCGGCAATGGCAATTTTCAAACGAGACATAATTCCTCCGCAGATCAGTTCATCTAACCGTTTTTTACCAATCTAACAACTGTTGACGAATCTGGGTCAGTCCGTTATCGGTCTGGTCCTAACAAGGTTGGAGCCCTCCGTATGCGCACTGAAGTCACACCGGCTGATCTGTCCAAATCTGTCATGGCTGTCCCGCCACTGGCACGCAGCGCCGATGGGGCCTTCGACATTGCTGCCAATGCGGCGCTGGTACACCACCTCGAGGCTGGCGGTGTCTCGACACTGCTTTATGGTGGCAATGCCCTGGCGCATCACTGGCCTATCTCGCAATATGCCAATTGGCTGGATCAGCTGGAACTGTCCTGCGGCAGCAATACTTGGCTCTTGCCTTCGGTCGGCTCGGATGGTGGTCGGCTGGTAGATCAGGCCGCTCAGCTCAAAAGCAGGAAATACCCGGTCGCCCTGCTGCTGCCGATGATTGCGCCCCGGACCGAGGAGGGGACCATGGCATCGCTGCGGCGCTTCCATGCCGAGTGCGGTGTCCAGCTAATCGTTTACATCAAGACCGACGACTACCTGCTGCCCCAGTCCCTGGGCGCGCTTGTTGCTGATGGTGTGGTCTTTGGCGTCAAATACGCCGTGCCGCGGCCGCAGGGCGGTCGGGATAGCTATCTAGATGCCATTATCGCCGCTATCGGCGCCGAGCGGATCATTTCCGGCTTCGGTGAACCGCCAGCCATTGCGCATATGCGCGATTATGGACTGGCGGGTTTTACCGCAGGCTGCGTGTGCCTGGCGCCCGCCATCTCCATGGCAGCCCTGGCGGCCTTACGCGAAGGCCGGGTCGACCAAGCGCAGAGCCTTATTCAGCCTATGCTGGCATTGGAAGCTGCGCGCAATCGCATCAATGAAATTCGCGTTCTGCACGAAGCGGTGAGCCTTGCCGGCATTGCACAAATGGGCCCCATTCTTGAGCCTTCCAGTGGCCTTCCGGCAACCGAGCGGGCGGAGGTCGAAACGGCCGCCCGCGCTCTTTTGGCCGCTGAACACGCATTCAGGGCGCAAAGCGCGGCCTGAAACGCGACTGAAAATTCAAACTGCTCAATGGGAGGAACTTATGAGCTTGAATAGACCCATCACCCGTCGAACCGTTCTTGGCGGGGCCGCCGCCGCATTGGCATTGTCGGTGGCGCCGCGCAGCGTCCTGGGCGCTGACTATCCAAGTCGTCCGGTTACCGTAGTCGTCCCCTGGGGCGCTGGCGGCGGTACCGACGCCACCGGCCGCATGATTGCCGCTCTGCTCGAAAAGCGTCTGGGCGGTAGCTTCAACGTCGTCAATCGCACAGGCGGTTCGGGCGTTGTCGGCCATTCGGCGATCGCTAATGCCGCCCCCGATGGCTACACTATCGGTCTGGTGACAGTTGAAATCACCATGATGCATCATGTTGGCCTGACCGAGCTCACCTCGGCCGACTACACGCCACTTGGCCTGATGAATGCCGACAGCCCCGGCATTACCGTTTCATCCGACAGCCCCTATGGCGATGTCGAAAGTCTTGCCAAGGCCATTGCCGAGTCTGAACCCGGCACGTTCAAGGCCTCCGGCACCGGACAGGGCGGTATCTGGCATCTGGCGCTGATCGGTTGGCTGCTGTCCATGGACCTGGCGCCGGACCACGTCACCTGGGTGCCGTCGGAAGGCTCGGCGCCTGCCATGCAGGACCTGATCGCCGGCGGCATTGACCTGGTGACGGTATCGCTGGCCGAAACCAAGGCCATGGTCGATGCCGGCCGTGCCAAGAACCTGGCCTTGATGGCGGATGCCCGCGCTGCGTCCCATCCTGATGTGCCCACGGTCAAGGAAGCGGGCGGCCAGTTCTCGCTCTCGACCTGGCGCGGCATTTGCGGTCCCAAGGACATGGACCCCGTGGCCGCCGAAGCCATTTCGACAGCCCTGGCCGAAATCGCCCAAGACCCCGAATTTGTCGAGTTCATGAACAGCCGCGGCTTTGGTATCACCTATCTCGACCCGGCTGCGCACGCAGATATGATGAGCACAACCGACGCCATCATGTCGGATGCCCTTACTGCGGCGGGTCTGGCCTCGAGCTAGGGCGCGGGACCAATCAGGCGGCGGGCGCAGTCGTGCCCGCCCCAATCTGTTGCCGGGAGGAGGAACTGGCATGCAATTGAGCGACTCTCTTATGGGCGCGCTGTTTCTGGCCATTGGCCTTGTCATGTTCGCCATGGCTACCCAGTTTCCGGCCTTTCCCGGCCAACCCTATGGCGCCTCGCTGTTTCCCAGCATTCTGGGGCTTGGTTTGGCACTGAGCGGGCTTTTTATGGTCTTTTCCGGTTTCAAAAGCGCCGAAGGTCGCTTTGCCGTTATCATTGACCCCACCCTCAAGACCGCTTCGGGATTGGTCAGCGCGGCGCTGGTCGTTGCTGCGGTCTTGGCGCACATCTTCCTGGCCGGACTGATCGGCTTTATTCCCGTCACGATCCTCTCGCTTCTGGCGCTGTTTGTGTGGTTTCGCGTGCCGCTGGTTCAATCCATAGCCTTTGCCATCGCGGGCGCGGCCTTGTGTTGGATCCTGTTTGCCGTTGCGCTGGAAGTGCCACTGCCGCGCGGGCCCATCGAGAGCCTGTTCTGACCATGGTTTCACCCGACATTCTGTGGCAGGCACTGCAGCTGGTCCTTGACCCTGAAGTGCTGCTTGTCGTCCTGTGCGCCGGCGCCTTTGGCATGTTTGTGGGCGCCATGCCGGGCCTCACGGCCACCATGGCCACCGCGCTTCTGGTGCCGGTTACATTTTTCATGGACCCCATTCCAGCTATCGCGGCCATCGTTACCGCCAGCGGCATGGCCATTTTCGCCGGCGATATCCCTGGCGCTCTCCTGCGCATGCCAGGCACCCCAGCTTCGGCAGCCTATGTTGAAGATGCCCACAAGCTGGCCCTGGCCGGCAAGCTCAATCTGAGCCTGGGCACCAGCCTCTTGGTGTCTGCCATTGGCGGGCTCTTCGGTGTGCTGGTGCTCATCCTGGCGGCTCCGGTGCTGGCCGAATTCGCGCTGAAATTCACTTCGTTTGAGTATTTCTGGCTGGCGGTGCTTGGCCTATCCAGCGCGGTCTTTATCGCCTCGGACAATGCACTCAAGGCAGGTATCTCACTCCTCATCGGGCTGTCACTGGCTACGGTCGGGCTCGACCCTACGTCAGGCACGCCGCGCTTCACCTTCGGCAGTGTCGATCTGCTTGCAGGCATCGAGTTCGTTCCCGCCATGATTGGTCTTTTCGCGATAGGCGAGGTCCTGCGCGGCGCCATCCGCATGAACACGGCCGCCCCCCTGCCACAAGTGCCGCCGACCAAGGGTCCGCTATTTGCTGGCCTCGGTGCGCTGATCATGCGCTATCCCAAGAACATCCTGCGCAGCTCAACGCTGGGCACGATGATCGGCGCCTTGCCGGGTGCGGGGGCTGATATTGCCGCCTGGATGAGCTACGCGTTCTCCAAGCGCATGTCCAAGACACCCGAACAATATGGCAAGGGGCACCCGGAAGGACTGGTCGATGCTTCGGCGGCAAACAACGCGGCAGTCGGCGGATCATGGATCCCGGCCTTGGTCTTCGGTATTCCCGGCGACAGCGTCACCGCCATTGCCATCGGTGTCCTCTACATGAAGGGCATAAATCCCGGCCCCACAGTGTTCCTGCAGACGCCAGAGATTATCTATGCAGTGTTCATGCTCTTCATCCTGGCCATCATCGTCATGGTGCCGCTGGGCTGGGGCACGGTCAAACTGGCCCGCCGTGTGCTGACCATTCCGCGCCGCATTCTCATGCCGCTGATCCTGACCTTCTGTATTGTCGGCTCTTTCGCCCTCACCAATTCCCCCTATGGCATCGTCCTGATGCTGTGCATCGGCTTGGCCGGCTGGTTCCTGGAGGAAAACGGATTCCCCTTGGCGCCCATCATCCTCGGCCTGGTGCTCGGGGGCATGGTGGAGCGCAATTTCCTCACCTCGATGATCAAGTCCGACGGTGACCTGCTGGGCTTCTTCGAGCGTCCAGTCGCTGCAGTGCTGGGGGTGCTCGTGATCCTGCTCTGGGGAACGGTGATCGTTCGCTTTGTCATGCGCATGACGGCGTCGCGCACCCAACAGGCGGAAAGCTGATTGCATGAGTCACCGCTCTTCCCTCCATCTCCCGTGCAATAGTTCATCTGTCACGTAGAGATGCGCATCCATGAGTGAACCAAGCGCTGCCCGTCGCCTTGGAGACGCAGCAGCCGCATTGTTTCGGAGGCAAGGCATGCAAACAACAGTCAAGATCGGGCGCGGGTCGCAGGCCAGCAGGATCATGGGGTTCGTTATGAGGCGAACAGGCAGAACGTTTCGAAGGACGAGGTGAGGAGGGCCGTCAAGGACATGAGAAATTCGCGCGACAAGGTCGATGACAAGCTCGATCGCGAAAGCTAGGACGCCCTCTTTCCCGTTAAGGCAACCACCCCAGGAGGGCGTCGGCATGGCCGGCGCCCCCAGTTTTTATGTCGGTCAGGCGGCCTTGAGGCTGGACCTCGATTTCCCTGCCGATGGAGCGCTCTGCTCCCCAGCTCGGAACACCTCAACGATGCGATCAAGCGCGCTAGCCTGCGCTTCTGCCTGCGCAATGGCTGCACTAGTCTGCTCAACCAGGGCAGCGTTGTGCTGGGTCATCTTGTCCATTTGCTGGATAGCGGCGTTGATTTCGTTTATCGCAGAAGCCTGCTCTCCACTGTCATTGACGATTGCCTGCATGCGCTCTTTATTGGAGCGAGCCGCCTCGAGCATGGCAGCAAGCCGCTCTGCGGCCTGGGACACAAGCTGCGAACCACCACCGACCTCATTGCTCGACTGCTCGATCAGGGCCTTGACGTCCGATGAGGCCTCGGCCGCGCTCTGAGCAAGGCGACGCACCTCGATAGCCACAACAGCAAAGCCCTTACCGGCGTCACCGGCGCGCGCCGCTTCCACAGACGCATTGAGCGCCAGCAAATTGGTTTGAAAGGCGATGTCGTCGATCAACCTGATGATATCTGACACCTTGGCGGAGGAGGCCGTGATCCGGCCCATCGCAGCGGTTGCCTGTTCCATGACCTTCCCGCCTTCCTCAGCGGCTTGGGTGACCACGCTGGCGGTAGATGCGGCGTCCTTGGCGCGACGGGCATTTTCCATCACTGTCGCCGCGAGTTGCTCCATGGCTGCAGAGGTCTCTTCAATTGACGCGGCCTGCCGGGTGGTGCGCTCGGACAGATCGTTGGTGCCTGTCAGCATTTCACCAGTGGCATTCCTCAACTCTTCAGAGGTTCGCCGGAGATTGACAATGATGTCGCTCAGGCTATCCGCAGTTCGGTTGAAATCGTCCTTGAGCCTTTGCGTTTTGGGCGGAAGTTCGGCGGTGATCCGGTATCCAAGGTCGCCGGCTGCCAATGCCTGCAGGGCCCTTGCCAGCTCCTCTACCGAGGCAAGATCGCTTTTGGCCTCTACCGCCTTGGCTTCCTGGCTCGCCAGACGCTCCTGTTCGGCCCGCACCCTTTCTGCTTCGCGGCTCTGGCGCACCTCGGCAGCCTCTGCCTCCGTTGCCAGCTTGTCGATGGCAGACTGCTTGAACACAAGGACGGCGCGCGCCATGTCGCCGATCTCGTCACTCGCGGTCGTCGCCGGCACCTCGACTTCGTGATTGCCCTGGGCCAAGCCAGCCATCGCGGCGGTGAGCGAGTTGACCGGGCGCGTTATCGAACGGGCAATCAGGTAGGCGGCTGCTGCCATGATGGCTATACCGGCGAGAAGCGCTGCCCCGAGCAAGCTCACGTTGTCCCAAAAAGCTGCTTCGAGATCATCCACATAAACGCCCGTTCCCACGATCCAGCCCCAAGAGGTGCCTGCGACGTGGGAGAGCTTGGGCTGCGGTGCATCATTGCCTGGTTTAGGCCAGAGATAGTCGACAAACCCGGCGCCGCCCGCCTTCACCGTCTTGACGAATTCAACAAAGAGCCGCTTGCCGTCTGGATCGGCGGTCTGCGTAAGGTCCTGACCGTTCAGATCAGGTTTAATCGGGTGCATGATCATGACGGGCGTCATGTCGTTGATAAAGAAATATTCATTGCCGCTGTAGCGCATGGCCTCGATGGCAGCGATTGCCTGTGTCTGGGCGTCCTCGCGGGTTAGCTCCCCTGCTTCAGCCCGCGCTGCGTAAGCCTCGATCACCGAGGTGGCTGCGTCGGTCATGGCCGAAAGCATTGCTTTACGGTCTTCGACCAGCCGGGTCTGGCTGTTATAAAGTGAAAATATCGTCCCGGCGATCATCATGGTCAGGGCCAGCACCCCCATGATAATCAATTTGGTCGAAATGCGCAGGCTCATGACGGTTCCCCCGTAACTTTCTGACCAAGCAAACAATCGCACCTTGGTAAAAAATGTGACAAGACCGTCATCACATCTTTGTCCTGATCAGATTTTCCATTGAGTAACCATGGCTGCGCATGTGATCGGAATTGCGAGACAAAACCGTTGTCATTAAGCACTCGATAAGTTCGGGCGTGGAACTTTGCGGCGAAGGGGGGATCTCGCCGTGGAAGCCTTGCAGATCAAGCAGTTAGAGGTTGCTGAGGTGCGTGGGTCGACCGACCACGATGCTTTTGGCTGGGACGATTTCACCCTCGATGAGGGCGGAGCAGCTGATGCCAGGCTGACGCAGACCGCATTGTCCGGGGCCCGCGAACTCATGGGCGTTGCCCTCGATGTTCTGCCAATCGCCCTGCTGTTCCATTCCGCACAAGGGGTGCTGTTCAGCAACGGCATCGCCAATCAGTTGTTGGAGAGTGAGCCTGGGGCGCTTATCGGCCAGCACCTGCTGGACTTCGTGGGGCCCGACGACCTGCCTTTGGTTTCGGAGGCATTGAGCGAGGCCCTCGCGCGGCATGATCACAAAACCTCAGTGGAGGCGCTGCTGCGAGTGGCACGGGCCGAGCGCCTCTGCAGATTGACGATTGTCCGGCTTCCCTGGCCCGGAACGCCCCTTGCGCAGGTCGTTATTCACGACATCACCGACCAGAAACGCGCTGAGGCGTCACTTCGACGGCTGACGATCGTCGATGAACTCACCGGTGCCTACAATCGGCGGCATGCCTTTTATGAAGGCTCGCTTTATGTGGATGCCTATCTCCATGACGGCTCGCCTTTTTCCCTGGCGGCCCTGGACATCGACCACTTCAAATCCATCAATGACGGTTTTGGTCATGCCGGAGGCGACTGCGCCCTCATGCACTTTGCCGCGGCCTGCCACGCCTTCTTGCCGACCATGCGAAAATCGGACTCGGCCATGTTCGCGCGCATTGGCGGCGAGGAATTTGTGCTCCTGATGCCAGGGATGGCGGAGAGCTGCGCCCTGGCCGAAAGCGAGCGACTGCGCCGGCAGATCCAGCAACTCGAAGTGCGTCATGGCGAGCAAAGCTTCCGGATGACTGTTTCGATCGGCGTGGCGGCGATGTCGAAGGGGGTAAGAAGCTTTGAAGATCTGCTTGCTCGGGCCGATGGTAATCTCTACCGGGCCAAACATGCCGGTCGCAACCGGGTCGTTGGGGGCATGTCATGCTAGACAAGTGTACGGCCCAACTGATCACCCGCAAAGATGCAGAAACCCGGCAGCTAGATCGGATCGCCCAGATGGCGGGATTTGCGACCATCGAACCGATCGCCTCCCGGCGCCAGTTCGACGCGGCGGACAAACCGAACCGCATCAATTTTTTCCTGGCGCATGAGGGGGTGGGCATTGGACCGCTCGGCGCCATTCTGCGCGCCGTCCGCTCCCGCGAAGAGATCGGTGTCCGGTTTGCACCGGTGATCCTTTTTGCCCATGACATGGATTTCGAAGCCTATCTTGGCCTTGTCCGCATGGGCTTTGACGACGTCATTACGCTGCCCGACAAGCTGACCATGATCAAATCCCGGCTCTGTAACCAGCTGAGCTGGCTGCAGGTCTATTATGAGACCAAGGACTATTTCGGGCCCGATCGGCGCCGGATGGAACTTGGTCCGCCCTCGGGCGTCGAACGCTCCGCGATCCCCCATTCTCATGTCCGGCACGAATTCATCCGCAACCCTTCAACGGGCATCCGCATCGAGCGCAGCATCATCAGGCTGCCGATCAAGCGCGAAAAGAGTACCCATGACCGACGCCACGCGGACAACGGCCATTGGGAAAGGAAAGCGGTAGCATGACACTGGCCATGTCCACCCAAGCCACCCGGATTGAGCTGGCCGATGACGTTGCAACCCTTGCCGGGCTGCTCGACCAGTCCCCCTTGCCCAGCTACATCCTCGATCTTCAGGGTGTCGTACTTTATGCCAACCCGCCTGGAGACAGACTGCTCGGCTTCGGACAGCAAGGCTGTCTGGGGCTGAATCTGGAACAAGTTGTTTATCCTCCCGACCTGGACGAGGCCCGGTGGCTGGCTGAAGGACTACTCGAGGGGCGGCGCCCCCCCTACCGGTCTGAGCATCGCCTTATCGACGCTGAGGGTCGACGCTTCTGGACCGCTATCTCACTCTCGTTGCTCAATGACTGTTCAGGGCACCCGAAATATCTCTGGCTGCAGGCCACCGACATTGACGAGCAGAAGACAGCAGCTCTGGAGCTCGCGGACGCCGAGAAGCGCTGGAGTTTCGCTCTCGAGAGCGCAGGGCAAGGGGTCTGGGAATCCGACCTTGAGAGCGGCGAGGTGTTCTATTCGCCGACCTGGAAGCGACTGCGCGGCTACGGGCCGGATGAGCATGTCGACGGAACGCGCGAGGCTTGGCTCGAGCGTGTCCACCCGCTTGATCGGCAGCGCGTGCAGCTTCATATCCTCAAGGCCGACCAATTGCCTCGAAATGTCTTCGAATACCGCGAACGGCACCGCAACGGCCACTACATCTGGATTCAGAGCCGGGGCGCGCCGGTGAAATTCGATACCAGGGGACGCCCCACTCGGTTCATTGGCACAGATACCGATGTCACCGAACTCAAGCGCACCGAGGCGCTGAGCCAATCCCTGGCAAAACGACTGGATCTGGCACTCACCATCTCGCGGATCGGCGTCTTTGAATATGACGTCACCACGCGTGCCCTCGAATACGATCCGCGGCTGCGCCAGATTTATGGCTTTGGGCCATCGCGGACGCTGACGCACGAGGACTTCGAGCGCGCGCTCCACCCCGATGATGTCGAGAGGGTGCTCGCGTCGAACGCCGAGCTGCTGCAACGGCGTGGAGAGCACTCCTCGAGTTTCCGCATCATTCGATATGACGGTGAGATTCGCACGCTCACCTCCCATATCACCTATAGCGAGGACGAGGAAGGGAACCCAAAGATCATCGGAACCAACTGGGACATCACCGATGACGTCCGCATGCATGAGGATCTGTTGGCCGCCAACCAGCTGACGGAAGTGCGCAATGCCGAGCTGCAGATGGCCAAGGAGCAGATCGAAAAGCAGGCCCTCACCGACCCGCTGACCGAGCTTCCCAACCGCCGCTTTCTGGAAAAGATCCTTGGAAATCTCGAACGGGACAAGCAGTTCCCGACCTCCATCCTTCACCTCGACCTCGACCACTTCAAGGAGATCAATGACAGCGCGGGCCATCTGGCCGGCGACGCGGTACTCCGGCATGCCGCCGGGATTGTCTCAAGCCAGGTCAACTCCGCCCAGTTCGTTGCGCGCAGCGGCGGAGATGAGTTCGTCATTGTCAGTCCCGGAATGTGCAGCCCCGAGGACCTGCGCCAGCTCGCTCAGAACATCGTTGAAGCCCTGTCCCGGCCCTTCAGCTTCAATGGGCAGCCGTTTCGGCTCGGGGCCAGCATCGGCATTGCCTGCCAGAACCGGGGCGAGCTGAAACTGGACAGACTACTCGGCGATGCAGACGCGGCTCTCTACCGCGCCAAAGCGGCCGGAGGCGGGCGATACGAGTTCTTTACCGCAGAGCTGCGCACCGAGCTCGAGGTTGCACGACGTACGGCCGAAGAGGTGATGGATGCAATTGCGCAACGCCAGTTTGTGCCTTTTTACCAGCCAATCGTCGATGCGAGGACCCATGAGGTCGTGAGCCTCGAGGCTCTGGCACGCTGGCGCCACCCGGTTCAGGGCACTCTGGCGCCGGCGCGCTTCATGAAAGCGGCGGAGGAGCGCCAGGTTCTCAGCGTGATCGACGGGATGATCCTTGAGCAGGCGGTTGCTGACATGAAGGACTGGCGCGAAAAGGGGATCGTCATCCCCTCGGTGTCGGTCAATGTCTCGCTCAACCGCCTTGCTGATGAAGACCTGCTATGTGCGCTGAGGAAGCTCGAGTTCGAGCCGGGGACCCTGAGCTTCGAGCTCCTTGAGTCCATCTTCCTTGATGATGAAAGAGACGACTTCTGTGCCAATATCGAGGGCATCCGCAAGATGGGGATCGGCATCGACATCGACGATTTCGGCACCGGCCACACGTCTTTCCTTAGCCTTTTCCGCCTCAATCCGCGGCGCTTCAAGATCGACCGCCAACTGGTGCAGCCCATCATCGAGAGCCAGGAAAAGCGGGCCGTGATCAAATCGATTATCGGCATGGGCAAGACCCTTGGACTCAAGGTCGTGGCCGAAGGCGTGGAGACCAAGGCGCATGCCGATCTGCTGCGCCGGTTGGGTTGCGATTATCTCCAGGGCTATGCGTTTGCCAGGCCCATGTCGGCAGAGAACCTGCAAACCTGGCTGCGGGAGAGGGACGGTCAAGGCAACTAAGACAAATTTTACAAGAAGACTTGAGAAAGTGGGGCACACTTCATGCAGATGATCAAACTGACCAGCGCTTTGGCATGGGCTCACCCTAGACCTCTGTCCTCGCTTCGGAGAGTTGCCTGACCGAACCGACATAGCTGCCCGTCCGCTCGGATCGTAACGCCTCACTCTTTGCGCCGCGCCAGGCTATCTCGCGGAAGCAGGGGAGCCGACAAGCCTACGAGATCTCCAAAGTCATGCCTGCGTCCTCGGTGGCAGACCAGGCAGAGCGGCGCCCTGGCGCTTCGTCGATGAGGACGGACAGGCGACGTCCATTGAACACCTGGTGACTGACTGGGAAGTGGTCATCGATATGGCGGTTGCAGGTTTCGGCTTATGCCAAATGCCGCAGTCTCTCCTGCAGCCTCACATCGATCGAAAAGAACTGTTTGAAGTGTTGCCGGATCAGTGCCGGGTGCGATCACCGTTCAGCGCTGTCTGGCCCGCAACCCGTGCGATACTCCCCAGGGTCCGCATTGTTGTGGATGAGCTCGTTCGGCGGGCCAACGCCGGAGCTCTCTAGCGAGCAACCAAGCGCTGTTCTTACGCGCAGGTCAGCCCCCACCAGCGTCGAGGACCGGAATGGGATCTGGACCTGCCGATCGGCAACGCGCCCCGATACTGTCACTCCGATTGTCATTTCGGATTCCCGAAAGCAGTCGTTCCGGTCCCAAAGCGGCAATGTCGTAGGGGGCGCGGACGAGGCAGCTTTTTTGGGCTTACTCGTTCCGCAATATCGGAGGCGTGGGTCGGCCGGCCCTGGGCTTCCAGCACCAGAACGATTCCTCAAGGCAGCCACCACTGCTTCAGCATTCACTAAACGCATGCTTGACTCGTGACACCAACTCGATCATGTATGACACCGATGTCATGACATCGGTGTCATCAGAGCGCCGGCGACATCTCGGTTGATCGTCACCCACGCCAGGTAAGCGCGTAGATTGGGGGGTGATTCAGCCGGAGGAGGATTGAAGTGGCTACCATATACGACGTTGCCAAAGCGGCTGGCGTATCACCCAAGACGGTGAGTCGCGTGATGAACGGCGATGCGCCCGTCAATCAGGTAACCCGTGAGGCAGTTGAGCAGGCCATGCTGGCGCTCAACTATGTGCCCTCGAGCGCCGCTCGCACCATGCGTTCGCAGCGCTCGGGTCTAATCGGCATGATCACCGGTGCCATCAGCACCACCCATCAGTTCGAAGATGCGGGTCTGCCCGAAATCTATCTGGTGCAGGGCGCTCAACGAGTCATAGACCAATCAAACCGCACACTGCTGATCGCCGACAGCGGCGGCCAGGCGGAGCGCATTCCCACCTTGCTGCAGACTTTTCGAGAGCATCGCGTGGAAGGCGTCCTTTATGTGGCTGAGTACCATCGCGAGGTAACCCTGCCAGCCAGTTTGCGCGACCGGCCGATTGTGCTGGTCAATTGTTTTGATGCCGAGGACACACCGTGCGTGCTGCCTGACGACGAGGGTGGGCAATTCGCTCTTGTCGAAGGGCTCATACGGCGTGGCCACCAGCGTATCGCCTATCTGACACTGCCAGAGCATCAGGTCGCATGCGGATTGCGCGTCAGCGGTTATCGAAGAGCGCATGCCCATAATGGTATCGACGTTGACGAGCAGCTGGTTCAGGTGGGCGCACTTCCCAGCTCTACTCACGAATACGATCTGCTCTGGGACGCGCTGGATCGAGTGCTCAAGGCCGAGCCGACCGTCATCTGCTGCGCCAACGACAAGATGGCCATGCGCGTCTACGGCCTGCTGCGCGAGCGCGGCATTGCCATTCCGCAACAGATGTCAGTGGCGGGCTATGACGACTACCGCATGATCGCCGAACACCTGCACCCCGGCCTAACCAGCGCTGAGCTGCCCTATGGTGCCATGGGCGCCCGTGCCGCCGACAAGCTATTGCGCCTCATGAGCGGCACCACCAAAACCAACGAGCCGAGCCGCGAACTGGTCTCTGCTCCGGTCGCCTGGCGCGAAAGCGTCCAATCCCGTGACCTGAATGTCACGCAACTGAATTCAAGGAGGAGAGAAACATGACATCCCTACGCCTTTTGGCAACCAGCATCGCCATCACGACTGCAATGAGCAGCGCCGCATTCGCCCAGACGACGCTGACCATGTGGTATCACGGCGCCGGAAATGAGGTTGAATCGAATATCGTCAACCAGATCATCTCGGATTTTAACGCCAGCCAATCCGACTGGGTGGTCGAGATCCAGAGCTTCCCGCAGGCAGCCTATAATGACAGCGTCGTGGCTGGCGCGCTGGCCGGCAATCTCCCCGATATCCTGGACGTCGATGGTCCTGTGATGCCCAATTGGGCTTGGTCGGGCTATATGCAGCCGCTCCAAATCGACGAAGCCAAGATTGCCAATTACCTACCCGGCACCAAGGGCGTGTGGAACGGCGAGCTCTATTCGATCGGTCTGTGGGATGCAGCCATTTCGCTGGTGACGCGGCAGTCCTATCTCGACGAACTGGGCCTCCGCACGCCCACGCTGGCCGAGCCATGGACCGGGGAAGAATTCATGGATGCTCTGGCTAAAGCCAAGGCTTCCGGCAATTTCGACTATGCATTGGATCTGGGCACCGCCTGGACCGGCGAATGGTATCCCTATGCCTTCTCGCCATTCCTGCAGAGCTTTGGCGGCGACATCATCGACCGCTCGACCTACACGAGTGCTGAGGGCGTGTTGAACGGCGATGCGGCCGTGGCGTTCGGCAATTGGTGGCAGGGGCTGTTCGAGGACGGCTACGCCCAGGCCACGCAGGACCCGGCTGACCGCGACAATGGTTTCAATAGCGGCAAATACGCTTTCTCCTGGAACGGCAATTGGGCCGCGCTGGGGACACTGGACGCCTATGACGACGTGCTGTTCCTGCCCGCGCCCGATTTCGGCAATGGCTCCAAAATTGGCGCAGCCTCCTGGCAGTTCGGCGTTTCGGCGGCATCCGAACATCCTGAAGGTGCTTCCGCCTTCATCGAGTTCGCGCTTCAGGACAAGTATCTGGCCGAGTTCTCCAACGGCATCGGCCTGATCCCGGCCACCGCGTCGGCTGCGGCCATGACCGAGAACTACAAGGAAGGCGGGCCGCTGGCCGTGTTCTTCGATCTCTCCGAGGCCCAGGCGCTCGTGCGTCCGGTTACGCCCGGCTATGTCGTTGCTGCAAAGGTCTTCGAAAAGGCCCTGGCCGACATTGCAAACGGCGCCGATGTCCAGGACGCGCTGGACTCAGCGGTCGATGAAATCGACGCCGACGTCGCCAAGAACGACAATTACGGCTTCTAGGGCTCACAGCCCCCAACACTCCCAAGGGATCCCGGCCAATGCCGGGGTCCCGACAAAGGAAGGTTTTGGCAGATGGCCTCAAAGTTCACACGCTCAAATTCTACCGGCTGGCTGATGGCCGGACCGGCCGCTGTGCTGATGGGGCTGTTCATCGTACTGCCCTTCCTGTTCGCCATCGGCCTAAGCTTCACCAATCAGCGCCTGATTTCGCCAAATCCCACGCAATTTGTGGGCCTGAGCAATTACAGCCAGCTTCTGGGTGTGGGGCTTCTAACGCTGGAGCCGGAGCGGAACGAAGCCGGCGACGTTGTACGCGCCGAGGACGGGGCGGTAAGCTACCCGGCGCTTCGCGGCTATACGCGCAACAATCCCGACTATCCTCAGCTCGACGGTATGCGCGAGTGGTTCAGTTTCTCGCTCGGCGAGAGCCGCACATATGTGCTGGCGCGAGACGTGGTATTCGCCAAGGCTGTCGTAAACACCATCATCTTCGTGCTCGTGGTGGCACCGGTGCAGGGCGGGCTGGCACTGGTCCTGGCGCTTTTGATCAACCAGAAGCTGCGCGGCATAAATGTCTTCCGCGCCATCTATTTCATGCCGGTCGTGGTTTCGATCGTGGTCGTCTCGCTCCTTTGGCGCTTCATCTATGACGGGCAGAGCGGCTTATTGAACAATCTGCTCAGCGCCCTGACTTTCGGTGCCTTCCCCCGTATTGACTGGCTGGGCAATCCCAGCACGGCGCTTGGCGCGATCATCGCCATGTCGATCTGGCAGGCCGTGGGTTTTCACATGGTGATCTGGCTCTCGGGCCTGCAGACCATCAGTCCATCGCTCTACGAAGCGGCAGCAATAGAAGGCGCCAGCAAGTGGCAGACCTTCCGCTATGTGACCTGGCCGGGTCTGCGAAATACCGCAGTGCTGGTGCTGATCGTCATCACCATGCAGGCCTTTGCCCTCTTCGCACAGATCGACGTGATGACCAGCGGCGGGCCGCTCGATTCCACCCAGACCATCGTGTTCCAAGCTGTCGAGCGTGGCTATGGCAAGCAGGACATCTCCGGCGGCTCGACCATTTCGGTGATCCTCTTCGTTTTCGTTCTCGCCATTTCGCTGCTGCAGCGCTGGCTCACCAGGGAGAAGAAGTGATGGCTCAGCTTTCCGCAGACAATCACGGGCTGCGCCTTGTGGTACGTTATACCGTGCTGGGGTTGATCGCCCTGATCTTCGTGTTCCCGCTGGTGTTCATGCTGATGTCGAGCCTCAAGCCCGACGCACAGCTGCTCAGCGACACCCGCAGCCTGCGCGCCTTTTTGCCGGTGGGGGACATCTCGCTGGACAATTATTTCGACGCCTTCCGCCGCGCACCGGTGGGCCTCTTCATCTTCAATTCCGTCATCGTCACCGGGGTCACGGTGGTCCTGACCCTGTTCATCTGCTCGGCGGCGGCCTTCGCCTTTGTCTTCGTCGACTGGCGCGGGCGGGATCTGGTTCTGACGCTGATCCTGGCGACCCTGATCGTGCCCTTCGAGACCATCGCCATTCCCCTGCTGCTGATTGCCTCTAAGCTGCCCTGGCTGGGCTTTGACGGCCTGACCTATGGTTGGCTCAATTCCTACCAGGTGCAGATCATTCCCTTCGTGGCGGACGGGCTGACGATTTTCCTGTTCGTTCAGTACTTCAAGGATCTGCCGGGCGAACTGATCGAGGCGGCGCGTGTCGAGGGTGCCAGCTGGTGGCAGGTTTATCGCCGCGTCGTCATTCCCCTGGCGGGGCCTGTTCTCGCCACCGCTGCCATCCTCAAATTCCTGGTCATGTACAATCAGTATCTATGGCCGCTCATGGTGGTTCAGGAAGAGCGCTACCGGCCGGTCATGGTCGGCCTGCAATATTTCTTCCAGCTCAACCGCGCCTGGGGCGAGATCATGGCCTATCTCTCGCTGATCACCGTCCCGGTGCTCGCTTTCTACCTCTTCCTTCAGCGCGCCTTCATCGCCTCGATCGCCTCCACTGGCGTCAAGGGCTGATGCGGCACCTTCTTTGAAAGACACGACAAGTGGTTATTGCCCTTAGAGACAAATGGATTTGGGACTTCTGGATTTATCGCGACGGCGATGACTATCACGCCTATTTTCTGCAGGCCGACAACACGTTGGCCCATCCGGACATGCGCCACCGTCATGTCTCCCAGGGGCACGCGGTCTCAAAGGACCTGATCAACTGGACGCATCTGGGCACCACTTTCGCGCCGGCGGACGCGCCCGCCTGGGATGACTGGACAACCTGGACCGGCTCGACGCTGCGCGACGACACCGGGCACTGGCACCTGTTCTATACCGGCACGGAGCACGCCGAAGAGGGCATGAAGCAGCGCCTTGGCCATGCAACTTCCGCCGACGGCCACAACTGGAGCCGTGTCGGCAATGGGCTGGCCGTCGATCTGTCCGGTCCCGACTATGAAGAATATTCGCCCGGCCACTGGCACGACCGCGCCTTCCGCGACCCCTGGGTGATGAAGAACCCAAAGGGCGAGGGCTGGATCATGTATTTCGTCGCCCGCCGTCCGGGCGTTGCAGAACCCAATGCCGGCGGCACAATCGGCTTTGCCACCTCGCCCGACCTTTACACCTGGACCTTGCAGCCTCCCGTCTATGCTGGCGGCATGTTCGGACAGATGGAAGTGCCGCAAGTCTTCGAGGTAAACGGCAAATGGTACATGCTGTTCTGCACCGACGGCACACACTGGTCGGAGGCCTATAAGCGCTTGAACCCGGAAAAACCGGTTCGCGGAACGCATTATCTGATGGCTGACGACCCATTTGGCCCCTGGGAAGTGGCGCCCGGCCCATTCTTCGACGGCGCGCAGGGCAGCCGCTATGCCGGCAAGATCGTCCAGACCGACCATGGCCTGGTCTTCATGGGCTTTCTCCATGACGCGCCAGATGGCTCGTTCATCGGCCAGGTCTCCGACCCGATCCCGGTCCGCATCGATGCGGATGGCCTTTTGCACACCGAACTCGACAAGCTGCCCCCGGGCGCCAAGGTCTGACCCTAAACCCTCGCAAGGACACTAAAATGGCCAGCGTTTCTCTCAAGAATGTCCGCAAGAACTACGGTGCCGCCGACATCATCAAAGGCGTCGATATCGACATCGCGGATGGTGAGTTCTGCGTCTTTGTTGGGCCTTCGGGCTGCGGCAAGTCGACCTTATTGCGCATGATCGCCGGCCTTGAGGACATTTCCGGCGGCACACTGAGCATTGGCGACAGGGTGGTCAACGACCTGCCACCCAAGGATCGCAGCATTGCCATGGTGTTCCAGTCCTATGCCATCTTTCCGCATATGACGGTGCGTGAAAACCTAGCCTTTGGCCTCACCATCGCCAATGCGCCCAAGGTCGAAAAGGATGCCAAGGTCGCTGAAGCGGCCCGCATCCTGCAGATGGAGCACTTGCTCGAACGCCGCCCCAGCCAACTCTCTGGCGGTCAACGTCAGCGCGTCGCCATTGGCCGTGCCATCGTGCGCAAGCCCGGCGTCTTCCTGTTCGACGAACCGCTCTCCAATCTTGATGCTGCGCTGCGCGTGGACATGCGGATGGAACTTGCCAAGCTGCACAATGACCTTGGCGCGACCATGGTCTATGTAACCCATGATCAAGTCGAGGCCATGACGCTGGCTGATAAGATTGTCGTGCTCAATGCCGGCATTGTGCAGCAAGTCGGCTCGCCGCTCGAGCTCTATCATTGCCCCGTGAACAAGTTCGTTGCGGGATTCATTGGCTCCCCCAAGATGAATTTCTTCGACCTGATGGTTGAGAGCGGCGACGACGCCGGCTTGCGCATTTCGGGCCCGGCATTGCAGGAATTTTCGCTTCCCTTGACTGGGGCAGCGGAACGTCTGGTCGGTAAGAAGCTGACCATGGGTGTTCGGCCACACGATCTCTACCTATCGGGTGACGGGCCGCTCAAAGGCACTGTGATACTGGTTGAACACCTGGGCAATGAAACGCTTGTCAGCCTGTCTCTAACCAACGGACAAGCCGTTATCGTAGCTCTTGACGGTGACACCGAGTGCCGTGTCGGCCAGACTCTGAAGGTCGGTTTTCCAGCAAATAAAGTTCATTTGTTCGAGGAGAATGGTAACCGCGTGGCCGTCTGATACCGGTCGCAGCGACTACTCTCGCGCTGTAAAACCGGAGCTACGTCAACGACATGACGTCACCGGTCCGTAGCCTTTAATGTCGGTTTGGTGGCGCAGCGCACAGGCAAAACGGCCACAGAGGCGAGGGGCCATACAAACGGTAGTTCAGATGCCGGCCTTTACTTGGTTATTCCACGAGCAGATCGGCAAGGCAGAGTGGGGCTGGATCCCACCTGACGGGCATGCGCCCCATGCACGAACCCGCTCCGCGAGAGGGGTAGGCGCGGAAGGTTGAGCGTCATCGTTTAGGCCTTTGAGCGACTGAGGTCGCAGTCGGACCATGGAGTTACCTTCAACGAGAGGAACTCCCCATGGTTTCGCCAACGACCGTCGCTCCGCCAACGTCGGACCGCAGATACTAGCGGATGGTGTTGCGCGACAATCCCGTGCGCGCTCAATCTCCCGGATCGGAATCCGCTCACGCAAATGCCAGCGCCGGATTACGCTCAATAACGCCCTGTCGATCACTCCTGGATCCTCCGACCAACAGCCAGGGGACGATCAAAACAAGGGACAATTCTCAGTGAAAACTGATGCCCCTAGCGGGTCAGATCTCGGTGACATTCAACACACCGGCCATGGTCCGGCTGGTCCGGGCGTCATGCAAAACGGTTTCGCGAACAAAGAATATGATTGCGCATGGCCGTCTCTGCTGCCTGCGGATCTGCAGCGGCGATCGCCTGGGCAATGCGGCTGTGTTCCTCGATGGCGTCGGACACCGCTGTCGGTGGCTGCGACATGCGAAACAGATGCACATGGAGATGCAGGGCGGACAGCGCGTCTTTTATGACAGTATTGCCGCTGGCCACGGCGATGGCGTGGTGGAAGGCTTCGTCGAGGCGCGAGAAACGGGCATAGTCTTGAGGCGTGTGGACGTCGTGATCGGACTCCATGCGCCTGCATTGCGCGAGCAGGTGGGTGCGCTCCAGCGCGCTCATTCTTTCTGCGGCGCGCGCCGCCATGTGCGGTTCGGTGAGCAGGCGAAACTCGTAGATCTGCTCAAGACGGTCCGGCTCGATGCGATCAGCGACGCGATAGCCGACCAGATGAACCTTGACGACCAGCCCCTGGGCTTCAAGGCGCGCCAGCGCCTCACGAATGGGGGTCTGAGAGACGTTGAGCGAGCGGGACAAGGCATCGACCGAAAGCTTGGAACCCGGCGCAATGCTGTGGGTCATCAATTGCTCGAACAGCCTGGCATGAACCTCTTCGGTCAATGCCGGGGGTCGCCGGATGTCGGTTAATGAACGCATTGCCGTCCTCGTCTTGACAGTTCCAGAGCAATACCACCAATATGGCACCGCGACAATCAGATATCCTATAGGATTTGGCGTGCCTCTAATTGATGTCAATGACCTGCGCCGGATTGCGACAAGCATCCTGATGCATGCCGGCGTGCCGGAGCCGCTGGCGAATTTGCAGGCGGACCTGCTGATCGAGGCTGAGTTGCGCGGCGTACCTTCCCACGGCCTGCTCCGGCTCCGCCGAATCGTGGAGCGTATCGCCAATGGATGCGCCAATCCCGCTGCAACTGGGCATCACGTCTGGCGCCGGGAGGGTTTCCTTGAAGTCGATGGGCAGATGGGGCTGGGGCCGGTGGTTGCCGATGCCGCGTTGCAGGCGGTCTGCGCAAAAGCCAGGCAGACGGGCATAGCAGTTGCGGCCATTCGCAACTCCAATCATATCGGCATGCTCGGATACTACGCCGAGCGTGTCGCTGCGGCTGGGCAAACGGTGCTGGCCTTCTCTACCAGCGAAGCCCTGGTTCACCCCTGGGGCGGGCGAAGAGCCATGCTGGGGACCAATCCGATCGCCATTGGGGTCCCGACAAACGCGGCCCCCTTCGTGATGGACACGGCCACCAGTATTGTCTCAATGGGCGAGGTGCATGACTATGCCAATCGCGGCGAGCCATTGAAGCAGGGGTGGGCACTGGACGCGGAGGGGAACCCGACCACCGATGCCGTTGCGGCAAAGTCCGGGTCGCTCGCGCCCTTTGGCGGGGCCAAGGGCTACGCGCTCGGCCTGGCCTTTGGCCTTCTGACATCGAGCCTGGCGGGCGCGGCCCTTGGGCGGGAGGTGCGCGGCACCCTGGACTCTGATGCGATCAGCAACAAGGGCGACCTGTTTATCGTTATCGATGGCCCATCCGCCGCCCTGGAAGATTATCTCGACCTGCTGCGGCAGACCGAGCCCGTCGATGGTGTAGAGAAGGTCCTGATTCCCGGCGAGCGCGGGCGGGCCTGCCGGGCCGAACGCCTGCGCGATGGTGTGCCGCTGGCAGATGGGCTCTGGCGGGATCTGCAGCAACTGGCCGATGAGGCCGGGCACAAAGGAGCTTGAGCGACATGATGGAAACTGGCTTCGGCGTGGTCAGGGGACCGCGAAACTTGGTGTTCGGTGCCGGACAGCGCCTGGCCCTGCCGCAATTTGCCAAGGCTTTGGGCAAACGCGCGCTGCTGGTTACCGATGAGCGCATGGCGGGGGAGGCGAGCTTTGTCGAACTGGTCCGGGCGGTAGAAGCGGCCGGGGTCTCGGTTTCCATATTCGCCGGGGTCGAAGCGGAACTGCCCGCCGAATGCATTGCCGCCGGCGTGGGTCAGGGTAGGGCTTCTTCGGTCGATCTTGTCGTTGGCATTGGCGGTGGCAGTTGCCTGGACGCGGCCAAGATAATCGCCCTGCTTCTCGCCCATGGCGGTGATATTCCGGACTATTACGGCGAGTTCAAAGTGCCCGGCCCGGTGCTGCCGTTGATCGCAATACCCACCACGGCGGGTACCGGCTCTGAAGTCACCCCGGTGGCCGTGGTGTCCGACAAGAACCGCGCGGTCAAAGTCGGCATCGCCAGCCCGCATCTCATTCCGCATACCGCCATTTGCGATCCGGAACTGACCTATGGCTGCCCTCCCGGGTTGACCGCCGTCTCCGGAGCCGATGCGCTGACGCACGCCATCGAGGCCTTCACCACGGCGCGGCGCGAACCCGAAGGATCGACTGTCCATGACCATGTCTTTCTAGGGAAGAACGCCCTGAGCGATTTCTATGCCCTGGAAGCCATCAGACTGATCGGTGGCAGTCTCGCCAAGGCTGTCGGTGACGGAGGGGACCATGCGGCGCGTGCAGCCATGATGCGCGGGGCGACGCTTGCGGGCCTGGCATTTGGCACGGCTGGAACGGCCGCCGCCCATGCCGTGCAATATCCCGTTGGCGCATTGACCCACACCGCCCATGGCCTGGGCGTGGCGGCGATGATGCCCTATGTCATGGAATTCAACCTGCCCCTGGCGCGATCCGAAATGGCGGAAATCGCTGCCGCTTTGGGGTTGCCTGTCGATGGACTGAACCAGTCCCAACGGGCCGCGGCAGCAGTGGATGGCGTGGCGGAGCTGTTTGCCGGTATCGGTATTCCCCCCGATATCCGCTCGCTTGGCCTTGCCGAAAACAAGTTGGACTGGACTGCCGAGCAGGCGCTGGCGGCGACGCGGCTGGTCAAGAACAATCCACGGCCATTGGACGCCCAGTCCATGAAACGGCTAGTGCAAGCCGCCTATCGCGGCGACCGCGCATCTCTGCGCAACGATAATTTCGAACCTGAGGCGAACTGATATGAGCATGGATCCGCAAATCTCCGGGCACCTGAGTTTTGATCCGGCCAGCATTCCCGGCCAGTTGTTCATTGGAGGGCAATGGCGGCCGGGCAGGGGCGGCAGCGATATCGATGTGATTGATCCCTCGACCAGCAGCGTCATCGGGCGGGTGGCAGATGCCAGCGTGGATGACGCGATGGATGCCGTCGCGGCCGCTCATGATGCACTTTCCGGCTGGGCGGCCACGGCTCCGCGCAAACGCAGTGAAATCCTGCGGCGCTGCTTTGAACTGATGATTGAGCGCAAGCAGATGCTGGCGGAGCTCATTTCGCTCGAGAATGGCAAGGCGCTCGGCGATGCGCAGGGCGAAGTGGTCTATGCGGCAGAGTTCTTCCGCTGGTTTTCCGAGGAAGCAGTCCGGCTCAATGGTGATCTGTCCATTGCGCCGAGCGGCGCCAATCGCATTCTGGTGCAGCACCAACCCATCGGGGTCGCTGTGCTCGTCACGCCCTGGAACTTCCCGGCCGCCATGGCGACGCGCAAGATCGCGCCGGCCCTGGCCGCCGGCTGCACCTGCGTGCTGAAGCCGGCTACGGAAACCCCGCTGACGGCTTATGCACTGGCGGAAATCTATCGCGAGGCGGGTGTGCCCGATGGGGTAATCAATGTCATCACCACCTCCAAGGCGGGTGCCACGGTCAGCGCCATGCTGCATGATCCGCGCGTGCGGAAACTGTCCTTTACCGGCTCGACTGAAGTCGGACGCCGGCTGTTGCGGGAAGCCGCCGATACGGTCATTTCCTGTTCAATGGAATTGGGCGGCAATGCGCCCTTCATCGTGTTCGATGACGCGGACCTCGAGGCGGCGCTGGATGGCGCTATGGTGGCCAAGATGCGCAATGGCGGCGAAGCCTGTACGGCGGCCAATCGCTTCTATGTACAGGAAGGCATCGCCGAAGCCTTTTCAGCCGGTCTCGCCGAGCGGATGAAGGCTCTCAAGGTCGGACCAGGTTATGATGCAGCAACCCAGTGCGGGCCGCTGATCAACCAGGAGGCCGTGTCGCGCATCGGTGGCTGGATCGGCGAAGCCGTCGAGGGTGGCGCCAAGGTCCTGGCCGGGGGCGAGGTGGGGGGCGGAAAGGGATATTTCCTCTCGCCTACCGTGCTCACATCTGTGCCGGCGCAGGCAAAACTGATGCGCGAGGAAATTTTTGGCCCAGTGGCCCCCATTGCGCTCTTCAAGACCGAAGACGAGGCCATCGCCCTTGCCAATAATACCGAATATGGCCTGATCGCCTATGTGTTCACCCAGGATCTGGCGCGTGGCCTGCGCGTATCCGAGAAGGTGGATTCAGGGATGGTCGGGCTCAATCGCGGCCTGGCATCCGACCCGGCGGCGCCCTTTGGTGGCACCAAGCAGAGCGGGCTGGGTCGTGAGGGCGCTCACCACGGCATCCTCGAATTCTGCGAGACCAAATATATCGCGGTCAGCTGGTAGGCGAGCTCCGGTCACGCCCGGCGGCGGCGCGCCGCTGATATTCGGTGCCGATTGCAAAGTGCTGCATCAGCAGCCGATCGGCGCTGTCAGCGTCTCTGGCCGCCACGGCCGCCAGCAGTTCGCGATGGTGTTCGACCAGATAGGTCTCGATGCCGTCCAGGCTGGTGATGCGTTCGCGTCGCTCCAGATGCGAGCGCTTGAGCAAGACGGCTATTGCGGCGTGAAGGCTCGCGAGGGTCGGGGAGTGTGCCGCCGCGATTAAAGCGGCGTGAAAGGCAAAATCGGCATCGCCACCGACCTGCGGGTCTTTCACGGTTTCTTCAACCCGCCGCAGCGCCTCGCCGAGTGCGGCCAGATCTGTTGACGTCGCGCGCGCGCAGGCCAGTCTGATGGCCTGCCGCTCGATGGCAATGCGCGCCTCCATCACATCCTCGACCACCTCGCCCTGCTGGGCGAGCATCATGGTGAACAGGTCGCCCAGCTCGGCGAAATCGGGGCGCCGGACGACGCTGCCATAGCCATGGCGAATCTCGATTACGCCGATAGCGGCCAGCGCCCGCAGCACTTCACGGATCACCGGCCGGCTGACGCCGAGCCGCGTGGCCAGTTCTCGCTCAGGCAGCAGACGGTCTCCGGCCTTCATCTGTCCCGAGAGCAATTGTTCGCGCACAAAGGCGAACACCTGGTCGTACCCGGTGGCCTCGTCGGCGGGCTCTCGCGTCAGTCCTGCTCCCATCCCCGTCTTTCCCCCGTTGTGCCGCGCGAATTGGCTGGCTTGGCCCGGTCCTGTCAAGCGCGGGATGATCTCCAGTCCTTGTCAACGTGGTAATACCACGGTATGAACTCATTGGAAACGAGGAGGACGACCGTGACGGAGACGCTTTCAGCGAGGGGATTTGAGATACCGCGTCGGGCCGCAATCGGCCTGGCCTGTGACCATGCGGGCTTCCCGATGAAGCCGTTCATCCGGGACGTCCTGGCCCAGCATTGCGATGAGGTGATCGAGATGGGCGCGACTTCGGAAGAGCCGGTGGACTTTCCCGATGTCACCCGTTCGGCCATCGGCCTGATCCAGAGCGGCAAGGTGGAGCGTGTGGTTCTGGTCTGTGGCACGGGCGCCGGTGCCTGCATTGCAGCCAACAAGATTGCGGGCATTCGGGCCGCGGTTGCCAATGATACCTATGTCGCCCGGCAATGTGTCGAACATGACAATGTCAATGTGCTCTGCATTGGCGGCTGGATCATCGGGCCCCAGATCGCAGCCGACGTCACCCGAGCATTCCTCGCCGCAGAGTTCAGCACCGAACCGCATTTCCGCCGCCGCGTGCAGAAGCTGGCTGAGATGGATCGCCAGCGCGGCGAATGAAAATTGTAAACAAGGGAGGCATTAATGGACGCCAAAAAACGCAAGGAAATCCTCGATACGGTCGCCAAGCTCAGGGTGACCGATATCCGCGATGGCATGGATTGGGTCGGGCTGCATCACGTCGGTACAGTCGACCCGGAAATCCGGCCGCTCTACCGCACCAAGGCAGCGGGCTTTGCCCAGACCTACCGGCACATTCCGACCCAGCAGCGGGTACCGGAGCTGTCGCCAGAGGACTACACCAAGTGGGCTTATGAATATTGGTATCGCCAGCTCTGGAACATGGGAGACTTCAAGGATCAGGTGGGGGAAGGCGATTTTCTGGTCATCGACACCATGGGCCAGAAGACACCGGCCATTGGCTCGATGGACTCCATGGTCTGGGCCGCGAACGGGGTGAAGGGTGTCCTCACCAATGGCGGGGCCCGCGATACAGATGAACAGCTCTACCAGAAGGCCATGCCATGCTGGCACCGCTGGGTGGTGCAGCCCATGTATCAGGGGCGCGTCGAATTCGGGGAGCCCAATTCCACGGTGGAGATCGGTGGCGCGACGGTCCGTCCGGGCGATCTTGTGGTGGCGGACGGCGATGGCGCCATCGTGGTGCCGCAGGACGTCATTGATGATGTGCTCTATTACGCCAAGCAGGAGTCCGAGAACGATCGCTACGACCGGGGCATGCTGTTTGAAGCGCTTGGCATTGCGCCCGATGAGTCCACCCAGTCCATGTTCCCCGACATGCCGCCGCATCCCTACAAGAAGAACCGTGAGGACTTCATGAAGCGGCTGCGGAAGAAATAGCGGGGATCAGAGGATATGGTCCGAGGGGCGCTGCAAGGCGCCCCTTTTCGTTGGGCTGCTGCCCGCCGACCAAAGCGAAGGCGCCGGGCCTTTCAGGCCCGACGCCTTCATTCCCTGGGAGGAAAGTGCTTGCTTAGAGACGCTGCAGCATCAGGCCCCAATCCATCGCATCAGGACGGGGAGGCAAGGGCAGCACACCATTGCGTGGCACCGAAATGGCTTCGCCCGGATCGTGCCAGTTGCCGTTGCGCGGATCAAAGAAGCGCGGCAGGAACCGGTCACCCGGCCTAACGCCACGCAGCCGTGCCTCCATCGGCGCGTCGGCCTCGAAATAGAGCATGATCAAGGACCGGTCCGGCGTGGCCGCACAATAGCTCCATCCCTTATAGGCGTATCCTGGCCCGGTCTTGTTGGGGACCACCATTTCGGTGCAGGGGGTCAGCTCGAGATAGCGCTGGCCCTCGACAGTCGCGAATGTCTTGAGATGCTGAACCTGATTGCCCGACTCCCAACCGAAGCTGTCCCACATCTTGTGCAGGGATTCGGGTTCGACGTCGGATTGCCAGATGCCCTCGGCCCCGTAGATGAAGCCGGCCAGCCCGCCCGAGAGGAAGCTGCCATAGAGGCCTGAGCGGACATAGATGCGATCATCTTCACTGTCGGGTGGCACCCGCAATGGATAGGGCTCCCCAAGCTGGTGCAGGCCAGCATAATAGGGTTCGCCATTGATTGCCGGCTTGCGTTCGGCCTCGAACATCTCGGTCAGGTACCAATAGGTATAGTGCTCGCGCACGTTGCCCGATTGGTGCAGGTCGATCCAACTGTCCGTACCGAAATTGACCAGCGTCGAAGGATTGGGATTGGCCGTCAGCATGGTGCCGAATGGCGGCTTGCCATAGCGCTCGATCGCCAGGTTGATCGGCACATTGTAGTCTTCTGCCGGGATCGTCTGTTCATAATAGTCGTAGTGGATGGGGCTCAGAAGCGTGATATGGGCCCCATAGCGGGCGATCATGTACTGCACATATCGGGCATAGGATTCTGGCCAGTCATGGAATTTCTGCCAGCACTGGCCGCTGTCGCGCCGCGAGATCTCGATGAATGGCACCATGCCCTGCTCATTGAGATAGTCGATCTTGCGATCCAGGGTCTTGAAGTAGTCCGGATTGATGCGGTCCATGTCCGGAAATACGTCCTCGAAGCCCGGCACCTTGCCGGGGAATTCGAATGGGCGACCGCCTTCATTGTGCATGTCCTTGGCGGACTGTGTGCCCGGCTGTTTCCAGGCGGCCCGCACCCAGGTGCCATCGTCCATTTGCAGGCTGTTCGGCTTGCCGTCATTGGCCCAGGCGGGCTGGGCAGCAATCAGGCCGACGCAATTGAATCCCTGAGCCTTGCGCACGGCCACATAGTCGTTGAGCGTGGATTGGGGACCGAGCGTGCCGGTAGCCGTAGCTTTATCTGCGAGCGGAAAGCGGAAGCTGGGAAGAGACCACCATGTGTCGCCCAGAAGGAAGAATGGGGTGCCGTCGGCATATTGCAGCCCACGACCATTCGCGCTCGCCCCGATCATACCGCGACGGTTTGGATTGGCATCCAGTTCCGCGGCCGTCCAGCTCTCGGCGACAAACCTGCCGGATTGCCCTGATAGTCCGGCATCCTTGGGGCTGCTGCCACTGGTCCAGTGCCACTCGCCCGGGGCGTTGGCAAGCACGCGGACGACCCACTCGTCTCCGCCGTTCCAGAACCCGTATACGCGTCTGGAGAAATCTGGTCCCTCAAGGTCCACCCAGACCAGCGCATCGGCATAGGGGTTGTTGAATTTGGTGCTGGCCCTGAAGGTCAGATCGATCCTGGTCCAAACCTTGATGCGGTCATTGGACGTGCTCACAGTAATCCTCCCGCCGCTTCAGCGGCCCTGCCATTCAGGCTTGGTTTTGTTGACGAAGGCCTCGACGCCGCGCCGGAAGTCCTCACTGCCATAGGTGAGGCCGATGAGGTCGTCCGCCGGGTCGATATCGCGGGCCAGGACGCGGCCTATGGCTGCCTTGCTGACGCGCAAGGTGATGGGGGCATTTTCCAGCAGACGCTCGACCACCTCCTGCGCTGCCTGGTCGATTTCGTCAGGCTCTACCAGACGGGCAAGAAATCCTGCCGTCATGGCTTCCTCCGCCGCGATGAATTCGGCCAGCAGCAGCATTCGCTTGGCACGCGCCTCGCCAAAGCCACCGACGACACGGGCATAGGTTTGCATGGATACGCAATTGCCGATGGTGCGCGCGATCGGGCTGCCGAACCTGGCTCGGGTGCTGGCAATGCGGATATCGCAGCAGGCTGCAATATTGAGCCCGCCACCAACCGCCCAGCCATCCACGATGGCCACCGTGGGTACCGGTACCGCCAGGATGCGCTGGAAATAGCGGTTCATCTTGGCTTCATAGGCAATGCCGTCATCGCCGCCGCTAAATTCCCTGAATTGGGAAATATCGGATCCGGCGACAAAGGCCTTTCCACCGGCGCCCCGCAATGTCACGACCCGCAGTTCGCTGTCCTGGCTTAAGGCAGCGAGAATAGAGTCGAGTTCTTCATACATGGCCCAGGTAAAGGCATTGTGCGCCTTGGGCCGGTCAAAAGTTATCCGTGCTACGGCGCCATCCCGATCAAGACGCACGCGCCCCTGGTCAACGGGTTCTGTCATACCGGGACCGCTTTGCGGTTCTGCTGGTCGATCAGATCCAGTTCAGCCAGTATCTCGTCATTGTGCTGGCCAAGCAGAGGGGGCGGGCGTCGGACGGCAGCGGGGGTGTGCGACAGCTTTGCCGGAAACCCCAATGCCTTGAAACTGCCCTCTACCGGATGCTCGATTTCGATCACCGCCTTGCGGTGATGGACATGTTCATTGTCGAGCGCAACGCTGTAGTCATTGATTGGGCCGGCAGGAACGCCGGCGCCCAGAAACAGATCGACCCATTCCTCGGCAGTGCGGGTGAGGAAAGTCGGACGCAGCTCGTCTGCCAGCTCGCTGCGCCGCTGAACGCGGTCTATATTGTTGGCGTAACGCGGGTCGTCCTTGAGTTCGGGACGGCCAATTGCATCGCAGAAAATCAGCCAGAGCTTCTGATTGGCCGCGCCGACCACGAAGTAGCCATCCGATCCGGCAAAGGCCTGATAAGGCGCACTCATGCGATTGGCCGTACCCAGCGGTCCCGGCGACTTGCCTGTCGCCCAATATTCGGTGCTCTCCCAAACCGACAGCGCAAGAGCAGCGTCGAGCAACGAGGTGTCGATATACTGGCCCTTGCCGGTGCGCTCGCGTCCAATCACGGCCGAAAGGATGCCATAGCAAGCGAACATGCCGGCGCCGAGGTCGCCCACAGGAATGCCCGATTTGACCGGTTCTGCCCCTGGAATGCCGGTGCCGCTGATAACACCGCCCATGGCCTGGGCAATCAGATCGAAACCGGGGCGCTGAGACCACGGCCCGGTCTGGCCGAAGCCCGAAATGCTGGCATAAATCAACCGCGGGTTGATCCGCGACAGGGTCTCGAAGTCGGCACCGAGCTTCTTGCTGACCCCCGGCCGGCTGTTCTCGACCAGAATGTCCGCGGTTTCGACCAGCTTGTGCAAAGTGCGCTGGCCCTCCGGTGTCTTGAGATCAAGCGTGATGCTGCGCTTGTTGCGATTGAGCGCCAGAAAGCCCGGACTGTCCTCGCCCTTCATGCGAAAACCCATCGATTTTCTGGTCTGGTCGCCGGTCCCGGGCGGTTCCACCTTGATGACATCTGCGCCCATGTCACCCAGCAACATGCAACAGAACGGGCCGGCCATGACCTGGCTGAGATCGAGCACGCGCAAGCCAGTCAATGGCGGCAGGTTATCGGGCGCTCCAGTTTGGCTGGAATTGTCAGCGCGTTCGGACATCGGCTCCTCCCAAGTGCAGAAAGGCGGCGCCGAGCCCCTTCCTGTTGTCTATTCTTGTATACAAGACTGGTGTTGGTCGAAAATCAAGGGTGGAAATCCGTGATCTTGCTTTTTTTGTGAAAGCTGCATACGAGCAAGCATGGACAAAACTGCAGAAAACGGCCCTTGGGCGGACGAATCCGGTGACACGTCAGGGCGGAAAAAGGGACAGTTGCATGCAGAAGCCGCCGGCAAACTGCGGAGCATGATCCTGTCCGGCGAGCTGCCGCCGGGTGAGCGGCTGCGAGAAATGCAGCTATGTGAACAACTTGGCGTGTCGCGCACGCCGGTCCGCGAGGCGCTGCGGACGCTGGCGGCTGAAGGGCTGGTGGACCTTTTGCCCAACCGCAGTGTTGTGGTGTCCGAATTGCACGCGCCGGATCTCGAGCATCTGTTCGTTGTCTTTGGCGCCATTGAAGGCATTGCAGCAGAGCTGGCCTGCCAGAAAATCACTGAAGCCGAGATTGGCGAGATTGGCCGTTTGCTGGCGGAGATGATCGATTTTCACGCCCGCAAGGAGCGGGCGCCCTATATGCAGATCAATCAGAAAATCCACCAAAGAACGGTAGAAATTGCCGCAAATCCAGTGCTCTACACGGTGTGGCAGTCGCTTGTCCCGAGGGTGGAGCGAGCGCGCGCCTTGGCCAATTTGGATACCGGTCGCTGGACCGGAGCGCTGTTCGAGCACACCAAGATGTTCACGGCGCTGGCGTCCCGTGACGGTAAATTGCTCGCGCAATTGACCAGGGAGCACTTCCTGAACAGCCTGCCATTCCTGCAGTCTCGCCTGGAAAATGACGGCTAGAGTTGCGGTGCGTCATCCGGCCAATTTCCCGGCATGATGCCTGGGTGAATTCCTGATTGCCAAAAATATGCGCCGAAAAGCGTTGACTCACCGAAACCTTGCATACAAGAATGGCGTGTGGATCGGGGGGAGCCCATCCAAATCACTTCATTCAAAGGGTGGCGCCAATTGAGCGCCAGCAAGGATTCGTCATGTCTTACGAGCCCAAGGATGCCGACGGCAAAGCCGTGGATCCCTATCATATCCGCAAATTTTTCGAGCCCTTGCGCGTCGTGGATGTCGCGGACGCCATGGATGGTCTTGGCTATTTCAATATTGGTCTGGTGTCCCAGGACATTCGTCCGCTTTGGCTCGGCATGAAGTTCTGGGGGCCTGCGGTCACGCAGCGCTGCGTCCCGGCCAACAAGCCGATGTGGCCGCTTGAAACGACCGAGGAAATCGTCGGCGCGCACGGTATCTGGTTCAACAAGCACGGGCACAATGGCCGCGGTCTCAATGATCTGGTGAAGGACGGCAGCGTCGTTGTCACCGACGTGGGCAGCACGGGCGAGGTTGGTTTCTTCGGGTCTGAAAATGTCCTTGCCCTGCAGGCTGCTGGTGCAGTGGGCATCGTCACCAATGGTCATTGCCGTGATACCGGCGAAGTCACCATGCAGAAGACGCCGATGGTTTGTCGGGAGCGCGGCCGGACCATCATCCCCGGGCGGATCGAGGTTGTCGAACTCAACACCACGATTGGTATCGGGGGTGCGCAGGTGCGCCCTGGCGACATTGTGGGCTGCGACGACGATGGCTTGATTGTTGTGCCGATCGAGATCGCCAAGCAGGTCGCCCTGCATGCCAAGGCGGTGCTGATCGCCGACATGAACGCCCGGCGCAAGCGCTACGACGCTCTTGGGCGAACCCATGACGAGAGTGTCGATACCGACGCTATCGATCGCTACTACGCTGAGCTTCAGGCCTAGCCAAATCGATGTCGGGAGCCGGATAACCCGGCTCCCGCAAGGGGAGGGGACTGTGCGGGTTATTGATGCACACCAGCATTTCTGGGATCTGGACGCCAATTATCTGCCTTGGCTCGCCGACAAGCCGGTGAAATTTCGCTACGGCAATTACGATGCGCTCAAGCGCAATTATCTGCCTGGCGACTATCGGCGCGATGCCGCAGCGTTCGAGCTGGCTGGAAGCGTCTTCATCGAAACCGAATGGAATCCGGCTGACCCGCTGGGTGAGGTCGCCTGGGTCGAGGCGCTTCGCAAGAAGGAAGGGCTGCCGAGCGTCATGGTGGCGCAGGCCTGGCTGGACCGGGATGACGCTGCGTCCGTGCTCGAGGCGCATGGCCAAACCGGATTTGTCCGTGGCATCCGGCACAAGCCAAAGGCGGCAGCACGCCCCGAGGATGTTGAAGAAGGTGCGCCCGGCAGCATGGGCGACCAGGCCTTCCGGCGCGGTTTTGCAATGCTGAAACCAAACGGCCTCAGCTTCGATCTGCAAACGCCTTGGTGGCATTTGGCCGAGGCCGCGGATCTGGCGGCGGCCTTCCCGGACACCCAGATCATCATCAATCACACCGGCCTGCCGTCCGACCGCAGTGCGGAGGGCCTCGATGCCTGGCGCGGTGCCCTGAAGCGGGCCGCCGAGTGTCCCAATATCGCAATCAAGATTTCGGGGCTGGGCCAGAAGGATCTCCCCTGGACCGTCGAGGCGAACGGCCCTGTCGTCCGCGACACTATCGAGATCTTCGGTGTGGCGCGTTGCATGTTCGCGTCCAATTTTCCGGTCGACAGCCTGGTGGCCGATTTCGGCACCATATTCAACGGGTTCATGGCTTGCGTGAGTGACCTGCCCGAACGGGACCAGCAGGCTCTGTTCCATGACAATGCCGCCCGCATCTATCGTATTCAGACTAAGGAAGGAGTTGCGCCGTGACCGGACTTGCCTTCGACACCTCGACCCGTCTTGGCCTTGTGGGTCTGGGCATTATGGGCGCGCCAATTGCGCAACGGCTGCGAGAGCAGGGCTATGAGCTCACTGTCTGGAACCTGGAGCCGGAGCGTTATGACACAGTCAAGGAAAGCGGCGCGAAATGGGCGTCGAACCCGGCCGACGTCTGGAAAAATTCTGATGTCGTGTTCGTCTGCGTCCTGAGTGACGCAGCCATAGAAAGCGTCTGTTTCGGCTCTAGTGGCTTTGCCGCGGCTGGTCGCGGTGCACGCATGCTGGTCGACCTTTCGACCACTTCGCCGGAGGCGACGGTGAAGTTGGCAGGTCGTCTTGAAGAAGAGCTGGGCGCGCAATGGGTCGATGCGCCCATGTCTGGTGGTCCGGCACCAGCCCGTCAAGGGGAACTCACAGTCATGGCGGGTGGCGACCCCTCAGCGTTTGGAGGTGTGGAGCCCCTGCTGCGCGCCATTGCACAGAATGTCACGTTGATGGGGCCGCTGGGCGCGGGTCAGAAGACCAAAATCCTGAATCAGGCGATCGTGGGCGCCAATTACATCCTTATGGCCGAGATTCTTGCGAGCTGCCGCGCCGCCGGGATTGACCCGGATCTTCTGCCTGTCTGCCTCAAGGGCGGACTCGCGGACAGCGCGATCCTGCAGCGCATCTATACGCAGATGAGTGCCGAAGACTTCGACCCACCACGCAGCTATGTGCGCCAGGTGAACAAGGACCTGAAATCGGTGGAACATTTCGTGCATGATCTGGGGCTTGATTTACCTCTGCTCGATGTCGCCGTGCGGCAATATCGTCGCTACGCGGAGGCCGGCAACGAAATGGAGGACGGCGCTTCGGTGTCGCGCCTATACCAAAAGACCACTGGCTAGTCGGGGAGGGTGCAGTGCTGTTCATCGTCAGTGGCCGCGACAAGGCGGATGGCATGGCAGGCAGGCTGGAACATCGCCTGCAGCACCGTGCCTATTATGCCGGACTGGACGAAGATCTCATTCTTGCCGGTCCCTATCTTGATGCGGATGGAGAACCGATCGGCAGCATGATCGTGATGCGTGCCGAGTCTCAAGAGGCCGCCGAAAAATTTGCCTTTGCTGACCCGTATTGGACCCAGGGCGTGTTCGAAAGCCTGACGGTGTCCCGATGGGATTGGTTCATGAAGCGACCTGACGGACTGTCTGGATAGTTGCATACAATAGTCTTTCGCCGCGCGCGGTCGCCGAGTGTGCCTTGTCTACCTGTGCGTGCGTCCCTGCGGGGCAATTTGGTTTGAATTTTCTCGGACATCTGCCTTGCGCGGCAAGGCATGCAGGGTGTTCGGGGGGAATCTGCGTCAGTCAGGAGAAGCGACAAATTAGTGACTCATTATCGTTGACAGTCGCGTTTCTTGCATACAAGAATAGTCCGGCAACGAGGCGCCGGGTGCTCGCGGAGGGGTGAGCGGCGTGTCGCGCCAGAACAGAAATTGCCTGCAGGCTGGTTGTCAGACGCGCAGGCGAGGGAATGTGCAAAGGGAGGAAACCATGCAAGAATTCCGTCTTAAGAAGAGGGTGGCTGGATCACTGCTCGCTACCTCGATCCTGGCTCTGTCCATGGCCGTTTTGCCAAACGGCGCGGCCGCGCAGGATAGTGACCTGCAGGGCGAGATACGGTTCAGCTGGTGGGGCGGTCAGGTCCGTAACGACAAGACTGACCGGATCATCCAGCTTTTCGAAGGTCAGCACCCGAACGTTTCGATCGTTCGCGAGAACGCTGACTGGTCGCCTTACTGGGAGCGCCTGACGATCCAGTCGACCGGGAACAACCAGCCCTGTGCCATCACCATGCAGACGCGCTGGTTGGCAACCTATGCGCGTCCCGACATCCTGATGCCACTCGACGAGCTGGTCGAGAACGGAACCCTGGACGTGTCGGGTATTCCTGAGCCCGTGCTGAACTCAGCACGTGGTGCAGATGGCAATCTCTACATGATCCCGCATGGCGTATTCTACTTCGCCCTGATGTATAATGAGCAGATGGCGCAGACTGCAGCTGATGCCGGGGTTGCACCGCTCGACTACCCCTACACGTGGGACGAGTTCGCTGAATACCTAACCGCCATCCTTCCGCATCTGCCCGAAGGCGCGGCCTCGGTGCACAATATGGGCCGCGAGCAGGATGCGTTCGTGACCTGGGTGCAGTCGCATGGCGAAGAGGTGTTCGACGGCTCGAATGTCGGCTTCACCAAGGATGTCGCCGTCCAGTGGTTCGAATATTGGGAAGCCCTGCGCACTGCTGGGGTCACCGAGCCTCCCGAGGTCATGATCAGCGATAATAGCGCGCTGATCGAAGAATCCAACATTGCCAACAACCGCGGCTTCATGACCAACCGTCCGCCTAACCAGCTTGGTTCGGTGCAGACTACCGTGGATACTGTGAGCCCCGGTACCACGATCGGGATCACACCCTATCCGGTTGGCCCTGATGGAACGGTCGGCATGGACATCGGTGCCAATGGTATCGCGATCGGCGCCAGCTGCGATGAGGCGCGAGTCCCCGTGGCCGCCGAGTGGATCAACTTCTGGACTCAGAACGAAGAAGCGGCCGGGATCTATGAGTCGGATAATGGCGTGGTGTCCATTCCGGCCCTGGCGACCGCACAGGCCGAGGATCCTGATACGCAGCCGACCCAGGTTGAGCATATCGAGCTGTATCAAGAGCTTATCGATACCGCCAACCCGGTGTTCTGGCCGGCCGGTGGATATCAGGCTCTGACCGATACGCTCAATCGCGCCTACGACGCGGTGGCCTTTGGTCAACTGACGCCCGAACAGGGCGCTGATCAGCTGATCGCCGATCTGCAGCAGCAGCTGTCTCAGGCTGCCCGCTGATCTAGCGCTGGCGCGCGGGCCGGTGAGTGCCCGCGCGCCCACTTCGGCGAATGGCCGAAGCTGATTTCGACCCAGCATGGTCTGCGTCAGGCAGGCGAAAAGGGAGACTGAATTGAGCTCGATTGATGCCGCCAATGATCCGGTACTGACCGCGTCGGAAACGGCGAGGTCCGTGCGGGAAATCCCTCGCAATAGAACCGGGTCTGCCCTCAAGAAGGCCGATAACAGGGCGGCCTATCTGTTCCTCTTGCCCTGGTTTGCCGGCATCATCCTGATTACGGCCCTGCCTATGCTGGCTTCGCTCTATCTCAGCTTCACCAATTATGCGGTGATCGGCCTGCCCTCGTTTGTCGGGTTCGACAATTATGTACGGCTGTTCACATCGGATCGGCGGTTCGTCACCTCGATCTGGGTGACTTTGAAATATGTGGGTTTCTCGGTGCCGCTGGTGCTGCTGTTCTCGTTGACCGTTGCAGTTGCCCTCAATCGCGGTCTGCGGGGGCTGGCGATCTACCGCTCGCTGTTTTATGTGCCTTCGCTTATCGGTGCCAGCGTCGGTATCGGTCTGCTCTGGAAGGAAGTGTTCGGCGAGCGCGGCGTCGTCAATGACATCCTGGCCCTGTTCGGTGTGGCTGGCCGTGGCTGGATTAATAATCCGACCTTTGCCTTGCCTTCGGTCATTGCGCTGAACGTCTGGACGTTTGGTGCGTCCATGGTGATCTTCCTGGCCGCCCTGCGGCAGATCCCGGAATCCTACTATGAGGCCGCCTCGATCGATGGGGCCAATGCCTGGCAGCGTTTCCGCCGGATCACCCTGCCGCTGATCACGCCGGTCATCTTCTTCAACACAGTGCTGCTGCTGATCAATTCGTTCCAGTCCTTCACCCAGGCCTTCGTGGTTTCCAATGGGCGGGGCGGGCCGGTGGATTCGACGCTCCTGTATTCTCTCTATCTCTACCAGCAGGCGTTCCAGCAACTGCAGATGGGTTACGCCTCGGCGATGGCCTGGATCCTGCTGATCGCTATCGGCCTCGCAACGGCGCTGATGTTCTGGTCCTCACGCTATTGGGTGTTCTATGGCGACCGTTAAGACATACGATCCCGAGCTGCTGCGCGCCGAGCGGCGCAAGCGCGAAAATATTCGCCGGCTTAAGGGATTGGGCCTGCATGCCCTGCTGATCACCACCCTCGGTGTCATGCTCTACCCGGTTATCTGGATGGTGCTGAGTGCGCTGCGCCCCGAGACCGAGATCTTCGGCGACATGGGGTTCATCCCCACCAACTGGACGCTCGAGAACTTCGTTCGCGGCTGGCAGCTCTACGGGAATCTCACATTTACACAGTTCTATGTGAACTCGTTCATTATCTGTGCCCTGGCGATCATCGGCAACCTACTGGCCTGCTCGATGGCGGCCTATGCCTTTGCGCGGCTCGAATTCCGCGGCAAGTGGTGGCTCTTTGCCATCATGCTCGGCACCATGATGCTGCCGATCCATGTGCAGTTGATTCCGCAATATATCTTCTTTCTCAACATCGGCTGGGTGAACACCATCCTGCCCCTGGTGGTGCCGAAATTCCTGGCGCACGATGCCTTCTTCATCTTCCTGATGGTCCAGTTCATGCGCTCATTGCCACATGAACTTGAGCAGGCAGCGATCGTTGACGGTGCGTCCTATTGGCAGCGCTACTGGCGGATTATTCTGCCGCTGTCCATGCCGGCTCTGGCCACCACGGCCGTATTCACCTTCATCAACACGTATAACGACTTCTTCAGCCAGTTGATCTACCTCACCGACACCGACCGGATGACGGTTCCGGTAGCTCTGCGGCTTTTCCTCGATCCGAGCGGCGGTTCCTCCTCCTTTGGTGGACTGTTCGCCATGGTGCTTGTCTCCATTGGCCCAGTGCTCGGCTTTTTCCTCGCCTCGCAGCGGCTGCTCACCAAGGGCATCGCCACGCAAGGTTTCAAGTGATCCGCCCGGAGCAGACCCATGGCCAGTGTAACTCTACAGAATTTGACCAAAACCTATGCCGGTGGACAGCTTCGCGCCGTCAACGATGTCTCCCTTGAGATCGAGGATGGGGAATTCCTCGTCCTGGTCGGTCCCTCGGGTTGCGGCAAGTCGACGGCTTTGCGCATGATCGCTGGACTTGAGGAGATCACCGACGGGGCCGTCTGGATCGGAGATGAGTTCGTCAACGACACGCATCCCAAGGATCGCGACATCGCCATGGTGTTCCAGTCCTATGCGCTCTATCCGCATATGAGCGTTTACGACAATATCGCTTTCCCGCTTCAGATCGCCAAGATGCCCAAGGAGGAGGTCGACAAGCGGGTGCAGGAAGCTGCCCGCGTGCTCGAACTCGAAGCCTATCTCAAGCGGCGTCCCGGCCAGCTATCCGGCGGTCAGCGCCAGCGTGTTGCCATGGGCCGTGCGATCGTTCGCAAGCCCTCGGTCTTCCTGATGGACGAACCACTGTCCAATCTGGATGCCAAGCTCCGCGTGCAGATGCGCGCCGAAATTGCGTCGATCCAGCACCGGCTGGGTGTCACCACCGTTTATGTGACCCATGATCAGGTGGAAGCCATGACCATGGGACACCGGGTGGCCCTGCTCAAGGATGGCGTGCTGCAACAGGTCGACACCCCGTCCAATATCTACAACAAGCCGCGCAATACCTTTGTCGCCGCCTTTATTGGTTCGCCCACCATGAACATGTATTGGGCCGAGCTCGAAAACGAGAGCGATACGCTTTTCCTCCGGCTGGGCGACAATCGGTTGAAGCTTCCGGCAACGCTTGTCCAGCAGTTCTCCAGTCTGTCTCAATATGCCGGACGCAAGCTGATCGTGGGCATTCGTCCCGAGGATCTTGCCGAGGCATCCTCGATTGCCAATGCCGATCCGTCCGATTGCATCGCTGCTGAAGTCGATCTGGTCGAAGCACTTGGTTCGGATGTGATCGTCCATATCGGCATCGACGCAAAGCCGGCCGAAGTGCGCAGCTCGGACAGCCTGGATGAGATCAAGTCCAAGGCCGGCAAAGCGCGCTGCATTGCTCGCTTCAATGCGAAAAGCCAGGTGCGCCTGGGGGACACGGTGAATGTCTGGTTCGACACCACCCGCATGCATTTCTTCGACGGCGAGACAGGCCTGTCGATCCTCAACTGAGCTCATCAGCGCCCGCACGTTCGGGCGCCGTCAAACCTGCAATCACCAGAAGGAAAGTAACATGGCTATCAATAGCAGCACACTCGAGATCCTGCGCAAGGTACGTACCTCAGATGTGACCGACGCCCTGGATTCCATGGGCTATATGAACACCTATGAGATGGATCCGCGGCTGCGCCCGTTGTTCCCCGGCATCTTTTTCGCCGGCATCGCGACCACAGCGGAATTCAACATCATCAACCGCACCATCCCGGCGATGAGCTACGAAGAGTTCGATGATCGCCAGTACAAGCGCAATCCGGACCGTAGCACGCACCCTGACGCCCTGTGGCCGGCTGGCCACAGCTTCGGTGCTCCTGATGAAGTGCACGTCGTGGACACCAAACAGTCCCGCTGCGGCCTGCTGGGCTCGAACAATTTGCTTGATGCGCGGGTCAAGGGATCGGTTGGTTTCATTATCGACGGCGCTTGCCGCGACTCCGGTGAGTGCATCATGCAGAAGGACCCGGTGTTCTGCTCGGTCCGCTCGATGCGCCACATGGCAGGCCGGCTCGAGCTCTCCTCGATGGGCAAGCCGATCACCTGCGGCGGAGTCTATGTGCGACCGGGCGACGGTGTGATCGCCGATGACGATGGGATCGTGGTGATCCCGCAGGAAGACGGCGAAGAAATCGCCAAGCGGGCCTGGATGGTTCAGGACAAGGACCGCCGCATGCGTCGCGCTTTCTACGAGAAGCTGGGCATGCCCTTCGACAAGACGGTCGAATTGGAAGAACGCCCCTGGTAAAGCGGATATGCAGGCGCCTTCGGGCGCCTGCTCTTACTGCCGGGAGATGACGTGCACGCGCTGATCGAGACATTTCAAAGCATCGTCGGACGCCGTCATGTTCTGGTGGGAGACCGGCAGACGCGGCGTTTCCGTAAGGGCTATCGCTTCGGAGAGGGCAGCGTGCTCGCAGCCGTGCGTCCCGGCTCCCTGATCGAGCAATGGCGGGTCATCCAGGCTTGCGTGGCCCATGACGTCATCGTCATCGTGCAAGCGGCCAATACGGGCCTCACAGGGGGCTCAACGCCGGATGGCGAGGGCTATGATCGCCCCATTGTCATCATCAACACCATGCGCATGGACCGCTTTGATCTCCTGGACGAGGGCCGGCAGGTCCTTTGCCTGCCCGGCGCGACACTGGACAAGCTGGAAAAGCGCTTGCGGGATATCGGTCGGGAGCCTCATTCGGTCATCGGCTCATCCTGCATCGGCGCTTCTGTGACAGGCGGCGTCTGCAATAATTCGGGCGGCTCGCTGATCCGGCGTGGCCCGGCCTATACGCAACTTGCCCTGTTTGCGCAGGTCGACAGCGCGGGAAAGCTGCATTTGGTCAATCATTTGGGGATCGAACTTGGCGGCGATGCCGAGGAGATCTTGCAGCGGCTGGACAAGGCAGATTATGGCCCAGCCGATGTGCTGGGCAGCGACAATCAATGGGCGTCGGACCGTGGCTATCACGAACATGTCCGGGACGTTGATGCGTCAACGCCCGCACGCTTCAATGCAGATCCGCGACGGCATTATGAAGCCTCGGGCTCGGCAGGCAAGATCGCCGTATTCGCCCTCAGGCTCGATACCTTCGAGGCCGACAAGGATGTGACGGTCTTCTATATTGGCAGCAATGATCCTTCGGAACTGGCGACCATCCGGCGCGATATTCTCACCGATTTCGAGCATCTGCCGATTGCCGGCGAATACATGCATCGCGGCGCGTATGAGTTGTCGCAGGATTACGGCAAGGACCTGTTTCTGTTCGTCAAATATTTCGGCACGGACCATGTACCGGCTGCTTTTGGGGCCAAGAGCTGGCTGGACGGGCTGACTGAGAGCATCGGCCTTGGCGGCCATCTTACGGATCGCTTGCTACAGGCGGTCATGCGCTGGTTGCCGGAGCATCTGCCGCAACGACTGAATGACTACCGGGACCGCTATGAGCATCATCTGCTGCTCAAGATGGGCGGTGGGGGAGTCGACGAAGCACGCCGATATCTCTCCTCCCGGTTTCCGACGGCCAATGGAAACTATCTTGAATGTAGACCAGCAGAGGGGCAGGACGCATTCCTCAACCGCTTTGCTGTCGGCGGCTCCGTGGTAAGGTTCCGCGATGTGCATCCGGATCATGTCGAAGATATCGTGGCGCTCGACATTGCCCTGCCACGCAACACCACGGACTGGTTTGAAACCCTTCCAGCAGCGCTCGACAGCCAGTTCGTACGCAAGATGTATTGCGGGCACTTCTTCTGCCACGTCATGCACCAGGAGTATCTTGTGCAAAAGGGCGGGGATCTGGAGGCTATAGAGGAGCAGTTGCTCCATCTGCTGGACCAGCGCGGCGCCGAGTATCCGGCCGAGCACAATGTCGGCCATCTCTATCATGCCAAGCCGGCATTGCGCGATTTCTACCGCGCGCTCGATCCGACCAACAGCTTTAATCCCGGTATCGGCAAGACTTCGAAAAAGAAGGACTGGGCGCGTTGACTGTCCATCGCCCGTCCGGCGGTGGCGAACAGGCTGACGCCGTTCAGCGGATACGGCCGGAACCCCGGCCGCAGTGGGCTTGTTCAACGGCAAATTGACCATCATGGTGGCGCTTATCCTGCCCGGCATTATGCTGTGGCATAGGATGGCGGCGATACATGCGCTCAACGCAGCCCGAACCGTGGTGAAGCGCCCCGGCCAATGCCGAAGAGTCCGGTTGGAGTTTCGTTTGGGAGGAGACCGAGATGCCCCTTTATGCCCTTGATGGCCATGCACCGAAAATCGACCCGCAAGCGGCCTGGATAGCGCCAACAGCGGTGCTCGTGGGCAAGATCGTGATGCATGCCGACGCCAGCGTGTGGTTTGGCGTGGTCGCGCGTGGAGACAATGAAGAGATTACGATTGGGGTGGGTAGCAATGTGCAGGAAAACACAGTGCTGCACACTGATATGGGACACCCGCTGACCATCGGGAAAGGTTGCACCATCGGCCACAAGGCCATGCTGCATGGCTGCACGATCGGCGACAATACCCTGATCGGAATGGGGGCGACCGTACTTAATGGCGCCAGAATTGGCCGTGACTGTCTGATCGGCGCCGGGGCATTGATCACGGAAGGCAAGGAAATCCCGGATGGGGCACTGGTTGTTGGCAGCCCTGGAAAGGTGCTTCGGACACTGGATGCAGATGCAATCGCCTCCCTCGAGCGTTCTGCATTGGGCTACGTGCAGAACGCGCGTCGCTTCGCCAAGGGTCTGGTACCCATAACTTCCTTTGCGAGCTTCGACCCAGCGTGAGTGTGGTGGGAAACCGCGCTGCAATCGCTTCGTCATCGGTGCCCGCCCGCTTCATCGACCGTGAGCGTTAAGCCGCCGCCTCGATCGTGATGATCGGTGGCAATCGGTCGCCGAAGACGACAGGCCCATCTCGAAGGGGTGGAACTGGGTACCGCCACGCCGCAATTGCGGGCGGCCATGGCGGCGTTGACGCTGCCTGCCCACGGGCTACCGCACCTCATTTGGTGGCGACGTCGAGCAGATCGCCGAGGCCATGGACGCGGTCGGTTCGGCCCCGCTGTTGTCGGTGATTTTCGGCATGCGGCCGCTGGCCCCCAACCTGCGTGGCGGCAGCGGCGGGAAAGCCCCGATGGCCCACGCGTTGATTGGCGAGCCGATCAGTTCGACCACCCCGACGCTGCTCGTGGTGCCGGTGTTTCTGACCTATATCGACCAGTTCAGCTGGTTTGCCCGCCGCTTCCTGCCCATGGCGCCGGATGATGCCGAACACGCGCAAGCGCCAATGTAAGACGACACGCGCCTGGCCCAGAGCCGGGCGCTTGATTTTGGCAGAGGAGCGGCGTATCCGGTTAGGGCCGGTCTGCAGTTCACCGAGGCGTCGCCGTCCCGACAAGGGAAGCTAAACCTGCCCGATCATAATTTTCGACACGCACTTTCCTCGTGCCCGTCGCAAGCCGGCGACCACCGACACTGCCCTTCAGGCAGCTCTGGGCACACTGAGGATGCGCCATGTCGAGACAGATTCAACCCCTGACCATTCCCGATCTATCGGCTTTTGCCAAAACGCTGCGGACGCAGCTTGCGGCCGTCGATGACACGCCCAGCCATGTCGAAATTCTGACCATGCTGGCGCGCGCTGCGGGGTTCCGCAATTACCAGCACTTCAAGGCGGCCAGTGCCGAGCGGCCACCGGTCGAAGCTCTCGACCTGGCGCTGGTGGAGAAAGTGTCCCGGCATTTCGATGGTCAGGGCGTGCTGATGCGCTGGCCGTCGCGGAACAGCCTGCAGCCATTATGTCTTTGGGCACTTTGGGCCAGGATGGTGCCGAGGCGGGAATATGCCGACCGGGAGAACACTGAACTGCTCAATGGACTGGCCAGTTTCGGCGACCACGCCCTGTTGCGGCGTGCGCTGGTGGAAATGGGTTATGTCGCGCGGACGCGGGACGGGCGCACCTATCGGCGTATTGAACAGAAGCCGCCTGCGGAGCTGTCTGCATTGCTGCGGCGCATTGCGCCCACCCAAGGCTAGACGCGTTTGGAAATACGCTGCATGGCAACCTTGGAAACAAGATTGCCAATCGCCACAGCCTGGTTCTTCTGGATTGCAGCAAGGCTGTTGGCGAGCGCGGCCTGCTTCTGCGCCATGGCCAAAGCCTCCGCCCTGCGGTCGCGCTGATACTGCAGCCGCTCGTAGGAAGAGAGCTGGTGCATGTTGAAGCGGGTAATTCTGCCTGAATAGCTCATGGCGCAAGACTGAATGTCGGCGCTTTACGGCACGTAAATTTGTGCGTTCTGTTTTATGAACGCTGGGCGGTAGTTCGCTTGTCCAAACAGGTTTGCAAGGAAATCTGATGCGGAATCAGGCGGTCTTGGAGATGCGCTGCATGGCAATCTTGGAAAACAGATTGCCGGTTTCCACTGCGCTATTGCTCTGTATCGAGGCGAAGCTGTTCGCCATGCTCGCATTTTTCTGTGCGATCTCGGCGGCGGCAGCCCGGCGCTCGCGCTGATACTGGATCCGCTCATAGGGGGAGAGCTGATGCATGTTGAATCGATTGATCTTGGTGCTGCCGTAGGCCATGCACGAAGCTTCGCCGATTATGGTTAATCGGGCGTTAAATGCTTAGCGACTGGTAAAGGCGTCAGTGCTGGGTCACCACGAGACCGGCGGCGCCCGCCATCATGGCGCCAGCCGCTTTGTTGAGGCGGCCAAGGGCTTTTTCGCTGCGGAACATGTCGCGTGCAGCGGAGGCCAGCCAGGCATAGCCGCATCCAATCAACAGCAGCACAACGACCACAATTGCGGTCAACTCAACGAAGGCCAGCGGCGTCATCTCGCCCAGCGGCACGACTGTCGGCAGGATCGCCAGATAGAAGACGATGGTCTTGGGATTGCCCATGGTCAGCGAAAATCCGGCCAGGAAAGTCTTCCAGCGGCCTTCATTCTTTGGCTTCATCTGTTCCGAGCCGGGGCGCGCGGTCCAGAATTTATAGGCGATATAGAGCAGGTAGGCGGCGCCGGCCCAGCGCACGATGGCGAAAACCGGCCCAAACCAGGTGGCGATGGCGGCCAGGCCAAAAACGGCGAAGAAGAAATAGACCAGATCACCGGCCAGAATGCCCAGCACCATGGGGAAAGCACCCTTGAAGCCGCCACCAAGAGCGCGGGCCACTACGGCGGCAACGCCTGGGCCGGGCACGAGCACGGCGATTGCATAGGCGATGGTGAAGGCGGAAAGGGTAAAGAGGTCCATGGCGGGCACCCGGCGATATGTGGTGGCGGACACTAGCCCCGCGCCGGCCATTTGGCCAGCGGGAGGTTGACGCAGGCGCTTGCTCGATTAATTAGGAGCCATCGCAACCCGACCGGACGGTTCCCAATGGATCGCATCCTCACAGCAACGCCGATTTGCCTTGCCCCTGAGGATTTGACAAACCATGCCTTCCGTGACGCTTGCGCAACTAACCTATACCGGCCCTGACGGCCAAACCCTCTTCTCCAATCTCGACCTGACATTCGGCCCCGGACGGACCGGGCTTGTTGGCCGCAATGGCGTGGGCAAGACCACGTTGCTGCGTCTGATCGCAGGCGAGCTTACGGCCAGCTCAGGAGCGGTTACTGTTGCCGGTCGAATTGGTGTGCTGCGCCAGTTGGTGCAACCGGCGGCGGACGAAACGGTTGCTGACCTATTCGGCATGCGGAGCGGCCTCGCTTTACTTGAGCGCGCGATGGCGGGCGAAGCGGATGCCGAAGAGCTGGCAGGGGCCGACTGGACGCTCGAGGCCCGACTCGGCGAGGCGCTGAGTGCACTGGAGCTCGAAGCCAGCCCGCAGACCCTCTTGTCGACGCTGTCCGGCGGGCAGCGGACGAGGGCCGCGCTTGCCGCGCTGGTCTTCGATGCGCCGGAGCTGATCCTCCTGGACGAACCGACCAACAATCTGGATGCGGAAGGCCGCGGGACGGTCGCGGAAATGCTGGAAAATTGGCGCGGCGCGGCGATCGTTGTCAGCCATGATCGGAACCTGCTCGAGCGTATGGATGCCATTGTCGAACTGACCAATGTTGGAGCCACGAGCTATGGGGGCAATTGGAGCTTTTACCGCGAGCGCAAGGCACTGGAGTTATCCGCCGTGCAACGCGAGTTGAGCCAGGCTGAGCGACAGGTACGGGATGCTGCCCGGGCAGCACAGTTGGCACGAGAGCGCCAGGACCGACGAGATGCGGGCGGACGGCGTAAGGCGGCCAAGGGCGATGCCCCCAAAATCCTGCTCGGTGCCATGAAGCGCCGGGCCGAGGCGACAGCGGGTGGTCTGGACCGGCTTGCGACCAAACAAGCGGATGCCGCGCACCTCCAGGCCGCCGCGGCTCGCGCAAAGGTAGAGGTGTTGACGCCCTTCGCAGTCAAGCTGGCCCCGAGCGGCCTGCCCGCAGGCAAGATCGTCCTGCGGGCCAGCGCCCTGACTGGCGGCCATGATCCGGAGCGCCCCGTCATCGTGGATAAGTCGCTGGAAATTATCGGCCCGGAACGGGTTGCGGTGACCGGACCGAACGGAGTGGGCAAGACCACGCTGCTCAACTTGCTGACCGGGGCTCTGACGCCGCTCGGTGGCGTTGTCGAGATCGGCGGTCCTTTGTCGGTCCTCGACCAGCAGGTGGGTCTGCTGCGCCGGGACGCGTCAATCTTGGACAATTTCCGAAGACTCAATCCAGACAGTTCGACCAATGACTGTCGGGCCGTTCTGGCGGCGTTCAAGTTTCGCAACGACGCAGCGTTGCAAAGCGTCGGCAGCTTGAGCGGCGGCGAGGTGCTGCGAGCCGGCCTCGCCTGCGTCCTGGGTGGGAAGACCCCGCCGATGCTGCTGGCGCTTGATGAACCCACCAACCATCTGGACATTGATGCCATCGAGGTCGTTGAGGCTGGGCTGCGGGCCTATGACGGGGCATTGCTGGTGATCAGCCACGACCGGGCGTTTCTGGAGGCGATCGGCGTTACGCGCAGGATTGCGCTGGGTAGAGGCGCCGGCGGAAACGGGCCCTGCGGACTAGGCGCAGGGCCCGTTCTCGCGCCGGGAGGAAGGATTATCGCGGCAGCAAGACGTCGTCCACGACGTGGATCACGCCATTGGATTGATTGACATCGGCAATGGTCACCAGGGCCGCGCCACCGGCTTCGTCATAGATATAGACATGCGAGCCGCGCACTTCGGCGGTGAGGGCGTCACCGCTGACGGTCTGCATATTGTAGCGGCCGCCATTGGCGCGGGCGCGGCTAACGAGATCTGCTGCACTGAGCTTGCCCGCCACGACATGGGCGGTCAGGACCTTGACCAGCTGGTCCTTGTTTTCCTCCATCAGCAAAGTGTCCACAGTGCCATCGGGCAGTTTGCCAAAGGCATCATTAGTTGGCGCAAACACGGTGAAAGGGCCTGGGCTCTGCAGGGTTTCCACTAAGCCGGCGGCCGTGACGGCAGCGACAAGCGTGGTGTGGTCGGCCGAGTTGACGGCGTTTTCGACAATGTTCTTGTCGGCAAACATGGCGGCGCCGCCGACCATGGGATTGTCCTGAGCAATAGCAACGCTCGAGGCAAAGGCAAAAACGGCAGCGGCGATAGACGCCTTGGCAAATGACATGACTTTTCTCCCTGTTGTGTCGACCGTCGATTTCTTGTTCGCCGGTCCGATCACAGGGAGCTACGTGGTGTCTGTGAGGGCAGTTTCAGCCTCCACATCACGCTCGCGTGAAGTCAGGGCAGGCGGGCGAGGCGCTCAGTCAGCAGGGCATAGAAGCCGTCCGCGTCGCCGCTGCGGATCCAGTTGGCGTTGTAGCTGCGGCCGGTGACGTGCCAGAAATCGGCCACGGTCATGCCCATGGTCAGCTCGCTTGCCGTTTCGATGGTCACATTGCAGTGGCGGCCGTCAAACAGCTCGGGCTGCAACAGATAAGCGATGACTGTCGGATCATGCAGGGGCGCCCCGTCCCACCCGTATTTTTCGAGATCGAAAGTTTCCGAGAAGGTGAGCATGGCATGCACGGCCTCGCCCGACTGGTTGCCCAGCGCCTTGATGGCCTTGAGGCGCGCCGGGGTCGACTGGATCATGTGGGTGACATCGAGCGACAGGACGGTGATCGGGGCACCGCAGCGCATCACCACATCGGCGGCTTCGGGATCGACATAGATGTTGAACTCGGCCGCTGGGGTGATGTTGCCAACCTCGAAATAGGCCCCGCCCATCATCACGATTTCCTGGATGCGCTCGGCAATGGCGGGCTGCTTGACCAGCGCCATGGCGATGTTGGTCAAGGGCCCCAGCGTGCACAGGGTGATGGTCTTCGGCGCCGCGTTCATCAGGGTTTCGATGATGTAGTCAACGCCGTGCTGGGCCTGCAGCGGAATGGTAGGGTCGGGCAGGTCGGGACCGTTGAGGCCGGTTTCGCCGTGCACATGTTCGGCGGTGACAAGATGGCGGCGCATCGGGCGCGAACATCCGGCATAGACTGGAATTTCGGTGCGGCCGGACAGTTCGACGACCTTGCGGGCATTGATCGCATTCTGCGCCAGTCCGACATTGCCGGCCACCGCAACAATGCCCAGCACATCGAGCTCTTCGGGCGAAGCCAGGGCGAGGAGGATGGCGACAGCATCGTCCTGGCCGGGGTCGGTGTCGATAATGATCTTGCGGGACATGAAGGCTTCCAAAAGACTCAGGAGTTGATTTTGGGCGGGACCTTATCCAAGGCCGTGGGCGCGGTCGATGCACCAACTGGTCGCGGCGGAACGAAAGCTGTTCGAGGCGCGTTTTTGCAGTTCCTCCCAGTTGCGGAAACCCAAATGCGCCACCCCCCAGCCGGCCTTCCTGCCGATGTCGATCAAAGCCAGTTCGAGCGCGTGCTGAACAATGCTGCGCGCCTGGCCGTTGTCGGCATTGGATTTGCTGTGCTGCTGACGGTATTGCAGGCGGGGCAAGTGTTTCTTGCACCGGTTACGCTGGCAATCGTCGTCGGCCTGATGTTTGGGCCGGTGGCTGACCGGGTGGAAAGCTGGAGTGTGCCGCCAGCGCTTTCCGCTGGCGTCGTGGTGTTGCTTCTGCTTACGGTTATCGCAGGGTTTGCGACACTGTTCGCGGTGCCGCTGAGCGAATGGGTGGCGCGGGCGCCCTTGATCTGGGAGAAGCTGCAGGCGCAACTGGCCAATCTCAGGGAGCCGCTTGAATCGATAGGCCAGTTTCAGGAGCAGTTGACTTCTGTTCTCGGCACCGATGGGGCCATGTCGGTGCAGGTTGAAGATGCCAGCACGGTGACCGGGGTGGCCATGCTGGCCCCGGCGGCGTTGGCACAGGTGGCGATTTTCCTGGCGAGCCTCTATTTCTTTGTAGCCACGCGCGACCATATCCGTACCTCGGTGCTTTCCATGTGCGTCACCCGGCGCATGCGCTGGCGCACGGCCCATGTGTTCCGCGATGTCGAACTCAAGGTCAGCCGGTTTTTGCTGTCGGTCACACTGATTAATCTGTGCGTCGGCACTGCGGTGTCGATTGCCATGTGGGTCATCGGGATGCCCTCGCCGCTCTTGTGGGGCGCAATGGCTGCAGTGCTCAACTATATCCCTTATGTGGGCCAGGCGATCATGGTCACGGTGTTGATCGCAGTGGGCCTGGGGACGCAGACCGAGCTCTGGCAGATCCTGTTGCCGGTCGCCTGCTATGCGGGGATCAATTTCGTCGAAGGTCAGATCTTCACGCCGCATTTCATCGGCCGATCGTTGACGCTCAATCCGTTCATCATTTTTCTCTCGATTACCTTCTGGATCTGGGCCTGGGGCCCGGTTGGCGGGCTCGTGGCGGTGCCAACCCTGCTGATTGCCCAGTCGGTCATTGCCCATGCCCTGCCCAGCAAGCCCGTGGCGCCCCGCACGCCGGTGCGCCGTACGCGCCAGATGAGCGACCGTGACGAGTTGCTGGCCAATGCCGCTCAGGCGATAGCCGAGAAGCGCCGGGACGAAGATAGCGAGGCCCGCAGGCAAGAGCGGGAAGAGCCGCCCCAAGGTACGGGACCAACCGGGGTCGAGCCCTCCACCAGCTAGAAAGCTGCCATCCGCTCCCAAGCGCTTGACGGCATCGGTCTGACACACCAGTGTCCAGCCAATTAGCGGCAACGGGGGGACAGGCCATGGCAGGTGAAGTAGCGGCCCATGCGGCAGAGGCAGCCCATCACGGTCTCGACCTTGTTCCTGTCGTTGCCTTGCTGGCAGCAGGAGCCATCGCGGTTCCAATATTTCGGCGAATCGGTCTCGGTTCGGTGCTTGGCTACCTGGCTGCTGGCCTGCTGCTTGGGCCTTCGGGCATCGGCCTGATCTCCGATCCTGCTTCGGTCCTGCACGCGGCCGAACTGGGCGTGGTGCTGTTTCTCTTCATCATCGGGCTGGAAATGGAGCCGAGCCGGCTCTGGTCCCTACGCCAGCAGATCTTTGGACTGGGCGTCATTCAGGTCGCGGTCTGTGGCGGGCTGTTGACAGGCATCGGCGTGTTGCTGGGCTTTGCGCCGGCGGTAGCTTTTGTCTTCGGCATGGGCTTCGTGCTGACCTCGACCGCCATTGTCATGCAGATCCTGGGCGAACGCGGTGAACTGGCGACGCCCGGCGGGCAGAAAATGGTGTCGGTGCTGCTGCTCGAGGATCTCGCCATTGTTCCTTTGCTGGCCGTTGTCACATTGATGGCGCCCTCCACCGGCGATGTCAGCATGACGGCCCGGCTGATTTCCTTCGGTGCCGCCGTCGGCGCCATATTGCTGCTGATCTTTCTTGGTCGCCGGATCATGAACCCCTTCTTTGGTCTGCTGGCCCAGGCCAAGGTGCGCGAGGTCATGACAGCGGCGGCGCTGCTGGTGGTGCTGGGCGCAGCCTTGCTGTTCCAAGTCAGCGGGTTGTCGATGGCAATGGGCGCGTTCCTCGCCGGCGTGCTGCTGTCGACCTCCGCATTCAAGCACCAGCTTGAGGCCGATGTGGAGCCCTTTAGGGGTCTGCTTCTGGGCCTGTTCTTCCTGGCCGTCGGCATGTCGCTCGACCTGTCCGTGGTCGGTGAGAACTGGGGCCTCATCGCCATCAGCGTGGTGACCTACATGCTGGTCAAGGCGGTCGCGATTTATGTCATTGCGCGGGTGCTGAAATCCGACCACGGTGAAGCACTGGAGCGTGCCGTATTGATGGGGCAGGGCGGCGAATTCGCCTTCGTGCTCTACACCACCGCCGCCACCAGTGGCCTGATCGATGCGCCCACCAATGCGATCTTCACCGCAACAGTGATCATCTCGATGGTGATCACGCCCTTTGCCATCATCGGCATGCGCTATCTGATGCCGAAAGTGGAGCAGTCCATGGATGGCGTGGAAGAGGCCCACGAAATGAGCGGCAAGGTGCTGATCATCGGCTTTGGCCGCTTCGGGCAGATCGTCAGCCAGCCGCTGCTGGCCCTCAAACATACTGTGTCTATTATCGACAACGATACGGACATGATCAGGGCCGCGGCGCAGATCGGCTTCAAGGTCTATTATGGCGACGGGACGCGGCTCGACATCCTCCGGGCGGCCGGTGCGTCGACGGCAGACCTGATCTTGATCTGCACCGATCAGCGCGAACAGACTACGCGGATTGCCGAATTGCTGCGGGACGAGTTTCCCTTGGCACGTGTGATGGCACGTGCCTTCGACCGGTCGCATGGCATCGAGTTGGTGCGAGCAGGGGTGGAATACCAGCTACGCGAGACATTTGAGTCGGCGATCGCCTTTGGTGGCACCGCGATCCGGATGCTTGGTGCAACCGATGAAGAGGCCGATGAGGTCATCGAGGGTGTGCGCAGCCGCGACCGGCAGCGTTTCGAGCTGCAACTGGGTGGCGAGGATTGGCGCAACCTGACCCAATTGCTGATCAGCAATGCCCGGGATCAGGCGCGTGAGGGCGGCGTTTCCATCGCCGAGGAGGCGGCGGAGGCCGCTGCAAGCCAGTCCGCCGAACATGCGCGGGGCAGCTAGTCACCAATGAAATAATCGGGGGCTTTCCCCTGCATAAATTAAGTGCAACACTGTACCTATTCTGAGGGGAACATCGATATGAACACTGGATTGCGAGATGCCGCAAAAGCCGATCGTTTACGATGCGCCCACGCCCGAACCCCGCGCGATAACAGTTGAGGCGATTCAGGCCGAGATCCTTGAAAAGCTGATCTATTCGGTCGGCAAGGATCCGATTGTCGCTCGACCGCATGACTGGCTGCGCGCCACTATTCTGGTGGTGCGCGACCGGATCATGGACCGCTGGATGGAGAGTTCGCGCGAGACATGGCGAACCTCGAACAAGCGGGTCTATTACCTCAGCCTTGAGTTCCTCATCGGGCGGCTAATGCGCGATGCGATGAGCAATGTCGGGCTGATGCAGCCGGTTGCCGAGGCGCTGAAAAACCTCGATGTCGATCTGGGCGATTTGATCAATCTCGAGCCAGACGCTGCACTGGGCAATGGTGGCCTGGGGCGTCTGGCCGCCTGTTTCCTTGAATCCATGTCCTCGGTGGAAATCCCAGCCTATGGCTATGGTATTCGCTACGTGCATGGCCTGTTCCGGCAGGAAATGAGCGAAGGCTGGCAGGTCGAACTGCCCGAGGACTGGCTGGCACACGGCAATCCCTGGGAATTCGAGCGCCGCGAGAGCGCCTATGAAGTCGGGTTTGGCGGCCATGTCGAACCGGTCACGGATCCGGACGGCGAGGTGCGTCAGGAATGGCGGCCGAATGAGCATTTGCTGGCCGTGGCCTTTGATACGCCGATTGTCGGGTGGCGCGGGGCGCGGGTGAATACGCTCCGTCTCTGGAGCGCACAGCCCATCGACCCGATCCTGCTCGACAAGTTCAATTCCGGTGACCATATCGGGGCGCTCGAAGAAAGCGCCAAGGCCGAAGCCATTACTCGCGTGCTCTACCCGGCAGACTCGACAGCGGCGGGGCAGGAACTGCGCTTGCGCCAGGAGTTCTTCTTCTCCTCGGCCTCACTGCAGGACATCGTCCGCCGCCATCTGCAGCAATATGGCGATCTGGGGTCGCTGGCCGACAAGGTGGCGATTCAGCTCAACGATACGCATCCGGCCATCTCCGTGGCCGAGCTGATGCGCATTCTGGTCGATGACAACGGGATCAAATGGGCCAAGGCCTGGCAGATCACCAAGGGCACGTTCGGCTATACCAACCACACCCTGTTGCCCGAAGCGCTGGAAAGCTGGCCAGTGGCCCTGCTCGAACGCCTGCTGCCGCGCCATATGCAGATCGTCTATCAGATCAATGCCGATGTTTTGGCCGAAGCGCGCAACAAGGCGAAGTTCTCCGACCAGCAGATCGCCAATGTGTCGCTGATTGACGAGCATGGCGGGCGCCGCGTGCGGATGGGCCAACTGGCCTTTGTCGGGTCGCACTCGATCAATGGCGTTTCGGCGCTGCATACCGAACTGATGAAGCAGACGGTGTTTGCCGATCTGCATCGGCTCTATCCCGATCGCATCAACAACAAGACCAATGGCATCACCCCGCGGCGCTGGCTGATGCAGTGCAACCCGACGCTGACGCGATTGGTGTCGGACCGGATCGGGCCCGAATTTCTCGACGATATCGATAAGCTGCAACAGCTTTTGCCTCATGCCGAGGATCCCAGCTTCCAGAAGCAGTTCGCCGAGGTTAAGCTCAAGAACAAGAAAGTGCTGGCCAAGCTTATCAAGGATCGGCTGAACATCACCGTGGCCCCTGATGCCATGTTCGATGTGCAGATCAAGCGCATCCACGAATACAAGCGGCAATTGCTCAACATCATTCACGCCGTGGCGCTTTATGATGAGATCCGCGCCCATCCGGAAAAGGAATGGGTGCCGCGGGTCAAGATCTTCGCGGGCAAGGCGGCGCCGAGTTACTGGAACGCCAAGCTGATCATCAAGCTTATCAACGACGTGGCGCGGGTCATCAACAACGATCCGGCGGTGCGTGGCCTGCTCAAGGTGGTGTTCCTGCCCAACTACAATGTGAGCCTGGCCGAGGTCATCGTGCCGGCGGCGGATCTGTCGGAACAGATATCGACCGCGGGCATGGAAGCCTCAGGCACCGGCAACATGAAGTTCATGGCCAATGGCGCCATCACCATCGGTACCATGGATGGGGCCAATGTGGAGATGCACAAGGAGGTGGGCGACAAGAACATCGTCATCTTCGGACTGACCACGGACGAGGTGGATGACAAGCGGGCCCGTTCGGAAGTGCCGCGTGCGGCAATCGATAGGTCGCCACGTCTGCGTGAGGCACTGGATTCCATCTCCACTGGTGTGTTCTCTCCGGATGATCCGCATCGCTATCGTGATCTGATTGGCGGGCTCTACGACCATGACTGGTTCATGGTGGCGCGGGACTTCGATGCCTATGTCGCGGCGCAGGCCAAGGTCGATGCCATCTGGCGCGACAAGAAGAAGTGGACGGCCATGGCCATCCGCAACACTGCGAGCGTGGGCTTTTTCTCGTCGGACAGGACGATCCGGCAATATGCAGAAGATATCTGGGGCGTGTCCACGTCCTAGAGCGCAAGCGCGCGCGGTCGCACCTGACGCAAGATCAGCATTGCGCGCAGAGTTTTTGTTGGGCCGGCCGGGATGATTTGGCAGGTCATTGGGGGAGCGTGAGAGTGAGTGTGAGCAAGGAAAGCTGGCAGGCCGATGAGCGGGAAATCGAAGCCATTGTGGCCGGGCGCCACAGCAATGCCTTTGCCTTTCTGGGTCTGCACGAGGTTGCAGGACACTGGGTTCTGCGGGCCTTCGTGCCCCACGCGGACACGCTGAATGCCTTTACACTCGACGGCACGCCACTCAGGCACATGATCCCACGCCATAAGGGCGGGTTCTTTGAGGCCAAGGTGGACATCACCGAGCGGCAGCCGATCCGCTATGAGGCTAAAAATGCCGGAGGAAGCTGGACGGTCTATGATCCCTATTCCTTCGGTCCGGTGCTCGGGCCGATGGACGACTACTACATCGGCGAAGGCAGCCATTTGCGGCTGTTCGACAAGATGGGCGCCCACGAAATGGAATTCGAGGGCATTCACGGCACCCATTTTGCGGTCTGGGCGCCAAATGCGCAGCGCGTGTCCGTTGTCGGGCCTTGGAATGATTGGGATGGACGGCGCCACCCGATGCGCAATCGCCAGGGCATCTGGGAAGTGTTCATCCCGGTGCTGGGGACTGGCACCATCTACAAGTACGAGATCGTCGGGCCGAATGGGCAGGTGCTTCCCTTGAAGGCGGACCCGTATGCCCGGCAGGCCGAGATGCGGCCGCGAACCGCTTCGGTGGTTCCCGATCCGACGCCATTCACCTGGACTGACCAAAAATACATGGAAGAACGCGCAACGCGCGACTGGCGACGCACGCCCATGTCCATCTACGAAGTGCATCTGGGCTCGTGGCGACGACGCCCCGACGGCAGCTTCATGTCCTATGACCAGCTTGCCGAGCAGCTCGTGCCCTATGCGGCCGATATGGGGTACACCCACCTCGAACTGATGCCGATCTCCGAGCATCCCTTCGATCCGAGCTGGGGCTATCAGCCAACCGGGCTTTATGCCCCGACGGCGCGGTTTGGCGATCCGGCCGGGTTCGCGCGACTGGTCAATGCGGCTCATGAGGCGGGGCTGGGGGTGATCCTGGATTGGGTGCCGGCGCATTTCCCGACGGACGAGCATGGCCTGTCGCATTTCGACGGCACCGCGCTCTATGAGCATGAAGATCCGCGCCAAGGTTTTCATCCAGACTGGAACACGGCGATTTACAATTTCGGGCGCAAGGAAGTTTCGGCCTACCTCACGAACAATGCACTGTTCTGGTTCGACCAGTTCCATATCGACGGCCTACGGGTCGATGCGGTCGCCTCGATGCTCTATCTCGACTATTCGCGGCAACCGGGCGAATGGGTGCCCAACCAGCATGGCGGTAACCAGAACCTGGAGGCAGTGGCCTTTCTGCAGCGGGTCAATGCGGAGGTCTATCGACAATTCCCGGGTGCCTTCATGATCGCCGAGGAGTCGACTTCGTGGCCCGGCGTCAGCGCCCCCACCTATGCGGGAGGGCTGGGCTTTGGTTTCAAGTGGAACATGGGTTTCATGAACGACACCCTGCGGTTCATGAGCCGGGAAACCATCCATCGCCGGTTCCACCACAACGACATGACCTTCGGGCTGATGTACGCGTTCAGTGAGAATTTCGTATTGCCGCTAAGCCATGACGAGGTGGTGCACGGCAAGGGCGCGCTGCTTTCAAAAATGCCGGGAGACGACTGGCAGCAATTCGCCAATCTGCGCGCCTATCTGGCCTTCATGTGGGGCCATCCGGGCAAGAAACTGCTGTTCATGGGCCAGGAATTCGCGCAGCGCGAGGAATGGTCAGAGAGCCAGGCGCTCGACTGGTATCTGCTCGACGCGCCAAGCCATGAAGGCATGCGGCGGCTGGTGGCCGACCTCAATGCGGCCTATCGCAGCCTGCCTGCGCTTTATGACCGCGATTGCGAGCCGGAGGGCTTCGAGTGGGTGATCGGCAATGATCAGGCCAATTCCGTGCTGGCTTGGCTGCGCAAGGCGCCGGATGCCGATCCGGTGCTGGTGATCTCCAATTTCACGCCAGTGCCACGCAGTCACTACAAGGTACCGCTGCCCAAAGCCGGGCGCTGGGTGGAGCGGATCAATACCGATGCCGGTTGGTATTCCGGTGGCAACACCGGCAATCAGGGCGCGGTCGTTGCCAAAGCTGTCGAGGGGCAGCACTGGCCGGCCGAGGCGGAAGTCTACCTGCCGCCATTGGCAACACTGTTTTTGAAGTATGAGCCGGCCTGAGGCGGCTCGGGTGAGATAAGACCCGGCAGAAGCCGGGCTCAAGCGGAGGGAAATAATATGGCTGACTATCGAGTACCATCGCCGCTGGCGCGTGAAGCCATGGCCTATGTGCTGGCGGGAGGGCGCGGTACGCGTCTGATGGAACTGACCGACCGGCGTGCCAAGCCGGCGGTGTATTTTGGCGGCAAGTCGCGCATCATCGACTTTGCGCTTTCCAATGCCATCAATTCGGGCATTCGCCGTATCTCAGTGGCCACGCAATATCAGGCGCATTCCCTGATCCGCCACTTGTCGCGCGGGTGGAACTTCCTCAGGCCCGAGCGCAATGAGAGCTTTGACGTGCTGCCGGCCAGCCAGCGGGTGCGCGAGGACATGTGGTATGCCGGCACCGCCGATGCGGTGTACCAGAACATGGACATCATCGAGGATTCCGGCGCCCGCTATATCGTCATCCTGGCGGGCGACCACATCTACAAGATGGACTACGAAATCATGCTCCGCCAGCATGTGGATACGGGCGCGGACGTCACCATCGGGTGCCTCGAAGTCCCGCGCATGGAAGCTACAGGCTTCGGCGTGATGCATGTCGATGGCCGCGATCGGGTGGTTGATTTCGTAGAAAAACCCAAGGACCCTCCGGGCATTCCGGACAAGCCCGACATGGCGCTGGCCTCAATGGGCATTTATGTATTCGAGACGCGCTTCCTGATGGAGCAGCTCAAGCGCGATGCGGCGACCGAGGGGTCCAATCGCGACTTCGGCAAGGACATCATCCCCTATATCGTCAAGAACGGGACTGCCTGGGCGCACCGCTTCCCGCGCTCCTGCGTGCGCTCGAGCAATGAAGAAGTCAGCTATTGGCGCGATGTGGGCACGATCGACGCCTATTGGAAAGCGTCCATCGACCTGACCGACATCAAGCCACAGCTCGATCTTTATGATCGTGACTGGCCGATCTGGACCTATGCCGAGATCACGCCACCTGCCAAATTCGTACACGACTTTGATGGGCGCCGCGGCTCTGCCGTCAACTCGCTGGTTTCGGGCGATTGCATCATTTCGGGCGGGCATTTGCAGCGTACGCTGCTTTCCACTGGCAGCCGGGTGCACTCCTATTCAATGCTCGAGGAAGCGGTGGTGCTGCCCTATTGCGATGTCGGGCGTAATGCGCGGCTGAAGAAGGTTGTTATCGATCGCGGCGTCAATATCCCCGAGGGCCTGGTGGTGGGCGAAGACCCTGAATTTGACGCAAAATGGTTCCGCCGGTCCGACGAAGGCGTGACGCTGATAACCCAGGCCATGATCAATAAATACCTGGCGGATCGATGATCGAAGTTCTCTCGGTTGCATCCGAAATCTATCCGCTGATCAAGACCGGCGGCCTGGCCGATGTGGCCGGGGCGCTGCCCGGTGCCCTTGGTGAATCCGGGGTGACCATGCGCACCCTGGTGCCAGGCTATCCGGCCGTCACCGCCAAGATGTCCGGTGGACGGGAAGTGGCACGGTTCGACGATCTGTTCGGCGTGCCCGCGCGGCTGATTGCGGGGCGGGTGGAAGGGCTTGATCTGATTGTGCTCGACGCCCCTTCGCTCTATGAGCGGCCGGGCAATCCCTATATGGGGCCGGAGGGATGGGACTGGCCGGACAACTGGAAACGCTATGCGGCGTTGAGCTGGGTGGCGTCTGAACTGGGACTAGGTCTGGTAGAAGGCTATCGGCCCCAGGTCATCCATGCCCATGACTGGCAGGCCGGACTCGTGCCCGCCTATGTCAAATTCGGTCCGTCCTCCAACATCAAGACGGTGATGACCGTCCACAACATGGCCTTCCAGGGCACGTTCGGGGCCGAAATCTTCGCACAGCTCAAATTGCCGGCGCATGCCTTCTCCATGGAAGGCGTCGAATATTATGGCGGCGTGGGCTATCTCAAGGCGGGGGTGGAGTGCGCCGACGTGGTGACCACCGTATCACCCACCTATGCCGCCGAAATCCGCACCCCGGAATTCGGCATGGGGCTCGAAGGTCTTCTAAACAATCGCTCGACGACGGTGCACGGGGTGCTCAACGGCATCGACATGAATGCCTGGAATCCGGCGACAGATCCGGCGCTGGCGCAGACCTATACGGCCGGCACCATGCAGGGGCGCCTCGTCAATAAGCGCGCCGTGCAGGAGGCGTTCGGACTGGAACCTCTGGACGGGCCGCTTTTCGCAGTGGTCAGCCGGCTGACCTGGCAGAAGGGCATCGATCTGCTCGCCGCCAATATCGAGCTGATCGTAGAATCCGGGGCACAATTGGCGGTGCTTGGCTCTGGCGATACGGAGCTTGAAAACGCCATTCGCAGTGCGGCCAAGGCCCATCCAGGCAAGGTCGGGCTGGTCACCGGCTACAACGAAGAGCTCAGCCATCTGGTGCAAGGCGGCGCCGATGTGATGATGGTGCCCTCCCGGTTCGAACCGTGCGGGCTGACCCAGCTTTATGCGCTGCGTTATGGTTGCGTGCCTTTGGTCAGCCGGGTTGGTGGGCTCAACGACACGATTATTGATGCCAACGTCGCGGCGATTCAGGCCGAGGTGGCGACGGGGGTGCAGTTTGCGCCGCCCAGCGAAACAGCATTGGCCGACGCGATCCGGCGCATGCTGGCGCTCTATGCCGATGTAAAATCATGGAAGAAAATGCAGAGGCGGGGGATGAAGTCGGATGTGAGCTGGGAAACCAGCGCCAACCGCTATGCCCAGCTCTATGCCTCGTTGATCGGATATTCGACAGATGACAGCCAAGACGATTGAGACAACGCCTTATAAGGACCAGAAACCCGGCACCTCTGGCCTGAGGAAGCGGGTGCCTGTTTTCAGTCAGCCCAATTATGTCGAGAACTTCATCCAGTCGATCTTCGACAGCCTGGAGGGCTTTGGCGGCCAGACACTGGTGATCGGCGGGGATGGCCGGTTTTATAATGATGTTGCCATCCAGAAGGCCATTCGCATCGCTGCCGCCAATGGCTTTGGCAAGGTGCTGGTGGGGCAGGGTGGTATTCTCTCCACCCCAGCGGCCAGCAATATCATCCGCCATTACAAGGCTTTCGGTGGGCTAGTGCTATCCGCCAGCCACAACCCGGGCGGGCCGGATGGCGATTTTGGCATCAAATACAATGTGGGCAATGGTGGGCCTGCGCCCGAAAGGATCACCGATGCGGTCTATGCGCGAACCCAGGTGATTGACAGCTACAAGACGCTCGACACGCCCGATATCGACCTCAATCTGATTGGCACGCAGCAAGTCGGCGGCATGGTGGTCGAGGTGATCGATTCGGTTGCCGACTATGCGGCGCTGATGAAGAGCTTGTTCGACTTCGACGCCATCCGCGGGCTGTTCGCCAGCGGCTTCCGCATGACGTTCGACGCCATGCATGCCGTGACCGGCCCCTACGCCCACGCCATTCTCGAAGGCATGCTTGGGGCGCCCAAGGGCACCGTCGTCAACGGCACGCCTTCGCCCACCTTCAACAACGGGCATCCGGACCCGAACCTGGTCTATTGCAAGGACATGCACGACCTGCTGATGACCCCGGACGGCCCCGATTTCGGCGCGGCATCCGATGGTGATGGCGACCGCAATCTGATCATTGGCAAGAACCGCTTCGTGACGCCTTCGGACTCGCTGGCGCTCTTGGCGGCAAATGCGCATTTGGCGCCGGGCTACAAGCAAGGCATTGCCGGCATTGCCCGCTCCATGCCGACCAGTGCGGCTGCAGATCGCGTGGCTGAAAAGCTCGGCATTGAGATGCATGAGACACCGACAGGCTGGAAGTTCTTCGGCAATCTGCTCGATGCCGGCCGCGTCACCATTTGCGGCGAGGAAAGCGCGGGCACCGGCTCAAGTCATGTGCGTGAGAAAGACGGGCTCTGGGCGGTGCTGCTGTGGCTCAACATCCTGGCGGTTCGCAAGCAGAGCGTCGATGAGATCGTGCGCGAACACTGGAAGATTTATGGCCGCAACTACTATACGCGGCACGATTATGAAGAGGTCGATGCGGCCATTGCCAGCAAGCTGGTCGAGGATCTGCGGGCGCAATTGCCGAGCCTGCCCGGCAGGATTTTCGAGGATGACCTGCAGGTCGCCTTCGCGGACGACTTCACCTATCACGACCCGATCGATGGCTCGACCAGCGCCAAGCAGGGCATCCGCATCGGGTTCACCGATGGATCCCGAATCGTCCTGAGACTGTCTGGAACCGGCACGGTAGGCGCCACGCTGCGGCTCTACCTTGAACGCTATGAGGCCAGCGATGGACGCCATGATCTCGATACCCAGCTCGCTCTCGAGCCCCTGATCGGGATCGCCGAGGCCCTCGCAGGGGTCAAATCCAGAACCGGGCGAGATGCCCCCAGCGTCATCACCTAGGTTCGCCTTGTCCTCCACGCCAGCATTGGTGCCCCTTGGCGGGCACACGGACCATCTGGGCGCCACCGCTACGGCGGAGGGCGTCAATTTTGCCGTCTATTCGGAAAGCGCGAGCGCGATCTGGGTGTGCCTGTTCGACGAGCAGGACAAGGAGATCGAGCGGTTCGAGCTGGACATGCACCAAGACAATGTGCATGCCGGGCTGATTGCCAATATCGGACCGGGCGCGCGCTATGGGCTGCGGGCCGATGGACCCTATGATCCGGACCAGGGCTATTTCTTCGATCCGAACAAGCTTTTGGTCGATCCATATGCGCGCCATCTGGATCGGGTGTTCGTGCGCTCGCCGCGCCTGAGGCTGGCGCGCGAGGACGCGGTGGATACCGCCGAGCTGGTGCCCAAGGCCATCGTGCCGGGCGGCGGCAATGACCTCGCTCAACCGCGAAAGAAGGTGCCGGGTCTTTATTACGAACTCAATGTGCGCGGGTTCACCATGCGGCATCCCAGCGTACAAGGGCCGCTGCGCGGGACCGTAGCTGGGCTGACGACGCGGCGGGTGATCGATCATTTCAAGCATCTGGGTGTCGACGCCGTTCAACTCATGCCAACGGCGGCCTGGATCGACGAGGGACACCTGCCCCAGCTCGGTCTCACCAATGCCTGGGGCTACAACCCGGTGGCCTATTTCGCGGTGGATCCGCGACTGGCCCCGCGCGGGCCGCAGGAATTGCGGGTGATGACCGACGCCTATCGAAAGGTCGGCATCGCAGTGATCCTGGACGTGGTCTACAACCACACCGGCGAGGGCGACAGCGAGGGCCCGATCCTCTCGATGATGGGGTTGGACCCGCAAACCTATTATCGCTGGGTCGAGGTGGATGGCAAAAAGCGCCTGGTCAACGATACGGGTACCGGCAATACGCTGCGTTGTGACCATCCCGCCGTACAGCGCCTGGTGATCGAAAGCCTGCGCTATTATGTCGAGGAGCTCGGGGTTTCCGGATTCCGCTTTGATCTGGCGACCATTCTGGGTCGCGACCCGGGGTTCAACCCGGAAGCCGAGATGCTGGAAAAGATCAAGGCCGATCCGGTGCTGAAAAAGGCGATCCTGGTCGCCGAGCCCTGGGATCCTGGTCCGGGCGGCTATGGGTTGGGAAAGTTCGGCAAGGAATTTGCCGAGCACAACGATACCTACCGCGATGAAATCCGCGCCTTCTGGAAAGGCGAGAACGGCAAGATTGGCGCGCTGGCCGGCAAGGTGTCGGGTTCAGCCGAAATCTTCGATGTTGCGGGCCGCAAGCCCAGCGCCGGGGTCAACATGCTGGCCGTGCATGACGGGTTCACCCTGCGTGACCTGGTCAGCTATCACGACAAGCACAACGAAGCGAATGGCGAGCACAACCGAGATGGCCACAACCATAATTCCTCATGGAATTGCGGGGTTGAGGGCGAAACAGATGACGAAGCGATCAACCATGCCCGCAAGCGCGATGTTCGGGCGCTGCTGGCCACACTGTTCCTCTCGCGTGGCACCCCGCTGATCCAGCAGGGCGACGAGATGTATCGCACCCAGCAGGGCAATAATAACGCCTATGCCCAGGACAACGAGATCACTTGGGTCGACTGGGAGAATGGCGACGGCGCGCTGGTGGATTTCGTCGGAGCGCTGAAGAGTTTCCGCAAGGCGCATCCGGCGGTCAGCCATGACCACTGGCTGACCGGCCAGGATCGCAATGGTGCTCGCGATGTCATGTGGCTGCACCCGGATGGACGCGAAATGACCGTAGCGGACTGGAACGACAGCGGCGCCTCGGTGCTGGGCATGCATCTGAGGCACAAGGACGATGAGGTGCTGGTCTGGTTCAACCGTCGCGTCGAGCCGGTGGTGGCGCGTCTGCCAGAAGGGGAATGGGCTGTCGGCATCCAGTCCGACCAGTCATTCGAGGTCGCCTTCACTGAAGGCACGGCAACCCTGCCGCCGCGATCCGTGGTGGCATTGGTGCGGCCCAGGGCCTAGCTCTCCACCTCGAACATGCCGTGACGCGCATAAAAGCGCTGCGCCGCTCTGTTGGCCCGTTCTACCTTTAGGTCGGCATGCAGATGCCCGCGCTCGCGCAGCAACGAAAAGGCGCATGTCAGCAGCGCAGAGCCGAGACCGCGGTTTTGTGCGTCGGGATGCACGACGATGTCCTTGACGAAGCTGCTGGACCAGCATTGGACAAGTCCCAGCGGTTCCTGATCGGCATTGGCGGCAATAATCACCAGCGCAGGGTCGAATTCGGTGTCGTCCACCAGTGGCCACCACCATTGGTCGAACGACCCGACCGCGCCGCCGCCTTCGCCATAGGCGAGCACGAGCAGGCGGTGGAGGTCAGCCGGCCTGCTGCGCCATAGTGGTAGCCATTCCACGCCCGGCGGGAGTCCGGACGGCACCATTGGTTCTGCGAGAGATCGTCTCAGGCGGACGAAGTCGCTCACGCTTGTTCCGCTGCCTCCGCCACGAAGCCACCGTGCTTCTCAATAAAGCCGATGATGTGGTCGAGGCTTTCGCGGCGCAGCAGGTCGGTGAAGACATAGGGCCGGCCTTCGCGCACCTTCTGCGTGTCGCTCTCCATCACTTCGAGGCTGGCGCCGACATAGGGCGCCAGGTCGGTGTGGGTGATGACCAGGAGGTCGGAGCGGGAAATCGCGGGGCCGCCCTTGCGCGGGATCTTTTCGCCCTGCGCGACCGAAATCACATAGATGGTGAGGTCTGCCAGATCGGGCGAGAAGGTGGCCGCCAGATTGTCACCGCCGCTCTCGATCAGCACGATGTCCAGATCGGGAAACTTTCGGTTCAGATCGTCAATGGCGGCCAGGTTCAGCGAAGCGTCTTCGCGAATGGCGGTGTGCGGGCAACCGCCGGTTTCGACGCCGACAATGCGGTCCTCGGAAATCGCCTGAACGCGCGACAGGATCAGCGCGTCTTCCTGAGTGTAGATGTCATTGGTGACCACGGCCATGGAATAGCGGTCGCGCATGGCCTTGAGCAGCATTTCACACAAGGTGGTCTTGCCCGAGCCGACTGGCCCGCCAATGCCGATGCGCAGGGGTCCGTTGAGGCTCTTGGACATGACTTGCTCCATATGTGTTTCAGACGAGACGCAGATAGATAAGTGCCAGGAAGCCCAGCCCCAGGAACAGGCAGAGCGGGGAATAGACCCGGCGGTCATTGAGACGGAAATTGGGTTCGGGGGTCAGCCCCGCCCACCAGGGTGTATAGCCGATGATGCCGCGGGCCAGGAACACGGCAGCGAAGCCGAAACCGGCCAGATTGAGCAGCCATCCGCCGCTGTCGTGATCGGCCAGAGCCAGGGCGAAGCAACCGGCGGTGAAGGTGGCTACGGCGACGGCGAGCGAAGCCAGTCTGGGTGGCATGCGCTCGATGTCCTTGAAGCCCGCCACGGTCTGGGCCAGCAGTTTCTCGTCGCGGATCGGCCAGGTACGGCCGAAGGCCCACATCAGATGGGCAATCGACACGGCGAACAGGCCGATGAACATGAAGGAGGCGAAAAGCATGCTCATGACCGGAAAATCCTCGTTCTCAGCGTTTCGTGCTGCATCTGCGCAATATCTGCGCCATAGGCCACGCTGCCAATATCGTCCAGTGCGGCATGAAGGCACAGATCGGCCATATGCGCGATGCCCGGCTCGAACGCCGCCATGATGGCGAGGCCGTCAGCCTGCCCGATGGGCACGAGGCGCACGGCGACCGACACCTGACTATGGACCGTCGTGGCGAGAAAGGCGATCAGCGTATCACGGCGCTCAATGCCATGAGCACCAGCCAATGCGCCAACGGCGATGGGGTAGGGGCAGGGCTCGGGCAGCGGCACAGGCGTTGCGGCCGGCCATGCCGCACTGGCGAGCACGAAGGCGTTGCCGGTGATGGTGGTTTCGGCGTGCCGCTCATGGGCGGCGGTCAAGGCGAGGCAGAGATCGGCCAGTTCAGCCAGCTTTGCCTTGTCGGCATGAGCTCTGTGGGCATGGGCGAGCAGGATCGCGTCGGTCTTGAGGCTGCCGTGATGCAGCACGCCGGAAATCCAGTCTTGGGTGGTCGCACGGTCGGACACTGTGCCCTGCGCAATAGCGGTCTCAAGACCGGCGGACCAGGCAAAGGCCCCGACCGGGAAGGCCGGTGACATCCAGGTCAGCAGCTTTTGCAGATCGGCGCTCACTTGCGGTTCAACAGCGCATGGCCACCATCGCCATGGGCGTGGGCATGATAGGCGCCATGCTCTGCAAAGAAGGGTTCGGTGACATTTGCGACGCCCGCGCCCAGACCTTCCAGCATGGTCTTGAGGACGTGGTCGCGCTTGATCAGGATGCGATCGGGCTCCAGTTGCGCCGGGGTGTGGCGATTGCCGATATGCCAGGCGAGGCGCAGCAAGTGTCCGGGATCCCGGGCGCGAATTTCGTAGAGCGGTTCCTGGGCCGCCAGCACGCTGACCAACTCACCACTCTCCAGTTCCAGCGCCCCCATGTGGTCGAGGGTCACGGTCGCGGGAAAATCCACCATGACTTCCGTGCCTTTGGCCCCGGTGAGCAGCTTGCGCCGCAGCCTGCGCTCGTCATGGGCCAGGGTGATGGTGTCGATGATCGGGGACTTGCCGTGATCGGCGGGCAAATGGGCAGTGGCTCGGAACATGGGGAACTAACTGATCGTGGTGAAGAAACGGAAAATGAGGAAGAGTTGGTAGGTGATGTGCACTCCAACGATGGACAGGTGCAGGCGCCGGTCGGCATAGCGCCAGGCGAAGATACATAGCGCCAGTCCTACCGGAACCTGGCCAAAATAGCTCCAGTCGAACCGGCTCCAATGGGCCTGGCCCTTGATCAGCGTATCGATGGTGTCGAGGATGAAGGTTGCACCCAAAAGGCCAAAAAACCAATGACGACGCTTGAGGAAGAAGTCCTCATAGCCCTTGTACTCGGAGACGCTATCGGGGGAGAGCAGGGCCGCGATCAGGAAGAGGGTGATGGCATAGGTCAGGATGAACAGGACAATGCCGAAATTCCAAATCTCCACCCTGTGCAGCGCAAATTCCCACCACCAGAACAACACCAGCTCGAGCAGCATCGAGCCGATCCAGAGCATGTGCAGGGCAGAAATCTTGCCACGATGGGGATGCTGGATGATTCCGGCAACGGTCATCAGCAGCCTGGTAATACCCAGGCCGATAACCGTGCCCATGACGATGCGCACATGCGGAAACAGTTCGGCGGAGATTGCTGGGTCCATGCCAGCGGTCAGGGTGTGTTGTTGGCTTCGGTGCAGGTGACGAGCGGCTCGGCGTCCTCGTCCTGCATCAGGTCACGCAGGGTGGCTTCGCCCTGATGGCTCCACCATTCATAGGGCCCCGAAACATAGCGCGCACCGGAGGCTGAAAGCGTGGTTGCAAAGACCAGGCTCTGGCCTTCGACCGGTACAATGGCCAGGAAATTGGGGGCGGCGTTGATATAGTGTACGGTCAGAACCTGCTGATCCTCACAAAGATAGCTAACCGTGCGCCGCTCGATATCGCTCTGGCTTTCGAGGGTCAATGTCAGGCTGGCCGACGCTGCAGGCACTGTCGGCACAGTGGCGAGGGTCGTGACCTCGGCCTGGGCGAAAGCCGCAAGAGGGACGAACAGGGAAAAACCGATGACAAGCATCGCTCTGGGCGAGGGCATGAAACTGTCCTTTGGCAACAGGGAACGAACGGCAGTTATTGCACACCCATAATCATGGCGTTTGAAGGGAGTGACAATCGCTGCCGGTCGATCAGCCATGCCGATGTCGTCAGAAAAGGAAAAAGCGCTGCGCCATGGGCAGTACCGTTGCTGGCTCGCAGGTGAGCAATTCGCCGTCGGCGCGGACCTCATAGGTTTCGGGATGAACGTCGATCTCCGGGGTTGCCGTATTGAGCTTCATGGCCGCCTTGCCAATGCCGCCACGAGTATTGGATACGGGAAGCAATTGCTTGTCGACGCCGAGGCGGTTGCGCAGGCCCGCATCATGGGCGGCCTGGGAGATGAACACCACTGAGGAGCGGCTGACGAGCTTGCCATAGGCGCCAAACATGGGCCGGTAGTGCATGGGCTGGGGCGTCGGGATCGAGGCATTGGGGTCACCCATCGGTGCGGCAGCGATTGACCCGCCGAGCAACACCATGTCCGGTTTTACCCCAAAAAATGCGGGGTTCCAGAGCACCAGATCGGCCCGCTTGCCCACTTCGACCGAACCGATGTGCTGGCTTATGCCATGGGCAATGGCCGGGTTGATGGTGTACTTGGCGACATAGCGGCGGACGCGGAAATTGTCATTGTCGCCGGTTTCTTCCGGCAGGCGGCCGCGCTGGCGCTTCATCTTGTCCGCAGTCTGCCAGGTGCGGATCAGCACCTCGCCGACGCGGCCCATGGCCTGGCTGTCGGACGCGATAATGGAGAGGGCGCCCATATCGTGCAGGATATCTTCGGCGGCGATGGTCTCCTTGCGGATGCGGCTTTCGGCAAAGGCGACATCTTCGGGAATGGACTGGTCGAGGTGGTGGCAGACCATGAGCATGTCGAGATGCTCGGCGATTGTGTTGACCGTGTAGGGGCGGGTCGGATTGGTCGAGGAGGGAATGACATTGGGCAGGCCCGCAACCTTGAGGATGTCCGGAGCATGCCCGCCGCCTGCGCCCTCGGTGTGGAAGGCATGAATGGTGCGGTTTTTGAAGGCGCCGACGGTGTCTTCGACGAAACCGCTCTCATTGAGCGTATCGGTGTGGATCATCACCTGCACGTCGTAGTCGTCCGCGACCGAAAGGCAGTTGTCGATGGCCGCCGGGGTGGTGCCCCAGTCTTCGTGCAGTTTGAGGCAGGAGGCGCCCGAAAGGATCATTTCCTCGAGCGGGGCTGCAACGGCAGCGTTGCCCTTGCCGGCCAGGGCCAGGTTCATTGGGAAGGCGTCGAAGCTTTCGATCATGCGCTCGATATGCCAGGCGCCGGTGCAGGTGGTGGCCAGCGTCCCATGGGCAGGACCGGAGCCGCCGCCGAGCATGGTAGTGACCCCGCTCATCAGCGCTTCCTCGATCTGCTGGGGGCAGATGAAGTGGATGTGCGCGTCCATGCCACCCGCGGTGATGATCTTGCCTTCGCCGGCAATGGCTTCAGTCGAGGGTCCGATGATGATGTCGATATTGGGCTGGGTATCGGGATTGCCGGCCTTGCCGATGCCGGCGATCAAACCATTCTTGAGACCGATATCGGCCTTGTAGATGCCCGTGTGATCAACGATCAGCGCGTTGGTAATAACCGTGTCAACGGCGCCTTCCGCACGGGTGCGCTGGGATTGGCCCATGCCGTCGCGAATGACCTTGCCGCCGCCGAACTTGACCTCTTCGCCATAGGTGGTGAAATCCTTCTCCACCTCGATGAAGAGTTCGGTATCGGCGAGGCGGACGCGGTCACCCGTGGTGGGGCCATACATATCGGCGTAAGTGGCGCGAGAAATCCGTGCTGGCATGTCGTGTCCCGTTCGAATGGCCCGGAACAAAGGCTTCCCGGGCGTAACTTTGGCCTAAGGTGTCCGGACTGGCAAGAGTCCGGAACACGTTGTTCAAGCCAGTCGCGCCCAGCCCAATCAGTGCTTTGGACGGACCTGGCGGTATCTTGTTGCGGCCTGATCGATCAACTGGTCCACCAGCTTTTCGCCTGCCGCAATGTCGGCATCGTTGCGCTGGGTAAAGGCGACCAGCGAAACGCTCAGAAGCTGGATGGCGTAGGCCAGTTTGGTGCGGCCATCCTTGTGATATTCGTTGCCCCGCTTCTGGAAGCTCGCGAGCAACTCGTCATAGATGGCCGGGGTCATGCTCTGCTTGACCGCGACCCAGCTCTTCTGTTTCAGCGCATCGGACAACTCGACTGCCAGACCACCGATATGGGCCATGGCTTCCGGATCATCGATGCCGTTCTGCTGCAGATCCGCCACAACGGAAATGAAGCGTTGCTTGAACTGGGCTTCCTTGCTGGGTTCGGTGGTCATGGCGCGATCCTCTTTTTCGAGACGTGCCCTTTAACCAGCTTTCACCTGGCTGCGCCATGCCCCGCCGGGACAATATCGCGCCCGGCCACAGGGTTCAGAGATCTCCCATGATCTGTTGCCGAAAACCGAAAATGCGCCGGTCGCCTGAGATCGGCACCAGCCGAACCTCGCGCGCCTGACCGGGCTCGAAACGTACGGCCGTGCCCGCTGCGATATCAAGGCGCATGCCACGCGCCTTGTCTCGGTCAAAGCGGAGCCCCGCATTGGCTTCGAAGAAATGATAATGCGAGCCGACCTGGACCGGGCGGTCGCCGGTATTGGCGACCTCCAGCACGACCTGTTCGGCCCCGACATTGAGCTCAATGTCGCCGTTGGCAGGGATGACTTCTCCGGGGATCATGTCCATCTCCTCAGCCGCCGATTGCCAGATACAGACCGCCAAGCGCCGTCGCCGCACCGGCAAGACGGGTCAGGACCTTGCCGCTCGACCGCGCCAGCACCAGGCCGGCGCCAATGCCCGCCGCATGCAGGGCGGCAGTGGCGACGATAAAGCCAATGGCGAATTCCCAGGCGCCGGCGCCTCCCATTTCACCGCCATGGGCATGGCCGTGGAAGAAAGCGAAGAACCCGACCATGGCGGCGACCGCCGAAGAGGGAATCGGCAGGGCCAGCGCGATGGCCATGCCGATGAAGATCACCGAGGCCAGGATGACCGGTTCGACAAAGGGCAGGGGCATGCCGGCAATGGCTGCCGTAAAGCCCAGCGCCATGGTGCCGATAAAGGCCGTCGGCACCAGCCAGACTGCGCGGCCACCCTGCATCGCCCCCCAAAGACCAACCGCGACCATCGCCAGAATATGGTCGAGGCCAAGCAGGGGGTGGCTGAAGCCGGCGGCAATCGAACCATGTTCAGGCGGGTCGAGATGGGCAAAGGCCGGCAGGGTAGCGGCGATGGATATTGCCAGGGTCAGCAGGCTGCGCTTGAGCATTTGGGCCTCTTTATCGGATCGGCTGATGAACGGTGACGAGCTTGGTGCCGTCGGGGAATGTGGCTTCGACCTGCACGTCGTGGATCATTTCGGCGACGCCTTCCATGACCTGGTCGCGGGTGACGACATGGGCTCCGGCCTCCATGAGTTCGGAGACGGCGCGGCCATCCCGCGCGCCTTCCACAACGAAGTCGGTGATCAGCGCGATGGCTTCGGGATGGTTGAGCTTGACGCCGCGCTCAAGGCGCCGGCGCGCCACCATGGCGGCCATCGAGATCAGCAGTTTGTCTTTTTCGCGAGGCGTGAGATTCATCTTCCGGTCCTAAAGATGCCAGAGGCGGGGCAGGCTGCCCGCTGCGGTGAGTTCGAGCAAGACTGGTACGATCATGCGGCGCAGGGCAAGCCCGGTTGGCGCCATGGCACGTATGACCAGACGGGATTGGTTGACGCTGACGGCAATCGCCTGGTCCGCGGGCAGCATGGCGCGGACCCGGTCGCCGATGGCGCTGGCGCGGTCCGGCGTCGCGGCTATATGCAGCACGCTGGCGAAGGCCCTGTTTCCATTCAATAGCGAAAGGCTTTGCCGCTCCTCAGCGGTTGCGTGCAATTGGGTGGCCTCGGCGTGGACCAGTTGGCCATTGCGACGGATACGCCAATTGTCGCGCAGCAGGGCGTCGGCGGCATCCTCGCCCATGGCGTCCCGTCCCAGCAGCACCGCCTCGATCGCGGTCAGGGTGGCGCCTTCGTCCAGATCCACCTCCAGCCGGCGGTCGAGCTTGCTGGCAGCAAAGAGAATGGTTTCCTGGGGCAGCCAGTCGAGATGGCCGCCGGCGCCGACTTTCAGTCTAGTTTCCACGCGCCCGAAATCGCCGGTCGAGCGATAGCTGCGTTCGCAAGCCTGGGTGGTCAGGACCATGTGGCCATCCGGCGCCAGCTCGGCGCCCCAGAGCAGATGGTCGCCACCGGTTATGCCGCCCGCCGTGTTGATCAGCACGGCTTCCAGGCTGCTCGAATGGGTATTGGGCAGGCGAATCTTGCCACACCCTTCCTGGAACAAAGTGTCCAGGCGCGTGCGCTCGTCGACCTGCTTGGCCGTGATGCGCCCGATGCCGCGCGCGCGTTGCAATATCGGGCCGTTCACGATTTCCGCCTCGGCAAATTTCATTGCAACGATCCGGTGGGGTTGCCGTTGAGGGGGTGAGCAAGCGCTCTTTCAGAGATAATTTTCAAAAGGTTATACCAAATGACCATTAAGTCTGCACTTTCCGCCATCGCCCTTTCCGCCGGCCTGATCGCAACCCCCGCTTTTGCCCAGGGCATGATGATCGGCACCCAAACTGTTGCCGAAACCGATGTCGAGGCCGTTGCGGCCCGCTGCGCTGACCTGCAGCTTGCGGCCGAGACTGAATCCCTGTCCAGCACGGGCACTGACAACGATGACGACACCGCTGACGACTCTGTGGCGGGCAACGCTGCCATCAACAACGTCCCTGCCACCGATTCTGAAACGGCCACTTCCGTGGACCTTGGCATCATCACGCTTGCAGAATGTGAGGCCGATGGCTGGTTCGACATGTAATCGGATCACTTCGGTGTTAAAGGCGCCCGGCTTCGGCCGGGTGCTTTTTTGTGTCTAGACCATCAGGTGCTTGCGCACGTCGGGCAGGTCAAGGTCGCTGGCAGGGCCGGTATGCATGATCTCGCCGCGATCCATGACATAGATGTCGTCGGCAATTTCGCGGCAGAAATCGAGGAATTGTTCTACCAAAAGGATGGTCATGCCCTTCTCATCGCGCAGAAATTGCAGCGCGCGGCCGATATCCTTGATGATCGAAGGCTGAATGCCCTCGGTAGGCTCGTCGAGCACCAGCACCTTGGGCCGGGTGACCAGCGCGCGGCCAATGGCCAGTTGTTGCTGCTGACCGCCCGACAAGTCGCCCCCCCGACGGCCCAGCATGGATTTCAGAACCGGAAAGAGTTCAAAAATGTAGTCGGGAACGTTGCGCTCCGACCGTGCAAGCCCCGCATAGCCGGTCTCGAGATTCTCTTTGACGGTGAGCAGGGGGAAGATCTCGCGGCCCTGCGGCACATAGCCGATGCCCATGCGGGCACGCTTATAGGGTGGAGTTCTTTTGAGCACTTCCTCGCCAAAGGTGATGTCACCAGCAGATAGGTGATTGATACCGGTGATGGCCCGCAAGGTGGACGACTTGCCCACGCCATTGCGACCCAGCACGGCCGTGATCTTTCCCGGCTGGCAGGTGAGGGAGATGCCCTTGAGCGCCTGTGCGGCACCGTAGTGTAGGTCGATGGAATTGATTGAGAGTGCAGCTACCATTCTCACCTCCCCAGATAGCGTTCAATAACAACCGGATTGGCGCTGACCTGATCGAGTGAGCCTTCGGCGAGCACCGATCCTTCTGCAAGGCAGACGACGCGCGAGCCCAATTCGCGGACAAAGCTCATGTCATGCTCGACCACCACCACCGAGCGGGTCTGTGAAATTTCGCGCAGCAGCTTTGCGGTTTCCTCGGTTTCGCTGTCAGTCATGCCGGCCACCGGTTCATCGACCAGCAAGAGCTTTGGATCCTGCGCCAACAACATGCCGATTTCGAGCCATTGTTTCTGGCCGTGGCTGAGATTGGCGGCGAGTTCGTCCTTGCGTGCGATGAGACGGACCGTCTCGAGGATTTCGGTGATCCGCGCCACATCGTCGTCACTGGCGGTGTAGAACAGGGTCGAGAAGATGCCGCGCGGCTTCTTCAGCGCCATTTCCAGGTTGTCCCAGACGGTTTGACTCTCGAAAACCGTCGGCTTCTGGAACTTGCGACCAATGCCCAGATTGGCGATGGCGGCTTCATCCAGCCTGGTCAGGTCAGTACGGCCATCGAACAATACCTGGCCAGTGTCAGGCCGCGTCTTGCCCGTGATAATGTCCATCATGGTGGTCTTGCCCGCGCCATTGGGGCCGATGATTGCCAGCATCTCCGCTGGCTTGACGATGATGGCGAGGTTGTTGATCGCCTTGAAGCCGTCAAAGGCAACCGAGACGCCGTCAAGATAGAGCATGGTATCGGTGTGCGCGCTCATGGCCTTTACTCCGCCGGTTTGGGTTGCGCTTCGTGGCCGAAGCTGGCGGGGTCTTCGCCGCGCTCGATATCTGCGGACTGGGCGGGCGTGGGTGGGGCGGGCCGTTCCGCGTGCTCGGTTTTGCGGCGCATCCTGCCCCACGCCTGGTGCCACAGGCCCACAATGCCTTTGGGCAGGAACAGCGTGGTGAAGACGAACAGCGCGCCCAGGGCAAACAGCCAGAGCTCGGGCAGGGTGGTTGTGAACCAGGATTTGCCCAGATTGACCACGATGGCGCCGATGATCGGGCCGATCAGCGTGCCGCGTCCACCCACGGCCGTCCAGATCACCACTTCGATGGAATTGGCCGGGTCAAATTCTGAGGGGTTGATGATGCCCACCTGCGGGACATAGAGCGCGCCAGCAATGCCAGCCATGATGGCGGAAACCGTGAAGGCAAAGAGCTTCACATATTCAACGCGATAACCGAGGAAGCGGGTGCGGCTTTCCGCGTCGCGCACCGCGATCATCACCTTGCCCAGCTTGGAATTCACGATCATCGAACAGACCAGCACCGAGAGCGCCAGGGCAATGGCGGTGGCGGCGAACAGCGTGGCGCGGGTGCTCTGCGCCTGCACGGACACACCCAGAATATCCTTGAAGTCGGTCAGCCCGTTATTGCCGCCAAAGCCCATATCGTTGCGGAAAAATGCCAGCAGCAGGGCGAAGGTCATCGCCTGGGTGATGATGGAGAGATAGACGCCCGTAACGCGGCTGCGGAACGCAAAGAAACCGAACACAAAGGCCAGCAGGCCGGGAACGAACACAACCATCAGCATGGCGAACCAGAAATTGTCCATGCCCAGCCAGAACCAGGGCAGTTCGGAGTAGTTCAGGAAGACCATGAAGTCGGGCAGCACCGGATTGCCATAGACGCCGCGGCTGCCGATCTGGCGCATCAGATACATGCCCATTGCATAGCCCCCCAGCGCGAAGAAGGCGCCGTGTCCGAGCGAAAGGATTCCGCAATAGCCCCAGACCAGATCGAGGGCGAGCGCGAGGATCGCATAGGCCAGATATTTGCCCATCAGCGAGACGAGATAGGTCGGCACGTGCCCGTACTGGCCCGGCGGGATCAGCAGATTGGCCATGGGCACAAGAACGGCGACGGCCAGGAAGATGGCAATGACCCAGATGGCCTTCTTGTCGAGTGCGCGGAACAGGGCTTGGGTCAGCATGCAAGTTCTCCGGTGGTCTTTGTGCAGATCAGAACACTCATTGTTCCACCGCCCGACCCTTGAGGGCGAACAGCCCTCTCGGCCGCCTTTGAATAAAGAGGATGATGAGGACCAGGATCAGGATCTTGCCCAGAACCGCGCCAGCATAGGGTTCGAGGAACTTGTTCGCGACGCCAAGGGTCAACGCGCCGACCAGCGTGCCCCAGAGATTGCCGACACCGCCAAAGACCACGACCATGAAGCTGTCGATGATGTAGTTCTGGCCCAGATTGGGGGAGATGTTGTCGATCTGGGTCAGCGCCACACCGGCCAGCCCGGCGATGCCGGAGCCTAGGCCGAAGGTCATGGCGTCGACAAAGGGGGTGCGGATGCCCATGGCCGAGGCCATGCGGCGGTTTTGAGTCACGGCACGCATCTGCAGGCCCAGCGCGGTCCGATTGAGCACCATCAGTAGCAACAGGAAGACAATGATGGCAAAAATGACGATCCAGAACCGGCCATAGGTAATCGAGAGACCGAAGAATTCGGTCGAGCCCGACATCCAGGTCGGGGCGATGACCATCTGGTTGGTGGGGCCGAAGATCGAGCGCACGGTCTGCTGCAGGATCAGCGACAGGCCCCAGGTGGCGAGCAGGGTTTCAAGCGGGCGGCCATAGAGCCAGCGGATGATGCCGCGCTCGATGCCGACCCCGATCGCACCGGTGACCAGGAAGGCGCAGGGCAGGGCGATGAGCAGGGAATAGTCGAGCAGGCCGGGGAAATTCTGGCGGATGACCAACTGGACGATGAAGGTGGTGTAGGCCCCCAGCATGACCATTTCACCATGCGCCATGTTGATGACACCCATGACGCCGAAGGTGATGGCCAGACCAATGGCGGCCAGCAGCAGGACCGAGCCGAGCGAGAGGCCAAACCAGACATTCTGCAGGGCGCCCCAGATGGCGCGCTCCTGTTCGAGACCGGCAATGGCCGACTGGATCGTCGGCGCCAGTTCTTCGGGTGCGCCATTGAGCGCGGAGTTGAGGATGGTCAAGGCGTTGCGCCCCGCGCCGGATGCGACCAGCGGCACGGCGGCCTTCCGGTCCGCAACGCTCTGCTCGTCGTCGCCCAGAATGGTCACGGCCCGGGCCGCTTGCATGGCCTTGAGGACATTGGCATCGGTCTCGGCCGCAATGGCCTCGTCGAGCAGCGGGATATTGGCAGGGTCGGGATTGGCCAGAAATCCCTGCGCGGCCGTCAGGCGGCGGGCGGGGCTGTCGCTCATCAGCGTCATTCCGGCGAGGGCGGCGGCGATATCGCGTCGCAAGCCGTTATTGACGCGGATCTTGGAGAGATCAGCATCGGCACCCAGTTCGACAGCCTCGCCTGAAAGCGGTTCGAGATAGGTCGAACCGCGTTCAATCAGGACGGCGCCGGAGGTTTCTTCGAGATAGAGATTGCCATCGCCCAGGGCGGTCAGGACCGGAACGACCGTATCGCTCCCGGTTGCGGCAAGGTCGGCGACGATCTGTTCGAGTTCGCGCAGATTGGCCTCGCCCATGGCCTGAATGGCGGCAGGAATGTCGGTTGCTGCGTCCTGTGCGCGGATGGCGTTGGACGGCAACAGCAGGAACGGCAGGGCCAGAAGCACCAGGCGGAGTGCGCGGAGGATCAGCATCGCGGGGCAAGTCCTTGTCGTTCGGGAAAGTCGAGTTGGCAGGGGCGGCGACGCCCCTGCCCAGGTCAGGCAAGCTGCCTTACATTGCCGAGCCGCAGCTCTCGGTCTCGGTGTTGTAGTTGCCGCAGTTGATCGGGGCGGTCCAATCGGCCTCGAGCATGGCGCTCTCTGGCAGGAAGTCGGACCAGGCATCGCCCGGCACGAGGTCTTCGGTTTCCCAGACCACGAAGAACTGGCCGTCATCCTGGATTTCACCGATCAGCACGGGCTTGGTGATGTGGTGGTTGGGGAGCATGGTGGCCATGCCGCCGGTCAGGTTCGGGGTTTCGAGACCGACAATGGCGTCGATGACGGCGTCAGCATCGGTGGTGCCGGCCGCTTCCACGGCCTTGACCCAGAGGTTGAAGCCAATCAGGTGAGCTTCCATCGGGTCATTGGTGACGCGGTCTTCCGAACCGATGAACGCCTGCCAGTCAGCGATGAACTGCTCATTTTCCGGGGTATCGACACTCATGAAGTAGTTCCAGGCGGCCAGATGGCCCACCAGCGGGGTGGTGTCGAAGCCCGAGAGTTCTTCTTCACCCACCGAGAAGGCCACCACGGGGATGTCCTCAGCGGCAACGCCTTGGTTGCCCAGTTCGCGGTAGAACGGCACGTTGGCGTCACCATTGATGGTGGAGACAACGGCGGTCTTCTTGCCTTCCGAACCAAAGGCGACGATGTCGGAGACAATGGTCTGCCAATCGGAATGACCGAAGGGCGTGTAGTTGATCATGATGTCTTCGGCGGCCACACCCTTGTCGAGCAGGTACTGCTCGAGGATCTTGTTGGTGGTCTGGGGGTAGACATAGTCAGTGCCAGCCAGAACCCAGCGCTCGACGCCCTCTTCGTTCATCAGATAGTCGACGGCTGGAATGGCCTGCTGGTTCGGGGAGGCACCGGTGTAGAACACGTTGCGCTGGGATTCTTCGCCTTCGTACTGCACCGGGTAGAAGAGCAGCGAATTGAGTTCTTCAAACACCGGCAGCACCGATTTGCGGCAAACCGAGGTCCAGCAACCAAACACCGCATCGACTTCATCGACTTCGATGAGCTGACGGGCCAACTCGGCGGCCAGCGGCCAGTCCGACGCGATGTCGACCACGACGGGTTCGAGCATCTTGCCCATCACGCCGCCCTTGGCATTCTGCTGTTCGATCAGGAACAGCATGGTGTCCTTGAGCGTGGTTTCCGAAATCGCCATGGTGCCCGAGAGCGAGTGCAGAATGCCGACCTTGATAGTGTCGTCCTGCGCCATGACCGGCACTGCAGACAGCGAGACGCTGCCGGCAAGTGCGGCGGCGAGCAAAGCGCTTTTCGCGCTGAAGTTTTTCATGTGTTGTCCCTCTAGACCTGTTGAGTCCCTGAAGACACCGGGAGGCGTCCTGGGGGCACACTGGGACATCTCTTAACGTTCGCCCTATACGTCGATTGACGTAACTGCCTGTCGCGTTGATTCCCGCTATCGGCGGAAAGCCCTGAAAAACCGCGTGATTTTTCCCAATTTCGTGCTATTGAAGGGCTGGCGATTTTTTGGGCAGCGCGACGAATTGGTTAAGGCTTAGGCTTGCATGGCACGGCAGCGGATCATTCCGGTCAGGCGCGAATATAATCGCTGGGTGGCCGACCAGACCCTGGAAGACTATGCGCTGCGCTTTACCGCCAAGTCGGCTCGGCGCTTCTCCAATGACCGGATTTCCCAGACCGCTATCGGCGCCATTTCCTTCCTTGCACTGGAGGCGATCGGCGGGGCCATTACACTTTCCTACGGCACCACCAATGCGTTGATTGCGATTCTCGTCGCCTCCATCGCCATTTTGCTGGTTGGCGTGCCGATCTCGCGCTACGCGACCCGGCATGGCGTCGATGTCGACCTGCTCACGCGCGGGGCCAGCTTTGGCTATATCGGCTCGACGATCACTTCGCTGATCTATGCCAGCTTTACCTTCATCCTCTTCGCCATCGAGGCCTCGATCATGTCGAGCGCGCTGGAACTGGCCTTCGGTATTCCGCTCTGGATCGGCCATATCATTTCGGCGCTGGTGGTAATCCCGCTGGTGACACATGGCATCCGCATGATCTCCTCGTTCCAGATGCTGACCCAGCCGATCTGGATCGTGCTCAATATCCTGCCCTTCTTCTTCATCGCCTTCATGGATTGGGAGAAGTTCGACCTGTGGCGCGCCTTTGCCGGGCTCGGAGAGCCGGAAGGCGCTGCGGGCAGTATCGCGCCATTCGAAATCGCCAAGTTTGGCGCCGCATCGGCGGTCATCCTGGCCCTGATGACCCAGATCGGCGAGCAGGTCGACTTCCTGCGCTTCCTGCCGGCCGAAGGGGCACCGAAATGGCGGCACAAGATCGGCATCTTCCTGGCAGGTGCCGGCTGGGTGGTGGTCGGTGCGCCAAAGCTTATTGCCGGCTCGTTCCTGGCCTTTCTCGCACTTTCAGTGGGTGTTTCGCCCGAACATGCCTCCGAGCCGGGGCATATGTATGCCGTCGCGTTTGGCTACATGATCCCCAATGAGTTCGTGGCATTGATGCTGATGGCGGTGTTTGTCGTCGTTAGCCAGCTCAAGATCAATGTGATGAACGCCTATGCCGGCTCGCTCGCCTGGTCGAACTTCTTCTCGCGTCTGACCCACAGCCATCCAGGGCGTGTGGTCTGGCTGCTGTTCAATGTCGCCATTGCGCTGTTGCTCATGGAGCTGGGCATTTATCGGCTGCTCGAAGAGACGCTGGGCATCTTCTCGATCATTGCCATGGCCTGGCTGTGCTCGATTTCTGCGGATCTGTTCATCAACAAGCCCCTGGGCCTGGCGCCGCCGGGCATCGAGTTCAAGCGCGCCCATCTTTATGACATCAATCCGGTCGGCGTCGGCTCGATGTTCCTGTCTGTCGTCATCGCCCTGACCGCCCATTTCGGCGCCTTTGGCGAGATGGCCTCGGCGCTCTCACCCTATATCGCCTTGATCGTTTGCTTCATCGCCTCACCGGCCATCGCCTGGGCAACAAAGGGCAAGTATTATCTCGCCCGCAAGCCGCGCAAGCAGTGGCAGTCCAGGCAAACGCTTACCTGCTCGATCTGCGAGCATCCCTTCGAGCCCGAGGACATGGCCTGGTGCCCGGCCTATGCGGCGCCCATCTGTTCGCTGTGCTGCTCGCTCGATGCGCGTTGCCACGATATGTGCAAGCCACACGCGCATTTCCGCGCGCAGACCCATGCGGTGGCGGCGAGTATCCTGCCGCAATGGGCCATCGACAAATTACGGTCCCGCCTGGGGCGCTATGGCATTTCCATGGCTATTGCCACGGCGATTCTGGGCGGCATTCTGGGGCTGATCTACTATTTTGCCAGTCGCTCGGCGCCCAATACCGCCGATGTCGTCGGCGGCACGCTACTGGTGGTGTTCTTTGTCTTTGCGGTCGCCGCTGGGGTCATGACCTGGTTCCTGGTGCTGGCGCATGACAGTCGCCTGGTGGCCGAGGAGGAAAGCTCGCGTCAGAATACGTTGCTCCTCAAGGAAATCGACGCGCACTCGAAAACCGACGCCGAATTGCAGCGCGCCAAGGAAAAGGCCGAGGCTGCCAATCAGGCCAAGTCGCGCTATGTCGTCGGCCTCAGCCATGAATTGCGCACGCCGCTCAATGCGGTGATGGGCTATGCGCAAATTCTCGAACGCGACGGGCAATTGCCGGAGAACCGTCGCGGCTCGGCACAGGTCATTCGCCGCAGCGCCGAGCATCTGTCGGGACTGATCGACGGGCTGCTCGACATTTCCAAGATAGAAGCCGGGCGGCTGCAGGTCTATGCCAGCGAGGTCAATATCCAGGATTTCCTGGATCAGATCGTCGACATGTTCCGCCTGCAGGCCGAGGCCAAGGGGCTCGAATTCCGCCATGAGCGCGCCCGTGCGCTACCCGACTATGTGCGGACCGACGAGAAACGGTTGCGGCAAATCCTGGTCAACCTCCTATCCAACGCCATCAAGTTCACGAGTGCTGGTCATGTCAGCTTCAGCGTCGGCTATCGCATGCAGGTGGCGACTTTCACAGTTGAGGATAGCGGCAGCGGCATCGCGGCGGCCGATCTTGATCATGTCTTTGAGCCCTTTGTCCGTGGCGAGGCGGAGCGCAATCGCTTTACACCGGGGCTGGGGCTGGGCCTCACCATCACCAAGCTGCTGACCGAGACGCTAGGCGGTGAGATCACCGTGTCCAGCGCCGTGGGAGAGGGCACGCGCTTCCAGGCCCGGCTGATGCTGTCTAAGGTTGAGCGGCCGGCCAAGCGCATGGCGCCCGTGCAGCAGATCATTGGCTATCAGGGCAGGCGGCGCACCATCATGGTCGTTGATGACAATGCCGACCACCGCCAGTTGATGCACGAAATGCTCGCCCCGCTCGGCTTTACAGTTCTTACGGCGGTCGATGGTCAGTCCTGTCTTGCCGCCATCGAGACGGCGCGGCCCGATCTGTTCTTTGTCGACATCCGCATGCCGGGCATGAGCGGCTGGGAGCTGGTGCAGGCCATGCGTGCTCGTGGCGTGGTGGCGCCGATGATCATGCTCTCGGCCAATATCGGGGATGGCGCCAATCCCACCAGTGCGGATGCCGGACATAGTGATACGCTGGCCAAGCCTTTCGATCTTAACCAGCTTGTCGACCGGCTGGGCACGCATCTGGGGTTGGAATGGGTCCATGAAGCGCCTGACAAACCTGCACCGCGGGACAGACAAATGCGGTCTCCGGGCGCAGAACACTTGCGTGACCTGGCCGCACTCAGTCAAATCGGCCATGTCAGGGGCATTGATGACAAGCTGGCCGAGCTGGCGGCCGATCCGGCCAATCTGCCACTTGTCGAGGCGCTAAGGCAGCATATGCAGAATTTTGATTTCGACGGCTTCGCCGAAACGCTGGAGCGGGTAGGCCATGAGCCGGATTGAGCAGGAACAGGACATCGTTCTTCTGGTCGACGACTCGCCGGAGTCGCTTGGTTTTCTGACCACGGCTCTCGAACAGGCGGGTGTCACCGTGCTTGTCGCCCGCAGCGGCGAGGCAGCGCTCAAGATCATTGAACGGGTCACGCCGGACGTGGTGCTGATGGATGCGGTGATGCCGGGGCTGGATGGTTTTGAAACCTGCCGGCAGATGAAAGCACTGCCGCCGCTGGTCCATGTGCCAATCATCTTCATGACCGGGCTGACCGAGACCGAGCATGTAGTGCATGCGCTCGAAAGCGGCGGGGTGGATTATCTCTCCAAGCCGATCAACGTGGATGAATTGCGCGCCCGGATAAGGGTGCATCTTGCCAATGCGCGGCGGGCGCAAAGCGCCCGCATTGCTCTGGATGCTGCCGGACGGCACCTGGTGGCCTTTGCCGCAGAGGGGCTGGTGCTTTGGTCGACACCCCAGGCCAATCGGCTGCTGGATCGCTCGGGTCTGGGGCAGGGGGTCCAACTCAGCATGTCGCGGTGCTTTGTCGACTGGCGCCTGGCCGAAGGCGAGCGACCAACGCCGGGGGGGGGGTTCGATCTCAAGACAGGAGAGAGCATCGGCCTGCACTTTGCCTTTCTGGGCGTTGTTGGCGGGGACGAATACCTGTTCCGCATCGCGCGCGCCCAGGAGGAGGGGCAGGAAGAGGTCCTGCGCCAGCAATTCGGTCTGACGCAGCGCGAAAGCGAAGTGCTGCTCTGGATCGGGCGCGGCAAGTCCAACAAGGATATTGGCGATATTCTGGGCCTCAGCCCGCGCACGGTGAACAAGCACCTGGAGCAGGTCTATGCCAAGCTGGGCGTGGAAAACCGTGCCTCGGCCGCCATCAAGGCGATCCAGTCGCTACAGGCGCCGTTCGAGCTTTAGCCGCGCTGCGCGTCGTTCTCCGATCACAAAAGCAATGTGAGCCTGTTTGGCGGGAACCGCCTGCGCGTCCGGTCGTTGAGCAAGCGAACCGGACAATGATCAATCCGGACCCATCTATGGTGGACCGCCAACAGAGCCTCCACCATCCGATCGGTGGTCGGTCGCAGAGGTTGACGCTCCTTTGTTGGCCGCCCCGGAGGGGCGCGAGACTTCGGTTTCGCGCCCTGTTTCTTGCGCACGGCCAATCGGAATGTCGCGGATTTGCGGACAAAAAGCGGACGAAATTCGAGAGTATTTGTTTACCAGATTACTGCCCATTTGTGGGGGTGGCGGGGGATAAGCCGCCCGGTCCTTGTCAGGACATCGCCACGGGATACATGGTCGAATTATTGCTCGTCCTGCCGGAGAACCGCGCCTTGCCCCTACAGCCCGATGCGACTGACCGGAAATTATTGCGTGAACTGCAACGCGATTCCCATCGCAGTGTACAAGTTCTTGGTGACACGGTTGGCTTGTCGCCCTCTGCCTGCCACCGGCGTATCAGGGCGCTGGAGGAGGCCGGCTTCGTGCAGGGCTATCGCGCCGAGCTCGATGCGGGGCGGCTTGGCTTTGCCATGCAATTCTTCATCGAGGTGGGGCTGACAAGCCAGAGCGAAGCGGCGCTCGATGCCTTCGAGGCCGCCGTTCAGGATATACCCGAAGTGCTCGAATGCCATCTGATGGCCGGCCAGTCCGACTATATCTTGCGGGTGATTTGCCGGGACCACGAGGATTTCGAGCATCTGCATCGCCGCTTGAGCGCTCGGCTGCCCGGGGTGGCGCGCATTCATTCCAATATGAGTATTCGGCGGGTCAAGGCGCGTTCGGGCCTGCCGATCTGAGCCTGGCGGAGAAAGAGGCAGCAGGTTGCTGAGAAATTGGGCAGCAATGCTGTCTGATGCCAAAATGGTCAGAAAAAACTTGCGCGCGGGCGGTGACTGCGCTTGATTTCTCCTCATAACAAAACTGGGGACGTCAAAATCATGCTTTCTCGCCGCCACTTTACCGCAGCCCTGGCTCTGGCAACGGGCCTGTCCGTTTCCGGCCTGGCCCTGCCCGCCCTGGCGCAGACCGACATCAAGCTGACGCTTGACTGGCGCTTCGAGGGTCCCGCCGCCGGCTTCCTTCTGGCTCAGGACAATGGCTATTTCGCCGATGAAGGGCTTAACGTCACCATCGATGTCGGCAATGGCTCGGTCGAGGCCATTCCGCGTGTCGCCACCGGCGCCTATCAGCTTGGCTTCGGCGATATCAACTCGCTGATCAAGTTCCTGGACGAAGACCCGTCCCAGCCGGTCAAGGCCGTGATGATGGTCTATGACAAGCCGGTGTTCTCAGTGGTGGGCCGCAGGTCGCTCGGCATCACCGAGGATCCCAAGTCTCTGGAAGGCAAGAAGCTGGGCGCACCGCCGCCGGATGGCGCCTTTGCCCAATGGCCCGCTTTCAAGGAAGTGGCCGGAATCGATGATAGTGCCATCACCCTTGAATCGATCGGCTTCCCGGTGCGCGAACCGATGCTGGCGTCCGGCGATGTGGACGGCGTCTTTGGCTTCGCCTTCTCGGTGATCCTCAACCTTAAGGCCAATGGTGTGCCGGAAGACGATATCGTGCCGTTGCTGTTCGCCGATCACGGCCTCAATCTTTATGGCAATGCCATCATGGTCAATGAGGCCTTTGCCGAGGAAAATCCGGAGGCGGTCAAGGGTTTCCTCCGCGCCTTGGCAAAGGGCTTTGCCGACGCCGTGGCGGATCCGGGTGCCGGCGCTGCCGCCGTTTTGGCGCGCAACGAAATTCTCGACATCAACACCGAGACCGAGCGCCTGGAAATGGCCAATGAGATGAATATCAAGACCCCGTACGTGGTCGAGAACGGCTTTGGCGGCATCGACGAGGCGCGGCTGGCCGCGTCCATCGAAACGCTCAAGATCTCCATGGGCCTACAGGGCAATGTGACTGCCGCCGACATCTTCGATGCGCAGTTTCTGCCCCCGGCAGAGGAGCGCATGCTGCCCTGATAGCGGCCTGCATTCCCGGGCGATAAGGGACGCCCGGGTCATCCGCCCCGAGCCATTCTTCCGAGGGAACGGGAATGGTTTCGGGGCGGTCCTGTTCTGCCTTGACTGGAGATGCCTATGGCCTCGCCCCTGGTTTCAATCGAAAATGTCGACATGCGCTATGGCGGGCCGGATGGCACGCTGGCGGTGAGTGGGCTCAATCTCAAAATTCAGCGCGGCGAATTCGTCGCCGTCGTCGGCCCCTCGGGCTGTGGCAAGTCCACCCTCATGAAGCTGACTACGGGGCTGCATATTCCGCAATCGGGCTCGGTGGTTGTGGCCAATAGCCAGGTGACCAAGCCGGTTTCGATCGTGGGCATGGCCTTCCAGAACCCCACCATGCTGCCCTGGCGCACAACGCTGGAAAACATCCTGTTGCCGCTCGAGATCGTCGAGCGCCATCGCCACCGGCTGCGTGCGCACAAGGCGGAATATGTCGCCAAGGCGGAAAAGCTGCTTGAAACCGTCGGCCTCAAGGGCTTTGGCGAAAAATTTCCCTGGCAATTGTCCGGCGGCATGCAGCAGCGGGCAAATCTTTGCCGCGCGCTGATCCATGAACCCGAACTGCTGATGCTCGACGAACCCTTTGGAGCGCTCGACGCCTTCACTCGGGAGGAATTGTGGTGCGTCATCCGCGACCTGCATGCAACGCAGGACGTCACCATTGCGCTGGTGACCCATGATCTGCGCGAGAGCGTGTTCCTGGCCGACAAGGTCGTGGTGATGAGCGCACGTCCGGGCCGCATCATCTCCGAGCATGTCGTGCCTTTTGCGCGGCCGCGTCAGCTCGAACTGCTCTATGAACCGGCCTTCAACGAAATGGTGCAGAAGCTGCACGGGGAAATCGCCACCGCGAGGGCTGCAGCATGAGCTCAACAGAAACCAGAACGCCTGTCGCGGCGGCGCCAAAGCCGGCGCTCAAGATCAACTGGGTGCGGCTGTCCCCGGTGCTTTACACCATCGGGCTGTTCGTCATCTGGGAGCTGGGCGCGCGCATTTCCGGCCTGCCGCATACCATCCTGCCTACCCCGACGCGGGTGTTCGAAGCCATCTTCCAGTATTGGTCGCCGATCTGGAAGAATTCGGTGCAGACGCTCTACACGACCGTGCTCGGCTTCCTTATCGCCATCGTGGCCGGGCTCGGCATTGGCCTGTTCATCGGCTGGTCCAAGACCATTTATGCCGGGCTCTACCCGATCATGGTGGGTTTCAACGCCATTCCCAAGGTGGCGCTGGTGCCGATCCTGGTGATCTGGTTTGGCATCGGCACTGTACCCGCAGTGCTGACCGCCTTTCTGATCTCCTTCTTCCCCATCGTGGTCAACGTGGCAACAGGCCTTGCCACCATCGAGCCGGAAACCGAGGACGTGTTGCGAGCGCTCGGCGCCAAGAAGCTCGACATCATGCTCAAGGTCGGTATTCCGCGTTCCATGCCTTATTTCTTCGGCTCGCTGAAAGTGGCGATCACCCTGGCCTTTGTCGGCTCGGTGGTGAGCGAAACCGTCGCGTCCAATTCGGGGCTGGGTCAGATGATGGCGTCGGCGCAGTCCAACTTCAACGTGCCGCTGGTCTTTGCGGGCCTGTTGATGCTGGCCGTTGAAGGCATCGCCATGTATGCGCTGATGGCCTGGATCGAGAAACGCATGACCGGTTGGGCGCACCGCTCGACAATGTCGAACTGATCGCGCAAGCATTTCCCTTGCCCCAATGCCCGCCGCTGGCGAACAATGGGGCGAGGAGAAATGATTTGACCGATACCAGCCACATCGTGGGCGGCGGCCCCAAGAAGGTGCTTTACACCCTCTCGACCATCAACCGGATCGGGGTGGGCAAGGCCACCAAGGCGCTGACCGCCAGGAACACCTGCAAGGCCTGCGCCTATGGCATGGGCGGCCAGCAGGGCGGCATGACCAATGAGCTGGGCGAATTCCCTTCGGTCTGCAACAAGTCGGTGCAGGCCCAGTCCTGCGCTGGTTTTCGAGCACACCATTGACGATCTGGCCGAATTGAGCGGCAAGGAGATGGAATCACTGGGGCGGCTGGGCACGCCGCTGTTCCGCCGCGCCGGCGCCAGCCGCTTCGAACCTCTGGATTGGGATGCGGCGCTCGACCATGCCGCCCATCGGCTGGCCGAGACCGATCCGCAGCGCAGCTTCTTCTATTCTTCGGGCCGCTCATCCAACGAGGCGGGCTTCCTGTTCCAGCTCCTGGCGCGGGCCTATGGCACCAACAATGTCAACAATTGCTCCTACTACTGCCACCAGGCGACCAGTGAGGGCCTGAAGACGACCATCGGCACCGGCACGGCGACGATCGAGCTGGACGACCTGACCGGTGCCGACCTTATCTTCGTCATTGGCGCCAATCCCTCGTCCAACCATCCCCGCTTCATTCACATGCTGAAGAACTGCCGCGAACGGGGCGGACAGGTCATTGTCCTCAATCCGGCCAAGGAGCCGGGGCTGGTAAAGTTCGCCGTGCCGAAATCGCCATTGTCCATGCTCAAGGGCGGCAGCGAGATCGCCTCGGACTATCTGCAGCCGCGCATCGGCAGCGACATTGCGCTGTTCAAGGGCTTGGCCAAGGCCGTCCTCGAACAGGGAACCGCAGACCGCGATTTCATCTCATCGCACACGGGCGAGTTTGCGGGCTTCAAGTCCGATCTCGATGCTCTGAGCTGGGACACAATCACTTCAGTCTGCGGTCTCGCCCGGTCCGAAATCGAGCGCGTGGCCGCCGCCTATGGCCGCGCAAGGAACGCCGTCTTTGCCTGGGGCATGGGCATGACCCACCATGTCCATGGCGTTGCCAATGTGGAGGCCATCGCCAATCTGGCGCTGCTGCGCGGCATGATCGGGCGCCGCTTTGCTGGGCTGCTGCCCCTGCGCGGCCATTCCAATGTGCAGGGCATCGGCACCATCGGCGTCAAGCCGGTGTTGGCGCGCGATGTGCTCGATCGCATGCAGGAGGCCTTTGGCGTGACCTTCCCGGAGGAAAAGGGGCTCGACACCATGGCCTGCATGCAAAAGGCCGCTGCCGGCGCGATCGACGCGGCTGTCATTATGGGCGGCAATCTCTGGGCCGCGACACCGGACACCGCCTTTTCCTCACGCGCTATGGCCAATATCGGCTTCAAGCTGTTCCTCACCACCACGCTCAATCAGGGCCATGTGCATGGCGTGGGCGAGGGGGAGATGATGATCCTGCCGGTCACGGCGCGCGACGAGGAATGGGAGCCGACTACGCAGGAATCCATGTTCAACTTCGTGCGTCTGTCCGATGGCGGCATTCGGCGCATCGAAACCGTGCGCCCGGAAAGCTGGATCCTGGGGCAATTGGGCCAGCGGATGCTGCCGCAATCGCCCATAGATTTTGCAGCTTTTTCCGGTCACGCAAAACTGCGCGATGCCATCGCTGCCATTGTGCCGGGCATGGAACAACTGGCGGATATCGATGTAGCCAAGCGCGAGTTCCACATTCGCAATCGCGTGCTGCATGCGCCCTCGTTCGGCACGGCGGATGGAAAGGCGCACTTCGTGGTGACACCGCTACCCGAACAGGCACCGGGCCGCCTGATGCTGGCCAGCATGCGCAGCGAGGGGCAGTTCAATTCGATCATCTATGAGGAAACCGACAGCTATCGCGGCCAGGCAGGGCGAGAGTCGATTTTCCTCAATGCAGACGACATGGCCGCGCGCGGATTGGTCGAGGGGCAGGCGGTGATGGTCCGGTCCGACGCCGGGGAAATGCGTGGCATTGCCACGCGGTTCGATCTGCCTCCGGGCTCGGTGCTGGCCTATTATCCGGAAGCCAATGTCCTGGTGGGGCAGGCGGTCGATCCGCGCAGCAAGACCCCCGCCTTCAAATCCGTGCCCGTGGAGGTATCGGCAGCGTGAGCGCGCTAGCGCCGCTCACCATTGCAGCGCAGCCAGCAATAGCCATAGGGCGACAGCGCGATTTCGCCATCGCCCTCGATCGGTCCGGTCGGTGAATCGGTCAGCATCGGCATGAGCTCTTCGATGCCTTCATCGGCCAGATGAAATGACTTGGGTTCGCCAGCAAAGTTATGGGCGGTGATGACCCGGTTGCCGCGCCAGCGACTGGAGAGCACGAGCAATTCATCGTCGCCGACATCAATGATCTCGACCCCACCCCAGCCGACTTCCGGGGAGGATCGGCGCGCCGAGACCATATCGGCAATGGCATGGAAGAACGAGTTGCGGTGCTGGGTCTGCATGGCCGCGTTGACATGATGGTAGCTGAACTTTCCCCTGTCTATCAGCGGCCGGACAAGGCGGTCTTTTGGCGCATCCGAGAACCCGCCATTATGCCTTGGCGACCATTGCATTGGCGTGCGGACAGCTTCGCGTTCGGGCAGGGCCAGGTCTTCCCCCATGCCGATCTCGTCGCCATACCAGATAACGGGTGTGCCCGGCAGGGCCAGCAACAGCGAAAAAGCCATCTTCAGACGCGTCTGGTCCCCATTGAACATGCTGGCGAGGCGGCGTCTCAGGCCACGGTCATAGATCTGCATGTTCGGGTCCGGCCCGAAGGCGGAGAAACATTGCTCGCGCTCCTGTTCCGTGAGGTTTCCCAGGTTCAGCTCGTCATGGTTGCGCAGAAAGACGGCCCATTGGCCCATGCCCTGAGGTTCGGGTCTTGCGGCCAGCGAGCGACGCAGGGGGGCGGCAGTCCCGCGCGCGAGGGAGAGGAACAATTGCTGGTTGCCGACAAAGTCGAAAACCATGGTCATGCGGTCTCCGGCGGCAAAATAGTCGGGCGCTTCTTCGTAGCTGATATTGGCCTCGGCCAGCAGAATGGCTTCGGCCTTGCGCCAGGACAGGAAGTCGTGAATCTCGGTCAGCATGGCGTGGGGGTCCACGACCGGCTTGTCCGTCAGCACGCCGCGCGGCTCAATCAGAAACGGCACGGCATCAACGCGAAATCCTGACACGCCCAGCGCCAGCCAGAACCCCATGATCTTGAGAATTTCCTGCCTCACGGCGGGGTTGGTCGTGTTGAGGTCCGGCTGGAACTTGTAGAACCGGTGCATGTACCAGGCCTTGGCGGTTCGGTCATAGCTCCAGATGGCCTTCTGCACGCCGGGAAAGACAATGCCGTCGGTGATATTGTCCGGTTTCTCGTCGCGCCATACATACCAGTCGCGGTAGGGCGAGTTCGGGTCGGCCCGGGCGGCCTGAAACCAGGGATGCTCGTCGGAGGTATGGTTGACGACGAGGTCGACAATCACCCGCATGCCCCGATCTTTGGCCGCTTCGATGAACTCGACAAAGTCCCCCAATGTCCCAAGCGCGGGGTCTATGCCGTAATAGTCTGAGATGTCGTAGCCATTGTCCCGTCGTGGGGACGGATAGAATGGATTGAGCCAGATACAGGTGACGCCCAGCCGTTCGAGATGATCGAGCCTGTCGGCCAGCCCCACAAAATCGCCGGTGCCGTCACCATTGGCGTCCATGAAGCTTTTGACATCGACGCAATAGACGATGGCATTCTTGTACCAGAGATTGGCCATGCATAGGTCCTGACGCTTTCAGGACAAACCGACGTCGCGGTAAATTCGTTCCACCGGCCCTTGCCGTTAGCGCGCAAGTCCCTGCGCGATCAGCCAGTCGGCCCCGGCGCGCAACTGGCTGTTGTCGGCCAGTTCGAGCACCAGGTGCGGCGATTGGGGCAGCGTGGCTAGGGCCGCGAAAACCGCGTGCCAGTTGACCGTACCCATGCCGGGCCGCCAATGGCGGTCGGCATAGCCATCGGCATCCTGCATATGGATATGGGAAAGCCGGTCACCGGCTGCCGTCACGAAATAGTCAACCGGGGGCGCGCCGGTCGTGCCGTGGGCATAGTGCGCGTGGCCGGTGTCGATGGAGACGGCAACCGCGTCCGAGTTGAAACTATTGGCCAGGTGCAGCCGGTCCATCGGGTCCTTGTCCTCGATATTCTCGATAACCAGGGTAATGCCATGGTCTTCTGCTTGCTTGACCGCATCGCCCATGGTGGCATGGCCATATTCGATCATGCGCGTGCGGGCGCCGGAATCCTTGTCCAGATTGTTGTAGCTCCAGGTGGTGTAGGGGCTGTGGACGACCATCTGCGTAGCACCCAGAGCCACGGCGATGTCGAGCCCCTGGCGCAGGCGCAGCTTTACCGCCTCACGAATGACCGGGTCGGGCGTGGCAATGGAAAAGCCTATGAACGGTCCATGGATGCCCAGTCGCCCGGTGTGGCCATCGAGCAGGCTGCGGGCCCGATCGACCTGGACCCTCCAGTCGCCGTCCAGCCGGCTGGGAGAGATGAAGTCCTGGATTTCGACATCGCGCTGCCCCTCGATCAGCCAGGGCGCAAGCGTTTCCAGATCGTCGACGAGCAGGGCGGCGCCAATTGTTGGTAGCGGGCGGGTCATGGCAAGGCTCTTGGGCGGTATGAAGGCCGGCCCTGCTTAGTGGGCGCAGATGACGGCTGCGTGACCACTGGCCCCCCGTTGCTCCGCGTTGCCCTATGCCCTACATAGGCGCCAATCCCCGAACACCCTTCAAGAGGTTCATCGCCCATGGCACGCCAGTTCATCTATCACATGCACGGAATGAGTAAGGCCTATGCCGGCGGCAAGAAGGTGCTGGATAATATCCATCTCTCCTTCTACCCCGACGCCAAGATCGGCATTCTCGGCCCCAATGGCTCGGGCAAGTCGACCCTGCTCAAGATCATGGCTGGCATCGAAACTGAGTTTTCGGGCGAAGCTTGGGCTGCCGATGGCGCCAAGGTTGGCTATCTCCCCCAGGAGCCGCAGCTTGATCCGGCGCTCAACGTGCTGGGCAATGTGATGATGGGCGTCAAGGAAAAGAAGGACATCGTCGACCGCTACAACGAGTTGATGATGAACTATTCCGACGAGACCGCGGACGAGGCGACCCAGCTTCAGGACGTCATCGACGCACAGAATCTGTGGGATCTCGAATCCCAGGTCGAGGTGGCCATGGAGGCGCTTGGCTGCCCGCCGGGCGATGCCGACGTTACCAATCTCTCGGGCGGTGAAAAGCGCCGCGTGGCGCTTTGCGCACTGCTCCTGTCCAAGCCCGACCTGCTGCTGCTCGACGAACCGACCAACCATTTGGACGCCGAAACCACGGCATGGCTTGAACGGCACCTGCGCGAGTTCGAGGGCGCGGTGCTGATCATCACCCACGACCGCTACTTCCTCGACAATGTCACGGGCTGGATTCTCGAACTCGATCGCGGCCGCGGCGTGCCCTATGAAGGCAATTACACCGCCTATCTCGATGCCAAGGCGAAGCGCTTCGCGCAGGAAAAGAGCGAGGACGCCGCCCGCGCCAAGGTGCTCGAGCGCGAGCGCGAATGGATGGGCCAGTCCCCGCAGGCGCGCCAGTCCAAGTCCAAGGCGCGTATCAAGGCCTATGACGAGCTGGTCAAACTCAACGAGGCCCGCACCCAGTCCCAGACCGCACAGATCATCATTCCCCCCGGCGAGCGGCTCGGGCAGAATGTCATCACGGTCGAGAACCTTTCCAAATCTTTTGGTGACCGGCTGCTGATTGACGATCTCTCGTTCAAGCTGCCGCCTGGCGGCATTGTGGGCATTATCGGTCCCAATGGCGCGGGCAAGACCACCCTGTTCAAGATGCTGACTGGCCAGGAAAAGCCCGATAGCGGCACCGTTACCGTCGCTGAAAACGTGCATCTGGGCTATGTCGATCAGAGCCGCGATGCGCTCAATCCCAACAAGACGGTCTGGGAGGAAATCTCGGAGGGCGACGACATCCTGATGCTGGGCAAGCGCGAGATGAACTCACGCGCTTATACTTCTGCCTTCAACTTCAAGGGCGGTGACCAGCAGCAGAAGGTCGGCAATCTCTCGGGCGGGCAGCGCAATCGCGTGCACCTGGCCAAGATGCTCAAATCCGGTGCCAACGTGCTGCTGCTCGACGAACCGACCAACGATTTGGACACCGAAACTCTTGCGGCGCTCGAAGAAGCGCTCGAGGAATTCGCCGGTTGCGCCGTCATCATCAGCCACGATCGCATGTTCCTTGATCGCCTCGCCACCCACATGCTGGCCTTTGAAGGGGACAGCCATGTCGAATGGTTCGAGGGCAATTTCCAGGACTACGAAGCCGACAAGGTCCGTCGCCTCGGCGCCGATGCCGTCAATCCACGGCGTGCAACCTACAAGCCGCTGACGCGGTAATCACTAACAAGGGCGCGGCGAGAGCTGCGCCCCGTTTTCGTGCCATCATCCCATTGCCAGCGAGAAACTATTCTTCTCAATGGAACCAGTTGGATGCCACTGCGTTCAACTCGCTTGATCGGGATGACGATCCCGGCACGTATCTTGGGGGATTTCCGATCTATGGCTGAGCTGGATTTTGCGCGCATATTCGAGGCGCTGCCCAGTCCATTCATGATCCTGGATCAAAATCTTCGCTATGTCGCCGCCAATCCGGCCTATGAGGCGGTGGTGGGAACGCCATTTTCCAGGCTCAAGGACCAGAAGCTCTTCGACCTGTTTCCTAACGAAGACGAGGCGGGAGTTCGTCTGCGCCAATCCTTAGAACGCGTTCTGGCAACCGGCGAGCCGGACACTCTGGCCTATATTAATTATCCAATCACGGAAGCCGACGGCACGGTCACCAATCGCTATTGGACCGCCGTGCACGTGCCACTCACCGGCCCGGATGGCACGGTGCAGCATGTGATGCAGAACACGGTCGATGTCACCGAGCTGGTGCGGATGCGTGAGGCGGCAACGCTGCCCTATGGATCGATTTCGGCGGCCACACGCCTGATCGAGCGCACCCGCGAGACCGAGGCTTCGAGCGCCGAGTTCCGCCGGTTGTTTCAGCAGGCGCCTGCGTTTTTCGCCGTGCTCTCAGGTCCCAGCCACGTTTTCACCTTCACCTCCGATTCCTACTCCAAGCTGATCGGAGGGCGGGACGTCATCGGGCAAACCGTTGCACAGGCGCTCCCCGAAGTCGTCGAGCAGGGTTTCATTGAGATATTGGACAAGGTTTACGCCGACGGCCATGTGCATGCGGCCGAGGGGGCCCGCGTCATGCTGGGAAACGAGCCCCACCGGCCGGCCAAGGAAACCTTCCTCGATTTCTCCTACAATCCGATCCGCGACGGCGCGGGTAATATTACCGGCGTTTTCGTGCAGGGCATGGATCGCACCGAGGCAGTGCGGGCCGCCCGCCGGCAGCGTCTGCTGATCGATGAGTTGAACCACCGGGTGAAAAACACTCTGGCGACCGTGCAGTCCATTGCCAGCCAGACCCTACGCAGCACCAGCGATTTCGCCCAAGCGCGGCGGTCGCTTGAGGCACGGATCATGGCGCTCTCCAAGGCCCACACCATGCTGAGCGACCGCCATTGGCATGATGCCGAACTCGGGCACCTGGTGTGTCAGGAGCTGAGCGCTTTTGGCGATGAACAAGTCGATTACGGTGGCCCTGCGTTGGTGGTGAACGCCAAGACGACAGTGGCGCTGGCTTTGGTGCTGCACGAAATGGCGGCCAATGCGGCCCGGCACGGTGCCCTTTCGGTGCCAGAGGGCAATCTGGCTGTCAGCTGGCATCGGGACGGAGAGGGGCAGCTCGTGCTCGAATGGATAGAGCGAAACGGTCCAACGCCGGCCGAGACGGAGCGGCAGGGTTTCGGTTCGCGGCTCTTGCGCATGGTGGTGACGGGCGAATTGGGTGGCGGCCTGGATTTGAACTATGATCCGAACGGACTTCGGGCGCGGTTGTCGATCCCTGCGACAGCCTATGCTGAGCAGGAGGCGCGATTTGACTAGGGCCGGACGCCGCGTACTCGTCGTCGAGGACGAGACGCTGGTTCTGATCAATCTCGAGGATATTCTGGAGCAACTCGGCTGGAGCATCGCGGCGCAGGCCATGCGATTGCCCGACGCTGAGCGGCTGGCCAGCAGTGTCGAAGCCCTTGATGTTGCTATTCTGGACGTCAATATCGGCGGAGCCAAGGTGTTTCCTGCAGCGCAGATCCTGCGCGAGCGCGGGGTGCCGATCCTGTTTGCCACCGGCTATGGGCGCGACGGCCTACCGCCGGAATGGCAGGATCATGCAGTCATCGCCAAGCCCTATAGCCAGACTGACATTGAACAGGCGCTGGATCGTCTGCTCGGGGCAGACGTCTAACTTGCCGGCCGGCCTTTACCAATCCTCCATTGACATGTGAAAAGCGTTGGGTTTGTTGGGCTTTCTGCAATAGAGTGCCCTGAATGGAGCCATGCTCCTTGCAGATCGGTTCTTGGGGGACTGTATGAAGAATTTGGTGACGGGGGCGGTGCTGCTGGTCAGCCTTGCCCTCGCCGTTCCGGCACTTTCTGCGCCGGGGCAATGCTCAATCACGGGCCTGGATCCTTTTGATTGCGACGTGACTGTCGATGGTGGTGGCATTACCTTTGCCCTGCCGAGTGGAGAAACTTTCGTGTTTGCGCATGAAGCCGATGGCGAGGGCCTGGGCTATCTCATTGCCGCTGAACCACAACCGGGCCGCTACCCTAAGGAACTGGGCAGGTTTGCGCCTGTCGATGGCGAGCCAGGCTGTTGGCTGGGCGACAAGGACGGCACGAAATTCTGCGCGGCCCTGGAGCAATGAGCGCCGAGCCTTTCACTCTCGAGATCGGCGGCGCCACGCTGAGCGGTCTTGAACAGGGGGAGGGGCTTGCGGTCGTGTTCCTCCATGCCGGTGTCTGCGACAAGCGCATGTGGCTCGACCAGATGGAAGCGGTCGCTACCAGGGGTTGGCACGCCATTGCCTATGACCGGCGCGGCTATGGCGAAACCACCAGTGAAGACGAGCCGTTCAGCCATCTCGATGATCTCGAGGCCCTGCTCCAGGAAATGGATATCCATGCCGCCATTCTGGTGGGATGCTCCATGGGTGGCGGGCTGGCGGTCGATTTTGCACTCGCCTATCCCGGCCGTGTGATTGGGCTGGTGTTGATGGGCACATCGATCAACGGTGCACCCTGGAGCGTCACGGCGGAAGAAAGCGCCATTGAAATGGCCGAGGAAGATGCCTGGGAACGCGGCGACATTGATCTGCTCAATCGCGTGCAGGCCCATGAGTGGCTCGATGGGCCACGCAGCCAGAGTGGCCGTGTTGGCGGCGCTGTGCGTGAGCTGTTCCTCGATATGAATGCTGCCGTTCTCAGAAAGCCGGAATTGACCCAGGAAGAGCCTTCACCTGATGCCTGGAACCGGATCGAGTCCGTGGCGGCGCCCACCCTGCTGATTGTCGGGGATGAGGATTTTACCGCTCTGGTCGACCGGCACGAGACACTGTCCGAAACCATGCCCAACGCCATCGGGGTGGTCCTGGAAGGGGCGGCGCACATTCCCAGCATTGAAAAGCCGGGCCTGGTCAATTCGGTGTTGCTGCAATTTCTCGACGCCTTTTCGCGCGGGGAAAGCGACGACGAAACAGATGACTAGCGGCGCGACGCAAGAAGTCGCGCCGCTTGGCTCTGGTTCAGATTCAACAATCTCAGAGATTGATTCCCGGCCCTGACAATCTGCTTCAAGCTCTGTCGAGACTGATTCCGGAAATCGTGTTAAGCCTCTGAAATACCGTAGTAAGCTCTGCTCGCCGCCTAGACGGCGATGATGCCGTCCAGATGCTTGTCCAATTGTGGAGTGGGCACGTTGGTCAAATCCTTGTCGAGCTCGGCCAGCACGGTTTTCTTGACATGATCGGACAGCACTTTGCGCAGATTGCCCAGCGCAATTGGAGCGGCGGCGATGATCAACCGATCATAGGCGCCCGACATGGCCTTTTCTTCCATCACATGGGCCACGGAACGCACGAACTCGGCTTCCCGGTGGTCCGCCGGATCGGTCTTGGGTTCCATGGCGCTGCGGCCATGGCCAACCGAGGAATGACTGCGGCCGGGCCGGTCGGCATTGATGTCCTGGGTCTGAAGCGGCGGAATGGACCAGTCCAGGCCCTTGACGGTCGTGAGACCCTTGCCGGGGCCGGCGTGTTCAACCACGCGGGCCTGTGTTCCATCGGCGATCAGGATCCAGGTCACTGTCTTTTTCATCTGCTGCTCCTCGTATAGGGACGGGTCCGAAGCGCGCGAGCATAACGGCGCTTCTCAAGGCCAACGTCCGACACACACAAAGGTTGGGACTAAGCCATCACCTTTGCAAGGGTTGGCGATCACAAACTCTGATTGGCCATGATGCGTTCGGGTTGGTGCAGGAACGGGCACCCGCATCGTGGTGCGGAGTCCTGCCATGACCCTTCCAGAACAGGCGCCCGAGCTGGCGGCAGAGAGTGTCACGCAGCGGCAGGCCGATGCCACCGAGACGCGCAAAGGCGTTGTTGCCGCTCTGTCCGCCTATCTGCTTTGGGGCTTCCTGCCGATCCTGTTTCACCTGCTAGATCAGGCCGGCTCGTGCTGATCGTCGCCGAGCGGACCCTATGGTCGCTGGTCCTGCTGGCAATTGTTCTCGCCGCTACCGCGGGTTTCCCGGAAATCCGGTCCGTCCTGGTGGACTTCCGACGGATGCGGGTCATTGCCGTATCGGCGCTGCTGCTGGTGTGCAACTGGCTGCTCTATGTCTGGGCGGTGGAGACCGGGCAGGTGCTCGAGGCCAGCTTCGGCTATTTCATCAATCCACTGGTCAGCGTGGCCATCGGCATGGTGTTTCTGGGCGAGCGGCAAAACCGCATGCAGACCATCGCCATCGCCATCGTGGCCATCCTGATCCAGGCCGCCGGCATCGGGCGCGCGCCGCTGATTGCCCTGGGCCTAGCCTTCTCGTTCGGCTTTTATGGTTTCATCCGCAAGACCGCGCAGACCGGACCGGCGACGGGGCTGTTCGCTGAACCCCTCGTGGTTGCGCCACTCGCCATGGGCTATGTCATCTTCGACATCGTCCGCAATGGTGTGGGCGTTCACGCTGATCCCACCCTGATGCTGCTGTTGATCGCCACCGGACCAGCAACGGCCGTGCCTCTCCTGCTGTTTGCTTATGGCGTCCGGCGGCTGCGGCTGACCACCATTGGCATGTTCCAGTATCTGGCGCCCTCGATCCAGTTCCTCCTGGCGATCCTGATGTTCGGTGAGGAACTCAATACGCTGCGCCTGCTGAGCTTTGCGCTGATCTGGGTGTCGCTGATCGTGTTCTCCTGGGATAGCTACAGCCAGCGCCGGCGCATGGCCGCTTAGCCTGCCGCTTCGCCACGCATGCCGCGGATCACATCGGCGATCTGCTGAAAGGTGGCGGCGAAGGGCGTTGCCTCGCGCCAGACCAGCCGCAATTGGCGGCCCGCTGCCGGGTCGTTCAGCGGATGCACGGCGATGCGTGGGTCGCTGGCCTCCTTGCGCAGGGCAATCTGGGGCAGCAGGGTCACGCCCTGACCATTCGCGACGAATTCCACGATGGTCGATAGCGACGTCGCCGCAAAGGTCTTGGCACCGCGCTCGGTGTCCAGCCGGCAGGCCGAAATCGTCTGGTCACGAAAACAGTGGCCTTCATCAAGCAGCAAGATGCGTTCCGGGGGCAGGGCGGCCAGACTGACCGGAAGCTTCGTCGTTTCGCTGCTGGGCGTGGCCAGCACGAAATTGTCCTCGAACAGCGGTGTGTCCACGAGGCGCGGCCCGGCCCCGCCCGGTTCGGTGGCAATCAGCGCGATATCCAGGCTTCCATCGCGCAAACCATCAAGTAGCGCCTCGGTGCGGCTCTCGCTGATGGTGAATTTGAGGTCGGGCAGGTTGCTGGTCAAAGCCGGAAAGATTTCGGGCAACAGATAGGGTGCTACCGTCGGAATCAGTCCGAAACGCAGGGCACGGGCCGGCCTGCCGGTGCGGCCGATGGCGAAGGCTTCAAGCGCTTCCGCGCTTTTAAGGGTTTCGCGCGCCATGGTGACGAATTCCCGCCCAAACGGGGTGGGTCGTACCCCCGCCTTGAGCCGATCAAACAGGGGCGTGCCGCAAAGACTTTCAAGCGCCAGAATTTGCTGGGACAATGCCGGCTGGGTGACCGACGACGCTTCAGCGGCGCGGCCGAAGTGACCGGCCTCGGCTACGGCGACCGCATAGCGCATCTGTTTGAGGGTGATCGACATGATTAGTTTTTCCTATTGTATCAGGAAGAATTATCGATTGGCCTAATGGTTTTCACCCCCCTATAACGCGTCCATATCTATTCAGGAGGCCCCGCCATGACCGATCCCAATCCCAAACCCGAAGCCGGCAAGTGCCCGTTCCCGCACGGTGGTGCAGGGCGCGGCCCGAAGAATCGTGACTGGTGGCCCGAGGCGCTGGATGTGCAGGTGCTGCATACCAATTCGCCCCTGTCCGATCCGATGGGCCCGGATTTCGACTATGCCGAAGAATTCAAGAAGCTCGACCTCGACGCGGTCAAGGCAGACCTGCGTGCCCTGATGACCGACAGCCAGGACTGGTGGCCGGCTGATTTCGGGCACTATGGCGGCCTGTTCATCCGCATGGCCTGGCACAGCGCCGGCACCTATCGCATCACCGATGGCCGCGGTGGCGCCGGCATGGGTCAGCAGCGTTTCGCGCCGCTCAATTCCTGGCCGGACAATGCCAATCTGGACAAGGCCCGGCGCCTGATCTGGCCGATCAAGCAGAAATATGGCAACGCCATCTCCTGGGCCGACCTGATGATCCTGACCGGTAATGTCGCGCTCGAATCCATGGGCTTCAAGACCTTCGGTTTCGCCGGTGGCCGCGCCGACGTCTGGGAGCCCGAAGAGCTCTATTGGGGCCCGGAAGGCACTTGGCTGGGCGATAGCCGCTATTCGGGCGAACGTCAGCTCGAAGAGCCCCTGGCTGCCGTGCAGATGGGTCTGATCTACGTCAATCCCGAGGGCCCTAACGGCAATCCCGATCCGGTGCTGGCGGCGCGCGACATCCGCGAGACCTTTGCCCGCATGGCAATGAATGACGAAGAGACCGTGGCGCTGATCGCCGGTGGCCACACCTTCGGCAAGACCCATGGCGCTGGCGATCCGTCGCTGGTGGGTGCCGATCCAGAAGGCGCGGACCTCGAAGATCAGGGCCTGGGCTGGAAGTCCACGCACGGCACTGGCATTGGCGCTGACGCCATTACCGGCGGTCCGGAAGTCACCTGGACGCAGACCCCGGTGCAGTGGTCCAACTTCTTCTTCGAGAACCTGTTCGGCTATGAATGGGAGCTCACAGAGAGCCCGGCCGGTGCCAAGCAGTGGGTCGCAAAGACCGACGATGCCGTCATCCCCGATGCGTTCGATGCCTCAAAGAAGCATCGCCCGACCATGCTGACCACCGATCTGTCGCTGCGCTTCGATCCGGCCTACGAAAAGATCTCGCGTCGCTTCCTGGAAAATCCAGATCAGTTCGCCGACGCCTTTGCCCGCGCCTGGTTTAAACTGACCCACCGCGATATGGGCCCCAAGGCCCGCTATCTGGGCAAGGAAGTGCCGGCCGAAGACCTGATCTGGCAGGACGTCGTGCCGCCCGTCGATCATGCGCTGGTCGATGACGCCGACATCGCCGATCTCAAGGCCAAGGTGCTGGCTTCGAGCCTGTCGGTGTCCGAGCTGGTCTCGACCGCATGGGCCTCGGCCTCGACCTTCCGCAAGTCGGACAAGCGCGGCGGCGCCAATGGCGCGCGCATTCGCCTGTCCCCGCAGAAGGACTGGGAAGTCAATCAGCCGGCCCAGCTCGCCAAGGTCCTGGCCCAGCTCGAAGCCATCCAGGCCGAGTTCAACACGTCGGCTACCGGTGGCAAGAAGATTTCGCTGGCCGATCTGATCGTGCTGGCGGGCTGTGCCGCCATCGAGCGGGCCGCGCATGCCGGTGGCCAGGCCATCACCGTACCGTTCACTCCGGGTCGCATGGACGCTTCGGACGAACAGACCGATGCGGCCTCGTTTGCCGCACTCGAGCCGCGCGCCGATGCGTTCCGCAACTACTACAGCCAGCGCACCTTCATGCAGCCTGAAGAGGCCATGGTCGATCGCGCCCAGCTCCTGGGTCTGACCGGTCCGGAAATGACCGTGCTGCTCGGTGGCCTGCGCGTGCTCAAGACCGGGCTCAACGCACACGGTGTTCTCACCGATCGCCCGGAAACGCTGAGCAATGACTTCTTCCGCAACCTGCTGACCATGGACATTGTCTGGGCACCCAAGGCGGATGAAGAAGGTGTCTATGAGGGGCGGAACCGCAAGAGCGGCGAGCTGAAATGGACGGGCACGCGCGTCGACCTGATCTTCGGCTCGCACTCCCAGCTCCGCGCCTTCGCCGAAGTCTATGGTCAGGCCGACTCGGCGCCCAAGTTCACCCGGGATTTCGTCGCCGCCTGGACCAAGGTGATGAACGCGGATCGCTTCGACCTGCGCTAAACCCCTTCAGGGTCAATCCCGCCAGCCCCGGGGAGGTTTTCCCCGGGGCTTTTTTGTCTCGCGCATCTGCCAAAAAAGTCTGGCACACGAAAGGAAAGCGGCAATTGCATAGAATTTGAATCAAATCCGATCTCCCACCTTCAGCCCCCACAAGCATGTCGGCGTCAGTCTGACCCGAACCAAGCGGCAGAAGCCGGGAGATCGACCATGACAGAGCTCGATGAAAGCCACCGTGCGTTCGCGAATTTCCGCGTTCTCAACGGCGACAACAATCAGATGGAACGCGAGCAACTGTTCCGCACCACTGCGCAACTTTTCAGCTATGTTTCGGACCGTTGCGACGACGACCAGGTTGCCCAATATGACGAGGTGCTGTGCCAGCTCGCCGAGCTGGTAGAGGTCGAGGCGCGGGTACATGTGGCCAAGCTGCTAGCCCCGCTCGAGCGGGCGCCCGGCACGGTCATCGTCAAGCTGGCCAATGACGTCATCGAAGTGGCCCGGCCGCTGCTCGAGTTTTCCAATGTGCTCAGCGATGACGATCTTATCGACATCATTGCCAAACAGACCGAAGACCATCGGGTGGCCATTGCTGGCCGGTCCATGCTGACCGAGCGGGTCGGCGATGCGCTGGTGGACCATGGCAAGACCGCCTCTGTGGTGCGCCTGGTGCGCAATCCGAAGGCCGAGTTCGACCGTGCGACGCTGGAAAAGCTGGTCAAGCGCGCCACCGAGGACGCCGAGATCGCCTCCGATCTGCGTGGCCGCAGCGATATCGACTGGAAGTCGCTGCGCGGCGAAATCGACCAAGTCGCTGGCAAGGTGCTACAGACCCTTGGCAATATCGACCGCCAGGTCGATCCGGTCGCTGCCGGCAAGATCAATACCGTCGTTTACAACCGCATCCGCAACCGCGCTGGCTTCAACGCGCAGGAGTGGAAGGTGGCCTACAACCAGGTCAAGGGCCTGGCCGACCGCAAGCAGCTCGACGACCGTGCGCTGGCCCGCTTCGCCCGCTTCGGCTATGGCCACCACGCTGCCGCCGCCTTGGCGGTCATGCTGCAGGTGGCCCCGGAAATCGTCGTCAAATGGCTGGCCGGCCAGGACTATGTCGCTGTCATCGTGGCCCTGCGCGCCACCGGTATGGCGCCCGACCTCTTCGGGGCCATCGTGGCTACGCTCCCCTGGCGCGATCTGCCCAGCGACGCCGACAAGAAAATGGTTCTGTCCCGCTTCGATGCGCTCGACCGGGACGATGCCAAGCACATCTTCGAACTCTGGCGCGCCCATTCCTTCCGCAAACGCGCCATGGGCGAAGACCGCCAGACGGCGTAGGGCAGGGCGGCTCACATCTCCAGATTCATGACACCCTCGGGAGTTTTCCGGGGGTGTTTTACCTCGGTTTCCCACTGTTGAATGGGCGTCGGATCCTGAACCGGACGATGCAATTCTATGGCTTTGGCGTCTGTGGGGTCTCTCGATGTGCGCCCTGGCCCATTGAGCCGCGGAGAAACTCAATCATCGCCCGCACCTTCGCGGGGAGAAAACTGCGGCTGGGATAAATCAGCCAGGCGGCGGTATCGAAGGTTGTCGCGGTAACATCCCAGCCGGCGATACATGTCTGCAGTGCCCCCTTATCGACATCGTTTGAGATCAGCCAATCGGGGAGCAGCGCCGGCCCAAGGCCGGCCAGCGCGGCGTCCCGGATGGCGCCTGCTGGTGACAAAATCAGGTCGCCTTCGACATTCTGCTCAGTGACGGTCCCATCGGCGTCGCGGAAGGTCCATCTGGACCTGTAATCCCGGTATGGAAACAGGATGGCCCTGTGAAGCGCCAGGTCTTCGGGTCTTTCCAATGGGGCCGCTTGGCGCAGATAGCCCGGCGCCGCGACCACGCTGTAGCGCGTGTCCATGAGCTTGCTTACGACATAGTCGCCATTGATCGACGGTGCGAGACGAATGGCAAGGTCGACGCGTTCCGACACCAAGTCGATGGTACTATCGGAAAAAATCCCCTCGACCGACACAGCCGGATACGCTTCTCTGAATGCTGACAGGCGGGGCACGATGAATCTTTGGCCAAAGGTCGCAGACGCCGAGATACGCAGGGTGCCTCTTGGTTCGACCTGCATCGCCCTGCATTCGTCGACTGCCCGTTCCAGTTCCTCGCACAGCGGACCGATACGGGAAAGGTAGAGGGCCCCGGCCTCGGTCACCTCCATCCGCCGTGTCGTTCGCGCAAAGAGACGGAAGCCAAGTTCCTCCTCGATTGCCGCGATGATCCGCCCGATGGAAGAAGGATCCACGTCGCGTTGGCGGGCCGCTGCCGCGAAGCTGCCATGACGCGCAACGTCCTGAATCAGTGTCAAATCTGCGAAATTCATTCCTGCAGAATATGCAGGAATATGCGGATAGTCACGTCCTTTATCCATCCAAGGAACTGCAATACCCCTGTTCTCGATCAACGCGGCAACAGGAGACATCGATGCCAGACTTTATACTGCACACCCCGGAAACTGCTCCCGAAGGGTCCAGAGCCACGCTCGAAACCGTCACCGCAGCATGGGGCTTTACGCCCAAAATGCACGCCACCCTGGCGGAGAGTCCAAGTGCGCTGGTGGGCTATGAGACCCTTTGGGAGCAGCTTGCAAATTCGACGCTGAACGCTGTGGAACAACAGGTGGCCTATCAGGCCGTCAACGTGTTCCATCGCTGCGGCTACTGCACGATGGGCCACACCTTCCTGTCTCGGCAGGCCGGCATGGACGAGGCAACCATCACCCGACTGCGCGCTGGTGAGCCGCCGGAGGACCGCAGGCTGGCTGCACTCTGGACATTCACGCGCACTGTCGCAGCGGCGCGGGGAGAGGCGCGTGAGACCGTCCCGGTCTTTCTGGCTGCAGGCTTCACCAAGGCCAATGTTCTCGACGTGGTTGCCATCATCGCCACCAAGGTGATCGCCAATTACAGCGCAGCTCTTGCTGGTGTACCCAACGAAGACTTCATGTCGGATCCTGCCCTGGCGTGGACCGCACCAGTGGCAATCGCCGCCGAGTGACAGCCGGACCTGGGTGGTGACAGCCCGGTCCTCAAAGGGAGAAAGAGAATGGATTTCAAGGACAAGGTGGTCGTGATAACCGGAGCCAGTCGCGGCATTGGCGAAGCTGCTGCGATGCACTTTGCGTCACTGGGGGCACATGTCGTTCTGGCTGCCAGAAGCGCGGGCCGCATCGGAGAGATTGCACTAGCCCTCAGGGCGCAGGGCGCCTCCGCGCACGCTGTCGCCTGTGACGTGTCTGATCCTGGGCAGGTGATGGGTCTGATCTCGGAGGCCAAGGGTACATCGGGCAGGCTCGACCTGCTGGTCAACAATGCAGGGTTGATTGATCCAATAGCGCTGTTGGCCGACAGCGAACCGCAAGATTGGTCCAGGATCGTCGACGTCAATCTCAAGGGCGTCTATTACGGGCTGCGCTATGCAATTCCGTTGATGGTAGACCAAGGCGGTGGCACGATCATCAATATCTCTTCGGGGGCGGCGACCTCGGCTCTTGCGGGATGGAGCCACTACTGTGCGACGAAGGCGGCAGTCCTGTCTTTGACCGGTGTGGCGGACAAGGAGTATCGCGACAAGGGCCTGCGCGTCATCGGCCTCAGCCCGGGAACAGTTGCGACGCAGATGCAGGAGCAGATCCGTGCCTCAGGCATCAATCCGGTCAGTCAGCTCGACTGGTCCGCACACATTCCCGCCGCATGGGTCGCAAAAGCGATTGCCTGGCTGACAACGGCGGAAGCGGACCCGTATCTCGGTTTGGACTTCTCGTTGAAAACCAATGTGGGGCGTCGGGCGGTTGGCTTGCCGCCAATCTAGACCGGATTGCAGGGAGCTGCACATATTGAGGGAGGCGGTTGCTGGAGCAAAAGCGACGGTGGAATAGGTCAGGCGGATTGTTATCCCCGCGCCCAAAACCTCCCTAATGATCCCTTCATCTCTCCCGCGATGGGCGGACTGCAGCGAACAGTTGCGGGAGGAGCCGGTGAGACTGGGTTCGCTCCAGGGCTCGCCTGCCAGTCGGGTCACCTTGCGACGAGCGATCAATAGGGGCCACGACGGCAGGAGAAACCCGCTTCGATCTGTCCCGACAGGGCAAATCTCTCCGGCGGAGAGATTTGAAGTGAGAAGGCCATGAGCGCTACGCGCGAATGGCTGGGGCGGCGACGTCTCTATTACTTAGTTTTACCGAGACGCACGTGCCTCGGAACACGTTCACCACGCAGCCGGAAGCTGATGGCTGTCCGGGCCCTTGGCATGCCTCACGCATCGCGGAACGTTCTTTGAGTCCGTGCAGAAACGAAAACGGCCGGGGCAACGCCCCGACCGCTTGAACTTGAGCTTATGCCTGGCGCACCTTCGGCCGCGTCTGTCGGGTCTCGCCGAACTCGGCGGGATCGAATGCGCGATCACCCTTTTCGTCGCGGATGCGGGTCGGCAAGCCGATCCGGCCCAACAGGTCCAGGAACGGCACGGGAGGCAGTTCCTCAATATTGGCCATGCGGTGGCAATCCCATTCGCCCTTGGCGATCAGCATCGCCGCGGCAATTGCCGGAACTCCGGCAGTATAGGAAATCGCCTGACTGTTGGTTTCGGCAAAGGCGTCTTCGTGGTCCGAGATATTGTAGACCAGCAATTCGGTCTCGATCCCATCGCGCTCGCCCTTGATCAGGTCGCCGATAAAGGTCTTGCCGGAATAATCGGGCGCCAGCGACATCGGGTCGGGCAAGACGGCCTTGACCACCTTGAGCGGCACCACTTCAAGGCCCTCGGCGGTGGTGACCGGCTGCTCGGAGAGCAAGCCGAGCTTGTTCAGCACCGTGAACACATTGATGTAGTGCTCGCCAAAGCCCATCCAGAAGCGGATATCGGGCACGCCCAGATTGGCCGACAGCGAATGAATCTCGTCATGGCCGGTCAGATAGGTCGTGTGCTCGCCCACCACCGGCAGATCGTCGGTGCGCTTAACCTCGAACATCTTGTTCGCTGTCCACTGGCTCTGTTGCCAGCTCCACACCGTGCCGGTGAATTCCCGGAAATTGATCTCGGGGTCGAAATTGGTCGCAAAATAGCGGCCATGGCTGCCCGCATTGACATCGATGATGTCGATGCTGTCGATCCGGTCGAAATAGGCATTGGCAGCCAGCGCGGCATAGGCATTGACCACGCCGGGGTCGAACCCGGCGCCCAGAATGGCGGTCACGCCCTTGCGCTCGCAGTCCTCGCGGCGCTTCCACTCATAATTGCCGTACCAGGGCGGTGTCTCGCAGATCTTCTTGGGATCCTCGTGAATGGCCGTGTCGATATAGGCAACGCCCATGTCGATACAGGCGCTGAGCACGCTCATATTGAGGAAAGCCGATCCTGCATTGAGAACGATCTGGCTCTTGGTCTGCCGGATCAGGGCCTTGGTCGCTTCGACATCCATGGCGTCGAGCTGATGGGCGGCCAGAATACCCGGGCGCTTGAGCGCCTTTTTCTCGAGAATGCCGGCGACCAGCGCCTCGCATTTCGAAACCGTGCGGGAGGCAATGTGAATGTCTCCGAGCACATCATTGTGCATTGCTGCCTTATAGGCAGCGACTTGCGCGACACCTCCGGCGCCGATGATCAACAGGTTCTTTTTCAATTGGCACGAAACACCTTTTCGAGGGTTACGGGATCAGCCTGTCACTATGACAGGCTGGCGACATAGTCGGCATAATCGAAGCTTTGCACAACCTCAACTGCGCCGTTTTTTCTGCGGATGGCTATAGCGGGCATTGCCACGCCATTGAACCAGTTTTTCTTCACCATGGTATATCCCCCTGCGTTCAAAAGGGAAATACGGTCGCCGACCGCCAGTGGATCGGGAAAATCGAAGGTGCCGAAAACATCGCCGGCAAGGCAGGACTTCCCGGCAATTTGATAGCGATGCGGGCCCTTGTTGGGCGCCACGGCCCCACTCTCGCGATAAACAAGCAAGTCCAGCATATGGGCTTCCACTGCGCTGTCGACAATGGCCACCGACATTTCATTCTCGATGATATCAAGCACGGACACTTCGAGCGTGGTGGTATCGGTCACCACCGTGTCGCCCGGCTCGAGATAGACCTGGACCCCGAATTTTTCGGCAAAGGCCTTCAGCCGGGCCGCCAGGCCATCAATATCGTAGCCGTCCTTGGTGAAGTGGATGCCGCCGCCCAGGCTCACCCATTCAAGGCGCAACAGCAGGTCGCCAATCTTGTCCTCGATCTGATCGAGCAGGGTAGAAAAGGCCTCGACCGAGTCGTTCTCGCAATTGCAGTGCAGCATGAAACCGGACACCCGATCCATGGCCGCTTCCACTTTCGCCCGATCGCTCTCGCCGAGCCGGCTGAACTTGCGGGCCGGATCGGCCAGGTCGAAATGGGAATGGCTGACGCCGGGATTGACGCGCAAGCCGACCGGCAGATGTGCGGCTCTTTCACCGAAGCGGTCGACCTGGTTTACCGAGTTGAAGATGATCTTGTCGGCATTGGCGATGGCTTCATCAATTTCTCCATCCGACCAGGCGACAGAATAGGCATGCGTTTCCCCGCCGAACTTTTCCCGGCCCAGCTTCAACTCGTTGAGCGAAGACGAGGTCGTGCCATCCATATGCGGCGCGATCTGCGGAAAGGTCGACCAGGTCGCAAAGCATTTGAGTGCCAAAAGGCACTTCGCGCCCGATGCGGCACGCAGCGTATCGACGCGCTCAAGGTTCCGGGCCAGCGCGGTTTCGTCGATCAGATAATAGGGGGTGGCCAAAGGCATCGCGCTGACGTCAAGCTCCATGGGCGGAAAGGCGCACGATGTAGCGGCCCCGCCCGTCATGATCAAGTGGTCAAAAAAGCACTATCCCCGAAGCATGGCCTCGGGGACATGGCGTGATTGCTATTGCACGCGCAGACGTGGGCAATCAGTCGTCGGAAGTATCGGTCAGCGACTTCACGACGCACATCGATTTGTCAGAGAAGGGGCAGGTATCGCCGGTCCAGGCAAAGGCCGGGGCTGCAACGCCAGCAATGATGGTCAGGGCGATAAAGGCAGAGAGGATCTTGTTCATTGTGGGGCTCCTTGTTGTCGAGAACAGGAGATAACTTGTCATCACCCAGATTGCGGCAACATTGCCGCGAGCTATCCGTTGCTTGCCGCTGCGTTAAACTACGGTCATGAAACGGAAAGTCGCGCTAGGGAGGCAACGCCAGTTGACCTGTAAGCCGGGTTCTGTAGGGCCGCGTTGCCGCGACGTGGTGACCATTCATCTGAGGCGGCTGTTGCCAGCGCGCTCGTGCAACCAACCCGGACGACATGGCCTCGAAACAGGCTGGGCCGAAGCCCGCGTCATCCCTATTTGGTCTTGCTCCCGGTGGGGTTTGCCGTGCGGTCCCTGTCGCCAGGCACCCGGTGCGCTCTTACCGCACCCTTTCATCCTTACCCCGGCATGCTGGGGCGGTTTGCTTTCTGTGGCACTTTCCCTGGGGTCGCCCCCGGCGGCTTTTGGCCGTCACCGTGTTTCGATGGAGCCCGGACTTTCCTCCAGCGGACAGTTACCCATCCGCCAGCGGTCACCCGGTCAACTGGCGCCGCCTATGTGCGGGAGTGGCGCCTCGCCGTCAAGCCAGCAGCGGCTGCGGCTTGGGCCGCGTGATCGCCTGATAGGCCAGGTTGATTGCCGACATGCGCGCGGTGGCGACATCGATCAGCTCCTCGGGCACGCCCTTGGCGATCAGCCGGTCGGGGTGATGCTCGGCCACCAACAGCCGATAGACCCGGCGCACCTCCTCGGGCGGGGCGTCGTGGCTGAGGCCGAGGACGGTGTAGGGATCAACGCCTTCTTCAAGCATCACATGCTGAGCGGCAATCTGTTCGAACCGTGCGTCGTCGAAACCAAAAATTCCGCTGACTTCGCGCAGATAGTCGAGCTCTGCCTCATGCACCAGACCGTCGGCGGTCGCGATGAAGAACAGGCTGTCGAGCACATGCTCAAGCGTGTCGGGGGTATCGGCAAAGAACCGCGCGACCTTGCGGGCATAGGCGTCGTAGCCGGCCACATCCTGCTTGGCGAGGTTGAACAGCTTTTCCACCTGCTGCTCATTGCCCTTGGTGACTTCCACAGTCGCGTTGAATGCGCGGACTTCCGAGGCCGTGACGGCGCCATCAGCCACGGCCATCTTGGCGGAGAGGGCAATCAGGGCCAGTGTGAAGGCGGCATCGCTGCCTCCTGGGAGCCAGGTATCGGGGTCCAGAATATTGGCGACATGGCCGGCCACGCCGGTGCGCTGGGAAAAAGATCCCAGGAAGGCAGCGAATTTCTGCCAGACATCACGATTGTCTTCGGCCTTGCGGACGCAACACAGCATTTTCGGGGCTTCCCTTTCCCGCTGGGCCATCAGAATTACCCCGTCTTGCCGGTTTGGTCCATGGCCGTGGCGGCATGGTGGGTCTGCGGGTCACTCAAAGGCATAGTCGTCATAGCTATAGGCCCGCGGGAAACTGTTGACCCTGGCGCTGGAATTCGGGCCCTCGTCCAGGAAAAAGCCGTCCGGATCGTATTCGGACGGGACCGGGGCCGCTCGGGCCTGCTGGCGGGCGAGAAACTCCGAGAGCGGACCGCTCTCCCAATTTTCCAGGTCCTCGGCCGTCACCAAGAAGTCTGGCTGGTCGATCACCAGCGGGGGCTGCGTGATGACCGCGCTGCGGGGAACGGGTGCGGGGCGCTGGGAAACCGGGGTCGGGAAGGTCACCACCTTGGTGGGTAAAGTTGCCACAGGCTCCGGTTCGGGCGTGGGCGCAGGCTTGGTCACCTCTTCCTCGGCTGGCGCGAGGGCTGCGGTCTGGGTGTGCTCGGATTGAGTGCGCGCGGTCGGGCTGCCGTCGCTGATATAGCTGGGCAACTTTTTTCCCGATTGAAGGAAGCTGTCCACGGCATCGCTTTTGGCGACCGGCGGGTTGATGGTGGTTGTGGCGGTTTCAATGGGGTCGGGTTCGGCCGCCAGGGCAGGCTCGGGGGCCTGTACTGGGGGCGTGGGCGCAGGCGCGCTCTGCTTCTCGACCACGGCGATCTGCGGGGTATCCGTGGGGCCGAACTGGCGCAATGCGGCGTCGGCCGCGGGGATGGCAACAACGAGCACGGCGCCGGCCCAGGCCAGGCCATTGGTGATACGGCGATCAATCTGCATCGAAAAGGTCTTCCAACAAGCTCCGCCCGAGCGCGGGGACATCGCCCTTTTTCATGGCCATAATATGAAAAGCCATTTTGCCACGAGCCTGAACCCTGTCGCCTGAACGCAGGCTGAACGCCGCCGTCGCTAGGTCCGCCGCCCCAAAAGCCGCGCCAGGGCGAGGACCAGGTTGGAGCGGTTGAGGGTATAGAAGTGGAACTCGGTGACACCCTCATCGAGCAACTCGGTGACCTGCTCGGCGGCGACGGCCGCGGCCACCAGGGCGTGGGTTTCCGGATCCTCCTCAAGGCCCTCGAAGCGCTCGGCCAGCCAATCGGGGATGGATGCGCCGCAGCGGGCGGCAAAGCCGGAAATCTGCTTGAAGGAGTGGATGGGCTGAATGCCCGGCACGATGGGGGCGGTGATGCCGGCTTTGCGGGCGCGGTCGAGATAGCGCAGAAAATCGGTGTTGGAAAAGAACATCTGGGTGATGGCGCGGTCGGCACCGGCATCGATCTTGCGCTTGAGATTGTCGATATCGGCATCCCAATCGGCGCTTTGCGGGTGCTTTTCGGGATAGGCGGCGACCGAAATGTCGAAATTGCCCAGGCGGCGAATACCGGCGACCAGATCGGCCGCGTTCTGATAGCCATCGGGATGTGGCGTGAAGGGCTGGCCGACGCCTTCTGGCGGATCGCCGCGCAGGGCCACGATCTTGTTGACGCCAGCCTCGGCATAGCCGCGCACCACTTCATTGACCTCATCGCGGGTGGCGCCGACGCAGGTCAGATGCGCTGCGGCGGGCACGCCGGTATCGGTGGTGATGCGGCGCACCATGCGCAGGGTGCGTTCGCGGGTCGAGCCACCGGCGCCATAGGTCACCGAGACAAAACGGGGGCTGAGCGGGGCGAGCTTACCGATGCTGTCCCAGAAACGCTGTTCCATGGCGTCGGTCTTGGGCGGGAAGAACTCAAAGGATAGCTGCAGGTCCGGGCGCTGGTCAGCGGTCTTGCGGCTGGCGCGCAGATTGTCGTCGATCATGGTCTATTCCGTCTTGCTGCGGTCGCCGAGGTGCCAGAGGCACACGGTCAGCCCGCGATCCTTGCTGTCACTGGGAAATTCGCGCGCGGCGCGCACATCGAGCCCGGCCAGGGCCGCCCAGTCATTCATTTGCTCCCGCGACAGGCCAAGCCGGCGATGGGCGTGCTCGGTGCGCAGGAATTCGAGTTCATGGGGGGCAAAATCCACAATGAGGATCTCCCCGCCCGGCTTGAGCAGACGACGGGCCTGGGCCAGCATGCGGCCCGGATCGTCGAAATAGTGCAGTACCTGGTGGATGACGATGACATCGGCCAGACCAATGGCCGGGTCCAGCCCGCCAATATCGCCCAGGCGCACCTGGGCATGGCTGATGCCGGCTGCGGCCAGGCGCGAACGCGCCACGGCGAGCATTTCGCGGCTGGAATCGACGCCAATGCCGCGCGCATAGGCGGGGGCCAGCACTTCGAGCATGCGGCCGGTGCCGGTGCCCAGATCGACCAGCAGGTCGACCTTGCGCCCGCCCAGCTCGGCCAATACCGCCGCTTCCACGGCGGCTTCGGGCACATGCAGGGTTTTCAGCAAGTCCCAGCTTTCCGCGACCTTGGCGAAATAGTCGGCGGCCTGGGCCTGCTGGGCGGCGCGCGCCTCGGCCTGGCGGGCCTTGTCACGCTGGCGCTCGGGCGCATCGGGGTCGACCCGCGCGGTCAACCAGCGCGCCAGATCAGCGCCTTGCCCCTCGGGCGCCAGCCGATAATAGGCCCAGGCCCCTTCGGCGTGGCGCTGGACGAGACCGGCATCGGCCAGGAGCTTGAGATGGCGGGATACGCGGGGCTGGCTCTGGTCGAGGATTTCGGTGAGATCCTTGACCGAATGGTCGCCATCGGCCAGAAGCGCGAGCAGGCGCAGCCGGGTGCTTTCCCCCGCCGCCTTCAACACCCCGACCAGTTTGTTCAATCCGCTCATCGCGCCCTCAGATATAAAGATATCTTTATATCTATTTCCGGCTTGAGGTCCAGCGCATTCTTGCGAGCGTGGCACCCGCCATTCGAGCCTTGTTCGCTCACGTCGCGCCATTGGCGCGATGTGCCCTGCGTTCGGACATGCCACCCGCCATTCGAGCATAGCTCTTATGGCCTTCTTGACTTGTGCGGCTCCACCGGAGCCACCCATCCGCGTCGCGGATCGTCTGCGAAGTCACCTAAAATCTCCCCACCGGGGAGATTTTGCCCTTCGGGCATGGTTCGAAGCCGCCCGGCCCTGCGGCGTCGCGGTTGCACGGTAACGAACGGCCAGTGGCCCTTCCGAAACGAGGTAGAACGAGCCACTGGCCGTTCGTCACGGAAACACGGATTTTCCACGGGTCCGGATTCAGGCGGTACCGTTGTCGCAGGTCCGGCTGCCGAGCTTCTACCCGCGTAAAGAGGCGCCCCTCTTCCCGGCCTCCCCATCCGGCCCTGCGTCGGGGCCGCGTGTGCGACGGGGATGGGAGGAGGATAGGGGAGGATTTTGGGGCGGGGATTACTTTTTTGCTCAGCGGCAGATATCGAGCCCATGTCTGCCGTCGACGAGTGTGGTGCGCGCCTACGAAACGGACATTTCCGAGTACCCGCGCCCCATGACGATATAGTCGGCGCGATCCCTTGGGTTGCTTCCTAGATACACTTCAACGCAAGGCATGAAGAGGTATCGCCATTCGTCGGCCCAGTCTCCAACACCACGCTCCAAGCTTGCCAGCAGCGTGCTCTTGGCGTCACTTTCTACCCAGAATGATATGTCGTAGAGGGGCTTCAAATCAGGGTGCAACGATGACACTCCCTCAATAATGACCGGTTGGGCCAAGGTGACGTGCCGGGCCTTCTCCACTGCGCGTCCGGTGCTCCAGTCATACGGGAAATATGAACAGTTGCCGTCACGGTGCAGTGTTTGCACTGTGTTGAGAAAATCTCCATAGCGGATGTACGGGAAAGGAAAGCTTGGCTCGACTGAGCCGCGCCACTGTGCTTCCGGCTTTACGAAATCATCCAAGTAGATCGCTTCGGCACCAATAGCCTCAATCATCTGGTCAGCGAGAGTGCTTTTGCCGCTCACTGGCAAGCCGTCGATGGCAATCAGCCGCGCCCGAGCAGCCGTTGATATCGCTTCGGTCGCGTCGACTACTCGGCCCCCGTGTCCTGCCCCTAGTGGCATGGCGCGCTCCTTACCCATGTCTGCAAGGGCGAAGTTTTACACTAAACCAGCCTGTCTTCTATCCACCCCACATCTGCCACTAGGCACTCGTTCTCCGTCGCTAGAGCGCCTTTACGACATCGGAGAGCATGGCCTGAACCTTGCCGGCCACGGCTTGCAGTTCCGCATTGCCGATGGCCTGCATTGAGGCGACAGGATCAATGGCGCTGACTTCGACCACGCCGTTTTCCTGTTCGCGGACGATTACATTGCACGGCAGCATGGCGCCGACCCGGGGTTCGAGCTTCAATGCCTCGAATGCCATTTTCGGGTTGCAGGCGCCAAGGATCAGGTATCCGGGCAGGTCGGCGTCCAGCTTGGACTTCATGGTCTTCTGAACGTCTATCTCGCTCAGGACGCCAAAGCCGTTGTCGGCCAGGACCTGTTTGGTGCGCGTTACGGCCGCGTCAAATGCGGTGTCAGGCAGTTGCTTGTCGAAAGTATACACGTTCCGTCTCCTCCTGGGATGAGTGAGTTGAACGCTTGGGTGGCCAGATGGATCGCGTCGATTTGTAAAAAAATGTTACGGCGCTCCTGACGTGATCGAAATTGTCGAGCACCCAAACCGGTGCCCGGGCCAGACGAGGTGCTGGTCGAGACGGGCGGAATGGTGGTGACCATGCCGGTGGCGCAGGGACCGTTGCTGCTGGCGCAGCCGAGCGTGGCGGTGGGTGCCTAGCCTTCGAAGGTCACCACGACCTGGGTGCCAGGGCCTTCGCCATATTCGACGCTGGCATCGAGGCTCGCGGCCATGGCCTTGACGATGCGGCTGCCCAGGCCCGTGCCCTGCGGCTTGCCATTGCCGGTCCAGCCAATGCCGTCATCTTCGACCACCAGGCGCACCTGGGTGCCGTCGCGGCGCATATTGATGCGCACTTCGCCCGGGTCGCGGTCGAGATAGGCATATTTGAGGGCGTTGGTGACCAGCTCGGTAACGATGACGCCGAGCGAGGCCACTTTTTCTGTGGGCAGGGGGAAGCCTTCGACATCGACGCGGATGCTGGCGGTGCTGCCTTCGGCCTGCAGGGAATTTTCCAATTCGCCGATCAGGCTGTTGATGTACTCGCCCATCTGCACATTGCGCACATCGTCGGAGGTGTAGAGGTGGCGGTGCACGCCAGCGATGGCCTGGATGCGCACCTGGGTTTCAGCCAAAGCGCGCTTGGCCTCGGGGTCATCAAGGGCATTGGACTGCAGGCCCACCAGGGCGGCGACCATGGCCAGCGAATTGCCGACGCGATGATTGACCTCGCCAAGCAGCATTTCGGCGCGGTCGCGGGCGTCTTCCACTTCGCGCTCGGCCTTGGCCTTGGCGCGGGTGAGGCGCACATGCTCGATGGCGTGGTCGATGGCGGACAGCAGCAGGGGCATGAAGTCTTCCGAGCCGGATTTGGGCACGAAATCGGTGGCGCCGGCCTTGAGCGCGTTGACGGCAATCGACATTTCCGAGGAGCCGGTGACATAGACTGTGGCCGGGCGGTCTTCCAGGCCTTCCATGCCGGCGAGCACGTCTAGGCCGGTGCCGGTGGGCAGGTAATGATCGAGCGCGACGACGTCGATGACACCATTGCGGATCAGTTCGAGGCCCTCTTCGCCGGACTGGGCATGCGAGAAGATGTAGCCGCGCCGCTGCATGGCCTTTTCGACCAGACGGATCAGGCCTGGATCGTCATCGATGTAGAGGACATGCGGTGTGCGGCTCGGCATCAGCTATTCGGTCTCGGGGATCTGCATCACGGAGAAGAACAAGCCAAGCTGCTTGATGGCGTTGGCAAAGCCGTCATAGTCGACCGGCTTGGTGATATAGACATTGGCGCCCAGATCGTAGCAGCGCTGGATCTCGCGCTGGTCATCGGTGGTGGTGAGCACAACGACCGGTGAGCGCTTGGTGTGCTCGTTGTTCTTGACCTTTTCGAGGATGTCGATGCCGGTCATGTCGGGCAGGTTGAGGTCGAGCAGCACCAGCAACTGCCGGCCCTTGTTGACCAGGCCCGAACCGTCCGGCCCCATCAGATAGGCGACCGCGTCGGTGCCATTGGTGAAGGGCACGATCTCGTTGGCGACGCCGGCGCGGCGGATGTTCTTCTCGATGAGGCGGGCGTGGCCTTCATCGTCCTCGACCATAATGATGGTGACGGGCCGTGCATTGTTCATGCGCCTAGTCTCCCCAGAAAGCCGCGGGAATCGCGCGGCAGATTAATTGTGAATGTGGTGCCTTTGCCCAATTGCGAGGTCAATGTTACATCGCCGCCCAAGCTGCGCACCATGGTGCGGACATGGGCGAGGCCAATGCCTTCGCCCGGATTGTTCTGCGAGCCGGAGCGCCGGAACAGTTCAAAGACGCGTTCATGGTCAGTGTCGGCAATGCCTCGCCCATTGTCCTCGACCTCAATGACCACGCGATTGCCCGGAACGTGCCGGGCGCGAATATCAACCCGCAAGGGGCGCTCGGGTTCCCGGTACTTGACGGCATTGTCCAGCATGTTGCCCAGAATCTGCTCGAGCGAGAGGCGGTCGGTGATGAGCTGGCCGACGCGGATATCGGTTTCGATGGCGCCGTCGCTTTCGGCCACCTGGTGGTGGACCGCTGCTGCGCTGGCTTCGACGATCTCATTCAACTCGACCGGTTCAAGCTTGAGCTGGCGTCGGCCTTCGCGGGAGATCTTGAGGATGGCGTTGATCAGCCCGTCCATCTTGCGCGTGGCGGCGCGGATGAAGGTTATCGCCTCGGGGAGGTCTTCGGTTGCGGCAAGCCGGGCCTGGCTGGCGACCGGATCATCTGCGCTGACCTCCTGATCTTCCATATAGGCCTTTACCTCTTCGACGCTGGTTTCGAGCTCGGCCGTGAACCCCATGATATTGACGAGCGGGGCGCGCAAATCGTGGGTGACGATGTAGGCGAAGCGCTGGATTTCCTCGTTGGCCTTGCCCAGGTCGGCGGTGCGCTCGCGCACGCGTTCTTCGAGCCCGGCATTGGCTTGCTCGACTGCCTTGCGGGCATTGGCCAGTTCCTGGGTATAACTCAGGACTGCCCAGATGGCGCCGGCGATCACCGCGAATATGGCGAGTGCGCCGACAATGGAGACGATACGCAGCAGGTTGGCCGTATCGCGCTGGTCCCGGACACCGCTATCGATCCTGACGTCCGCAGCGCTGATCAGCGCCTCGAAAAAGGATCGGGCTCGCTCCATGGCCTGGTTGCCGGCGTCCGTGCCGACAATCTCGATAGCTTGGTCGCGCTGGCCTGCCGCGACCAGATCGATGGTTCGGTTCATTTCGGACAGTTTGAAGTCGATATCAGCGTGAAGCTGGGCCAGTGGATCGGCAGCTTGTGGATAAGGTGCCAGAACCGCGTCGAGACGCGCCAGTGCTTCCGCGATGAGGGGCAGCGCGTCGTTGTACGGATCGAGATAAATCGGGTCGCTGGTGATGACAAAGCCGCGCTGGCTGGTCTCGGCGTCCTGTAGAAGGGCACGCAGGTCTACGGTCGCGCCGCGTGCTTCACGGGCTTCTACGACTTCATTGAAATAGACTTGGGTCCGCTCGACCAGCCAGAGCGTCGTGCCCACGATACCCATGAGGGCCAGCAGGCCGACGAGCAGCAGCAAGGCGGTGGACCGCACGAATGTCTTGCTGGTGATCGGCATGGTTTTCCTTATTGGAGGTGCCTCTACATCGCCCGAAGTGACGCATAGGGCAATATGCATAGATTAACTGGGGCCGGTTTTTATGACGTGCGCCTGGCGCGGTCCTGCGGCGAATGGGAAACAGATTCTTAAGCGTCGCTGTGCAAGATCGGCCAATAGTTTAAGTAACCGGCCCGAGGCGGCCGGAGTGGAGTGTTAGCGGATATGGGCAAGCCTTCCCTGCCCGAAACCGAAGAGCCGGGTGGTCCGCATGTGCCCGTGCTGCTTGCAGAAGTGCTGGCGGCGCTGGAGCCGGTGGCGGGCCGTCGCATAGTCGATGGCACCTTCGGCGCAGGGGGCTATTCGCGGGCCATGCTGGAAGCCGGAGCCGAGGTCATCGGCATCGATCGCGATCCTTCGGTCGCGCCGCATGTTGACGCTCTCAAGGCCGAGTTTCCGGATCGCTTCACTTTTGTCGCCGGTACATTCTCCGAGCTGGACACGCTTGTTGCCGGTCTCGATGCGGTGGATGCGGTGGTGCTCGATATCGGTGTGTCCTCGATGCAGCTCGACCAGGCGGAACGCGGTTTCTCCTTTATGCGGGACGGCCCCCTCGACATGCGCATGAGCAAGTCGGGCACCAGCGCTGCGGACCTGGTCAACGAACTCGAAGCCGAGCCGCTGGCCAATCTGCTCTATGCCTATGGCGAAGAGCGCAAGTCGCGCCGCATTGCCCAGTTTATCGTGGCGGCCCGGCAGGAGGCGCCAATTACCACCACGCTGGAATTGGCGCGCATCATCGAAAAGGCCATTGGCCGCAAGCCAGGTGATGCGCACCCGGCGACGCGCTCGTTTCAGGCCCTGCGCATTGCGGTCAATGGCGAGTTCGATCAATTGGTCGAGGGCCTGTTTGCGGCCGAACGGCTGCTCGCCGAAGGCGGGCGGCTGGCCGTGGTGAGCTTTCACTCGCTTGAAGATCGCATCGTCAAACGCTTCTTCGACCCCGACAAAGGCGGGCCAACGGCATCGCGCCATCTGCCGCAGGTCGAGACAGCGCCTCGCCGCTGGCAGCCTGTGTCCAAGGCGATCAAATCGGGCAAGGCCGAGCTGGTCCGCAATCCGCGGGCCCGTTCGGCGGTTCTGCGCAGCGGCGTGCGGACCAGCGAGGCTGCGCGCGCCGTGGACCTTTCCGGGCTGGGTGTCCCGCAGGTCAGGGGCGCCGCATGATCCGCAATCTCAACATCTTCTTACTGTTCGTGTCAGTGGTGATGCTGGCCGGTGTTTATGCGCTGAAATTTTCCATTGAGGGGACAGCGTCCGCACGCACTGCGCTGGCGACTCAGATCGAAGACCAGGAAGGGCAGCTTTCCCTGCTCAAGGCCGATTGGGCCGTACTGAACCAGCCCGGCCATATCGACCCCATCATCAAGCGGCATCAGGAAGAGCTGGCGATCGGTCCTGTGCAGCAGGAACAGTTTGGCGCCTTCACGGCGCTGCCTATGCGTCCGGCAAAACCCGATACTGCGGCGATGGATGCCCTGTTTGCTGCCATTTCCGAGGGTATTGATCCGATCGACGCCATTCTTGAGATGGAGGTCATTGAATAATGGCTGCCATCACAGAGGGCCATGTGCCGACTATTGCAATCGAGGGGGCCCGCAAACAGCGCGGAAACCTGACTCAAGCCCGCATTCGCTGGATGGTGCTTGCGGTCGTGCTCGGCCTGGGGCTGGTGAGTGGCCGGTTGGTGCAGTTGGGCATGGCCGAAACCGACCAGACCATTGAGGGGCAGACCCGCGATGCGATTACCGCGACGCGGCCACCGATTCTGGATCGCAACGGGCTGGAAATGGCGGTCGATATCCGCGTTCCCTCGCTTTATGCCGAACCGCGCCGGATCATCGATGTGGAGGAAGCGGTCCGCGAGTTGCGCACCGTGCTACCCGATCTCGACGAGGACTGGTTGCGCGATCGGCTGACCGGCGATCAGGGTTTTGTCTGGGTCAAGCGTGAACTGACCCCGGCCATCCAGGAAGCGGTGATGCGGCTGGGCATTCCCGGCATCGACTTCATCACCGAATCCAAGCGCTTCTATCCAGGCATGAACGAGGCCGCCCATATTCTGGGCTCCACCAATGTGGACAATCAGGGCATTGCCGGTATCGAGCGGCATATGGACACTGAATCGGTGGCGCTGTTGCAGGAGCTGGGGCTGGCGCGGGGTAATGCGCTGACGCCGGTGGAGCTGAGTGTCGACATGCGTGTGCAGCATGTGTTGCACGAACAGCTGATGGACGCGATGACGCGCTATCAGGCCGTTGCGGCAGCTGGCGTGATGCTGGACATTCATACCGGCGAGGTGATCGCACTGGCCTCGGTGCCAGATTTCAATCCGAATGAGCCGGCGACGGCACTGGTGAAGGACACGTTCAATCGGATCACATCGGGTATTTTCGAGCCGGGCTCGATCTTCAAGACGGTGACCATGGCGGGAGCGCTCGATAGCGGCGCAGTGGCCATTACGGACGAGTTCGACGCGCGCTACGGTATTCGTTTCGGCCGATACACAATCGACGACTTCCACGGCAAGCACCGCATTCTGGCGCTGCCTGAAGTGTATAAGTATTCTTCAAATATCGGCACGATCCGCGTCATGCAGGCCATGGGCAAGGACAATTACCGTGCCTTCCTCAGCCGCATGAAATTCGACAAGCGCGTGGAGTTCGAACTGCCTGAAATGCGCGTGCCGACGGTGCCGGACAGTTTTTCGGAAGTGGGCGCGGCCACGGCTTCGTTCGGTCACGGCCTGTCTGTGTCGCCGCTCCATATGGCCACGGCCTATGCGGCCTTCGTGAATGGCGGCAACTATATTGCCCCGACGCTCTACAAGCGCGATATCGCCGAGGCCGAGGCGCTTTACGAGCGAGTGCTGCGGCCCGAGACCAGCGCCTATCTGCGCTATCTGATGCGGCTCAATGCGATTTCGACGGGTGGGTCGGGATCGCGAATGAACAAGGCTGCGCAGGGCTATCGCGTGGGGGGTAAGACCGGTACGGCGGAAAAGGTGGTGGATGGGCGCTATTCGTCCAGCAAGGTGACCAATTTCTTCGCTTCGGCCTTCCCACTCGACAATCCGCGCTACACCATGGTGATCATGGTGGACGAGCCCAAGGCGGAAAACGCCCAATCGGGCACGACGGCTGGCTGGAATGCCGGCACGTTGACCGGCCGTGTCGTCCAGCGTGTCGCCCCAATGCTCGGAATTGCCCCGGACTTCAGCGAAGCGGTCGATCAGCAGATCGTGCCTGCGGAAGTCAGACAACTCTATCCAGAAGGATTCTGATCGGTGTCTATCAGTGTAACCCAGTTGCTCGAAGGGTCCGGCGCCCGCCCCAAAAAGGGTCTCGGCGCGGTCTTCGGGCTGAATTCGGATAGCCGCCGGATTGAACCGGGCGATATTTTCTTTGCGCTGCCGGGCGCCAAGGTGCATGGCAATCAATTCGTGGCGGATGCAGTCCAGCGCGGTGCATTGGCCGTTGTGACCGATACTGCCCCGCCGGGGGATCCCGGCGTTCCGGTGATCATCGTCAAGGATGTGCGGGCGTCCTATGCGCGTGCGGCCAGCCGCGTGTTCGAACCGCAGCCGGAAATCCTTGTGGCGGTGACGGGCACCAATGGCAAGACCTCGGTCGCCTCATTCGTGCGCCAGATCTGGGACCATGCCGGGGTGCCTGGCGCCAGTATCGGCACGTTGGGCATCGAAACCTCGAAGCGCGTCATTGAAGGCGCGCTGACCACGCCGGATTCACGCACGCTGCACCAAGCGATGCGGGCGCTCAAGGCGCAGGGGATCGATCATGTGGCGCTTGAGGCCTCGAGCCATGGGCTGGACCAGCATCGGCTTGATGGCGTGCATTTTGAAGCGGTGGCCTTCACCAATCTCAGCCGCGATCATCTCGACTATCACAAGGACATGGACGAATACCGCAATGCCAAGTTGCGGCTGTTCACCGATCTGCTGGTGGATGGGGGCGCGGCGATCGTCAATGTCGATGACCCAGAGCATGAGCAGTTCATGTTCGCGGCGCTCTCGGCCAGTGCGACACTGCTGACGGTGGGGCGCGAAGGCGCATATATGGAAATTCTCTCGATCGAGCCGGAAGGCTATGGGCAGCGCGTGGAAGTGCGCCATATCGGTGAGAAGGTCAGTTTCCATCTCAAGATCCCGGGCGAGTTCCAGGTGTCCAATGCGCTGATCGCGGCGGCTCTGGCCATGTCGGCGGGTGTGGACAAGGCGGATGCCTTCGCCGCGTTGCCGGAGCTGGTGGGCGCCCGCGGCCGGTTGGAGCTGGTGGCCGAGCATAATGGGGCGGCGATCTTCGTGGATTATTCGCATAAGCCCGAAGCGCTGCGCGTGGCACTGCAGACTCTGCGGCCCTATGCCAAGAACAGGCTGCAGGTGGTGTTTGGCTGCGGCGGGGACCGGGACAAGGGCAAGCGCCCTCAAATGGGCGAAATTGCCAGCGATCTTGCCGATGTGGTGATTGTCACGGACGACAATCCACGCACCGAGGACCCGGCCGCGATCCGCGCCGAAGTGCTCGCTGGGGCCAAGGGGGCGAGGGAGATTGGTGACCGTAAGCAGGCCATTGAAGAGGCCGTCAAATCGCTCAAGCCGGGCGATGTGTTGCTGGTGGCCGGCAAGGGGCACGAGACCTATCAGATCGTGGGCACCACCAAGTCGCACTTTTCGGACCACGAAGTGGTCGCGGCGGCGATCAAGGGGTAGGGAGCAGATGCGGCCATTTGCACCCCTCCACACCCTCCCCCTTGCGGGGAGGGCCGGGGAGGGAGAATCCCGCGCTCCGGGCATCTTTTCTTGCCGCCGCCCCCTCCCAACCTCCCCCGTCAAGGGGGAGGTGTCGCATCCAGTGCGCGGAAATCCCTGATGACACCTCCTCTTTTCACACTCGATGCCATCCTGGCGGCCACCGGTGGCAATGCCACCGGGGTTTCGGCGGGAGAGATCAATTCGATCTCCATCGACTCGCGTGAGTTGGGGCCCGATGCGCTGTTTGTAGCGATCAAGGGGGATCGGTTTGACGGGCATGACTTTGTCGATACGGCGCTGGAGAACGGTGCGGTCGCGGCGCTGGTCAGCCGGGGCGAGGGGGACGGCCGGATTGTCGTGCCCGATGCGCTGGGCGGGTTGCGCGATCTGGCAATTGCCGCGCGGAAGCGAAGCCGGGCCTTTGTCGTTGGCGTGACGGGGAGCGTTGGCAAAACGACGACCAAGGAGGCGCTGCGGCTGGTGTTCGAGGCGGCGGGGGAGACGCACGCCTCGATCAAGAGCTTCAACAATCATTGGGGCGTGCCGCTGATGCTGGCGCGGATGCCGGAGACAGCTCAGTTCGGCGTGTTCGAAATGGGCATGAACGCGCCCGACGAGATCCGGCCGCTGAGCAAGCTCGTGCGACCGCATGTAGCGGTGATTACCAATATTGCGCCGGCGCATCTGGAGAAGCTTGGGAGCCTCGACAATATCGCACGGGCCAAGGCCGAGATATTCGAGGGCCTGGAGCCGGGCGGAACGGCGGTTCTCAATGCCGATCACCCACAGATTAATCTTCTGCTCGAACTCGCAGCGGCGGCCGATGTCGGGCGCGTGGTGACCTACGGATTCGCGCGGGGCGTCGACTGGCAGATCACAACACCGGAAATGGCAGCGGACCGCAGCTTTGCGACGGTTGTGCACGAGGATGAGACCCATGCGCTGACACTGGGCGTGACCGGGCGGCACATGTTGTCCAACGCGACGGCGGCGCTGGTGGTGGCGCATCTGGCGGGGATCGAGCCGGAGACGGCGTTGCGCGCATTGGCCGGTTTTGGCGCACAGCCGGGGCGGGGGCAGCGCGTGGTGGTTGGGCCGGAAGACCGGCCGCTGCTGCTGATCGATGAGAGCTACAATGCCAATACCGCCTCAATGGGGGCGGCGCTGGAGGTGTTTTCGGCGCTGGAGGCGCCGGGCGGGCGCAAGATCGTGGTGCTCGGGGACATGCTGGAGCTAGGCGAAGCCGGCGCGGCAATGCATGCCGGACTGGTCGACGCGGTCAAGAATAGTGGCGCGGAACGTGTGCATCTGGTGGGCGAGAGCATGGCAGCGCTGGCCGCAGTGCTGCCGCCAGCCCTGTTGGCGGGGCACTACAACTCCATTGGAGAAGGTCTGGACGTGATCGTGGCCGACCTTGCTTATGGCGACGCAGTTATGGTCAAAGGGTCCAACGGCGTGGGCCTCTCGCGCGTCGTCACCGAAGTCAAATCGCGATTTGCGCAAAGCTGATACACCCGAAAGTGTAGTAGACAAGAATGCTCTATTTCCTTGGCCAATTGGGTGAGCAGTTCGCCGCCTTCAATGTGTTCCGCTACATCACCTTCCGCACGGCGGGCGCGGTGGTGACGGCGCTGTTTTTTGTTTTCATGTTTGGCCCGGGGATGATTGCGTTGCTGCGCGTCAAGCAGGGGCGTGGACAGCCGATCCGTGAAGATGGTCCGGCGGGACATTTGCTGACCAAGAAGGGCACGCCCACCATGGGCGGACTGATGATCCTGTCAGGCGCAGTGATCTCGACCCTTTTGTGGTCGAACCTGACCAATGGCTATGTCTGGGTGGTGCTGTTCGTCACAATCGGGTTTGGCGCCATCGGCTTTTACGACGACTATCTCAAGGTCAAGCGGATGAGCCATACCGGCTTCGGCTCCAAGCAGCGGCTCATTCTTGAGGCGCTTATCGGGGGTATCGCGGCCTTCTTCATCTCGCAGCTGGCTTCAGGCTCCTATGGGACTTCGTTGCTGTTCCCCTTCGTCAAGGATCTGGCGCTCAATCTGGGCTATTTTTACATCCTGTTCGGCGGCTTCGTGGTGGTGGCGGCGGGCAATTCGGTCAATCTGACCGACGGGCTGGATGGCCTGGCGATTGTGCCGGTGATGGTGGCGGCGGCCTGTTTCGGGCTTATCGCCTATCTGGTTGGGTCGCAGACCTATGCCGACTATCTGCTGCTCAATGGTGTGCCGGGTACGGCGGAACTGGCGGTGGTCTGCGGGGCGCTGATCGGGGCTGGGCTGGGCTTTTTGTGGTTCAATGCACCGCCGGCGCAGATCTTTATGGGGGATACCGGTTCGCTGGCCCTGGGCGGTGCGCTGGGCACGATTGCGGTGGCGACCAAGCATGAGATCGTGCTGGCGATCATTGGCGGGCTATTCGTACTCGAAACCGTGTCGGTGATCGTGCAGGTGACATCGTTCCGGCTGACCGGCAAGCGGGTGTTCCGCATGGCGCCGATCCATCACCATTTCGAGCATCTGGGCTGGACCGAGAGCCAGGTGGTAATCCGGTTCTGGATCATTTCCTTCGTGCTGGCGCTGATCGGGCTGTCGAGCCTGAAACTGCGCTGAAACCATTTCGGCGCGGGCGCGTTCTTGCGTTCACCTGTGACGCAGGAGCGGGCCTGGAGCCCCAAGATGAACATGTCCGGAGACAACCGGACACAAGATCCTGACGAAAAGTCCCCGGCCTCGTCCGGGGATTGTTGTTTCTGTCGTTAGAGCGGCGACTTGGCGAAGCCCTTCACCAGGATCGGTCCGGTCGGACGCCCTGTCGGTGAGCCGCCGGATGGTTCAAGCGTAATCTCATAGAGCTGGCCGGGTTCAGGCGGCGGCAGGTCGGGCCCGGACAGGGACAGCGTTGCCGGATCGTCAAAAATGCCTATGGAAACCGGACCGGTCTCCGGATCGGGCAGGGTCCAGACCTGATAGACCCGGTTCGCAGGACGGGCGGTCAGATCAAGCGGAACGAGGCGAATGGTGTCGTCGGCAAAGGCCTCGACTATGGCGCCGGGCTCCGAGCCATCCTCGGTCAGAAGCACCGCGATCATTACCGGCTGGCGCGAGGTCGTCAGGTTGGTGCCGGTCAGATAGCCGACGGCCAAGGCAACCAGAATACTGGCGGCCATGCCGAGCCGCCGGGTCCAGCGATTGTCATTGGCGGGGCGGAGGTGAGCCGGTTGCGCCTGTTCGTCTTCTGGCGCATCGAGGCGTTCGGCGATGCGCTGCCAAAGAGCGAGGTCGACGGGCAGTTCGCCGGCGGTGTCATCAAGCGTTTGAAGCTGCGCGCGCAGTTTCGCCACCGCCGCGGCCAGTTCGGGTTCGCTGCCGAGGCGCGCTTCGAAATCCTGTGCGTCGCTGCCTTCGAGCAAGCCCAGCACATATTCGCCGATGCGTTCGCGATCTTGCGGGGTCATGCCAGGCACTCCTGCAGGGCGACGACGCCACGCCGGACCCATGACTTGATGGTGCCCAGTGGCACTTTCATGGTGGCGGCGGCCTCGCCGTGGTTGAGGCCAGTGACATAGCAGAGCAGAACAGCTTCGCGCTTGGAGGCGTCGAGGGCCTCAAGGCAGTGGCGGAGGGCATCGCGGGCAGACAAGGCATCGAAGGCCGCTCGCACATCGGCAGAGCGGTCGCCCAGTTCGGCCAGTGTTTCACCGTCCTTGTAATCCATGCGTGCGCCGTCGCGCAGCATATTGAGGGCGCGGTTCCTGGCCATGACGGTCAGCCAGCCCCGCGCAGTGCCCTTGGAACGGTCATAGTTGCCGGCATTGCGCCAGACAGACAGAAAGACCTCCTGAATGGCTTCTTCGGCCAGATCGCGACGGCGCAGGATGCGTTGGGCGACGGCCAGTAGGCGCCCGGATTCAGCTTCGAACAATTGCGCCAGCGCGGCGCGCTCGCCCTTGGCGATCTGCGGTATCAGGTCTTCAGGCGCGGTGTGTGGCTTCATGGTGTGGAGCATGTCGGCAAATCTCGTTCCTGTCGATTACCCGCCAGCCGGTCTTGTGGATGCAGTGCCAAAGTTTTTTTGTGGCCGTTGCATCCGGCCGCAGTCGCCCATGTGTACCCCTGATGTAACCGCGCTCGAGAAGCGCACCCCAGAGGAGACATTCCAATGACTGCATCTTCCCTTATTGCCCTTCGATCTGCCCTGATCCTGGGTGCGGCCGGCCTCGCCACCAGCGCCTATGCGGCCCCGGCGGTCGGACTGGTTGGCGACAAGACGCTTGTCATGTTCGACACGGAAACCCGCGAGGTCTCGGGCACTATGGACGTTACCGGGGTCGACGCGCTCGCCGGTATAGATGTCCGTCCGTCAGACAAGATGCTTTATGGCGTGACGCTGTCCGGTGAGGTCGTGACGATCGACACCGCTTCGGGCGCTGCGACCATGAAGTCGACCCTGTCGGAGAAGCTGCCCAGCTACGAGGGCGCCATTGTCGATTTCAACCCGATGGCAGACCGCCTGCGTCTGATGAGCACGGACGGCACCAATCACCGCGTCAATGTCGATGATGGGATGGTGACGGTGGACGGTTCACTGGCCTTTGAAGAAGCCGACATGCATGCCGGGGAGGCCCCTGACATTGTCGAGGCCTCTTATATCAATTCCTATGGCAAGCCCGAGTCGACCGCGATGTATGACATCGACGCGACCATCGCGGCCCTGATCCAGCAGATCTCGCCCAATGACGGCACGCTGGCTACCATCGGAAGGCTGGGTGTTGAAGGCGCTGCCTATGCCTTTGATATTGCCACCACCGAAGACCTGACCAATACCGCATTTCTGGTGATCGACAATGTGCTGCATACGGTCGATCTGGAAAGCGGAGCGGCCGAGGCCTTGGGCCCGATCGCCGGTGTCGACGGAATGATCACGGATGTCGCAATTCTGCAGTGACGCCGGCTGCCGCCTAGAAACCGACGCAGCTGGATGCGTTTGTTTACCAGTGGCGCAGGCAAGGGTCCCCGCATTGCTGGGGCCCTTTTTGCATCGGGATTCGCAAAACGCGAAGGCTTTGGCAAATCGGTAACCAAGTGGTTGATACACTCGATACAGTTTGTATTGCGTAGCCCGGTGTTTCCCGATGATGTTCTCCCGAGCCGAAAAAACGCCTCTGGCCGAGTGGTGGTGGTCGATTGACCGCGAACTGCTCGGGGCGCTCATCATGCTGCTTGCCGTGGGCATGGTGCTCAGCTTTGGCGCAAGTCCGGCGGTGGCCGAACGTATCGGGCTGGATGAATGGCATTTCGTGATCCGCCATGCACTATTCTTGCTGCTGGCTGTGCCGGTGATGCTGGCTACGTCTCTTCTGGGGCATCGTCAGGCCCGTTTCGTGGCCTTCGGCACGCTGGTGGTGATGACCATTCTGCTCTGGGCGACGCTATATTTCGGCACCGAAGTCAAGGGCGCCCGGCGCTGGATCTCGATTGCCGGCTGGACCATCCAGCCGACCGAATTCGTCAAGCCGGCCTTTGCGGTTATCGGGGCCTGGCTGTTTTCGGAATATATGATCCACCGCAATGTGCCAGGACGTGCGATAGCCACGATTATTATGGGACTGCTTGTCGGCGCGCTGCTGCTGCAGCCCGACCTGGGCCAGACGGCGCTGGTGATGGCGACCTGGGCCGTGTTGCTGTTTTTCTCGGGCATTTCCTGGTGGGTGATTGTCGGGCTTGGTGGGGTGGCCGGGGGATTGCTGATCGGCGGCTATGCGTTTTTTCCGCATTTTGCGCGCCGCATCGATTCCTTCATCAACCCCGAGGACGGCAATACCTACCAGGTGGACCGGGCGTTGCAGTCGCTGATGGAAGGCGGATGGTTTGGGCGGGGGCCGGGTGAATCCGTGGCCAACCGGCTCATCCCGGACGCCCATGCCGACTTCGTGTTTTCGGCAGCGGCAGGGGAATTCGGCATCGTGTTCTGCATGGGGCTGGTTGGTCTGATCGGTTTTATCGCCATTCGCGCCATGCTGGCGGCGCAGCGCCAGGCAAGCCTGTTCGCAAGACTGGCCGCTTCGACCCTGGCGGCGCAGTTCGCGATGCAGTCGGGCATCAACCTAGCGGTAAACCTCAATCTGATGCCAGCTAAGGGTATGACGCTGCCGTTCGTGTCCTATGGCGGCACCTCGATGATCGCCGTGGCCTTTGGCATGGGGCTGATGCTGGCGCTGACCCGGACCAAGCCTGAGGAGCGCATGGTGACCGGCCTTCCCAGCTACCGCAGCGCCGTGGTAGCTCCCGCCGAATGAAAACATTTGTACTTATTGCCGGCGGCACGGGCGGCCATCTGTTTCCGGCAATGGCCCTAGCGCAGGAGTTGATCCGGCGCGGCCACGCGGTCGAATTGATGACCGACCACCGGGTGGAAAGCTATGGCGCCGATTTTCCGGCCCGGCGGATCCATATCGTGCCGGCAGCCACACCGTCGGGCCGCAATCCGCTCAAGCTGATCGGGGCGGGCATGACCATTCTGCGCGGGATCGGTGCGGCCTGGAACGTGCTGCGCAAGCTGCGCCCTGATGCGGTGATCGGCTTTGGCGGTTATCCGACATTTCCCCCTTTCGTTGCGGCCAATCTGCTGGGCGTTCCCGGCGTGCTGCATGAACAGAACGCGGTGATGGGGCGGGCCAACCGGGCGCTGGCGCGGTTTGCCGATGTGCTGGCGATGAGCTTTCCGGAAACGCGCTTTGCCGAAAATCAGACGCTGGAAAAGGTCGTGACCGGCAATCCGGTGCGTGACCGCGTGCGGCCCTTGGCGGGCAAGCCCTATCCGGCCCTGGACCAGAAGGGCGCCATTCGCCTGGTGGTGACCGGCGGCAGCCAGGGGGCTCGGGCCTTGTCCGATATCGTGCCGGCAGCCATTGCGCTGTTGCCCGATGATCTGCGCCATCGGCTGCATATCCTGCAGCAGGCGCGAGCCGAGGATATCGAGCGGGTGGCAGAGAGCTATCGGCAGTCGCGCACCAGCGTGGAGCTGGCCAGTTTCGTTGCCGACCTGCCCGAGCGGATCGCCGATGCGCATCTGGTGATCGGGCGGGCCGGGGCTTCGACGGTTACCGAGCTTTGTGTGATCGGGCGCCCGGCCATTCTGATTCCTCTGCCGGGTGCGCTGGATTCGGACCAGAAGCACAATGCGCTGTTCCTGCAAGAGGGCGGCGGTGGCTGGGTGGCCGAGCAGGACATGCTTTCACCGCAATCGCTTGCCACTCGACTTCACGAGCTGTTGAGCAACCCCGACCAACTCAGGCGCGCCGCGAGCGCTGCGGCGGCTCTTGGCAAGCCCAGGGCCGTCGAGCGGCTGGCCGATATCGCCGAGACGCTGGCGGGCAAGAATACCCAGATCCAAGGGAGACCCACACCATGAAGATGCCCCGCAATATCGGGCCGGTTCATTTCATCGGCATAGGCGGCATCGGCATGAGCGGTATTGCCGAAATCCTGCACAACCAGGGTTATGTGGTGCAGGGCTCGGACCTGACGCTCAATCCCAATGTGCAGCGCCTGCGCGACATGGGGATCACGGTAGAAATCGGCCAGAGCGGCGATAATCTGGGCAAGGCCGAGGTGGTCGTGGTGTCGTCTGCGATCAAGAAGGATAATCCCGAACTGATGGCGGCACGGGCGCGGGCGCTGCCGGTGGTGCGTCGGGCCGAAATGCTGGCCGAAATCATGCGCTTCAAGACCGCCATCGCCATTGGCGGCACGCATGGCAAGACGACCACCACGACGCTGGTGGCGACGCTGCTCGATGCGGGCAATCTCGATCCGACCGTCATCAATGGCGGCATCATCAATGCCTATGGCACCAATGCGCGGCTGGGTGGCGGCGAGTGGATGGTGGTCGAGGCCGATGAGAGCGATGGCACTTTCGTCAAGCTGCCGGCCGATGTGGCGGTGGTGACCAATATCGATGCCGAGCATCTGGATCACTATGGCAGCTTCGAGGGCGTGAAGAAGGCGTTTCACCAGTTCGTGGAGAATGTGCCATTTTATGGATTTGCCGTGATGTGCCTGGATCACCCCGAGGTGCAGGCACTGGTGGGCGACATTCGCGACCGCCGCGTCATCACCTACGGGCAGAACCCGCAGGCCGATGTGCGGCTGACCGATCTTGAGAACCGTGACGGGGTGCAGCATTTCTCCGTCGAGATCCGGGATCGCATTCGCCAGACGCAATTGCGCATTGACGGGCTGGAACTGCCCATGCCGGGCATTCACAACGCACTCAACGCCACGGCCGCCATTGCGGTGGCGGACCAGCTGCATGTGCCGGCCGAGGCGATCCGCAAGGGGTTGCGCGAGTTCACCGGGGTCAAGCGGCGCTTCACCAAGACTGGCGAAGTGAGTGGGGTGACCGTGATCGATGACTACGGGCATCATCCGGTGGAGATCTCGGCGGTGCTCAAAGCCGCGCGGCAATCGGCGCGGCGCGATGTGATCGCGGTGGTGCAGCCGCATCGCTATAGCCGAGTGCATGACCTGTTCGATGATTTCGCAGCCTGTTTCAACGATGCCGACACGGTCATTGTCGCGCCGATCTATGCGGCCGGTGAACAGCCGATGCCTGGCGTGACGCATGAAGAACTGGTCAATCGCATCCGGGCGCGCGGGCATCGCGATGCCCGGGTGATCGACCGGCCGGAAGCACTGGCGCCGCTCCTGGCCTCTCGTGTGGAAGAAGGGGACTATGTGGTCTGCCTTGGCGCGGGCAATATCACGCAATGGGCCGCGGCCCTGCCGGGTGAGCTTGAGGCGCTGATGGGGGCCGATACCCCATGAGCAAGCATGTCGCCGTCCTGATGGGCGGGTGGTCCAATGAACGGTCGGTTTCGCTGAGTTCGGGGACCGAGTGCGCGGCCGCGTTGCGGCGGGCAGGCTACCAGGTCACCGAGGTCGATGTCGGGCGCGATATTGCCAATGTGCTGGCGGCGCTGAAGCCCGATGTGGCGTTCAACGCGCTGCACGGGCCATTTGGCGAGAGCGGGATGATCCAGGGGCTGCTCGAGCTGATGCAGATCCCCTATACCCATTCGGGCGTCCTGGCCTCGGCGCTGGCGATGGACAAGCATCAGGCCAAGATCATGCTCAAGTCCGCCGGGGTGCCAGTGACTGACCATGTGATCGTGCACCGTGCGGAAGCAGGCAAGGCGCATGTGATGCCGCCGCCCTATGTGATCAAGCCGATTGCCGACGGGTCGAGCTTTGGCGTTTTTATCGTCAAGGGCGACACCAGCCACCCGCCGCAGGAAATCCTGCGCGAGGACTGGAACTCGGGCGAAGAGGTGATGGTGGAGCGCTATATTCCCGGGCGCGAGCTGACCTGTGCGGTGATGGGCGATGTAGCGCTGGGGGTGACCGAGATCGTCACCGAGCTGAACTTCTACAATTTCGAGGCAAAGTACGCCGAAGGCGGGTCTGTCCACGTCATTCCGGCCGATCTGAAACCGAAAATTTACGACAAAGTGCAGAAGATGGCATTGGCCGCCCATGCGGCTCTTGGCTGCCGTGGCGTGACCCGTTCGGATTTCCGGTACAACGATGCGGTGGGCGAAGATGGCGAGTTGGTCTGTCTGGAAATCAACACCCAGCCGGGCATGACGCCGACCTCACTGGTGCCCGAGCAGGCGGCTCACGCCGGGCACTCTTACGAAGAGCTGGTCGCCTGGATGGTGGAGGACGCGAGTTGCAACAGGTAAAGAGCGAGACCTTTCTCGCCGGGGCGCGGTTGGTGGACCCCCGCGCGTTGCCTGTTTCCATCCGCCCTCCACGCCGTAAGCTTGCCAATCTTTTCAACCGGGCCCTGGTGCTGCATGGCGGACTGATCCGCCGTGGCGCGATGGTGGCCATGTTGCTTGCCGCCGGTTTTGCCCTGTACCAGGTGCGCGAGCCGATCGGCCAATTGGCCAATACACTGGGTGGTGTTGCCCAGGGCAATTTCGCGCAGGCGGGGCTCGCCATCGGCGAAATCTCGATTTCGGGCCAGTCGCTCACTCGGGAGCAGGATATTTTCGATGCGCTGGGCATCCAGCCGCATACGTCGACGCTGGGTTTTGACGTGGAGGCGGCGCGCCAACGCGTGGCTGAACTGCCGGCTGTCGAAACGGTCATCGTACGCAAGACCTATCCGGGCGATGTCGACGTGGTTATCACCGAGAAAACGCCGGTAGCGCGCTGGGCTGTCGATGGCGTGACCTTCCTGATCGATGGCCGGGGTGAGCAGATTGCCGAGGCCGGTCCCGATTACTCTGGGCTGCCGCTGGTGATCGGCGATGGCGCGGCGGACGATGCGCTGGTGATGATCCGGGCGCTCAATGGATTTCCGCTGCTGCAGGATGGTCTGGTCGCGCTGTCGCGCATTGCCGACCGCCGCTGGGATATGATCTTCGACACGGGCCTGCGCGTGCAATTGCCGGAGCAGGGCGTGGCACAGGCGATGGCGCGCCTTGTGACCTATCAGAATGACTATCAATTGCTCGACCGCGACGTATCGGTGATCGATCTGCGCGTCGACAGCGTGGTTGCCGTGCGCCCAAACAAGACTGACGAAGACACCGACAAATCATGATGAGCGATGCAATGACATCCCGGCTGCGGCCGGTTCAGCCGGGCAAGGCCACGCTGGTGGCGGTGCTCGATATTGGATCGACCAAAATCTGCTGCGTCATCGCCCGGCTGGTGCCGCGGGCCGAGGGCAAGGCGCTCAAGGGCCGCACACACCAGGCTGAGGTGGTCGGCTTCGGCTATGGGCCGGCGGCTGGGGTCAAGAGCGGGGTTGTCACCGATATCGACAAGGCCGAGCAGGCCATTCGCAATGTCGTGGGCATGGCCGAGCGCGCAGCGGGCCTGACGCTGGAAAGCGTGCTGGTCAATGTGACGGCCGGACGACTGGGCTCGGAGACCTTCTCGGCCGCCGTGTCGCTGGATGGCCAGGAGGTCGAGAAGACCGATATTTTCCGCGTGCTCAAGGCGGTCAATTCGCGCTCGGCGCGGCCGGAACGTTCAATTATTCATGCATTGCCGATCGGTTACGCCTTGGACGGGCAGAAGGGCATTCGCGACCCCAAGGGAATGGTCGGCGAAAAGCTGGGCGTGGATGTTGCGGTGGTGAGTGCGGAAACACTGGCCATGCGCAATCTCGAACTGGTGCTGCACCGGTGCCATCTGCAGATCGAGGCGTTGGTGGCCACGCCCTATGCCTCTGGCCTGTCGACGCTGGTTGACGATGAAGCGCAACTCGGCGTCGCCTGCGTTGATTTCGGCGGCGCGACCACCACGGTATCGGTCTTCAATGACGGGCATATGGTCTATGCCGATGCCATTGCCATTGGCGGGCATCATCTGACGCTGGATATTGCGCGGCAGCTTTCGGTCAGCGTGGCCGATGCCGAGCGCCTCAAGACCTTTCATGGTTCGGTACTGCCGGGGCAGGCGGATGAGCGCGAGATGATCGCCATTCAGCCTGTCGGTGCTACGCATGATGAAGCGCCGGGGCAAATTCCCCGCGCTGTCCTGACCCGCATCATGCGGCCGCGCATAGAAGAAATCCTGACGGCCATTCGCGACCGCATGCAGGCGACCGGCATGATGGATGTGTGCGGGCGCCGCTTTGTGCTGACCGGCGGGGCCAGCGAGATGACCGGCCTGCCGGAAGTGGCGCGACGTATTCTGGCCCGCAATGTGCGAAACGGCCGGCCGATGGGCATTTCCGGCCTGCCGGACATTGCCAAGGGGGCGGCCTTTGCCACCATGGCCGGCATGCTGGTCTATCCACAGGTCTGCGCCCAGGAATATGTCGAGCCGCGCAGCGTGCGCAAGCTGACAGGCACGGATGGGTATATTGCCCGGGTGGGCAACTGGCTGCGCACGAGCTTTTAGTTACCAGGCCCTGCCGGCTTGTTCGCCCAATGTCGCAGACAGGCGGCGGCGCGTTGCAGCTTCGAAAGCGTCCGGCCAGTCGATGCCGAGACGATCTGCCATCGCCCTGGCACGGGGCATGAACTCCTGCGCAATGGCGAAGTTGGCGGCGATAACCGCTTCCCGTTCCGGCGGCGGATAGGGAAGGGATTTGAGCATCTGCATTTGCTCGGGTGTCAGCAGCCGAGACTGGTGCAGTATTCCGCCCGGATCAGGCAGGGTCACATCCTGCATCAGCAGCGTCTCGAGATGGCCGCGCAGCATGCCGACGCCAAGCACCATGGTCACATATTCTTCCCGTCCCAGTGCGACGGGCATGAGGCCAAGCATGCGGATGAATTCGTGTATCAGGTAGCGCACAGTCCCGGCATCGGGCTCGCGCGGTGGCAGGCTGTCCGGCAAAGCATCATAAATGCGGTTGCGATCGATCAGCGGCTTGACGGTGTTCTTCGCGCGTTGCCCGAAACTGTCGCGCGCGACAATCGTCAAATCACAGCGCAGCCAGTCCTCCGAAATGGCGTTGAGCACCAGGACGCCGCGTGACAATTCGTTCCAGAAGACAATGGGTGTGATGGCGTGAAGGGCAGACCGCCAGTGGTCGGCGACGACGCGTTCCTGCCCGTCGGCGACGACCGCTATCAGGTCCACGTCGCTCCATTCGTCGGCGCTGCCGCGACCAAAGCTGCCGGCCAGGAACAGACCGCGGACGGCCCCGATATCCATTGCCGGTGCAGCCGCCTCGATAAGGTCCTGCTGATCCACGATTTCCCCCTTCATCCCGCCGCGCAATATTATGCGAGATGGGGCGAAGGGGAAGGCTGTCAGGCTCCAGCGTAGGCCTTTTCGATCGTGGCAATATCGATCTCGCGCATTTGCAGCATGGCCTGCATGGCGCGGTTGGCCCCTTCGCGGTCGGGACCGGTCAGGGCCTTGGTGAGCTGGCGGGGCACGACCTGCCAGGAGAGGCCGAAGCGATCCTTGCACCAGGCGCACATGCTTTCTTCGCCGCCATCGCTGGTCAGGCGGCTCCAGAAATAGTCGGTTTCCTCCTGACCATCGGTGTCGATAACAAGGCTGACCGATTCATTGAAGGTGAAGCGCGGGCCGCCATTGAGCAGCATGAGCTTCTGGCCGGCCAGTTCGAGGACGGCGGTGAAGGCGGGCTTGTCGGGTGCGTGGCGCACCAGATCGTGGACACGAGCGTCCTTGAAGGTCTCGGTGTAGAAGGCGATGGCCTCGTCGATCCGGTCATCGAACCAGAGGCAGGGCATGATGCTGGTCATGGGGTCTCTTCATCACTTTTGCATAACTAAATGGGTATATGCGTAAATGGTTATTAATTAACCGAATGGTTGTCAATGCCGGAAATTGCGGGGCTCGGCGTGGTTAACCGGTGCTGAACGCGTAACGAGGGGGTGTCGCAATTTGCGCAGAAGTTAACCGGACCGACTCACTTGTTAGGGCGGAGTTAACGAATGGATGGGTAAATCTTAACTAACCACGCCACTATGGGGCCATCAATGACCATCAATCTGACTATCCCGGACATTCAGGAACTGAAGCCCCGCATCACCGTGTTCGGTGCGGGCGGTGCCGGCGGCAACGCCGTCAACAACATGATCGAGTCCGGTCTGGACGGCGTCGATTTTGTCGTCGCCAATACCGACGCGCAGGCGCTGGCCCTGAGCAAGGCACAGCGCATCATCCAGCTCGGCGTCGGCGTAACGGAAGGCCTGGGCGCTGGCTCGCACCCTGAAGTGGGTCGCGCGGCCGCCGAAGAGAGCTGGGACGAAATCAACGATCATCTTTCCGGTTCGCACATGGTGTTCATCACCGCCGGGATGGGTGGCGGCACCGGCACCGGCGCGGCGCCGGTGATTGCCCGTGCGGCGCGCGAGCAGGGCATTCTGACGGTTGGCGTGGTCACCAAGCCGTTCAATTTCGAAGGCAATCGTCGTGCCCGCCTGGCGGAAGACGGCATTGACGAGCTGCATCGCCATGTCGACACGCTGATCGTCATTCCGAACCAGAACCTGTTCCGGGTGGCCAATGAGAAGACCACCTTTGCCGACGCCTTTGCGATGGCCGACCAGGTGCTGTTCTCGGGCGTGGCCTGCATCACCGACCTGATGGTCAAGGAAGGCCTGATCAACCTCGACTTCGCCGACGTGCGCGCCGTGATGCGCGGCATGGGCAAGGCGATGATGGGTACCGGCGAGGCCTCGGGCGAAGATCGTGCCCGTCACGCTGCCGAGGCGGCCATTGCCAATCCGCTGCTCGACGATGTGTCGATGCAGGGCGCGCGGGGCTTGCTGATCTCCATCACCGGCGGTCCGGACCTGACGCTTTACGAAGTCGACGAAGCGGCCAGCCGCATCCGTGAGGAAGTTGATACCGACGCCAATATTATTCTGGGCGCCACCTATGATCCGAACCTGAATGGCACGATCCGTGTGTCGGTCGTTGCGACCGGCACTGATGCGACCATGGTTCAGGCGATGGAGCCGGCCAAGCCGCATGCCTCGCGCACCCCGCTCTCGGTCAAGCGCCACGTGCCGGCCGAACATTCGGTCGTGCCGCAGGCTGCCCAGCCTGTGGCTGCCGAGGTTGAGGCAGAGGAAATCGGTCACCAGGTTGAGGCCGCGGTTGCCCAGGCCTTTGCCGCCCATCAGCCGCAGCAGGCCTATGCCGATGAAGACGACGGCATCGTGGTCGAGCCCTATACGCCTGAAGCCGATAGCGTGGCCGAGGCTGATGAGGCGCCGGCCGTGCAAGAGCAGCCGATTCCAAGCGTATATGTGCCATCGCATGCTGCCCGCCCGGAAGGACAGCGTCGCATGCCGCGCACGGAGGAGCTTCCCGCTGTTGCGCGCCGGTCACAGGACGCGCAGGAACGTCACGACGCCGAGCCGCGCAATGCCCGCGCCCTGTTCAAGCGCCTGGCCTCGAATGTGGGTCTCAATCTGGGGCAGCAGCAGCCCGAAGGGCGCGCCGAGCCGCAGGCCCCGGTTGCCGATGATGCGGCCGCCCGCAGCGCCATTGAGGCCGGTGTGGCAAGGACTTCCCGCGTTGCTCCTGCCAGCGAGGGTGCACGCGGCCAGTTGGACAATCAGGGGCGAGCCCCGGCGGCGGCGCCGGCCAAGGAGCACCTGGAAATTCCGGCCTTCCTGCGCAAGCACGGTTGATCCTCTGAGGATCATCGATCAAAAGCTCACTCGGTGCGGCTTCCGCACCGAGTTTTTTTTGGCTAACAGTCTCAATTGAGCGTGAACGTCCGGGCGGAGCATATCCAGGCATGAACAAACTTTCCCAGCGCCAGCGCACGCTTGCCGGCGAAATCAGCTTTGCCGGTTATGGCGTGCACAGTGCGCAGCCGGTCACGCTGACCATGGCGCCAGGGGCTCCCGACAGCGGCTACATGATCCGTCGTGATCTCGGCGACGGCCAGTTCACCAAGCCGGTGCCGGTGCATCATTCGCGCGTGACCCGGACCACTTTGTGCACCACTCTGGATTTGGGCGACAGTGTCAGCGTGGCGACGGTGGAACACGTAGTGTCCGCGCTTTCAGGCATGGGTGTCGATAATGCGGTGATCACGCTGGATGCACCGGAATGCCCGATCATGGACGGGTCGGCCCATCCATTTGCCGAAGCCATTCTGGCCGTTGGCCTTGAGATTCAGCCGGCGCAGAGGAAATTTCTCAAGATCGTGCGCGCGGTGACCGTGCGCAATAATGACGCCTTTGCGGCGCTCGAGCCCTATAATGGGCGCGCGCTGGACCTGGAGATCGATTTTGACTCCAAGGTGATCGGGCGCCAGCGGATGATCTTCGACTGGACGCCGCGCCGCTATTTCGAGGATGTGGCACAGGCGCGCACATTCGGGTTTGTGCGTGACGCCAAGATCCTGCGTCAGGCCGGCTATGCGCTCGGTTCGAGCCTGGATAATTCGATTACCGTGCATGAGGATCGCATCCTAAATCCGGGCGGGCTGCGGTTCGAAGACGAGTTTGTGCGCCACAAGCTGCTCGATGCGATTGGCGATCTGTCGCTTGGCGGCCTGGCGATCTGGGGCAAGTTCCGCTCCTACAAGGGTGGGCATGCCCTTAACGCGCATGTGCTGGCCTCGCTCTTTTCCAGCGACGCCAATTATGAAATAGTCAATGCTGAAGACCTGCCGCTGGAATTCGAAAGTTTCGAAGATCAGCCCGAGGGTCTGGAAGTCCATCATTACTTGCGGTCCGTGCGCTGAGGGGCCTTGGGGTCCAGCAGCCGCGCCACAGTTTTGATCCATTTGCCGACTAGGCCCGCAGTCCTGCTGCGGAATGATTTTGAACGGGGCCGTTCGTGAAGCTTGACGTTTTGAGCCAGTTTTCCAGCCGGGCTATCCGGTTCGCTGCCATGGGCCTTATGGCCGTGGTCCTGACCGCATGCTCGGGCATGAACCTGTTCGGTCCGCCCAAGATCAAGGAAGAGCCGATTGTTCCGGCCCAGACGCTCTACCAGGGTGCGCTGGACGACATGGATCGGCAATACTACCAGACCGCAATCACCAAGCTCGAAAAGCTGGAGCGTCAGCATCCGCGCGATCCGCTGACCGAAAAAGGCAAGCTGATGCAGGTCTATGCGAATTATCGCATTGGCCGTTTTGACGAGGCGATTCTAGCCTCAGACCGTTATCTGGCGCTCTATCCGTCCAGCTCGGAAGTGCCCTATGTGCTCTGGCTCAAGGGCACGGCCTATTTCGCACAGATCAAGGACATCACCCGCGACCAGCAATTGTCGCGCGATGCGATCGACACCTACAATCTGTTGATCAACAATTACCCCAGGTCCGAGCACGCCGTGGATGCGCGCGACAAGCTGCTGGTGGCCTATGACCAGCTTGCCGGCAAGGAAATGTCGGTGGGCCGCTATTATCAGGGCAATGGTCAATATGCCGCTGCCATCAACCGCTTCCGTGAAGTGGTGGAACGCTGGCAGACCTCGACCCATATCGAGGAAGCGCTTTATCGCCTGACCGAGACCTATCTGCTGCTCGGGCTGACCACCGAAGCCAAGTCCGCTGCGGCGGTCCTGGGCCATAATTATCCGGCCAGCGACTGGTACAAGCGGGCGTTCGAACTCTTGGGCAAGCAAGGCCTTGCGCCCGAGCTCAATTCGGGTAGCTGGCTGGCTGGCGTGCGGGCCTAAACCAGCTCGAAAATCAATGTTGCTATTTTGTTCCGGGGCGCTATCATGTGTCCCGGTTTCGCTTTTTGCTGCGTCTTAACTGTGGATGCGCGCCGGGAAAGGTGCAGGGTCACACGACGGAAGTGATAAAAGCGGAGCTTTGGTGGTGCAGCCACGGGAAGTTCGCGCATGCTCAACGCGCTGTCAGTCCGCAATATCGTTTTGATCGATCAACTCGATCTGGCCCTGGATGCCGGCATGACCGTGCTGACAGGCGAAACTGGCGCCGGCAAGTCGATCCTGCTTGATGCGCTGACCCTTGCCCTGGGGGGGCGGGGCGATGCCTCTCTGGTCCGGCAGGGGCAGGAAAGCGGGCAGGTGGTGGCCGTCGTCGAGCTGGCGGCCGATCATCCGGCGCGGGCCCTGTTGCGCGACAATGCCATTCCCGATGATGAAGATGTGATTCTGCGGCGCGTACAGTTCGCCGATGGGCGAACGCGCGCCTTCATCAATGACCAACCTGTATCGGCCTCGCTGTTGCAGAAGGTTGGCAGCCAGGTCGTCGAGATCCATGGACAGCATGATGACAGGGCCCTGGTGGATGTGGCCACGCACCGGGCCGCGCTCGATGCCTTTGGCGAATTGAGTGCGGAGGCCGATGCGGTGCGCGATTGCTGGGCGGCGCTGATCGAGGCGCAGCAGGCCGTGACTGAACAGCGGGCGCTTGTGGCAGAGGCGCTGGCCGCCGAGGACTATGCCCGGCACACCGTGGAAGAATTGAGCAAGCTCAATCCCGTCGCTGGTGAGGAAGAGGAGCTGGCTGAACGCCGGCAGCAATTGCAGCAGGCCGAAAAGGCGGCCTCAGATGTGGTCGAGATCGACGAAATTCTCAACGGCCCGAATGCGCCCACGCCAACGCTGGCGTCGCTGATGCGGCGGCTGATGCGCAAGATCGATGGCGGCGCAGAGTTGTTCCAGCCCATCGTGGATGCGCTCGACGCATCGTTGACAACACTGGATCGCACCGGTGACGCGCTGGAAGAGCTCAAGCGCGAAATGGCGTTCGATCCGGCCGAGCTGGAAGATGTCGAGGAGCGTCTGTTCGCCCTGCGGGCGGCGGCGCGCAAGCACCAGACCGATTGCGATGGGCTGGCCGACGTGCTGGCCAAATATGCCGGCGATCTGGAGACGCTGCAGAGCGGCGAGACCAGGCTCAAGGCGCTGGAGGCAGAAGAGGCGACGGCTCGGGCGCGCTATCGTGAAGCGGCAGATATTCTGAGTGTTGGGCGCAAGAAGGCGGCCGATGCGCTCAGCAAGGCCGTGGAAGCGGAATTGCCAGATCTGAAACTGGGCGCGGCGCGGTTCATCGTCGATCACCAGGCCGATGGCGAGCGGGTGTCGGCGGCCGGCTATGACCAGATCGCGTTTCATGTGCAGACCAACCCAGGCACCGCGCCCGGTCCACTGCTCAAGGTGGCCTCGGGTGGTGAGTTGAGCCGGTTCCTCCTGGCGCTCAAGGTGGTGCTGGCCGATCGCGGCTCGGCGCCGGTGCTGATCTTCGACGAGATCGACACCGGTGTCGGTGGGGCGGTTGCCGACGCAATCGGGCGGCGGCTGTCGCGACTGGCCCAGACGGTGCAGGTGCTTACGGTGACCCATGCGCCGCAGGTGGCAGCCGGGGCCAACCGGCACCTGTTGATCGAAAAGCAGATGGTGGAAGAGGGAGCCTTTGTGCGTACCCATGTCCGTCCACTCGACAAGGCCGCGCGACAGGAAGAGGTGGCGCGCATGCTGGCGGGTGCGGAAATCACCAAGGAAGCGCGCGCTGCTGCCAAGAAATTGCTGGCGGCGGTGGGATAAAGACCTTGTTCGGGTACGCCCTCCCACTCTCCCCCTGATAAGGGAGGGCGCACCGTGGAGCCCAGCCGTATTGGTGTTCCCCGATCTGTTCCTTCCCCTATCAGGGGGAGGCGAGGTGGGGGTATTCTGTCCGCAAGAATCTTGTCCGAGTATTCCATGTCTGACCTGCCTCTCAAAGACGTCTCCGATCTCTCCGAGGATGAAGCCCGCGCCGAGCTGGAGCGGCTGGCTGGTGCCATTGCAGCGGCCGATCTGGCTTATCACCAGCAGGACCAGCCGGAGATTTCGGACGCCGAATATGACGCGCTGAAGCGCCGCAATGACGCGATCGAACAGGCGTTCCCGGCGCTGGTCCGGACGGACAGTCCGTCGGAGCGGGTTGGCGCGGCCCCGGCGGAAGGCTTTGCCAAGGTGCGTCACGGCGTGCCCATGCTCAGCCTGGCCAATGCGTTTGCCGACGAAGACATCACCGAATTTGTGGCACGGGCCAAGAAGTTCTTCATGGCCGATATCCTGCGCGATCCCGATTTTGTGCTGGAGTTTACCGCCGAACCAAAGATCGACGGGCTGTCGGCCTCACTGCGCTACGAGAACGGCGTCTTCGTGCGCGGGGCCACGCGCGGTGATGGCACCGAGGGCGAGGATATCACCGAGAATTTGAAGACCATCGGGGATATACCGCACCGGCTCGAAGGATCGGGCTGGCCGGCGGTGATCGAAATCCGCGGCGAGGTCTATATGACCCATGCCGAGTTCCAGCGCCTGAAAGCGCATTCGGCCAAGTTCGGCGGACAGGATTATGTCAATCCGCGCAATACGGCGGCCGGATCGTTGCGCCAGAAGGACCCCAAAATCACGGCCAGCCGCAATCTCAATTTCTTCGCCTATGCCTGGGGCATTGCGGAGGACGAACAAGGCAATGCAACCCCGCCGGCGGCGACCCAGACCGAGGTGGTACAAAAGTTCAAGGAATGGGGCTTTGCCACCAATCCGCTGATGCTGCGCACCCAGAGTGCCGAGGCGCTTATTGGGCATTACTGCAAGATAGAGGAGCAACGCGCGACGCTGGGCTACGATATCGATGGGGTGGTCTACAAGCTCGACCGGCTCGATTTGCAGCAGCGCTGGGGCTTCGTCGCGCGGGCGCCGCGCTGGGCGATTGCCCACAAGTTTCCGGCCGAACAGGCGACGACCATTCTGACCGGCATCGACATCCAGGTTGGGCGCACCGGGGCGTTGACGCCCGTTGCGCGGTTGCAGCCGGTGACGGTGGGGGGCGTCGTGGTAGAGAATGCCACGCTGCATAATGAAGACTATATCAAGGGCATCGGCAATAATGGCGAGCCGATCCGCAATGGCGTCGATCTGCGGGTGGGCGACACGGTGATCGTGCAGCGGGCTGGGGACGTCATTCCGCAGATCGTCGATGTGCTGCTCGACAAGCGCCCCGCGGACGCAACGCCGTTTGAATTTCCGCATATCTGCCCGGCCTGCGGCTCAGAGGCGGTGCGGGAGCTCAATGAAAAGACCGGCAAGCTGGACTCGGTGCGGCGCTGCACGGGTGAATTGATCTGTCCCGCGCAGGCCGTCGAGAACCTCAAGCATTTCGTTTCGCGCAATGCGCTCGATATCGATGGGCTGGGCGACAAGCAGGTGGCGCAGTTCTATGCCGAGGGGCGCATCGCCCGGCCGGCTGACATCTTTACGCTCAAGGCGCGGGATGAACGTTCCGTCAAGAAGCTCAAGGATGCGGACGGGTTCGGGCCGGTTTCCGTAAGAAAGCTGTTTGATGCGATCGATGCGCGGCGAGAACCGGAGCTGGACCGGTTCATCTTTGCGCTGGGCATTCGCCATGTCGGGGAGACGACGGCGGCATTGCTGGCCAAGGAGTTCGGGACGGTGGAGCGGTTCCGGGAAACGGCAATCGCGGCGGCGCAGCATGAGGATGGACACTCTGTGTTTCCGCAGATTGGCGGGATTGGTGAAACCGTGCGCTCATCGGTGATGGCGTTCTTCGCCAATGAACGGAATGTGCAGGCGCTGGACGATCTGCTGGCCGAGGTGCGGCCGCAGCCCTATGTGGTCACGATTTCGGCGGATAGTGTGGTGGCGGGCAAGACGGTGGTGTTCACCGGTTCGCTGGAAAAGATGACCCGGACTGAGGCCAAGGCCATGGCCGAGCGGTTGGGTGCCAAGGTGGCCGGTTCGGTGTCTGGTGCGACCGATATTCTGGTTGCCGGACCTGGCGCCGGATCGAAGCTGAAAAAGGCCGAGGAGCTGGGCGTCGAGGTCATCAGCGAGGACGAATGGTTCGAGCGGGTTGCGCAGTGAGCTGAAAGAGGAGGGCGCGATGCGCAGACTCATTGGTTTGGCGCTGGGCGCCATGATGCTGCCGGGCATCGCGATTGCCAGTGAGGCGGGCGATCAGCTGGCCGAACTGCTCTATGCCGGAGAGGCGGCAGGCCAGCGTGCCATTTATGAAGAGCAGTGTGCCGTGCCTCACGCCGATGCCTGCTTTGGGCTGGGGCTGATCGACCTGATCGGAGCCATTGAGGGGCTGTCGCAGGGTTTTTATCGTCATGGGGCGGTGACGCCGCGACTGCCGGCCGCTGCGATGATGCTGGGGCTTGATGCGAATGTACCTTCGGCGCCGGCCAATCCTGATCCGGAAGCGCTGGACTATGCGGGGTTGCGCGGCATTCTGGGCGAATTCGTCGTTGGGCTGGACCGGGCGCGGGCCAGCTTTGAGGCCGCGGGTGCTGAGGGTGATTATGTCATCACTATCGATCCGCTGCGTGTGCGTCTCGATATTAACGGCGACGGCGCGGTGGGTGAGCAGGAAACGCTGGCGACCCTGCTGGGTGGCGAATTGGCGCTGCCGCAGGGCAAGAGCAAGGGGGACAAGACGGTGGTGCCCGATCTCAGCATCGGGTTCGACCGGGCCGATGCGATCTGGCTGGCGGGCTATAGCCAGATCGGCGCGCTCCCCTTCGACATGCTGCTGGCCCATGATTTTTCGCGTCTGTTCGAGGCGGTGGGGCACAGGCTGTTTCCCGAGGCCGGCCTGCCGATGCAGGATTATTCACGCGGCGGCACGCTGTTGATGGATCCGGAGACCGATACATTTCTGGCCGATCTGATTGCGGGGCTGCACACCAGCAATTTTCCGATTGTCGACAGGGAGCGCTTTGCCGGTGTGCAGGCTCGGATGCAGGCGGTGACGGCCCTGTCGCGCCAGAACTGGGCCGCCATATTGCTCGAGACGGACGATCATCGCGAACTGGTGCCATCGCCGCGCCAGACCTCGTTGGTACCTGGCCAGCCGGTAACCCAGGAAATTGTCGAAGCGTGGATGGCGACGCTGGACCGGCTCGATGAGATTTTGGCGGGCGAACTCCTGCTGCCGCATTGGCGGTTCCGCCAGGGCTTTGACCTCAACGCCTATTTCGAGACCGCGAGCGAAACCGATATCGTGATGCTGCTGGCCGGGCAGGGCGCCTTGCCGTTTCTCAAGGAAGGGCCGGTTGCCGATGCCAACAGCTTTGCGGAAGGCATTCGGGTATTTGGCGACAATTGGCCCAATTTCGCGATCTGGTTCAATTGACCACATAGTTTGGTCCGGCGAGATTGGTACACCCACATCAAGGAACCTCCCATGCGTCTGCCTTTTGCTGTCGCTGCTGCCTTCCTGACCCTGACCTCGCTGGTCGCGGCCCAACCATTCGACACGCCGGAGGCGCTGTTGGAGGCCTTTTATGCGCCCTATATCGGCGGTGAGCCTTTCCCCGACGAGACAGTTTTCCGATCCGCTGCGCTCAACGCCATGTATGTGGCGGATGCTGAAAACACCCCGGAAGGGGAAATGGGGGCGCTTGATTTTGACCCCTTTATCGATGGGCAGGATTTCGACCTTGCCGATTTTTCTGTCGGTTCGCCTGATATTTCAGGCGACACCGCTCTGGTCGAGGTAAGCTTCTCCAATTTCGGGGAACCACGCCTGATTGCCTATGAACTGACGTTCGAGGACGGTGGATGGCGGATCAACGCTCTTGAGGCGGTAGATCCGCAGCATTCCTATCGGCTGAGTGAGATATTCGAGAGCGCCAAAGAATACTGGTAGAAGCGGCGGCGCCTGTTTCGCAACTGACGCCGCCTGACCTTCAGATTTCCGTCGTGGCTTGTTTCAGCCAATCTTTTACCGCGCCGCTGACGAGGGGGCCAATCTCGGTCCAGACGCGGGCGTGATAGGCATTGAGCCAGTCGCGCTCGGCTGGGGTCAGCAGGGCGGGATCGATAAGGCGGGTATCGATGGGCGCCAGGGTCAGCGTCTCGAATTCGAGATAGCCGGGAAAATCGGCCGCGTCGCGCACCGTGATGAGGTTTTCGATGCGGATGCCATATTCACCGGCCTTGTAGTAGCCGGGCTCGTTGGAGAGGACATTGCCGGCCTCGAGCGGGGTGGTGTAGCGCGAAGAGATGCCGATCGGGCCTTCATGGACGCCCAGGAAGGCGCCGACGCCGTGGCCGGTGCCGTGATTGTAGGTGACGCCATCCTGCCAGAGGAATTGGCGGGCCAGAACGTCGATCTGGGCGCCTGTCGTGCCGGCTGGAAAACGGGCCGTCGAAATAGCGATCATGCCCTTGAGGACGCGGGTGAAGCGGTCTTTCTGTTCGGCGGTGGCCGGTCCGGTTGAGAGCGTGCGGGTGATGTCGGTGGTGCCGGCGAGGTATTGGGCGCCAGAATCCACCAGCATGATCTCGCCGGGGTTGAGCTTGCGGTCCGTCTTGGTGGTGACGCGGTAGTGCACGATGGCGCCGTTGGGACCGGCGCCGGAAATGGTGTCGAAGCTGGCGTCGATGCAGCTTTCTTCTTCCCGCCGGAAGCTTTCGAGCGCCGTGACAATGCCGGTTTCGGTCAACTCGCCTTTGGGTGCTTCGGTGTCGAACCAGCTCAGGAATTTGGCCAGGGCGACGCCATCGAGCTTGTGGGCCTCGCGCATGCCGGCCAGCTCAACTTCGTTTTTGCGCGATTTGGGGGCCAGCACCGGGTCGCGTTTTTCGATCAGTTTTGCGCCCCCCGCGCGCAGGGTTTCGGCGATGGCGGCGGGTGCGGTCTGCGGATCGATGAGGACGGGGTTGCCCGCCTTGCCCAGGGTGTCGAGCGCCTCGGAGAGGGTCGTGGCCTCGGCGACGTCCGCGATGCCTTCCAGCGATGCGGTCAGCTCCGGCGTGATCTTGGCCGCATCGAGAAAGAGCGTGGGCAGGCCGGTGGCCGGAACGATGGCGAAGCCGAGCACGAAGGGCGTGTTGGGCACATCGCGCCCCCGCATGTTGAACAGCCAGCAAATGGATTCGGGCAAGGTCAGCACAACGGCCCCGGCGTGATCAGCGGCGAGGGATTCGCGCAGGGCGGCGATCTTGTCCGTGGCCGATTGGCCGGCGCGGTTGTGGCCGAGAAAATCGATGGCGCTGACTGGCGGGGCGGGGCGGTCTGCCCAGATGGTGTCGACCAGATTGGCGTGCGGCATGGCCTCGGCGCGGCCGGCGAGCTTTTCGTTGAGGTCGCGGATTTCGCCTGGTGTGTGCAGCCAGGGATCATAGGCGAGCTTGCCGCCCTTGGGCACATAGAGGCTGATATCGGGACTGATGCCGCCTTGACTGACCTCGTGCACACTGACCAGAGCAGTGTCGGTCTGGGTTGGGGCCTGCAGGGTGTAGCGGCTGTCCACGAACAGGCCTGCCTTGTGGGCGCCGACCACGGCCATGCCGGCCGAACCGGTGAAGCCTGTCATGTAGGCCAGGCGCGCCTCGCTGGCCGGAACCGACTCGCCGCGATGGGCGTCGGCACGCGGTATGAGGAAGGCATCGATGCCCGCTTTTTGCATGGCTGCCCTCAAAGCAGCGATGCGTGGCGCGACATTTGACGGGTCTGCCTTTTCCTCAAAGCTCTGGAAAACTGCCGGTTTGAACTGCGTGTTGGTCATTGCGCATCCTGGCCGGCCGGAGGGCATGCGATGCATTTCCGGCATGGCTGTCTTGTTATCTTGTCTCTGGTTTCGCGCCGGGCGAAGCCTATGTTGTGGGCAAGAGAACAGGAGCACATGAAATGAGCAAGCAGAACAATCTCTTCCAACGCGCGTTCAACGCCATTGTGGATGGCCGCACTCGTCAGGCCGAGCGTTTTGTCGCCCGCTTTGAGCGTGATCACGATCTGGGCCGCAAGGTAAACGGCCGTTAAGTTTGCCCTGCAAATTCGGTATGGCTGGCTTGCCGGCAGAGCCCTTCCCGGGGCGGTGCGAACAGCCTAGATAGGCGATGTCGGATGGCAATAGACCTTCCGCCGCATGGAGATGAAAGATGACTGAAAGCAAGACTGGTTTCCGCAACGCATTGGGTGGTCTTATCGACGCTCGTGGTCGCGAAGCCACCCGTCAGGTCAGCTTCCGCATGCAGCATCAGTTGATCGGCGCCGTTACCAAGCGCCCCTGAGGCTGCTGTTCACGACAAGCTGACGATCAATGCCGATCCCCGAAGCCCGCTTCGGGGATTTTGCTTTTTGGGGGCACACCCGGTGGTGCCTCCATTCTTCTCCCCGTCGGGGAGAAGGCTCAGTTCTTCTCCAGTACCAGCGTGGTCCATTCCTTGCGCTTGAGGTGATCCTTGAGCGCGAAGCCTGCTGTCTGGTAGGCGGCGATGACGCCATCGGCCTGGGTATTGAGAATGCCCGATAGAATGGCCGTGCCGCCGCGCTGGGTGATGCTGCCGACGCCGGGGGCAAGCTCGGTCAACGGACCGGCCAGAATATTGGCAACCACCAGATCATAGGGGGCGCGGGCGGTGATCTCGCCGTGATCAAGCCCGGTGGCCTCGATGGCGTCGATCTGCTCGCCAACACCGTTTTCGACCGCGTTGTCGATGGTGGTGGTCACCGCGATAGGGTCGATGTCGGTGGCCAGGATGACCGCCTCGAGCCGCTTGGCCAGGGCAATGGCGAGAACGCCGGTGCCGGTGCCGATATCGATCATGCGAGTGGGCGTGCGCTCGGTCAGCAGGGTCTCGATGGCCTCAAGGCACCCGGTGGTGGTTTCGTGATGACCGGTGCCGAACGCCTGGGCGGCTTCGATTTTCATCGGCGTCAGGCCTTCGGGCACGGGCGCGGTTTCGTGGCTGCCATAGACATAGAAGCCGCCGGCAATGACCGGCGCCAGACCTTCAAGCGATTTGGCGACCCAGTTGATTTCCGGATCAATCGGCGCGACCGAGAAGGCGACATCGCCGCCCAGAACCCGGCGGGCCAGTTCGGAAAAGGCGGCGACGTCCGGCGGGCTGTCGCAGGTGGCTTCGAACACCCATTCGCCGGTTTCTTCGTTTTCGTGCGCCGATGCGGTCAGGGCCAGATCGTCGCGCTCGGAGACGGCGTCGACCAGGGCATAGGCCTGCTCCTTGGTCAGGGAGACGGAAAGCTGGTCGACGGACATGGAAAGGCCTTGCGCTGATAGGGTGGCTTTCCTTGCGTCAGGGGCAGGGGCGAAGTCAAGGACGGGGCTTGACGCACGGGTTCATGTTGTTCATCATTTGTTCTGTTTTGAGGGACGGCAAAATGTATGGATTGATCGGGCGCATGCTGGCCGTAGATGGGCGGCGAGAGGAGTTGTTGACGACCTTGCTGGAGGGGAGCGCTCCCATGCCCGGCTGCCGGTCTTATGTGATTGCGCGCGACCCGGGCAGCGACAATGGCATCTGGATCTCGGAGGTGTGGGACAGCCGGGAGCAGCACAAGGCGTCGCTGCACCTTGCCCATGTGCAGGCAACCATTGCCAAGGCCAGGCCGATGATTGCTGGATTTGCAGAGCGATTTGAAACCGAACCGAAGGGCGGGATCGGAATCTAGGCGCTTCAGAGCAGATCAGAGTCACGCGCCGTTTGCAGGGAGGCAGCCGCGATAGGGGGCGTTGCCCCCGAGATACTCGCGATTTATCTTCCCCTCCGGCAAGCGTGGATGAGGGCCAGGTTTCAATCCCAGGTCCGCTATCCCTTCTTCACAAAACTCTCCAACACCTTCTTGGTGCCGGCTTTTTCGAAGTCGATGGTGAGCTTGTTGCCCTCGATCTGGATGACTTCGCCATAGCCGAATTTGAGGTGGAAGACGCGTTCGCCCAAGGCGTAGCCGCTGGACTGGTTGCCGAGGTCGCCCTCGATGGTGAGCGGGCCTGAACCCTTGCGGTTGGCCTGGTTGGCGCGGGCGCGCTGCCAGCCGGGGGTTTCATAGACGCTTTCGAAGGGGTCGGCCTTGTTGAAGCGGCTCGATGCGCCGCCCCCATAACCATAGCCGCCATAGGCCGAGCCGCGATCGGTGACTTCCACCACATCGGGCGGCAATTCATCGATGAAGCGGGAGGGGATGGCGGATTGCCAGAGGCCGTGGATACGCCGGTTCTGCGCGGCGGAAATGCGCACGCGCTTGCGGCCGCGAGTGATGCCGACATAGCCGAGGCGGCGCTCTTCTTCGAGACCGGCGCGGCCTGACTCGTCCATGGAGCGCTGGCTGGGGAAGGTGCCGTCTTCCCACCCAGGCAGGAAGACGGTGTCGAATTCGAGGCCCTTGGCCGAGTGCAGCGTCATGATGGTCACCGCGTCGCTGGAATCGGCGCTGTCGCGGTCCATGACAAGGGAAATGTGTTCGAGGAAGCCGCCGAGGGACTCGAATTCCTCCATGGAGCGGCTGAGCTCCTTTAGGTTTTCCTTGCGGCCCTGGCTCTCGACCGACTTGTCGGCGGTCAGCATGTCCATATAGCCGCTTTCCTCCAGAATATGCTCGACGAGCTGATAGGGCGGCAGGCTGTCGGCGCGCCAGGCCCAGTCGTCGAACTGGGCGACAAGGGCGCGCAACGTGGTGCGCTGCTTGGGTTTGAGATCCTCGGTTTCGACCATCAGCCGGACCGCCTGCAAGAGCGGGATACGCTGGTGGCGGGCAGTTTCCATCAGCATCTTGACGGTGGCATCGCCGAGTCCGCGCTTGGGCACATTGATGATGCGTTCGAAGGCGAGATCGTCGGAGGGCTGAGCAACGAGCCGAAGATAGGCCAGGGCGTCGCGGATTTCCTTGCGCTCGTAGAAGCGCGGGCCGCCGACGACGCGATAGTTCAGGCCCAGGGTGATGAAGCGTTCTTCGAATTCGCGCATCTGGTAGGAGGCGCGGACCAGAATGGCCATGGAATTGAGGGCGTCGCCCTGGCGCTGATATTGCTCGATTTCCTCGCCGATCGTGCGGGCTTCTTCTTCGCTGTCGTAAACCTGGGTGAAGGAGATCGCCTCGCCGCCCTCGGCGATATCGGTGAACAACGTCTTGCCCAGACGGCCTTCGTTATAGGCGATCAGGGTCGAGGCGGCTTTCAGGATGTTGGCGGTGGAGCGGTAATTGCGCTCGAGCTTGATGACCTTGGCGCCGGGAAAATCGGTCTCGAAGCGCAGGATGTTGTCCACCTCGGCGCCACGCCAGCCATAGATGGACTGGTCGTCGTCGCCCACGACGCAGATATTGGCTTCTGGCGCCGGCTTGCCCTGGGCCAGCAGCCGCAGCCAGAGATATTGGGCGGTGTTGCTGTCCTGATATTCGTCGACGAGCATATATTTGAAGCGGCGATGATACTCGGCAAGGACTTCGGGGTTTTCGCGGAACAGGCGAATGCATTCGAGCAGCAGATCGCCGAAATCGGCGGCGTTGAGAGTCTTCAGGCGCGCTTGATAGTCGTAATAGAGCTTGCCGCCCTTGCCATTGGCGAAAAATCCGCTATCGGCCGCCGGCACATCCTTGGGCAGGAGGCCGCGGTTTTTCCAGGCATCGAGCATTCCGGCGAACTGGCGGGCGGGCCAGCGCTTCTCGTCTATGTCTTCCGCGGCCAGCAATTGCTTGATCAGGCGGATCTGATCGTCGGTGTCGAGAATGGTGAAAGTCGGCTTCAAGTCGACCAGTTCGGCGTGGCGACGGAGAATGCGCGCCGAAATCGAGTGGAAGGTGCCGAGCCAAGGCATGCCTTCGACGGAATCGCCGGCAAGGCTGGCGATGCGATCCTTCATTTCGCGGGCAGCCTTGTTGGTGAAGGTCACCGAGAGGATTTCGGACGGCCAGGCGAGGCGCTGGCTCAGTATATGGGCAATACGCGTCGTCAGCACCCGGGTCTTTCCGGTGCCTGCGCCAGCCAACACCAGCAGCGGGCCTTCGGTCGAGACCACGGCATCGCGCTGCTCGGGGTTCAAGCCGGCCAGATAGTCCGGGGCTTGCTGGCTGCGCAGCTGGCTGGTGATCGGGCCGCCCTGGGGGCGGGGCAGGGGTGCGGTGTCGGCCATGCGTACTCTGTTCCAAGGTCCGCGCGATCCAGGGCAGGTGCGCGGCCGAGCCTTGACGAATCTCATTTTGTTCTACTGGCCAATATAGGGGTGGCGGCCGGTCCTGTATAGAAGTCCGGCTTGTCACCGGAACGTCATGCCAGCGTCATCGATCTGTTTCCCCGCGGTCCTAAGCCGGGCCCGCATCATTCTGGGGGACCCAATTCATGATTGCTCAAAAGCGTCTCGCTGCCCTGAGCGCAGCTCTGCTCCTTTCCACGGCTGGCGTGCAGGCCGCCGAATATTTCAATCGCATTGCCAGTTTTCCGGTCGCGTTGAACACGCCTGAGGCAGAAGAAACCTCGTCCGAAATCATCACCGTGTCGGACGACGGCATGACGTTGATCTATTCGGACAGCCCGGCTGGTGGCATCGGCTTTATCGATATTACCGATCCGTCCATGCCCAAGGCCGCCGGTTTCCTTGCGCTGGATGGCGAGCCGACGACCGTGGTGGTCGATGGCGCGAAGATCTTTGCCGGCGTCAACACCTCGGAGAGCTACACCGAGCCTTCGGGCCATCTGGCTACCATCGATCTCAACACCCAGAGCGTTGAGGCTTCGTGCGAGTTGGGCGGCCAGCCGGATTCGGTGGCCCGCAATGCCGATGGTTCGCTGATCGCTATTGCCATCGAGAATGAGCGCGACGAAGATCTCAATGACGGCGAACTTCCGCAATTGCCGGCCGGTGCGCTGGCGCTGGTGAACGTTGCCGACGGCGCCGTGGATTGCGGCACGCTCAGAATCGTCGACCTGACCGGCCTCGCCGACGTGGCAGGTGACGATCCGGAGCCGGAATATGTGTCGATCAACAGCCTCAACGAAGTCGTCGTTTCGCTGCAGGAAAACAATCACTTCGTGATCGTCGATGGCAATTCGGGCGAGGTAGCGGCGCACTTTTCCGCCGGTTCGGTGAACCTTGAGAACATTGACACCGAGGACAATGGCTCGCTCGATTTTACAGGCTCGCAGGCCGAGCGCCTGCGTGAGCCCGATGCGGTCAAGTGGATCGACGACGAGCGCTTTGTGGTGGCCAATGAGGGCGACTATAATGGCGGTTCGCGCAGCTTCTCGATCTTCAACAAGGCCGGCGACATGCTGTTCGACAGCGGCGCCTCGCTCGATCATCTGGCGGCCCAGTACGGCCATTATCCCGATGGGCGTTCGGACGCCAAGGGTGTGGAGCCCGAAGGCGTGGACGTGGCCAAGTTCGGCGACGACACCTATCTCATGATCGGCCTGGAGCGCGCTTCGCTGGTTGCCATCTACAAGGACACCGGCGCAGAGCCGGAGTTCGTCCAGGCCATTCCATCGGGCGTTGGCCCGGAGGGCGCGGTGGCGATCCCCGAGCGCAACCTGCTGATCACGGCCAATGAGACCGATCTGGGTGCCGATGGCCTGGCGCGCAGCCATGTGATGATCTTCGAACTCGCGGAAGCGGATGCTCCGAGCTATCCGCACATCATGTCGGACCTCGACGCCGATGGCCGTCCGCTGGGATGGGTTGCCTTGTCAGGCCTCGTCGCCGATGCCGAAAAGCCGGGCATGCTCTACGGTGTTTCGGACAGCTTCCTGGGCGCACAGCCGTCGATCTATACGATTGATGCCACGGCAATGCCGGCCCGCATCACGGCCAAGACCGTGGTGACCCGCAACGGCCATCCGGCCCAGAAGCTTGACATGGAGGGTATTACCCTCGACGGCGAAGGTGGCTTCTGGCTGGCTTCGGAAGGCCGCACCGACCGTCTGATCCCGCATTCGCTCTATCGCGTCGATGCGGACGGCGAAATTGCCAAGGAAGTGCCATTCCCGGCTGAATTGCTGGCCGAGGAAATCCGCTTTGGTTCGGAAGGCGTCACCATGATTGGTGAAGGCGACGATGCCACGTTGTGGATCGCCATCCAGCGCGAGTGGAAGAACGACGCCAAGGGCACCGTCAAGCTGGTGTCCTACAATATCGCCAGCGGCGAATGGGGTGCGGTGAACTATCCACTCGAAGCACCTGCCGAGGGGGCCTGGGTTGGCCTTTCGGAAATCACCGCCCATGGCGACCTGGTCTATATCGTCGAGCGCGACAACCAGATTGGCGACAAGGCCCAGCTCAAGGCGCTCTACAGCGTGCCGGTTGCCGAACTGGTGGCGGGCGAACTGGGCGGCGAACTGCCGACCGTCACCAAGACGCTGGTACGTGACTTTATTCCCGACCTCACCTCCACTGGTGGCTATGTGCTGGACAAGGTTGAAGGCTTTGCCATCGACGCCAGTGGCGAAGGCTTTGTGGTCACCGACAATGACGGCGTGGACGACAGCTCCGGCGAGACCATGTTCTGGTCCATCGGTACTCTTTGAGGTCCAGCCACTCGAGCTTAGCTCTCGCGGCCTTCTCCCCTAAATTCGCTCCGCCGGAACGAATTTGCCGATGGCACGGGTCGAAGTCCCTTTGTCCTTGACGGCGGCCGGGCGTTTGCCCGGCCGTTTTCGTATGCTCAAAAAGGGCTCAGGCGGCTTGCTTGTGCGCGGCAAGTGCCTACACTCACGCCAGTTTCAGCCGGGGCAGAACAGGCACAGTGCTTAATCGCATCTATATCGTGGTCGGCCTCTTTGCCATTGTGGTGCTGGCCGGCGCCTTTCTCGCGCCGCGCTTCATCCAGTGGGGCGATTATCGTGACCGCATGGAAGTGCTGGCGACCAGTGTTTTGGGCGCCGAGGTTTCGATTCGCGGCGACATTTCGTTTTCGCTGCTGCCGAGCCCGCGCCTGGCGTTTTCCGATGTGATCGTCGGCGATGCCGAAGCACCCGCCGCAACGGTCGGCGCGGTCGAGGCCGAGTTCGTGCTGATGGATTTTCTGCGCGATATCTACAATGTCACGGCACTTTCCCTCGAAAGCCCGGTCGTGCACCTGACCGTGGATGAGAACGGGCTGTTCGGCAGCGGCGTGGATCTGAGCGGGGCGGGCAGCGGTGTGGCGCTGGGGCATGCACGCATTTCCAATGGCAGCGTCCGGCTGGAGGATCTGCGGTCGGCCGAGACCTTTGTCGCGCGGCGTATCGATGGAGACTTGCGGCTTTCGAGCTTTGCCGGACCGTTTCAGTTTCAGGGGCGGGCCGATTATGACGACGCACGCTATGAGGTCAGATTCAATTCTGGTGCTGCGGACGACCAGGGCAATGCGCGGGTGTCGAGCTTTGTGCGCGAGGCGTTGGGGGCCTTCTCTGTGACCCTGGAGGGCGTATTGTCGGCCAGTGCGGCGCCGCGCTTCGAGGGGAGCCTGGCCTATCGGCAGGCGCCACCAGAAGCCGAGCGCGCCGACGATATTCGCGGCGATCTGGTGCTGGAAAGCGCGGTTACAGTATCGACAGACCGCGTGGTGCTCTCGGGCTATACATTGCAGCCGGATGAAAATCGGGCCGGTATGCGCCTGACCGGCGCTGCGAGCGTGCAACTGGGCCTGCGGCGCAGTTTTGACGCCGTAGTGTCGGGCGGGGTGTTCTCATTGCCGCCGCGCGATGCCACTGAGGTGGCCAGCGAACTACCCTATGAATTTGTGCGCATGTTGTCCGAACTGCCCGCACCACCCATTCCACCCATGCCGGGACGGCTGGGGGTGGATCTGGCGGAAGTGGGCCTGCGCGGCTTTGCCCTGCGCGAATTGCGTGTCGACGCCACCAGCGATGGTACCGACTGGACCATCGAACAGGCTGTCGGCCGCTTGCCAGGGGAAACCGAGATGCGGTTTGCCGGCGTGGTCTCCAATGACAATGGTGTGGTTGGCCTGCAGGGCGATGTGACCATAGTGGCAGCCCGGCTGGAGGCGCTGTCGCAATTGTGGAAGCGGCCAAGCGAGGATAGCCCGCTGTTCAACACACCGGGGAGCCTTGAGGGGCGGCTGATGCTGGCAGACGATGCGTTCGGGCTGAGCCATGGGCGGCTGAACGTGGATGGCAAAAACCACGAGCTGGAGTTGCGGATTGGATTTGGCGCCGAGCCGCGGCTTGATACGGTGCTGGAACTGGCGAGCCTGGATGACCGCGAAACCGCAGCCTTGCTGGCGCTGTTTCCCGATGCCGTCAATGACGCCAATTTCACAATCAGCTTCCCAGATGGCAGCTTTTCCATCACGGCCGAGCACGCTGATGTGATGGGGCTGATTGCCTCTGATCTTGTGGCCGAAGCGCAATGGTCGCCCGAGGCGATCCGGTTCTCGCGCCTTTCGGCATCGGATTGGGGCGGCCTCATGCTGAGCGCGGCGCTGCGCCTGTCGGGGAGTTTGAGCGAACCCCATGTCACTGGGTCGGGGCAATTGGGGGTGACGGACAGCGATGCGCCGGGGCTGATGGCGCTCTATGAAATGGCCGGTGTGCCGTTTGGCTGGCAGGAGGGCCTGGCCGGTACCTGGCCGGCGGACCTGCAGTTTCTGATTGCCGAGGCGGAGCAGGGCGTGGAGGGTGCGGGCCAGGTGCTGACACTGAGCGGCGATCTGGCGGCGGCGGCTATCGACCTGCGTGCCGAGATGAGCGCCGGCCTTTCGGGTCTGTCCACGGGCGAGCTGCGGCTGGTGGCCTCGTTGGAGGCCGAGAATGGCGAGGCAACGCTTGGCCGTCTCGGGCTGACCGATGTTCCGCTGTTTACCGGGGACGAAGCGCTAGTCGCCAGCCTGTTCTTCGAGGGCAGCGGCCCGGACGGATTTGATGGGCGCATGGCGGTGAGCCAGGGCGGTCAGACGGTGAGCTATTTCGGCGCTTTGCGGGTGGCGCAGAGTGGCGAAATCAGCGGCGATGGCACGCTCGACGTGCTGCTTGATGATGCAAGCGGGCTGGCCAGCCTGGTCGGCGCGCGTGGCGCCAGCCTGCCCGGGGTCGAGGCCAGCGCAGCGATATCCTTTGAAGGCGTGCGGCGGCTGACACTGGACAATATTGCGGGGGCGAGCGGGGACGCCGGGTTTGGCGGCTATCTGGAGATGCAGCGTCTGGGGCAGTTGCCGAGCTATAGCGGGCAGATAAACACCGATTCCCTGGGGCTTGGCGGGCTTGCGGCAGCCATGTTCGGGCGCGGTGCGCAGATCGGCGATACGTCAGCAATCTGGCCCGAAGGACCGCTTGCGGCCAATGCCGTGCCGCGCCCGGCCCGCGGCGAGATCGCGGTTTCCACCGGATCGCTGACCCATGGGGGATTGAACTTGCTGGGGGAGACCAGCTTCAATTTTGTATGGAGCCCGGAATCAGTGTCGATCAGCCGGCTTGTCGGCGCGATCGGCGGCGGTACGCTAAGGCTGTCCATTGAGCAATGCTGCGCCGGTTCGCTCTCGGCGCGTACGGTGTCCGGACAGGTTACGCTGGATAGCGTGGCGCTGGACGATATTGTACCTGAAGCAATCGGGTGGGGCCTGTCGGGCGATCTGTTTGCCGGGCTGCAATTTGAAGGCACGGGCGAGAGCCTGGGAGAGACCGTGCGCAGCATGACCGGGGAAGGCAATTTCGCGTTCTCCGATTTCGTCGCGCAGGGCCTGTCGCCGTCGGTTTTTCCGGCCATTGCGGGCCTGGAAAATGTGCTGGACATGGAAGCCGTTGCACTTGAGACCTTGATCGGCATTGCCCTTTCGCAAGGGGATTTCGAGGCCGAGGACGCGCGGGGCGCATTCACCATTGCCGGGGGCACGGTGCGCGTGGCCAATCTGATTATCGAAGGGGTTGGCGGACGGCTGGCCGGCAGCCTCAACCTGGTGCTCGATACGCTCGGGCTGGACGGCAACTATGTGCTGACCCCGCGTGACTATGTCGATCCTGATGGACTGGTGGAACCTGACACGGCCCGGATCATTGCGCAGGTGACCGGTACACTACTGGCGCCGGTGGTGCGCGTCGATCTCAGTGAGATGGTGGCGGCCATCCAGGTGCGGGCCAATGAATTGGAAGTCGAGCGGCTCGAGACTTTGCGACTTGAGGATGAGGCGCGGCAGCGTGCGGCGGCACAGGAACGCAACAGGCTGATCGAGGAGCAACGCCGGCGCGCCGCTGAGGAAGCCGCGCGGCAGGCTGCGGAGGAAGAAGCGCAGCGGCTCGAGGAAGAGCAGTTGCTGCAGGAACAACAGACTGAAGAGGAGGCCGGGGACGAGGGGCCGGTTACGGGGCCGCTCAATCTCGGTTTTCAGCCCGGGGTGAACCAGCCCATCGGCAATGGCGTCAACCAGCCGATCCCGCTTTTTCCGGGTCAGTAACGGGGCGGTCCCGATACCAGGCCAAAACCGCAAGCCGCATGGCCGAAGACAGGTTCGTGGTGTGCCGGTTCTCGTCAATATCGCGCACAAGGCCAGTAAGGCTCAACTGGCGGGCTGACGCCATGTCCTCCAGACCGCGCCAGAATTCCGGCTCGAGCGCAATTGAGGTGCGATGGCCGGCAATGGAGAAGGAGCGCTTTTCCATGCCTGACCGGTTTTCAGGGCTTTTTGCGGAACGCGTCGAGGCTGACCACTTTTTCGCCGCTGCTTTCTTCGGACGCAGCCTCGCCCGATGCCGCTTCGGTCACTGCGTCGGCGTTGGCTTCATCCGCCTCGCGCTCGTCGGGAGCGGTGGCCGGGTCGAATTGCAGCGCAAACTGCACCGAGGGGTCAAAGAAGCTTTTGATGGCCGCAAACGGGATGTGCAGCATTTCGGGCTGGCCGTTGAAGCTCAGGCCGACCTCGAAGGCACTTTCGGTGACCTTGAGATCCCAATACTGGTTCTGCAGCACGATGGTCATTTCCTTGTCGTACTGCTTGAGCAGTTCCTCGCTGATGCGGGTGCCGGGCGCGCGCGTAGCAAAGGAAATGAAGAAATGGTGCTCGCCAGGCAGGCCGGTTCGCGACACCTCGGCCAGAACCTTGCGCACGACGCCGCGCAGGGCTTCCTGGGCGAGAATGTCGTATCGCATGTGGTCTTCGGCCATAGTGCCCTAATCTCCTCTTGAGTTCGGATCGAATCCCGAACGGCCCATATCAGCCCTACGTTCCCATGAAATTCAAGAACAAAGGCGGCAGGAACTGCAAGCAAATGGAATTGAGTGCAGGCTTCTGTTGCCAGGTGCCTGCGAACCCCGCCTGACGCCCGGCTAGGGGCGGAGGACTTAAATTCCCAGTGCTAGCACCGCTTACGCGGCGAGAGCGACCGGAGCCTTATTGTTGTCATTAGCAACTATAAGTTTCGGACCGATAACGGTGGTACCTCACCGAGCAAAAGCACACTCTTTACGCCCTCGTCGATCCTGTTTCGTCCCCATTGGCTCCTCCCTGGAAAGGAGGGGAGATGGTGGAGACGCCGGGTACTGCCCCCGGGTCCGATGGGTTTATTACAATGACCGTTTATTGCCATAGCCCTTGCGAGCACTCCCTATATAGGTGAGGGGGCAAGCGGATGCAAATCGGGATGGATCGATTCAGCTCTGTTTAACAACTCGTGATCATGCTGAGGGCCCACAAGAGGGCAGGCATGAGCACGTCACGACAAGGCTTTGCGCGGCGCGGCAGTGGCCGCAGGCGGCGCAGTGGGGTGCTGGACACTTTACCGCTGCTGCCACTGATGCTTGTTGCCCTCGGTGTGGGGGGCGGTGTGACCACCATGCTCGATGGGAGCGCTCTGAGCGACTGGTTGCTAGGCACGCATGATCGAGCGGCGCCAGCGGCAAGCCAGCACTATTCGGGACAATTCGGCATCTGTTCGGGTTCCCTACGTATTACCTGTGTCGTGGACGGAGATACGTTCTGGCTTGATGGCACCAAGATCCGCATTGCCGATATCAACACCCCCGAAGTCAGTTCGCCACAATGCTCGCAGGAGGCCGTGCTGGGCCGGCGCGCGACTGAACGTTTGCGGGAATTGCTCAATGCCGGTCCCTTCGCGCTGGTGCAGGACGGGCGCGATGAGGACCAATATGGCCGCAAGCTGCGTGTGGCGATGCGCGATGGGCATTCCCTCGGCGCCCAATTGGTAGCCGAGGGGCTGGCGCATGAATGGCAGGGTTATCGCCAAGACTGGTGCTGAGGTTCAGCGTTCGGCCGGCAGATGCTCGACGACCAGGCCCCTGGTGGTGCGCGGAGCAAATCCGGGCCAGGTCCGGTCGCCGGCTGGCTCGGTCCAGGGAGATGAGGCCAGGTCGAGATAGCGTGCCAGGCTGTCGTCTGCCTTGAGGGTCAGGCCCAAAAATGCCGTCAGGAAGTGTTGCGCGATATTGTTCATCCGCACGTTTGACCAGACAAAATCGGCGTAGTGCTCATAAGGACTGCCTGGGCCGCCCTGTTGCAGGGCTTCGGCTGGCGGCGGCATGGGGGCCGCTGCATTATGCCCGGCGCCCTGGAAGCTGAGCATATAGCGATCTGCGTTGACGGCGCCCTCGAAGACGCGGCGGATGCCGCCGGCATAGTCGGAAATTTCGTCCTGGGTGCCGCCGATCACGAGGAGGGGTATCTCGATACCGGCCAGTCCTGCCTCGTCCCAGAGACCAAGCTGCGCGCCCCAGGGCGCGATGGCGACGGCAGCCTTCAGGCGCAGATCGCGTGCAGCCTGATAGGCGTCCGAATTGGCCGCGAGGGTGTCGAGCGCCCCTGGTGGTGCCATGCCCGAGCCCATGGCGGCTTCGGACAGTCCCGCACCGGCGCTCGTGACAGCGCCGTAGCCGCCCATGGAGTAACCAATGATCGCGCTATTATCGGCGTCTACCAGACCGGATAGAAATCCATCATCTTCGGCCGACATCGCCGCAATGCGGTCGAGGACGAAGAGCTGGTCAGGTGAGCGGTTCGCCAGGGTGCTGGCAAAGCCCAGCTTGTTTTCATAGGTGCTTTCGAAATGGTCGATGCTGGCGACCACATAGCCATGGCTGGCGAGGTGTTCGCCAAACGGGCTGAGCAAATAGCGATTGCCTGGATAGCCGTGCGAGATGATGACAAGCGGATAGGGGCCGCTGGCCTGGTCGGGCGCGGCATCGCGCACGGCTTGGCCATGCAGCGTCACCGTCACGGTGCTATTGGCCATCTGAACGTTGGAGTAGCTGCCGCCGGTGCCGGCCGTGTGCGGATCGGCGGGATACCAGATTTCCAGGCGAAGGGGACGATCATATCGGGCCTGGGGGCCGGAGAGCACATCGGGCCGGTCGGTGTAAAGCAGGTCGATCGTCACGACCCCGACGGCATGCGGTCCAGGCTGCGCCAGTTCGGGCGCATCGGGCAGCCGCTGGTCGATCCGGTTGTCCTGGGCCAAGGTCACGCCTCCCGTTACCGCAAGCAGAAAAATCACCAGAAGCTGTCGCATGCCGGTCTCCTCTTGTGGGGCAGAGTAGAGCCAGAAAACGAAAGATCAAGTCTTTCACATGCGTTCATTTTGGTTCGTTTGTGGCGCTGGACAAACCGTGTGGCGCGCGGTCATGTTGGTCCGGCAAGGGAGTTTCAACCGATGTCGATGGAGCCGTTGAGCGGCAGGGATTGCAATGGCTGCACGGCCTGCTGTTCCTTCCCGCCTATCCACAGCGAAACATTGCTGAAGCCGGCCAATACAATGTGCATGCATTGCGCCGAGGGGCAGGGGTGTACCGTCTATGCGCAACGGCCCGATGTCTGCCGGGGTTTCTTCTGTGGCTGGTTCTTTCTCGAAGAGCTTGGCCCGGAATGGCACCCCAAGCAGAGCGGGGTGGTGATCCGGTCGGAGAGCTTCGACAATGACACGGTCACGCTGCTCATCCTGGAACTGAGCGCCTTCCTCGTGTCCGAAGAGTTTGCCGGGATGGTGGGGGGCTGGGTAGAAGAAGGGTTTGGCGTGGAGTTCGAGCGGCTGGGACCGCCGGGGCATCTGCCGGCCAAGATGCGCATGAACGAACTGCTCGAAGAGGCTGTCGCAAAGCGCGACCTACGAGAGATGCAGACAATTTTTGCCTGGTCCCTGGCGCATATCGACAAGACCCATGTCTGGGAGCGTGACAAAACGGCGTTGCGGAGCGCGCTTGGCTGACGCTAGCCGTTCCACTTCATCTTCATGTAAATCCCGCCTGTTTCCAGTTCTTCGAGCATCTGGCCCAAGCGCTTGCGGCGGGTGTCCTTGCGCTTGGCGTTGTTGATCCACATTAGATAATCATTGCGCTGATAGGCGGGGCGGGCCTCATAAAACGCCATGAGCCCGCGTTCATCCAGGGCGGCGCGCACGAAATCGGGCATGGGCTGGATTGGGCGGATCAGCTTACCGGGGATCGGTGAGCCGAGAATATTGTGGTCGAGATCGGTCTTGGGCCGGCCCATATTGTCACCTCGTTCGTCGTGCGCTCTTTCTGTAGCAACACCGTTGCGCAGGATGTGTCAGTTGAAAACGCATAAATCCCGCCGGGCCGATGAATGCGAATCGCCGTAGAATTCACGCATGCAGCCTTATCTTCAGCTCCTTTCCGACATTCTCGAAAACGGCACCGACAAATCGGACCGGACCGGTACCGGTACGCGCAGCCTGTTCGGCTATCAGATGCGGTTCGACCTTTCGAAGGGCTTTCCGCTGGTCACGACCAAGAAGCTGCATCTCAAATCGATCATTTATGAGCTGCTCTGGTTTATCCGCGGCGAAACAAATGTCCGCTGGCTGCAGGAGCGCGGCGTTAGCATCTGGGACGAGTGGGCCGACGAAAATGGCGATCTGGGTCCTGTCTATGGCTCGCAATGGCGGAGCTGGCCGGCACCTGATGGACGCAAGATTGATCAGTTGCAGGCCGTTGTCGAGCAGATCCGCAGCAAGCCTGACAGCCGCCGGCATATCGTTTCGGCCTGGAACCCCGCCGAGGTCGACAATATGGCGCTGCCGCCATGTCACGCTCTGTTTCAGTTCTATGTCGCCAATGGCAGGTTGAGCTGCCAGCTCTACCAGCGTTCGGCCGACAGCTTTCTGGGCGTGCCGTTCAACATCGCGTCCTACGCGTTGCTGACCCACATGGTGGCGCAGGTGTGCGACCTCGGGGTTGGAGATTTCGTGCACACGCTGGGGGACGCGCATCTCTATAGCAATCACTTCGAGCAGGCGCGCCTGCAGCTCTCGCGTGAACCGAGACCTTTGCCGAAGCTGGTGATGAATCCGGAGCGCAAACGGCTGGAAGATTTCGTCTTCGAGGATTTTGCCTTCGAAGGCTACGACCCGCACCCCCGCATTGCTGCACCGATTGCGGTATGAGCCGGTCGCTGGCCGAACTTACTGCGCTGGTCGCGGAAGTGTCCGATATCTACGCCTCGCGCAATGACATTACCCGCGACGATGACTGGTATCTGCTCAAGATGCAGGAAGAGCTGGGCGAACTCGTTGCCGAATTTCTACGCGCTACCGGCCGCGGGCGGATGAAGGGGGCCGATGCCGCCGATGTGCGGCAGGCGCTGGAGGATGAGGCGGCAGACGTCCTTGCCATGCTACTGCTGTTTGCGCGCGACAATGGTATCGACCTCGATGCGGCGCTAGAGCGGAAGTGGTTCAAATATCTAGCCCGTTCGCCCCAGGTTTGACCGTGTCCGGCCGGGCGCGGCATGCTAGGGATGCCGGCGTGGAGGAGAGGGGGCCGTGATGAGGAGATGTTTCGCAGCGTTGCTGGTGCTGACGGCCACGCCGGCATTCGGCAATGATACGGCGGCGGTTCTGACAACGGGTGGGCTGGAATTTGTCTCGCATGGCCAAATCGCCATGGAGAGCGAGGAGCTGTTCATTTCGCGCGAAGAGATCCGTGTCGTCTATCGGTTCCGGAATGACAGCGACCGGGACCACGATCTGCTGGTGGCCTTTCCTATGCCAGACATTGTGCCGGATCATTTCTCGCCGGTGGCCTATCCCATGGGGGCGAGTGATAATCTGTTCGGGTTCGAGACAAGGTTCGAGGGCGAGCCGGTCGAGGCAGAACTGCACGAATATGCATTTGCGGCCGGTGTAGATCGGACCAAGCTTCTGACAAAGCTTGATATTCCACTGGTGCCGATCAGCCAGGAGGCGATTGATGCAGTCGATGGGCTGGATGAGGCGGGGCTTGCCGAGCTCCTGCATCTGGGCCTGGCCATGCCAGATGAATACGACGCGGGGCAGGGTTGGGAAACCCACCACTGGCCGGCCTGGACCTATCGTGCGACCTATACCTGGGAGGCGACCTTCCCGGCGGGTGAAACGGTTACCGTTGAGCATCGCTATACGCCCAGCGTCGGCGGAACGACCGGGGTGTCGTTTCTGTCCGAACCCTATGAGGATGGGTATGATCCGGCCGCGGAATATCGGCGCAAATATTGTACCGATGAGAATTTCGTCGCTGCGGTGCGCAAGACACTGCCTGATCCGGACGAACCCTGGGGCGCGCCGTTCACCGAAAGCTGGATTTCCTACATCCTGACCACGGGTGGCAATTGGGCCGGTGGCGGCATCGAGAATTTCCGGCTCGTCATCGACAAGGGCAGTACCGACAACCTGGTCTCATTCTGCGGTGAGGGCGTGACCAAGATCGGGCCGACGACCTTCGAAATGGTCAAGGAAAACTACTGGCCGCGCGAAGAACTCAATATCCTCATCCTGGAGCGTTATGAGGCGCCATAGCGCCGACATCGCCAGGCCCGAGTCTCATCCGTGCCAACGGATGTCGTCGTAATTGCAATCAATGGAGGCCCCCGCCTTGCGGGGCGTGTTATCAAGGACTTGACCAAGCTCACTATCCGCCCCGCCGTCCCAGCGGACGCCGGCCAGATCGTCGAATTCATCCGCGCGCTGGCCGTCTATGAGAAGCTCGAACACGAAGTGCAGGCCAGCGAGGCCGATCTTGCGCGCGACCTGTTCGGAGCCGAACCCAAGGTGTTCTGCGAGATCGCCGAATGGGAGGGCGAGCCGGTCGGCTTTGCGCTCTGGTTCTATACCTATTCGACCTTTCAGGGCCGGCACGGCATCTGGCTTGAGGATATTTACGTCGATCCGGAACTGCGCGGACAGGGAATCGGCAAGGCCTTGCTGGTCCACCTCGCGCAACGCTGCGTAAAAGAGGAGCTGGGGCGGTTCGAGTGGTGGGTGCTCGACTGGAATGAACCCTCCATTGCATTCTACAAGAGCCAGGGGGGCGTGATGCAGGACGAGTGGACCAAGGTGCGAGTGGATGGAGAAGCGCTCTCCAAGCTGGGTCAGCTATGAGCGTTCTCATTTCCCTCATCGCTGCCGTGGCGCGCAACAATGTGATTGGTGCCGATCAGTCCATGCCCTGGCGCATTCCATCGGACTTCGCCTGGTTCAAGCAGACCACGATGGGCAAGCCCATGGTCATGGGCCGCAAGCAGTTCGAAACTTTCTCCAAGCCACTGCCGGGGCGACCGCATATCGTGGTGACGCGGCAGCATGATTATCGACCCGAGGGTGTGCTGGTGCGCCACAGCCTGCAGGAGGCCCTGGCCGCCGCGCGGCGACTGGCCGAGGCCAGCGACCAGAATGAAATCATGGTGATCGGTGGTGGCGACATATACGCGCAGGCGCTGCCGCTGGCGGACCGGCTCTATATCAGCCATGTCGATCTCGCGCCGGACGGGGATGTGCATTTTCCGCCCATTGACGCGGACGAATGGCGGGTTGTCGATGAACCGGACATGCCCCGGTCCGAGCGCGATCCCGCCACCTATGCAATAAGAGTTTACGAACGCATTCAGGGGGGCGCGCATTGATCGGGCGGGCACCTTGCCTATATATGGCAGCAATGATTTCTCGAAGACACCGAAAGGAATGCGATGCCTTGGGAGAATAATGGTGGCGGAGGCGGCCGCAATAGTGGCGGACCGTGGGGCCAGGCGCCTGGGGGAGGCGGGGGCGGGCCACGCCGTCCGGGTAACAATACTCCCAATCTCGAAGACATTCTGAACCGCGGACGCGCTCAGTTTGGCGGTGGATTGCCGGGTGGCCGCTGGCTGCTGGTCGGTGGTGTGCTGCTCTTGGGTGCCTTCTGGGTGGTCAATTCGGTCTATACCGTCGAAGAAGCCGAAGTCGGTGTTGAATTCCGCCTGGGTGCGCCCAAGCAGGATTTATCCACTGCTGGTCTGCATTTCCATCTCTGGCCGATTGAAACGGTTGAGAAGGTGAACACCTCGCAGAACCAGACCACAATCGGTACGGCGACGGGCTCAGGTTCCCGCGGCAATGCCGATGACGGGTTGATGCTTTCTGGCGACCAGAACATCGTCGATGTCCGCTTTGCCGTGCTTTGGTCAGTCGGCAATCCGGTCGACTATGTGATCAATGTCCGCGATCCGGAAGAAATGGTGCGCAACGCTGCCGAAAGCGCGATGCGCGAAATTGTCGGCCGCCGTCCGGCACAGGATATTTTCCGTGACGACCGCGCCGGTATCGCGATCGAGGTGCAGCAAATTACCCAGGACATTCTCGACTCCTACGGGATGGGTGTTTCAGTACAGCAGATCTCGATCGAGAATGCTGCGCCGCCCGCCGAAGTGGCCGATGCCTTTAACGAAGTGCAGCGCGCCGAACAGGACGAAGACCGTTTGCAGGAAGAAGCCCGATCCTACGCCAACACCCTCCTGGGTGACGCACGCGGTCAGGCCGCAGCGCTGCGCGAAGAAGCGGCTGCTTACTCCAACCGCGTGGTGCAGGAAGCGACCGGTGAGGCTGAGCGTTTCAACGCGGTTTATGCCGAATATGTCAACGCACCCGAAGTGACTCGCAAGCGTCTGTTCCTGGAAACCATGGAACAGGTTCTGGGTGCCTCGGAGAAGGTTCTGGTCGAGAACGGTGCCGGCGGCTCAGGCGTCGTGCCTTACCTGCCGTTGCCTGAACTGCGCTCCCGCGCCAACGCAAACACCGGTTCGGGGGAGTAAGCCATGAGCAATCGTCTCTTTATCATCGGCGCCGTCCTGGTGGGGGCCCTCTATGTGCTGTTCTCATCGATCTATGTGGTCAATGAGCGTGAGCAGGCCATCGTTCTGAGGTTCGGCCAGATCACCGATGTCCGCACCGAACCGGGTCTTTATTTCAAGATTCCGACCGATATTGTGGATAGCGTACAGATCATTGAAGATCGTCTGCTGCGCCAGGATATCGCCGACATGACCGTGCAGGTCTCGGGCGGCGCGTTCTACGAGGTGGACGCTTTCCTGACCTACAAGATCGTGGATCCGGTGCTGTTCCGCCAGCGGGCGCTTGGTCAGCTGTCGGTCGCCCAGGATCGTATCGCGACGCGTTTCGATGCTGCCTTGCGTCAGGTCTATGGTCTGCGTGAGTTCAATGCCGCTCTGTCCGAGCAGCGTCCGCAGATGATGACCGAAGCGCGCGATCTGATGCGGCCTGAAATGGCTGCACTGGGCATCGAGATCGTCGATGTGCGCATCCTGCGCACGGATCTTGCGGATGAAGTGTCCGAACGGACTTATGAGCGCATGCGTGCCGAACGTCTGGCTGAGGCCGCGCTGCTGCGTGCCCGTGGTCAGGAACAGGCGCAGAGCCTGCGCGCCATTGCCGAACGTCAGGCGGTGGAAATCGTCGCTGCAGCGACACGCGATGCTGAAATCATCCGTGGTACGGGCGATGCGGAACGGAACCGCATTTTTGCCTCGGCTTACGGGCAGGACGCGGAATTCTTCGAGTTTTATCGCTCGATGGAATCCTACCGGACGGCGCTGGCCAATACCGGCACCACCATGGTCCTCTCGCCTGATAGCGCCTTTTTCCGCTACTTCGGTTCGGACGGCGAAATCCCGGCGGCCAGCACAAGCTTTGCAACGCCGCTGCCGCAGCGATCGGCGCCTCAAACCCCCAGCACCAGCTCGAATGAGCCGGCACTGGATGGCCTGGGCATCGAAGAAACCGTGGCGCCGACCATGACGCTGGACGATGGTTCTGAACTGCAGCCAACCGTGGGCACAGAGGCCCCGCCTCCGGCTGAGGAGACTCCGCCATCGGTCGAGGGTGCAACCCCGACCGAAGTGCCGGCCAGCCAGTAGGCCCAGGGCACGTCAACAAAAGGCCGGCGCAGGAAACTGCGCCGGCCTTCGTTGTTAGAGCGGTCAACTAGCGGACGAATTCGTCGTCGTAATAGCCCTGCAGGTAGAGCAGGGCGGTAAGGTCGCCATGGTCGATGCGGATGCCGGCCGCTTCGGCAACCGCTGGCTTGGCGTGCAGTGCCACGCCAAAACCGGCCACCCCGATCATGTCGAGGTCATTGGCGCCATCGCCGACCGCCATGGTGCGAGCGAGGTCGAGATTGTGTGCACCGGCCAGAGCCAGCAGGCGCTCGCGCTTGGTATTCTTGTCGACAATGGGCTTGGCAACCGTTCCAGTGAGCCTGTCGCCATCGAATTCGAGCACATTGGCAATGGCTTCGTCGAAGCCGATGCGCTTGGCGAAATAGTCGGCAAAGAAGGTAAAGCCGCCCGAAACAAGCGAGGTATAGGCGCCATAGGCCTTCATGGTCTGCACCAGGGCGCGGCCGCCGGGCGCCAGTGTGATGGCTTCGCGGCGCACCTCCTCGATCACCTTGCGCTCCAGCCCCTTGAGCAGGGCAACGCGCGTGTCCAGCGCCTGGGCGAAGTCGAGTTCGCCCCGCATGGCGCGATCAGTGATTTCCGCAACCTGTGGCTTGAGATCGAGCGCGGCGGCCAATTCGTCGATGCATTCCTGCTCGATCATGGTGGAGTCCATGTCGGCAACCAGCAGAAGCTTGCGGCGGCCTTCGGTGGCTACCAGATTGGCATCGACGGCCTTGGCGCCGATGATGTCGCGGGCGACCGCCAGAGCATCTGGTGCATCGGGCTCGAGAATGTCGCAGGCCACACCGTGGTTCAGCCAGTTGAGTTCTCCGCCGGTTTGGGCCACCACAGCCTGCGCCAGCGTTACGCTCAACTCAGGGTCGGCGGGATTGGCGATGAGAGAAAGAACCGGCATGGCGGGCATAACTTTCGGGAGAGTTCTATGATGAGCCAAAGGCGCGCTGTGCTGATAGCGGGTCCGACTGCCAGCGGCAAGTCGGCGCTGGCGCTGGAGCGCGCGCGCGCAGGCGGTGGCGTCATCATCAATGCCGATGCCATGCAGGTTTACGATACGCTGCGGATCGTGACGGCCCGCCCGAGCGTCGCGGATGAAGCAGAGGCAGAGCATCGCCTTTACGGCATTGTGCCGGCCGCGGAGCGGTTTTCGACCGGGCAATGGGTCCGGGCGGCGAAGCTGATCCTGGATGCGGTCGAACCGGCGCGCGAACTGATTTTTGTCGGTGGGACAGGGCTTTACTTTGAAGCGCTGACAAATGGATTCGCTGAGGTGCCGGAAATCTCTTCCACGCTGACCTTTGAAGTTCAACAAGAGATTCAAGCGCTTGAAGAACCGCAGCGGATGGCCCTGCTGGAAGCGGAAGACCCGGTGACCGCCCGGCGCCTGAAGGTGGCCGATCCGCAGCGGGTGACGCGGGCCATTGCGGTCAAGCGCGCGACGGGACGCGCACTGTCGAGTTTCCAGGACGATCAGCAACCGGGCCTGCTGGAGGGATGGTCGGTCGAGCGCATGGTGCTTTCACCCGATCGCGATGTACTGCGCGAGCGCATTGCACGTCGCTTTGAAGCGATGTTCGCCAGTGGCGCGGTCGAGGAGGTTGAGACGTTGCGGGCGCAGAGGCTCGATCCGAGCCTGCCGGTGATGAAAGCCATCGGCGTGCGCGAGATTTCCGACTGGCTCGATGGTGTACATAGCCAGGGCGAGGCGATCACGCTGGCCACCATCGCCACCCATCAATATGCCAAGCGGCAACGTACCTGGTTCCGCAACCGCATGGGTGACTGGCCGCGTCTGGGCCTGGAGGGTAAGGCCCCTTAGGCGTTGATGGAGCGCATCAGGCCCAGGCGCTCGCGGAGGGCGAAACGACCAACCAGCAAGACGGCGACGAAGGCGAGACCGGCGGCAAGGCCGAGCCAGATGCCCACGCCACGCATGTCGAGCACATATCCCAACAGCCAGGCGACGGGCAGGCCAACCAGCCAATAGCCGAAAATGGCCATCAACATGGGCACTTTGGTGTCGCTCAGGCCGCGCAGGGCATGGGCGGCGACCACCTGGGCGCCGTCGACGATCTGAAACAGTCCGGCGATGGCGAGATAGGTTGCAGCGAACATCAATGCATTCTGGTTCTGCGGCAGGGCAGGGTCGAGGAAAAGGGCGACTATGACCGGGCCGAACAGGATGAAGGCAAGGGCAGAGATAGCCATGAAGCCGGTGCCGAGCAGAAAGCTCATCCAGCCCGCCTTGCGGATGCCTTCGGTGTCCTTGCGGCCATAGGCGACACCGACGCGCACCGTGGCGGCGATCCCGAGCCCCAGCGGAACCATGAAGGCCAGCGAGGCGCATTGCAGCGCCACAGCGTGGGCGGCCAGCTCGTCGGTGCCCAGACGGCCCATCAAAATGGCGGCGGCGGCGAACAGGCCAACTTCGGCCAGCACAGTCAGGCCAATGGGCGTGCCGATGCGGAAGATCTCGCGGAAGCGGGGCCAATCGGGCTTCCAGAAGCGGATAAGTATGTTGAAGCGCTTGAAGCGGCGGTGGCGCAGCACATAGGTCAGCATGGCGCCGAGCATGAACAGGTTGGTCAGGACCGTGGCGATGGCAGCGCCACGCAGTTCCAGCCGCGGCAGGCCGAAATTGCCGAACATCAGCAGGTAGTTGGTGATGGCGTTGACGATGACACCGCCCAGGGTGATGACCAGAATGATGCGCGTGGAATCGAAGGTGGAGAGGAAGGAGCGCAGGACGATGACGCCCATGGCGGGCACCAGCATCAGAACAGCGATCTGGATGTATTCTTCGGCCCTTTCGGCCAGGACCGGGTCCTGGCCGAGCCAGCCATAGACGGTGCGGATCTGCAACAGGATCGGTGTGAGCAGCAGCGCCAAGGCAATAGCGGCCCAGAATCCCTGGCGGACGACGCGGCGAATGGCCTTGATATCGCGTCGGCCGCGCGCCTGAGCCGTTAGTGGTGCAACGGCACTAACCGCGCCGACGCCGAACAGGAACAGGGGCATCAGAAAGCTACTCGCCAAAGTGCCAGCGGCAAGCGCTTCCGGTCCAAGCCAGCCCATCATCAGGACATCGGTGGCCTGCAGGGCATTCTGGGCGACCTGGGCGATGACCAGGGGCCAGGCCAGGGCAAAGGTGGCACGCAACTCCGTGCCCCAGCCGGATTTGGCCATGGGGTTCTGTGGCGCCGCACGGGCCGCCGCGACGTTGTCGCTCATTGTCATGTCTCTCACTCGCAGCCCATGCTGTAGTCCAATCCGGTTCCGTGCGAAAGCGCGACCGATGTCTGGAGCATGAGATGGCCAGATTGGTGCCGAGACATTTGCTGGTGCTTGCCGGCCTGATGGGCGCACTTGGCGTTGCCGCAGCGGCTGCCGCCTCGCATGGCGAGAGCCGGAACCTTAGCGCCCTGGCGGCGATGTTTCTGGCCCATGCGCCAGTGCTGGTGGCGCTTGGGCTGTTCGGGCAGGGACGCGTTCTGTTGGGTGCCGGACTGGTGTTGGCAGGCGGCACGCTGCTGTTCGGCGGCGACCTGGCGATGCGCGAATTTGCCGGGCAGGGGGTGTTTGGCGGGGCCGCACCGCTGGGCGGCGGCCTGATGATGCTGGGCTGGGCAGGACTGGCTCTGGCCGGTTTGGTGGGCAAGGGCCGGGATTGAGTTAAGAAAGATTAAAACCCTGCCGGAACCATTCACGGAGCCGTGCATTGCTTCGTGCAAGTGTTTCGTTGGAGGAATTAATGCACAAGATCCTGATTATCGCCGCAACCTGCCTGTCCCTGGCCGCCTGCACCACCACCCAGCAGGGTGCGACCGTGGGTGCCATTGGTGGCGGCATCGTCGGAGCCACCGCAACTGGCGGCAATGTTGTCGGCACAGCTGTTGGTGCCGGTATCGGCGCCGTGGCCGGTGCTGCTGCTGGCGAGCTTCTTGGTTATTACGGGACGAGCCGCGACCGCTGTGTTTACGAGCGCCGTGACGGCACCCGCTATATCGATACCTGCCCGCGCGGATAACGCGCAGCATAGCCAAGCCGCAGCGCCCCCTGCGGCCAAGCGCCCCCAGGCGCCAGACACCCGGTTGGCCCCCCGACCGGGTGTTGTTTTGAACACGTGCGGACAATCGATTGAGCGCGCCGGGCGGTCTTGAAAAAGTCAACAAAAACAGCGATAATTTTGGCATACGTGCCACTTGTCTTGCGCTAACTGAACGACCGGCTTGCCGGAAACTTGGCTACCTCCTGATCTCGTGAACCGTAAGTCCGGAAAAGTTGCACACTCCCGGACAAACCCTTCCGCCGCACACTGCGGCACAACAGACCTAGAGGACCAAGACATGGCCGCCATCACCGGGACCGTGAAATTCTTCAATACCACCAAGGGCTACGGCTTCATCTCGCCCGACAACGGCGAAAAGGACGCATTCGTCCACATTTCCGCCGTGCAGCGTTCGGGCCTGCAGGGCCTTTATGAAGGCGACAAGGTGAGCTTCGAGCTGCAGACCGGCCGCGACGGCAAGGTCTCGGCCACCGAACTGACCCTGCTGAGCTAAGCACGAGACGCAGATTATTGACCGGTCTTTGCCGTTCCCCAAGGAAACGGTGAAGAACCGGAATGGAAGGGGCCCGTTGGGCCCCTTTTGCTTGCAATCGTGTGCACGATCTGTCCGCCTAGGGAAAGTGACGAGTCGAATGTGCCGTTGAACGATATGCGCGAAATACTGAAACATTGGAGCCCGCGGGTCGAAACCGCATCGAGCCTACGCCAATCCGGCGCCATGCCCTATGCGATCATTGAAGGCCGCATGGCGTTTTTGCTGATCACATCGCGCCGCAGCGGCAAGTGGATCTTTCCCAAGGGCGCCATCGAACCCGACATGACGCCCTGGGAGAGCGCCGCGGTTGAGGCGCAGGAGGAGGCGGGAGTCACCGGGGAGATTTCCAGCGAAATCATCGGTACCTACCGGACCGGCGCCGGCGGGGATAATGTCGGGCTGGTCGACGTCGATCTCTATCCGCTGCGGGTAACGCAGCAGTTCGACGACTACAAGGAAAAGGGACAGCGCATGCGCCACTGGGCGACATTGTCCGAGGCGCGGCGCCTGTTGGCAGACCAGACATTGGGGCGCCTGGCTCTGGCGCTGCACAACCGGGTGATTTCGAGCTAGTGGGGGCCAGTCCTGACGGACGAAGGGCAGTGCTTTAGGGGATCAGCAGGCTCAGCCCGAAATAGAGCGATGCCGAGACCAGCGCCGAGGCGGGGACGGTAATCACCCACGCCGCCGCGATGGAATAGACATGCTGGCGCCGCACCAGCATGCGAGTTTCAATGCGACGGGCATTGGCCAGGGCCTCTTCAGGTGTGGCATTGAGCTGGCTGGGGTCGACGAAGCGGGCATTGATCGGCACGGCCGTGCCCTGCAAGTCGCGGCGCGAGATATATTCGCGCACAAAACCGACGCCGAACACCGCGCCGACAGCAATGTGGGTGGATGACACAGGCATACCCAATGCCGATGCGATCAACACGGTAACAGCCGCTGAAAGCGCGGCGCAAAAGGCGCGGATTTCATTAAGCTTGGTGATCTGCTCGCCCACCGTGCGGATGAGGCGGGGGCCGAACAGGGCCAGCCCCAGCGAGATGCCGAGGGCGCCGATGGCCAGGACCCAAAGGGGCAGGGTGATGCCCGAGACTTCGCCGTGACCGGTCTGAATGGCGGTGACAATAGCGGCAAATGGGCCGATGGCATTGGCCACGTCATTGGCGCCGTGGGCAAAGGAAAGCAGCGCGGCAGAGACGATCAGCGGCAGGCGGAAAAGCGCGGCCACGTGCTTCTTGCGGTTCTCCATGTGACGCGACTGGTGGCGGACCCAGGGCATGGCGGCAACCCAGCCCAGCGCGCCAAAGGCAATGCCGAGCGCGATCGGGATGCCCCAGCCGGGCTTCCAGATGCGGCTCAGCCCCTTGGTGGCCAGATACATCGTGAAAATGCCGGTCATGACGGCAACGAATATCGGGACCCAGACGCGCGCCGAGGTGATCTTGTCGAGCCGCGTGGTGATGGTCATGCGGATGATGACCAGAAACACAGCCGCGATCATGCCCCCCATGACCGGAGAAATGACCCAGCTTGCTGCCACGGCCGCAATGGTGGGCCAATTGACGATGGCAAAGCCGGCCGAGGCGATGCCCGAGCCGACAACACCGCCGACGACAGCATGCGTGGTGGAGACTGGGGCACCAACAAAAGTGGCCAGGTTGACCCAGAGCGCGGAGGCCAGAAGGGCGGCCATCATCACCATGATGAAGGTGCGGCTTTCCATTTCTGGGGAGATCAGCAGGTCGCGCGCAACGGTGTTGACCACGTCACCGCCAGCCAGCAAGGCGCCCGCCGCCTCGAAAATACCGGCGATAATCAAGGCACCAACCATGGTCAGCGCCTTGGACCCCACGGCCGGGCCCATGTTGTTGGCCACGTCGTTGGCGCCGACATTGAGAGCCATGTAGCCGGCGATCAGCGCGGCGATGACTACGACATAGGTGCCCGGACCCTGGCCCATGACGAAAGCGGCCCAGGCGCCCACCAGCAGCAGGAAGACCAGCGCAATGCCGGGTGCGGCCAGCGAGCGGCTCAGATTATGGGTCGCTTTCTCGAGGCCCGAAAACCGCTGCAGATCCTTGTCGAGCGCGCTTTTGCCCATGTCACCGAACTGTCATTTTTCGTGTTGGCTCCGCCTTAACATCTCAATGGCGTGCTGCCAGCCCCCATTCGGGCCGGAAACGCGCCCGTGCACGGGAATCCCGGCTCGCTGGCGGCAATGGGTGCATGGCGGCTTGACTTTGGCGTGACAGTGCTTCTATCAATGCGCCGTCTAGAATTTTTGGAGCGGTCCAGTGCGGGCACTCATTCTCGTAGTAAGCAGGCGCATCGGCAACGTGGGGTAGAACCCCGCGCGAAAGCTGGTGCGCCGAACACAGGTCCCGAATGGGGCCTTTTTTATTGCCTTTTTTCCTCAAGAGCGGAAACACAGGCGGCAGGTGAGATAGAGGCCCCGCTGGGAGGGGCGAAAGAGTTAGGAAGGGCTGAGCAATGGCCGAGAAGATGACCGGCGCGGAAATGGTGATTCAGGCGCTGACCGATCAGGGGGTGGAGCACATCTTCGGATATCCCGGTGGTGCTGCGCTGCCGATCTATGACGCCATGTTCCAGCAGGATTTCGTCAAGCACATCCTGGTGCGCCATGAACAGGGCGCGACCCACATGGCGGAGGGCTATGCCCGTTCGACCGGCAAGCCCGGCGTGGTCCTGGTCACCTCCGGTCCGGGCGCGACCAATGCGGTCACCGGCCTTACCGACGCGCTGCTCGATTCCATTCCGCTGGTCTGTATCACCGCCCAGGTTCCAACGACGCTGATCGGCACCGATGCTTTCCAGGAATGTGACACGGTCGGCATCACCCGCTCCTGCACCAAGCACAATTACCTGGTCAAATCGATCGAGGATTTGCCGCGCATCCTGCACGAGGCTTTCCTCATCGCCACCACGGGGCGCCCGGGTCCGGTCGTCATCGATATTCCCAAGGATATTCAGTTCGCCGTGGGCGAATATTTCCGGCCCGAGGCCGAGACGCTGAGGCACCAGTCCTATCGTCCGCAGGTCGATGGTGACCTGGCGGCGATCGAGACCGCCATCGATCTGATGCTGAAGGCGGAACGGCCGATCTTCTATACCGGCGGCGGCGTCATCAATGCGGGCCCGGAAGCCTCGGAAAATTTGCGCGAGCTGGCGGAATTGACCGGTTTCCCCGTGACCTCGACCCTGATGGGACTGGGCGCCTTCCCGGCCTCCAATCCGCAATGGATGGGCATGCTGGGCATGCACGGCACCTATGAAGCCAACATGGCGATGCATGATTGCGACGTGATGATCAATATCGGCGCGCGCTTCGATGACCGCATTACTGGCCGGATCGATGCGTTCTCGCCCAACAGCACCAAAATCCATGTCGATATTGATCCGGCCTCCATCAACAAGGTGGTGCAGGTGCATGTTCCCATTATCGGGGATTGCAATCGCGTGCTGGAGGAGATGATCCGCATCTGGCGCAGCCGTACCAATGCGCCGCGCACCGAAGCCATTGCCGGCTGGTGGACACAGATCCAGAAGTGGCGTGACGTTGGTTCGCTCAACTTCAAGAACTCCGACACGGTCATCAAGCCGCAATGGGCCATTCAGCGGCTCTATGAGGCGACCAGGAAGCAGTCCAAGGAGGTGTTCATCACCACTGAGGTTGGCCAACACCAGATGTGGGCAGCCCAGCATTTCCACTTCGACCAGCCGAACCACTGGATGACGTCTGGTGGCCTGGGGACCATGGGCTATGGCCTGCCGGCGGCAGTCGGCGTGCAGGTGGCCCACCCCGACGCGCTGGTCATCGACATTGCCGGCGAAGCCTCGGTGCAGATGACCATGCAGGAGCTCTCGACGGCGGTGCAGTATCGCCTGCCGGTCAAGATCTTCATTCTCAACAATGAGCGCATGGGCATGGTGCGCCAGTGGCAGGATCTGCTGCATGGCTCGCGCTATGCGCATTCCTATTCCGAATCGTTGCCCGATTTCGTCAAGCTCGCTGAAGCTTATGGGGCCAAGGGCATCAAGTGCGATACGCCGGCCGAGCTCGATGCGGCCATTGCCGCCATGCTCGATTATGACGGCCCGGTGCTGTTCGACGTGCTGGTCGAGAAGGACGAGAACTGCCTGCCCATGATCCCATCGGGCAAGCCGCACAACGAGATCATCCTGCCCGATACGGCCAATATCGGCGACATCATCGACGAGAAGGGACGGCAGCTGGTTTAGGCCGCCGCGGAGGACAAAGACATGAACGCACATTTGCAGCCCACCGGTTCGGCCTATTTCCTGACCCAGGAAACCCAGCTCTCAGAACGCCATACCCTTTCCGTGCTGGTCGACAACGAGCCGGGCATTCTCGCGCGGGTGGTCGGCCTGTTCTCGGCGCGTGGCTTCAATATCGAAAGCCTGACCGTCAGCGAGACCGAACACGACAAGCGACTTAGTCGCATTACTGTCGTTGTGATCGCCACGCCCAAGGTGCTGGTGCAGATCAAGGCTCAGCTTGAGCGGCTGGTGCCGGTGCACCGTGTGCATGATCTGACCGCGGAAGGGGCCTATCTCGAGCGCGAGCTGGCCCTGATCAAGGTCAATGGCACCGGTGACCATCGTGCCGAAACGCTGCGGCTGGCCGATGCTTTCCGCGCCCAGATCGTGGATGCGACGGTGGAAAGCTTTGTTTTCGAGGTGACCGGCAAGCCGAGCAAGATCGACAGCTTCATCGCGCTGATGCAGCCGCTTGGGCTGGTCGAAGTGGTCCGCACGGGCCTAGCCGCGATTAATCGCGGTCCGGAGGGGATGTAATCAGCGAAACGCTGATTGCTCTTATCACAAGGTTCGATTGGGCGAGGCGCCCAGTCTGGTGTATGGCAGGGCCCAGTTCTATCGGGTTCCTGCCATGACTTTGCTTTCCGTTAATCTCAATGCCGTCGCGCAATTGCGCAATCGCCGCGATCTGCCCTGGCCGAGCGTGACGGGAATTGCGCGCGTGGTGCTCGATGCCGGGGCAAGCGGGATTACCGTGCATCCGCGTCCGGATGAGCGGCATATCCGGCGCCTGGATGTGTTGGATTTGGCGGACCTGCTGCGCGCAGACTATCCCAGGGCCGAGTTCAATATCGAAGGCTACCCGAGCGAGGATTTCCTCGAGTTGATCGACCAGGTGAACCCGCAGCAGGTGACCCTGGTGCCTGACGATCCGGCGCAGGCGACGTCGGACCATGGTTGGGATTTTGCCGGCAAGGGCAATTTTCTGCGGTCAGTGGTGCAACGGCTGAAGCGGCCGGATCGCCGCATTTCGCTATTCTGCGATCCGGATGCGGGTGAAGCCGGCATTGCCGCGGCAAAAGCCACCGGGGCGGATCGCGTTGAGCTGTTCACCGGTCCATATGGTGCCTGCTTTGGCGACGCGGCAGAGGCCGAGCGGCAATTATCGGCGCTGGCGGTGACCTGCGGCGCGGCGCTGGATGCAGGTCTCGGGGTCAATGCCGGGCATGACCTGACACTGGTCAATCTGCCGTCCTTCCAGAAGGCGGTGCCTGGCGTTGCGGAAGTGTCCATTGGCCATGGAATCACGGCTGATGCGCTTTTGATGGGATTTGCCGAGGCGACCCGGCGGTACATCGCTGTGCTGGCCTGAGGCGATTGTTCGCTCAGGAAGAACACTTCGTGCGTGCAATCAAGGTAATGACCCGGATTTAAGGTGGCGTTGCTGCCCTGAATGCAGAAATTGCTTGGATTTCTTATGCTTACATGAGTGTGACCGGGGCACGGAAATGTCCCCGGCTGACAAACTCGTGCCCTCTTGAGGCTTTTCGCGACAGGCACATATATCGCCTCAGTTACGAATTGTTACCAAGGAGGGCACTCAAATGTCCAAGCTCAAGATTGGCGTCATCATCTCGTCCACCCGTCCCACCCGTTTCGGCGAAGTGCCGGCCAAGTGGATCCTGGACAAGGCCAATGAACGCCCGGAAATCGCGGCTGAACTGATCGACCTGCGCGATTTCAACCTGCCGTTCTTCGACGAAGCGGCTTCCAATGCCTGGATGCCTTCGCAGAACCCCGAGGCCGTTCGCTGGCAGAACAAGATTTCCGAATTTGACGGCTTCATCTTCGTAGTCGCCGAATACAATCGCGCCATTACTGGTGCGCTCAAGAACGCCATCGACCAGGCCTATGTGAACTGGAACAAGAAGGCTTTCGGGGCTGTCGGCTACGGCACCGTGGGTGCTGCACGCGCCATCGAAAACCTGCGCACAATCGGTATTGAACTGCAGATGGTCTCGACCCGTTCGGCCGTGCACATCGCCGGCGCCGACTTCTTTGCCGTGCATCCGCTGGGCCAGCAGAACAAGCCCATGAGCGAGATCGAAGGCTCGATCGGCAATTCGGCCAACGACATGCTCGACCAGCTGGTCTGGTGGGCAGAGGCCGCAAAGGCCGCCCGCGAAGAAGAAAATTTGGTCTCGGCTGCGGCAGAATAAGCAGCCAGCATAACCAGCGTTCGCTAGGCAAAAGGGGCTTTCTCGTGGGGCAGCCCCTTTTTTGCATGTGGACTATTCAGGTCACCGGGTGTTGTTTGTGATGGGTGACGGGTGTATAGCGGCGCCCGCCCTGAAACAGCGAGAGCCCCCAAGCTCATGACGCATGCGGAAACTGCCGGCGCTCCAGCCGGTGACGTAGCGACCGAACAGGCCAGCCACGGAAAATCGAGTCTGCCGCTCCTCACCCTGGGGGCCATTGGTGTCGTCTATGGCGACATCGGCACGAGCCCGATCTACGCCTTCCGCGAGGCCATGGCGGTGCGTCCCGGCGTCGCGGCGACCGAGACTGAAGTGCTTGGTCTGCTGTCGCTGATCGTGTGGGCCCTGGCCCTGACCGTGGCGTTCAAGTACGTTTTCTTCGTCACCAGGGCCGACAATAATGGCGAAGGCGGAACGCTCTCGCTGATGGCGCTGGCGCGCAAAACCTTTGACAAGCCGCCAGTATGGATTACTGCGCTGGGGGTGGCCGGTGCAGCGATGTTCTACGGCGACGCCATGATCACCCCGGCCATTTCCGTGCTGTCGGCGGTGGAAGGGTTGGAGCTGGTGGCGCCCAACATGTCCCGCTGGGTGGTGCCCATTACCCTGGTCATCATCCTGGGTGTTTTCTTCGTGCAGCGTTTCGGCACGGGCAAGGTGGGGGTGGTTTTCGGCCCGATTACCGCCGTGTGGTTCCTGGTGATGGGGAGCATCGGACTCTACCACATCGTCCAGAATCCGTTCGTGCTATGGGCGCTGAACCCTTACCATGGGATCGAATTTCTCGCGACACATGCCAATATTGCCTTTGTGGTGATGGGCGCCGTGTTCCTCGCCGTGACCGGCGCGGAAGCGCTCTATGTCGATCTGGGCCATTTCGGACGCAAGCCGATCGTGCTGGCCTGGTTCGGCCTGGTGTTTCCGTGCCTCTTGCTCAATTATTTCGGGCAGGGCGCCTTCGTGCTCAATGTGGGGCCGGAAAATGTGGTCAGCCCGTTCTTCGAAATGCATCCGGACTGGGCGTTGGGGCCGTTCGTGGCACTGGCCACCATGGCGACAATCATTGCCAGCCAGGCCGTGATCTCAGGTGTGTTCAGCCTCACCCAGCAGGCCATCGCGCTCAATCTCCTGCCGCGCATGATCGTGCAGCACACCTCGCAGGATCAGCGCGGCCAGATCTACATGCCACAGATCAATACCATCATCATGATCATGGTGCTGATCATGGTGGTGAGCTTTGGCAGCTCGACGGCAATCTCTTCTGCCTATGGTATTGCGGTTTCCGGCATCATGGTGGTGACCCTGGCGTTATTGCTGGTGGTGATGCGCCGCAACTGGAAGTGGCCGCTGGGCGGGGTGATCGCGTTCGGCCTGCTTTATCTGGTAATTGATGGTGGTTTCTTCGCCGTCAATTCGGCCAAGATCGTCCAAGGCGGCTGGGTGCCGGTCGCTGTCGCACTGTTCGTGTCGCTGCTCATGGTGAGCTGGATGACCGGTCGGAACCGGCTGGCGGAGAAAACCCGCCGCGATGAAGTGCCGCTTGAATTCCTGGTCGAGAATCTCGCCAAGAAGAAGCCAACTGTGGTGCCGGGCACCGCGATTTTTCTCACCAGCGATGTCGAGGGCGCGCCCACAGCTCTGCTGCATAGCCTGAAGCACTACAAGGTGCTGCATGAGCAGAACGTCATCCTGACCGTGCGCACCTCGACTTCGCCGCGCGTGCCGGACGATGAAAAGGTGACCATCGACGCTTATAACAATTTGTTCTTCCGCGTGGTGGTGACATTCGGTTTCATGGAAGAGCCGAACATTCCCAAGGCACTGGCGCTGGCCCGCAAGCTGGGCTGGAAGTTCGACATCATGTCGACCTCGTTCTTCCTGTCGCGCCGTTCGCTCAAGCTGGGGCAGAAATCCGGTCCGATCCGGTTCTGGCAGGACCGGCTGTTCATCCGGCTGGCGCGCAATGCCAGCGATGCGACGGAGTATTTCCACATTCCCACCGGGCGGGTGGTGGAAATCGGTACGCAGCTCATCATCTGATTTTTGAGTTCAAAAAATGAGGCCCGGTGGGCCTCATTTCTGCATGTCGGGGCAGAGATAGGGCACGCTGGCGGGGGCAAAACGCTGTTCCTCGACACCGCCGACGAGCTTGAGGGTGAGCACCAGCTCATCGCTGGTCAGCGAGGCAATGTCGGCATTGATGGTCATGCCGTCCTCGTCCCAGGCAATTTCCGTGTCGGAAAGCTGCTGCCAGTTGGAGAGGCGATAGGTCTCCCAGCAACTGTCGGACACCAGGGTGCCGTCGGCGAGGAAGATATGCATGGCGCCGGGCAGGGCGTCGCTGCCTTCCTGCCGCACCCAGACCCGGTTGAGCAGCAAATTGTCCTCGTGCGCTTCGGACTCCTCGGCCGGCGGTTCCGTCTTCTGGGCCATGGCCGGCGCGGCGGCACAGGTACCAACGCCCCAAACGGTCATCAGCGCGAAAATGGCGGCCTTGGTATCCATCAAACGTCTCCCTGCAATGCACCTCACTTGGGCATCACTCTTGTGTGCAACAAGAGTGATCGTCCCAAGGCGGCGAAATTTGGTTCGCGCCGTGACCTTGTGAAGGCCTTATGCGCGCAGGCCCAGCACCCGATCGCGCCCGGAGACGCGCTGGGTCTGTACCGGCCAGAGATCATAGTCCTGGTCGAGTACGCGGGCGGCATGGGCGGCCCAGTTCGGATCATCCAACGCGCCACGCGCCAAGGCGATGAAGTCGGCTTCGTCGCGCTGCAGAATGGCTTCGGCCGCTTCGATGTCGCCCAGCAGGCCGACGGCCATGGTGGGGATGTCGGCACCCTGTTTAACGGTCTGGGCGAATGGCACCTGATAGGCCGCGGTTGAGGCGATGCGCCCCTGGGCCATGCCGCCGCTGGAGCAATCGATGGCATCGACGCCGCGCGCCTTGAGCTCGATGGCCAAGGCGACGCTATCTTCAGGCGTCCAGCCGCCCGGCGCGTTGTCACTCACCGAGAGGCGGACGAGGAGCGGCTTGTCTTCAGGCCAGACAGCGCGCACCGCTTCGGTGACTTCGAGCACAAGGCGCATGCGGTTTTCGCGGCTGCCGCCATATTCATCGGTGCGATGGTTCGAGAGCGGAGAAAGGAACTGGTTGAGCAAATAGCCATGTGCGGCGTGGATTTCGATGGTGTCGAAGCCGGCCTTTTCGGCGCGAATGGCCGCCTCAACAAAGCCGTCCTTGACCCGCTGGATGCCGGCCTTGTCGAGCTCGGTGGGCACCTGGAATTCAGGATTGGCCGGATCATGCGCTTCTGCACTGGGGGCGACCGGTTGCCAGTGTTCGTAACCGACCGCGCGGCGCCGCTCTTCGCTGGCAAGGTCTTCGGGCGTATGCCAGGACACCGGGGTCGAGGCTTTGCGCCCGGCATGTGCAAGCTGAATGCCGGTGGCGGCGCCCTGGCCGTGCAGGAAGTCGACAATGCGGGCCAGGGGTGCAATCTGCTCGTCCTTCCACAGGCCCAGATCGGCGTAGGAAATGCGCCCTTCGGGCACGACGCCCGTGGCTTCCACGATCACCAGTCCGAAGCCGCCCAGGGCGAAGCGGCCCAGATGCACGAAGTGCCAGTCATTGGCGAAACCTTCGATGGCCGAGTACTGGCACATCGGTGCAACCACGGTGCGGTTGCGCAGGGTCAGGCCACGAAGGGAGACGGGTGAAAGCAATTTTGACATTGGCAAAGTCCTTGGCCGGCTGAAGGCTGGATGGAATATCCCTACATGGCCTTTTCCTGCTTCATCGGCAAGTGCCGATGATTGAAAGCTGTGTTGCGAATGACGCATTTCCGTGAATAGCTCCTCGCCTGGACCTCAGAGCGGGAATCGCCATGCCCATCACTGCTAGCCGTTTTCGTGAACTCCTGGGTTTTGAAGATCGTGGTGTGACGCGCCTGGACAAGCGCGTTGAACCCATGGGCGACTATGTCGTCGAGCATCTGCAATTGCGTATTGGCGATGCCGAAGTGCGGGGCATATTGACCCGTCCTAGAGAGATCGCTGCACCGCTGCCCGCCATTCTTTACGGGCATTCCCATGGTGGTCGGTATGATGTCGGCGCCCGCGAACTGCTCGATGGGCGCGAATATCTGGTCAGTCCGCTGGGCCCGGTCTTTGCCCGAGCCGGCTATGTCACCCTGTGCATCGACATGCCGGTCTTTGGTGAGCGCGCCAACGTCACCGAAAGCGCGACCGCCAAGGCACTGCTCTGGTATGGTCGATCACTGTTCGGCGAGATGCTGTCCGATCACGCCGCCGCGCTGACCTATCTGGCGGGGCGTGATGACGTGGATGTGTCGCGCATCGGGGCTTTTGGACTCTCGATGGGCTGCGTGCTCAGCTATTGGCTGGCGGCGCTGGACAAGCGCATCTCAGCGGTGGCGCATCTGTGCTGCTTTGCCGATTTCCGCACCATGGTCGAACTGGGCGCGCATGATGGGCATGGCATCTATCTGACCGTGCCGGGGCTGCTCAAGGAAGCCGATGGCGGATCGATTGCCGCGCTGATCGCGCCGCGCCCGCAGCTCATCTGCGTCGGGGAGGCCGATCATCTCAGCCCGCCGCAGGCCGTGGCACGCGCCATGGACGAATTGCGCCCCGCCTATGCGTCCGCACCGGACAGGCTCGAATTCATTAGTGAGCCTGGCATTGGGCACGAGGAGACGCCGAGCATGCGCGCGGCCGTGTTGCGCTTTTTCGAGCGTTATCTGGGGTAGGGGGCCGGGCCAGGGAATGGCACTTTGCCCTGGCGCCCGTGCCGCTAGCCGATGCCGATGAGATCGAGGGCTCGCTGCTGCAGGTCCGGATTGGTCCAGAGCATGTAACCGCCAAACACCAGCGCGGCGACCAGTGCCAGGCCGAACAGCTTCTTCATCACCGAAAAGACCAGCCAGAGCAGGATCGCGGCGCCGATGCCGAGGACGAGAAGGCTGGACATGTCAGTCGGCATTGGGAGGCCTCTATCGCGTAGATGGCGGCTGTCTAGGAGAGGGGCGTGCCCAGATTGTGGCAAGGGGCGCCAACCGTCCTTGCCTGCTAGTCGGGTCACCTTGCGACGAGCGATCAATAGGAACCACGGCAGCAGGAGAAACCCGCTTCGATCTGTCCCGACAGGGCAAATCTCTCCGGTGGAGTGATTTGAAGTGAGAAGGCCATGAGCGCTACGCGCGAATGGCTGGGGCGGCGACGTCTCTATTTACTTCAGTTTACTGAGACGCGCGCGCCTCGGAACACGTCCAATGCAAAACCGGAGGCCGCAGGGTCGACCGGCGCGCAGACATGTCTGTGGGCCACCAGGAGCCGTTGGGCTCGACAGAGCCACAAAATTCCACTTGCATCGAACCGTACCGTACGGTACGCCCATGTCAGGAAAGGCAGGGCGGTATTGAGCTGCCCCTTGAAGCGAAGAGGTTGCCGTGGCCCTGGCCATCAAGGTCAACGAAGAGACATTCACACCCCGGCAGCAGGCAGTGCTGACGGCGGCGCTGGATCTGCTCGTCGAGAATGGCGACGGGCTGACGATGACGGCAGTGGCGCGGCGCGCATCCTGCTCTAAGGAAACCCTCTACAAATGGTTCGGTGATCGCGACGGGCTGCTGACCGCGACGGTGCAGTGGCAGGCGGCCAAGGTGCGCATGCCGTTCGTTGATCGCAGCCATCTCAACATCAAGGCCTTGCGGGCCAGCCTCGAGCAATTCGCGCGGGACCTGCTGACCACCATTATCGGCGAAGTCTCGATTACCCTCAATCGCACGGCCATCACCCATGCCGCGCAGGAAAAGGACGATCTGGGTAATATCGTGCTCGAGAACGGCCCCATGGCCATTCGCCGGCGCCTGAAGCCGATCCTCGAGGCGGCGCGCGATGCGCGTCTCTTGCGCTTCCCCAATAGCGAGGAAGCCTATCGCACTTTCTATGGCCTGGTCGTGCGCGACGTGCAGATCCGTCTGCTGCTCGGCGACAAGGGGCTCACCCAATCCAATGTCGAGGCGAACATCGAAGCCGATGTGAAGGCCGCGGCGGACCAGTTCCTGACCCTTTATGGGGTCAAGGCAAATAGCTGAAACAAATCGCAAATTCTCAGGGAGACCCCCAATGCGCGTCTATTATGATCGTGATGCCGATCTGAACATCATCAAATCCAAGAAGGTGGCCATCATCGGCTACGGTTCGCAGGGCCATGCCCATGTGCTGAACCTGCGCGACTCGGGCGTCACCAACGTTGCCGTGGGCCTGCGTCCCGGTTCCGCTTCGGCCAAGAAGGCCGAGGGTGAAGGTCTCAAGGTGATGAGCGTTGGCGAAGCTTCGGCCTGGGCCGACGTCATCATGCTGCTGACCCCCGATGAGCTGCAGGCCGACATCTACAAGGAGCACATCGAGCCCAACATTCGCGATGGCGCTGCGCTGGCTTTCGCGCACGGCCTCAATGTGCACTTCAACCTGATCGAGCCCAAGTCGACTGTCGACGTGATCATGATTGCGCCCAAGGGCCCCGGCCACACCGTGCGCGGCGAGTACCAGAAGGGTGGCGGCGTGCCGTGCCTGATCGCCGTGCACCAGGACGCGTCGGGCAATGCCCATGACATCGCGCTGGCCTATGCCTCGGGTGTTGGCGGCGGCCGCTCGGGCGTCATCGAGACCAATTTCCGTGAGGAATGCGAGACCGACCTGTTCGGCGAGCAGGTCGTGCTTTGCGGCGGTCTGGTTGAGTTGATCCGCGCCGGTTTCGAGACGCTGGTGGAAGCTGGCTACGCACCGGAAATGGCCTATTTCGAGTGTCTGCATGAAGTGAAGCTGATCGTCGACCTGATCTACCAGGGCGGCATCGCCAACATGAACTACTCGATCTCGAACACCGCCGAGTGGGGTGAATATGTCACCGGTCCGCGCATCATCACCTCTGAGACGAAGGCCGAGATGAAGCGCGTGCTGCACGACATCCAGTCGGGCAAGTTCACCTCCGAGTGGATGCAGGAAATCAAGTCGGGCGGCGGCGCCCGCTTCAAGGCGACCCGTCGCCTTGCCGACGAGCATCCGATCGAGGAAGTCGGCACCAAGCTGCGCGACATGATGCCGTGGATCAAGGCTGGCGCCCTGGTCGACAAGGCGAAGAACTGATCCTCGCGTCTGCGATGGAATAATGGAAGGCGGGTCTGCGGGCCCGCCTTTTTACTGTTCGATACGGCCCCACTGGATTCGCGCCCAGAGCCGCTCGTGGAGGATGAAGCAGACGAAGCCGGAAAGCGCTCCCGAGACGGCGAGTCCACCGGCTGCCACCAGGCTCCCGGTGGCCAGCCAGCCCATCAGCGTCATGGTGACCAGGCCAATGGCCTGCCATGTGACCGCTTTGACGATGGAACGGGCCGGACTTTCCAATTTATCCTCCTGAGAGATGGGGGTGCTATGCTGCTGTTGCAGCGCTGATGTCAGTCCAGACGCCTGACAACAAGGAGGGATTGGTGACGCCCTGCGACAATTCGGTGCGTTTTGCGACTATTGTTGTTTTTTATCACCATGCGTGGCAAAAGCCCGCATATGGACAAGCGCGAACGGGCAGAAATCTTCAAGCAAAGACTGACCGATGCCGTCGGTCGGGCCGGGTGGTCGCAAACGCGGCTGGCGCAATCGGCCGGGCTTGACCGGTCAACAGTGTCGCAATTGCTGCTTGCGGAAGAGCCGCGATTGCCGAGCGGCCAGGCTCTGGCTGAAATTGCGGCGGCCCTGCAGGTTTCGTCCGACTGGTTGCTGGGCCTGTCCAATCATCGCGGTGCGGCTAGTGAAATACTCGATCAGGCCGTGCAGATGACGGAGGCGGCGCGCCACCCGGTGGATGAGCAGGTGCTGAAGTGGAATGCCGAGGTGCTGGGCGCGAAAATCCGGCATGTCCCGGCTGGGCTGCCCGACATTTTCAAGACCGACGAAGTTCATGTCTTTGAATATGAAACGGCGGTGCGCCGCACGCCTCAACAGGCGATCAGCGATTCGGCGGCGCAAATTGCGCTGCTGCGGCGGCTGGAGACGGATATGGAGATTGCTGTTCCCGTCCAGACCTTGGAGAGCTTTGCTGCGGGCGAATGGCAATGGCGCGGTCTGCCGTCGGAGATTCGCAAACGGCAATTGGAGGCCATGGCCGCTTCGCTTGAGGAATTCTACCCGTCGGCTCGGCTCTATGCGTTCGATGCCCGCGAGCTCTATTCGGTGCCGTTTTCGGTCTATGGCCAGCATCGTGTGGCGATCTATCTGGGGCAACGCTACCTGGCCTTCACGGCGCCCACCTACATTCGCCTGATGGCCCGGCATTTCGACGAGCTGGTGCGCTCGGCGAGTGTGCACGGACATGAAGCGGCCGCCTGGGTGGCCGATCTGGCGCGGCGGGTGCGCTAGGGCGAGCAGAGAAGGGGTCTTTCGTCTCGATTTCATTCTGTTACGCTATTGATCAGCGTCGTCAGTCTTCAGGCTTCCCAACAGGGAGACTATCGTGACTTTGATCAAGCGGTTCGCGCTCTATCTGATCAAGCCGTCTCACTATGATGATGACGGCTATGTCATTCAGTGGAAACTCTCCCCCATTCCGTCCAATTCGCTCGCCTCGGTACATGGGCTGGTGCGCGATGTGATCGACCGCAAGGCGCTGGGCGACGATTGGGACGTCGATGTCGAGACCATCGACGAGACCAATACCGAGATCGACATCAAGGAGGTTATCTCCGACTGCAAGAGGGCGGACGCGGCGTTGGTCATGCTGATCGGCGTGCAGTCCAACCAGTTCCCGAGGGCGCTCGATATCGCCCGGCCGCTCAGGGTCGCTGGAGTGCAGGTGGCAATCGGCGGGTTTCATGTCTCTGGCGTGATCTCGATGCTCAATGGCGAGGACGCCGATTTCAAGACGGCGCAGGCGATGGGCATTTCCCTGTTTGCCGGGGAAATGGAGGGCCGGACCGATGCAGTGCTGGCCGATGCTATCGCCGGGACGCTGCAGCCGCTCTACAATTTCATGCACGATCTGCCGGGGATCGAGGATACGCCGGTGCCCTTCATGCCCGCCGAGCATGTGTCGCGCACGGCCTATAACCTGACCAGCTTCGATGCGGGCAGGGGATGCCCCTATCAGTGCTCATTCTGCACCATCATCAATGTGCAGGGGCGCAAGTCCAGACGCCGCTCGCCCGATGATATCGAGAAGATCATCCGGCTCAATATGAGCCAGGGCGTGCATCGCTATTTCATCACCGACGACAATTTCGCGCGCAACAAAGACTGGGAGGCGATCCTGGATCGCCTCATTCACATGCGCGAGGTCGAGGGGTTGAACTTCAATTTCATCATCCAGGTCGACACCCTCTGCCACCGGATTCCCAAGTTTATCGAGAAGTGTTCCCGCGCGGGGGTCACGCGGGTGTTCATCGGGCTGGAGAACGTCAATCCGGCCAATCTCAAGGATGCCAAGAAGCGGCAGAACAAGATTACCGAATACCGGGCGATGCTGCAGGCCTGGAAGCAATGGCATGTGATCACCTATGCCGGGTACATCCTGGGCTTTCCCACCGACACGCCCGAGCGGATCATGCATGATATCGACGTGGTCAAGCGTGAGTTGCCCGTCGACATACTGGAATTTTTCTTTCTCACGCCGCTACCAGGATCGGAGGACCACCAGAAATTGCATCGCGCCGGGGTGGCGATGGACCCCGATCTCAACAAGTATGACCTTAATCACTACACCACCGGCCATCCCAATATGAGCAAGGCCGTGTTCGAAAAGGTCTATGCAGACGCTTGGAGCCGCTACTACTCGCTCGACCATGTCGAGACGATCATGCGGCGGGCTGCAGCTTCGGGTGTGTCCACTGCGCAAGTACTCTTGCTTTGCACCTGGTTTATGGGCGCGCTCAAGATAGAGGGTGTGCATCCGCTCGAGGTTGGCTGGATCCGCAAGAAGTCGCGGCTGAACCGGCGCTCGGGAATGCCGATAGAGCCAGCTGTGCTGTTCTATCCGAAATATTATGCGGAGCTGGGCTGGAAACTGGCGCGATGGGCCTGGCTCTACTTCCGCTTTGGGCTGAAGCAGCTCAAGGTGGAGCGCGATCCCAAACGGCAGGACTATACCGACCTCGCCATGTCGCCGGTCAACGAGCACGATGCGGAGGATCTCGAACTGTTCAAGACCAGTGACGCAGTTGCCTGGCTGGACCAGCAGAAGCGGATCAATAACGCACAGCACGGTATCAAGACGCCGGCAGCGGAGTAGGGGACTGTCGCCGCCACATTGGCTTGCGCGCCGGGCCCGCCGGGCCCGCCGTCATCACACCCTTGGTCCCTCCCATCAAGGGAAGGAAGCAAGGGTGGGGTGCAAGCTTCGCCAGCAAGCGCAGGAAGCCACCTTTCCCCCGGCGGTCAACTGGCCTAGAAGTTGGCCTGCAAGCGAGGGAGATGAGTCATGACTCTGCCAAATTTTCCGGTCGAGGGCGGGTGTTCGTGTGGCGCGGTGCGGTATCAGCTCGAGGCCAGTCCGCTCAGCGTCTATAATTGCCATTGCAAGGATTGCCAGCGCTATTCCGGGGCCGGCTGGTCCATGTCAATGATCGTCAAGGATGACGACCTGCAGGTGCTGTCCGGCGACACCGAGCGCTATGGCCGTACGGCCGACAGCGGCAATGTCATTGACATGCATTTCTGCGCCAACTGCCATACCTGGCTCTGGAACGTCCCACCGGCAGGCGGGATAAAGGTGATGCGCGCCGGGTCACTGGACAATATGGATTGGGCGGCACCTGTGGGAAATATCTGGACAGACAGCAAGGCGGCCTGGGCCGGTATCGACCCCGGCCAGGTCAATTTCGCCAAAGGCGCTACGGATCGGACCCCGCTTTTCGACGCCTGGACCCGCGCGCATCAGAGCTAAGCCATGAGCAAACAAGACGATATTGTATTGGTCACTCGCCAGGAAAACGAACTGGTTCTGTCGCGTTTTGACGAGGCAGTGGCCTTCGAAATCGGCGCTGCCATCCGCGGGCGGGCTCTCAATGAAGGGCTGTCGCTGGTGGTCGACCTCAGAACCTGGGACCGCCAATTGTTCTTTTCGGCCACGCCCGGCACCAGCGCTGACAATGCCGAATGGGTGCGGCGCAAGATCAATTCGGTGCGGCGTTTTCAGCGGGCCAGCTATCGGCTGGTGCTGGAACGGGGGGAGGCGCCTTTCCCAACCCAGTCCGGTGCCGATCCAGCCGACTTCGTGATTGCCGGGGGCGGGTTTCCCATCCGGGTGACCGGCGCCGGGATTATCGGTTGCCTCACTATTTCCGGACTGCCGGGGCGCAAGGACCACGGCGTGGCCGTTGACGCGCTCTGCGACTTTCTGGGCAAGGTGCGGGCGGACTATGCCCTTGCGGAGGCGACCAATTGAGGCTGTCCTACCTGATCCTTGACGTCTTCACGCGCATTCCGCTCAAGGGTAATGCGCTGGCCGTGGTGCCCAAGGCGGACGGTCTGATGGACAATGAGATGCAAGCCATTGCCCGCGAGTTCAACCTGAGCGAGACGGTTTTTATCTGCAAGCCGCAGAACGAGCGCAACAGCGCCATGCTGCGCATCTTTACGCCCCATCAGGAACTGCCCTTTGCCGGTCATCCCACGGTTGGCGCGGCTGTTTCGCTGGGGCTGAACAGCCGGGCCTCGGCCATTCGCATGGAAGAAAAAGTGGGTCTGGTCACCGCGCTGTTCGAGCGGCTGGACCGGCGGAGCGGGGAGGCGCGCTTTACCTTGCCACGGCTGCCGGCGCGCATTGCCGAATTGCCTGACCGGCTGGGGATTGCGCAGGCACTGGGGATCGAAGTCGATGAGATTGGCTGCGATGTCTATAAGCCGGCGGTGTTTTCAGCCGGTGTAACCTTCCACCTCGTGCCGGTCCGAGATGCCTCGGTGCTCAAGCGGGTGCGGGTCAACAAGACGGCTTGGGACCAGGTGTTCGATCAGGAACATCACTCTGCCTATGTATTCACTCTCACCCCGGAAGAGCGCGAGAACGATATTGCCGCGCGCATGTTCGGGATGGATATCGGAGAAGATCCCGGCACTGGCTCGGCCGCTGCGGCGCTGATCGGGCTGTTGGCCGAGCAGGCGATGGGGACCGGGCAGACCGACTATGTCCTGCGCCAGGGTCACGAAATGGGACGGCCCTGCCGCATCACGCTGCAATTGCGCAAGGACAATGACGTATTGGTGTATGGCGCCATTGGCGGCGAGGCGGTGGTGGTCGGCGAAGGCGTCCTGGATCTCTAAACGCGCGACCGTCCGGCTCGCTCTGGCCCGGACGCATTAGCCTAGCATTTCGCAACCGAAGCGCATCGCGATTGGCGGAAGTGCAGCGAAATCCGCAATGGCGTCTTCCGCACTTGGTATCCGCTTTGCCAGTGCAGGAATGCTGCTGGCACGTACGAGGTCCTCGAAACCGCCAGGGGTCAGCAGAAAAAGCATTCGCGCGGGTCCCTTTCGCACCGTGTAGCCGTGGGGGATGCCCCTGGGGCCAAATACAGTGTCGCCCGGACCGGCCTTGATCCGCTTGCCATCCACCTGGAACTCAATCTCTCCTTGCAGAACCAGAAAAGTCTCGTCCTCGCGGTGGTGAATGTGAAGCGGTGTTTCTCCTTCGTTTTCAAGTACTTCAATGAGAGTAAAGTGGCCTCCGGTCTCCTTTCGCTCGGCCTTGATCACGGCTAGTGAACCTAGCCACCAATAGGCTTCGCCTTCGCCCGCGTGGCGGACAAAAGGTGCAAGTGACTTACTCGTGCTGTCCATGACGTCATCCTCGCATAGCTGGCCCGCGGGCCAGGGTTGATCGGTCACAAATTGAGCCAAGCGGTGAGCATGTCAGCTGTCATCTCGCCAGCCAGTTCAAGTGAAATGCCACGCAGACGCATGGCGCGAAAACTCATGAAGTCCAGTCGGGCCGCAGCGCATTGCATGACTGGCTCGGAGAGTTGCTGCGGCAAGACGGCCTCCTTCACAAAATGCGTAACGGTGGTGCGCAAATGCTCCTCCCATTCGCGAACTGCCGCCAATTCTCGCTCCCGAGGGTCCGACTCCAGATAGATCTCGTTGCGGTGGTAGAACTCAAACAGTGCTCGGCAGACACGCAAGAGACGTTCGCGCGGTGCGGTGGCCTTGCCGATGATCCCCGTGATGTCATCCGCCGACGGGGGAGCGGCCTTTTGCATGAGCAACTCGCCACAGGCCGGCACCAGTTGCTCCAGCGAGGGAAAGTGCTTGTAAACCGTACCAACCGAGACGTCTGCGGCACGGGCAATGTCCTGCCAACTGGTGGCGAAGATGCCTTTCCTGGCATGCAGGTCCAGCGTGGCCGCGACAATCCGCCCGCGCGTTTCTGCGGTGGCGCCGCTGCGCTTGTCCATCCGATAATTTCGCGGCGAGACGTGTCCTCCTTTTTAATTGAATGAATAATCTATGCAATGAATTTCGACTGAACGCAATTGGTTTTTCGAGGCGATAAGGCCGGTCCGATCCTTCCGCTGCCGAAAAAGCTGCTTCAGCCAGATCTAAACCTGCTCTTTCTCCGGGGCGCTGCTGTGGTACTCTAGTGAATGGGGACATTGGGAGGGTAGCCGTGGACGTCGTGATCAATCTTCTTATCTGGGTGCACGTTGTGGCGTTTATCGCCGGCGGCTCGAATTCGGTGGTTGGGCCGGTTATTGGCGCTCGCATGGCGACGGCGACGGCGGAACAGCGCAGTGGCTATTTTGGCGTGATGAATACGCTCTCGCAGGTGGGCAAGGTGGCCATGGCCGCCCTGCTGATAACCGGGCCGTTGATCATGTTCATGAAGTATGGCGGGCTGGGCAGCGCTTCGTTTTGGTTCTGGATCAAGATGGCGCTGGTGGTCGTGATGCTGGCGGCCATCATCTATGGCGGCATTCAGTTCAAGAAGTCGCAGAGGGGCGATGCGGAGGCGGCGAAGCTGGCTGACATTGCGCACAAGATCACCGGCCTGGCGTTTCTCGGTGTGCTGCTGTCTGCGGTGTTTGCATTCGAGTGACGATAAAAAAGTAACATAATTCAGCCTGCTACCCTTGCGCCGAGAAACGGCTTGGCGCATTGTGGCCGACAATTGATAGCCGTACCAGAGCGTACTCATGCAGCGCCGCCGCGCCAAAGCCATTGCCATCGCACAAACCCAGGCCCTTCAGGCCCGTTTGCTGCTGGCCGCAGGCCTGCTGCTGCTCCCTGCGTTGCTTCTCCTTCTTATCAGCCCCTGATAACCGGCAGCTCGCCATAGCGAGCGGGTCGTCAGGGGATTGCGCAAAAACCGAACATCAACACATGTGCGGTCCTGCGAGTGTTTGCCTCGGGGCCGATAGGGAACCAAGAGAAGTCAATGTCCGTCGACAGCAATAAAGAACGCGTCTTCATCTTCGACACCACGCTGCGCGATGGCGAGCAATCGCCCGGCGCCACCATGACCCTTGAGGAAAAACTCCAGGTCGCCGAGTCGCTTGATGAAATGGGCGTCGACATCATCGAGGCCGGGTTCCCCATTGCTTCGAATGGCGATTTCGAGGCTGTCGTGGCGGTGGCCAAGCAGGTCAAGAATGCGACCGTTGCCGGTCTCGCCCGCGCCATCAGCGCCGATATCGATCGGGCCGGCGAGGCTGTGCGCCATGCCCAGAAGGGGCGCATCCACACCTTCGTGTCCACCTCGCCGATCCATCTGGCGCACCAGATGAAGAAGACTGAGGACGAGGTGATCGAGATCATCGCCCGCACGGTGACGCAGGCCCGCAACCTGATCGATGATGTCGAATGGTCGGCAATGGACGCCACGCGCACCCCGATGGAATTCCTCAAGCGCTGTGTCGAGACGGCGATCAAGGCCGGAGCGACCACGATCAACCTGCCCGACACCGTGGGCTATGCGGTGCCCGAAGAGCATTTCGCCATGTTCAAGGAGATCATCGAGACGGTGCCCGGCGCCGACAAGGCGATCTTTTCGGTGCATTGTCATGATGATCTGGGTATGGCAGTCGCCAATTCACTGGCCGGTGTGGCCGGTGGCGCGCGCCAGGTCGAGTGCACCATCAATGGGCTGGGCGAACGGGCCGGCAATGCGGCACTGGAAGAAGTGGTGATGGCGCTGCGCACGCGTGGCGACGCCATGCCCTACTACACCGAGATCGACAGCACGCAGCTCAGCCGCGCCAGCCGCATCGTTTCGGCGGCGTCGAACTTCCCGGTGCAGTATAACAAGGCAATTGTGGGCAAGAACGCCTTCGCCCACGAAAGCGGCATCCACCAGGACGGCATGCTCAAAAATGCCGAAACCTATGAAATCATGACCCCGGCCAGCGTCGGCATCAAGGAAACCACCCTGGTCATGGGCAAGCATTCGGGCCGCGCCGCGTTCAAGGACAAGCTCAAGGAGCTGGGTTACGAGCTGGGCGACAATGCCTTCCAGGAGGCGTTCCAGCGCTTCAAGGATCTGGCGGACCGCAAGAAGCATGTCTATGACGCCGATATCGTCGCTCTGGTCGACGACGAAGTCGGCTCGGTGGGCGACCGCATCCGGCTGGTCGACATGGAAGTCGTCAGCAAAACCGGCGGCACGCATCGCTGTGATCTGACCGTCACCATCGATGGCGAAAAGAACAGTGTTTCGCTCGAAGGCACCGGTTCGGTGGACGCGATCTTCAATGCCATCAAGGCGGTCTCAGGGCAGAACCCGCACCTGGTGCTCTATGCCGTTGATGGCGTGACGGGCGGCACTGACGCGCAGGCCTCGGCCCATGTGCGCCTTGAGATGAACGGCCGTATCGCCTCGGGCAACGCTGCGGAGCCCGATACGCTGGTGGCCTCGGCCCGCGCCTATCTCAATGCGCTCAATCGCGTGATGATTGAGCGCGGGGCTTCTGCGCAGGGCGCACTGGCGGGCTGAGCGCGAGGACATCGCGGAAATTCATGGGGCGCGGTCGACAGGCTGCGCCCCATTGCTTAATCACTTGCTCGCGCAATGCTTGCGCACCGGCGCCCAAGATGGTCTAGCCATGGTCGGGCTGTCTGGGAGTGAACGATAGATGTGGGGCAAAGCAGAATTCAGGGGCGGCCTCCTCGTGCTCCTTGGCGCGCTGATTGTAGCACTGGCCGTGGTTGTCTCGGGCCGGTACCTACCCGGCCTCATTCTGTTGCAGAGCTTGCGGTTTCACATCGTGGCGGCCGGAATTGTTCTGGCGCTGGCCCTGATTGCGCTCGGAGGACGCTGGCGCGGGGCGTTGGCGCTGGTGCCGCTATTGGCGGCGGGGCTGCACGGCTATTGGCTGGTAGGGGAGCTCTATACCAATCGCACCATGCCGGACGAGGCACCGGTGACCCACTTCCGGTTCCTCAGCTTCAACGTCTTGTCGGGCAATCCGCGGGCGAGCGAACTGGTTGACGCCGTGCTGGCTGATCCTCCCGAAGTCGTCCTGGTGATGGAAACACCTGGTATTGAGCCTCATCTCAATCGGTTGGCTGAAATCTATCCTTATCGGCTGGGCTGCGAGAGGACAGAAAGCTGCGATATTTCGCTTTATTCGCAACTGCCCATAGAAGAAGGCGGCGTCCAACTATTCCGCCCGTTCAACCGGGAGAGGTTGGTCACTGCGCGGGTCCGGGTTAACGGGTTGCCGGTGACCATTGTCGGCACCCATTTGACCAAACCTTATGACGATCACGTGGTCTGGCAAGAAATGGCGATCCTACGGCGCCTGCTCGCCAATATCGAGGGGCCGCTGGTGCTATCGGGCGACTTCAATTCGGCCATCTGGACGCAGTCGGTGGGCATGTTGATGCAGGAAGGCCGATTGGTGCCAGGTCCGTCCACGCCTGCAACCTGGCCGGTCCGTCTGGGGCCGTTCGGTGTGCCGATCGACAACATGTTTACTCGGGACAATGCCCGTATCCTGACACTGGAGTCGGGGGAGAGTCATGGCTCCAATCATCGCCCACTCTGGGCCACCATCGGGCTCTACGCGGCCGAATGAGCCTGCCTGAGGGCCAGGGGCAGGGCTTCTGAGAGAATGTCCAGCTCGCGGTCCGGCGCCGCACTGACGCGGATGTGCTGGTCCAGCCCCGGTGCGGCCGGCTTTCGTACGAAAACACCCTGTTTCCCCAAGGCCTCAAGAACCCGCGCGGCGAAGGGCCCATCGCTGCCGCAGTCGATGGCGACAAAATTTGTCGCCGAGGGCAGGGCGACCAATCCGTTGTCGTGGGCGATCTGTGCGATGCGGTCGCGTGCAGCAGCGATCGCGGTGACTGCGTGATGCAGATAGGCCTGGTCATCCAGCGCCGCGAGGGCTGCAACCTGGGCCAGCTTGTTGACGCCAAAATGATTGCGAATGCGATTGAAGGCACCGGCAAGCCGGCGATTGCCTATGGCATAACCACAGCGCAATCCGGCCAGGCCATAGGCCTTCGAGAAAGTCCGCAGGCGCAGCAGATTGGGCCGGTCGGTGTCCAGCGGCGGGCCCTGGTCCGGCGCCGTCTCGAGATAGGCCTCGTCCAGGACGATGAGGCAGGTCTCGGGCACGGCGTTGATGAACCGCTCGATATCGCTGGCGGGCCAGAATGACCCCATTGGGTTGTCGGGATTGGCCAGATAGACCACGCGCGCATCGGTCTGGCGGGCCATAGCGGCCAGGGCCTCGGGATCTTCATGAAATTGCCGGTAAGGAACAAGTCGCAAGTCGCCGCCGAATCCGGCCACGTGATAGTTGAATGTGGGGTAAGCGCCCAGCGAGGTGACGACGATATCACCCGGCGCAATGAAGAGACGGACCACCAAGCCCATCAGTCCATCAATGCCTTCGCTGACGGCCAGTTCATCGTTGGCGACCCCTATATGTTTGGCCAGCGCAGTCCGCAGCGCATGGTTCTCCGAATCGGGGTAGGTCCAGACGTCGGGCGCGGCATTGCGAAGGGTGGCAATCACGCGCGGGCTGGGTCCGAAGCCCGACTCATTGGCACCAATGCGGGCCCTTGTGGCTATGCCGGTCTGACGTTCAATCGCTTCGGGGCCGACGAAGGGGACGGTTTCCGGCAGTGCCTCGACGACGGGCGTGAATGGGGGCAGGGGCAAGATGGGATCCTTGGCGACGATTCCGAACCCATACTAGCGGCGCCGTCCGAGCTTTCCAGCGTGCATTGTGGCCTCTCGATGAAGCGGTCGAGAATTTGATGATTCCATGTCGTGAAGAGGGCAAGAACTAGACGGTCGGAGTGCAGCTTCGATCAGGTCCCGCTGTTTTGCACAGGCGCAGAAAATCTTCACGGTCTGCAAAGTCCCGGCTGCGCTTGGCTGACACGGCGCAGGCCCAATTGGTGGCATTTGAATCGAATGCGATTCAGGTGGGCAATAAGTCGGGAACTATGCAGGTCCACCTTTTGGAGGAGCCGGAAACGGCGATTCTTCAGTTAAATTCCAGCCAGAAGGAGTGAGCGATTGCCTCCAACCTACGTGCTTGCGCGTGACCACCTGCAGCGGGCCGCCACCATCCTCCAAGGAGCCGATCAGCGGTCTCGGCAGCTTCGACACATCATCGAAAGGACGATCGGACTCATGGATGAGGTGCGGGCGGAGTCCCGCGAACCGGTCAGTAACGTGGTCGAGCTGAACGATTACCGGCATCTGCAGCAATGATCCCGAACAGCCCGGCCCAAGCGGCCGGGTTGCCGCCCCCAGCTATCCTGTATGACAGTTTTGCACACAATCTGATTTTGAGCGCTAGACAGCTCTGAATCACTTTGGTAGATAGGCGCCACTTTGGTGCCGAGGCGCTTCAAAAAGCCCGGGTGCATAGCTCAGATGGTAGAGCAGCTGACTCTTAATCAGCGGGTCCAAGGTTCGAGCCCTTGTGCACCCACCAAAGCCCTTGATGACATTTTGGTCAAGATGCGCCGGTGGCATGTTGGCACCGGCCTGACGGCGTGAGCACTGGTGGTCCGCTGCCCGTGGAGTTCAATGGTGAACATTTGGCCATGCCGCCGCACAACTGACGTCATTTAAGGTGCGGCCAGTGAACGCCGCTTCGTCCTCTCCTCCCAGAGCGGTAGGCTTTGGTAACCAAGGCCAGAAGTTTGGGACATTTGTTGCGACGGGATAGGGATTTGCACACCTGCTGGGTCTAGCGTTCGGCTGAACGCGCATCAGTTGGAAGCAGAGCCATGTCCTTATCTGCACGAGCAGCCCAAAGTGACGCCGAAGCCCTTGTGTCCTCGCCGACCCGCATGGCGGCGCCGGCTGTGCTTGTGCGTCCAGTTGATGGGCAGGAATGGGACGCTGTCGTCGGCGGCTTCGATGGTGTCTGCCAGGAGCAGCTTTATGCATTCGCCACGATCCGCTGGCCCGGCGTGACGGTTGAACCCCGCCTGTTCGAGCGCAATGGGCGCGTCATAGGCGGTTCGCTGGTCATGGTGCAGCGCCTGCCGCTCGGCCTGAGCCAGATTGCCATCATCAAATGGGGCCCGATCCTCGCGGACACCAAGGCTCAGGATGGTGCATTGCTTTATCAGGGCATGATCGAGGCGCTGGTGGCTGAATATGCCGACCAGCGCGGCATGATGCTCTCCATTCTGCCCCATGCCAGCACCCAGGAGAATCACGGCGAGTATTGCGAGCTGCGCGCACGCGGCTTCAAGCGTGGGGCCACCCTGCGATTTCCAGACCGCTATCTGGTCAACCTGCGCCTCTCGGACGAGGCGCAACGCAAGAGCTTCGGGCAGACCTGGCGCCGCCAGCTCAACAAGTCCGAGAAATCGGACCTGCTCTTCGAGCCTGCCGGCGCCCAGAACATCGATGCGTTCAAAACGCTCTACGCGGCGATGAGCGATCGCAAGCAATTTCCTGACTATTCGGCCTTCGACACGCTGGACGCGCTGATGGCGCTCGATCAGCCTTTGCGGCCCGAATTGTTTTTCGTGCGGCAGAGCGGCGATCTGGTTGCGGGCGCGCTGATCTTCAAAGCGGGGGATCGGGCCGTCTATCTCTACGGGGCCACAAATGACAGGGCCCTGCCGCTGCGCGCCGGCTATTTCCTGCATTGGCATATCATCCGCTGGCTACGCGACCACAGCCGTGCAAGCTGGTACGATCTGGGCGGCACAGATGGCTTTCATGGGCTGCACCAGTTCAAAAAGGGCATGGTGGGTGATGCGGGCCTGATCCGGCCTGTGCCGCCGGTGGCCAATTTTGCGTCGCGGCCTTTGGCCTATGCGCTGGGCGCCGGAGCCTTTGCCGCGCGGGAGGCCTATAACGAGCTGCGCCGCCACATTGAGGCGGTGCGACCTTCGCGAGCCCGACCCGACCAGACGCCCTTGCCATTGCCCGAAGAGTTCCGATGAGCCTCGCACGCCGGCTGGCATCGCAATCGACAATCATTTTCGGCGGACGGCTGTTCGGCGCCGGCCTGATATTTCTGGTACAGGCGTTCATTGCGCAGGTCTGGGGCGCTGCCATTCTGGGCGACTATCTGGTGGTGATCGCTGCGGTAAACCTGATCGCCGTAACCATGCCCCTGGGTTTTCAGACCATCGGAACTTATTTTGCTGCTGAGTATCGTGCCCGAAGCGATCGGCGCCAGCTCATTGCGTTTGTTGTCCGCGCCTATGGTCATGTCGGCCTGACCTTTCTGGCGCTTGTGCTGGCGGGGCCGCTTGTGCTGGGTTGGCTCGGGCTGGGACAACATGTTGTTGCCATGCATTACACGCCAGTTGCCTTGCTCGCTCTTGCGACAGCGCTGGTCTATGTCAACGGTGCCGTACTGGTCGGGCTGAAGCGACCTTTTGCAGGTTTCTTCGCTGACGGGATTTTCCGGCCCATGATGGTGCTGGGAACAGTACTTGCCTGTGCAGCGATGCTGAGTGCGCCCGTCGAAGCCTTCAGCACCATGCTCTGGGTCACCGCCTTGGGCTATGTGCTGATTGCGCTGGTGCATATGGGAATTGTAATCGTCACGCTGCCGCGCATCGGCGAGACTGCTGAGAGGCGCGACGCCGACGCTCCCCGCTGGTGGCGGTTCGCCGCGCCCTGGGTGCTCATCACACTGGCGACTGACTTCTTCTTCGATATCGACCTGTTGCTGCTGGCCAATCTGCTGGACCGCGAGGAACTTGCCATTTTCGGCGTCTGCACGCGGATATTTTCTCTGGTGTCATTCGGTGTAGCCGCGGTCTATGCCGTGATCCTGCCGGAGATGTTCGAAAGCGAGGCCAATGCGGATCGCGCGGCTTTTCATCGTAAGGTGGGTGAGGCCAATTTGGCGGCGAGCGCGGTGTCGCTGGTGCTGTTTGGCCTCGTGATCGTCGGAGCGCCGTTCGCTTTGCTGCTGTTCGGCCCCGCATTTACAGCCGGGGCGCTGCCGCTGGCCATATTGTGCCTGGGACTGGTAGTGCGCTCGGTCATGGGGCCCGCATCAATGGTGCTGTCCATCCATGACCGGCCCTGGGCCAGCCTGCCTGCCGTATTGCTCGGCATGGGCACCCTGTTCGTGGGCAATCTGGTTCTGGTGCCCGCATTTCACCTGGTCGGCGCAGCACTGGCGGCGATCATCGCAATTTCGGTCTGGTCGGTAGCCCTTTGGCTGATCGCGCTCAGAACCGCCCAGATCGACGTGTCGATCCTGCAGTGGTTCAAGGCCCGGCGCGTGGTGGCTGCGGAATAGGCGCTAAGCCCCGACCAGCCCCTTGAGTCGGTTCTTGAGGCGCCCCAGGCGTCCCACATAGCCGCTGTCATAGGGGACATCGGGTCGCGTATAGAACTTCTCGATCAACAGGTAGTCCTGGCCGAAGATGTGTTGCTCGAGCAGGGCGGTTTCCCTGTAGCCATAGCGCTTGAGCAGCATGCGGGCGATTTCGTTTTCCGGGCGGACATAGGTGTAGGCCTTATGAAACCGGGTATTGTCCCAATGGGCATCGAATTCACGCATGCCGAACATGCCCAGCTTGGTCTGGCGATGGCTGGGGAATACCCAGCTCCAGTAGCGAAAGATCGAACCGCATTCTGGCCCGGACACCATGGCGCCCCCCGGCACACCGTCGGCGCACATCAGCATGATGTGCCATGGGTCGATGGCCATGAGCCCCTTGAGAAAGGTCCGGTCCAGCCTGCCCGCCTCATGTTGCTTGAAGCGGTCATTGTAATGCGGCGAGGTCAGGATGACGTCGCTCAGCTCGCGATACACAAGGTCCAGATCCGCATGGGTGGCGGCCCGGATGGTCATTTCTGCCATGATGCTGCTCCGCGCTAGAGGAGCGGAAAGTGTATCCAGTTCCGGTTAACGGCAGGTGCCGTGCCTATCGAGCAAACACCCTTGCCGGAAAAACCCATTAAATCGCAGGTACTAGGCCTTGCCGCCATGGGGGTGGAACATTATTACGGATGCCGGGAGAGATAAGGGAGGATGACGATGAGCGACCAGCTCCTATTCCAGCCAAGCGCGGCTGCGATCGCGCGCACCCATACCACAGCCGAGCAGTACAATGCGCTGTATCAGCGTTCGATTCAGGACCCGGATGGGTTCTGGGCGGAACAGGCGAAGCGCCTCGACTGGGTAACTTTCCCCACCAAGATCAAGAACACAACGTTCGAATATCCCGACGTGTCGATCAAGTGGTTCGAGGACGGCGTGCTCAACGTAGCTGCCAATTGCATCGATCGGCACCTGGCTGAGCGCGGCGATGACATTGCCATTATCTGGGAGCCGGACAATCCGGAGGACCAGGCCGAACATATCTCCTATCGCACCCTGCATGAAAAAGTGTGCCGCTGCGCCAATGTGCTGAAATCGCTCGGCGTCAAGAAGGGCGACCGCGTCACCATCTACCTGCCGATGATCCCTCAGGCCGCCTATGCGATGCTCGCTTGCGCGCGCATCGGGGCGGTTCACTCGGTGGTGTTTGGTGGTTTCTCGCCCGACGCTCTGGCCGGACGGATCAATGATTGTGACTCGGCAGTGGTCATCACCGCCGACGAAGGCCGTCGCGGTGGCAAGACCGTGCCGCTCAAGGCCAATGTCGACAAAGCGCTGGAAGACTGTCCGGGCGTCTCCAAGGTGCTGGTGGTGCACAATACCGGTGCCGATGTCGCCATGAAGGGCTCGCGCGACGTCTGGTGGCATGAAGCCGCGGCCGGCGTCGAGCCGTTCAATGATCCCGAACCGATGAACGCGGAAGATCCGCTATTCATTCTTTACACCTCCGGTTCGACCGGCAAGCCCAAGGGCGTGCTGCACACCCAGGGCGGCTATCTGCTCTACACCTCAATGACCCATGAGTTGAGTTTCGACTACAACAAGGGCGATGTGTTCTGGTGTACGGCCGATGTCGGTTGGGTGACAGGGCACAGCTATATCGTCTATGGCCCGCTGGCCAATGGCGCGACGACTGTAATGTTCGAGGGCATTCCGTCCTGGCCCGATGCCAGCCGCTTCTGGCAAGTAGTGGAGCGCCACAAGGTCAATATCTTCCACACCGCTCCGACCGCCATCCGCGCCCTGATGGGTGCGGGGTCCGAGATTGTCGAGAAGCACGAGATGCCCTCGCTGCGCCTGCTCGGAACGGTAGGCGAGCCGATCAATCCCGAAGCCTGGATGTGGTACTACAACAAGGTGGGCAAGGGACGGTGTGAGATTGTCGATGCTTGGTGGCAGACGGAAACCGGCGGTCATATGATCGCTCCATTCCCAGGAGCCATCCCAACCAAGCCCGGTTCGGCAACCAAACCGTTCTTTGGAATTCAGCCCGAGGTGCTGTCGCCGGAAGGCAAGGTGCAGGAACAGACCAAGGCGGAAGGCGTGCTGGTCATCAAAGATAGCTGGCCCAGTCAGGCCCGCACCATCTGGGGTGACCATGGCCGGTTCGTCTCGACATATTTCGAGACCTATAAGGGCAACTACTTCACCGGTGACGGCTGTCGCCGCGACGAAGATGGCTATTACTGGATTACCGGGCGTGTTGACGACGTGCTCAATGTTTCCGGCCACCGCCTGGGTACGGCCGAGGTGGAGAGCGCTCTGGTTGCGCACCCAAAGGTTTCCGAGGCAGCCGTGGTTGGCTTCCCGCATGACATCAAGGGGCAGGGCATCTATTGCTATGTCACGCTGATGGCCGGCGAACAGAGCAGCGACGAGCTGCGTCTTGAGCTGCGCAACTGGGTGCGCAAGGAAATCGGACCGATCGCTTCGCCCGATTTCATCCAGTGGGCGCCTGGTCTGCCCAAGACGCGTTCGGGCAAAATCATGCGGCGTATCCTGCGCAAGGTCGCGGAGAACGAGTTTGGTTCGCTTGGGGACACCTCAACCTTGGCAGATCCATCCGTTGTGGATGATCTGATTGCCAATCGCCAGAACAAGCCGGCGTAGGGCAAAAAAAATCGGGCGGTGGCACCACGTTCCACCGCCCTTCCAGTTCGGCGGGGGCCGGCTGGAAGGTTGAATAACCGCCGGTCCTGCGACCACCTTGAGCTCAGTATGGATGCAAACTCCGATTGCGCATAACGCAAATGGATCAGTTGGAACGATTTTTTTCAGAATCACAGGAGTTTTCTGAAAAAATCGGCCGGAGAGGCTGTTTTCTGAAAAAGATCGGGCGGCGAGGCGCGGTGCCTGCCACCCGACCAGTTCGGTGGGGAGCCGAAGAAGGTTGAGAAATCCGACCCTGCGTCCACCTTTGTGAGGGTTTGGCATTGCCCGGCCCCTTGCGGCCATCCCCTGTTCAGGGGAGACCATTGTCTTGCCGCCATTTGCTGGGCACTCTGCAGATCCGATTCCTCAGCCGGTGATGTCCGTGCTTCGATTGCTTTGCGCCCTTATTGTCCTGCCATTCTTGGCGCAGCCGGCGGCGGCCGCGACGCTGGAAGAAATGGCAGGGCAGATGATTCTTGTCGGTTTTGAGGGCGACGCACCTGCCGATGCCGGCGTCAAAGCCGTCGTCAGCGACCTTGAGGCCGGACGCTTGGGCGGGGTGATGTATCTCAAGAAAAATGTGTCGAGCCTGCAGACCGTGCGGGAGATGAATGGCATTTTCCGTGCTGCGTCCCCGGACTTGCCACCCTTCATCACGCTTGATCAGGAAGGCGGGGCGGTGGAGCGGTTGACCCGCGATGTGGGGTTCACCGAAATTCCCAATGCCGAAACGGTTGCCGCCAACAACACGCCGGAGCAGGCGGAGGCGATCTACGCTCGCATGGCCGAAAGCATTGCTGAGCAAGGTTTCTCGGTCAATTTCGGTCCGGTGGCGGACCTTAACACAAATCCGGAAAACCAGATCATCGCGCGTTTCGGGCGAGCCTTTTCGGCTGACCCCATGGTGGTGATCGACTATGACGCGGCCTTTGTGCGCGCGCATCGCGCCGCGGGTCTCGTGACGGCGCTCAAGCACTTTCCGGGGCATGGCTCTTCCACCGCCGACAGTCATGAAGGTTTCGTGGATATCACGCGGAGTTGGTCGCCAGATGAGTTGGAACCCTATCGGGTATTGATCGCCGAAGACATGGCCGACATGGTCATGGTGGGGCATCTCTACCACGCCGATTATGCCAATGGGGACGGGGAGACCCCGTCATCTTTGTCATCCCGCTGGATCGATGGCGTGTTGCGGGACGAGCTTGGTTTTGACGGCGTGGTAATCAGCGACGATCTGGAAATGGGCGCGATTCGCGAGCATTTTTCGCTTGAGGACACGGTCGTCAAAGCGGTGCGCGCGGGCATGGACATCCTGTTGTTCTCCAACACGGCCGATTATCGCCCGGGGCTGGCCCGGGAGGTGCTCGACATCCTGATGAGCGAGGCTGCGTCCGACCAGGCCTTTGCCGATAGGATCGAGGACAGCTATCGCCGAATCGTGGCGCTCAAGGCGCGGGTGCAGTGAAGAGGCTTTCCCCGGCTTTCTTGGCAGGCGTGTTTGCAGCGCCGGGCGCAGCCGATAAGATGCCCTCCCGTAGTGAGGAGGCCCGAGACTGATGTCGGAAGAGCGCGAGATCAGGCGTGTTCGGGCGCTTTTCCTGTCGGATGTGCATCTGGGCATGAAGCCGATCCGCAGTGCACAACTGGCCGATTTCCTGCTCGCGCATGATGCCGAGACGATTTATCTGGTCGGGGACATTCTCGATGGCTGGCGGCTGGCCAAGCAGTGGCACTGGCCGGCCCAGTATAACGAGGTGATCCAGATCATGCTCGACAAGGCGACTGCCGGTACGCGGATCGTCTACCTGCCGGGCAATCACGACGAGTTCCTGCGCGAATATCTCGGCACCTATTTCGGCGAGATCGAGCTGGTGGATCGCACCATCCACACTTCGGCGACGGGCAAGACCTATTTGGTGATCCATGGCGACCAGTTCGACGTGGTGGTGATGAATGCCAAGTGGCTCGCTCATGTGGGGGACTGGGCCTATAATGCGGCGCTGCGCGTCAACATTGCCATCAACTGGGTGCGGCGGCGGCTGGGGCTGCAATATTGGTCGCTCAGTGCCTGGGCCAAGCAGAAGGTGAAGAACGCCGTTTCGGTGATCGGCCGGTTCGAGGAGGCCCTGGTGCACGAAGCCAAGGAGAGCGGCGTCGATGGGGTGATCTGCGGTCATATCCATTTTGCCGACATCCACGACCGGCTGGGCATCCAATATATCAATACCGGCGACTGGGTGGAGAGCTGCACGGCCATCGTTGAGAATGACGATGGGGCGTTCGAGCTGATCAAGTGGACCGAAATGGTCACCGGCGATACCCGCAAGCCGAAATTGCGCCAGAGTTCCGGGCAGTAAACCCGTCAAGTGAACGTCACATGGCCGTCACGCAAGCGACGCGGGGAACGCGCACCATGGTGGCATTGCGAGCAATCGTGGTGTCGCCATGTATATCGATCCCAAGCTTTCCCGCCGCCGTATCCTGATCGTCACTGATGCGTGGCGCCCGCAAATCAATGGCGTGGTGCGCACGCTGGAGAGCCTGGCCGGGCAATTGAGAGCCTGGGGGCACGAGGTCAGCTTCCTCACCCCGGAGCCATTCTGGACCGTGCCGGTGCCTACTTATCCCGAAATCAGGCTGTCGCTGGCCTCGCGGCGGGAGGTGTTCCTGTCCATGGCGCGGTCGCGGGCGCATCACATCCACATCGCCACTGAAGGCCCGCTGGGCCTGCTGGCGCGGCGCTATTGCCTGGAGCGGGGGAAGGCCTTCACCACCAGCTTTCACACCCGCTTTCCCGAATATGCGGCGGCGCGGCTGCCGCTGCCCGAGGAGTGGAGCTATGGCTATCTGCGCTGGTTCCACGATCCGGCGGTGGCAACCATGGTGCCGACGCCGTCGCTGCGGACCGAACTGAGTGGCCGCGGCTTCTCGCATTTGACGCTGTGGGGCCGGGGCGTGGATGGGGTGCGCTTCCATCCAGGCGAGAAGACCCTGTTTACCGATCTGCCCGGTCCACATCTGCTGTATGTGGGACGTGTCTCGGCGGAAAAGAACGTGACGGCCTTTCTCGATCTCGACGTGCCGGGCAGCAAAATCGTGGTGGGGGATGGGCCGGACCGGGCGCATCTGGAGCGGCTTTATCCGGACGCGCATTTTGTCGGCTATCTGCACGGCGAGGAACTGGCTGCCGCCTATCGCAGCGCTAATGTGTTCGTGTTTCCCAGCCGCACGGATACGTTTGGCAATGTGGTGACCGAAGCCCTGGCCTCGGGCACGCCGGTGGCTGCCTATCCGGTCACCGGGCCGCGCGACGTGGTCACTGACCCCAGAGCGGGCACGCTCTCGGAAGATCTGGGCGCCGCGGTGCGCCGGTGCCTGACCCTGCGGCGCGCAGATGCGCGCGCGCTGGGCGAGCAGTTCACCTGGGCGGCGAGCGGCAACCAATTCCTGTCGGCGCTGACGCCGGCCAATGCGCCCGCAAAGCTGGCAAGGGCCATCTAGAACGTTCCAGAGACCGGTTTTGCAGACGATTTGGGTGGAAATGCCCTTGCGTCGCGCGCGCTTCCGAGTCAGTTGAGGGAACGCGGCGCGCCTCTGCGCCGGGAGTCCATTTCCATGCCATCGGCCTTTTCGCGCTGGGATTCGCCCGAGCTGCGCGCTTCCATTTATCAGTTTACCGTCTATCTGCCGGGCGGCGTCGCGTCGGTGTTCCTGGGCATCTGGCTGAGCGAACATGGCATTCCGGCCGACCAGATCGGCCTGATCAATGCGCTGCCGACACTGCTTCTGCTGGGCCTCAACATGATCGTCGGCCGCGTTGCCGACCGGGCCGATGACTGGCGGACGGCGCTGATCGGCATTTCCATTGTTTCGGCGTTGACGGCGATACCGATGTATTTCGTCTCCGAGTTCTGGGGCATTTTGCTGGTCTGGGGACTGTGCGCCTCCAGCAATGGCCTGGTCGCGCCGGTGATCGATGCCGCGACAGTGCGCATGACACGCCGCAACGGCACTGATTTCGGTGTCATCCGGGCCTGGGCGACGGTGGGCTATGTCGTGGGCGCGGGCGGTATCGGGCTGTTTCTCAACGTCCTCGGCTCGGGTGCATTCATCACGCTCTATGTGGCCATGGTCGTCGCACGGGCCGGGCTGGCGTTCCTGCTGCCGCGGTTCCGGGCCCCGAAACCGCAGGTGACCCTGGCCGGTGCGGCGCCTGAAGCGGTGGCGCCACCCAGCCGGCTCAAGGATGCGCTGCAGCCCTGGTTCGTGCTGCCGCTGCTGGCCTTTGCGCTGGTCAACTCGTCCAATGCCGTGATTGGCGGGTTCGGGGCGTTGCTCTGGCACGAAAACGGTATTCCGAGCTACTTCCTGGGCCCATTGCTCGGCTTTGCAGCCGTCGGTGAAGCGGTGCTGATGTTTGTCTGGCGGCGCTTTGGTGGCCGGGTGACGGCACGTAACATGATCCTTGCCGGGGCCGTTGCCGGGCTGATCCGCTTCACCATCATGGCGTTCAATCCGCCGGTGGAGGTGCTGTTCCTCACCCAGTCGCTGCACGCATTCAGCTTTGGCATGGGCTATTTCGGGGTGGTGCACTTCATTGCCAACTGGACCAATGAGGCCAATGCGGCAGAGGCGCAGGGCTTTTTCAACATGCTCAACATGGCCATGGCCATGCTGGCGCTAACCGTGTTCGGCGTGCTGGTCGAGTTCTTCGGTGCCTATGCTTTCTTCTATTCGACGGTGACCTCGTCGCTGGCGATCGGCTGCGTGCTGTGGTCGCTCAAGATGCGGCCACCGAAATCGCTGGTGGGGTAGGGCGTTTGTCACGGCGTTTCCATTGCTCAGGCCGTGAATGTACGCCAGCTGGCCCTAGTGGCCTCCGGTTGTGCAGTGGACGTGTTCCGAGGCACGTGCGTCTCGGTAAAACTAAGTAATAGAGACGTCGCCGCCTCGGAACACCGGGTTTCTCCTGCTGTCGTGGCCCCTATTGATCGCTCGTCGCAAGGTGACCCAACGAGCAGGCAGGCCCTGGAGCGACCCAGAGCCCAACCGGCTCCCCCCGCAAAAGTTCGCTGCAGTCCGTCCGCGCGGGAGTGATGACTGGGATTATGGGGGAGGTTTTGGGCGCGGGGATTACTTTTTGCTTTGGCAGGCGCTCTTTGAAGGGGATGCCCCCACCCAGCCACCCCCTGATAGGGGGAGGGGTGGTGCGGAGGTTATTGCGGCCAGCGTGCCAGAGAATGCGGTGATCGGCGAGGCTCTGTATTGCCTGCCAGCGCAATGGGTTGGGCATCGCGGCGAGGAAGCGGTAGGGGCGTTCCCGCCGGTGGTCCGGTCCTGCAAGCCAGAGTGGGGCCATTGAAGGCCGTGGCGACAGAGATCACCACGTCGAACAGCAGGCACCGGTCACGTGGCCGGCGAGTAGCTTGCGGCCACCTCCTCGGCCATCGTGCGCAGCAGGACGGGATCTGAGCCCATGCCGCGAAGCGCACGGGCTGCAATCCCATGAGGCATGGCCGCCACGACGGCTACGACATGGGCACCAAGAAGAGGGGCATGCTGGTTGCGAGAGTCTGCCAATGCCTGCATGACGTCCTGCCCGGATGGTGCTGCATGGTAAGCACCCGGCGCTGGAGGCCTGGCCACGGCGTCGTGGTGGTCGGCAGTCGGCTCAACGGCCAGCCCGATTGATTCCAATGCGGCGACGTATTGCTGGGCGATAGCGGCCTTCAGGCCATCGGGATCCATTCCGGCTGCCTGAAAGGCGCGTCGCGCCGTGCCGTCCTCCATCTCCAGCGCCGCGAGGAGAAAATGCTCGGCGCCCGGTTCCGGCTGCCGGTCATGCAGTGCGTGTTTCTCTGCGCGTTCGCAAAGCTGCTTTATCGTGCCCATGTCGCGAAGCTTGGACTTGATGGCGTTGAACATTGTATTGCCTCTTCAGGTCGGGTTTTGACGGGTGAGGTGCGAAAGACGCTTGTGTGCGGCCTGCTTGCTGACGCCGAGCGCCTGGGCGATCCTTGACCAGGACCACCCTGCATCGAGGGCGGTCCCTACAGCCGTTTCTTCCATGCGGTCCGCCAAGTGGCGCAGTGCCACCACGGCAGCCAGTGCTTCGTCGGGGTCGTCGGGGGTTTGGATGTTGCGGAGGTCGATCATGTGTCAACTGTAGTTGACGGCAATGAAGCTGTCAACACTTGTTGACGAGGTTCAGGGTCACAACGCTCATGGGGGGAGCAGCATCGCTGCGACCGACCGGGTGTGCAATCCTGCAACAAGGGCAGCACAGTGCGCCATGCACCGTTGATTCAAACAAAAGGCCCCGGATTGCTCCGGGGCCTTTTGCATTTCCTGGCTCTCAACAGCCTCAGCCGAGGCGGCCGCTGGCGTGGGCGAGGGTGGTGTAGACCTTGCCCTTGTCCGAGAGCAGATATTCGCGGGTTTCGGCGGCGGGGTTGGGGCCGGCAGCGGCGCGTTTGAGGAGCTGTTCGAACTCGCTCATATAGGCCTGTGCGGTCCTGGCGAAGTCGGCGTCGCGCTGGATGCGCTTGCGGACTTCGTCATAGGTGCCCTGGCCGGTGAGCGTATAGATGCGCCGGGTGAACACATTGCTTTCGCCGGCCTGGTAGCGGGCCCAGGCTTCGCCCAGGGCCGCATCGTCGATGGCGCGGGCGATTTCCTCGCTGAGGCCGGACAGGGCCTGCGGGGCGGAACCGCCGGCCTGCTTGGCCGAGGCGTTGCGCAGCACGTCGCGCAGCCAGCCGCCGCCTTCGGCTTCGGTGGCCTGGCGAGGCGCGGGCGCCTGGGTAGGGGCAGGTGCCGCCTGCTGCGGTGCGGGTGCGGGGGCGGCGGGTGCCGGGGCCGGGGCCGGGGCGGGCTGCGAGACAATAGCGGCCGGGCGGATCGGATCGACCAGTGTCTGGCGCGGGGCCTCGGCGCGATAGGTCTCACGCGGCGGCTCGGGCTGGCGCGGCGGCGGCTGATAGGCCGGGGGCTCAGGCGCACGCGGGGGCCGCTGGCTGGCGCGACGGTCGGTCAGGTCGTGGCTGGCCGGCTGGCTGCGCACGATGGCGTTGAGCTCGGAGAGGGCCTCGATCTGCTCGGCCACGACGCGGCGCATGGCGGCGGCGCTGGCACGGGTTTCCTCGGGCAGCTCGTTGACGCCACGGGCCAGCTCGGCGCGGGTGGATTCGAGCTCGGTGCCCACTTCGCGGGCCGTTTCGCGCATGGCGCGGGCGGTGTCGGCAAAGCGCTGGGTGGCTTCTTCGATGGCGCGCTGCATTTCGGTGACCATGCGCTGCTGGGCTTCCTGAAGGGCCTGGTTGGCGCGGCGGCCTTCGCTGTCGGCCACTTCGTGGAACTCGCCCAGCTTGCCGGTAACTTCGCCGGTGGTTTCATCCAGTGCGCGGCGCAGCTGGCCGGTGTTGGACGCAATGGCGTTGCGCACCGAGCTGGTCGAATCCGAGATGGTGTCGGCCAGCGTGCTGGTGGTGGAGGTGAGAACGTCGGTAACGCTGCCGGCGGTGGAGGACAGCACGTCGCTGACGCGGCTGGCATTCTCGTCCAAAGCCGAGTTTACGCGGCCCGCATTGTCCTCGAGGACGGAATTGACGCGGCCGGCATTTTCCTGGAGGGCCGAATTGACCTGGCTGGACTGTTCGCTGAGCGCCAGGCGCACCGACTGCGAGGTCTGGTTGAGGGCGGCGGCAGCGGCTTCGGCGGCGCGCTGAACAGCGTTGTCCATCTCCGAGACATTGCTCTGCAGCGTGGTCGAGAAGCGCTCATTATTGGCATAGAGCGCATCGGTGACGCTGTTGGCGTTCTGCTCAAGCGCCTGGGTGACGGTGGCCGTGGTCTGGCTCAGGGCGTCGGTGACCGCATGGGTGGTGCCGTTGAGAGCTTCGTCCATGGCGCGGCGGGCGCCGATCAGGCGGCGTTCGGTATCGTTGACCGTATCGGCAATGGACTGGGCGAACAGGCGCATGCGGCCATCGATATCGTCGGCACGGGCGGCAAAGCTCTGCGCCAGCGCATCCATGGCGCCGCGGCGATCCTCGAGATTTTCCAGCGCATTGGAGCTGGAGGCGTCGAGTGTCTGGGCGGCCTGGGTGAGGCCGGAGGCCTCGGCGTCGAGACGGCCAAGCATGGTGGAGAACTGCTCGACCATGCCGGCAATGGTGGCCTGCAGGGCGCCGACATGCTGGGTGACCATGGTGCCGGCCTGTTCGGTCTGGCCCATGGCTTCGCGCATGGTGTTGGAATAGTTCGCGGTCTGCTGGGCGACGCTGGTTTCCAGGCTCGCCAGATTTGCGGTGGAAGCGTCCAGCACGCGCTGCAACAGCAGGTTGGAGTCGTTGAGCTTGTTGAGTGCGCTGGTGACGTCGTTAAGAATGCGCGAGGTGGAGACCGACATGATCTCTTCGGCCTCGCGGGCATTTTCGCCCAGGGCATCGCGCAGCAGATTGCCGTGGCTGGCCAGGGCGGTTTCCAGTTGCGCGGATTTCTCGGTGACCAGGTTCGCGAAGGCGTTGGTATGCTGTTCGACGGACTGGTTGATGGTGGTCAGGCGCCCTTCGATGGCGTCGGCGGCGCCAACGGCCTTTACCGACACCAACTGGTCGATATTGCTGGCGGCCATGCGGATCTGTTCGAGCGCGCTGCGCACCGCAGAGTCCATACGGTTGGCAGTATTTTCGACATCGGCCGAAATGGTGCTGGTGGCCGCGGTGATGCGGGTGGCGATGGTTTCCTCGATGCGGTCGGCGCCGGCTTCGAGATCGGCCATGGACTGGGTGATCGAGGTGCTGATCGAAGCGTTGAGCGCGGCCAGGCGCTCGGCCGTGATATCGGCGCGTGCGGTGATCGCCTCGGGCAGGGTGCCCAGGCGCTGGTCGACCATCTCGATAACGGCCTTGCGTGCCGAGCTGACGCCGGATTCGATGAGTTCGGCGGCCTGGCGGGCGCTTTCGCCCACGGTCTCGCTGGCGCTTTCGATGCGGGCGGCAACGCCCTGTTCGGCGTCGGAAATACGGGCAATGGCATTGTCGAGCCCGGCGCCGAGGGTGTCATTGACCTCGGCAACCTTGCCCGAAACGCGGACCGACATGTCGTCGAGCCGGGTTTCCATGGTCGCGGTGACTTCGCGCAGCGAACCATCAATGCTGTCGCGGGCCTTGGCGCTATGCTGGTCGAGGGTTTCTGCCAGTTCGGAGGTATGCAGGCCAATGGTTTCGCCAATAGAGGCGGTGTGGGTCGAGAGGGTGTCGGACAGCGCCTGGGTGCGGGCGTTAAGCGCATCGGAGAGCTGCTGGGTGCGGGTGTTGACCGCGCCGGCCATGTCTTGGGTGCGCTCGTCGAGGCGCGAGATGAGGCCTTCGGCACGCTCGTCGAGCTGTGCGGTGAAGGCACCAGTGCGGGCGTCGAGGCCGGAATTGAGCGCTGTCGTGCGCTGATCGAGTTCGGAGGTGAGCGTGGTGGTCCGCTGGTCGAGCTCGGTGGCAAGGGCGCTGGTGCGCTGGTCGAGCTCGGAGGTCAGGGTGCTGGTGCGTTCGTCCAGGCGGGATACCAGAGTGCCGGTGCGCTCGTCGATCTGGTTGGCAAAGTCGCCGGTGCGGGTTTCCAGCTCGAGCGAGAGCGCATTGGTGCGCTCGGAGATGGTTTCGCTCAGGATCTGGGTGGTCTGGTTGAGCGTGGTCTCGAAGCGTTCGGTCTGCCCCGAAAGGGTGTCGGCCATGCGCTGGGTGCGGCCAGCAATGGCCCTGTCGAAGGCCTGGGTGCCGGTCGAGAGTGTCTCGCCCAGTTCCTGGGAGCGCAGGCGGATGGCCTCGTTGACCTCGGCGCTGCGGCTGACCAGGGTCTGCTCGAGCTCGCCAGTGCGCGCAATGATGGCGTCGCTGACCTCGATGGTGCGGGTCGAGAGCATTTCGTCGAGCTTGCCGGTGCGGCTGTCGAGCGCTTCGGTGAGAATCTCGGCGTGGCCGTCCAGGCTGTCAGAGATTTCCTGGGTGCGGTTGGTCAACGTCTCGGTGATGGCCTTGGTCTTGGCGCCGATCACTTCGCTCATTTCGCGGGTGCGATCGGCGACGATGTCGTTGAAACGACCCGATTCCTCGTTGAGCGCCATTTCCAGAACGTTGGCGCGAGCGGCGAAATTGACGCCCTGCTGGTCAAGGCGCTGCACCAGGCTCTCGCCCTTGTCGCCGATGACATTGTCGAGGGCGTGGAGCTTTTCGTCGAGCAGGCCGGTGATTTCGGTCAGGCGCGTGTCGAACAGGCTGAGCGAATCCTGGCCCGCCGTGGACAGGGTTTCGCGCGCGCGCTCGGAGGTGTCGTCCAAGGCGCCATTGATCTCGATGATGGCCGATTGCAGGCGGCTATCGAGCGCGTTGAGCTGGATCGACACCGATTCATCGAGCTGGCGGGTGAGAGTGGCCAGGAGCAGCTCGGCCTCGGTGGCGCGGCCGCTGATGTCGCCGGAGACGCGGGCACCAATCGAAGCCAGGGCCTCGCTGACTTCCTCGCCGCGGGTGCGGAGCTGATCGAGCAGCGACGTGCCGCCATCGGTCAGGAGGTTGGAGAGTGCAGCGGTGCGCTCGTCCAGAGCCGTCGAGAGGTTGCCGGTGCCCGTTTCGATCAGGCCGGCGATGGCGCGGGTCCGGTCCTCGAATGTGCCTGTCAGGGCCTGGGTGCGTTCCTCGAGTTGCTGGGTGCGCGAATCCATGGCCAGCGCAATGCTGTCGGCATGTTGGTCCAGCGCCTGGCTGAGCTTGCTGATGCGGCTTTCAATGCCGGCATTGATCTCGGCGGCCCGTTCGTCAAGTGACTTGCCGATGGCAGCTGCATTGTCTTCGAAGCCGAGCGACAGGCGTCCAGTGCTTTCGTCGAGAGCGCCGAGGAAGTCGGACGTGCGGTTATCGACCAGGGCAACAAAGCCGTCGGCACGTTCGGAGAAGCCGGTGGTCAGCGTGTTGCCCGCGGTCTCGAGCGCGCGGGTGAGATTGCCGCCGCTGTCCACGATGGTGCCGGCGATGCGCTGGCTGATCATGTCGAGGTCGAAGACGAGGCCGGTGTGGCTCTCGGTAATGGCTTCGCGGACCCGCTCGGTATTGGTCAAAACGCTTTCGCGCTGGCTGGCCAGTTCGGCGATGAGCGCACGCATGCGCGACTCATTATCCGAATAGGTGCGTTCGAGCGCGGTGACCTCATTGTGGATCATCACTTCAAGCTCGCCGGCGCGCGACAGGGCGCGCTCCAGGCCATCGCCAAGCGCGTTGACTTCGCGGCGCACGGCCTGACCGACCGAGGCGACCTTGTCGGCAGCGGTCACCTCCGGTTCTGCCAGGCGAATGGCCGCCTGGGTAATGGAGGAGGCGGCGTTTCGCAGATCGGCGGCGCGGCGGAACAGGGTCGCCACGGCAAAAAAGCCCAGAACAGGCACGACCATGATGGCCAGGGTGGCGACAAATTCTATGGTGCTGGCAAAGGTGCCGAAATCGAGCATCTGCGTGCCGAAGCGCAGCCAGGCGACGGTCGCAACAGCGGCGATCCAGAGCACCGATAGCAGCAGGGCCAGCCAGGTCGGGGTGGCCGAGGACCGGCTCTGCAGGTTGTAGAGAAGCTTGGAGGCGGAGACGCGGTCGTCATTGGCCACGGTCCCGGCCTGCTGGGCAATGCGGTCGGCGGCGCGCAGGCGCTCGGAGCGCGCCGGGTCGGGCTTCTTTTCGGGCTTTTTTTCCTGAGCGGGCTGGGCCGGCGGATCCAGATTGAACACGGAGTCCTTCAGGGCATCCTCGACGGCCGAGAAGGCCAATGCGGCCGGATCGTTCTGGGGTGTCGGATTTTTCGCCATACTCTTTACAACTCTCGCGTCGGCACAACAGCATCACGGCGGACAATAGGAGTCGTCATGGCATAATGGCCCTTTCCGGGCCGGTCGCCAAACCGGAACAATTCGATGCAAATGCCCCGCATCGTCCCCACGAACCCTCACCGCCGCGCGCTGGTTCAAAGCTCATTCATACATTCAATTTTATGCAAACCGAACGGTTTCTTACCCAAAGGTTAATTTTTGGGTGGGAAACGTTAAGGACTGGACGGCCAAACAAAGGCGAAGATGTGGCTTAAGCCCCTGTTCACGCCCTGGGCCTTAGGCTTGTGCACAAGGCAGGGGCCATGGCGCCTGCCGGTGTAGTCAGGAGTAGCCAGAATGGCGCAAAGAGCGATTGTCGAGGAAGCGCTTCCTCAATCCCAGCATCGGCCGATACGGCCCGTCGATCTGGTGCATCTGGCCAAGCAGTGCCTGGGGGATGAAAATCTCGAACTGGAAGTGCTGCGCCTGTTCGATACGACGCTGTCCACCTATTTCGGACGCCTCAAGCTCGCCACGGCTTATGACGATCTCGCCATCAACCTGCATTCGATAAAAGGGGCGTCCGCCGGTGTCGGTGCCTGGAGCGTTGCCGATCTGGCGCAGCGCCTTGAAAAGGATCTCAAGGGTGGCCGCCCGCTCCGTGCCGAACAGATCGACGATCTGGGCATGGCGGTGGAGGAAGTGCGCGACTTTATCGCGCGGATGCTGGCCAACAGCCCGGAAGACTGACCGGCACGCATAGCTGGGCAGAAGCGGGGGCGCACCCCCGCAATTCCAATCAGAAGCGATAGCCGATACCGGCTCGCAGGGCGTGAGAGGTGACCTTTACGTCGGAATGAACGACATCGAAGGTCATGTCGCGCACCCCCAGATCCGTGTAACGGTATTCTGCACGACCGAACCAATTTTCATTGAAGGCAAGTTCCGCACCGGCGCCGACGGTCCAGCCGAAGCGGATAGAAGAGTCGTGATAGCTGACATTGGTCGGGCTGGTGGTCGAACCGCCGGCATGGGCTGCGGCAAGCCCGGCAGTCCCGTAGACAAGGAAGCTGTCGGTTGCGACACCAAGCCGGGCGCGCAGTGAGCCCTGGAAATTCACATAGCCCCGGCAAGTCCAGGCAGCGCGCGTACCGCAGGCCACCGACTGGTCATAACTAGACCATTCAGCATCCGCTTCGGCGCCATAGACCAGGTTTTCCTGATGGACATTGTAGCCTGCGAACAGGCCGCCGATGAAGCCATTGTCTTCGAAGGTCCCTTCGCTGGGGACGTCGATACGCGTGCGTTGCCCGCCAAGAGTGGCGCCGAGATACTGGCCGCCCCAGCCGCCATTTGACATTGGGTAATAGGGCTCGGGTTGGTAAGGAAGGAATTTATCCGCAGCGAGCGCTGGCGATGCCAATAGCAATGCGGCTGAAGCCACCATGAGTGTGCGCATAAATACCTCCTGCGTCTAAGCTTATCGTCGACGATTATGCTTAATACCGGCTTAATGGGCAGGGATAGCGGCATGCGTCGCCGTGCCCCTGGTCCCGACGGTTTTTTGGTCTTGCGCGATGAACCCGGAAAGTCGCCGCAACGGCCTCCCAGCCCCGTCATTTGACCGGGCAACGGCCATTCTCTATAGAGCAGGCCACTATGACGCGCGTGCCGATTGTCCGGCACCCCATGCCCAAAAGTTCCCATGTCGACACAGTCCCTTGCCATCGAGGCTGCGCCTCGGACCAATCTTGAACCGTTCCAGACCCGCCGGACCTTTGCGATCATTTCGCACCCGGACGCGGGCAAGACCACGCTGACCGAGCGCCTGCTGGCGGCTGCCGGGGCGATCCAGTCGGCCGGCATGGTGCGCGGCAAGGCCGGGGCGCGTTCGACCCGTTCGGACTGGATGGAAATGGAGCAGCAGCGCGGCATCTCCATCACCTCATCGGTGATGACGTTTGAATTTGACGGGCTGACGCTGAACCTGCTCGACACGCCGGGCCACTCGGACTTTTCTGAGGATACTTATCGCACGCTGACAGCGGTGGACGCCGCGATCATGGTGATCGATGCGGCCAAGGGCATTGAAAGCCAGACGCTGAAGCTGTTCGAAGTGTGCCGGCTGCGCGACATTCCGATCATCACCTTCATCAACAAGGTGGACCGCGAGGGGCTCAGCCCGCTCGAACTGATCGACGAAATCCAGGGCAAGCTGGCGCTCGACCTGACGCCGGTATTGTGGCCGATCGGGCAGGGCGTGGATTTCGGCGGCTATATCGACCTGGTCGAGAAGCGCGTGCTCAATCCACAGGGCAAGATCCTGGCCGAGTACGAGGCGCTTGAAGATCTTCTTGAGGTCGAGGAACTGATCGACAATCCGGTGTTCATGAGTGCGCTTGAGACACTGGAAATGGCGCAGGCAATGTTGCCGGGATTCGATCTCAAGACCTTCCATGAAGGACATCTGAGCCCGGTGCTGTTCGGCTCGGCGCTCAAGGGCGTATCGGTTGCCGAATTGCTGCGTACGCTGGGGGATTGGGGTCCGGAGCCGCGGCCGCAGCCAGCTTTGCCGGCGCCCATTCCGCCTTCGGATAAAAAGGTGAGCGGATTCGTGTTCAAGGTGCAGGCGAATATGGACGCCAATCACCGCGACCGCATTGCCTTTGTTCGGTTGTGCTCGGGCAAGTTCGAGCGCGGCATGCGCCTCAAAAATGTCCGCTCGGGCAAGGATATGGCCGTGTCCAATCCGATGTTCTTTTTCGGCAGCAATCGAGAATTGGCTGAAGAGGCTGTTGCAGGAGACATTGTCGGCATTCCCAACCACGGGACCCTGTCGGTGGGCGATACGCTGACCGAGGGCGCCAATATCAATGTCACGGGCATTCCCAACTTCGCACCGGAAATCATCCGCCGCGTCCGCCTCACCGATGCGATGAAGACCAAGCAGATGTCGAAGGCGCTGAACGACCTTGCGGAGGAGGGGGTGACCCAGGTCTTCCGCCGGATGATGGGCGCCGACTGGATCGTGGGCGTGGTCGGTCAATTGCAGCTCGAAGTGCTTTCGGCACGGGTGGCCAAGGAATATGGGGTGCCGATCACCTTTGAGAGCCTGGGCTTTGAAGTGGCGCGCTGGGTCGAGTGTGAAGACGCCGAGGAACTCAAGCGCTTCATCGCCGCCCAGAAGACCAACATGGTGGAAGATCGCAATGGCGCGCCGGTATTCCTGGCGCAGAATGCCTGGTGGGCGGACCGGGCCAAGCAGGACTGGCCCAAGATCGATTTCCTGACCACCAAGGAACGGCATTGAACGCGCCGGACCGTATCGCCGAATTCGTTGCGGCATTGCGCGATGCCTTTGTGGACGGCTCGCTGATCCGGCTCAAATGCGGCGGCTATCATGGCGCGGAAGCCGGGCTCAAATCGGTGGAGGCGCGCAAGGTGTCGATCAAGGCCGGCGAGCGGCTGAGCTTTGTGTTTCGCTACAAGACCCGCGACATCACCAAAAATCTGACGCTGGACGAGGCTGCGGGTTTTCTTGAGCACGGGCTCGCCGCCGAGTGGCGCTCTGCCCGACTGGAAGCGACCGGATCTGACCTGCAGTTTGAACGGCAGGGCGACAAGCAGCGGCTGAAGCGAACAGAAACCAGCGGCCGTGCGGCGCCCGAAGCCAGTCACGACCGGGCCAAGAACCGGCCGCTATCGGACACTTCTGCGGTGTGGCTGCACGCGCTGGGGATTACCGGCAAGGACGGGCAGGTGCGCAATGATGCGCAGGACAAGTTCCGCCAGATCAACAAGATGGTGGAAATTTTTGCTCCTCTGATTCAGGGGCTTAAGGCAGAGAATCCGAAGATCCTCGATATGGGCGCGGGCAAGGGCTATCTGGATTTTGCGCTTTATGACCATCTGCAGGCGCAGGGGCGAAGCGCTGAGATCATTGGCGTCGAATTGCGGGCGGCGCTGGTGTCGGCCGGCAATGCGCTGGCGCAGAAGAGTGGCTTTGCCGGACTGCGGTTCGAGTCAGGGTCCATTCTAGACTATGACGCTAGTGGCGCCGATGCGGTGATTGCGCTGCATGCCTGCGACACGGCGACCGATGACGCGATCTTTCGGGGAATCGCGGCGGGGGCGGGGCTGATTGCCGTGGCGCCGTGCTGCCACAAGCAGATTCGGCGCGAAATGAGCATCGGCGTGGCCGACGACCGGCTCGAGTTCCTGCTGCGCCATGGCACCTTCATGGAAAAGCAGGCCGAGATGGTAACGGACGGGCTGCGGGCGCTGCTGCTGGAGGCGCATGGCTATCGCACCAAAGTGTTCGAGTTTGTCTCCGACGCCCATACACCGAAGAACAATCTGATCGTTGCACAAAAGGGCAAGGCAGCTTCCCGCCAGTCGGTGCTTGACCGGATCGCGGCGGTCAAGGCTATGTTCGGTATCGATAAACATTATCTCGAGGGCCTGCTCGGCCTTTGATCGACGTTCTACAGGCACCTAATGACCAAGATCACCTATATTACCAACGATGGCGAACGCATTGAAACCGAAGGGGAAAATGGTTCGACAGTGATGGAAACCGCGATCGTGAACGCGGTGCCGGGGATCGTGGCGGAATGCGGCGGTGCCTGCACCTGCGCGACATGTCATGTTTACGTCGATGAAGCCTGGCGAGAAGTGGTTGGTGGCCCGTCCAACATGGAAGAAGACATGCTCGATTTCGCCTTCGATGTGCGGGACAACAGCCGCCTCTCGTGCCAGATCAAGGTGCGCGACGAGATCGACGGCCTCGTGGTGCAGGTGCCAAGCCGTCAGGGCTGAGCGCGACGCTTGAGCAAAATTTTCGTGCATTGGGGCCGGAAGGGATTCATTTGGCGGCTCGCATGGCCTGCCGCGCTTGGATTTCCACGGCGGCCAAGCGCAGGGAAATATAAAAGCTATTGATTTTCAACGTCTTGTTGCAAGCGCGCGTTTTGGATTATTTTGTCCCATCTATCAGACAGGACGACTATGGGACTTCTCAACACATTTCCGTTGAGCTTCAAGGTCAAGGGCAGGCGCGTCATCATCGTCGGTGGCGCCGACGAAGCCCTTAACAAAGTCCGGTTGGTTGCTAAGACGACCGCATCGATAGAGATTTATTCCCGCCAGATCGAAACCGATTTCTCCGCCTTTCCCGTCGCGGTGTTCGAACGCGCTTTGCGCGCGGAAGATGTTGCTGGGGCGGCGCTGGTGTTTGTGGCCGAAGAGGGCGCGGATGCTGAGCTCGCCAAGGCGGAGGCGCGGCGACTAGGCATTCCGCTCAACGTGGTCGACGTGCCTGGCGAATGCGACTTCTACACCCCGTCCATCGTTGAGCGGGCGCCGCTGACCGTGGCGATCTCCACCGAAGGCAATGCGCCGGTGCTGGCGCGGCTGGTGCGGGCTCAGATCGAGGCGCTGCTGGCGCCGGGGGTCGGGAAAATCGCGAGTCTGGCCGGAGGTTTGCGGCATCGTGTTGAGAGCCTGATTCATGACGGGGCGGCGCGGCGGCGCTACTATGAGGATCTGGTGTCCTCGCCTGCTGTCGAACAGGCTGTGGCCTCCAGTCCCATTGCCGGGATCGCCGAGGCCGAAAAGCTGTTGTCCGCCCATGCGGCTGACAGGAGCGGGCAGGGCATAGTGTGGCTGATCGGCGCCGGGCCGGGCGCCGAAGACTTGCTGACGCTGCGCGCGCAGCGGCTATTGCAGCAAGCCGATGTGATCGTGCATGACCAGCTCGTGCCGGCGCCTGTGGTCGAGATGGGCCGCCGCGACGCCGAGCAAATCTGCGTCGGCAAGGCGCGGGGACATCATTCTTTCAGTCAAGCGCAGATCAATACGCTAATCGTTCGTCTCGCCAGCGAGGGCAAGAAGGTTGCCCGCCTCAAATCGGGTGACCCGATGGTGTTCGGGCGCGCCGGTGAGGAAATCGCTGCGCTGCGCAAGGCGGGCATCGCCTATCAGATCGTGCCGGGTGTTAGTGCGGCCCTGGCCGCTGCGGCGGACAGCGCGACGCCGGTAACACTACGCAAGGTGTCGAGTGGCTTCGTGATGGCGACGGCGCATGGTGCCGATGACGGTGACCTTGCCCACTGGGCGGCCTTGTCGCAGTCCGGTCTTACATTGGCGCTTTATATGGGCAAGGCGATTGCAGCCGAAGTTGCCGGGCGGCTGGTGTCACTCGGGGCTGCGCCGGACCTGCCGGTGGGCATCGTGGTCAATGCCGGGCGCTCAAACCGCACGCTCTATGCGGCAACGCTGGGGCAATTGGCGGCAGGCGCGGTGGATTTTGTCGATGGACCGGCGGTCATTCTCGTCGGCCGGGCCGTGGCTGAAGGCGATTGGGCGGATGCCGCCGATGCGGCCGCAAGCAGTTTCAAGGTAGCGTAACAATGGACATCCTGACGGGCAATGAACTGATCTCGGGGGCGACCGTCTATCTCGACGGGCAAGGCAACTGGATCGAGGATCTGCAGGCAGCACGCCTGTTCTCCAAGGAGGACAAGGCCGAACTCGACAGCGCGATCGTGGCGACCAAGGCGACCGGTCGGGTGATCAGCGTGGAAGCTGAAGAGGTTGAGCAGGTGGAGGGCCGCATCGTGCCCAAGCGCCTGCGTGAACGCATTAGGGCGGCGGGCCCCACCGCTCCCCTGACTCTCAATGGGCAGGCGTATGATCGCCAGCACTTAGGTGAAGACGGGCATGTATCGATATGACGAATTCGACGCCGCTTTCGTAGCGGGTCGCACAGCACAGTTTGCAGACCAGGTGAAGCGCCGCCTTTCGGGCGAGCTTTCCGAGGACCAGTTCCGGCCGCTACGGCTGATGAACGGGCTCTATCTGCAGCTCCACGCCTATATGCTGCGCATTGCCGTGCCCTATGGCACGCTGTCGTCCAGGCAGATGCGCAAGCTGGCCCACATCGCGCGCACCTATGATCGTGGCTATGGTCATTTCACGACGCGCCAGAACATCCAGTTCAACTGGCCCAAGCTCAAGGACATTCCGGTGATCCTGGACGAGCTGGCGAGCGTGGAAATGCACGCCATCCAGACCTCAGGCAATTGCATTCGCAATGTGACTACCGACCAGTTCGCCGGTGCCGCCGTAGACGAGATTATCGATCCGCGTCCGGTGGCCGAGATCATCCGTCAGTGGTCGAGCCTGCATCCGGAATTCTCGTATCTGCCACGCAAGTTCAAGATAGCGATGACCGGTTCGCCGAACGACCGGGCGGCCATCCGTTTCCATGACATCGGTTTGCAGGCCGCAGTGAACGCCGCCGGCGAGATCGGCTGGGAAGTGTGGGTTGGCGGCGGGCTGGGGCGTACGCCCATGGTGGCCAAGCTGATCAACAGCTTCGTGCCCAATGAGCATCTGCTGGCTTATCTTGAATCCATCATGCGCGTTTACAATCGCTATGGACGCCGGGACAACAAGTACAAGGCCCGCATCAAGATTTTGGTGCACGAAGAGGGTCTGGAGAGCATCAAGGGGCAGGTTGAGGCCGAATTCGCCGAGGTGCGCGGCGGTGTACTGACCCTGCCACAGGAAGAGCTCGACCGCATCACTGCCTATTTCGCGCCGCCGGACTTTGCCGACCGTTCGGGTGACAAGGTGGACGTGGCCTATGAATCGATCATCGATCCGGCCTATGGCCGCTGGCTCGACAACAATCTGCATCCGCATCGGGTGCCAGGCTACGCGTCCGTAACTATTTCGCTCAAGCCGGTTGGTGGCGCGCCTGGCGATGCGACCGATACGCAGATCGATGTGGTCGCGGATCTGGCCGAGAAATACTCGTTCGATGAGCTGCGGGTGACCCACGAGCAGAACCTGGTTCTGCCCCATGTCGCCGTTGCCGATCTGCGAGCCGTGTTCGACGTGCTTGTCGCCAATGGTCTTGCTGAGGGCAACAACAACCTGATCACGGACATGATCTGCTGCCCGGGCCTCGACTTCTGCGCGCTGGCCAATGCCCGCTCGATCCCGATTGCGCAGGAGATATCGCACAAGTTTGCCGCGCCCGAGCGGCAAAAGGAGATCGGCGATCTCAAGATCAAGATCTCCGGCTGCATCAATGCCTGCGGGCATCACCATGTGGGCCATATCGGTATTCTGGGCGTCGAGAAGAAGGGCGGCGAGCTCTATCAGATCACGCTGGGTGGCGACGCCACGGAAGGCGCCTCAGTGGGCAAGATCATCGGGCCCGGCTTTGAGGCCGAGCAAGTACCCGGCGCCATCGAGAAGCTGGTGGATTTCTACATTGCCAACCGCACCAGCGCGGATGAGCCGTTTCTGGATGCCTATCGGCGCCTGGGTGAGGCTCCGTTCAAGGAGGCGCTTTATGGCACAGTCTAGTCTCGCACCGGCGGCTGCCCCGGCCGCGCATGAAAAGCTGAAGGCGCTGGGTATTCTGGCGCTCAATGGCATGTTCGATGAGATGGATGCCGTCAGCGTGCTGCGCTATGCCATCACCGAGGTGCTGCCGGGCGACATGGCGATTGTCTCGTCCTTTGGCGCGGATTCGGCAGTGCTACTGCATATGGTGGCGCAGGTTGATCCGTCGCTTCCGGTGTATTTCCTGGAAACCGGCAAGCACTTTCCCGAGACGCTGGACTATGTCGAGACGCTCAAGAAGCAGCTCGGCCTGCTCAATGTGCATGCCATCCACCCGAACCCGGATGATGTGAAGCGTTTCGACCCGAATGGCGATTTGTGGGAGACCGATCCGGACTCGTGCTGCCATATCCGCAAGACCGAGCCACTGGAGCCGATCACCGAGCAATATGGTGGCTGGGTGACTGGGCGGAAGCGCTATCAAACCTCGGAGCGCGGGGTGTTGCCGCATTTTGAATTGACCAGCGATGACCGGATCAAGGTCAATCCGCTGGCCTATTTCTCCGATGCCGATGTCATCGAATATCGGCAGGCGCACAGCTTGCCCGAGCACCCGCTCTATGCCAAAGGCTACAAGTCCATTGGCTGTGCGCCTTGTACTTCGGCGGTTGCCGATGGTGAGGACCCGCGCGCCGGACGGTGGCGCGGCCTCAACAAGAAGGAGTGCGGCATCCACTACGATTTCAACGGAGCCATTGCCTCCCCGATGAGTGCCGCTACACGCCACACGCTCTGGAAAGACGGGGCCTTTATTGCCGACCCGTTCAAGGAATGGGCCGAAGGTGCCAATCCGTCCGAGGCACGCTATGTTCATGTGCCAATGGCCGAGTTCCTGGCCAATCGGGAGGCCTATCTGGCCAATCCACATCCGCTCGGGCTCAAGGTCTCGCCTGGCGACGCAATTGAAGAGGCCGCCGATGATCTGGCGCGCTTCGCCTCGATCGCCATCAGCTTTCCCGCCTTTACCGATGGTCGCGGCTATTCCACGGCGCGCCTGCTGGTAGAGCGACTGAATTACGCCGGTGAAATCAGGGCTGTAGGCGATGTCTTGCAGGATCAGATTCCGCATATGTGGCGCTGCGGCTTCAATGCGCTGGTGGTGACCCATGAGCCGACCCGTGAGGCGCTTAAAGAAGACCGCCTGCCGGAAATGGCGCTGTTCTACCAGCCAGTGGGGCTTTCTGAAGTGCCCATGGGCACGCGCCCCTTCCTTCGTCGTGTCTCCTGAGATAAGTGGAGCGCATTAGTCGCCTTTGAGGCAGAAGCCGGGGCCGCTGGTGACAGCGGCGGTTCCCATGAGAGCAATGCGGGGCAGCGCGCCCCGATGGGACCGAAATTCCGGGGCTGCGACGCAGTACCGGTCTGAATGGACTTGAGACAAGCATGAGCACTGAAATCACCACCGATGTCGTTGTCATTGGCGCGGGCCCCTGCGGGCTGTTCGCGGCCTTCGAACTCGGGCTGCTCGACATCAAATGCCATTTCATCGACATTCTGGACCGGCCCGGCGGGCAGTGCGCAGAGCTCTATCCCGAAAAGCCGATCTATGACATTCCGGCCTTTCCGGTGGTGACCGGGCAGCAATTGACCGACAATCTGATGGCGCAGATTGCGCCGTTCTCGCCCGAGTTCCATTTCTCGCGCATGGTCAATTCCATCGAGAAACTGGAAGACGGCTCGTTCAAGCTCACGACCGATGCGGACGAGACCTTTTTCACCAAGGTGGTGGTGATCGCGGCCGGTGGCGGCTCGTTCCAGCCCAAGCGCCCACCCGTGCCGGGAATCGAGGAATTCGAGAACAAATCGGTGTTCTATGCTGTCCGCAAGATGGAAGATTTCCGCGACCAGGACGTGGTGATTGTGGGCGGTGGCGACTCGGCACTGGACTGGACGCTGAACCTGGCGCCCATCGTGCGCACGCTGACCCTGGTGCACCGCCGCGATGCCTTCAAGGCGGCGCCGGCTTCGGTCAACAAGATGCGTGAGCTGGTGGCGGACGGGAAGGTGAATTTCCAGCTTGGACAGATTGCCAAACTCGACGGTGAGAATGGCATGATCAACCATGTTCACCTGACCACCGCGGCGGGCGATCTGTCGATCCCGGCTACGCGGTTGCTGCCGTTCTTCGGCCTGACCATGAAACTTGGTCCGGTGGCCGATTGGGGCCTTGAACTCAACGACAACACCATCGTGGTCGATACCGAAAAGTTCGAGACCTCGGTGCCCGGCATCTTCGCCATCGGCGACATCAACTACTACCCTGGCAAGCTCAAGCTGATCCTTTCCGGTTTCCATGAGGCCGCGCTGATGGCGCAGGCAGCCAAGGCCGTCGTCTCGCCGGGCGAGCGCGTGGTGTTCCAGTACACCACCAGCTCCACCAAGCTGCAAAAGAAGCTAGGCGTGGCCTGAGGCTTTGTTCCGTCGCGTTTCCGAACTGCAAAACCGTTGCCACTTTTGCTGGAAACGCTCCAAGCCGAATTGCCTAGCGGCCTCGCTCTTGCGGCGGGGCATTTTGAGGGGTATGGACGCCCCGCTGTTGAGGAGCGCCCCATGAAGATCAATGTTACCGACCAGGCAGGCGAAGTTCACGAGCTCGAAGGGCTCGAGGGCTGGCGGGTGATGGAAGTCATTCGCGACTGGGGCCTCAACATCAAGGCTGAATGCGGCGGGGCCCTGAGCTGCGCCACCTGCCATTGCTATGTCGACAGTGACTGGCTCGACGCCGTTGGTGCGCCGAGCGAGGAAGAAGAAGACATGCTCGACAGCGTGGGCGATGTGAAATCGAACTCGCGCCTGTCCTGCCAGATCCTGTGTTCGGATGAACTGGACGGATTGAAGCTCACCTTGGCGCCGAGCGCGGCCAAGGATTAGCGCTTTCACAGGCAGGGATCCTTAAGAGCTGGGAAGGCAATATTGGCGTAACGTCACTGTTGAAATCTTCTGAGCACTTAAAAAATGTCTGAATCCGGTTGTTTTGGCTGTCGCAATGCCGACGCCAATGCGTTTGCACTTCCCTTTACCATGGCTTTTCAGCCTATCGTCGATGTTCAGGCCCAGCGCATCTGGGGTTACGAGGCACTCGTGCGCGGCGTGGGTGGCCAGAGCGCCCTGCAGGTGTTGAGCCACGTTACCGAGGCCAATCGCTATGCGTTTGACCAGGCCTGTCGGGTCAGGGCCATTGAACTGGCCGGTCGACACATTGCTCGGGGAGACGCCAAGCTAAGCATCAATTTCATGCCCAATGCGGTCTATGAACCAAAGGCCTGCATCCGCGCCACACTGGATGCAGCCAGCCGGATGCAATTCGATCCGCGTCGACTGATGTTCGAGTTTACCGAAAACGAGCACATGAGCGATGTGGCGCATGTCAGCAACATCGTGTCCGAATATCGCCGCATGGGTTTTACCACCGCGCTGGATGATTTCGGAGCCGGCTATGCCGGGCTCTCTCTGCTGGCACACTTTCAGACCGATCTGATCAAGCTGGACATGGAACTGTTGCGCGACATCGACTCCAGTCCGGTTAAGCAGGCCATTGTCCGTGGCCTTGTGGCGATCGCCTCCGAGCTGGGCATCACCCTTCTTGCGGAGGGGATAGAGACCGAGGCGGAGCTCGCGGTACTCAGGGCCCTCGGCATCCAACTGTTCCAGGGCTACCACTTTGCGCGGCCGCAGGTGGAAACGTTTCAGACCTTTGACCAGTTGGGCGCCAGGACCTACTAGGTCGCGGCGCTGAGGTTCACGCGCTTGCTGAGCGCCTCTGCACTTTCAACGCGCTCGGAATAGCGGTCGACCAGATAATCGGCGCGGTCGCGGGTGAGCAGGGTGAATTTCATCAACTCCTCCATCACATCGACGATGCGGTCATAGAAGGAAGAAGGCAGCATGCGCCCCTCGGCGTCGAACTGCTGGAAGGCCTTGGGCACCGAAGACTGGTTCGGAATTGTGATCATCCGCATCCATCGTCCGAGCTGACGCAATTGGTTGACGGCATTGAAGCTCTGCGAGCCGCCGCTGACCTGCATCACGGCCAGGGTACGCCCCTGGGTCGGGCGGACCGAGCCGGAGTTGAGCGGGAGCCAGTCGATCTGGGATTTCATCACGCCAGTCATGGCGCCATGGCGCTCGGGGGAACACCAGACCTGTCCTTCGGACCAGAGCGAGAGCGCGCGCAATTCCTGCACCTTGGCGTGATCGGCCGTCGAGTCGTCGGGCAAGGGCAGTCCGTTGGCATGGAAGATGCGCACTTCGGCACCAAGGGCTTCGAGAATGCGGGCAGCTTCCTGGGTCGCGAAGCGGCTATAGGATCGCTCGCGCAGAGAACCATACAGCATCAGGATGCGCGGCTTGTGCGTCGACAGTTTCGGCGTCAGCAAGCGATCGGCTTCGGGCAGCATGAATTGGTCTGCCGCAAGGGCAGGCATGGTTTCGGCGAAATCGGTCATTCAACACACTGATCTGGTCTGGGGGATGAGGTTTGCGCCAGGATTGCCGCCACCGGCGTACAGGCCTCGGTGCGGCCACCGCAGCAATCTTCGAGCAGATAGGCAACGAGCCCGCCTACAGCGGCGAAATTGGCCCTATAGATCACCTGCCGGCCATCTCGCTCGCCGCTGACGAGACCAGCGCGATCCAGCACCGACAGATTCACCGAGGTCGTATTTTGCTTCTGGCCCAGTTGCTCGCCGATGCGCCCCGCGGGCACCCCATCGGGCCCGGCGGCGACGAGCAATCTGAAAATGGCAATGCGCCCAGGGTGAGACAGGGCGGCGAAGGCCTCAATCGCTTCATTCGTATCCATATATCATGATATATTGATTTGAATGATGCGGGTCAACCCGATGGCTTGCTCGCATCGGTCGTGACCTTGACCAATTCCGGAATGAAGTCGCGCACGGTGGGCTGCGGCTGGGTTTCGAAGGGCAGGGGGCGGACGACACGCATGGCGGCGATGCCGACGCGAACGGTCATCAGCCCGTTGACCACGCCTTCGCCCAGCCGGGCCGAGAGCTTGGCGGCAAGGCCCTGGCCGACGAGTTGTTCGACCACGCCATCGGTGAGAACGAGGCCCCCGGTGACGGCGAGATGAGCCAATATGGAACCGGCCAGGCGCCAAAAGCCGAATAGGCCGGGGCGCGCGCCGTAAAGCGCGGCAATGGCGCCGGCGAGGCGGATGCTCTCATAAATGACAAAAGCGACATCGATCAGCGCGCGTGGCGAGACGGCAGTGACCAAGGCGACGCGGCGGGCGGAGGCGGCGACGAGGGCACGGGAGCGGGCATCGAGCGGGGCCATCAGGCTGCGTTCGGCCAGGGCGATGACTTCTGTGCCATCGAATAGGTCGCCGGCCTGATCGTTGAGATTTTGCCGGGCGCGCGCGAGGTCGGGCCGGGTGGCATAGACGCCGTTGAGATGATCGAGCACCGAGCCGGCCCGCTTGCGGTCGTTGTCGGCATGCGCGCGGGCGGCCTCAGCACGCAGCGCGTCGAGGACGGACAGACGTCGCAGGGCAGCCATTTCGCGAGTGATCAGGGCGACAACCGCCACAAGGAAGGCGCCGAGGATGCCAAGACCCGCCCAGCCAAGCCATTCGTGCCGCGCAAAGAGATCGCGGATCAGCTGATCGGCGGCGAGCGCCAATCCGGACGACGCCAGGATGACGCCCGTGGTCCAGGCCAGTCGGCCCAGCCACCCCATTCGGCGAGGGGGCGGTGCAACAAGCTCGGCTTCTGTTTCGGGCGCGAAAGCGACTTCGACGATCTCGGCGCGGTCGGGCGTGAAGGCGCGGGGCACGCGCGTGCGTTCGGCAGTGGTTTCGTCCTTGGTGACGGTATGGGCTACGGGTCGCTTCATGCCATCCAGTCTCCGATGAGATAGTCGAGCGCCCGGTCGAGCCGGATATGGGGCAGCACAATATCGCCAGAGGCGTTGCGTTCCAGTTTTTGAGGCGGCGTAAAGCGCAGGAAATTGAGGGCGACGGGACTGCCATTCTCAAAAAGTGAATCCGGTCGTGCCGGCAAGTCACCGGGAAACAGGGCGATTTCGGTCCTGCCGTCATAGGTGGTGCCGTCGAGGATTTCCCCATTGAGCGGGGTGCCGACAAGCGTGGGCAAGGTGTCGCCGCCTTCGCGGATGGTGCCTTCGCTGGTGGAGCGAATGCCGGCCATGGCGATGGACTTCGTCTCTGCCCCGGCAAAACTGGCGCGCTTGCGGGCATTGGCAACCAGGCGATTGAGAATGGCTTCCAGCCGGTCGTGGCTGGTGTGATGCACATGATCGGCCTTGGTCGCCGCAAACAGGATGCGGTCAATGCGGCGCGAGAAGGGGCGCAGGATCGGGTTGGCCTCGCCCTGGCGGAAACAGGCGAGCACGGAGGTCAGTGCCGTCTCCAGATCGTTGACGGCCGCCGGGCCGGTATTGAGCGCGCGCAGGGTATCGACCAGCACCACCTGCCGGTCGAGCCGCGCGAAGTGATCGCGAAAGAAGGGCCGCACCACCTGGGCCTTATAGGCCTCGTAGCGGTTCTCCAGCATGGCGTAAAGGCTGCCACGGGCCGTTGCGCCCGAGGTGCGCGGCAGGGGCGCAAAGGTCAGGGCTGGTGAACCTTCCAGATCCCCTGGAAGCAGGAAGCGTCCGGGTGGGAGGGTGGAGAGCGCGCCATGCTCGCGGCTGCGACGTAGATAGGTGGTGAAGGCGCTGGCCAGGCGCTCGGCGTCCGGGTCGTTTGCTTCTTCGGATATGTCGGTCTGGTCCAGTGCGGCGAGGAACTCGGCGGCTTCATCCGTGTGACCCGGTTGACGGGCCCGCTCGAGCGCTTCTGTGCTCCATTCGGCAAAACTGAGGCCGAGCAAGGGCAGGTCGAGGAGCCACTCACCGGGGTAATCCACAATATCGAGGTTGAGCATGGCCGGACCGGTCATGCCAGCCCACCATTTGGCGGACTGGAATTTCAGCACCAGGCGAAGCTGGGAAATGCGCCGGGTGCTTTCCGGCCAGACCGGAGGATTGGCCGAGAGCGCTGCAAGATGCTGCTCATAGGCAAAGCGTGGAATGGTCGCATCGGGATATTCAGCCAGCCGCGCCCCGATGAAGCGGCCATCGGCCAGCGGGGCGAAACCGGGCAAGCGGCCTTGGGTCAGCAGATTGTGCACCAAAGCGGTGATGAAGATGGTCTTTCCGGCACGGCTGAGACCGGTCACCCCCAGCCGCAAGGTGGGCGTCAAGACGCCTGTCGCGGTATCGGCCAGATTGGACAGGGCAATGCCCAGTTCGTCGGTAATGGTGGTCGGCGGCTGCGGCAAAGAACATGTCCCCGTGTACTGGCAAGGTAGGGCCTGACGCGGCGAATACAAGGACCTGCGGGTGTCATCCAACCGTCATGCAGATGTGTCCGATCCGTCAAGCGGCTGGCTTATCCATCGAGGCGTGCCCCGGCCCGAACAGGGCCCGTTTTGCTGTGAGGAGCAAAGATGAACGAGAAACCGACTTTTCCCACCCAGGGTCTTGAATCCGCCGAGTTCGATCCGACCAATCATTCCGCCAACCGCACAATGGGCGAGGTTATTGCCGCGCGGTTTTCGCGTCGCGGGTTTCTGCAGGGTTCCCTGGCCGTGTCGGCCATTGCCGCCACTGTCGGGCCGGCCGCTCTTTTGAGTGCCCCGCGCGCCGAAGCGCAGGAAGGTGGTTCGGTCTTTTCCTTCCCCGAGGTGACCGCCGGCGTCGACGCCGACCACCATGTTGCTGAAGGATATGATGCCCAGGTGCTGATCCGCTGGGGCGACCCGGTTGTCTCGGGCGCTCCGGAGTTCGATCCGAATAACCAGACAGCCGATGCGCAGGCCGGTCAGTTTGGCTACAACAACGACTATGTGGGCTATATTCCGCTCGACGGGTCCGACGAGCATGGCCTGCTGGTCGTCAATCACGAATATACCAATCCTCACCTCATGTTCCCAGGCCTGGTACAGGTCGTGGATGGGGCTGCCGTGCAGGGCGACCTCAGCGAAGAGCAGGTGAATATCGAGATCGCCGCGCATGGCGGATCCATCATCGAGATCGAAAAGGTCGACGGTGTCTGGCGCCGGGTGGCCGACAGCCAGTACAACCGGCGCATCACCGGCACGACGGAAACCCTCATCACTGGTCCCGCTGCCGGCCATGATCGCCTCAAGACCAGTGTCGACGAGACTGGCACCAAGGCCCTGGGCACATTGAACAATTGTGCTGGCGGCGTGACCCCCTGGGGCACCTATCTGATGGCTGAGGAAAACTTCCACGGCTATTTCTCCGGCGAACTCCCCGCCGATCATGCCGAAGCGGAAAACTATGCCCGCCTCGGTGCGCCGGGTGGCTGGTACCAGTGGCACAATTTCCACGACCGTTTCGACGTCTCCAAGGAACCCAACGAAATGAACCGCTTCGGCTATATCGTCGAAGTGGACCCGATGGATCCCAATTCCGTGCCCAAGAAGCGCACCGCAATGGGCCGCTTCAAGCATGAGGGTGCTGAATCCATCGTCGCACCGAATGGCCAGGTCGTGCTGTACTCCGGCGACGACGAGCGTTTCGACTATGTCTATAAGTTCGTGACCGCCGGCACCTATAATGCCGATGATCGCGCTGCGAATATGGACCTGCTCGATGAAGGTACGCTCTACGTGGCTCGCTTCGATGAAGACGGTTCCATGGAATGGATGCCGCTGGTGCATGGCGAAGGTCCGCTGACGGCAGAAAACGGCTTTGAGAGTCAGGCCGACATCGTGATCGAAACCCGCCGTGCCGCCGACCTGCTTGGCGCCACCAAGATGGACCGTCCGGAAGACATCCAGCCCAATGCCACCAATGGCAAGGTCTATGTGATGCTGACCAATAATTCCCGCCGTACGGAAGAAAACGTCAACGCAGCCAATCCGCGTGCAGCCAACGCTTTCGGGCATATCATCGAGATCGCCGAAGCCGATGGTGATTTCGCTGCCACCTCGGGCACCTGGGAGATCCTGCTCAAGTGTGGCGATCCTTCGATCGCCGAGGTCGGGGCGACGTTCTCCACCGACACCACCGAAAATGGCTGGTTCGGCATGCCGGACAATGCGGCCGTCGACTCCGACGGGCGTCTCTGGGTGTCGACGGACGGCAACAACCCCACCGATACCGGCCGGACCGATGGCTTGTGGGCCGTGGATACCGAGGGCGCTGCCCGTGGTACGTCGCGCCTGTTCTACCGCGTTCCGGTGGGTGCAGAAATGTGTGGCCCGGTGTTCACCGATGATGGCGAGTCGCTGTTCCTGGCCATTCAGCATCCCGGCGATGGTGGCGAGGACTGGGAAGGCCATGCCCGCCCGTCATTCTACGAGGATCCGTCAACCCGCTGGCCCGATTTCCGCGACGACATGCCGGTGCGTCCCGCAGTCGTGGTGGTCACCAAGCAGGGCGGCGGCAAGATCGCGGTCTGATCTGCCAGGAAGGACGAATATGGAGAAGGGCCCCGCGGGGCCCTTTTCTACTTGCCGATCTTGTCCAGCTCGAAGGGCGTGGTCTGATAGATCTCGTTGATCCAGTTCTGGAACAGGAGATGGGCGTGACTGCGCCAGCGGTTTTCCGGAACGGCGCTGGTGTCGCCATTGGGGAAGAGGTTCTCCGGCGGTGGAGTGTCAAGACCGGCGGCAATGTCCCGCTCATATTCATCGGCCAGCGAGCGGTTGTCATATTCGAGATGGTTCAGGAAATAGACGGCCCGCTGATTGCGGTCTCCCAACATGCAGAGGCCAATCTGATCGTTGTCGATCAGCACTTCGAGCTCGTCGCCCAAGCTGTTGCGGTCGATGTCGTTATAGCGCGAGACCGGGATCATCGGGCTGTCTGACATGCCGCGCAGGAAGGGTGAGCGGGGGCCGGTCACCTTGTGGCGGAACACCCCGAAGGCCTTCTTGTCCATGCGGTAGCGGCGGGCGCCATGGAAATGGTGCAGGGCCGCCTGGGCACCCCAGCAAATGAACATGGTGTGGTGCACATTGGTGCGCGTCCACTCCATGATCTCGAGCATTTCGGGCCAGTAGCGCACCTCCTCGAAGGGCATGTTGGCGATGGGCGCGCCGGTGACGATGAAGCCGTCGAACTTGCGCTCCTTCACCTCTTCCCAGGTCTGGTAGAAGGTGTTGAGGTAGTCTTCCGGGGTGTTCTTGGACTGGTGATCGGTCACCCGCACCAGGCTCAGATTGATCTGCAGCGGGGTGGCGCCGATCAGCCGGGTGAACTGGGTTTCGGTCCGCTCCTTGTTGGGCATCAGGTTGAGCAGGCCAAATTCGAGCGGGCGGATGTCCTGCCGCGCGGCGCGGCTGGAATCCATGACATTGACGCCCTCTTCTTCGAGTGTCTTGCGAGCCGGCAGGTCGTCGGGAATTCTGATAGGCATGTCAGCCTCTTGGCGAGTTGCAATGAGAAAACGATTCAGGCTGGCGCACGACTTCCCAGGGGGAGCCGCGCGCTAGCGCATTCGCTTCTCGATGGCGGCAGCAATCAGATCGACAAATTCATCACCATCGCGCGCGGTGGCAAGATCGGAGGCCTCGACGACATAGCCGAAATTGTCGGCCAGCGCTTCATAGCGGGGCAGGCGATCATGCAGCAGGGCTTCGAAGCCCCAGGCACCGAAACCGGCCGGATCGACATCGTCATCGCTCAGTATGCCGTTGATCAGCTTGTACTCTGCCCATTTCTCGACGAGAAATTCGGGGCGATAATACATCGGCTTGGGCGACTTCTTGAAGCGCTTGACCAGTTCGGTCGCGTCCTTGTCGGTGCCGCGGATGTGGATTAGCGCCGTGTGCTCGGCGAGGGTCTTGATGACGGGGTCTTCAGGGTTGGTCGGGTCAACGACCTCGATCAGCGAACCGCCGGTATCGGCGATGAAATCATCATAGCCGTAGAGCGCCTTGGCGCGATCGATGAAATAGGGCACGTCGCACAACGCAGCGATCTCGGCCACGCGATGCTGCTCCTGGCGGCGCTGGTATTCAGCCAGCGGCAGGCCACCCTGGTCGACATTGCCCGGCGTGCCCAGATAGGTCGAGAGCGGGTCGAGATTGTTGAAGGTGATATTGGACGAGATATAAATCGAGTCCGTGCGCAGAAGCTGGGCCAGGAACGGCACTTTCATGGCTTCACGCTTGAAATTGTCGACGATGAACTCGCCCATATAGCGCGTGCCGATGCGATAGTCGGCCGAGTAATGGAACCAGTGATTGGCGCGCAGCATATTGGACAGCCGCGTCTTGCCCACGCCGGCCATGCCGAACACGGTCACCGCGCGTCGCGGGGCCTTCACAAACTCATCGACGCTGGAAAACAGCATAGTCAGACGCTCCGATGGCCGGTAGCGGCCAAACTGCATGGGTTGCGTTTAACGCAAGCCAGCGGCGATCTCAAGCAACCGGCAAAAACTGCCGCCGGCTCGGACTCATTTGCCGCCTTGTCGCCAAGATCCGTCCCCTGAGCCTGAAAAAAGTCAGCAGATTCAACGGTTGCCCCGGTTGGCACCGGGTTTGCATTGATGCTTGCGAGCGCGCCGTGCGGCGCAATGGGGATTACGGAGTTACAGATGGGTATCTATGGGGCTCTTTCCAGTGCGGTGACCGGCCTGCGGGCACAGTCGCATGCACTGGAGAACATTTCGGGCAACATCGCCAATTCGCAGACCACTGGCTACAAGCGGATGGAGACAAGTTTTGTCGACCTCATCCCCGATGCCCCGCTGCGTTCGCAGGTGCCGGGTGCGGTGCTGGCGCAGTCGCGTGCCACCAACAATATCCAGGGCGATATCCAGACCAGCTCAAACGAAACCTATATCGCGCTGAACTCGGGCGGTTTCTTCGTCGTGGAGCCCAAGGTTGGTCAGTCGGACGGCAATTCGGTGTTTGCTGGCTCGAACTATTTCACCCGTCGCGGCGACTTCGAAATCGACAAGGATGGCCTCTTGGTCAATGGCGCGGGCTATTACCTCAAGGGACTGCCGATCGATCCGGCAACGGGAAATATCTCGGGCTCGGTGCCCGAGGTTATCAAGCTTTCGAATGCCTTCTTGCCGGCCAATGTGACCACAACGATCAACTACCAGTCCAACCTGCCGCAACTTCCCAAGACGGCGAGCTACAACGCGACGGTCTATAACAGCGAGTTGCTGGGTGCGCAGAATTTTGGTGCCACAGCCACGACTGCGGCTGCCAATGGCACAGCCGATCTGGGTGCCGGCGCCGGTGCGAACGTCGCCACAAGCGTTTTTGCCGACGGGCAGGAAATGACGGTCACCGTCAACGGCGCTCCGGTACGGTTCCGCTACTACACCGGCGCGACACCGCCGACAGGTGGGGGTGTTGCAATAAATCTGGATGCGCCGAAGACTGTACAGAACGTGCTGGACGAGATGCAGGCGGGGCTGCGCGACTTTGGTGGCGGCGCTGCGGCGTCTGCAACAGTGGGCCTGAATGGCAGCAATCAGTTCGCTGTTTCGCTGGGCAGCGACTATCACGCCTCTTTCTCGATCAGCGGAACGACGCCTGCCCTTGCGACCACGCTTGGCCTGACGGAGCCTCAGGCCTCTTCCGCTCCTGCATTGGGAACGGTCAACACCATCACGGCAGATGATGCCGATGATTTCGTGGCCAATTCGATCTCCGGCGGCGCGATTACCGTCTATGCCAGCAATGGCGCGCCAGTAAACGTACAGGTGCGCTGGGCCAAAGTGGACAGCGCCGCGGCGGGTGGAGCGGACAAGTGGAACATGTTCTACCTCTCCGACAGCAAGGCTGTCGGTGGGTCAACGGCCTGGACCAATATTGGCCAAGAGTATAAGTTCAACAGCAATGGTTCGCTGGCCAACAGCGTGCCGCAGGCCACTATCAGCAATCTGCGCGTCAATGGCGTGCTGATCGGCGATGTGGTGCTGCAGCACGAAACCAATGGTGTTTCCCAGTTCGCCGACGTTAACGGCACTGTGACCGTTTCCACGCTGAACCAGAACGGTTATGGGGCCGGTGAATTCCTCTCGGTGGCCATCACCGACTCTGGACGAGTGGTCGCCACCTACTCCAATGGTGAGCGCATCGAAATGGCGCAGGTGGTGACGGCCCAGTTCAATGGGGTCAACTCGCTCAAGCGTCTCGATGGCGGCGTCTACGCGGCAACCTCGGAATCGGGCGAACCGATTTTCGACCTGTCCGGTTCCGGCGTCATCGGTGGGGCGCTTGAGGCGTCCAATACCGATATTTCTGACGAATTCACCAAGCTGATCATCACCCAGCAGGCTTATTCGGCCGGCACCCGCATCGTCTCGACTGCCGACGAGATGTTGCAGGAAGCCCTGAACATGATCCGCTAGGGCGGAAATTGAGTAAGGGTCCGGGGCAGGGTGTCCCGGACCCCAGTCCAGCTTGAGGGCCGGTTGCATGGGTCTGGTTTCTTCGCTTTCAAATGCCGTTTCGGGTCTGCGGACCAGCCAGGATTCAATCTCGATCCTGAGCCGCAACATCGCCAATTCCGGCACGCCCGGATATCATCGGCAGTCGCTGAATATCGTCGACCATTCGTCGATCAACAGCACCTATGCCCGCACCGCCGGGGTCGAACGTGCATTCAACCAAAGCCTGCAGACCTATTACAATCGCCAGGTGTCGGACACATCGATGTCCAACGTCACCGGCAACTACCTGAGCAAACTGCAGGGCTATCTGGGCAAGCCGGGCGATGCCGGTTCGCTCGATACCATGTTCGGCTCGTTCCGGAACTCGCTGCAGGCCCTGGCCACCAGCCCGGACGACTATTCGACCCGCGCCAATGTGGTGGCTGAAGCACAGGCCATGGCGCGGCAGCTCAATTCGCTGTCCACTTCCATCCAGCAGCTCCGTCAAGAGACCGAGACACGCATCTCCAACGATGTGTCCGAGGTCAACGCCATGCTCATCTCCCTCAATGAGGTGAACAACCGCATGCTCGATCTGGGCATGACCGATACCGCGCGCGCCCAGCTCTATGACCAACGCGACCGGCTGGTCGCTTCTGTGGCGGAAGTCATCGACGTGCAGGCCGAGTATCGCGCCGATGGCACGGTTGCCTTGATGACGCGGTCCGGCGTCGGCCTGCTCGACAACGGCTTTTCGACTTTCAAATTTACCACGGCCGGGGCGCTGTCGGCGACTTCCCAGACCAATGTCGACAGCTCGCAGAGCAAGGTGGGCAAGCTGACGCTGACCACGCCGTCGGGGCTGACGATTGATCTGGTGCAGCAGGGCGTGTTGCAGGGTGGTGAACTGGCGGGGCTGGTCAATCTGCGCGACAAGATTCTCGTCGAGGCACAGAACCAGCTCGACGAAATTGCGGCTGGCATGGCTGCGATCTTTTCCACGATCACCACGCCAGGCACAGCCGCTGATGACGGCGCCGGCGCGACGGGGCTTTCGGCCGATATCTCACACCTCAAGCCCGGCAACGACATCCTGCTGAATTATAGCGTCAACGGGTCTGCGCAGCGCGTTCGCATCGTCAACAGCTCCAATGGCGAAGACTTTGTCGATGCCAGCGGCCAGCGCGTCATCTCGGTGGATTTCGGCGATCCGCCGAACGCGCCTGCAGTTGCAGCAGCGCTGCAAACCGAACTGCCGGGCCTGGCGATCACCAGCCCCAGCGCCGGCGTCTTGCGGGTTCTGGACGATGGCGCGGGTGGCAGGCGGGATGTGACGGCGCTGACCACGCGTGGCACGGCCACCGGCACACAGCAGGGTGAACTGGCCATGGCGCTGTTCGTGGACCAGGGCAATTCGGCATTTACCGACAATTTGGATACCGACCCGCCGCAAATCGTTGGCTTTGCCTCGCGCATTTCGGTCAATCCAGCCGTGATTTCAGACAATCGTCTGCTGGTGCAATTCGATATCGACCAGACACTGGGCGACGCCTCACGGCCCGAATACATCCTGAACCAGCTTGGCTCGATGAGCTTTGTCTCAGGCAGTACCCCGGCAGCCAATGCCGGGCGGCACCAGCTCAACGGCACGGTCGAGCAGTTGATCGAGCAGGTGCTGAACTATCAGGGCACCACCATCGGCTCGGCGCTCAGGGCGCAGAGCAACCGGCAACTCACGCTCGACACCATCACCACCCAGATGGAGAGCGAATATGGCGTCAATCTCGATGAGGAGATGGCGCGCCTGACTGAACTGCAAAGTGCCTATGCCGCCAATGCCCGCGTGGTTTCGGTGGTCAAGGAACTGCTCGACACCCTGTTTGCCTCGACCTGAGGGAGTAGCCTGACATGATCGTCAACAAGTCCATGTATCCGCTCACCACGGGCTTCTCCATCATCTCCAAGATGCAGGACAAGTTCGCGCAGTTGCAGATGCAGCTTGGCACCGGCGTCAAGGCGCAGACGCTTTCGGAAATGGGCCGCGATCTGCCGGTGTCGCTTTCGGTGCGCTCGCGCCTGACCACGATGGCGGGCTACAATGCCAGCATCGAGCAGGTCGATCTGCGCATGAGTTTTTACGACAATGCGCTGACGCGGCTGGACGCCATTGAGGGCGAAGCTCGCAACTCGGCAGTGCAAGGGCAATACGGCTCGAACAATATCAACATGGCCACCATTTCGGGTCTGTCCAAGGCGCGGCTGGACGAAATGGTCACGCTGCTCAATTCCGACATTGCCGGGCGCTATCTGTTCGGCGGATCGACGACTGACAAGGCGCCCCTGCCGACCACAACCGAGTTGCTCGAAGGCGCGGGTGGACGGGCCGGGTACAAGACCGTGGTGACCGAGAGGCAAATGGCCGATCTTGGTTCTGCGGGACTGGGACGGCTCGGAACTTCGATCAATCCCGCCGCACCGGCCCTGCAAACCGATCCGGTGAAGGTTTCGCTGGCCGAAGACGGAAATCATCCGTTCGGCTACAAGCTCTCGACGGTGTCGGCCATCGGCGCCAATATCGGCATTGCGTCGGACTTTGCAGCATCGCCTGCCAATGTCGACTTCACCTTTCCCGGCGATCCTGGCACCGTCGCGGCGGGGGATAGCGTGACCCTCGGGTTTACCTTGCCCGATGGCACCGAGACACAGATCACGCTCAAGGCGGTGAGTGCGGCTAATGCAACAGGCGCCACCGGCGAGTTTGTCATCGGGAACGACCCGGCCACTGCGACCATCACCACAGCCACTAATTTCGACAACGCCCTCAAGGCGGCGCTGAAGAAGACTGCGGAGGGCGAACTGAAGGCCGCCTCGACTTATGCGGCGGGGCAGAACTTCTTTAACGCGGCCGGTGAACCGGTGCTACGGGTCGAGGGTGCGGATCCCTACACCTCGACCAGCCTGCGGGTGGCCACCAAGACCGACACGGTGATGTGGTATAGCGGCGAGACTGCTGCGGTTTCGGCAATCGGTATGGGCCGCCTGACTGCGGCGCGCGCCACCGAAACCGTGACGCTGACCGAGAATATTCCGGTGTCCTCAGCGCATGGGTTCCAGATTTCGGCCGTGACATCCAATGTCAACAATGCGGGCGCTTTGACGGCGACCCACACGCCTGGCGATCCGGCCGCGATGTCTGTCGCCTTTGACGACACTTTTGCGCTGATAGCAGGCGACAGCGTCACCGTGACCCTGACCGAGCCAGGCGGCAAGATGCGTCAGGTGACGCTGACGGCGGTGACCGGGCGCGCCGGGCCGGGACAGTTCACCATTGGCGCGGATGAAGCGGCCTCTGCCGAGAACTTTGAAAAGGCCATGATCCGCTCAGTGTCCGAAGCGGCGACGGCGGCGGAAGGCAATCCGCGCCAGTCGGTGACGGCGGCAGTCGAGGATTCGGGGCGGGTTGCCTATGGCATGCAGGCCAATGAAAGCGGCTATCTGCGCATGATCCGCTCGATGGCGGCAATGACGGTCGAGACCTATCCGGAAATCACCAATGCGAGCGATCCCAATTCGGCTGATTTGAACCCGGCCAAGGCCCGGTTCGACGCGATGGCGCGCCGGCAGCAGCTTGAGTTGTCGGAAGGGCGCAACTCGGAACGCGGATCGATCGAGCTGATCACCATGGAGCTGGGAGTAGCCCGCGCCGCCTTGCAGGCGGCCGGTGAGCGGCACACCAATTACACCGCGCAGCTGGAGAACCTGCTCAGCGATGTTGAGACGGTCAGCAAGGAGGATGTAGCCATGGAGATCCTGGCGCTGCAGACCCGCCTCACCGCGAGCTATCAGATGACCTCGATGGTCAGCAAGCTGAGCCTGGTCAACTATCTCTAGCGCCACGGTGGCGCTCCGCCCCGGTCTGTGGCTGCTGCAATCGTCCGACAAACGAAAAGCCCCGCATCGCTGCGGGGCTTTTCTCTGATAAACGGTCCAGTGGCTTACATGCCGCGCAGGCCCGCCGCAATCTGTCGGTTGAGCTGAACCAAAACGGTCAACTGCTCGGCCTCGGGCACACCCTCATAGAGAATCTCGCGGGTCTGATTCATTACGAACATGCCCAGATTTGCGATGTTCTGGCGAATTTCCGGGGGCAGAGGGCTGTCATCCTGAGTGACGGCCGACATGAAGATGGTCCAAAGCTTGCGGTTGAAGGTCAGAGCTGAGCGGAGTTCCTCGGTGGTCGAGATGTCCCATTCATCCTTGACCTTCTGCAGGCCTGCTGCGGCCTTCATAAGCAGAGCTGATTCACGCTGGCGGGGATTTTCAACGACTTTCGCCGTCTGTTGGTACGCCTGGGCGCCGTGCTGATGCATGTTTGAGCAGGTCCTGTTCGTATTCAATTAGCCTTTGAGAGGCCTTGAGAGCTTTGTACAGAGACCCGGTTAATATCTCGTTATTGATTTGGTCGATTATGGGTAGAGAACTGGGCACTGCGGCCACAAAGTCTCTGGACATCTCGTTGTAGGTTTCGGTCGCCCGCTCGGAGTTTTCCTCAATATACATCAGCTGCACCGCCAGATAGATGCGCTTGGCTGGCGTATTGGCCGTCTCGGAAGTCAGGATGTCCTTCTCGCGCAGGATAGGCGCATTGCCGTCGATAAACAGGCGCGTGCGCTGGTCTGAATTGGTGATGATGCAATTGCCCACCAGCAATTTCTCGCCAGGCTTCAGTTCGACCTTCAGGGCCATGAGACCAATCTCCGCGGACTCGGGGAATACCTGAACTGTCTAGCCCCAGATTGCGGCAAAAACAACGAAGGCGGGCTTGGGGCCCGCCTTCTTAAAGTGCGCTTGGTAAGCGATTTACTGCAGGAGCTGCAGGATCGACTGGTCGGCCTGGCTGGCCAGCGACAGCGAATTCTGCGAGAGCTGCTGGCGGGTCTGAAGGGCCAGAAGGTTCGCCGCTTCGGTATTCATATCGGCCAGGGTCAGATTGCCGGCACCGGTTTCCAGCGTATTGATCATCGCCTCGGTGAACGACTTGCGGTTCTGCACGATCGAGAGGTTCGAGCCGAAGGTCGAGGCCTGCGAACGCACTTCGTCCAAGGCGGCCTTAACATCGGTCAGCAGTCCGTCGATCGTGACGTCGCTGTCGAGCTGCTTCTCCTGCAACTGGGTCGGTACGCCAAGGTTGGAGGCGTTGATCGTATCACCTTCCTTGGTCTGGATGTCGATCGAGGAGGTGCCGGTTTCGTTGAAGGTGATGGTGAGCTTGTCGCCACGCAGCAGGTTGATGCCATTGAACGAGGCGTCGTCGGAGAGCTTGTCGAGCTGGTCGCGCAGTTCATTGAACTGGTTGGTGAGGCCGGCACGAACCGAGTTGCCGGCGATCTCGGCCTTGTTGGTCGAACCGCCTGTCAGCTTGCCACCTGCGACGGCACCTTCGACTTCCAGCTTCTGGGTGCTCTGGTTTTCCAGGCGCAGCTTGCCATTGTCGTTGGAGGCGCGAACCTTGCCCTTGAGGTCGGCATGATTGTTGATCGAGGTGACCATCTCGTCGGCCGTCTTGGCGACCTGGGCGTCGGCGCCGAAGCCCATGACGGTCGCGCCGCCGGTTGTCGTTCCCTGAGCAACGGTGATTGCGTCGGCATCCAGGCTGGTTAGCACCAGCTTGCCGTCCTTGACGGCGGCGGTGATACCGTTCTTGGCTGTAGCGGTAGCGGTATTGATCTTCTCGGCGATCGTCTCGAGCGTGTCACCGGTTGCCAGGGTGATGTCGGCGGTCGCAGTGGTGCCGTCGCTGACGGTGAACTGCTTGCCGTTGTCGGCAAGAGCGACCTTGCCATCGACCAAACCGACCGGGGTCGCGGTCTTTTCAGTCTTGTCGGCATTGATGACGACGTCACCAACCACGGCGCCACCGGAGATGGTGATATCGGCGGAGGCGGCGATCGAGGTGTCGATTTCGTAGGAGGCGGTCTGGAAGGACTTGTCCTGACGGGCCTGACGCAGGGTCGACTGCATCGATTCCAGGGTCTTGGTCATGGCCGACAGGCCATTGTCCGCGGCTTCGAGCGTCTGGATGCCGTTGGCCATGGAGTCGATCAGGGCCCCCAGGTCGCTTGCGCGGTTGCTAAGGCCCTTGGCGGTGAACCAGTTGGAGGGATTATCCAGAGCCGAGTTGACCTTGTTGCCGGTGGCGAGACGATTCTGCGTCGTCGCCATCATGTCGGCGGTGCCTTTGAGGGAGAGAAGGTTGGCCCTAACAGCCTTTGAAAGTGAGATATCCGCCATTGAATACAATCCTTGCCTCAGGCCGTCCCGGCCCCTTGCACAAAGAATTAACCGCCTTTTCTTAATGGCGCGTTAACCATGCTGATTGACCTCTCGTAAACCATACGGTTCAGGCGTTTCAGGTGTTTTTGAACGCAAAAAGGGCGGGTCTTGCGACCCGCCCTTTCGATTCTTGTGATGCGAACTCGGTCCGATTAACGGATGAGCTGGAGAATCGACTGGTCTGCCTGGCTCGCCAGCGAGAGCGAGTTCTGCGACAGGGACTGACGGGTCTGCAGAGCCAGCAGGTTCGCAGCTTCCGTGTTCATGTCGGCCAGGGTCAGGTTGCCGGCGCCAGCCTCGAGGGTGTTGATCATCGAGTCGGTGAAGGTCTGACGGTTTTCCACGATCGAAAGATTCGAACCGAAAGTCGAAGCCTGCGAGCGCACCTCGTTCAGGGCGCTTTTCAGCTTGCCGAGTTCTGCGTCGATATTGGTATCGCTATCAAGGTCCTGGGCTTCCATAGTCGTGGAAACGCCAAGATTCGCGGAGTTAATAGTGTCGCCGTCTGCGGTCTGAATATCGATCGAGGAGGTGCCGGTTTCGTTGAAGGTGATCGACAGCTTGTCGCCACGCAGCAGGTTGATACCGTTGAACGAAGCGTCATCGGCGAGCTTGTCGAGTTGGTCGCGCAGTTCATTGAACTGATCGGCCAGACCGGCACGAACCGAGTTGCCGGCGATATCGGCCTTGTTGGTCGAACCGCCTGTCAGCTTGCCGCCGTCAACGGCGCCCTCGACTTCCAGCTTCTGGGTGCTCTGGTTTTCCAGGCGCAGCTTGCCATTGTCGTTGGAGGCGCGAACCTTGCCCTTGAGGTCGGCATGGTTGTTGATCGAGGTGACCATCTCGTCGGCCGTCTTGGCGACCTGGGCGTCGGCGCCGAAGCCCATGACGGTCGCGCCGCCGGTTGTCGTTCCCTGAGCAACGGTGATTGCGTCGGCATCCAGGCTGGTTAGCACCAGCTTGCCGTCCTTTACGGCGGCGGTGATACCGTTCTTGGCTGTAGCGGTAGCGGTATTGATCTTCTCGGCGATCGTCTCGAGCGTGTCACCGGTTGCCAGGGTGATGTCGGCGGTCGCAGTGGTGCCGTCGCTGACGGTGAACTGCTTGCCGTTGTCGGCAAGAGCGACCTTGCCATCGACCAAACCGACCGGGGTCGCGGTCTTTTCAGTCTTGTCGGCATTGATGACGACATCGCCAGACACGGCACCGCCGGAGATGGTGATATCGGCGGAGGCGGCGATCGAGGTGTCGATTTCGTAGGAGGCGGTCTGGAAGGACTTGTCCTGACGGGCCTGACGCAGGGTCGACTGCATCGATTCCAGGGTCTTGGTCATGGCCGACAGGCCATTGTCCGCGGCTTCAAGCGTCTTAACGCCATTGGCCATGGAGTCCATCAGAGCACCCAGATCGCTTGCGCGGTTGGTGAGGCCCTTGGCGGTGAACCAGCTGGAGGGATTGTCCAGAGCCGAGTTGACCTTGTTACCGGTCGCAAGGCGGTTCTGGGTTGCAGCCATCATATCGGCAGTGCCCTTGAGGGACAGCAGGTTCGAGCGGACGGCTTTGGAGAGAGAAATATCGGCCATTTTGGCGGGTCCTTTTCTAGGATTACGCAAACTAAGACGCCTCTCCTGAGGCAGGCCGAATGTGGTCCGTCAGGCTCTAAAGAAGGGTTAAGTGGATGCCGAAAGTTTGGGCAAATACTCGTTTTGAATTTATCGATCCGAACGCAGAAAAGCCCCGGGATCCGGGGCTTCTGTGTCTCGCCATGGTGGGCGGGAAATAGGAAAGCGTTAACTTAGGCGAGCAGATCCCGGAGCCGTGCCTGGGCCTCCAACGGGATTTCAGCAGTGCCAATGCGGCGGATCAGCTCTTCCATGGATTGCGGGGTCGGGGGCAGGGCCCCGGCAATGACGGCGGCGGCGAAATCGGCGGTGCGATTGCGCTCCGGTTCTGCCGGGTGCTCATGCTTCTGCTCGGGCCGCCCGAAGGGCAGCTTGCCTTCCCTGTCGCCCGGCTTGGCGCTGGTGGGTGATTTCTGGGTGCTGTCCTGCAGCAAGGTGCGCTCACCCATGGCCGGGCGATAGCGATATTCACTTAGATTGGCAGAGCCCGGAGAGACGGGCTCGACGGTAAGGTTCGCAACCATAACCTTGTCCCCCGAATACACCTATTCGCGGAAACACTAAGTTGCTGCTCTTATCCTCACGTAACCATCGCGTTGCGCATTTTAGTCAATTGCCACCGGCTAAAGGGCGCGATTGACCGCGATTCCCTTGGCCGATGCATTGGGGTCGGTGGCAACCGTGCCGGCAGTCCCGTAGGTCCTGGCGCGGTTCTGCTGGCCGACCATGCGCGCCACGTCCGTGAGTACATCTTCGGTCACCGTCCTGGCGGTTGCCAGCACACGCAGGTTTTCCGCCATCTGGGTGGCCAGGCTTTCATGGCCGGCACGGAGCCGCTCCATGGCTTTGGGGGCTTCGGCATTGAGGCGCGCGGCCTGGCGCTGAATGGAGCGGGCAAAGCCGACATAGTCCTGCGCCAGGCGAGTCTTGTCCGGCGTCAATTGCCCGGCCTGCCGGAGATGGCCGGCGCGCAGCAGGGTGGTTTCCTGGTTCATGACATCGACGAGGGCCGCGAGGGCTTGTTCGGCATGGTGGCACAGATCTTCGGCCGGCAGGGCGTCAAGGGCGGCAAGGCGGGCGGCTGCGGTCATTTTCCGTACACTCCGGCACTGGGGACATTGTTGTTGTAGCTATTGGCAGCGCGGCTGGCATTGGCCGCTTCCTGCGCGGCAATCATCTGGCTCATCAGATCATCGGCAATGCCGACGCCGCCGCTGCTGGCAATGGAATTGGCAAGCTGCTCGGCCTGCATGGAGCGCCAGGTTTCCTCGCCAAAGCCGCCGCCGCCGAAATTCTCGTCGCTTTTGACAGTGGCGAACATTTCCTTGGTCAGCATGTTGAGAAAGACGCCCTCGAGTTCCTCGGCCTGGGCGCGCATGCGCTGCATCTGGACCGGGGTGATGGTGGAGCCGGTTTCATTGATCGTGTTCATCACAGCACCTCGATTTCGGCCTGCAGGGCGCCGGTGGCCTTGATGGCCTGGAGAATGGCGATGAGATCGCGCGGCGAGATGCCCAGGGCGTTCAGGCCATCGACAAGTTGCTGCAGGGTCACCGATTCATTGACGACCTGCAGGGCGGTGTCGGACTGATTGACGTTGAGATTGGTGTTGGGTTCGACCGCGGTTTCTCCGAGCGTCAGCGGATTGGGCTGCACCACTTCGGGGTTTTCGGCAATGGTGACTGTGAGGTTGGACTGGGCTACGGCCACGCTGGACACGCGCACATCCTTACCCATGACGATGATGCCGGAATTCTCGTCGATGACGATCTTGGCGGTCTGGTCCGTCTGGACGATCAACTGCTCGATATCGGTGAGCAGGTCGACAATATTGCCGTTGAAATTGCGGGGCAGGGTGAGGCGCACTGTGGCCGGGTCTTCCGGCACAGCCGTGGGCGCACCGATGAAGTCGTTGACGGCCAGGGCGATGCGGCGGGCGGTGGTCAGGTCGGGATTGCGCAAGGCCAGCCGCAGCGTGTGCTGAGAGCCCAGGTGAAAGTCAATCTCGCGTTCGATCAGGGCGCCCGAGGAAATCCGGCCCGTGGTTGGAACGCCGGAGATGACACTGGCCGCGTCGCCCTGGGCACTGAAGCCGTTGATCAGCACCGGGCCCTGGGCGATGGCATAGACTTCACCATCGGCGCCCAGCAGCGGCGTTACCAGCAGTGTGCCGCCCTGCAGGCTGTCGGCATCGCCCAGGGCGGCGACCGAAACATCCATGCGCGAGCCCTGGGTGGAGAAGGGCGGTAGATTGGCGGTGACCATGACGGCGGCAACATTTGCCGTGCGGACGTTCTCGCCCTGGGTGTTGACGCCCAGCCGTTCGAGCATGGATTGCAGCGACTGCTTGGTGAAGGGGGAGTTGTTGAGGCTGTCGCCAGTGCCGTTCAGGCCCACCACAAGTCCGTAGCCGACCAGCTGGTTCTCGCGGACGCCTTCCATATCCACGATATCCTTGATGCGGGCCGGCGCTGCTTGCGCGGACGCCATTGGCGACAGGGTCAGCGCAAGGCTTAGCGTGGCTGCGGCAATGGTGCGGATCAGGCGCATGGTCTCGTATCCCCGATTGATGTCGCTCCATCCCAATGGGGCGACCGTCGGGTAGGTAAATGCCAGAACCGTGCCAGATTATTGGCAGTGCTCTAATGGATTGATTTTGAAGGATTTTGCCCGGGCTATGGCTGAGGTTCATGCTGTGACCGAGCAATTCTTGCCGAGCCCATTAAGGGTCTGTTAACCCGAGTGGGCAGATTTTGCCGATATTCGACACGCCAAGTGAGTCAGGCCTTTTGCGCATCGACGCAACTAATCGCAGTGGCAATGTTGCCGGCCGGTCATCGACGGGCAAGGCGGGCAATGGTCCTGCCTTTGTGCCGGCCGGCGAGCAGGGGCCGCAGCGGGTCAATGCGACTGCACCATCCACCTCGACCACCGGGATCGATGCGATTCTGGCCCTGCAGGCCAATGGCGACTTTTCCGAAAGCCGCCGCAAGGCCGTCAGGAAGGGCACAAGGCTGCTCGACCTGCTCGAGGACATGAAGGCGGACCTGCTGATCGGCAGAGTGGCGCCGGAGCGCCTCGACACCATGGTGACGCAATTGCGCACGCTGCGCGAACGGGTGGAGCCTGAGCTGGATCGGGTTCTCGACGATATCGAATTGCGGGTTCTGGTGGAACTGGCCAAGCTGGGGCGATATCCCCAGATTTGATCGGGTCACGATTTGACTATCCGTCATCAAGTTGTAGCCGATTTTGCGCTATGCGCCTGACGCGCCGCAGTTTCTTGCGTTAACGAGTGGTAACTTGTGTGCTTGCGGGGGAACGGCGACGCGCATATATAGGCCGCCAAGGGCGCATTGGAGGTTGAGTCTGCTGATGTCTTCGGTTGAACTTACGGATTATCGACCCAGCGAGGACGAGCCGTTCATGAACCCGCGTCAGCGGGAATATTTCAGGAACAAGCTGCACGCCTGGAAGGATGAGATCTTGCGCGAAAGCCGCCTGACTCTCGAAAACCTCCAGGAGGAAAGCCAGAACCATCCGGACATGGCAGATCGCGCCAGTTCGGAAAGTGATCGCTCGCTGGAATTGCGGACCCGCGATCGCCAGCGCAAGCTGATTTCCAAGATCGATGCCGCGCTCAAGCGCATTGACGATGGGACCTACGGCTATTGCGAGGAAACCGGCGATCCGATCGGCCTGGCGCGGCTCGATGCCCGCCCGACCGCGACGCTGAGCCTGGAAGCCCAGGAACTGCATGAGCGTCGCGAAAAGGTCTATCGCGACGAGTAGTCCGGGAGCTGAACTGAAAAAGCCCGCAGCGATGCGGGCTTTGTCTATCGTGGCTTTCGCCATTCAGCTCCCGGGTGTGCGTTCCGCATTGCGATCGTGAATGGCCTGTATCTCAGGTGTCATCTCGCTGGCGAAATCGGACATTTCGAAGACCGGGCGGATGTCGATGTCGCTTTCGGTGAACATGGGGTTGGGGCAGCGCTTGACCCATGCCACGGCCTCGTCCATGTCACGCACTTCCCAGATCCAGTAACCGGCGACAATTTCCTTGGTTTCGGCAAACGGCCCGTCGATCACCGAGCGGTCCGAGCCGGAAAAATGCACGCGCTTGGCATATTTGGTCGCCTTGAGACCGTCGCCGCCCAGCATGATGCCGGCATTGATCAGTTCCTCATTGTACTTGCCCATGGCCTCGAGCAATTCGGTGGTGGGCATGACGCTGTTTTCACTGTCCGCAGTGGCTTTGACGAAAACGACTACACGCATCTTTCTCTCCTGTTTTTGCCGCAGGCCCCAAGGCCTGTCTGAAAAGCCGACGAGTGGTGGCGGAAGGCTTCGACAAATTTTCTCGCAGATTGTTCGACAAGGACAGGGAAAAGCAAAAGCGGGGCCCGAAGACCCCGCCATGGGTGGTGGATTGCCGCTGGATCAAAAGCCGATGACGGTGGTGATCCCGCTCTGATTGTCGCCGTTCTGCAGGCATTGCGCGTTGGTGGCTTCGCCAAACTGGAACAGGCCGCAACTATTGTTGTTACCGTTCTGATTGATGGTGCCGTTGTGTCCATCGCCTTCCTGCCAGATCAGGCCATGATTGCCCGAACCGTTCTGGTTGAACCCCGCCGAATTGCCCGAGCCGTTCTGGTAGCCATTGGCGCCGCTGGCCGACAGGCCCTGCATCAGCGAGAACATCTGCAGCCCCATGCCCAGGGCCTGGGCCTGATCGGGGTCGGAGGGGGCAAAGCCGATGGCGATCTGGCCGCCGGCCATGACGGGTGCTGCCGTAAGGCCGAGCATGGCGGCGGTGAGGGTGGCAGCGATGGTGCGGGTGAAGCGGGTGGTCATCTGTGTTCTCCAAAAACTGTGTTTGCGTTCCCTTGCTGCTGGTCTTCCCAGCGCTTGAGTTGACCATAGTTCTGCGGTCCTGAACCGGTTCGGAGCGGGCCGTTCAGACACCGTTCAGCCAATGGGACCGGGCAAAAAAAACGCCCCGCCGAAGCGGGGCAGTGGGGAAGGATGGGGTATGCGTTCAGGTATGGGTGAGCAGTGGTGCGGAACAATCGAGCCGCTTGCCATCGGCGGAGATGGTGAAGTCGACATCGATGGATGCCCCGGCATTGACCATCACCTTGCCGAGCGAGACCGGGGTGCCGGGTGCTACGGAGAATCGTCCGCCCTGGCTGATATTGCTGGTGCCGCCAGCGCCCTGACTTTGGAGTGCGAAACGGTATTCGCCGCTGAGCGCCGTGGGGCTTTCGACAATGCCTTCAATAGCCAGCAGACCGCGTTCGGTCTGGGTGGAAATGCCACAATTGAGGTCGGCGTCATTGCTGGTGGCGTGGGCGGCAGCGCCAGCCAAGGCCAGAGCGCCGAAGGCCAGAAGGCCGATGCGAAGCGTGGAGTGAACCATGTTGTCCTCCTCTTAGAATGGGGAGGGACCGGCCTTGGCCGGTCCCGGCGCGTTCGGGTTACGGGCAGACCTGAACGAAGGCGCTGACATTGTTGGAGCCGTGCTGGACCATATTGGCATTGCAGCCATTGCCCACCTGCACGCCGGCGGCGGTGTTGCCATTGCCGTCCTGGGTCAGGATCGCGTTGTGGTTGTCGCCGAATTGTCCGACGCCGCCCTGATTGTTCCAGCCATCCTGCCAGACATCGCCGTAGTTGTTGTTGCCGTCCTGGCCGATGGCTGAGGTGTTGTTGCCGCCGTTCTGGTTAGAAATGCCGGTGTTCCACTTGCCGTTCTGATAGGCGCCGAAGGTGTTGTTCCAGCCAGCCTGGCCTCCGCCGACGGCATTGCCGAAACCGTACTGCTCGATGATCAGGCTGTTGGCCATGGCGGGGGCGGCGGCACCGGCGATGACAGTGGCGGCCAGGGTGGTGATGAGAAGCTTGCGGATCATTGGTCGTCTCCTTGGGTTGGGGCTGCGGTCCCTCCGACCGCGTCGTTGATGGAGACTGTTCTAGGGGAATGATTTGGAACACTCACTGAAGCAAGGGTTCAGATAGCGTTCATCAAGGAGGCGGCGGAAATTGATTCCGCCGCCTCGTGTAAGTGTCTGAATTTGATAGCGGAATACTACCCGCCGTAGCGCTGCTTGAGATGGGCCTTGAAGTAGTCCGCATTGAGCGGTTCACCGGTGGCGCGGGTAATCAGCTCAGGCGTCGAGTAGCGCGAGGCCTCGGTCCAGACCTTGTCGGCGCGCCATTGATTGATTTCACCGAACTGGCCCTTGCGGATCTGCTCGCGCATGTCAGGCAGGTCTTTTTCCATGGCAGCCGACAATTGCGCGGCGATCATGGCACCCAGCGTATAGCTGGGGAAATAGCCGAAGGCGCCGCCGGGCCAGTGCACATCCTGCATCGGGCCGTCCTTGGGATCGTTGATGGTCGAAATGCCGAGATATTCGATCATCTTGGTGTCCCAGGCCTCGGGAATCTGGCTGGCCTCGAGCTTGCCAGACACCAGATCCTGCTCCAGTTCGTAGCGCAGGATGACGTGGAGCGGGTAGGTCACCTCGTCGGCATCGACCCGGATATAGCCACGTTCGACGAAGTTGACCTCATTGAGAACATCGGCGATCTCCCAGCCGGGAATCGCGGTGTCGCCCAAGTGCTGATGCACCAGCGGCAGCATGAATTCCCAGAATTCGGGGCTGCGGGCGAGCTGCATTTCCACGAACAGGCTCTGGCTTTCATGCATGCCCATGCCGCGCGCCTTGCCCAGCGGCCAATGCGACCAATCCTTGGGCAGGCCCTGCTCGTAAAGGGCGTGGCCGGTTTCATGCAGCACGCCCATGAGCGAAGAGAGGAATTCGTCGGTGCGATAGCGCGTGGTCATGCGAACATCGGTCGGCACGCCGCCGCAGAAGGGGTGGTGCGAGACAGCAAGAGAGCCGTGGGTGAAGTCGAAACCGGCGGCGCGCATGGCCGCCAAGCCCAATTCGCGCTGCTTCTCGATCGGGTAGGGCGCATTGAGCGGTTTGCGCGGGCGCTGGCTGAGGCGTTGCTCCTGAACCGAGAGGGCGTGGGGCACGAAGTCCTTGAGAAAGGTCTTCAGATCGGCAAAGACCGTGTCGATCTGGGCGGTGCGATTGCCCGGATCGTATTGGTCCATAAGCGCATCATAGGGCGCCAGGCCTGTTGCGGCCGAGCGCAAGGCCGCCTCCTCGCGCACCAGCGCAATGACACCTTCGAGGGCCGGCAGGAAGCTGTCCCAATCGCCCTTGGCGCGCAGATCCCGCCAGAGTTGTTCGGACCGCATGGTTGCGGCGGTGCGCCGCTCGACAAATTCGGTCGGCAGGCATGTGGCGTTGACATAGGACCGTTCGAACTCGCCCAGTGCGGCCTTCTGCGTGTCGGAGAGGTCTTCGTTTTTGGCGGTGTCGATCCAGTCGGCGATCTGGGGCGCAGTGGCCTGGGCGTGGTACATTCCGGCAAGATTGGCCATGGCTTCGGCCCGCTTCTCGCCGCCACCGACCGCCATATGGGTGGCTTCATCGGCACCGAGAATGGACAAGGCGTGTTCGAGCGACTCGAGCTTGCGACCGAGTTCATCGAGTTTTTGGAAGGACATGGCGGGCTCCGGAGGTGGGATGGCAGATGTGTTCCACAGCTCTCCGGGCGGATCAAGGCTTGCTGTCGGGTGGGTCCTTGTCGGAGCGATTGGCGCCGGTGGTGCCCAGTGCGACGCCGATCGCGATCCCCATGCCGACGCCCAAGGCGATGTTGTCCGTGGCCACGCCGATCCCGGCACCAATGGCAATTCCGACTGCGATGCCCGTTGCCCAGTTCATCTGCTCTTTCCCCGTGTAACCTAGCGGCTCACATAGGGATGGATCGGAGCATGAAAAAGAGTGAGGCGCAGCCGGGGAAGCTGCGCCTCGTGGGGATTGGGCTCCGTGCTTGGGGGAAGCAGGAGCCCTCAGGAAAAGGCCCGGCGCCTTCTGCGCTTGGGGCCGTGCCACTCCATTCTGGACTGGCCGGGGGAAAACGGCGGCGCGATGGGGATTGCGCCACCGAAACTTTCTTAGAAGGGCAGGATCGCATCCATGGCCTGCTGGCCGTAGCGGGGCTGCTGCACGTCGGTGATCTGGCCGCGCCCGCCATAGGAGATGCGGGCTTCGGCGATCTTGGTCGAGGGAATGGTGTTGTTGGCCTGAATATCGGAGGGACGGACAATGCCGGCCACGATCAGGTCGCGCACCTCGAAATTCACACGCACTTCCTGGCGCCCTTCGATGACAAGATTGCCATTGGGCAGAACCTGGGTGACGACAGCGGCGACCGAAGTTTCCAGCGCCTCGCTGCGATTGACCGAACCGTTGCCTGCGTCCTTGATGCCCGAGGTGAAATCGATAGCGGCCTGCGGGTCGACATTGAGTTCGGCCGCGCCGGTGGCGTTGGAGAACGCTGCGCCGAACAGGCCGCCCATGCCGGCGCTGTTGGTGGAATTGCGCGAACGCTGGGTGTTGTTGTTGATCCGGGCGGTGTCGTCGATGGTAACGACCACGGTCAGGATGTCACCCACCCGGTGTGCGCGTTCGTCCTTGAAGAACCCCTTGGCCGAGGTGCGGTAGAGCGAGTTGGCCTGATAGGTATCGGCAATCGGCTCGGGCATGGGCATGCGCACCGGCTGGTAGCCTGCCGTTGTGGTCGGGTCGGCAATGGCGGTCAGCACGGGGGCCTGGCCGACGCTGGCGAGGCGGTCCATGGTGTTGCAGGCGCCCAGGGCTGCGGTCAGGGTCAGGATGGTGGCGATCTTGGCGATGTTCATTTTCATCTGTCCCGTAATTAGAGGCCGGCAAGAGTGACGGGGCTGGTGGAGACTTCCACGGCCCCCGGAGCGATGGCCGTGGCGCTGATGACCCGTTTGGAAACCAGGTTGAGAACCTGCAGCGGCGCACCCTTTGCAGCGCCGGTGATGGCCTGGCCCTTGACGGTCAGGGTCATCAGGCCCTTGCGATAATAGATGGTGACCAGATCGTTCTTGGAGATTGAGAGCGGGGTGCTGACATCGCTGACGCGCAACAGCATACCGTCGCGGCTCTGGCGGTTGAGCGCCATGCCCACGAGCTGGTCGAGCGAGGCAATGCCCTGGGCGTCGGCCTGCTGGATCGGCAATGGGCGCATGACGATATGGTCGGGGCGCAGCACGGTGCCGGCGGGCAGGCCGGCGGCAAGATGCGGGGCCTCGATGCTGATTTCGATGGAGCCGTTGAGGTCCAGCGGCTGGGGCTGGCCGGCCAGCGAGAACCGGGCCGAGAAGGTGCCGTTGCCGGGCAGGTAGCGCAGGTTTTCCAGCTTGGCTGGAGTTTCGCTGGCCGCCACGGTGATGGTTTCTGGCGGGTTGGCGAACAGCATATCGGCCGTCATGCCATCGCCCAGAATGCCGCGATGGCGCAAATCCTGGGTAATGAGGTCGGCCAGAAGGGTCTGGTCGACGATCGAAGCGGCGCGGGAGACCCGCACCTGCGAAAGGCCGTTGACGTCGAACCGGGTCAAGCCGATCCGGGCGGTGGCGGAGCGGACGGCGGCCAGGTCGACATTGCCGGTGGTGCCCGGAAGCGGCGAGCGGAACAGGGGCTGTTCGGCCAGCACGCCGGCATCGTCGAACATGTCGCCGACGGTGACCACGGGTGCGCTGACGGTGATTTCGGCCCGCAGAACCGGCGCGGCTGAAGCGATTCCGGACGACAGAAGCATGGCCAGGGTCAGGCTGATGGTGCGGAGCGATTTCATGGTCAATCTCCTTAGCTAAGCTGGCTGGTGGCCTGCATCATCTGGTCGGCGCCAGAGATGACACGGGCGTTCATTTCATAGGCGCGCTGGGCAGCGATCAGGTCGGCGATTTCGGTGACCGAATTGACATTGGCCATTTCCAGATAGTTCTGCAGCAGGTCGCCGGTGCCGTCGGTATTGGGCACATTGACCTGGGCCGGACCGCTGGCAGCGGTTTCGAGGAAAAGATTGTCGCCCATCGATTCCAGGCCCGACTTGTTGACGAAGCGGGCAAGCTGCAACTGGCCAAGCTGGGTCGGCGCGGTGTCGGTGCCGATATAGGCCTCGACCGTGCCGTCGGGCGAGATCGCCACGCCGCGGGCATTGCCCGGAATGGTGATGCCGGGGTCGAGCGGGTGGCCGCTGGACGTCACCAGCGTGCCTTCGGGATTGCGCTCGAAGGAGCCGTCGCGGGTATAGCCCGTGCGGCCATCGGGCAGTTGCACCATGAAGAAGCCTTCGCCGCGAATGGCGACGTCGAGTTCGCCTTCGGTGAGGTTGACCGACCCCTGGCTCATCACCCGCGGGGTTGAGATGGTGCGCACACCCGAACCGATTTCGAGGCCCGCCGGGACCATGGTGCCCTGGTCAGACGTCTGCGATCCGGCGCGGGTGATCTGCTGGTAGAGCAGGTCCTGGAATTCCGCACGCTGCCGCTTGTAGCCGGTGGTGCGCATGTTCGCGATATTGTTGGAAATGACTTCGACATTGCGTTCCTGGGCGCCCATGCCGGTCGATGCGATATAAAGTGCTTTCATGGCGTTTGCTCCTCAGGTTCAGGCGTTGGTGTCGCCCAGGCGCTGGATGGCGTTGCGGCGCATCTCGTCCTGTTTCTGGGCGAGGGATGCGACGGATTCATAGGCGCGTTGCACACGGATCATTTCGGCCATCTCGGCGATACCCGAGACGTTTGAGCGCTCGATATGACCCTGGATGACGCGGGTATTGGTATTGAGTTCGGGTGTGCCACCGGAGAACAGGTTGGAGCCTTCACGCACCAGCTCCTGGGCATTGGCGAATTCGACGATGCGCAATTGGCCCTTGGCGCCAGCGCTGGACGAAATTGTGCCGTCGGCAGCAATGGTGATGCCGGTTTCCTCGGGGCCGAACTGGATCGGGCCGCCATTGCCGAGCACCGGATTGCCGGACTGGTCGACCAACGTGCCCTGATTGTTCAGCCCGAAAGCGCCGGCGCGGGTCCAGCGTTCGCCGCCCGCAGTTTCGACGGCAAAGAAGCCTTCGCCACTGAGCGCGACGTCGAAATCATTACCGGTCTGGACGATGGCGCCGCCGGTCAGGTCATGGACGGTGGCCCAGTCCTGCACATAAGAGAGGGGCTGGTCGAGCGAAGGGAAGTCATTATGCCGGGCATTCGGCATGACATATTCCTCGAACAGGATCTGTTCTGCCTTGAAGCCTGTGGTGTTGAGGTTGGCGATGTTGTTCGCCACCACATCCATCTGGCGCCGAAGCGCGATCTGCCGACTGAGGCCGATGAGTTGCGCGTTCTCGATCATGGCATTCCCCGATTTGATCCCCGAGACGGCCCGCTTCCCCAAGCCGGTCGCCTCGGCATTTACGTTGCAGAAACCATGCCAGAGCGGAAATTGCACTGAAAGCAATGACTTAGCTTGTTGGAGTGGCTTGCTATCGCTAGGTTGAGCTGGAGGGTTGGGCAAAACTTGCCCGGCAAAAACTGCCGGTTTGAGTGTGTTTGTAACCTTTCGTTAACCAACTGGGCCTTAGCTGGTCAGCAAGCCGGAATCGTCCGGAAATGCAGGCGTTTGACAGGGCCACTTTATGACCGCGGAAGCCGAAGCCGGTACGGAAGCGCCCGCCAAGAAGGGCTTTCCCAAGCTCTTCATCATCATTGGGGCTGCTGTGGCGGTGCTGCTGGTGGCTGGCGGTGGCCTGTTCTTCTTCCTGTCCTCCTCGGGTAGTTCCGAACAAGGCGCGGGCGATCATGGTGCCGCTACATCGGCCGAGGTGCACGACACCTTCATCTTCAACCTGCCGCCGATGATGGTGAACCTGGCCTCGGAAGAGGGCAGTCAGGGTTTTATGAAGCTCGCCATCGCGCTCGAAGTGGCCGATGAGAAAATGATGACCGAAATTCAGCCGCGGCTGGCCAAGGTGATTGACGCCTTCCAGGTCTATATGCGCGAACTGCGCAAAAGCGACCTCGAGGGCTCTGCCGGAATTTACCGGCTCAAGGAAGAACTACTGCGCCGGGTCAACCTGGCAATCTACCCCGCCCATGTGGAGAGCGTGCTCTTCAAGGAAATCCTGGTGCAGTAATGGCCGGACCCAGCGAGCAGGACAAGCTGAGCGACGATTGGGGGATCGAGGATATCGGGGCCGCCGATACGCCCGCAGTACCTGTTGACGAAAGCGAAATGAGCGAGGAAGAGCGCGCCGCCGCGGCCGCTGCCGAGTGGGCTGCCATGCTCGAAGGCGGCGATGGCGACGGCGAGGGCGGGGCGGATCGCGTTCTCAATCAGGACGAGATCGACAGCCTGCTCGGCTTTGATTCCAACGCGGGCAGCAATGTCGAGCTGACCGGTGTTCAGGCTCTCATCAACTCGGCGCTGGTGTCCTATGAACGCCTGCCGATGCTGGAGATCGTCTTTGACCGCCTGGTGCGGCTGGCGACGACATCGCTGCGCAACTTCACCTCGGACAATGTCGAGGTGACCATGGATTCCATTTCGTCCGTGCGCTTTGGCGACTATCTCAATTCCATACCGCTACCGGCCATTCTTTCGGTCATCAAGGCCGAGGAATGGGAGAATTACGGCCTGCTTACGGTCGATTCCAACCTGATCTATTCGATGATCGACGTGCTGCTCGGCGGGCGCCGCATTGGCGGCAATATCCGCGTCGAAGGCAGGCCCTACACCACCATCGAGATGGCGCTGGCGCGCAAGATGATCGAGATCATTCTCGAAGACACACATCGTGCCTTCGAGCCGGTGACCCCGATCAATTTCAAGCTTGAGCGGATGGAGACCAATCCGCGTTTTGCGGCCATTTCGCGGCCGGGAAATGCGGCCATTCTGATCGAGCTGCGCATCGAGATGGATGAGCGCGGCGGCAAGATCGAGATCCTGCTACCCTATGCGACCATCGAGCCGATCCGTGAGCAGCTGTTGCAGATGTTCATGGGTGAAAAATTCGGCCGTGACCCGATCTGGGAAGGGCACCTGGCCACCGAGATCTATCAGGCCGATGTCGAGATCGAGGCGGTGCTGCACGAGCAGCAACTGCCGCTCTCGCGCCTGCTCAATCTCAAGCCCGGCCAGACGCTGATGTTTGAACGCGGTCCCAGCGACCCGGTACGGCTGCGCTGCGGCGATGTCGAGCTGACCGAGGCCATCATGGGTCATATCGGCAAGAATGTTTCCGTGCGGGTCACCAACCCGCTCAACCCGCCCAAGGTCACCATGGAGGCCTTTGAGGCAATCGACGATACGATGGAAGGACGATGATGTTGGGGCTGCCGCTTGGACTGTTTGTGGAAGGCGCCGTGGCAATTCTGCTGGCTCTGACCATTGGATATTGTGTTTTGCTCAATCAGCGCCTGAAGCGTCTGCATCAGGACAAGGACGCCATGGCCAAGATGGTGGCCGACCTGGTCAGCGCGACCAATCTGGCCAATCAGGCCATCAAGGAGCTCAAGGGCACCGCTGTCGAGGCGGACCTGACGCTGAGCGCACGCATGGAGGAGGCCGAGCGCTTTGGCGTGGAACTGGCCAATCACGTGACGGCCGGAACCGTGCTGATGGAGCGTATCGCCAAGATCACCAGTGTGGCGCGCCACAGCCAGGCCATTGAACCGGTTGAAGCGCCCAACAAGGTGCAGACGGCATTGCAGCAATTGTCTGAGCGCGTGCGCAGCCGTGGGGCCGCCGCGTGACCAATATCCGCCTGCTCCCCGTTGTTATCCTGGCCGTCTCGGCCCTGCTGGTCCTCAAGACCGTGGGGCTGGTGACCAATGGCGGCTATGTGCTGACCGGCGTGAGCACGGCTCAGGCTGCCGGCGGTGGCGGTGGTGACAATGGTGGTGCTGCGGCCAACTCTGGCGGAACCGTCACCCTGCCCAGCGCACCGACCATTGAGGATGGAAGTCCCACGCTGACCGATGCTGCGCCTACCCTGGGTAAAGCTGCGGGCGCGAGCCAAGGCAAGGCGGAGAGCGCCGGGCATGGCGAAACTGTGAGCGAGTACGAAAAAGAAGGTGCGGAGGCCGATGCGCATGGCGAACCCGTCACCAATGTGATTGCCGCGGAAAATGCCTGCGATCCGCGCCCCGCGGCCGCGCTTGGCGAGGCCGACACCAGCGAAGGCGAACTGATGGTCGTTCCGGGTGACTGCCCACCGCTGGCTGACGCGTTGCCGCAAGTGCTGACACCCAATGGTGTGATGCCTTTGGGTGGCGGCGAGACTTCGGTGACCGAGCAGGCCCTTCTGGAGCGTCTTTCGACGCGCCGCACAGAGCTGGAAAGCTACGAACAGGAGCTGGCCATGCGCGCGTCGCTGGTTGAGGCTGCCGAAAAGCGCATCGAAGAGCGCCAGCAGACCCTGCAGTCGATCGAGAACGAAATCGCCTCGCTGGTGGAGCAGCGCAAGGAAATGGAAGCGGGCCAGTTTGCCGGTATCGTGGCCATGTATGAGACCATGAAACCCAAGGATGCCGCCAATATCTTCAATGCCCTGGACATAGAAGTGCTGCTGCGTGTGGCCAAGATGATGAGCCCGCGCAAAATGGCGCCAATTCTGGCGGAGATGGACACCATGCGGGCCCAGGAGCTGACGGTACGAATGGCTTCGGCCAGCACGGATCCCTTGGACCAGATGGCGCCCGAAACCCTGGCGGAACTGCCCCAGATCGTCGGACAATAGGCAATTGCCAGCCTTGCCCTTAGGGGCACGTTAAGCACCGGTCGCTAGGGTTGACCCGAAGAAGTGGATTGCCGTCCAGAAGGCGGCGCCCTTTTGAGTGTTGTAACCCTCGCGTTTCCTGAGGATTTTGGGCTTTTCTGCCCGTCTCTGTATTCGCGACTTGTATGCGTCGGGCGGGCAGAAAGCCGGTGAAGACCGCAATCAGTTCAGGTTGGCGAGTTCTGTTTCGCGCTATCGCGGGGGCAGCTCTGGCCTGCACCATGATGGCGATTACGCCTGCGCTGGCGCAGGAACAGGGGCAGCTCTTTGCGACCGAGGAAGAGGGCTATGCACGGCTGATCCTCAGCTTTCCTTCCCGCGACACACTGCCGGAATACGAGTTCCGCATCGACAATGGCGTGCTATCGGTGGAATTTGCCGAGCCGGTCGATATCCTGCTGCCCGATGTCGCCACGACCATGCCGAATTATCTCTCGATCGCGCGGATCGATCCGGATCGGCGCGGGATGCGCATCGGGCTCAAGAGCAGCTTCAATTTCAATCGCATCGAAGCAGGCGAAAAGCTGTTTGTCGATCTGATGCCGCCCGACTGGCAGGGCATGCCGCCGGCGTTGCCGCAGGAAATCATCGACGAGCTGGCCGAGCGCGCGCGCCTCGCCGCAATCCAGGCGGAGCGGGACCGCAAGGCGCGCCTTGCTGCCGAGCTTGATCCGCAGGTGGATGTCCGGATTGGACGCAATGCCACCTTCATGCGTCTGCAGTTCGACTGGAATGTGCCAACCGAAGGAATTTTCAACAAGAAGGGCGAGCTAGGTGCCGCCACTTTCGAATGGCCGGTCGAAATGGACCTGACGGGCCTGATCTCCAGCCTGCCCGAAGAGATCGTCTCGATGCAGTCGGGCTATTCCGCCGATGGCGCCGCTGCCAGCTTCATCTTTGCCGAGGGCGTCGAGCCGCGGTTCTATGCCATCTCTCCGTCGCAATATGTGCTTGATATCGATATTGCCGGTCAGACGCTGCCGGCGCTGACCCCGGCCGATCTCGAAGCCGAGGCCGCGCAACTGGCCGCCGCGCAGGAGGCCGAAGCACATCAGGAGCCGACGATTTCGGCCCTGAGGGCGGACAGCCCGGAAACCATTACCCCGTTCATCAATGTGCTGGGCAATACGGTGCGCGTGGTCTTTCCATTCGAGCAGGATACGCCGGCCGCCGTGTTCCGCCGCGGCGACACGGTCTGGATGATCTTCGACACGGTCAGCGGCATCGAGCCCCCCGGTGGCTCGATGGACCTGGATGCCGTCGCAAGTGACTTCACTGTGGTTTCTTCAGGCGACACGCAGGTGGTGCGGCTGGACCTGACCCAGGATCGCCTGGCGACCCTGGGTTCGGAAGGCATGGCCTGGGTGCTCTCGCTTGGCGACATGATGCTGAGCCCTACCGAACCGATGAGTCTGTCGCGGCGGCGCGACATCGAAGGTTCGTTCGAGATGGTGGCCGACATGGCCCGGCCCGGCCGGCTGCATGAATTCCGCGATCCGCTGGTCGGTGATGTTCTCAAGGTGGTCACAGCTTTTCCGCCGGCCCGAGGTCTGACCCGGTCACTGGACTATGTGGATTTCACGGCACTACGCAGCGTGCACGGCCTGGTGGTCAAACCCAAATCGACCAATCTGGAGGTCGACGTCGAAAGCCCGGTCGCCGTAATTTCAACGACCAGCGGACTGACAGTTTCTGCGATCGATAGCCTGCGCAATTCCGGTTCGGAGGCGCAGGAGGCTGCTCGTGCCGGCTATCTGGACCTCGAGGCCCTGGAAGAGCGCGACCCAGTTGCCCTTGCCGACAGGCGCGACGAGATGGAGCGGGCCGCCGCTACAAACGAGGGGCGCGAACGCGATATTGCGCGGCTCGACTATGCGCAGTTCCTGGTCGCCAACCGGCTGGCCTTCGAGGCTCTGGGGGTGCTGCGGGTTCTCGAGAGCGATTTGCGGGCCGAAGACCTGACGCGCAAGATCCGGACGACGACGGCCATTGCCGATGTGCTGGCGGGGCGTCCGCGCGATGCCTTGCGGACACTCAATGCGCCTTCGCTCGACCAAGATGTGGATTCGCTATTCTGGCGCACTATTGCCCGGGCTGAAAGCCACGACTATCGCGGCGCCCGCTTCGATGCGCTTGAAGCGCGATCCATTGCCGATAGCTATCCTGACTGGGCGCGCAATCGCTTCCGTCTGGCGGCCGCGCGCGCGGCCGTGGAGGCCGATGACCCCGCGCTGGCGCAGCGCATGCTGGACGATATAGAATTTGCCAGCCTCAGTGTTGAGGACGCTTCCCTCCATCATCTGCTGTCCGGGCGCATCGATGAGGCCGAAGGCCGCAATCAGGAAGCGCTCGACACTTATGGGCAGGTGATTGCTGCGGAAATTCGTCCCACGCGCGCCGAGGCGGTCTATAGGACCTTGCAATTGCTCGATCAGGAAGGGCGGCTGGACCTGGCCAAGGGCACGCAGACGCTGGCGGCCGAAACGCTGCTCTGGCGCGGCGACGCGCTGGAAGCGGACATGCAGACGCTGCTGGCCCAGCTCTATTTCCGCAATGGCGAATACCGGCCCGGCTTCGAGACTGTGAAAGCGGCCGTGGCGAACTACCCCGAGAGCCCGGCGGTCAATGGGTTGCGCGACCAGGCGCAGGCGATGTTTGCCGATATGTTCCTAAACGGGGTCGCCGATTCCATTGGCCCGGTCGAGGCGCTGGCGATCTATTACGATTTCCGGCACCTGACCCCGCCCGGTGCACGTGGGGATGAGATGATCCGAAATCTGGCCCGCCGGCTCGTAAGGGTGGATCTGCTCACCCAGGCTGCGGACCTGCTGCAATATCAGCTCGACAATCGCCTGCGGGGCGTAGCGCGCACGCAGATCGCAGCTGATCTGGCGGTGATCTACCTCGCCGATCGCAAGCCGCAGGACGCGCTGCGCGTGCTCAATGAGACGCAATTGCCGGGCTTGCCGGAGTCGCTGCAGCGCCAGCGGCGCCTGCTTGAGGCGCGCGCAATGATCGATGGCGGCCGCGATCAACTCGCGCTCGACCTGATCAGCAACATGGATGGCAAGGATGTCGAACTGATGCGCATCGATGCGCATTGGAAGGCGCGCCGCTACAGCCAGGCCGGTGAGATGATTGAGGTCATTTATGGGGATGAGCCTGAGGGGCGACCGCTGGATCGCTCGGGGCGAATTGGACTGATCAAGGCGGCGGTCGGCTATGTGCTGGCCGGGGACAAGTTTGGCCTGTCCCGCCTGCGCGCCAAGTTCGGCGAACGCATGGTGGCTTCACCCGAATGGCCGATGTTCGATTTCGTGACCGGGCCGATCCAGGCCACCAGTCTCGAGTTCAAACAGGTCGCCGCCGAGGTCGCCGCCCTCGACAGTCTCTCTGCCTTTCTCTCGTCCTATCGCGAGGCGTATTCGGGTGAGGGTGCCCTGACGCCAATCAAGGCCAGCCAGCCCGATGCGGGCCTGGCCTCGCTCTAGCAGGGTTTGGGACGGTGCATCGCTAACTGGCAAAACTTCGGACCAGCGAGCCGGCAACCAGGTACCAGCCGTCGACCAGCACGAAGAAGATCAGCTTGAAGGGCAGGGAGATCACCACCGGGGGCAGCATCATCATGCCCATGCTCATCAGCACCGAGGCCACGGCCATGTCGATGACCACAAAGGGCAGGAACAGCAGGAAGCCAATCTCGAAGGCGCGGCGCAGCTCGGAGATCATGAAGGCCGGCACCAGAAGCTGCAGCGGAATGGCTTCCGGCTCATCGGGCAGCTCCGTCTCCGAAAGGTCGTAGAACAGCTCCAGATCGCGATCGCGGACATTGGCTCGCATGAACTCATGGATCGGCGCGGCGCCGGCGTCGAAAGCCTCGGCGAACTCGATCTCCCCGGCCATCAATGGGGCGATGCCCTGTTCATAGCTTTGTTGCAGGGTTGGCTGCATGATGAACAGCGTCAGGAACAGCGCCAGGGACACCATGACGGTGTTGGGCGGCGCGGTCTGCAGGCCGATGGCAGTGCGCAGCAGCGAGAGCACCACCACGATGCGGGTGAAGCTGGTCACCATCACCAGGATCGATGGCGCCAGCGAGAGCAGGGTGATCAGCCCGATGAGCTGAATTGCCCGCTCGGTCAGCGTGGTTTCGTCGCCGAAATCAATGGAGAGGTCTTGCGCAAAAGCGCCCTGGGACCACAGCAGCAAGAGGCCAGCGGCGGTGAGGAGCGGCAGCAGGAAACGCAAGCGCGCTTTGCGCGCCGGTTCAGTTCCGGTTGGCCTGCTCGCTATTGTCATGCTCAAGCGCTGTGCCTTCGCTCACCGTGTCGCCACCGACCTCTCTATCTGAGTCGGCCTGTGTCTCGCCCGGCGCATCCGGGTTTTCAACGGATAGCGTGGGGTCCTGCACGCTGACTGGCCGGAGCAGGCCGGTGTGGCGCAAAGAGCGGCCGGGGCGCTTGGCCGGTTCGGGGACCGGCGGGGCGACGGGTTCCGGCTCGGCAGGGGCCGACTGAGCGGGGCCGGGTGCCGGCCTGGTGCTTGCCGGCCGTCGGGCTGAAAGGGAGGGCAGGCCGCGCCGCGCCGGCTGGGCCGGGGCGGCTTCGGGTACGGGAATGCCGGTCTCCACCACGACGTCATGCGGGCCACCGGTCAGGATCAGATGTTCGACATCGTCGCGCCGCACGATCACCAATTGCCGCTTCTGGTCGAGGGCAAGGGTGTCGACCACGGCAAGGCGTCGGTTTCGGCCGCGCGCGGCATTGCCCGAAACGTTGGAGATCAGCTTGAGAAACCAGACGGCCAGCACGATCAGCACCAGTACGATGCCGAGAGCCAGGATCATGGTCAGGATAGTATTGCCGCTGCCGCCGAACAGTCCGGTAATGAATTGCAAGAGCCGCGCCTCCAGAGCATCTCAGGTCGGACCACGCACATAGCGCGATTCCGGGTGTGGCAATAGGTGTTGGTCGACACAAGCGGCACTTCCTGCCTAGTTCGCCCATCAATTTTGCAAAATGCACGTGGTTTCAGGCCGCTGAAGGGCTGGCTTAACACTTGGTTAACCATTCACCCGGCAAGAATTGCCTAATTGAATTTGTTTCCGGGGAGCTTGGCCCATGGGCCTAATGGATATGCCAGTCTTTTCGGCGTTGACCGACAAGATGCGCTGGCACCAGACCCGTCAAGGGCTGTTGGCCGAGAATGTCGCCAATGCCGAAACGCCCGGCTATCGTGGACGGGATCTCAAGCAATATGAATTCGCCGACCGGCAGGGGATGATGGCCTCCTCGGCCGTGGTTACCACTGTCACGCAGCCCATGCATTTTTCTGCCTCCTCGGGGGAGGGCGCGTTCAATGCGCAGCGCATGGCCAATTTCGAAGTGACGCCCGAAGGCAACGGCGTCACGCTCGAAGACGAGATGATGAAGGTCACTACCAATATGATGGACTATCAGGCGGCGACTTCGCTCTACCAGAAATCCGTCCGCATCCTGCGCGTCGCGCTGGGCAAGAACGTCTAGGGGTAACGCATGGACTTCAATTCTTCGCTTCGCATCGCAGCGACCGGCCTTCACGCCCAGACGGCGCGCATGCGGGTCATTGCGGAAAACATTGCCAATGCCGATTCAGCCGGCAAGGCGCCGGGCGACGAACCCTATCGCCGCCGCATCCCGACCTTTCAGGCCAATTACGATGCCGAAGTCGGCGGGCGCGTCGTGGAGATCGGGCGGCTGGCCTATGACATGAGCGATTTTTCCTCGCGCTATGAGCCCGGACACCCGGCCGCCGACGAGAGCGGCTTCGTGCAATATCCAAATGTGAACACGCTGGTGGAAACCGTGGACATGCGCCAAGCCCAGCGCAGTTATGAGGCCAATCTCAACGTGGTCACCGTCACCCGTCAGATGCTCGGGCGCACGCTCGACATCCTGCGCGGCTGATAAGCGAGAAAGACAGCACAGATGGCCGTCAGCAATACCCCATTCAATGCGGCAACCGCCGCCTATTCCAATGCCAGCCGCCTGATCAACCAGGCGGCCAAGCCGCAGGCCGACCTGACCGCGACGGCACCGGCCGCGGGCGGAAACTTTGCCGATCTCCTGGCGCAGAATGTCCAGGGTGTGGTCGACCAGGGCAAGGTGTCCGACCAGATGGCGCTCGACATGGTCAGCGGCAAGGCCAATGTAGTCGACATGGTGACCGCCCTGAGCGAGACCGAAATGGCCATTGAGAGCATGGTCACCCTGCGCGACAAGGTGATTTCGGCCTATGAGGAAATCATGCGGATGCCGATCTGACCTCGGCCTTCAGATAGGCCGCATGGTCAACAAGGCGGGATAAACCCCACGAAACGGCCCGCGGCCTTCGCCGGAGTGGTGGCCGGTGGTAGGCTGGATTCCGAATCGAGAAGGGTTGAAGCCATGAGCGGCGCAGAAGTGCTCGACATTGCCAGCCAGGGCATCTGGACCCTCATCATCGTCTCGATGCCGATGATGCTGGTCGGGCTGATCGTTGGCGTGGTGATCGCGCTGTTCCAGGCGCTGACGCAGATCCAGGAAATGACACTGGTCTTCGTGCCCAAGATCATTGCCATCTTCATTACCATGCTGATTACGCTGCCATTCCTGGGTGCCACCATGGCCGGCTATATGGACCGGGTGGTCGACATGATCATCGTGGGCGGGTAAGCGGTGACCATCAGCCTCGACTGGCTCCCGGCGACGGCCTTTACCTATATCATTCTGTTTGCGCGCATTGCCGCCATGCTTATGCTGATGCCGGCCTTGGGCGAGCAGACGATACCAGTGCGCATGCGGCTGAGCTTTGCGCTGGCTTTCACCCTGGTGCTGTTCCCCCTATTGGGCGAGGTAATCCCGGCCATACCGCTCGATTTGGCGGGCATGGTGGGGTTGCTGTTCCATGAGCTGGCCGTGGGTCTCATCATCGGGGCGATTGTGCGCATCACGGTCATGGCCACCCAGGTGGCGGGCACGATCGTGGCGTTCCAGACCGGCCTCTCCGGAGCGCTCGCCGCCGATCCGACCCAGATGGGCCAGCAGGGCGCGGTGTTTTCGAGCTTCCTGTCCTTTCTCGGCATCACGCTGATCTTTGCCACCGACCTGCACCACATGGCGCTGGCGGCGATCTATGACAGCTACATGGTGTTCTCCCCCACCGATCCGCTGATGTTCGAGGACGCCATGCAATTGGCGGTGCGCACGGTCAGCGGCGCCTTCATGGTGGGCGTGCAGATGTCCGCGCCGTTTATCGTCTTCGGCCTGGTCTTCAACCTGGGTGCCGGTATTCTGGCGCGCCTGATGCCGCAATTGCAGGTCTACTTCATCCTGATGCCGGCCAATATCATTCTGGGCCTGCTGCTGTTTGCGATCCTGCTGGTGATGATGATGGGCTGGTACATCACCGCCTTCGAAAGTCATCTCGCGATGTGGAGGGGCTAGACAATGTCGAGCGAAGCCCCTGATCAAGACTCCAAAACAGAAGATCCCTCCCAGAAAAAGCTCGAGGACGCCCACAAAAAGGGCGATGTGGCCAAGAGCCAGGAGGTCACGACCTGGTTCATGCTGATGGGATCGGGCATCGTCTTTGCCCTGCTGTCCCCCTGGATCAGTACGCAGCTCAGCCAGCCGCTAAGCCTGATCTTCATGAATGCCGATCAGTTCGACCTGGATGGCGCCGGCTTTGCCGATTTCTTCAACGGATTGGCACTGGCGATGATCGGTGTGGTGCTGATTCCGCTGGCCGTGCTGATGGTATGCGGCATCCTGGCCAATCTGGTGCAGCACAGGCTGGTCTGGTCGCTCGATCCGATCAAGCCCAAGCTTTCCAAGATTTCCCCGATCAGCGGTGCCAAGCGGCTGTTCTCGCCCGATGCCTTGGTCAATTTCGGCAAGGGACTGGTCAAGATCGTGCTGGTGGGTGTGATCGTAATCGTGGTCTGCTGGCCCGAACGCGACCGGCTCGATACCATGATGACCGCCGACCCGATCATGATCCTGGTCGACTTCCAGGAGATCGGGATCAAGATTTTTGCCGCGGTCCTGGCGGTGATCACTGCGATTGCGGTGGCTGACTTCTTCTATATGCGCCAGAAATGGTGGAAGCGGCAAATGATGACCGTCCAGGAGACGCGCGAGGAATACAAGCAGATGGAGGGCGACCCGCATGTAAAGGGGCGCATTCGTCAATTGCGTCAGGATCGGGCCCGCAAACGCATGATGTCGTCCGTGCCCGATGCCACCGTGGTCATCACAAACCCGACCCACTTTGCCGTGGCGCTCAAATACGACAAGGACATGTCCGCGCCCAAATGCGTGGCCAAGGGTGCGGATGCCGTGGCCTTGCGCATCCGCGAGCTGGCCAAGGACAATGACGTGCCCATTGTCGAAAATCCGCCATTGGCGCGTGCTCTATTCGCCTCGGTGGATATCGACGAGACCATTCCGGCCGAGCATTTCAAGGCTGTGGCCGAGGTGATCGGCTTCGTGATGCGCCTCAAGAAGCCTGGCGGCGGCTGGCGGCCGAGTGCGTAATCCGCCGCAGCGGTCAGGCCCGCAGCCAAATCAGTGCGCGTCGATGCAGGCCGGCATCAATGCGCCGCCATCCACGGCAAATCGGGGCTTCGCCCTCCCATGCGGGCGGTCCTTTTGCTAGACCTTTTCTGATGTCCCGATTCGGGACGATGTGCAGCGCTGGAGCAGAACCCCATGGCATCGACGCCGCTTGGCGAGGACAGCTATCCCGAACCGGTCCTGGATTCGGGTCGCGGTGGCGCGGGGCTTTGGCGGGTGGCGGTGCTGGGCATCGTGCTGGTCGTCGTAGCGATTGCGTTCACGCTGTTCGGGGATCGTATTCCGCCCGAGCTGGTGATGAGCTTTGTGGGCCTGCTGGCCGTGGCCGGGGTCTTCTTCCTGTTCGGGCTGGCGGCCGGATTGTTTCGCTTCGCGGCGAGCGAGGATCGGCGGACCCTGAGCCATGCCGTGGTCGACAGTCTGCCCTTTGGTGCCGTGATTGCCGATCGTGAAGGCAAGATAAGCTATGTGAACCAGCACTATGGCAGCTTCCCGGGCGCGGTGAACAATGGCGTGCCGGTTGGTGTGCCAAGGTTGTTTTCCGGCTATGCCGATGCCGGCGAAGCGATTTACCGGGTCTCGCGGGCCGCGCGAGATGGACGCACGGCTATTGAGGATATCCGCGTGCCTGGTGGTCTGGGCGGCTCCCAGTCCGAGGCCGGCCGCGTGTTCTGGTATCGGGTCTCGGTGCGGCCGTTGCCCGATTTTGCCGACAGCCATAAGCCGCTGGTCGCCTGGTCGGTCGAGGACATCACCCGCGACCGGGAAAACAACGAGACCGCGTTCCGCGATCTGCAGCGCGCCATCGATTATCTGGACCACTCGCCTTCTGGCTTCTTCTCGGCCGACGCGCATGGGCGGATCCAGTATCTCAACTCTACCCTGGCCGACTGGCTGGGCTACGATCTGGCCGAATTCAATGCCGGTCAGCTTGCCTTGAGCGACATCGTGCGCGGCGATGGCGCGTCGCTGCTGATGCGGGGTCGGGGTGACGGGGAAATCCGCACCGAAATCATCGATATCGATCTGGTGCGCCGCAATGGCACTTCGCTGCCGGTGCGCCTGCTGCACCGTGCCGCCCGCCTGGCCGATGGCGAATTGGGCGAAACCCGCACGCTGGTGCTCGACATGTCGAGCGCGCCGGACACCGAAGAAGAATTGCGGGCCGCTGAAGTACGTTTCTCGCGCTTTTTCAACGACACGCCCTTTGCCATCGCCACGCTGGACGCCGAAGGGCGGATCGTGCGGACCAATGCGCCGTTCGGGCGCATTTTCCGTTGGTCGGGCGAGGACAAGAGTCTCGAGTTGCAGCCGCTCAGCGAGCTCATCGGAGAGGGTAGCCGCGAGAAACTGGCCAAGGCCTTGAGCGATGCGACGGCCCAGCGCTCGGAAGTCGAGCCGGTCGACGCCGCGCTTAGTGTCGAGGGCGATCATGCCGTCCGGCTCTATATTTCGGCCTCCGAGGTCAGCGCCGGTTCACCTGAGCAGATCAATGTCTATGCGCTCGACATGACCGACCAGCGCAAGCTCGAGGCGCAGTTCGCCCAGAGCCAGAAAATGCAGGCCGTTGGCCAGTTGGCCGGTGGCGTTGCGCATGATTTCAACAATCTGCTCACCGCCATTATCGGCTTTTCCGATCTGCTGCTCCTGAAGCACAAGCCGGGCGACCCCTCATTCAACGAGCTGATGCAGATCAAGCAGAACGCCAATCGTGCAGCGGGATTGACCCGCCAGCTCCTGGCCTTCTCGCGCCGCCAGACGCTGCGTCCGCAAGTGCTGGAGCTGCCGCTGATCGTCGATGATCTCACCGTGCTGCTCAAACGCATGATCGGCGAGAAGAACAATCTTACCGTCGAACATGGCCGCAATATCTGGCCGGTGCGCGCCGATGTGGTGCAGCTCGAACAGGTGATCATCAACCTGGTGGTCAATGCGCGCGACGCCATGCCCAATGGCGGCTCGATCACCCTGCGGACGTCCAATGTCACCCAGGCCGAGGCCGCGAACATGAAGTTCGAAGGCATGGTGCCTGCCGATTATGTGCTGATCGATGTGCAGGACACCGGTACGGGCATGAGCCCGGAGGTTCTGGCCAAGATCTTCGAACCCTTCTTTACCACCAAGGAGCTGGGCAAGGGCACGGGGCTGGGCCTGTCGACGGTCTATGGCATCGTCAAGCAGACCGAGGGGTTCATCTATCCGGTTTCCACCGTTGGGGTAGGCACCACCTTCAAGATCTTCCTGCCGCGCTATGTGCCGACGCCGGAAGAAGCTGCCGCCAAGGCCGCCATTGCCTCGGCGCCGGTCAAGGATCTCACCGGCCACGAACGTATCCTGCTGGTTGAGGACGAGGAAAGCGTACGCGCTTTCTCGGCCCGGGCCCTGCGCGCTACCGGCTATGAGGTGTTTGAGGCCGATGGCGGCGAGGAAGCCATCGAGGTGCTCGAAGAGCTCGACTATGAGGTCGATCTCATCATCTCCGACGTGGTGATGCCCGAGATGGACGGGCCCACCATGCTCAAGGTCATTCGCGACAAGATGCCCAGGCTCAAGATCATATTCGTGTCCGGCTATGCCGAGGAAAGCGTGCGCCGCGATATCGAGGACGATCAGAGCGTGGATTTCCTGCCCAAGCCTTATTCGCTCGACCAGATCAATTCCAAGGTCAAGGAAGTGCTGCGGCGGATGGACAAGGGCGACAGTTAGGCCCACAACCGAGCGTCAATGATGGGGCCCCAGCCATGGGGCTCCGCTTGACGGGAGCATGAATTTGAACGTCCGCATCGAAGATCCGGTCGAGCTTAATGTGCTGGGTGAACCGCTGCAGCCATGCTCGCACGATCCGTTGACCGGCTATTTCCGCAATGGTCACTGCTCGGCAGGTCCCGCTGGCGGTGCGGTGCATCTGATCTGCATTGCCGCAACCGCCGAATTCCTGGCTTTTTCGGCAAGCGTGGGGAATGACCTCTCGACCCCGCGCCCAGAGTTCAACTTTCCGGGGCTGGTTGCGGGCAATCGGTGGTGCCTGGTCGCCGCACGCTGGGCCCAGGCCCACAATGCCGGCAAGGCGCCACGGGTCTATCTGCGTTCGACCAACAAGCGGGTGCTGGACATGATTCCCTTCGAGTTTCTAAAGGCTTGCGCGCTAGACCTGAATTGATGATTCCGCCAGGGGCTCACCGCTGCTCTTCGGCCAACAATCGATCCAGACTCTGAAAACTCATTTCCATGCCTTCCGCCATCCCGGTCGCCGCGACCATGTCGCGATGGGCGAGGGAGGTATAGGTCAATGTGTTGGCCAGCTTGGTGCCCTGTCCCTCCTGCGCGAAGGCAAGTTCGGCCCGGCAGGCAGGTCCCATGACGCCGGCATCGAAGATTTCCCGGCTGTCGATATAGCGAATGGCTTCGATCTGCTTGATATCGCCCGAGACGGCCAGAAAACCTTCGCCGCCGGGTCCATGCCATTCGAACCTGTAGGACCCGCCGATCCGCGCGTCATAAGTGCAGACCGGCATGGTCCAGCCATCGGGGCCGGTGAGCCAGCGGCGAATGAGGCTGGGCTGGGTATAGCAGGCATAGACCAGATGCGGTGGCGCCGCGAAACCGCGAGTGATGACAATCTGCTTGTCGCTTGGCGTCTTCACCGAAAGCGGGTCACCAATCTGCATTGCTTGCCTCCTATGTTTTGCCGGACGCCGCCTCCAGGCGCTGCAATTCGCCCAGCAAGTCGTCGAGCCGCCCGAACTGGGCCGCCCAATATTGGCGATATTCGATCAGCCAGCCGGTGGCCTCGGCCAAAGGCTGCGCCTCAAGATGCACCGGGCGGCGCTGCGCATCCCTGCCCCGGGAGACCAAGCCTGCCTCCTCGAGCACCTTGAGATGCTTGGATATGGCCGGCTGGCTCATTTCGAAGGGTTCGGCCAGGTCCATGACCGTAATATCACCCTCGGCCGCCAGCCGCGCCAGAATGGCCCGGCGGGTGGGGTCGGACAGGGCATGAAAAGTGGCGTCTAGACGCGCGGCATCGATCATTCAAAACGATCCAGTTACAGAACCAAACAGTTATTTGTATGGCTCGTTCGCGGATCTCGTCAAGCGGTGCCGCCGGGAATGGGTGTGCCGGGCGCCAAGAGGCCCTCATCGGCCAGGGTGGACCAGAGTGCGTCGGGGATTTTAGTGTCCCACCAATCAAGAATCCCGTCCAGTTCCTGTGGCGAGCGCGGGCCGGGCAGCACATTGCACACCGCCGGATGGGTCAACGGAAACTGCAGCGCGGCGGCGGGCAGGGGCACGTTGAAGGATTTGCAGACGGCCTCGATGGCCCGCACGCGCTGGACAACATCGTCTGGGGCCTTGGCATAGTTGAACTTGTCGCCGCCCACCAGAATGCCGGAATTGAATGGGCCCCCGACTACCACCGAGGCCTTGCGCTCGATGCAGGTGGTCATGAAGGGCGCCAAAGCGGTCTGTTCGAGCAGGGTATAGCGCCCGGCGAGCAGGAACACGTCCCAATCGCCCAGGGCGAAGGCATCCATGCACACTTCCCACTCATTGACGCCCAGACCAATGGCTTTCACTGCGCCGCTGTCGCGCAATTCGCGCAGGGCCTTGTAGCCACCCGAGGCAAGCTGCTCCCAGAGCGGCTTATTGGCCTCGGCGCCGTGCGTCGCTACGCCGATATCATGGACATAAAGTATATCGACCCGTTCGAGGCCAAGCCGCTGCAGGCTGTCGGCATGCGAGCGCATGATGCCGTCATAGGAATAGTCATAAACCTGGTCGAAGGGCAGGGGATCAACCCAATTGCCCTTGTCCTGCACCCCCGGGTCGACAGGCTTGAGCAGGCGACCGACCTTGGTGGAAATGACCGGGCGGGGACTGGCTGCGCGCACCACATCACCCACCAGGTGTTCGGACCGTCCCAGCCCATATTGCGGGGCCGTATCGACATAGTCGAGGCCCTGGTCAAGAGCATGAGCGACCGTTGCCCGGGCTTGTTCGGCCGGAACCGCTGAAAAGATGCCGGCCAGGCTTGCCCCGCCCAGACCCAACGTCGTGACCTCGAGATCGGTCCGGGCAATGCGGCGTTTTTCGAAGTTGCGAGCGGTCATGTCCATCCTCCCTCAGGGTGGTGGCATAACTGACATGTTAGTTGATTGGAGTAAAGAACCCCCACCCTTGTTCCCTCCCCATAAGGGGAGGCAGATGATGAACGCTGACCCTAAGGTCCTGCGCCTCCCTCCCCTCGAAGGGGAGGGATTGCGGGTTGGGTGCTCACGCGCCCGAATCCGACGTTCTGGCGCGAAGGGCGATGTCCAGCCGAGGCTCTGAATCTCAATAGAGCCCGCCGATCACCACTGGCTTTTCCTCCTCCATCTGCACCGGGTTGCGCAGGGCCAGGCCAAACTGGTCTTCCTCGATTTCAAAGACATCGTCGGGCTTGGTGGAAATGCCATCGGCAAAACTCAGCGTCGCCGTGCCGAACATATGCACATGCACGTCGCCCGGCTGGCAGAACAGATCGTACTTGAAGTGGTGATATTCCAGGTTGGCGATGGTGTGGCTCATATTGTCTTCGCCGCTGAGGAACGGCTTTTCCCACAGCACTTCGCCGTCTCGCAGAATGCGGGACATGCCCTCGATATGGCGCGGCAGGTCGCCCACGCGCAATTCAGGCCCAAAGGAACAGGCCCGCAGCTTTGAGTGGGCCAAATAGAGATAGTTGATCCGCTCGGTCACATGGTCGGAGAATTCATTGCCCAATGCGAAGCCGAGCCGGCGTGGCTGGCCTTCGGCGTCGATGACATAAATGCCGGCGATTTCGGGCTCTTCGCCAGCGTCCAGTGCAAAGGACGGGGAGGGGATGGGCTGGCCCGGATTGACCACGATATGGCCATTGCCCTTGTAGAACCACTCGGGCTGCACGCCCTTTTCGCCCTCTGCCGGCTTGCCGTTCTCGAGCCCCATGCGGAACATCTTCATGCTGTCGGTCAATTCACCGGCCGGCTTTTCGCCATTGGCCTTGTGCATGGCGTCGCGCGTTGCGGCGGAGCCGAGATGGGTCAGGCCCGTGCCGGTGACGTGCAGATGGGCCGGATCGGGATGATCGATCGGCGCCAGCAGACGGCCTTCGCGCGCCAGCACGGCCTTGTCGATGGGGTCGCCAAGCCCGTGGGCCTCGACGGCGCCGGGCAGGCCGCCAACGCCGGCCAGGGCTTCCTGCACGAGTGCATAGACGCTGCTGACACCCTTGAGCTGCCGGGTCTGGCCGTCGCGCGTGACGCCCACGGCGCGGTTGCCCTTGTCATCGATATACTGGATCAGGTGCATCAGAAGTCCCCGGTTTGCCATTGGCGGCATAAAACTGATCCCGGGCCAAACTGTCCAGTCAAAAATCATACTTTTTTGCCGAGGCAGACGGCGAGGGAGAATCGTCCTATCCACCGAACCAGGCGGCTCCTCCGGTCCCGATGCGATGTTCTCATTTTGTCTCTTGACGCCTTCGAAACAAAATGAGAACAAATATAGCACGAATAGAACACATCTGGCATTGGCAGCTCTCGTTGCATGGGTTCCGAGAGCGTGAAATAAGGAGAGAGCATTATGGCAGCTTCGCCGCTTCGCGTTGTTGAAGGTGGATCGATGGATAAGGATAAGGCTCTCTCGGCCGCGCTGAGCCAGATTGAACGGAATTTCGGCAAGGGCTCGATCATGCGCCTGGGCGAGAATTCGTCCATCGAGGTCGAATCGATCTCCACCGGCTCGCTTGGTCTCGACATCGCGCTGGGCATTGGCGGACTGCCAAAGGGCCGCATTGTCGAGATTTTCGGGCCGGAAAGCTCGGGCAAGACCACGCTGGCGCTGCATGTCATTGCCGAGGCGCAGCGCAAAGGCGGCATTTGTGCCTTTGTCGATGCCGAGCATGCGCTCGATCCGGTCTATGCCCGCAAGCTGGGCGTCAATGTCGATGATCTGCTGATCTCCCAGCCCGATGCCGGCGAGCAGGCGCTTGAAATCACCGATACGCTGGTGCGCTCCGGCGCCATCGACGTGCTGGTGGTCGACTCCGTTGCCGCGCTTACGCCGCGCGCTGAACTTGAAGGCGAGATGGGCGACAGCCTGCCCGGCCAGCAGGCCCGCCTGATGAGCCAGGCGATGCGCAAGCTCACCGGCTCGATTTCCAAGTCCAAGTGCCTGGTGATCTTCATCAATCAGATCCGCATGAAGATCGGGGTGATGTATGGCTCGCCCGAAACCACCACGGGCGGCAATGCGCTCAAGTTCTACGCTTCGGTGCGCCTGGACATCCGCCGCATTGGCGCAATCAAGGACCGCGAGGAAGTTGTGGGCAACCAGACCCGCGTCAAGGTGGTCAAGAACAAGCTGGCCCCGCCGTTCCGTCAGGTTGAATTCGACATCATGTATGGCGAAGGCATTTCCAAGACCGGCGAATTGCTCGATCTGGGCGTCAAGTCCGGCATTGTCGAAAAGGCCGGCGCCTGGTTCTCCTGGGATAGTCAGCGTCTGGGGCAGGGGCGTGAAAATTCCCGCCAGTTTCTCAAGGACAATCCTGAGATCGCCGCCACTATCGAGCAGGGTGTGCGCGAAAGCTCCGGCCTGCTGGGCGAGGTCCTGCTGGTTGCCGGTGGCGAAGACAGCAGCGAAGACTGATAGACCGCCAATATCCCATGCATTCACCCCCGCTTCGGCGGGGGTTTTTGTCTGTTCAGAAGAACTCCGAGCCCGGCGCTGGACACAGCTTGCGCTGGCAAGATAAAAAGCCCCGATTTTCCTATTGGGCGCGTCCGCGTCCGCTCGCCATGAAAGCCTCTGCATGACCAGCGTAAACGACCTTCGTTCCAGTTTTGTGGGTTACTTCGCCAGCAACGGACACGAGCCCGTCGCCTCGAGCCCCCTGGTGCCGCGCAATGACCCGACGCTGATGTTCACCAATGCGGGCATGGTGCAGTTCAAGAACGTGTTTACCGGGGTTGAAAAGCGGCCTTATTCGACGGCCGCGACCGCGCAGAAATGCGTGCGGGCGGGTGGCAAGCATAATGACCTGGACAATGTGGGGTTCACCGCGCGCCACCACACCTTCTTTGAAATGCTGGGGAATTTTTCCTTTGGTGACTATTTCAAGGACCAGGCCATCGAGCTGGCCTGGAACCTGCTCACCAAGGACTGGGCGCTGCCCAGGGACAAGCTCATGGTCACCGTCTATGAAGACGATGACGAGGCCATGGAACTGTGGAAAAAGATCGCCGGCCTGTCCGAGGACCGCATCGTGCGGCTCGGCGCCAAGTCCAATTTCTGGCAGATGGGCGACACCGGCCCCTGCGGTCCATGCTCGGAAATCTTCTATGATCACGGCGACAAGGTCTGGGGTGGCCCGCCGGGTTCGCCCGAGGAAGATGGCGATCGCTGGATCGAGATCTGGAACCTGGTGTTCATGCAGTATGAGCAGCATCCCGATGGTTCGCGCACCGGCCTGCCGCGCCCCTCAATCGACACCGGCATGGGGCTCGAGCGCATTGCCGCCGTTATGCAGGGCGTGCACGACAACTACGATATCGACCTGTTCAAGGCGCTGATTGGCGCTGCCGCCAATGCGACCCATGCAGACGTCAACGGCCCGGGCAATCGCAGCCTGCGCGTGATCGCGGACCATTTGCGCTCGATGAGTTTCCTAATTGCCGAGGGCGTCCTGCCCTCCAATGAGGGCCGCGGCTATGTGCTGCGCCGTATCATGCGCCGCGCCATGCGCCATGCCACCCTGCTCGGCGCCAATGAGCCGGTGATCCACAAGCTGGTTCCCACCCTGGTGCGCGAGATGGGCCAGGCCTATCCCGAATTGTCGCGCGGCGAAGCGATGATCGCCGAGACCGTACGCCTTGAGGAAGGCCGCTTCCTCAAGACGCTTGGCCGTGGCCTGCAGATCCTCGAATCTGAAACGGCCGCGCTGGGCGAAGGCGCCGTGCTGGATGGCGCCACCGCCTTCAAGCTCTATGACACCTATGGTTTTCCGCTCGATCTGACCCAGGACGCGCTGCGCTCGCGCAATATCAGCGTCGATCAGGCTGGGTTCGATGCCGCCATGGCCCAGCAGAAGGCGGAGGCCCGCAAGAACTGGGCCGGCTCGGGCGAAGCGGCCACCGACACAGTCTGGTACGGGCTGGCCGACAAGCTCGGCCCCACCGAGTTTCTGGGCTATGAGACCGAAACGGCGGAAGGCGAAATCAAGGCCTTGCTCGTGGATGGGGCCGAGGTCGATGCCATCGACGCAGGCCAGGACGGCATCGTCGTTGTCAACCAGACCCCGTTCTATGGCGAGAGCGGCGGCCAGGTCGGCGATAGCGGCGTCATCAAGGGCGAGGGCATTGCCGCCGACGTGCTGGACACCGGCAAGCACCACGGCGTCTTTGCCCACAAGGTCAAGGTCACTGAAGGGACGCTCAAGCGCGGCCAAGCGGTAGAACTGCTGGTCGATCACGGTCGCCGCTCGTCGATCCGAGCCAACCACTCGGCCACGCACTTGCTGCATGAGGCCCTGCGCCTGGTGCTCGGCGATCATGTCGCACAGAAGGGGTCGCTGGTCTCGGCGGACCGCCTGCGCTTCGACTTTGTCCACACCAAACCGATGACCCCGCAGGAAATGGCCGAGGTCGAGGACATCGCCAATACCATCATCCTGCAGAACACCCCGGTCGAAACCCGGCTGATGGGTGTTGAGGAAGCCAAGGAGTCGGGCGCGCGCGCCTTGTTCGGCGAAAAATACGGTGATGAGGTACGCGTGGTTTCCATGGGCGAGCCGACCGGCAACGGGCTTGGCTGGTCGGTGGAGCTGTGCGGTGGCACCCATGTCCGCCGCACCGGCGATATCGGCCTGGTTTCCGTGGTGGCCGAAGGCGCGGTTGCCGCCGGCGTACGCCGTATCGAGGCGCTGACGGGCCACGCCGCGCGGCATCGGGGCAATGCCAATACCAATATCGTGGCCTCTGCCGCCGGCCTCTTGCGTTCCGGCCCGCATGACGTGCTCGACCGCATCGAGGCTCTGCAAGGCCAGCTCAAAAGTGCGGAAAAGGCACTGGCCGATGCCCGCCAGAAGCTGGCTCTTGGCGGCGGGGGCGAACGTGCCGGCGCCAGCGAAACGGTCAATGGCGTGACCTTTGTGGGCCGTGTCGTGGAAGGTGTTGCGGCCAAGGACATCAAGTCGGTGGTCGATGCTGAAAAAAAGCGCGTCGGCTCGGGCATCGTCGTCATGGTGCTCAAGGGCGAAGATGGCAAGGGCACGGTGGCCATTGGCGTCACCGAAGACCTCACCAGCCGCTATGCCGCCGGCACGCTGATCAAATCGGCCACGGCGGCCCTGGGCGGCCAGGGAGGCGGTGGCCGTCCCGACATGGCGCAGGGTGGCGGTCCGGATGGCTCGAAGGCCGACGACGCGATCGCCGCGATCCGGGCCCTGCTCTAAAGGGGCCCCGGCGACAATTTTAGGAACGCTGTTCAGTGTGGTTGCACGCTGGACAGCGTTTTTTCATGTGAGGCCGAACGGTGTTGCTCTAGTATCGTCCAATCGTGAAGAGGACGAGCGTGGATGACGGGACGAGCCAATGTCCTTTCGGATTGCGCGGCGGTGGCCTGCTGTTCCCTGGGAGCGCCGTACAAAAGTCTTGAGCGCTTCGCAAAAGCCACCGGCTTTGGTCTTTTCGTCCACTTTCTCGATGTCGCCGTGCTTCGGGTCCGGCCTGCGCCGATCATCTATTTCCTGCTTCATTTCGCAACGCCTGATGCCGAAAATGCGGAGACGCTGGCGCGCGTGAGGCGATATCCCTCGCTAAAGGTGCGGCTGGCCCCGGTGATCCTGGTCGCTCAGGATTGCGACGCAACCACCTTCCTCAGCTATGTGCAGATGGGGTTTGACGACATTCTCTGCCTGCCGGAACAGCCGCAATTGCTTGTGGACCGGCTGACGCGGCAGCTCAACCAGAACATCGTCTATATCGAGACGGCCGATTATTTGGGACCGGACCGCCGGCGCATGGAATTGCCTGGCGCGCAACACGCGGCCCGCCGGTCGACGGCGCATATGCATTCGCGGCTGACCATTCGACGCAGCCTTGCGGATGGTCCGGTCATTCTCGAACGGCAGGACCATTGGGACAACATCGTCCACTGATCGCGCGACAGGCCTATTGCCCGATGCGGAAGAAGAAGATGCGCGGCTTCCAGCGGATGCGCGGGCGTTCGGTCAACACGTTGAGCAGCCCGGCGCTGACGACCACCAACATGCCGGCAATGGCGATCCAGTCCGGATATTCATTGAAGAACAGGGCGCCAAACAGGATGGCCCAAATCAGCTGGCTGTATTGCACAGGGGCAATCAGATTGGCCGGGGTCTGCCGGCTGGCCTGGATCAGCAGCAGGCCGCCCATGCCGCCGAGCAGGCCAATGCCGAGCAACACGCCCAGCTGCGCCGGTGTCGGCACCACAAAGTCGGGCAGCATCAGCACTGCATTGACGATGGCCGAATAGAGCACCTGCAGGCCGACCAGGCTGACCCGCCGTTCCTTGGGCGCCACATGGCGCAGGATCGTGGTGGTGATCGCGCCCAGCACAGCACCGGCCATCATCACGAAATGCCCGGTTTCCAGCGCCCGCATGCCCGGCCGGATCACCAGCACCACGCCCAAAAAGCTGATGAACAACAGCACCCAGCGATGCAGCGCCACATGTTCGCGCAGCAGCAGCACGGACAGCAGTGTCACAAACAAGGGTGTTGTGAAGCCGATGGCATAGACTTCGGCAAACTGGATATGGGTAAAGGCATACATCACGCAGGCCGTGCCCGAGATGGCCGTCAGGCAACGTAGATGCACCAGCCAGGGATGTTCGAGCTTGTACATGTCGCGCCAGCGCTCGCCGCGCTTGGTCAAGATGGCCGGAATGATGGAAAAGCTGGTGGTGAAAAAAGCGATCTCGAAGACCGACAGGGCAGGGCCGGTCGTCTTGATCAGGGCATCTGCCACCGAGAAGCTGGCATAGGCCAGAAAAGCCAGCACTACGCCGACGGGCATCTTGAGGGTCCGGAAAAATGGAAGAATCGGAAGGGACGACCCACCATACGCCCACGATGCTGTGGGGTCATCAGCATTGCAAACATAGAGTTTGAAGTTGCAGATCGACGCGCCGGGTGCCTGAGTTGCCTTGGCGACAAAAGCGTCGAACCCAGGGATAGAGAAAATTCTGAACTGCCTGTTCATCCCGGCTTCATCCGCCACGTGGCTTTTTCAGGGCAGGTGCCGCCGGGTCGTGGCGGCAACACTTCTGATCGGAGGGCGATACCCATGAGACTATTGAAGAAGATCATGATCGGCGCGGTGGTTGCGCTTGGTCTGGCCGCGCCGTCGCTTGCCGCCGAGCGGGCAATCATCGTTCTGGATGGCTCCGGGTCGATGTGGGCGCAGATCGATGGCGAGGCGCGCATTTCGATTGCGCGCGAGACGCTGTCGTCGGTGCTGGCAGACCTGCCCGGCGACCTTGAACTGGGGCTGATGAGTTATGGTCACCGCGAGAAGGGAAACTGCGGCGATATCGAAATGCTGGTGCAGCCGGCGGCGGGAACAGGAGCGGCAATTGCCGCGGCGGCCGACCGGATCAATCCAAAAGGCATGACGCCGTTGAGCGACGCTGTGCGGCTGGCCGCGGAGGATCTGCGCTTCACAGAGCAGAAGGCGACGGTGATCCTGATCACCGACGGGCTGGAAACCTGTGAGGTCGATCCGTGCGCCCTGGGTAGGGAACTCGAGAGCCAGGGGATCGATTTCACCACGCATGTGCTCGGCTTCGGCCTTTCAGATGAAGAGGGGCGCGCTGTGGCGTGCCTGGCAGAAAATACAGGCGGACAGTATCTCTCAGCGCAGGACGGCGATGATCTGGTGGATGCCCTGACAGCCACGGTCGCAGAAGTTGCCCAGGCAAAACCGGCGCCAGTGCCTGAACCGGAACCCGCCATTCTGGATGAGAACTTCACCATTGAGGCTGCGCTGGCTGAGGGCGGTGAATTGCTCAACCGTGAAACGGGCAAGGGACTTGCCTGGTAGCTGCGGCAGGCCGGGGATCGGGTCGAGTTCGGCTATGGCGTCCCCCACAAGCAGATTGCGCCCGGCGATTATGAGCTTTTCGTCCGCTATGGGCCCATTGAGCAGAGCCAGCCAGTCACAATCACCGCCGACACGCTTGCCGCTCCCTATTTTGTACTGAACGCAGGCAAGGTGATCGTGCGAGCCTATGCGGCCGAAGGTGAACCGGTCGCCAAGGGGGCGTCGATCGACGTCGTCTATGCGGGCGGGGACGATCGGGCCTATACGGAAGCAGAATTCATCGTTCCGGCCGGCGAGATCACCGTGACCGCCAAGGTCGGGCAGGGCGAGGTATCGGAAAGCTTCACGCTGGCCGCCGGAGAGACGGTGGAAAAGGAGCTGGTGGCCGGGGTCGGGCTCGCCGTCATCAATGCCAGCTATGTCGAGGGCATGCCGGTTCAGGACAGCGGCATGGCTGTTAGCCTGTTCAAGGCAGCCAAGGCAATCGACGGCTCGAGAGAGAGGGTTGGCTATGGTTATGGCCCGGGCGATGAATACCAACTGGTACCCGGGAACTATGTGGCCATGGTCAAAATGGGCGAGGCAATCGCCGAAGCGCCATTTGTGATCGAGAGCGGAGAGCGTACCGAAGTGGACGTGGTGCTCGATGCCGGGGTTGCCGCAATCACCATGCCGGGTGCCTACTCGTTCGAGATGTTCTCCGCCAAGACCGATCTGCAGGGCAATCGGCAGAGGGTCGGGTTCGGCTATGACGCCGTACATCAGACGACTCTGCCGGGCGGCGACTATGTGGTGGTCGTCACCTATGACGATGATAGCGAGACGGAGGCCAGCTTCTCGGTTACGCCGGGTGAGCGGACCGAGCTCATGGTCGAAAAGGGCGTCAGCAAGAGCAAGACGAAATAGGCTCTGATTGCCGGAAGCATAAAAAGGGGCACCTGACGGTGCCCCTTTTCCTGCGTCAGGGCTGGCCGAACAAAAAAAGCCGGGGCGGGACCCCGGCTCTTCGCATTCAGTCGCGTTTCAGCCTCAGGCGGCCATGGCTTTCTGCAGGTTCGCATCGATCGCGTCGAGGAAGCCCATGGTGGTCAGCCAGGGCTGATCCGGGCCGACCAGCAGCGCCAGGTCCTTGGTCATCTTGCCTTCCTGGATGGTATCCACGGTGACCTTTTCCAGCGTGTCGGCAAACTTGGCCAGTTCGGCATTGTTGTCGAGCTTGGCGCGATGCGCCAGGCCACGGGTCCAGGCGAAAATCGAGGCGGTGGAGTTGGTCGAGGTTTCCTTGCCCTGCTGGTGCTGGCGATAGTGACGGGTCACCGTGCCGTGGGCAGCTTCGGCCTCGACGACCGAGCCATCGGGGGTCATCAGCACCGAGGTCATCAGGCCCAGCGAGCCGAAGCCCTGGGCAACGGTGTCGGACTGCACATCGCCATCATAGTTCTTACAGGCCCAGACATAGCCGCCGGACCACTTGAGAGCGGCGGCCACCATGTCGTCGATCAGGCGGTGCTCGTACCAGATCTTCTTGGCTTCGAACTTCTCCTTGAACTCGGCCTCGTAGATCTCCTGGAAGATGTCCTTGAAGCGACCGTCATAGACCTTGAGAATGGTGTTCTTGGTCGAGAGATAGCAGGGCACGCCACGGTTGAGAGCGTAGTTCATCGAAGCGCGGGCGAAATCGGTGATCGAGGCATCGAGGTTATACATGCCCATGGCAATGCCGGCGCCCGGAGCGTCGAACACTTCATGCTCGATCTCGGTGCCGTCTTCGCCGACGAACTTCATGGTCAGCTTGCCCTTGCCGGGGAACTTGAAGTCGGTGGCGCGGTACTGGTCGCCAAAGGCGTGACGGCCGACGATGATCGGCTGGGTCCAGCCCGGCACCAGGCGCGGCACGTTCTGGCAGATAATGGGCTCGCGGAAGATCACGCCGCCCAGGATGTTGCGGATCGTGCCGTTGGGCGAGCGCCACATCTTCTTGAGGCCGAATTCCTCGACGCGGGCCTCGTCGGGGGTGATGGTGGCGCATTTGATGCCGACACCATGCTTCTTGATGGCGTTGGCCGCGTCAACGGTCACCTGGTCATCGGTTGCGTCGCGGTTTTCCACCGACAGATCGTAATATTCGATCGGCAGGTCGAGATAGGGATGGATGAGCTTGTCCTTGATCGCCTGCCAGATGATCCGGGTCATCTCATCGCCGTCGAGGTCCACGACCGGGTTGGCGACTTTGATCTTGCTCATCGAATAACTCCCTTGAAAAATGCTGATTGTGGCCCTTGGCCCTGTTCGGCGGTCCGTATAGCACCGCCAGAGCAAAGCGCAAAGACAGGCTCGGCAAGGGGGCTTGCCGGATGGGGGAGAGCTATTTTGGCGGCAGCGTCCTCACAAAGGCGCGGGCCCGGTCGAGCCATTCCCCGAGCGCGAAATCGTCCTCCAACGCATCGCCGCTGACAACCACGAAACCGCCCATGGTGCGGCCCCCCATTGCCATCACGCTTGCGCCATCCTTGGTGAGGGCCTCATCCATACCTTCCTTGCCCACTCGCACCAGAAGCGAACCATCCTTCATCGGGGCGACCAGCATATTGCCGTTGGACATGAAGGCATTGGCCCCGAACATTTTCTGCTCACGGATGTTCTCACCCGGGGCCAGCAGGTCCCGGATTCGATCGGCCAGTTCTTCCGATGCCATGCTCATGCCGGTGTCTCCGGGCGGTAGGATTCATATCGGGGCAAGGTGCCCTCGATCAGGTCCCAGTCCGGGTGGTTGCGCGCAAAGATCAACTGGTTGGGCGCGAACCAGTCATTGGCGCCGGCAAACAGCCCCGCCAACAGGATGCGGAAGGCCGGGGCGCGCGACGATTCGGCATAGAGCGTGGTGCCGCATTCGGGGCAGAAGTGGCGCGTGAAGTTCGCCCCGGACTCGGCTGGCCGGGTGAAGCTCTTGGTCGCGCCGGTCACCCGCACGGCATCGACCGACATAAGCAGCACGTTGGAGTGGCCGCCGCCCGACACCTTCTGGCAGTTCTGGCACCCGCACTGAAACATCGAGATCACGCGCCCTCGTGCATGCAGCCGCACGGCGCCGCAATCGCAACTGGCTTGCTGGTCAATTTGCGTGGAGCTCGTCATGGATGCAAGCTGACACGCAGCATTTGTGGCGGCAAGTGTTCTTGCCAAGGCGCACGGCAGGGGCAATGGTGCCGCCCTCCGGGAGAAACCATTGGCGCTGCATCCTGACTTTCCACTTCAGACCGAACGATTGCGCCTGCGCCCGTTCACGCGAGGCGATGTTGATGGGGTCTTTGCCTATCGCGGCCGGGACGATGTCGCGCGCTATCTGTTCGATCCGCCGCTCAGCCGTCACGAGTGTGCGCTGGCAATCCAGCAGCGTGCGTCACAGACCGGCTTCCTAGAAGAGGGCGACCGCATTGTCCTAGCCGTCGAAACAGCCGCGAACGGCCATCTGGTGGGCGAAGTCTCGCTGATCTGGCGGTCGGTCGAGGCGCGGCAGGGCGAACTGGGCTGGATCTTCCATCCCGACCACCATGGCCGGGGCTATGCCACTGAAGCGACCAATGCCTTGCTCGATCTCGGGTTCGGCCCGGCCGACTTGCACCGCATTTTTGCCCGGTGCGGCGCCCAGAACGAGCCCTCCTGGCGCCTGATGGAGCGCCTCGGCATGCGCCGGGAGGCGCATTTCCGCGAACATGCCTTGTTCAAGGGCAGGTGGGACGAGGAATTTTACTACGCGATTCTGCGAGATGAATGGCTATCTCTCCGGCACGTCTGATGTTCCGGCTTGGCAAGCCACCGGGCTAAAAAGATTTGCTCAATCGAGACGGGAACCGGGACGCGTGCCGGGCATTGCCGAAGCAGGGCTGCTCTATCCTTGCGGAGGAAGTTGGATCATGTCGTCTTTGCGCCTGCCGATCGAGACCGGTCACCTGGTCTTGCGCCCGTTTGAACGCAGTGATCTGGACGCTGTCAGACGATACCATACCCTCCCATCGGTGCAGCGCTATGTCGAGCGTCCGACCCGCTACGAAGAAGATGTTGCCGCCGCCCTTGCCATCATGCGCTCGCAGGTGGAGCTGCACCGGCCCGGCGAAACGCTGACCCTGGCCATGGTGCGCAAGGGCGATGCGGTGCTGGTGGGGCATGTGAGCCTGAAATGGTCAGACGCGACGGCCGGGCAGGGCGAGTTGCGCTTTGCCATTGATCCGGCACACAGCGGCAAGGGCTATTTGACCCAGGCGCTGACGGCCCTGGTCGACCTGGCTTTCGACCATTTCCGCATCCACCGTCTCATGGTGCGTTGCGACGGACGCAGCCATCATTCCATCAAGCTGATGCAGAAGCTGGGCATGCGGCTTGAGGCCCATTATCGCGAGCATGCCCTGTTCCAGGGGGAGTGGGACGAGGAGCTGCATTTCGCCATGCTCGACCGCGAATGGCGGCCCACCGCAAAGGTACAGGAGCTGCCTATGCGAGCTCGTGTCGCCTGATTTGCTGAAATCGGTCATTTGGGCTATGTCGCCGCAACTTTCCTGCGGATAAAGACAGATGGCCGGCACAGACAGCTCACAACCCCTCAACCTGACAGCCTGTCCGGCTATCATCCTGTGTGAGCCGCAGCTTGGCGAGAACATCGGTTCTGCGGCCCGGGCCATGGCCAATTTCGGGCTTTGGGACATGCGGCTGGTGCGGCCGCGCGATGGCTGGCCCAATGAAAAGGCCGTTGCTGCCGCATCGCGCGCCGATCATGTGCTGGAGCGCGTCCGCGTGTTCGAGACCCTTGAGGAGGCCATGGCGGACCTCACCCTGGTCTATGCCACGACCGCCCGTTCGCGCGATATGCAAAAGGAAGTGTTTGGCCCCGAGGAAGCATCATCGGCCATGGCCGGGCATATTGCCGGCGGGCACAAGGCCGGCCTCTTGTTCGGCCGGGAGCGCTGGGGCCTGCTGAACGAGGAAGTGGCGATGGCTGACGCCATTGTCACCCTGCCGGTCGAGGCCGCCTTTGCCTCGCTCAATATCGCCCAGGCCGTGCTCCTCATGGCCTATGAATGGCGCCGCACCAGCGAGGCGGGCCGGGCGTTGCCCTTTGGCGACAACCTGGCCGAAGCCGCGCCGCGCAGCGAGTTGGTGGGCCTGTTCGAACATCTCGAGGGCGTGCTGGACCAATCGGGCTTCTTCACCACGCCCGACAAGCGCCCGAGCATGGTCAACAATCTGCGCACCGCGCTCACCCGCGGCCGCTTCACCTCCCAGGAAATCCGCACTTTGCGCGGGGTGATCTCCTCCATCGATCGCCGCCACGAGCGGCCCAATCCGAACCGGATGAAGAAGGCGGACAAGACCGAGGAGCAGGGCTGACTGCACCTCTCCCATTGGGGGAAAGATCGGCTTGACGGGGCCTGTGTCTATTCCTTTGACCGTTCATCGCCGAAATGCGATGAGCAGTGCACCATGAGCGCACACGCCCCCTCCGAGCCGTCCAAGCTCGCTTTCACCTATATCGGTTTCCGCTTCTTCTGGCTGACCACGCTGCTGGTCAGCTTTGCGGTGCAAATCATGTCGGTGTCCATTGCCTGGCAGATCTATGATGTCACCGGCAATGCCTTCCTGCTGGGGCTGGTGGGCCTCTGCCTGTTCCTGCCCGCGCTGCTGCTGATTCTGGCCACCGGGCTGACCGCCGACCGGTTCAACCGGCGCGGTATCATGGCCGTGTGTCTCACCGTTGAACTTGGTTGTGCGCTGGCGTTCCTGACCCTGGTCAATGTCGAGGCGCATGAGGTCTGGCCGATCTTCATCATTCTCGTCGTGCTGGGCACGGCCCGCGCCTTCTGGGGGCCGGCGGCGCAATCATTGGCGCCCAATCTGGTGCCGTCCGAAGCGCTCAGCAATGCCATCACCGTCAATGCCTCGGCCTGGCAGTTCGCGTCGATCACCGGGCCGGCCGTCGGTGGCCTGCTTTATGGCATTGCCCCCGGTTTTGCGTTCGGCACGGCGGCAGTGCTGCTGGTCTGCGCCGTCGTCACCGTGATGTTGATCCCCAAGCCGGCCAAACGCCAGTCGCACCAGGCGACGAGCCTTGAAACCATGTTTGGCGGCTTTCGCTACATCTTTTCCAACAAGGTGGTGCTGGGTGCCATATCGCTCGACATGTTCGCCGTGTTGATGGGTGGGGCAGTGGCGCTGCTGCCGATCTATGCCAAGGACATTCTCAATGCCGGGCCGACCGAGCTGGGCCTGCTGCGTGCCGCGCCGGGGCTGGGGGCCATCGTCATGGCGCTTTATCTGACGCGCTTTCCGGTGCGCGACCATGCCGGCAAGGTGCTGTTCCTGTTTGTTGGCCTGTTCGGTGCATTCACCGTCATTTTCGGCTTCTCGACCACCGTCTGGGTGTCCATTCCCGCGCTGGCGCTGGTGGGCGCGGCCGACATGGTCAGCGTCACCATTCGCGAAACCATCATGCAGCTCTGGACGCCCGAAGAGGTGCGCGGCCGGGTCAACGCAGTCAATTCCGTGTTCATCGGTGCCTCAAACGAGCTGGGCGAGTTTCGCGCCGGCACGGTGGCGCATCTGATCGGGCCGGTGCCCGCAGTGGTCATCGGGGGCTTCGGCGCCATGGCTGTAGCCGTGATCTGGAGCCGCATCTTCCCCCAATTGCGCAACCAGCGGCACATCGACAAGCGCATGGCGTGAGTTTGCGCTAAACAGGGGCCATGACGGATTCGGCCCTTCAATCTGCCAGCAGCCAGGCCGTGTCGCGCAGCGGCATGGCAATCATGGTTTTGGCGGTCACCATCGTGCCCATTGGTGATGCGTTGTCCAAATCGCTGACCGGGCAGCTCAATCCCTTCGAAATCGCCTTCTGGCGCTTTGGCTTTCAACTGATCGTACTCGGGCTGGTGCTGGTCGTGCTGCGACGCCGGCTGGAGACCGGGCATTGGGGCTTGATCCTGTTGGGCGGCGCCACTTCGGCGATTACGCTGAGCGCCCTGATCGGTGCCTTTGTCACCATGCCGATCGCCACGGCCATTGCGATCTTTTTTGTTGAGCCGCTGATGCTCACCGTGCTCTCGGCGCTCATCCTCAAGGAAAAGACCGGCTGGCGGCGCTATCTGGCTGTTGCCGTGGGCCTCGGCGGCGTGCTGGTGGTCATCCGGCCGAGCTGGGACATCTTCGGCTGGGCCTCGCTCCTGCCGCTTCTGGCCGCCCTGGCCTTTGCCATCAACGCCATCGCAATGCGCAAGCTCTCGACGCGCATGGCATCGCTCTCCATCCAGTTCTGGTTCACCCTCGTTGCAGTCATCCTGCTTGGCGCCGGGCTGCTGGCCTTTGGCCGGATGGAACTGGTGTCCGCATCGGGCCTCGATATGAAGGGTCCCTGGGCGCAATTCGTGTTGATGGGGGCGCTTTCGGCCTTTACCTTCTTCTTGTTCACTGAGGCCTTCCGGCGAACACCGGCCTCCACGCTGGCGCCGTTCCAGTATATCGAGATCGTCGGGGCCACGATTGTCGGTTATATCGCCTTTGGCGACTTCCCCGATTTCTGGACCTGGGTGGGCACCGCAATCATTCTGGGATCCGGGCTCTATGTATTTCACCGCGAAAGGCAGGCATCAGGCCGCAGCGCTTGACTCGCCCGGTCTGCCCCTCTAAGACGCGCCCACCTATTCCGGCCAACCGGCCCATAGGCGCACCCGGGATTCTCTGTTGGGAGTCTGTCGGTCCTCGTGAAAGCGAGGGCAGAGGAGGGCGCGATCCATTCAACGTTTGAAGAAGGATACGCGATGTCGAAGCGTCATTCAGCTAAATACAAGATTGACCGCCGTCTTGGCGAAAATATCTGGGGCCGTCCAAAGTCCCCGCTCAACGCCCGTGCCTATGGCCCCGGCCAGCACGGTCAGCGCCGCAAGGGCAAGCTGAGCGACTTCGGTCTGCAGCTCCGCGCCAAGCAGAAGCTCAAGGGCTACTACGGCTCGATCACGGAAAAGGCCTTCCTGCGTCTTTATGCCGAAGCCAACCGTCGCAAGGGCGACACCGGCGAGAACCTGATCGGCCTGCTCGAGTCGCGCCTGGACGCCATCGTCTACCGCGCCAAGTTCGTCCCGACCGTGTTTGCGGCCCGCCAGTTCGTCAACCATGGTCATGTCATGGTCAATGGCCAGCGCGTCAACATTCCGTCCTACCAGGTCAAGGTCGGCGACAAGATCGAAGTTCGCGAGCGCTCCAAGCAGCTCACCGTGGTTCTGGAAGCTAACCAGCTCGCCGAGCGCGATGTGCCCGACTATATCGACGTCGATCACAACAAGCAGACCGCGACCTATGTCCGCGTGCCGGCCCTCTCGGATGTGCCGTACCCGGTGCAGATGGAACCGAACCTGGTCGTCGAATTCTACTCGCGTTAAACGCGACGACAGATCACGAAATTGGAAAGGGCCGCTCCTGGGGAGCGGCCCTTTCTTTGTTTTGTCGGGAAGTGTTGGCGCGACGTCGCCGCCAACGCATTCCATTGTGGCAGGAGACCAGCGGGCAGGGCGACCGCCCCACCCGCAAGGGTGTCTCACTCTGCTGGCGTTCCGCTGCCAACACTGACCTTGATCGGCTCCTGGTCGCGCGGAATGTAGCTCTCGAAGGTGCGCAGGCGCATGATGACCGACTGCAGTTCCACGATCACAGTCCAGGCCCGTGCGAAGAACTGGAATGAGCTGAAGACCTGATTGAAGGCAATCTGGATCTGCTGGTATAGGCCCATGGTCAGTGTGCCGGCCAGGATGGACGGGGCCATCACCAGGAGGGGCACATAGCCTACCATGTTCGTGTAACCGTAGCGCGCCAAGTTAAAGTAGGTGTAGTGGAAATACAGGCGGAAGTAGTTCCGCTGCACATTGGCGAACAGATCACGGACAGTCGGAGGCTGGGCCCGGTCCGGGTGGTCCTCGCCGAACACCAGTTCCTTTCGGTAGGCCGCTTCGACCAACTGGTTGTTGAAGTTCAAACCGGGCAGCTTGATGCCCACCAAGGCCAGCAGTGCTGTACCCGCCGCTGCGCCGACAAGCGCGACCCAGACAAGGCCACCTGGCGTTTCGCCAAATATTGGCAGTTCGCTGATATTGGCCGAAAGGTTCCAGAGCAGGGGCAGGAATACGACCAGCGTGATCAGAGAGTCGAAGAATGCCGTGCCGAGGTCTTCCATGATCGCGGCGAACCGCATGGTATCTTCCTGAACGCGTTGGGCTGCGCCCTCTGTGGTGCGGATCTTGGGCCAATGCTCCATGTAGTAGAAGTTCATCGCCTTGCGCCAGCGGAACACATAGTGCGAGGTGTAGAAGGCTAGACCCACCGCCACGAGGACACTGGGGATGGTTACCAGAATGATGGTCCAGGTCAGGCCATACAATTGCTCCGGCGTCACCGAGCCGGGCTGTGTCAGCGCCAGCTGGATGACGTTGAAGAACGAGCCGGACCACTCATTGACGAATTCCGATACCTGCACCTGAAAATAAATAATGAGCAGGATGATGGTCGAGGAAACCACTGACCACCAATACCACTCATTGCGCTTGTAGAAGTACCAGAACACGCAGAACAGCAACGCTGTCATCAGCACATACTGGTAGAGCCACACGCGCTCGGCGGTCAGGAAATTCAGCTCGGCACCTGCCATGGCTCGCGCGGTCGGACTAGGTGCGGTGGGCGACTCGCTCTCAGTTTCTGCGGGCGCATTTGGGTTTGTTTGCGCGGCACCAGCCGCAGGGTCCGGCGTGCCGGGCACATCTTCGGTCGTGGGCTGGTCAGCAATAGGCGCCGAAACCACCGGATGGGTGAAGCGGTCTATGCTGAGCACCGAGCGGGCCGGCTCGCCTATGGCGAACCAGAGCAATACGGCTGCCAGCATCCAGATGACAGCCGAGGAGAAGAAGAGCTTGGGATCGGGAAAGAAAGAACGGAACACCGCGTGACTCCAGGGTGTCGGAAAGTTGTGTCATCTAACTGTGGCAATCGGCATTAAACAAGGACAGGAAGTTAAGCTTTGGTAAGGTTTCACCCTTTCAGCCGACCTTTCCATCCGGCGCCTGACGCGTTATCAGCTACGCGTGCCTTCAAAAGAGAGTTTCGCCATGTCCGCGGTGATGGATGCCCCCGCCACGCCCGCTGATGACGCCGACAGCGGCGCGCATCCGATATTCGCCAATGCACCGCGTTCGGTGGAGTTCAACAAGCTGCGCAAGCGGCTGATCCGCAACACCCGCGAGGCTCTCGAGAAGTTTGCCATGGTGCGACCCGGCGAGAAGTGGCTGATTGCGCTGTCCGGCGGCAAGGACAGCTATGGCCTGCTTGCCCTGCTGCTCGACCTGAAATGGCGTGGTCTGCTGCCTGTGGAACTGCTCGCCTGCAATCTCGATCAGGGCCAGCCCAATTTTCCCAAGCATATCCTGCCCGAATTCCTGACCGGGCTGGGGCTGGAGCACCGCATCGAATATCAGGACACCTATTCCATTGTCACCGACAAGCTGCCCCAGGGCGCGACCTATTGTTCGCTCTGCTCGCGCTTGAGGCGTGGCAATCTCTATCGCATCGCGCGGGAAGAGGGGTGTACCGCGTTGGTGTTGGGGCACCACCGTGACGACAGCCTCGAAACCTTCTTCATGAACCTGTTTCACGGCGGCAAGCTGGCGGCCATGCCGCCCAAGCTCGTTAATGACGAAGGCGATCTCGAAGTGCTGCGGCCGCTGATCTATTGCGCCGAGGAGGACCTGCAGAGGTTTTCCGATGCCATGCAGTTCCCCATTATCCCTTGCGATCTCTGCGGCTCGCAGGACGGCTTGCAGCGCAATGTCACCAAGGCCATGCTCAACGACATGGAGAAGGCAATGCCTGGCCGCAAGGATGTAATGATCCGTGCCCTCGGGAATATCAATCCGAGCCATATGCTAGACCCGCGCCTGTTCGATTTCGCAGGCCTTTCCATCCAGCCCAAGGACGTCTAACACCATGAATGTTGATCGCCTCGCCGCCATCCTGAAACAGGCAGCACAGGAGGAGATCATGCCGCGCTTCCGGCGGCTCGATGAAGGAACGGTACAAACCAAGTCAGGCGCCTTCGACCTCGTCACCGAGGCCGATGTCGGCGCCGAGCGGGTCATCACTGCTGCCATCAATGCGCATCGCCCCGATGTGCTGGTGATTGGCGAGGAGGCCGTGGCGGCTAATCCCAAATTGCTCGACACCAACCTCGAGGATCGAATCGTTATTTACGTCGATCCCGTTGATGGCACTGCCAATTTCGCCGGCGGCCTGCCACTGTTCGCGGTCATGGCAGCGGTGGTGCAGAATGGAGAGCCAGTGGCCGGCGTCATCTACGACCCCGTGGGCGATGACGTGCTGATGGCCGAAAAGGGCTGCGGCGCGTTCCAGATCTTCCCAGATGGCCGCGCCATCCGCCAGAAATTTGCCGATCCGGTGCCGCTCAGCGAGATGGGCGGGCTGGCGTCCACCATGTTTCTGCCGATGGAGCAGCGCACAACGGTCATGGCCAATCTGGCCAAGGTCAAGATGCTGGCCAATTACCGCTGCGCCGGCCACGAATATCGCTATGCCGCCGGCGGCAATGTGCATTTCATGATGTATGCCAAGCTCATGCCCTGGGACCATGTCGGCGGCGCGCTGATCATGCGCGAGGCTGGAGCCCACGTCGCCAAGTTCGACGGCACGCCCTATCACCCCTCCGATTTGTCGGGTGGTCTACTCGTCGCATCGGACGAGGAAAGCTGGACCACTTTGCGGCACGAGGTGTTTACGGTCTGATATGGCCTGCAGGAGGCAAGAAAAAGGCCGCACAATGTGCGGCCTTTTTTGGGTCGATCAGTGCGCTTCCATCACCGGCTCGGTCTTGGCGTCCGCATATTGCTCGCCAACGCCGAAGAGCCTGCCTTTTTCGGCGATCAGGATGAACACGAGCGACATGACGCCCATGGTGAAATAGCCCGCGGCGGCCGGAACGGTGGTGCCGTCGAACAATTGCCCGATATAGCCGCCGATCAGTGCGCCACCCACGGTCTGGATGAAGCCAAAGACCGATGCGGCGGTGCCGGCAACGGCGCCCAGCGGCTCCATGGACAGCGAGTTCATGTTCGAGGCCGACCAGCCGAAAGAGAACATGATGACGCACAACAGGCTGAAGAACAGCCAGAGCGGCAGGAAGCCGGACATGGCGAAGGCCAGCCAGATACCCGAAACCACGGTAAAGGTCAGCATGGCGCCATGCGAAAGACGGCGCATGCCCACGCGCCGCACGACCTTGGAGTTGGTGAAGGAAGATACTGCCATCAGCCCCGCTACCAGAGCGAAGGCGACCGGGAAATAGACCCCGAGCCCATAGATATCGACATAGATCTGCTGGGACGAACTGATGAATCCGAACAGCGCCCCGAACAGGAACATGCCGGCAAGGCCATAGGAAATGGCGACGCGATTGGTGAAGACGATGTGGAAGCCTTCCGTCACACCCTTCATGCTGAGCGGGCGGCGCTTGTCGAGGGGCAGCGTCTCGGGCAGCCGCATGAAGGTCCAGAGCCAGAACACCAGCGCCAGCCCACCCATGAACAGGAAGATGGTTTGCCATGGTCCGGTCAGGAGCAGCACCTGGCCAATGCTCGGCGCAATCACCGGAATGGCCATGAACACCATGAAGACCAGCGACATGACCTCGGCCATTTCACGGCCAGAATACCGGTCACGCACCACGGCGGTGGTGATCACGCGCACGCTGGCGGCGCCCAGGCCCTGGATGAAGCGCAGTACCAGCAGCATCGTGAAGCTGGGCGCAAAGGCTGCAATGATCACGGCGACAATATAGACGCCAATGCCGACCAGAAGCGGCGCGCGGCGGCCGAACCGGTCGGTCAGCGGCCCGAAAGCGAGCTGGGCGACGCCCATCCCGATCATGTAGGCGGTGATGACAAACTGGCGCTCGTTCTCGTGGCTGACGCCCAGCGCCTCGCCCATATAGGGCAGGGCAGGCAGCATGACGTCGATGGCCAGGGCATTGAGCGCCATAAGCGCAGCCATAAGGGCAATGAATTCAGGGCGGGAAAGGACCCGCGTGTAATGATCGGACATGATTGAAACTCGTCAAAGCCGGAGGGAAACGGCCGAAGGAATTGAGCGGACCATGAACCCGTTGATCCAGTTTGGCAAGCCTTCAATCGGCAAGAGCCGATGGATGGCTAGGCCGATTTCAGGACAAAATTTGTCGCGCTGCGCTCGTTGATCGGGATGTGGATGGCGGCCGAACCGAGGCCGAGCAGAATACCCAGATACCACACCAGGTCATAGGCGCCGGTCTGATCATAGACCACCCCGCCCAGCCAGACGCCGACGAAAGACCCGATCTGATGGCTCAGAAAAGCGATGCCATAGAGCATGCCCATATAGCGCGGGCCGAAGAACAGGGACACCAGCCCTGCGGTCAACGGCACCGTCGAGAGCCAGAGCAGTCCCATGCCGGCGGCAAAACCATAGGCGGTGATCTCGCTGACCGGAATGAGCAGGAATGCGGCGATCAGCAGCGCGCGCAGGAAATAGATGCTGGCCAGCAGCATCTGCTTGGGCAGGCGGCTGCCCAGCCAGCCTGAGAGCAGCGAGCCGACAACATTGAACAGGCCGATCACGGCAATGGTCCAGCTCCCGACTTCGGGCGACAGGCCGCACTGCACCAGATAGGCCGGCATATGCACATTGATGAAGGCCAGGTGGAAGCCGCAGACGAAAAAGCCGATTACCAGGAGCCGGTAGGAGCCATGGCCCCAGGCGCGCGACAGCGCCTGCATGAAAGGCAGGTCGGCTTCGCCAGGCAGGGATTCGGTGCGGCCGCGCAGGGCTGCCGACAGCGGAATGACCATTAGCAGGATCAGCGCGATCCAGACCAACGCCATTTGCCAGCCAAAAGCCGAGATAAAGCCCTGGCCGAGCGGCGCGAAGATGAATTGTCCGGCCGAGGAGGCGGCGGTTGCAATACCGAAGACAAAGCTGCGCTTTTCCGCCGGCACCACTCGTCCGAAGGCAGCCATGACAACGCCGAAAGAAGCGATGGCAATGCCGACACCAGTCACCACGCCCGCTGTCAGGGTCATGGTCAGCGTGTCGGGGGAAAAGGCCATGCCGAGCACGCCCAAGGCATAGACGAGCCCGCCCACCGCGAGCACGCGCCCTGAACCATATTTGTCCGCCATGCCGCCGGCAAAGGGCTGGGCAATGCCCCAGACCAGGTTCTGCACGGCCATGGCCATGCCCCATTGCTCGCGGCTGAGGCCCAGGTCTTCAGTTACCGGCAGGGTGAACAGGCCGAACGAGCCGCGCGTACCGAACCCGATGGCGGCAATGATGCAGCCGGCAATGATAACGAGGGGAAGGGGAACGGCGGGGCGCGCGGCGGTAACGGTCATGGTGGAAGTCTCGAAACGATCGTCACGCCAATCTACGCCCAGCCAGCTATCACGCAAAGCGATAATAACTGATGGGTATGATCAGAATTGGTGATGACTGCTCCTGCTGCCAGCCGCGTCAGCGATCTCTCTAGTCAGTCCGTATTCGGAAGTGGCGCGCCCACCCTTGATCCTTCTCGTCTCCTATCTCTCCGCTGGAGAGCTAGGCCCTTCGGGATGGGTCGAAGCCCACAAAGGGGAGGGAGGCGATGAACAGTGGGGCCGCGGTCCTGCGCCTCCCTCCCCTTGATGGGGAGGGAGGCGGGTGCGGTGGTCGGCAAACACAGGAGCCTACAGTTCAACTCTTGCGCGACCTGTCAGCGGCAATGCGCCTAAAAACGTAAAAGGCCCAGTCTGTTAAGACTGGGCCTTCTGAAACTGATTCCGCGAAGAACGCGATCAGGCGCTCTGCTTGACCTCGAGGCCGGCCTGCTGGAAGTGGGTCTGCAACTCACCTGACTGGAACATTTCGCGCACAATGTCTGCGCCGCCGACAAATTCGCCCTTCACGTAGAGCTGGGGGATGGTCGGCCAGTTGGTGTAGGCCTTGATGCCTTCGCGCAACTCGTCGCTTTCAAGCACATTGGCGCTGGAATAGTCGACGCCGAGATAGTTCAGGATCTGCACGACCTGACCGGAAAAGCCGCACTGCGGAAAATCCGGCGAGCCTTTCATAAACAGGAACACGTCGTTGTTCTTCACCTTGTCGTCGATAAAGGCGTTGATGTCGGTCATGGGAGGAGCCTTTCGAAAAGTCCGGGTTCAAGGGCCGGTTAAAGCTGGCTTCTAAATAGGGCAGGCGGGCTTGGCTGTCGAGTGGCGCCGCCCGGCTAGAGCCGCGCTTTCACCCATGGGTGATCAATCATGTCGTCTATGGTGTCGAACTGGACCGCCTCCCAGCCCGCCTTGCGTGCGCCGAGCACCACCGCCTCGGTGTCATCGAAAAACAGGGGCGCGTCGGTGACCGGCCCGATCCTGTCAGCGATAAACTGGTAGTAGCGCGGATCCGGTTTACGGGTGCCAATGCGGGCCGAATAGAAAATGTCGTCGAACAGATCGCCGAGCTTGAGCACGGACCAGAGCCAGTTTGCCCGCATGTGCTCCTGATTGGTGGCGATATAGAGCCGGCAATCCCCCGCAGCGCGCAGCTTGCCGACGACGTCGAGCACAGGCTGGTTGAGATTGGAGTCCTTCTCTAGCCAATAGCGCGCAAAGGCCATCGGGCTTCCGGTATAGCCCAATGCGGGCAGGCGCTTTTCCAGCGCGTCCATCAAGGCCATTTCGCCAACGATCACCTTCTTGATGAAGATGTCGAAGATGAACTCCTTTCGCAACCGGTCCGGATCGACCCCGGTGTCGGCCAGCAAATCCTTGTCCCAGGGCACGACCCGCTCCGGATTGGAATGATAACCGTTGATCAGCACGCCATCGACGTCGAACAGAATAGTGCGAGTCAATCTTCCGGTTTCCATGCGGGTGTTCTCATGACACGGCGGATTCCAACCCCTTCATTCGGTTCGCCCCTGAAGCGCGGGATGATGTGGAGATGCGAATGAAATACGTGCTGGCTTGCCACGGCGCCGACATTCCAACCTAGAGTGAAGCCGTCTGGCTTGTGCGGAGAGAAGTGCTCCTTGGCTGCAGCCAGGGCATTTCCAAAGTCGGCCCATTCGACCGCAGTTAGCCCAAATGGGTCGTCGCTATGGCGTTTTGGGATGACTATGCCAGCGATTGGCACCATGGGGTCGATGCTGCCCAGCATGTAGAAATGTTCGGTTTCGAGTATGGGCGCATCGACCAGCAACTGGTTCTCGAGACAGAACCGGCAATCCGCAACGGTCATTTCGCCCTCGCCCCCAGCCCGTTCAGCACCTCGCCCGGTATGCCGAGATCCGCAATCACCTCGGTGTGGCGGCGAAAGCCAATCAGTTCGCGCTGCACGAAATAGCCCCAGACCGCCTCGCGCGCTTCGGCCAGCCAATGCTCGTGGTCGTCGCCCGTCTTAAATCCGGCGATGGCCTTGATGACACGCCGTTCTGCCGCGCTCAGCGAGTTGGCGCGCTCTGCCTGGATTTCGTGGTCGATAGCTGCAGTGCCAGCCTCTGGCCGCACCATGCGGATCAGGTCGAGCGAGTCGCGCAGCCCCGACACGCGGTCAGTCCGGCACGCTGGTCTGCAAGGCCAGGGCGTGCAAGGCGCCACCCATATCGCCTTGCAGGCTGTCATAGACCATCTTGTGCTGCTGCACGCGGGTCTTGCCGCGGAACTGCTCGGATTTGACCGCAGCTGCCCAATGGTCGCCATCGCCGGCAAGATCGCGGATTTCAATTTCCGCATCGGGCAGAGCAGCCTTGATGCGGCGCTCGATTTCGCTTGCGTCCATGGCCATGTTCACTCTCCCGCTGGTCTGACTGAGGCGCCGATGGGGCCGACGCCAATGTCATTGATATGGCATGCACAATGACCGGCTTCAACTGGTCCTATTGTGTGGGAACAGTCTCTTGATCGGGTGCCACTTCGGCTCCTATGCAGCATTCGGCATCCGAACGCGTGGCGAAGTTGGCTATGATGAAGTCAACGATGGGGCGGGCCTGTGCCGCTTCGGCCGTGGCATAAAGGCAATCGAGCACATAGCCCCGGCCGTTGGAGACCGTTTCGGTGTGCACCACGGTCAATGGCACGCCCATGCTCGATTGCGGGCTTGAGCCGTCATAGATTAGCGCTGTGTTGTCCTGATAGGGCGTGGTGCCTTTGTTGCCCAAGGCAAAGCCGGGCATGATTTCGGACCACGACGCGGCCACTTCGGCATCATCGAGAGCGTTCAGCGCTGCCTCTGCGGTCCAGCCAGTGTCCTCAACCGGCACTACGGTGAGGTCACATTGCAGCGGCGCCTCGGGGTGATTGATGGTCAGCGGGTCGCCACCGCCGCCGCTTGCGATCATGCCTTCGGGGTAGATCACCGTATAGGGCAGGGTGGGCAGAATGGAGCGCGTGACATTGACGCTCTGCGCCGCGACCAGGCTTGGAGCCAGGACGAGGCCCAGGGTTGCAAGTGTCGCCACCGATATGTGCTGCATCGTCTGCTCCTGTTGAACCGCGCCTCTACCGGGATGAGCAAAACAACCCAAACCAAGGCGATGATATGGCGGGTCTGCCTAAAGGCTGGGTTCGCCCTCCATGAAGCTGGGGAACCAGCTTTCATGAGCCGCCTTGAGGGTTGCCACCGAAACCGGCTTGGCGCCGCCCAGGGTAAGCGTCGTGCCGCCGGTGCTGCCGATCCAGGGGGCAAAGATGCCCAATGCCTCGGCTTCTTTCCAGAGGGCCGCGATCTCGGCTCCCTGCGGGTCGAGATTGAGCGTCACGAGGTAACGGCCCTGATCCTCGCCAAAGAAGGTCAGGATCGGATCGTTGCCCTCGACATCGGTGACTGTCGCACCAATCTCACCGGCCATCGCCATTTCGGCCAGGGCCACGCCCAGACCGCCATCGGAAAGGTCATGGCAGGCCGTGACCGCGCCCGAGCGGATCAGCTTGCGCACGAAATCGCCGGTCTTCTTTTCCGCCGCTAGGTCGACATGCGGCGCATCCCCATCGCGGCGGTCAAACAGATCGCGCAGATAGATCGACTGTCCCAGATGTGTGCCGCGCTCCGCAGGTCCACCGATCAACAGGATCGGCTGGTTCTCGGCGGCAAAGCCAATGCCGACGCTCTGCTTCCATTCAGGCAGCAGGCCGACGCCGCCAATGGTCGGGGTCGGCAGGATGCCGCGGCCATTGGTTTCGTTGTAAAGGCTGACATTGCCCGAGACGATCGGGAATTCCAGCACCCGGCACGCCTCGCCAATGCCTTCAATGGCCTTGACGAGCTGGCCCATGATTTCGGGGCGCTCGGGGTTGCCGAAATTGAGGTTGTCGGTCGCGGCCAGCGGCTCGGCACCCGTCGCCGTCAGGTTACGCCAGCACTCGGCCACGGCCTGCTTGCCACCTTCAAACGGGTTGGCTTCGCAATAGCGCGGATTGACGTCCGAGGAGAAGGCGAGGCCCTTGGTCTCGTGGCCCTCGACCCGGATCACCCCGGCATCGCCCCCGGGGCGCTGCATGGAATTGCCCTGGATCAGCGTGTCATACTGCTCATAGACCCAGCGGCGCGACGAGCACTGATGCCCACCCACCAGCGCCAGCAGCGCCTCGGCCACGTCCATCTGCGGCACGTCATCCTTGGCGAGCGGCGCCGGGATTTTGGGTTCGGTCCAGGGCCGGTCATATTCGGGCGCTTCGTCGCCCAGTTCCTTGATTGGCAGATTGGCGACTTCATCGCCCTGCCAGAGCACGCGGAACCGCAGATCGTCGGTGGTCTTGCCGACGGTGGCAAAGTCCAGCTCCCACTTTTCGAACACCTTGCGCGCTGCCGCTTCCTTTTCGGGATGCAGCACCATGAGCATGCGCTCCTGGCTTTCGCTCAGCATCATTTCATAGGCGGTCATGCGCTCCTCGCGCACCGGCACCTTGTCGAGATCGAGCTCGATGCCGAGGTCACCCTTGGCGCCCATTTCCACCGCCGAACAGGTGAGACCGGCCGCGCCCATGTCCTGAATGGCGATTACCGCGCCGGTCTGCATCAGTTCGAGGCATGCTTCGAGCAGGCGCTTTTCGGTGAATGGGTCGCCAACCTGCACGGTGGGACGCTTTTCCTCGATGTCATCGCCGAATTCGGCCGAGGCCATGGTGGCGCCACCCACGCCATCGCGGCCGGTCTTTGCACCGAGATACACCACCGGCAGGCCGACGCCCTTGGCCTCGGAATAGAAAATCTTGTCGGTGTCTGCCAAACCCGCCGCGAAGGCATTGACCAGGTTATTGCCATTATAGCGCGCGTCGAACTCGACCTCGCCGCCTACCGTCGGCACGCCGAAGCTATTGCCATAGCCGCCGACGCCGGCCACCACGCCACTCACCAGATGCCGGGTCTTTTCATGGTCCGGCGCGCCAAAGCGCAGCGCATTCATCGCCGCCACGGGTCGCGCACCCATGGTGAAGACGTCGCGCAGTATACCGCCCACGCCGGTCGCCGCACCCTGATAGGGCTCGATGTAACTCGGGTGATTGTGGGATTCCATCTTGAACACCACGGCCTGCCCGTCGCCGATATCGACCACGCCGGCATTCTCGCCCGGCCCCTGGATCACGCGCGGTCCCTTGGTCGGCAGGGTGCGCAGCCATTTTTTCGAGCTCTTGTAGGAGCAGTGCTCGTTCCACATCGCCGAGAAGATGCCGAGCTCGGTATAGGTCGGCTCGCGGCCGATCAGGTCGAGGATCTTCTGATACTCATCCGGCTTCAGCCCATGGCTGGCGACCAGGTCGGGGGTGATGGCGATGTCGTTGCGAAGAGTCATCGAGGAGGTCCTGCAGGAGGGATCAGGCAGTGGCCAGGCGCCGCGCCAACGCGCGGTCAATGCCGATGGTGATCACATAGAGAATGATAAGGCCGATGGCCACCATCACGACGTTGATGGCGACCTGCCCATAGCCCAGTTCGAAGGCATTGAGCGTGGGGTATGGATAGGCATTGGTGAGGGCGCCGCGTGCCATGACATAGGCGAGATAGACCAAAGGCGGCACCAGCATGACCGGCGCATCGGCATAGTCGACTGTCCCATGCTTCTGCGTCAGGCCCCACCACAGTGCGAACAGGATCGGCGCGGCGTAGTGCAGCAGATAATCACAGACCAGAAACAGCCCCTCGGGCTGCCAGATCGGGCGCAGCAGCACGTGATAGAAGATCATCACAAGCATCATCACCCCGACCATCATCGCCCGCGTTTTCGGCGCGCGGAACCAGTCGAGCCAGGACCAACTGGCAAGCGCCGAGAGATAGATCACGGTGATAGTGATGTTGGTGAGGATGGTGAAGAAACTGAAGAACTGCACCAGCGCCGCGGGCAGCCCTATGCCATTGGCCATATAGGCCGGCACGGAGATGGAGAACTGCAGGCCGAGCGCGCCGAGCCCGAGAACAAGGCCCGTCCATGTCAGCGCGCGGTTCAGCATCGGCTGGTTCATGCCACCTGTTTAAGCGCGGCCGCAAACAGCGCGCGCCCATCATCGCCGCCATGGGCGCTTTCGATGAGGTTTTCCGGGTGCGGCATCAGGCCGAGCACGTTCTTTTGTTCGTTCAGGATGCCGGCGATGTCGTTGATCGAGCCATTTGGGTTGGTACCCTCTGCGTAGCGGAAGGCCACCCGCCCATCGCCTTCGAGCCGCTGCAGCGTCTCGGCATCGGCAAAGTAATTGCCGTCGTGATGGGCCACCGGGCAACGGATGATCTGGCCCTTGGTGTAGCCGCGGGTAAAGTCGGTCTCCGCATTGGTGACCTCGAGCTTGACCTCGCGGCAGACAAACTTGAGCGAATTATTGCGCATCAGCGCGCCCGGCAGCAGCCCGGCCTCGATCAGGATCTGAAAGCCATTGCAAACGCCGAGCACTTTGGTGCCACTGGCGGCGCGCTCGCGCAGACTGTCCATGATAGGCGAACGCGCGGCAATGGCGCCGCAGCGCAGATAGTCGCCATAAGAGAAGCCGCCGGGGATGACAATCAGGTCGGCATCGGGGATATCACTATCCTGGTGCCAGACCACGGCCGGCTTTTCGCCCCCGATCTTGGTCAGCGCCGCGATCATGTCGCGGTCACGATTGAGGCCCGGAAACACGATGACGGCGGCCTTCATCGGTCAATCCTTATATCTGTCAGGGATGCGCGGGGCCCTTGTGGTGTCTCTTGCTCAAAAAGGCAAGAGCTTGCACGCAGGCTGGTGGCGAAATGCCTCCACAATGTGGCGATTGATTGGAACTTTGCCACATTTTGGGTGTTAGAACAGCATGGCAACATTGGGAGGAGTGAACATGCAGACACAGACCCCACCGTCCGCAAGCAAGCCGATGACGATCCGTGGCGAGGATGGCAAGCCGCACCTGACAAGCGACATGAAGCCGCAACAGCGGCCGGTCAAGCTGCCGCGGGTACGGCCCATCGTACCGTCGATCTTCAAGGCGCCGGATTGATCGGCAGCAAACCAGAAAAAAGGCCGGTTCTGAACCGGCCTTTTTCTTATTCCGCGGGGGCTGTGTTTGTGGTCGGCCGCACGCGGCTGCCTGGCAGATGTGCCCAGCCCGGCCGCTCGAACAGGAATTTGCCAAAGCCGATCTTCTGCACAAGCCACCATAGAACCAGTGGCGAGACAATTGCGACTGCCATGGTGAGCAGGCTGAGCACATTGGGCTCTTCGATGCCCAGCCGCAGCAGGATGATGCGGGCAATGCCCATGGGCAGCACGAAGGCGACATAGATCACGAGCGATTTGCCACCCATCCAGCGAAGCCAGTCCATGAAGGGCAGGCGCGTCAGCAACGCGGCCAGCATGCAGATCGCCGCCGCGCCGGCCAATGCCAGGATCAGATGGATGCCGGGCAGGGCGCCCCAGCCCATTTCGATATGCACCGGGTCCATTCGGAAGCCGGGCGAAAACACCATGAGCGCATTGACCACCGCCCAGACCAGCAACACGCCGATCGCAGCGGCGACATGAGACGCGGTCCAGTCGGCCAAGGCAAAAAGGCGCGGCGCAAAGACGGCTCCAGCGTAGAAATAGACGAAATATTCGGCAAACTGATCCACCAGATAGCTGCCGGTTTTGATGCTCGCCATCTGCAATATGGCCGCCACGGCCAGCACACCCCATTGCGGCGCCTTGACCTCTTGCAGAAACTTGGCGACGAGCCCGAACACGGCGAGCATGTAGATGAACCATAACACGCCATAGGGCTCCACCACTGCCAGCGCGAGCGACGCGGCCGCGCCAGTCGGATCGTGCCCGATCAGCGCCTCCTTGAACAGAATGTGGATGATCGCCCACACCGCGTAGAAATAGGCGTAATGCAACACGCGGCGGTCGGCGAAGGCCCGCCAGGGGCGTTCAATCACCTGGCTGAGAAACAGGCCCGACAGCAGGAAGAATTCCGGCATGCGGAAGGGCATGGCAAAGGCGATGGTCCAGTGCAGGAAGCCGGTCTGGCCAGTGTCTTCGCCCACGCTGGCGGCGCAGTACATGGTCACCACCAGGAAAATGGACAGACCCTTGGCCATGTCCACCCAATCGAGTCTGGTTTTTTCGCCCATCTTGCCGCGCCTCCGCATTACTGATGCGGCACCATAGCGGCAAGAGCCTTTTAACCCCATCAATGCGTGATGGCAGGCTTAAGAAAAATGCTTAATGGGTAAGGATTTGGCTAAAAAGCAATCAAACCGGTACGGACGCATAGGCCGCAAACAGCAGGCCGAGCGAGGAGAAGAACATGACGGTGAGGGCAATCTGGGTTTTGCGCATAGTCATACGGTCCTGCGCCATTCATTGGCGCGAATTGGGTTATAGCCGTTAGGCATTAATGTGAAATTTCGATCGCGTAGTTTTCGATCACAGTGTTGGCGAGAAGCTTTTCACACATCTCTTTGATTTGAGAACGCGCTGCATCCTCATCGGTTCCCGGCACTTCGAGATCGAAAACCTTGCCTTGGCGCACCCCACTCACCCCCGAAAAGCCGAGGCTGGACAAAGACCCCTCAATGGCCTGCCCCTGGGGGTCGAGAACGCCGTTCTTGAGCGTGACGATGACGCGCGCTTTCATGGTTCGCTCCAAAAACTACTGGACCAGGCGCGGACCGGTGGTCAGCGCATTGTCGTTCTCAACCAGGATACCGAGGCGTTGGGCCACTTCACGATAATTCTCGACCAGGCCGCCAAGCCCTTCGCGGAAGCGGTCTTTGTCCATCTTGGTGCGGGTCTTGATGTCCCACAGACGGCAATTATCGGGGCTGATCTCGTCCGCCAGGACGATGCGCATCATGTCGCCTTCGTAAAGGCGGCCGCATTCGATCTTGAAGTCGATGAGCTGGATGCCGACGCCCATGAACAGGCCGGTCAGGAAATCATTGATCCGGACGGCCAGACTCATGATGTCGTCCAGCTCGGCTGGAGTGGCCCAGCCAAAGGCGGTAATGTGCTCTTCGGAGACCATGGGGTCGCCCAGAGCATCGTCCTTATAGCAAAACTCGATGATCGAGCGGGGCAGGCGCGTGCCGGGCTCGAGGCCCAGGCGCTTGGCCAGCGAACCGGCGGCCACATTGCGCACGATCACTTCGAGCGGAATGATCTCGACTTCCTTGATCAACTGCTCGCGCATGTTGATGCGGCGCAGGAAATGGGTCGGAATGCCCAGATCGTTGAGCTTGGAGAAGACGAATTCGGAAATGCGGTTGTTCAGCACACCCTTGCCGTCGATCACTTCGTGCTTGGCGCCGTTGCCGGCGGTGGCGTCGTCCTTGAAGTACTGCACCAGGGTGCCCGGCTCCGGACCCTCGAACAGGATCTTGGCCTTGCCTTCATAGATTTTGCGTCGACGGTTCATGAACGAATCCGCTGCTGGAAAAACGAGGGTGGAATTGCGCGCTTCATGCGCCAGAATGACACAAAAAAGCAAGCGCTTTCCATTATTCCGGGCGATCATGGGCATGGGGCCGCAGACACACTCGTCGACGTTGATTTGCGCTGCTGAACCGCCTATGTCCAACAATAACGGCCGCCAGCGCGGCCCTCAGACCGAACGGGAGAGACCATGAGCGGGTTCGAAGAACGCAAGAAGGGCCAGGAAGCCAAGTTCGCCTTCGACGCGGAAAAGAAGTTCAGGGCCGAAGCGCGCCGCAACAAGCTGCTGGGTCTGTGGGCCGCAGAGCTGATGAGCCTGGAAGCCGACGCCGCCAAGGCCTATGCGGCCGAAGTCGTGGCCGCCGATTTCGAGGAAGCCGGTGATGAAGACGTGTTCCGCAAGGTCTCGGGCGACCTCAAGGCGAAGGGCGTGGACATCTCCGAAGCCGTGATTCGGGAAAAGATGCTGACCCTCATCACTGTCGCCAGCGAGCAGATCGCCGCCGAGGGTTAAGGGCAGGCGCTTCTCCGCCAAAACAATAGGACCCCGTCGGATGACCGGCGGGGTTTTTTGGCATTTGGAAGTCTTGCTGGCCGGGCATCGCCAGCATTGAACTCTTGCCTCCAGAGTGTTAGATATTTGTATAACATTCGAGGTCCAAAAATGGTCGCAAGTGAAAATGTGAGATCTGGAACTGACTTCGGGTCGACCCGGCTGAAGAAAGCAGGTGGGTCACTACTGGTGACGGTGCCGGCTGCTGCACGTCATATGCTGAATCTTAAAGAAGGACAGGAACTCACTGTAACGGTCGAAGGCACAAGGATCACGTTGGAACCAGTGGCTGAACGGACACGGCAGCGCGTGCGCAAGCCGCGCTACTCGCTCGATGAGCTTTTGACCCAAGGCGACGCGCAAAGTCCGGTATCCGAAGACGAAAATGATTGGCAAAACAGCCCGGCCGTGGGGCGTGAAGTTTGGTAAGGCCAAATGCGATCCCATCGCCAGGAGAAATCTGGCTTTTGAACTTGTCGCCGTCGGCAGGGAAAGAGCAAAGGGGCCCTCATCCGGCGCTGTGCCTGTCTGATTTCCGGTTCAATCGCGCCACTGGTCTGGCATTTTTCGCTTCTATCACCACAGTCGGCAATGCCTCGCGACACAACGGCTTTGCCGTGACCCTGCAGAATGCAGGCACCGAGACTACGGGTGTCATCCAGGTCGACCAGACAAGGTCGCTCGACTGGCGGGAGCGGGGCGGCAAACGCAAGGAAGTTGTGCCGCAGGAATTGCTAATCGAGGTGCTTGAGCGATTTGCGCCCATTCTTGGGCTCGGCGTTCTGGAATCCGACGACGGTTCCTAGTCCCGCCCGATCAGCATCGCCATGCCAATCGATGCGGGCATGACCGGCTCAAAACCAAACTGCGCATAAAGATGCCTGGCGTCGCCATCGGCGATCAGACTGACATAGGCGCCCTCGGGCGCTTCGGCCTTGAGGCGCGCCATCAGCGCGGCCATGATCTGCTTGCCCAGGCCCTTGCCTTGATGGGACGGGGCCAGGGCGATGTCGACGATCTGGAAGGCCGTGCCGCCGTCGCCAATGATCCGGCCCATGCCGATTGCCGCGCCATCATGAACGACGGTCACGCCGCACCAGCTATTGGGCAGGCCGATTTCGGCCTGCTCGCGGGTCTTGGCGCTCAGACCTGCGGCAATGCGCAGGCGCAGATAATCCTCCACACCAGGCGGTTGCAGGACGAGTTCATAGCCGTCCATCACAGCCGCTGCATCAGTCGCGTGAACATGAGAAGCCCCTCCGGCCAGGGGCCGTGTCCGGAATGCACATTGATGTGCCCCGCATTGCCGGCCTGGTGGAAGTCCGAGCCCCAGGCGCCGGCATAGTCGGCGGCGGCTTCCAGCGAGCAATAGGGATCGCTGTCCGAAATCACCAGCAAAGAGGGAAAGGGCAGGGGATCGCGCGGCACGAGGCCGAAGGCGCGCGCTTCCTCGGGCAGGTCCTTATTGCCCTCGATGTCGGGCGGCGAGACCAGAAACGCGCCTTTGACCTTACCTTCGGGGAAGCGCCCCGCGGCCTGCACCAGGGCAATGCAGGCCAGGGAATGGGCGACAAGCACGACCGGCCGTTCGGCCAGTTCCACGGCCTGAACCATGGTGTCGGTCCAGTCCTCGGGGTCGGGTTCATCCCAATCGGCCTGCTCGACAATCCCGGCGGTGGACATCTTCTCGGCCCATCGAAGCTGCCAATGGCCTTCGCCGGAACCACCCAGTCCGGGCAGGATCAGAATGTCCGCGTCGGCAATCCTCATGCGCCGAAAACCCGCGCGAAGATCGTATCGACATGCTTGAGATGATAGCCGTCATCGAACATGTCGTCGATTTGCGCATCACTCAGAGTCACTTCCGGGTCGTCCTTGAGGTTCTGTGCGAACAGCCCTGCGCGATCGCCGCGATGTTCCCAGACCTTCATGGCGTTGCGCTGCACGGCAGCATAGCTGTCCTCGCGGCTATAGCCCGCCTGGGTCAGCGCCAGCAGCACGCGCTGGGAATTGTGCAGGCCACCCAGCAGGTCGAGATTCTTGCGCATGTTTTCGGGATAGACCACCAGCTTGTCGATCACGCCGGTCAGGCGCGCGAGGGCAAAGTCCAGTGTCACCGTGGCGTCGGGGCCGATCATGCGTTCGACCGAGGAGTGCGAGATATCACGCTCGTGCCAGAGGGCGACGTTTTCCAGCGCCGGCGTCACCATGCCACGCACCAGGCGCGCCAGCCCGGTGAGGTTTTCCGTCAAGACCGGGTTGCGCTTGTGCGGCATGGCCGAGCTCCCCTTCTGGCCGGGCGAGAAGAATTCCTCGGCTTCGAGCACTTCGGTGCGCTGCAGATGGCGGATTTCCACCGCGACTCGTTCGATGGAAGAGGCGATCACGCCAAGCGTGGCAAAGAACATGGCGTGGCGGTCGCGCGGGATCACCTGGGTCGAGACAGGCTCGATCGACAGGCCGAGCTGTTCGGCGACATATTCCTCGACCGAGGGATCGATATTGGCGAAAGTGCCGATGGCGCCGGAAATTGCCGCCGTCGCAATCTCGTCGCGTGCCGCCACCAGCCGCGCCCGGTTGCGGCTGAACTCGGCATAGGCTTCGGCCAGCTTGACCCCGAAGGTGGTCGGCTCGGCGTGAATGCCGTGGCTGCGACCGATGGTGATGGTGTGCTTGTGCTCCAGCGCCCGCTTCTTGAGCGCGGCCAGCAGGGCGTCGATATCGGTGAGCAGGATGTCGGCGGCGTTCTTCAATTGCACCGACAAGGTCGTGTCCAGAATGTCCGACGAAGTCATGCCCTGATGCACGAAGCGCGCATCTGGCCCGACGATTTCGCTCAAATGCGTGAGAAAGGCGATGACGTCGTGCTTGGTGGTGCGCTCGATCTCGTCGATCCGCGCCACGTCGAACCCATAGTCGCCGCGCTCAGCCTTGCGCGCATTCATCACCTCCCAGATCTTGTCGGCGCTCTCCTTGGGCACAACACCAAGCGCGGCCAGCTTGGAGGTGGCATGCGCCTCGATTTCGAACCAGATGGCGAAGCGGTTCTCGGCCGACCAATTGGCCACCATTTCGGGACGGGAATAGCGCGGGATCATGGGTTTAGCCTTGATAGGTCAGAGTTTGATTCAGGTCTTGAGGGGGTGGAGGCCGCGCGCGACACTGCGTCCTAGACCACCATCCCCGTTGCCGCGTCGCGGATCGCCTTGATCCGTCCCGCATAGGTTTTCGGGTCATTGCCCGCATAGATGGCCGAGCCGGCCACCAGCACATTGGCGCCAGCGCGCACGATCTCGCGGGCATTGTCTGCGGTGACACCGCCATCGACCTCGAGATCGATATCCCGCCCGCCGATCAGGGCTTTGGCCTGCGCGATCTTGTTCAGGCTCTCGGCGATAAAGCTTTGCCCGCCAAAGCCGGGATTGACGCTCATTATCAGCACCAGGTCGCAATCCTCGATCACGTGCTGGATCGCCGACACCGGCGTTGCCGGGTTGAGTGCCACGCCGGCTTTCTTGCCCAGCGCCCGGATCGCCTGCAGCGAGCGGTGCAGATGCGGGCCGGCCTCGGCATGCACGGTAATGATATCGGCGCCGCCTTTGGCGAAATCATTCAGATAGGGGTCCGCCGGCGCGATCATCAGGTGCACATCGAAGACCTTGTCGGTCACCCCGCGCACCGCCGTCATCACCGGCGCGCCGAACGAGATATTGGGCACGAAATGGCCGTCCATCACATCGACATGGATATAGTCCGCGCCGGCCTCGGCAATCGCCTGCACCTCCGCGCCCAGCCGCGCGAAGTCGGCGGAAAGAATGGAGGGCGCTATGCGCAGCGGACGGGTCACGGTCATGGGCACCTCGGCCGGAGGGGGGAATAGCGGCTGCTCTAGCGCGCAGATGGGTTTTGGGCAAGGGCAGGGGCGCTGTCCACATGCCGATTTGGTCATCCGGGCAAATGGTGATAACCCAAGCCCCGGATCGCCGAGCGGCCATCCATTCCCACCCATATCTGGTGAGGCCAACCTAAAGTTAGGAAAGTTTTTGCAGGTTCAAGTCCGCGACAACAATGTCGATCAGGCCCTTCGCGTGCTCAAGAAGCGTCTTCAGCGCGAAGGTGTGTTCCGTGAGATGAAGCTCCGGAAATATTTCGAGAAGCCCTCCGAAGCCCGTGTGCGCAAGAAGGCCGAAGCGATCCGCCGCAGCCGCAAGCTGGCGCGCAAGCAGGCTATTCGTGAAGGTTTGATTGCCGGCCCCAAGCGTCCGGCGCGTCCCACCGGCCGCCCTGGCGCAGCGCCGGCGCGGAACTGATACGCCCTACCGGCCGGGCCCCCGGGCCTGGCCGATATCGGCCAATTGCCGATGCAGATTGCGAATCTGGCGCGAGCCATAGCGGCGGTTTCCCACACACAATTGCGCGCCATGCAGGCTGACAGGCGCGGCCTGTTCCATGGCAAAGCGGATGGCTTTGGCGGCCGAGTTGAAGCGCCTGGCGCCTGCGGCGCGTGCTGATTCAGCACTGGTGCCGAGGAAAAGCTGCCCCGGCATATTCAGCATATCGATGTTCATTAATCTGTCTTTCTACCGGCCCTTGGCCGGGGTCTCAGCGCTTTGCGCGCTCGAGGGGATAATCCTGCGCGTCATAAAGCGCGCGGATCTGTTGCCCCTCATATCGGTTGTCGCCGCTTTCCACGGCCATGCCGCGCAATGCTGCGGCAGGCATGTCCTCGATGGCGAAGCGGATCGCTTCTGCGGCAGAGGAAAATCTGAAATATTGCGCGTTGCGCGCATGAAATGCGCCAAGCACCGCGTAGAGTTCTGCAGGTTCGGCCCAGTCGAGGCCCGCATTCACCGCTTGTTGACGGCGATGGTGAAGACACTTTCACTGTCTTCGAACACGGTCTTGACGACCGAGCTGGGCGAGAGGTCGATTTCCTCGACCACGCGTTCATTGCTTTCGCCCCAGGATTTGACCCGGTACAGCACCGGACCCTTGTCATGCGGCAGGCAGCTCATCACCTCGCAGGGGCCGGCAGGGCGGTTGCTGTGCCGGGGCGCCGAACGCAATTCCAGCATTTGACCGACTTTATAGCGGTGCGGCATGTGCGCTCCTTGTAAGCGTGAAAATGGGGGCGCCCGAGGGAGCCCCCACGGATCCGGCTTTAGGCCAGAGCGATATTGATCGCGGATTCGCGGCCGTCACGACCGTTTTCGAGGTCGTAGGAGACCTTCTGGCCATCGGCCAGGGTCGACAGGCCAGCGCGCTCGATAGCCGAGACGTGCACGAAGGCATCCTTGCCACCGGTGTCGGGGGTGATGAAGCCGAAGCCCTTGGTCGCGTTATAGAATTTTACGGTGCCGTTGATCATGTTGGCGCCTTTCAGTTTGGCTCGAAGCGAAGCAAACGAGCAGGTTTCTCCCGTGCACGACGCAACAGGAGCCTAAGAACGTTTGCATTTCGGAAGGAAAGCCAAGCAACCGGCTAGGCCGGCAGGCCAAGTTCGCCAACAGTGGGCAGAAACGTGTGCACGCACCATCTACCTCAATTGGGGTGAAGTCAAGGCAGGACGCTCTCTTGAAATATTTTAAGGCCGATGGAACTGGCAGTCGCTCAGCTTCGTTCTGGGCCTGATCAAGGTCTGCGGCAATTGGCTTGGAAGCGGCAAATTTCACGATTGATCGGCAAAAAGGGTGTCCTGACGAACATGCATTTACGCGTATTTGGCTTCCGCATCCGCCGCGTTACCGCATGCGCCGACACGCTTCTGGCGGTCTCCTCTGCGATCAGACCCATACTTGCCATCCTATGATAGTCAGCCCCTGCGAGCAGAGGGCAGGAACGCCAACGCTTTGCGTGGCGTGACGATGGCCAACAAGTTTCTGACATATACAAGCGTAACGCGTGGCCAAGCCACGGAAGCAAAAGAAGAATAATGAACGAGAGTTCCGTAAACCGCGAGACTACCCTGTCGTTTCTGAGCGGTGGTGGCGCCACGGGTGCGCTAATCCGTGACCATGACTGGGCCAGTAGCCCGATCGGTGCGCCGGAAGGATGGCCAGAATCGCTCAAGACATTGGTTTCGGTGATGTTGAGCTCAAGTCAGCCCATGTTCGTGGCCTGGGGTCCGTCGCGAACCCTTATATACAATGAGCAGTATGCGCAGATCCTGGCCGACAAGCACCCCGATGCACTTGGCGGTGATTTCTTGGAGGTGTGGCACGAGATTCGAGCGGATCTCAGCCCGATCGTAGAGCGAACATACTCGGGGGAGCCCGTTCAGATGGACGACATCATGCTCGTCATGCAACGACGCGGGTATCCTGAGGAAACTCATTTCTCGTTCTTCTACTCCCCTATCAGGGATGACCGCGGCACCACTGCGGGATTGTTTTGCGCGTGTACCGAAATCACCGGACAAATCGAGGCGGAGCGCCAAGCCGAGCGCGAACGGGCACGCCAGCGGCTTATGCTCAAGCAAATGCCGGGTTTCGTGGCGCTGCTGGTTGGTCCTGACCATCGCTTTGAATACGTCAATGACGCATATCGAGAGATCGCGGGCGACCGGAACTATGAAGGTTTCTCCGTCCGAGAAGTTTTTCCGGAGGTCGAGGGTCAAGGATATTTCGAGTTTCTCGACAACGTCTATGCGACGGGAGAGGCATTCTCAGCTCACGCCGCACCGATCCTTCTGGCTGGAGAGACCGAGCAGCGATATGTAGATTTTCTCTATGAGCCGATCCGCGACGATGCTGGTGCGGTCACTGGCATCTTCGTGGGTGGATACGAGGTCACAGAGCAGGTCCGTACCAGAGCCCGGCTCGAGGAGAGCGAAGAACGTGTTCGCTCGGAGGCCGAACGCGTCCGGCTCGCGCTTGATGCCGGGGCAATCGTGGGCACCTGGGTGTGGGCGGTTCAGGAAGATCGCTTCATCGCCGATGAACGGTTTGCTCGTTCGTTCGCGCTCGATCCCGAGCTTTGCAGGAAGGGGCTTCCGCTGGACATGGTGACTGCGTCGATCCATCCGGAGGACGTGGGCAGAGTTTCGGATGCAATCGAGAAAGCATTGCAGGGCGGGGGAGCCTATAGCTGCGAATATCGAGTTCGCCAGACCGACGGTGAGTATCGCTGGGTTGAAGCGAACGGATTGGTGGAACTGGATGCCAACGGCACTGCACAGCGCTTTCCCGGCGTTCTCATTGACATCGAGGAGGAGCGAAAAGCGAGGATCGAGCGGGATCGCTCAGCGGCGATGCTCGCTGCCTTCATCGAGGCGGTGCCCGGTGTTGTGTACGCCAAAGATCGACAGGGGCGCATGCTGGTCGCCAATCGCGGCGCGACCGAATTGATCGGGAAACCGCCCCAGGAGTATCTGGGCAAGACAGATGCGGAATTTCTCGAAAACACGGCGCAGGGGGAAGCCGTGATGGCGAACGACCGCGCTGTCATGGAATCCGGGGTTTTACGGCAGATCGAAGAGACGGTGCATCGGCCAGACGGCAGCCCGGCGATATGGCTATCAACCAAATCGCCCTGGCGGGACACAGATGGTACGGTGATCGGCCTCGTCGGGTCATCGCTGGATATTACGGCGCGCAAGGAGGCAGAAGCTGCACTAGAGTCCAGCCGGGAAGAATTGAGGCGGTTGAACGCCTCGCTGGAAGAGCGCGTCAAGCAGGCCATCGACGAGCGTGAGAACGCGCTGGCTCTCTTGCACGAGGCACGGAAGGTCGAAACTCTGGGCCAACTGACGGGCGGGGTCGCGCACGATTTCAACAATCTGCTTACGCCGATAATGTCTGGTCTTGATATTCTTAGCCGACGGCACGGTGATGACGAGAAGTCCCATCGGATCATCTCGGGCGCCTTGCAGGCAGCGGATCGTGCCAAGACACTTGTCCAGCGCCTCCTGGCCTTCGCCCGCCGCCAGACCCTGTTGCCGAAGGACACCGATATCTGCGAGCTGGCCAGGGAGATGCGCGAGCTGCTGGAGCGCACTCTGGGCCCGCAGATTGAGTTCCGCCTGGAGACCAAGGACGCTGGATGTGCAGCCTTGGTGGATCCAAATCAACTGGAGCTGGCAATCCTCAATCTGGCCGTCAACGCTCGTGACGCAATGCCGGATGGTGGCACGCTGACCATTTCGGTGGATACGGTGACCGTCGCCCCGAAGACGCCTCATGACACCCTGGAGAACGGTAATTACGTGCGTGTCAGTGTCATTGATACCGGTACCGGAATGGATGCCGAGACGCTCTCTCACGCTATCGAGCCGTTTTTTACTACCAAGGAAGTGGGGCAGGGCACTGGTCTCGGTCTGTCGATGGTGCATGGCCTGGCCGCACAGTCCGGTGGTGCTCTGAGCGTGCGCTCAGTGCAGGGCCAGGGGACTACAGCCGAGATATGGCTGCCGTTCGCGCCTTTCCAGACAAAGCCGGATCCGGTTCAGAATGCGGAAGTTCCGCTCCCAGAGAAGGCGAAAAAAGTGCTCCTTGTTGACGACGAGGCTCTTATTCGGATGAGCGTGGCGGACAATCTTATCGAGCTTGGCTACGAGGTTGTCGAAGCGGGCTCAGCAGCTGCGGCCCTGGAGCATGTTCGCTCGGGCGTTGTCCCCGATCTGCTCGTTACCGACCACATGATGCCTCGCATGACCGGGGCTCAACTCGCGAACGAACTGCGCGACATTATTCCCGATCTGCCCATCTTGATGATCACTGGCTATGCGGACCTGAAACCTGAGCAGGCAAGCGGGCTTGTGGTGCTCGCAAAACCCTTCCGCATGGCAGAACTGGGTAGGCGCGTTGCTGAACTACTGGATGGCAGGCAGTCCATCGGGACGCCTGCCTAGCCGGAGTATCCGTCGCCAGGGCACTGGAGACGCTGGTGCTCATCACTTTGCGAATACGCTCTTAGCCAGCTTTGGCCGGCCGAGGACCAAGCTGCCGGTCGGTGCCAAGGGGGCGTTTGCAGAGCAAAAAATGTCTGCGATAGCGCTTGTTCTCAGAAACGCTCGTTCTGCCGGTTGCGTCCTCACATCCGCGCGATGCGGCACAGGGGCTCATTGCCTTTGGCTTGCACCGCGCTAAACAGGGGCGCGACTAAGGAGCGTCAGACGTGGAATTTTCCCTGCCTTTGGTGATCGGCGCCGGTGTGCTGAGCTTTCTCAGCCCCTGCGTGCTGCCCCTGGTGCCGCCCTATCTCACCTATATGAGCGGGGCGAGCTATGACCAGTTGCGCGCCGAGGCGGTGTCCGGCTCGCCGGGGCGGTTGACCGGCCGGGTCGCTCTGACCTCGATCTTCTTCATACTCGGCTTTTCCGTCGTCTTCATTGCCCTTGGCGCCACCGCCACCGCCTTTGGCCAGGTGTTCCGCCAGCTCCTGCCGATCCTCACGCCCATCGCGGGCGTCGTCATCATCGCCATGGGCCTGCATTTCCTGGGCGTGTTCCGCATTGGCATTCTCGATCGGCAATTGCGCCATAATGGTCCCGGCGCGGCCTCCGGTCCCCTGGGCGGGTTCCTGCTCGGTCTCGCCTTTGCCATTGGCTGGACCCCCTGCATCGGCCCGGTGCTGGCCGCCATCCTTTCGGTGGCGGCCAGCCGCGATACCGCCTGGGAGGGCGCCTCGCTGCTCGGGCTCTATTCGCTGGGCCTGGGCATTCCCTTCTTCCTCGCCGGCATTGCCGTAGGGCCGTTCCTCACCTTCTTTGATGGCTTCAAGAAGCATCTGGGCACGGTAGAAAAAGTCATGGGTGGCCTGCTGGTATTCACGGGCCTGTTGTTCATCACCGGCAATTTCACCCGCATTTCCTATTGGTTCCTGGAGACCTTTCCGGTCCTGGCCAATTTCGGCTGATCTTCCTTGAGATCTTTCCCAGGGTCCGAGGGAATCGTAGTCCGGAGTTAACCCTGTTCACGGAATCGAGAGCCGAACCTGTTTCCCTCTGGCCATGTTGAGGCGCAGTTTACCCGCAGGGGACAGACTGGCGTCGAAATTGGCCAAGGGCAGCAGATTGACCGCGAACACCCAAGCCATCGCCCGGGCGATGGACGACATTGCGAGCCAGGGCAGCGCGGCCGATGCCGCGGCCATGGGCGCGCGCGTCGGCATTTCGGTGCGCGTGACCAACCGGATCGAGGATGTCGAGGCGATCTGGCGCAGCCTTTCCGCCGCGGGCCTTGAATCGCCGGGCCAGAGCTACGACTTCATCCGGCTCTGGGTGACCGACCGCCAGATCCCGGTTTCGGCCCAGCATTATGTCGTGGGCGAGGTCGATGGTGTTCCGGTGGCCCTGCTGCCGCTGCACTTAAAGCGCGTCCATGGCGTGCGCCTCTACACCTGGTTTCCCGGTCCCCATGCCGGCTGCTACGCCCCGCTGACCGACGTCCGGCGCCTCCAAGAGCTGGGCACATCGGGCCGGTCCGCCCTGTGGCGCTCCATGATCGGAGCGCTCAAAGGCGCCGATCTGGTCTATCTGCGCTCCATGCCCGACCGGATCGGGGAGGCTGAGGGGCTGTTCGACGAACTGGGCAAGGCCCTTGAAGTCGAGACGCTCTATCGTGCCCGGTTCTCCTCCTGGGAGCACTGCGACCGCGAACAGCGCAGCCGTTCCCGCCGCAAGCATGACCGGCAGCAGGGCGACCGCCTTGCAGCATTGGGCGAAGTCGGCTTCGATGTGGTCTGCGATCTGGCCGAGGCCCATGCGGTGCTCGACACCATGTTCGCCCAGCGTTCCGCCCGGTTCCGCGCCCAGGGCATTCGCGACATCTTCGTGTGCGACAACATCACCAGCTTCTACCACGCGGCACTGGACCCCAATTCAGGCGTCGATGTGCGGCTCCATGTCCTGCGGCTCGAAGGCCAGATCGTTGCGGCACGTTATAACATCGTGGTTGGCGACCGTATGTTCTGCCTGATCTCGTCGATGAGTGATTGCAGCCTTATCCAGTCCGGCTCACCGGGCAAGCAGTGCCTGTTGCGGGTAGTGCAGAGCGTGTTCGACGAGGGCATGTCGGTCTTCGACATGGGCGCCGGCTTTACCGATGAAAAGCGCCATTGGTGCAATGAGCAGGTACCCCTGCGGCAGCACTATGTGCCGCTGACCCCGCTGGGCCATCTGGTGATGCTGGGTCACAGCCATTTCCAGCGCCTGCGCGCCTGGGCCAAGGCCAATGCCAGCGTCAAATCGGCGCTCCGTGCGGCCCATCAGCTCTACGAACGCATCCGGGGCAAGAGCCGGTCAGATCAGCTTTAGGCTGCGCAGCGAGGCGTGGCCCGATTTGCCGATGATGATGTGGTCGTGCAACACAATGCCCAGTGGCTTGGCGATATCCCCGATCTCCCGGGTCATGCGAATATCGGCGGACGAGGGGGCCGGATCGCCCGAGGGGTGATTATGCACCAGGATCAGCGCCGTGGCCGAGAGTTCGAGGGAGCGCTTGATGACTTCGCGGGGATAGACCGGCGTATGGTCAACCGTCCCGGTCTGTTGCACCTCATCGGCAATCAGCCGGTTCTTCTTGTCGAGAAACAGAATGCGGAACTGCTCGATCGACTGAAATGCCATCTGGCTGCGGCAATAGTCAATCAGCTGGTTCCAGGACGAGAGGATCGGCATATCGTGGTCGATGCGGTCGCGCCCAAAGCGTGCGGCCACCGCCTGGATCACCTTGAGATGGGCGATGGAAGTGGGGCCCAGCCCCTTGATTTTGGCAAGCCGGGTTTCGCTGGCGTTGAACACGGCCGAAAACGAGCCGAACTCGCGCAGCAGCGTCTTGGCGAGCGCCTTGGTGTCCTTGCGCGGAATGACCAGCTGCAGTGCCAGCTCAAGCAGTTCGTAATCCTCGAGGGCGTCGCCGCCCAGTTTGAGAAAGCGTTCTCTGACGCGCTGGCGATGGCCGGCATGGTCATTGGCTGCGGCTGGCGCGGGAAGGGTGGCCTCGGCGAATTCGTCGGGCCGGTCAGTCATCAGGCGCTCCGGCTGGCCAGGGGATTGAACAGACCGGCCGGCGAAAGCGTGAAGACTTCGCAGCCGTTTTCGGTGATGCCGATGGAATGCTCGCACTGGGCCGAGAGCGTCCGGTCGCGGGTCACCGCGGTCCACCCATCGGAGAGAATCTTGACGTGCGGACGCCCCAGATTGATCATCGGTTCGATGGTGAAGATCATGCCCGGCTTGAGTTCGGCGCCGGAGCCGGGCGTGCCGAAATGCAGGATGTTGGGCTCGTCATGAAACAGGCGGCCCAGCCCGTGCCCGACAAAGTCGCGCACCACGCTCATGCGTTCGGCTTCCGCCACCGCCTGAATGGCCGCGCCGATATCGCCGGTGGTGTTGCCTGGCCTGGCGGCGGCAATGCCCGCTTCGAGCCCGGCATAGGTGATTTCGATCAGCCGCTCCGCTTTGCGGGAGATTTCGCCCACCGGATACATGCGACTCGAATCCCCATGCCAGCCATCGAGCACCAGGGTAAGGTCGACATTGACAATGTCGCCCTCGCGCAATGGCCGCTCATCGGGGATGCCGTGGCAGACCACATGGTTGATCGAGGTGCAGACGGAGTGCCGATAGCCCTTGTAGAAGATAGTCGCCGGAACAGCGCCATGGTCGCGGGCAAACTCATAGGCAACGCGGTCGATTGTCGAGGTAGGCACGCCGGCTTCGACAAAGGGCGTCAGCTCGTCCAGCGCCCGCGCCGTCAGCGCGCCGGCGCGACGCATGCCCTCAAAGCCTTCCGAGCCATGCAGCGGAATGACGCCGGCAGTGCGGCGGGCTTTGGTGGTGGCGTCGACATAAGTGATCATGCGTGGCTCTCCTGAAAAGGCAAAATAAGGTCTTAATCCGGCGAAGGGAAGGGTGGTGAACCGTTGACTTGCCGCAGGCGTAGGGGCATCCACAACTGCCTTGAGGAAAAAGCAGCGATGACCCAGTCAGATTCCCGTATTACCGCCGGCATGATCGTGATCGGCGATGAGATCCTTTCTGGGCGCACCAAGGACGTCAATATCGGCGCGGTGGCCGATTTCTGCACCGACCTGGGTATCGATCTCGCCGAAGTGCGGGTGGTGTCGGATGAAATGGACTCCATTGTCGAGGCGGTCAACGCCCTGCGCGCCCGCTATACCTATGTCTTTACTTCCGGCGGTATCGGCCCGACCCATGACGACATCACGGCAGACGCCATAGCCCAAGCCTTCGGTGTTGCCCTGCCGATCAATGCCCAGGCGCGCGCCATGCTCGAAGCGCGCTGGAAAGAAACCGGCACGGAGGTCAATGAGGCCCGCTTGCGCATGGCGCGCATTCCCGAAGGCGCCGACCTGATCGTCAACTCGGTGTCCGCCGCGCCGGGCTTCCGCATTGGCAATGTGCATGTCATGGCCGGGGTGCCGGTGATCATGCGGTCCATGCTCGAAGCATTGGCGCCCACGCTCGAGGGCGGAAAGAAGGTTTCGTCCGTCGCCATCCGGGCGGCCGTGGGCGAAGGCACGCTGGGCGGTCCGCTCGGCGTGCTGCAGACTGAATATCCGGACGTGAAGATGGGCTCTTACCCGCAAATGGGCAAAGACCGAGTAATGACCGAGCTGGTGCTGCGCTCCTCCGATGAAGCGCGACTGGCCGAAGCGGCCGACAAGGTTCGCGCCATGGTTGCCGCGGCCCACGAAAAAGCAGGCATCGCCCCGCCCGACGCGGAATGATTGGCCTTTTGGCCTGGCTTTGCTAAGCAGCAGTTCAAGAAAAATGAGGGGCGCTGCCCCACCAGGAGACAGACCCGTGAGCAACCCCAACCAGAAGTCTTTTCCCGTTACCTGGGATCAGTTCCACCGCGACAGCCGGGCCCTGGCGTGGCGCCTGGCGGGCATAGGTCCGTTCGAAGCGGTCGTCGCCATCGCCCGTGGCGGCTTGGTGCCGGCAGCCATCGTGGCACGCGAACTCAATATCCGAACTGTCGAGACCGTTGCTGTAAAGAGCTACGATCACCAGAACCAGGGCGGTATCAGGGTCCTCAAGGAAATCAGCCAGCCGGTTTTGGATATCGCCAAGAACGGCGGCAAGGTCCTTATCGTTGACGATCTGGTCGATACCGGCGCCACCGCCCGCGTCGTCCGCGACATGCTCCCCGGCGCCCATTTCGCCACGGTCTATGCCAAGCCCAAGGGACGCGAACTGGTCGACACTTTCATCACCGAAGTCAGCCAGGATACCTGGATCTTCTTCCCCTGGGATCTCGACGTCGCCTATGTCGCCCCGATTTCGGGCGGCACGGACTGATCGCCAGCCCGCTTATCCCCGCCTTTTGAACCCATGAGACCATGCCTTCGCATTCAGGCGAGGGCAGGGCATGGGGAAACTTTCCGCAACACTTCAATCAGGCCGCAAGGCGCTGGCACGCATTGCCGAGCGAAGGGCCTTTGAAAGCTACATTCGTCGCGGACGTGTTCCCGCAGCACTCGCTGCATTCTCTGAGGCAGCATCCGACGAACGAAAATTCCTCGCGCTGTGCGCTGGCCTCTCGACCAAAGCACTGAGCAACGGCAAGGCGACCACGCACTACACTTGGCGCACGGTCGGAGATGACAAGGTGCGCGACGCGCATGCGGCGCTTGCCGGGCAGGTCTTTTCCTGGTCGTCGCCGCCTGCAACTGGTCACCCCGGCACGGAACACAATTGCCGCTGCTGGGCCGAGCCATACTTTGGCGACCCGGCGGTGCCGGATTCGCTTCTCGCCCTCACGCGCAACCGCCGCGTGGTCACTGACCCGGCGCAAAGTATAGCCAGCATCGAGACGCTGGCCCGACCGGATGGCAGCATTGCCGCATCGACGATTGGGACGGTCGATGGCACCGGCATCAGTGCCGTCTTCCAGGGGTCAAGTGTTTCGCACCTGGTCTCTTTTCCCGACGGGGCGTCCTACCAGTCTCTAAGACTTGGCGAAGCCCGCGAGGTCACGGTCCGCCAGGATGGGGAGACCCGTTTGCAGGTGGCGTGGCTAAGGCGGGCTCTCGCGCCCAACCTCCGCCCACCTTTGCCTGCGCCCTTGCTTTTGCCGGCTAGAGATCCCGGTGACCCGGCCGGGCCAACATTGGTGGAGGTCACCGCCGCGCCTTGGGCAACCATGCTGCGCGGTGCTCTTGAGCGCTATAATGCGGCGGTGGCGGCACCAGATGCCATGGGCGTGGGCGAAGGCGACCGATCGGTCGTCGCGTTCAAGATTTGGACTGGCGGCAACAATGAGGAGGTCGTGAGCCTCCACCAGGAAACGTTAACGCAAGAGCAGGTAGCCGAGGTCTGCGAATTCCTGCCAGATGTTCAGGCCCAGACCAATGAAGCTGCGACTGAAAACCAGCCTCAAAGGGCGACGATGACTCCTACAGAGTGGGGCAATTTAGTGCACTGGGCGATCTACAAACGCATTAACGGTCTGAAGACGTCTTTTCCTACGGCCTTCGCCAACGTGTTTCCCGAAATATCGATTGATGGCCGCCGGCTCGAAATTGATGATCCAAGGGGACCTAAATACGGTCAGGCGGGAACGAGCCGTCTGGATGTACTCGAAAAAGTAAGTGCCACTACGTATTGCGTCTATGATGTGAAAACTGGAAGGTCTGGTCTAACCCTCAACCGCATCAAGGAAATTCTTGAAAAGCTGCCGGTTGGTGTGCTGGTTTACATCATGGAAGTGCGACCCTTCGAATGACGACAGCTGCTCAAGCGAGGTCACTCTGTCAGCCATTTCTTGATCGGCACCCTGATTTTGTCTTCAAGCAGCGCTCCCTCTTTCGGGTGCCAGTACGTCATGTTGAGCAGGGTTTCTCGACCGATCGGATGTCCCCGCCTCAGCTCATCCGGACAACTTGGTACGCGTCCATATTACCCAGTCCGCCTCCTTGGTCAGCCGGGGGTATCGGAAAGTTCCTGGATAGAGCGACAGGGTCGATTGAAAGTCCTGATTTCTCTTCCGAATTTGTGCGGGAGTTGGAGCGCGCCAACCGTGAGATTCTCCCGCACGTCACGACGTTTGAAGGCATACTCGAATACCCCTACGAACCGATCATTGGGACCGGAATAAATCCGGTCATTAGGTCCGTATTGCTGGCGGCGCTAGGTAGGTTTGGGGCAGCTGGTCTTCTATTGACGGACTGGATACGAGAAGAGCGTGGTTGGCTCCGAATGTACGGAGATGGTACTAAAAGGCGCCATCGCAAGGGCAGCAAGGCGTGGCAGCAGCGGCAAAAATTGCAAGCCGAGGTCGCTGAACACCTTGCCCATGTCGAAAAGCTCCATGACCTGTTGGCAGTGGGCGACCCCGGACCAATCGCGGCCTTGTTGCATGAATGGGAAGCCATCAGTGCCAGGATGCGTCGCATAGAGCGCTATTGGGAGCCATCGCCGTTTCCGTTCGAGCTCGCATGAACGCGGCACATTTGGGCGTGATGGGACTAAGCCTGAACTTCGTCAACAAAGACAAATTCGGTGTCTTCCAGCTCGGGGTTGATGGACCTCTCCACCGGTTCCATTTGCTCCAGAACCTCGCTACCAGAGATTTCCACCGCCTCGCGCAGCACTGTTTCCTCGTCCAGGATCGCCACCAGCGTGTCGCCCTGGCGGGCAATGCCGCCCAGGAACCGCGCCGCCGAGCCTTCGATCTGTGGCACGGGCAGAATGTCGTCGGCCTTGATGTCGATGATGTCGGAGACGCTGTCGACGAGCAGGCCCATGTCGTGGCCAGCAACCTTGAGCACCAGGATCACCTGGCCCTCGTGCTGGGTGCTTCGCTCGGAAGAGCAGCCGATGCGCAGGGCCAGATCGTGGATCGGCACCACCCGCCCGCGTATTTCGATCACCCCGAGCACATCCGGTTTCCGCCCGGGCAAGGGCGTGACCGGGCTCCAATTGCGGATTTCGCGCATGGACATGATATCGACGACGAAATTCTGCCCCGCACAGGCGAAGGTGATGAATTGCCGCGTTTCGGCGTTGACCTCTGCGCCGGGCGGGGTCTCAAATTCGTCTTCCAAATTCTTTGGCAGGGCCGACATCGCTACGCCTTACTCGATCACTTGGGACAGCCAACCGGCCCCAGGGTCATCATTGTCGAGAAAGGTTTCGGCAAACTTAGCGCTGGTGCGGGCGGCGGGAATCGAACCCGCAAGGCTATCGCCGAGGGATTTTAAGTCCCTTGTGTCTACCAATTCCACCACGCCCGCTTGGCTCGGTGCCCCGTGTTTGTCACAAGCTTTTCGTCAAGACAATTGCACTGAGACGATTCTTCCCCGGAGGTCAGATGATCGAACGCATTGAAACCGGCATTGCCCCATCCAGCGCGCCCATCAATGATGCGGTGCGCGCCGATAAGCACCTCTGGCTGGTCGCCATCGCCGAGGACCCGGTCAGCGGCGAGATCGTCGAGGGTGGCATCGAAGCCCAGACGCGCCGCTGCATCGACAACCTCGCTATCGCGCTCAAGGCTGCCGGCGGGAGCCTGCGCAATCTCGTCATGGTGCAGATTTTCCTCACCGACAGCGCCGATGCTGCCGGCATGAACGCGGTCTATCGCGAATATTTCACCGAGCAGCCTTATCCCGTCCGCGCCACCGTGGTGGTCAAAGAATTGCTGGCGGCCGGGCTCAAAATCGAAATGACCGCCACGGGGGTGCTCGACTGATGCTGCTCAAGCGCGATCTGCTCGAAGACATCAAGGCTGGCAAGGTCGATCTCATCTTCCGCCGCTGGAACCGCCCGACGGTGAAACCTGGCGGGACGCTCAAGACCAAGGTGGGTCTTTTGTCCATCAAGTCGATCACCGACATGTCGTCCGATGACGTCACCGACGCGGAAGCCCAGCGCGCCGGGTTCAGCGATGTCGCCGATTTCCGCCGCTGGCTCGACACCATGAAGCAGGGCGAACTGTTCCAGCGTATCGAGGTGGGGTATCTGGGCGAGGCGTAGCGCCTAGAACGGCGTCGGCGCCACAAAGGTGGTGAACACTTCCGTGGTGGGGTGGGTGAAGCCCAATTCGGCGGCATGCAATTGCAGCCGGTCGGCAGCCGCCAGGTCGGCACCTTCGGAATAAAACGCATCGCCCAGAATCACATGGCCGATGGCCTTCATGTGAACTCTGAGCTGGTGGGTGCGCCCGGTGAGCGGGATCAGCCGCACGCGCGTGGCGTTGTCTTCGCGCTCGATCACGTGCCATTCGGTCTGCGAAGCGCGGCCATGCTCGTGGTCGACCCTTTGGCGCGGCTTGTTGAGCCAGTCGGTGGCGAGCGGCAGGTCAATCAGGCCGCTATCCTCTGCAATGATGCCCGACACCCGCGCGATATAGCTCTTGGTGGTCTGGCGGTGCTCGAACTGGCTGCCAATACGTCCGTGGGCACGCTTGTTGAGCGCCAGCACCAGAACGCCAGACGTGTCCTTGTCGAGCCGGTGGCACATGCCTGCGGTGGGATGGGTCTGGCGGGCGCGATGTTCGATGCAGTCCCACAGGCTCGGGTCCTTGCCCGGCACGCTGAGCAGGCCAGACTGCTTGTCCACGACCAATATGTCGTCATCGACATGGATGACGTTCAGGTACGGATCGGTGGGCGGGAAATAGTCTTTGAGCGTGGGCATGGCGGGCATCAGCTGGCTCTAGCAGACAAAGCGGGACTTGACCAAGGTTCTTGGCAGATATGCGGGCGGCGGCGTAGTGTCCATGCATGGAAACGGTGACCTTTGAGACAGCACTGGGATTGTTCGGCCTTGGTTGGACCGAGCGGGGCCTGGCCAGAGTGTTGCTGCCCGATACCTCACAAAAGGCGATGTTGGAGCGTCTGGGGCGCGACGGGGCGCAGCCGGGCGAGCCGACGCGGCTGATTGCCGGGATGATGAACCAGATCGAGGATTATGCAGAAGGGCTCGAAGTGCATTTCGGCGATGTCCCGCTCGATCTGGCCGGGGTCTCCGGCTTCCACCGCAGGGTCTACGAGCGTCTGGTGCAGGTGCCCTGGGGGCACACCATCACTTATGGCGCGCTGGCGCGTGAGCTGGGCGATCCCGGCCTGTCGCGTGCCGTGGGGCAAGCCATGGGTGCCAATCCCATTCCGCTGGTCATTCCCTGCCATCGGGTGCTGGCCAGCAATGGCAAGCCGGGCGGGTTTTCCGCGCCGGGCGGCACTGTCACCAAGGTCAAGATGCTGGCGATGGAAGGTGTCAATGTCGGCACACCGGCCGGTCAGATGAGTTTCGGATTCTAGTTTTCGGGTTCCAGTCATGGCCTATGCCTTCAAGCAGTCCAGTGGTGTTGCCGGCCAGGTGCGCGACATCGCCACCGAGCAGATCGACAAGGCATTGGAGGCAATTGCGGCCAATGAGGATTTCGACCAGACCGTCCATACGCTGCGCAAATCGTGCAAGAAGTTGCGTGCCCTGCTCAAGCTCGTGCGGCCGGTCTTTGACGCCTATGAAGCTGAGAACGAAGCCTTTCGGGCCATTGCGGACCGGTTCTCGGTAGCCCGCGACGCTGCCGTGATGGTTCAGACTATGTTGACCCTGGTTAACCAGTCCGGCGTGCGGCTCAGAGTCGATGGGGTGGGATCGGTGACACTGCTCGACCGGCTACGGGAGCGCGCTCGGCATCTGCGCCAGCAAATGGGCGAAGAGGAACTGCTGGCTCTGGCGGCGGCCGATTTCAATGCGGCGCGCACGCGGGTGCCGGGCTGGCAATTCGGCGCCTCGGGCATTGGCATCGTACAGCCGGGTCTCAAGGCCGGTTATCGCCGCTTTCGCAAGCGGCTGGCCAAGGCGAGAAAGACGCCCGAAGGCGAGGTGGTGCATGACTGGCGCAAGGCCGCTAAGGTCTGGTGGTATCACATGCGTCTTTACGAGCCTGCCGCGCCTGCGATCATGGAAAATCTCTGTGTGCGGCTCGATGAACTGGGCGAAACTCTCGGTGACCACCATAACCTGATGGTGCTGTCCGACTGGATCGTCTCCACGCGTGCGCCGGGTGACAGCTCCGCCGACACATTGCTTGCGATCATTGCCGAGCAACAGGCGGCGCTCAGCGAGAAGGCCTTCGTTCTTGGCCGCCAGTTTGCGGCGGAGCCTCCCAGCGGTGCGGCCAGGCGGTTCGATGCCTATTGGCAGCTTCTGGGATAGGGCGAAATGGCCTTGGAAATCGAACGCAAATTTCTGGTTGCCGGGGACGGATGGCAGCAGTCCATCACGGGCAGCAAGCGTCTCGTGCAGGGCTATCTCTCAAGCAATGCCAAGGCCACGGTGCGCATCCGCATCGCGGACGATCGGAAAGCAGTCCTGACCCTCAAGGGCCCAGCCGAAGGGATCAGCCGCGCCGAGTTCGAATATGACGTGCCACTGGACGATGCCCGGCAAATGCTCGCCCTGGCGCAGCCAAACGTTGTCGAGAAGACGCGATATCTGGTGCCGCATGGCGGGTTGACCTGGGAAGTCGATGTCTTTGCCGGCGCTCATGCCGGCCTGATCGTGGCGGAAGTGGAACTCGAGGCGGTCGATCAGGCGATCAACATGCCGGACTGGGCGGGCCCCGAGGTCAGCCATGATGACCGCTACGCCAATGCGAGCCTGGCGCGGGTGCCCGGCATTCCCCCTGTTACCCCTGACGCGGTGTAAGGGACTACTGCCTCGTCTCGCGGAGGATGCGGCACCATGAGCGAAAAGGCTGGGGATTTTCCCTAGACCCCATGCCATGGCTGGCGCAGCGGATCGCTTCGGCGGGCCGCCGCGTTAGCCTCCAAGGCAATGAAAGGGGGAAACCATGACCGACCAATTGCTGCATGTGATCGTGCGTAGCGTCGAATGGTGCGGTATCGCCATTATTGTGCTCGGCCTCATTGTCGGCACAGCGCGCTTTGCCATGCAATTGCGCACTCCGGACGCGCATGACCGGTTCCGCGCTTATCGCGCTGATATCGGCCGGGGTATCCTGCTTGGCCTCGAAGTGTTGGTGGCCGCCGACATCATTGCAACGGTCGCTATCGAGCCGAGCTTGAACAGCCTGGCGGTCCTGGCCGGCATTGTGGCAATCCGGACATTCCTCAGCCTGTCGCTGGAAGTGGAAGTCAGCGGCCGCTGGCCCTGGCAGCAAACGCGGGCGGAGGTCAGGCAACGGCAAGAGTCGCGGTGATTGTTCCATCGGCGGTCATTCTGCCGACGGTCACCTTGCCGCCCGACATGAACAGAGTGTTCGATCCCGATTTGGACCCAGCGCATGGCGGCGGCCTTCGAGCATCCCCATATGCAAGTAAACCAACAAGGAGATTGAAATGACCAAGGATTTTGCAGGCAAGGTTGCGCTGGTAACAGGCGCAGCGTCCGGCATTGGCGAAGCTGTGGCACGCCAGCTGGCAACGCGCGGAGCCAAGGTCGTGGTGGCAGATCTCAAGCTTGATGCGGCCGAGAAGGTCGTCGCTGCGATCAAAAGCGATGGCGGAGAGGCGGCGGCGGTGGCCGTTGATGTGGCACAGGCCGATCAGGTCGAGAAGGCGGTTCAGTTCGCCGTCGATACCTTCGGCAAGCTTGATCTGGGCGTGAACAATGCAGGCATTGGCGGCGCGGCGGCGCCGTTGGGCGATTACACGCTCGAGGACTGGCACAAGGTCATCGACGTCAACCTGAACTCCGTTTTCTATTCAATGAAGTTCGAGATTGCTGCCATGCTGCAGTCCGGCGGTGGCGCCATCGTCAACATGGCCTCCATTCTCGGATCGGTCGCCTTCCCCAATGCCCCAGCCTATATTGCCGCCAAGCATGGCGTGGTGGGCATGACCAAATCGGCGGCGATGGACTATGCCAAACAGGGCATCCGGGTCACGGCCGTCGGCCCCGGCTTCATCGATACCCCGCTTCTGGCCGCTCTGCCCAAGGACGATTACGACGCGCTGGCCTCCGCCCACCCGATTGGCCGCCTGGGCAAGTCCGACGAGGTTGCTGCCCTGACCCTGTTCCTGCTTTCCGACGCAGCGTCCAACATCACCGGCTCCTACCATCTGGTCGATGGCGGCTATGTTGCGCAGTAGGCGCGGCGTTCGCGCAGCCCTGTGGTCAAGGCACAATCGCTGACTCAATGGGGCCGATGGTGAATGTGCCATGGCCCCATTGCTCTATCCTGGCAAGAATGGTGTCGGCGTCGACGATTTGGTGCGCGTGATGCACACCGGGTTGCATCGGTCCGCTGAGAAGCGTGTCCGCCACCGCAACCGCCATGGCCGCCGTCACAGCGGCCTCCCTGCGTCCTTGAAACATGGCGCTGCGCAGCACGGGCCTATCGGCAGTCTGGCCGTGGGCGCGGATGGAAAGGACGCATTTGTCCGAGCCCGGCAGCGGCAAATGGCTGATCCGGTTGAAAAGCGCCTGGATAGTCCTGTTGCCCGCAAAGCGCCTGCCAACCCAAAACAAGAGCGTCGTCAGCAGCGCCCGGTCATAGGCAACGCGTGTGATGGCATTCGTGCCCGGCAGGGTGCGGCGCAGCACATGCTGGTCGGCGAAGTTCATGAAATAGGCGCGACGCCGACCGAAATCCGGACCGAAATCCATTACGGCGTCATCCCTTGGCGCATCGGGGTCGAACATCTGCGCCATCGACCAGGCAATGGCCGCGGTTCCGTGCTCGTCGCCTGTGCCCATCAGAATACCGATCTCGATCCTGTCCAGGTGATCCAGACCCCGCGCCGCGGCAATTGCCAAGAGATTTGACAGACCCGGCGCCAGTCCGACTGAAAACACCGCTGTGGTAGGCAAATCCAACGCTTCGGCCTTGCGAAAGAACGCGTCATCGGCTGTGACGTCAACGCAGGCAATACCGTGCTCACCAAGCGTTTGGAGAAAGGCCGTATCGGTCTGGTCGATACAGGTCACAACTAGGTCGACACCCTCGAGCGCTGCTGCCCAGCTCGCGCTCTGTCTTAAATCTATCATCCGCGCTTCGGCGCCGATTGCCTTGGCCTCCGCGCGGGCCTTTTCCAGACTGCGCCCGGCAATTATGACGGCGGTATCTTTACGATCGGCGAGCTGCTGCGCGATCTTGCTGCCGACAGCGCCATAGCCGCCGGCGATCAGGATGGTGGTCATGTCGAAAGCCTCCCTGAATTGGTGCCGCCAGTTGCTACACCCGCAGGGTTCGGCCGGACGATGCTACAGAACGCCGCTCCAACGTGGGAAGGTTGCGTTTTATTGCCAGCGCTTGAACTTTTTGAGGTGGTCGAGAGCCCCGGTGATTGTGCGCACGATCTTGTCGACGCTGTCGGTAATGGACACGTGCAACGTGTTTTCTTCGGCAGGGTCGGGCACTTCGAGCGTGGCGAACTGACTGTCGAGGAGGCTGGTCGGCATATATTCATGGCTGCGCTTGGCCATGCGCTCGCCGATGACCTCCCTGGTGCCGTCGAGGTAGACAAACAACACTGGTTCGCCGGCCTTTTCGGTAATGAAGTCGCGATAGATGCGCCTGAGGGCCGAACTGGCGCCGATAGCTACGTCCTTTTTCGCCGCTGCCTGGGTGAGGGCCGCCGTGTGAGCTTCCAACCAGGGCCAGCGATCTTCGTCGGTCAGCGGCGTACCGGCACGCATTTTTTCGACATTGGCCTCGGGATGAAACTGGTCGCCATCGAGGAATGGCGCATGCAGGGTGCGCGCGAGTGCTGCTCCCACAGTAGATTTTCCCGATGAGCTGACGCCCATCACGATGATGATGCGGGCCGGTTCAGACCGTGGCTGTGAAGGCGCCGTCGACATAGAGAATGTGTCCATTTACGAAACTGGAAGCGTCGGATGCGAGAAAGATTGCGGCGGGGCCCAGTTCCTCGACCTCGCCCCAACGGCCCATGGGGGTGCGCTGCTTCACCCAGCCATCAAAGGCCGGGTCGGCCATGAGCGCGGTGTTGAGATCGGTCTTGAAATAGCCCGGCGCAATGGCGTTGATGTTCAGCCCGCGCGGTGCCCAGTCAGCTGCCATGCCACGCGTGAGGTTGGCAATTGCCGCTTTTGCGGCGCCGTAAGGCGCGGCCGTGGGGCGGGCGTGATTGGTCAGGATCGAGCAGATATTGATGATCTTGCCCGTGCCGCGCTCCAGCATGTGCTGGGCAACAGCCTTGCTGACCGAGAAGGTGGAAACCACATGGGCGCTCAGCATGGCCTCGAAGTTCTCGTGGCCATACGTTTCCAGCGGCCCGCGGATCTGCATGCCGGCATTGTTGACCAGAATGTCGATGGGGCCAATCTGTTCCTCACAATGGCCGATGGCCTCGGCGACACTGTCGGGACTGGTTACATCGAAGGCCAGTGCCGAGACCTTGGCCCCGCTTGCGGCCAGATCGGCTGCGGCCTTGCCCAATGCCACTTCGTCTCGACCGTTGAGCACCAGTTCTGCTCCGGCGTCAGCCAGGGCAGTTGCCATGGCGAAGCCCAACCCGCGGCTGGACCCGGTCACCAGGGCCCGCCGGCCGGTGAGGTCAAATTGCGCTATGCCCCGCTTCATTGTTGGCCTTATCCTCCCAGTATGGCACCGTCCCCTTCGGGTGTTAGAGGACGCACCGATGCGATGCAAGGTTGGGGGGCGCGGCGCCGGACACATCGATTGTCATCGACCTGCCGCGCAGCAGGGTGGTTGAGCTGATCGAGACCTCATATTGCGAGGTCTTGGCGAGGTGGAGCTTGGGAGGCGATTGACTTGATCTTCCATACAAGGTGTGCGATCTGGCCGGAAATTGTGCAATCCGCCCTTCCTTCAAGGCGCGGATTGTGGTCATTTCCCGCCCGCGTGTCGTGCCCTCAAGCGCATGAAGTGAACACGGAAGAAATTTAGAAGGACTGTTTGTATGTCGACAGCAGATATCGGCCTTATCGGCCTGGCGGTCATGGGTTCCAATCTGGCCCTGAACATTGCCGAGAAGGGCTACACTGTTGCCGTTCACAACCGGTCAGCGGGCCGTATTGACGAGCATATGGCCGACGCCAAGGCCCAGGGCCTGGATGGCAATAGCATCCCCAAATATGACCTGGCCGAGTTCGTCCAGACCGTGAAGGCGCCGCGCTCGATCATCATCATGGTCAAGGCCGGCAAGCCGGTCGACGACATGATCGAGCAGCTTCTGCCGCATCTGGAAGCGGGCGACGCTATCATCGAATGCGGCAATTCGCTGTTCACCGACACCCAGCGCCGCTTCGATTATCTGAAGCCAAAGAATATCGGCTATCTCGGCGTCGGCGTCTCCGGCGGCGAAGAGGGTGCCCGCCATGGTCCCTCAATCATGGTCGGCGGCTCCAAGGAGCAGTGGCACAACGCCGAAGCGGTGCTGACCGCCATTGCTGCCAAGTTCAACGGTGAAAGCTGCTGCGCCTATCTCGGCGAAGGCGGCGCCGGCCACTTCGTCAAGACCATCCATAACGGGATCGAATATGGCGACATGCAGATGATCGCCGAGGTCTATGGCGTGATGCGCGACGGATTGGGGATGTCGCCCAAGGAATGCGCTGACGTCTTCAAGGAGTGGAACAAGGGGCCGCTCAATTCCTACCTCATCGAGATCACCGGCCATGTGCTGGATGCCGTCGATGACCAGACTGGCAAGCCGCTGGTCGAATTGATCCTGGACAAGGCCGGCCAGAAGGGCACTGGCGTCTGGTCTGCCATTGCCGCCCAGCAGATGGGCGTGCCGGCCACTGCCATCGAGGGCGCCGTTGCGGCCCGCTCGATCTCATCGCGCAAATCCGAGCGCGTTGCCGCTGAAGGCATTTATGGCAAGCCGAACCGCGCCAAGACGGAGGTGACCCTGGCCGATCTCGAAAAGGCACTGCTCGCCGGCAAGATCGTCTCTTACGCCCAGGGTTTTGCCGTTATCGCCAAGGCCTCGGAAGAAAATGGTTGGGCCCTGCCGCTCGCCACCATCGCCAAGATCTGGCGCGCCGGCTGCATCATCCGCTCGCGCTTCCTCGACCAGATGGCGTCTGCCTATGACAAGGGCGAGGCGGTCAACCTGCTCGTTGTGCCCGATTTCGTCGAGATCATGAAGGACAGCCACCCGAGCCTGCGCAAGGTCGTGGCCGCTGCTGCCGTGGGCGAATTCCCGATGATCTGTCTTTCGGCGGCGCTGAGCTATTTCGACAGCTACCGCCAGGCCCAGGGTACCGCCAATCTCATCCAGGGCCAGCGCGACTTCTTTGGCGCGCATGGTTTCGAGATCGAAGGCCGTGGCTCCGACCTGCACGGCACCTGGCCGTCGACGCTCGACAAATAGGTCAGACGAACCCGATCCTGCGGCCCGCAATCAGGACCGCGAGCCACAAGATGGAAGACGCCGCCGCCTGCCAGTGCAGGACGGCGGCGATTTCATTTGTCTCGATGGCCCTGCGCCAGGCCCGCCCGCGATCAACGCTCACCGCATTGGCAACGGCCAACACCAGGATGAAAAGCTTGATCAGAAAGGCCGGGTTGCCGGCATAATTGGCCGCCTGCACGCTGAACAGGGCCAGGCCCGTCACAATGGCCAGCCCGACGCCGAGCTTGGCGACCGCCGCCAGAAACGGACCCACGGCACCGATGGGGATATGGCGGGCCAAGCCGAGCAGGCGTGCATCCAGCGCCAGAATGGGACCGATGACCAGCCCGATCCCGAGAATATGAGCGGCATTGACCAGTAGATAGAGGACTGGGGCGCCGCGCAGGGCAACCGCGCCCGGCCAGTTCTGCAGTGCCTCCCACATGCGCTAGGAGGGGATGCGCTCGGGATAGATGTCGTAAACCGTACCATCGACGGTAATGCGGACCGCTTTCATGCGCGTCGCGCCATCGGCGTCCCGATTGCCCAGCGCCACGATTTCCTGGCCGACTTTGGCAGCGCCCTCAACGAATCCGGCGCGCTGGGTAGCCGAGGGGTTGCCCAGTTCCACGGTCCAAATTTCGCCGTCGGCGCCGACCTCGATGGTCGGATGCGGCGGGGCAATGGTGATGCTGGATATGGTGCCGGTCAATTCGATCATGCCGGCATCCGCCCAGCTCCAGCCATGATGCGCCATGGCTGAACCGGCCAGACCGGCAAAGGCCAGCGCGAGTCCCGCGCCCAAGATGCTGCGGCGTCCCATGTAATGAAAGCTCATGGTGGGTGTCCTCCGGGTTATTCCCCTGGAACGGCAGTGTCCTCCTCTTGATCCGAGCCAGCCATTCAACAAATCGCGATGCCCAGGGTCCAATCCTGTGCTGCGGGTTGTGCGCCTGCTCGTTAAGTCATCACTGCGTCATTTGGGCCGGTGCATACGTTGCCTGAGCCATTGTTATCCCCGAACCCAGTTCCGCCTGCATAATCCGTCCATCTCTCTCGTCAGGGCGGCCTGCAGCGACCAGTGGCGGGGGGAACCGCCGGGCGTGGGGCAGTCGCTTTCCTTCACGGTCTGCGGGTCGGCGGTTGAGGGCCTGGGCAGCATGGGCGGCACATTGCGCTGTCGTCCCCAGGATAGGCTTGCCAAGTTACCTGCTAACGAGAAAACCCGGCATCCCGAGACGGTTTTCGTCGCAGTTATTAGTTTCAGGGACGACGACCGTCTCGGGATGCCGCTCTATTCTTAGAACCGAGAGGTCCAGGGGCCGTGCGGATGCCTGTGCTGGAGAAATGGGCCCGTGCTAGAGCGCCCGGAACATCACATAGCTGTCCACATAGCCATGCGCCGGATGCTTGAAGGCCTTGGGCAGCGTGCCGACGATTTCAAAGCCCAGCTTCTGCCACAGCGCGACGGCGCCGGTATTGGTGGAGACGACATGGTTGAACTGCATGGCGCGGAAACCGCGTTGACGGGCCCGCTCGAGCGAGTGCAGGCACATGGTCCGGGCCACGCCCTGGCCGCGCGCCTCTGGCGCGGTCATGTAGCCGCAATTGGCCACATGGGCGCCGCCACCGGCCTGATTGGCCATCAGGTAGTAGGTGCCGACGATCCGGCCTTCGATTTCAGCCACGAAGACCTCATGGGCCGGCATAAGCCAATAGGCGCGGACGCCGTCTTCGCCCAGATTGGTGTCGATGGCATAGGTTTCTCCGGCGTCGAGCACCGGTTTGACGATGCGCAACATGGCCGGCCAGTCGGCGTCAATGGCGGGGCGGAGCGCTATTGTCATCATCATCTTCCAGTGGCGCCACACGTACCTGGCCCGGCGGCGCCATCTCTGGCGCATGCGGGTGGTCGGCAATGCTCGGGCGGCTGCCCAGTTCGAAGCGCCAGGCGGCAATGGCAAAGACGATCAGCGCAACCGCTACGCTGGCGCTGGCGGCAATGAAGGGGGCGCCGGGGAAATAGCCATGGGTGCCGGGGGTGGTGGTGTAATAGGAGAAAATCTGCGTCGCCGCGAGCGGACCGATGATCGTGGCCAGCGAGCTGGCAGCATTGACCGCACCCTGCAGTTCGCCCTGGCTGTTGTCCGGCACCTGGCGCGACAGCACGCCGTTGATCGCGGGCGGGGCCAGGCCGCTGATCGTGCCCACCAGAATGGCGAGATAGAGCATATATTCTTCGGTCGAGAAGGCGACGCCGGCAAAGGCAGCAATCGCCGCGAGCAGTCCGATCATGGCGACCGCCGGTTCGCCAATACCGCGCGACATCGGACCGGCCAGAACGGCCTGGCTGATGGCAAAGCCCAGCCCGAACGCGCCCAGCGTGCGGCCAATGATCGAGGAGGTGAAGTTGAACACTTCCACGGTGAAATAGCTGAACACCGTCGGCAAGGCCTGGGCCGAAAGCTGGAAGAAGAACAGGACGGCCAGCAGCCAGAGCACGGAAGGATATTTCTTGAGGGCCAGTACCGCGCCGAGGGGGTTGGCGCGGCGAATATCGAATCTGCGGCGCGAGGATTTGGGCAGGCTCTCGGGCAGGACGAACAGGCCAAAAAGGAAATTGGCAAAGGCCAGGCCGGCCGCCGCAAAGAAGGGCACGCGCGGGCCGAATTCACCCAATTCGCCGCCGATCACCGGGCCGATAATGAATCCGAGCCCGAAGGCTGCGCCGATCAGGCCAAAGCGGTGGGTGCGCTTATGAGGCGGGGTGATGTCGGCCATGTAGGCGGTGGCTGTTGCCAGTGCGGCCCCGGCAATGCCGGCAATGATGCGGCCCACGAAGAGGTACCAGACGAAGGGGGCAATCGACATCATCAGATAGTCGAAGGTCAGACCCAGCAGCGAGAGCAGCAGCACAGGGCGACGCCCGAAGCGATCCGAAAGATTGCCCAGCACCGGCGAGAAAACGAACTGCATGAAGGCATAGGCAAACACCAGATAGCCACCGATGACTGCGGCCTGGGCCACGCTGCCGCCGGTCAGGTCCTCGAGCAGCTCGGGCAGCACCGGCACAATAATCCCCACACCGATCATGTCGATCAGAATGGTGATCAGAATGCAGGTCAGGGTCAGGCGAGAGCGAATCGCAGCTTGCATGCGGTGGTTGTTACCTTTTCTTTGTTCCACCGGAATGGTGCGATGCAATTGACACGGCGGAAGCCGACAAGGCAAGGCCGGAGCCGATCACGGCGCGGGGCCGTCGCCCACGTCGTGAGAATAGATCCATGCAAGTCGCTTGAGATGGGCTCTAGGCCCCTGCAACCGCATGACAACGTTCCGCGCCAAGCTGAACGGCCAGGCCATATGAAATATGCGCCCATTCTCTGCCGAAAGTGCGGCAACCCGACGGGCGCGCGGCTGCCGGATGCCGGCATATCGGGACAAGGCGGTTTCGGCCGATTCAGTTCCCATCAACAGCGGCGCCAGGGTTGCCGCGTCCTCTATGCCCATGGCCGCACCCTGCGCCTGGAATGGCACCATGGCGTGGGCGGCATCACCAATGATGCCGATATTGCCATGATGCCAGAGCGAGGTGTCCACCGTGTACATGGGCCAGGCAATCCAGTTGTCCGCCGCCGCAGCCAGCAGAGCCTCGACCTTTGGGCCGGGTCGCCTTGCCTGTGGCTGAACGCCATCCGGGGGAATTGCGCCGGGCATGAACAAGGCCAGGTTCACTTGGCTGCGATGGGGCAGGGGGTAGCAAACCAGGTGAAAGCCGCCGCCGAAAAACACCGACACCCGATCCATGGCGATCTGTCCGCCAAGCGAATCGGCCGACACCAGCGTGCGCCAGGCAATGCGGTTGCGATATTGGGCGGCCGGGCCATCCAGAACGCCAATGCGGGTCTGGGAATGCACGCCATCAGCCCCGATGAACCCGTCGGCGCGCGCCGTGCGGCTTTGCCCATTGGCTTCATCGATGGCCACGGTCACCCCACGGGCGTGGGAAACCACGTCCCAGCTGCGCACGCCGAACAGGATATCGATATTGGCGAAGCACCTGCAGGCCTTGTAGAGCAGCTTCGCCAGGTCACCCCGGTGCATGACGGCATAAGGGGCGCCGAAGCGTTCGCGCATGATCGCACCCAGCTCCAAGCTGGCCAGCGGGTGCTTGCTGCCCTGCGCATAGACATCGAGCGCTTCGGGCTCGAGGCTGACCTGATCGATGGCGTCGCCCAGCCCGAGCCGATCGAGTACGCGGCGGGCATTGGGGCTGATCTGCAGCCCGGCGCCAAACTCCTGAATCGTTGGGCTGCGTTCGAGCACCACCACCGTCGCGCCAAACTTGGCCAGCGCAAGCGCCAAGGTCATGCCCGCAATGCCGGCACCTGCAATGACATAATTGCGGCCCGGACTGGGCATGGGCCTGCTCAGGCGGCGTGGGCCTTGAAGATGGCCGAGGCGGGGTTGGCATGACCCTCGCCCAGTTCAGCCTTGTAGATATAGAGCGTGGAGCAATAGGGGCACACGATCTCGTCATCCTTGCCCATGTCGAGGAAGACATGGGGATGATCGAACGGGGGGAGGGCGCCGACGCACTGAAATTCCTTGGACCCGATCTCGATGCTGCGCAGGCCTTCGGTATTGTGGAAATGCGGGGTCGAGCCGTGTGCCATGGTCGGGAACCTGGAGTGTGTTTGATTTGGCGCGACCATAGCCAAAGGCCTCAACCAAGAAAAGGGCAAAGGGCGCTTGATTTTGCGTCCTGAAGCCGCAACACCCGAGGGACTGAAAAGAGGATGCCCCATGCCCAGCTTCACCACATCCGGCCTGTCGATTGCCTATGAGGTTACCGGAGAAGGCCCGCCGGTCCTGCTCATTCACGGCTTTGCCTCAAGCGGCAAGGTCAATTGGGTCGATACCGGTTGGGTGGAGACGCTGACCGAGGCGGGTTATCAGGCCATCACGATTGATAATCGTGGTCATGGGCAAACGGACAGGCCGCATGATCCCGAGCTCTACTACCCCACACAGATGGCCGAGGACGCCCTGGCGCTGCTCGATCATCTGGGAATCGAAAAGGCGGCGGTGATGGGCTATTCAATGGGCGCCCGGATTGCCGCTTTCCTGGCGTTCCATCACCCCGAACGGGTCGTTGCAGCGATTTTTGGGGGCATGGCCATGAACCTGGTCAACGGGCTGAGCGACGGCAATGACATCATTGCCGGGTTGCGGGCACCGGATCTGTCTGACCTGACCCATCCCACCGCGCGGCAGTTCCGCATCTTTGCCGACCATACCGGTTCGGATCGCGAAGCGCTGGCGGCTTGCATGGAGACCTCGCGCCAGCCCATGGCACGCGCCGATGTGCGGCGCATTGAAGTGCCGGCGCTGGTGGCGGTAGGCGAAGAGGACGAGATGGCCGGCGGACCCGAGGAATTGGCCGAATTGCTGCCACAAGGTGAAGCACTCCTCATCCCCAGACGCGACCATATGCGGGCGACCGGGGACAAGGTGTTCAAGGCAGCGGCACTGGCGTTTCTCAGCGAGCATTGCTCCAGCGTGCCGGTTTCGTGAACCAAATGGGCAGCTTTGGCTTTGAACAGCGAATTGATGTAGATTATATCGTCATCTATCGATGAAGCGGAGACTCGCGACATGAGCGGCAATGCCAAGATTTCCTCCCAGATCCAGGCGGTCGACCCGGTTTGGGAGGCTGTTCGTGCCGGGGCTCGCCAGGTGCTCGATAACGAGCCGTTTCTTGCCAATCTGGTACTCTCTACCATTCTCAATCATGAGACCCTGGAAGAGGCGCTTGCGCACCGCCTGGCGACGCGCCTTGACCATGAAGATGTGTCGGCAGACATGATCCGCCAGGCTTTCGCGGAAACCCTGCGCGACCATCCCGAAGTCGGTCAGGCCGCCCGGGTGGATCTGGCTGCGACACTGGAGCGTGATCCGGCCTGCCACCGGGCCATTGAGCCGCTGCTCTATTTCAAGGGCTTCCAGGCGATCCAGACCCATCGTTTCGCCCATGCCATGCACAAATCGGGGCGAAGGGACTTCGCGCTTTATCTGCAAAGCCGTTCGAGCCAGGTGTTCCAGGTCGACATCAACCCGGCCGTGCCCATGGGTAAGGGCGTCATGCTCGACCATGGCACCGGGCTGGTCATAGGTGAGACCGCAATTGTGGGGGACAATGTCTCGATCCTGCAAAATGTAACGCTAGGCGGAACCGGCAAGGCGGATCAGGATCGGCATCCCAAGATCGGCAATGGGGTACTGATAGGCGCTGGGGCCAAGGTGCTCGGCAATATCAAGGTAGGTGATTGCAGCCGGGTCGGTGCGGGGTCCGTGGTGCTCAAGGAAGTGCCTCCGCGCACGACCGTGGCCGGCGTGCCTGCCAAGGTGATCGGCGAGGCCGGATGCGCACAGCCAGCCCTGGTCATGGACCAGATGGTGCTGGTGTACGACGGGGTCAAATAGCGCGGGCAAGCCACTCGGGCCAGTTGTTACCGGTAAATTGGTCCATGCGGGGGTTGTCAGGGTTTGTCGAGACACTAGATTGCCGCCTCAACGCAACCAGCAGGACATGTTCCCGTGAACCACCCCGAGATCATCAAGCTGCAGAAATTTCTGCAACGCACCTTCAACAATCGCAACATCGATGTCCGTCCGCGGCCGAAGCTGAACGATTCTGTTGAAGTGTTCATCGGCGAGGAGTCGATCGGCCTGATCCACCTCGACGATGAAGATGGCGACAAGTCCTATATGTTCTCCATGTCGATCCTGGACATCGACCTGGACGATATCGACTAATTGTCCAATGCGCCGATCTTGCCCAACCACTGGGCGAGCTCGGCGTCAAACTGACGCCAGGCGACCAGCGCCTCCGCGTCAAAGCTGAGGATGGCGGCCAGGCCGTTGGGCAAGTGTATTGTCCTCAAACAGCGATCCGAACGGCTCGGATCTGGCGCTGCGGCGCATTTGGCAACAAATGGGGCAGGCGAGAGTGGGTCGTACCAGACCGTTTCGTCTGCATATCCATCGGCGGCAAGCAGCGGCTTGCCCACCAGTCCGGGGATGCCGCCCACGGAGCCATCGGCAAATTGGTGCAAGTAGACCGCGTCGAGCAGCGCACCGCTGGCGCGCGCTGCACTGCGCGAAATCAGCGTCGCCTCGACCGGCGTTGGTTGCTGGCCGGCAATCAGCGGCAGAGCGAAAGTTAGATCGACTTGGCTGACAAAGCCGGGCTTGATGGTTTCGCCAAAGCGGAACCAGGTCGTGGGAACATGCAATTCCCGTCCTGCAACAGTCTGCGTTATCGGATCTGCATCAATCAGGCTGGGCAGGGGCCGCTGCGTATTTCGGGCCGCCTGGTCAACCAGGTAAGCCACGCCCACCGTCAGAAGCAGAACGATCAGCGCAATTCCGGCAAGGTTGTAGGCCATCTGGCCTTTGCCACCTTCCGAAGCGTTCGCATCGATGCCTGAGGCCGCCATGGTGGAAATTAACCAGAATTCTCGCTTCGGGGTGACATCCATTAGGAGGCGCAATATGCTTAACAAACAGTAAATATTCGCGCAGCATGGGCAGATGGCACGGGGATGGGCATGACCAGAGAACTTTTGCTTGCGGCGTTCATCATGGGCGTGGGTCTTTGCATAGCGGGGGCAGGTACGCACCTTTACCAGTGGGTTACGCGGCAGCAGGCCATGCTGCGCTGGGATGGCCGGTCTTATCTGGCCTCACTGGGCAATCTGGCGATGAGCTTCGTGTGCGGTCCCTACATCCTTCTCCAGGTGGGTTGGAGCCATGATGAGGATGGCACGATCTCGATGCCGTCTGTTCTAATCTCGGCCCTCGTGGCCTTTGGCTGGGCCTTCATAACTGGGCTCTTTTTCATGAGTATCTACGTGGCTCTTCGGCCATAATTGCAAGTCTACGCCTGGACGCAGCTAGGCCGGCCACGCTTGCGCATGACCGGCCTGGCTCTTCAGACCCCTATCAGGGATAGGATTTGGGCGGGGTCCGGAAACTTGTCAGTCGGCGGCAGCGACGACCAGAACGCGGTTGTCGATCATGTCGACCCATTGACCGGCATGAGCCTGTGACTGGCGCTTGATGAACTTGTAAGGCGTGTCGCTCCAGAGGCGGATCGTGCCGTCTTGGTTGTCGAGGACGAGGTCACCACGATCTGTGCGGGCGATCAGCACGGCGTGGCCGTTGCCATTGGCTTCCTTGACCACCGCGATCATCAGTGTCGAGGGGTGCCAACCCGAATTGATCAGGTCGCGGCGCTTGGCAAGCGCGAAGTCTTCGCAGTCCCCATAGCCGTTCGGGTAGGTCCAGAACTCGGCAACATTATAGAGATCCTGATCGGTGACCGGAATGACGTTCTGATTGTAGTAGGCGTTGACTGAAACGAGTTGCTGCCAGTTGCGATCATCCAGCACGGTCGCGGGCTCGACGCGGTCATAGCCACGGCATTCGGTCGGATTGGACCTGCAAAATTCCAGATGACCGACCGGGATCGAGGTCGTGCCCGAGCTGGTCTGGACATAGGCGATGTTGGTGAGGTCCAGCGCTGCGCTCGGAGTAGCCGGGGCGATTGCGAGGAGGGCGATGAGTAGCCCTGCCAGCCGGCCCTTCTTGAAAAAATTCATGGTGTCGTCTCCCTGATGGAGACCACACTAGGGATGGCCGATTGCCCCGATCCGAAAAGTGCCACGCAGTTTTTATGCGTGTTTTATCGATACTTATAAGGATTTGTTGACCATGACGGCGCCGGTGAATGCACCGGTGCATTCGCTCAGGCGCCTCCGCTCGTAAGCGGCACGTCGGTGCTTGCCCTGTCGGGGGTCAGTTCATGCGCAGGTTCTGCTGCACCACGGTCAGCATTTCCTGTGCGGCCACGAACTCCACGGCGACACCATTCTGGAAATGACGGACGACGCGGGCGCGCATGCGGCCCAGTGTGATGGGCGTACCCATGGCCGGACGCACATCGAGTTCGACGGCAGCGCCGGAGAGTGAGATGTCGATGATCTTGCAGTTGTAGCGGCGTCCATCGTCGAGCACGACGGTCGAATGGCGGATGTCGGGGACAACGCGCTCGTGGCGGCGGTCCTCGGGGAGATTGAGAATGTCTTTGTTGGCCAGCCAGGTGAGCTGGGCCGCCATCTTGTCGCGCTTGCGCGGCGATGCGCCGATATCCATGATGAATCCGCCATCAACCTGGGACAGGATGGTCCCTTCAACGCGCCCCAGATGATCAAGATAGGCGATGATCCGCTCGCCAACAATGCCGGGAACCGGGGCAATCACCACGGCATCGCCGGGGGACATGGACAGGACCTGGCACGGAAATTCACGACGGTCCGCCAGCATGTAGCGGCCTAGGATCGACACCTTGACGCGCTGGAAGCGGCGCTCTCCCGCGCCGGCGTGCAGACTGGTAATGGGCTGCGGAGCAGAAATGTCGTCATTGAGCATACGTCAACCTGTTCCACGCACTGGGGAAAACCACAGCAAACTTAGCCGGGCTTGGTTAACGCTTGATGAGAATTGGTCCAAATAGGTCGCTCAAAAGCGACCCATTCAGTTTCGGCCGCCGTCAATAACGGCAAGATGGGCGTAGCGGCGGGCGCTGCGGCCATAAACAGTAGTTGGCATGGCTGCGGGCTGTGCCGATGAACCATATTCGGCGTCGTTGACAACACTGGCCATGACTTCGCGTGCGGATTCTTCGGCCGGAACCTCGTCGGGCCAGATCAGCCGGAGGCCAGTGATGCGCTGTTCGAGGATAGGCTGCACGCCGAGCCAGTAGGGCTCCTCAACCGCCGACATCGCACCCAGAATGCGGGTATGGGTCGAGCCGTTGTGGCGCAGGGGCATGAGAATGGTCTCAAAGCTCACCTTGGTGTGCAGGGCCGTGGTGCCCTGAAAGGTGACCAGAGCCACGGCATGGTCTTCGGTGACGGCGCGGATCAGGGTGTCCATGGCGTCGCTGTCGCGGTCATGCCAGAGCGCAGAGAAGGAGCGCCCCTTCAATTCCCGGCAATAGCTGGTGCACAAATGTGAGCCGGCAAGGCGGAAGGAGAACTGGTCGGCGCTGTCGAGCTCAAGAATAAAGGTGTTGGCCAGCGCGTCACGAATGCGTGTCGGATCGATGTCGCGACGGTCCGGAGCGCTGCGGGAACCCCGAATCGTGTTCCAATAGGTATAGAGTGTCTTTGTGCTCTGCATCTGCATCGTTCGGACCCGCAATTTGAGGCGTCGAGGCATTCCATAAGAGGAGTCTGCCGCGCTTCGGGGACAATCGCAAAATGCAGCGCTCGTGGCGCGTTTAAAGGTTAGTTAAGGTTAACGTCTGTGGCCAAATGTGGAAAAGCGCAAGCAGGACGGCGGCCTGCCGGTGCCTCGGGGTGTTGCCGATGAATGAACAAGAGCGGGCGCCCGTATTCAAGGAGCCCGAGGGGCGTGAGCCGGTGTTTCTGCTGCCGGTGTCCATAACGGCCCTGGCTGGCATATTGATTGCTATTCATTTGGCATCAACCCTGGTTCTTAACCCTGAAGGCCAAGTGGAGCTGCTGCTGTGGTTCGCGTTTCAGCCCTACCGAATCGTGGTGGCGGGCATTGATCCGAGCATCGCCATCCCATTGATTTGGACGCCCTTCACTCATGCTTTCCTGCATGCCGGGTGGGACCATCTGCTGATCAATGTTGCCTGGCTGGTGATCTTCGCAACACCGGTGGTGCGCCGCTATGGGGCAGGGCCGATGGTATCCTTGTTCCTGATTTCAGCCTTTGGCGGCGCGGCGCTGTTCGCGGCAACCACGCTCTATAGCCAGGTTTACCTGATCGGCGCATCGGGAGGCGTGGCAGGCCTGACTGGTGCTGCCATTCGCTTCATGTTCCAACCGGTATTGATGGCCCGCGATCCCGAAACGGGCGAGGCGGTGGTGCTGGGTCGCCGGTTGGCGAGCCTGAGGGCGGTTTTTGCCAACCCGCCCTCGCGCCTTTTCACATTGATCTGGCTGGCGCTCAATGCGGCAGTTCCTCTGGTGCCATTGCTGACGGGGAGTCCATTATCCATCGCCTGGCAGGCCCATCTTGGCGGATTCGCCGCCGGCTTCCTGATGGTGCCGCTGTTTGAGCGGAAAACCTAAGCCCCGTACACATCCTTGGGGTTGAACAGGCGAGGCAGGCCGGTGTCTTCAAGCCGGCTTTCGCTTTGATCGGTCTTTACGCGCCGATAAAAGCAGGATTTGCGACCTGTGTGGCAGGCAGCGCCCCGTCCGGTCTGGCGCACCACCATGACCAGGCAGTCCTGATCGCAATCGGTGCGCAGCTCGACCACTTCCTGAAGTTCGCCAGAGGTCTCACCCTTCTTCCAGATCGCCTTGCGCGAACGCGACCAGTAGTGGGCGATACCGGTTTCCAGGGTCAGCGACAGGGTCTCGGCATTCATATGCGCGACCATCAGAATATGGTTGGTTCCATCTTCCAGTGTGACGACGGTCAAAAGGCCATGGGCGTCAAAGCGTGGGGCAAAGGTTGTGCCTTCTTCCAGCGTGGCATGATCAAGGGTCTTTGGGTCGGCGAAGGAGATGGTCATGATGCGCGCCATTGCTCGTGCGGATGCCGAGCCTCTAGCGCGCATCGGAGGCATTTACCAGTGTTTCAGTCCTTGAGACCGACCCAGATCTCAATTGTGCCGTGTCCAGTGCGCGGGTCGAAGTCGGGCCCGTAATACTCGACAAAGGATAGTCCTTCGGCCTGTTCGGCGTTTGAATTGGGCAACCAGTCACCATATATGGCCGCACAGGTGGCCCGGACATTGGAGACATGTCCCTTGTGGGTGAACCGCGCCCATTTGCGGGCCGGTATCGTCATTACGGTAAGTGGCGACGAAACGAGTGTATCAGGCGTGATCTGCACGCCCGGAGCGTAGTCGAACTGTCCGTCGCTCATATCCCCAACCACGCCATAGGCTGCGCCGGGAATGACGCCTTCGATACCGGGCACCAGCGGGCCAAAGCTGTTCCATTGCGCCGGAATGCCGGAGGGATTGTTGAGATCGTGCCGCCCGGGCAGGGCGGCGAGGCGGATTGCCGGCATTTTTTCAATGCGCGGCGGGTCGAGTTGGATATTGATAGCGGCTTCCATTCTGATGGCCTCCACGAGATTGAGGTGATCCAGAGAGCGTCTCTTACGAACCGTGTCGGGTGTCAGGCCGAACTGTTCGCGAAAAGCGCGGGTGAATGCCTCGTGCGAGCCATATCCGGCATCGAGCGCCACCGAGAGAATGTCGGGGGCACCGTCCGCCAAGGCCTTGGCCGCCTCGGTCAAGCGGCGGCCGCGCAGATAGCCGGAGATTGTGTAGCCGGTGGCCAGCGGAAACATGCGGGACAAATAAGTTGGGGCCAGGCCTGTCGAGCGGGCCAGTTCATCCAGGCCGATATCCTCAGGGAATCGACTTTCCAAAAACCAGAGGGCTCGAACAATGGCAGACATGGGTAACCTCGCAGTGAGACAGCGAGTCTATGCCATATCAAAATACGCTGCGTTTGATCGGGCTTGCCTTTTTGGCCCTAGCGATGACCGACCATGGCAAAGAAGCGATCCTGTTCCTGACGGTCTTCGGCAAAAACCCCGGTAAAGCGGTGCGTGACTGTCTTGACGTCATGAGCCTTCACGCCGCGCATGGTCATGCACATGTGCTCGGCTTCGAGCAGGACTGCTGCGCCGCGCGGCCCCAGATTTTCATTGATGGCATCGATGATCTGCGCCGTCATGGTTTCCTGAGTCTGCAGGCGACGGGCGAAAACTTCTACCAGCCGAGCCAGCTTTGAGAGGCCGACGACACCATCATGGGGGAGGTAGGCGATGTGGGCCTGCCCGTAAAAGGGCACCATGTGGTGTTCGCAATGGGCATAGAAGGGGATACCCTTGACCAGCACCAGGTCGTCATAGCCGCCGACTTCCTTGAAGGTCTTGGACAGGACTTCGCCGGGGTTCTGGTCGTAGCCGGCAAACAGTTCGCCATAGGCCTTGACCACACGTGCCGGCGTGTCCAGCAGGCCCTCGCGACCGGGGTCGTCACCGGCCCAGGCGATGAGCGTACGCACGGCGGCTTCCGCTTCATCGCGGCTGGGGCGCGTCACCGGCGCGTCAGGGGTAACGGGCTTGAGCGGCTTGACTTGGGCGTCCATGAGGTCCGGCTCCTTGCGTTGCGACCGATGCTCACTACGCGACGAACGACGCGTCGGATTTCGACAGGAGCACAATCCCCTGACAGTCGGATGGAGAACCCCTATATAGAAGCGGAACGAGACCGGAACAAGAAACAGAATTGTCGCGATTATGGAGCTGAGCGATCTCTATTCCGAAAAAATCCTCGACCTTGCAGGGAACGCCACTCAGCCAGGCCGTCTGGCCGATGCGGATGTATCGGCGCGTAAGGTCAGCCGCGTTTGCGGCTCCGTGATCGAGGTCGACCTTGTCGTGCGCGACGGGGTGATTGTCGGCTATGGCCACGAGATTTCGGCCTGTGCGCTGGGGCAAACATCGGCGGCCGTGGTGGCGCGGGAAATTGTCGGAACACAAGTTGGCGCGTTTCTGGACGTGCGACAGGCCATGCACGACATGCTCAAGGCCGACGGGGCGCCGCCCTCGGGAAAATGGGAAGATCTCAAATATCTTGAGCCGGTGCGGGGCTATCCAGCCCGTCACATGTCAACCCTTCTGGTGTTTGATGCCGTCGCTACGGCGCTGGAAAAGCTTGAGTCCAACCAATCGGTTGCGGTGACCGGCTGATGGATCGATTCATCGCCTTGATGTGGCGAGTCATCGACCTGCCGTTCAAGGTCGCGGCCGTTTTTCTGATTACGCTCTACCGCTACACGCTTTCGGCCTTTATCGGGCGCACGTGCCGACACCTGCCGACGTGCTCGGAGTTCACGAGCACTGCCATCTGGACATTTGGCTTCTGGCCCGGCGGCTGGATGGGGCTGGCGCGGTTCTGGCGTTGCCGCCCGGGCGGGACGCATGGATATGATCCTGTGCCGGAGGCGCTGCCGGCAGAGGGGCGATGGTATTTGCCCTGGCGCTATGGGCGTTGGCGGGGAGACAAGCATGACCATGTTAAAGGGTAGCTGCCTGTGTGGGGCGGTAACTTATGAGGTCGAGGACGCGTTCGAGGCGGCCTTTTATTGCCACTGCTCCCGATGCCGGCGCGCGACGGGGTCGGCGTTCAAGCCCATGGCTTCGATTAAGACTGGCAGGCTGCGGCTGGTGCAGGGCGAGGCAAACGTTCTTATCTTTGGCGACCCTGCGGACACACATGATGTGCATTGCGGGCAGTGTGGCTCGTTTCTCTATTCGGTGATCGCGGAAAACGGAAACACGCATGTCGCCATGGGCACGCTGGTCGATGACCCCAAGGTGCGACCATCGTTTCACATGTTTGTCGGCTCAAAGGCGCCCTGGCACGAGATCACCGACAGCCTGCCGCAGTTCGAGGGTTTGCCGGGTTGAACGCCAGCTTGAGGCTGGCATTCGGCTCTTTTCATGCTAAGGCAGCGACCGCGCGCATTGTGGAATGCGTGACAACCCAATTTCATGGAGATCCAAAATGTCGATCAAGGTGACTTTTCCCGATGGTGCTGCTCGCGACTATTCGCGCGGCACTACCGGCACCGAGATCGTGGAGGGGATCTCCAAGTCGCTGGCCAAGAAGACGGTCGCGATGCGCTGGAATGGCGTGCTGTCGGACCTTTCCGATGCGTTGGAAAGCGACGGCAAGATCGAATTTGTCACGCGCGATAGCGGCTCGCTGGATGTGCTGGAGTTGATCCGGCACGATGCGGCGCACGTGTTGGCCGAGGCCGTTCAGGAGCTCTGGCCCGAAACGCAGGTGACGATCGGGCCGGTGATCGAGAACGGCTTTTATTACGACTTCTACCGTCCCGCTGGTCCCTTCACGGAGGACGAGCTGCGCGTCATCGAAAAGAAGATGGGCGAGATCATCGAGCGTGGCGCTGCCTTCACCAAGGAAGTGTGGAGCCGCGACCAGGCCAAGGACTGGTTCGAGACCAGGGGCGAAGCTTTCAAGGTGGAACTGGTCGACGCCATCCCGGCGGACCAGTCGATCAAGATGTATGCCCAGGGGCAGTGGAAGGACCTTTGCCGTGGGCCGCATATGCGTACGGTCAAGGATGTCGGTCAGGCCTTCAAGCTGACCAAGGTGGCTGGGGCCTATTGGCGCGGTGACAGCAATCGCGAAGTGCTCAGCCGCATCTATGGCACTGCCTTTGCGACCAGGGACGAGCTCGAAGCCTATCTCACGATGATGGAGGAGGCCGAAAAGCGCGACCATCGCAAGATCGGCCGCGACCTCGACCTGTTCCATCTGCAGGAGGAAGCGCAGGGCTCGGTGTTCTGGCACCCGCGCGGCTTCGTGATCTACAACCAGATGGAAGCCTATATTCGTCGGCGCCTGGACAAATCGGGTTACCAGGAGGTCAAGACGCCTCAACTGATGCATGCCAAGTTCTGGGAGCAGTCGGGGCACTGGGGCAAGTACCGCGAGAACATGTTCGTCGTGCCGGACGAAATCCCAAATACCGAGGAAGACGGTCCGGTCGTTTCAGGCGATGTCGACTATCTAGCCCTCAAGCCGATGAACTGCCCTGCCCACGTGCAGATCTTCAACCAGGGTATCAAGTCATACCGCGATCTGCCTCTTCGGATGGCGGAATTTGGCTGTTGCCATCGCAATGAAGCGCATGGCGCCCTGCATGGGCTGATGCGCGTGCGGCAGATGACGCAGGACGACGCGCATATCTTCTGCCGTGAGGATCAGATCCAGTCCGAGACCGAGCACTTCGTGCATCTGCTCTATTCGGTCTATGGCCACATGGGCTTCGACAATGTCGTGATCAAGCTTGCAACGCGTCCCGAGAAGTTCGGTGGCACCATCGAGCGCTGGGATGCGGCCGAGAAAGCGCTTGGCGATGCCCTGCGCGCCACCGGCTATGACTTCGAGATCGCCGAAGGCGAGGGAGCGTTCTATGCCCCCAAGCTGGAATTCCATCTCAAAGATGCCATCGGCCGGTCCTGGCAGGTGGGTACGCTGCAGCTCGACTATGTTCTGCCCGAGCGGCTCGATGCCACCTATGTGGCCGAAGATGGTTCGCGCCAATACGCGGTCATGCTGCACCGAGCGATCCTTGGTTCGCTGGAGCGGTTCATCGGTATCCTGATCGAGAACTATGCGGGCAAGATGCCGATGTGGTTGGCCCCGACCCAGGTGGTGGTGGCCACAATCGTCTCGGAAGCGGATGGGTACGCCGAAAAGCTGGTGCGCCAGCTTCGCGACGCCGGCATCCGGGCAGAAATCGACACCCGCAACGAGAAGATCAACTACAAGGTGCGCGAGCATTCAGTGCAGAAAGTGCCGCTTATGTTCGTGGTAGGACGGCGCGAGGCCGAGGAGGGGACCGTTTCGGTGCGTCGCCTTGGCACCGAAGGCCAAAAGGTCGAGCCGTTCATGGACGCGCTGGTGGCCCTGATGGCCGAAGCAACCCCGCCCGATCTCAAGGACGCGGCGGAAAAGACTGCCTGATGCCGCAGCGTCCGTCCAACCGCGAGATGAAGGCGCTCTATCATCTGGGCGAGGCCAATGTCCTTGGCCCGGATGACTTCAAGGATATTGGCGAGAAAGTGTTCGCCGTGATGCTGCAAAAGAAATGGGTCGAAGAAGTGGAGCCGGGCAAGTTCCGTACCACCGAAAAGGGTCGCGTCATCCATGACGAGGAAGTCTGGTTCGCGGGCCGCTCGAAGCGCTGAACACAACAAGGATTGGGTGAGGCATGGCTGAGCCAATTCACATCACCCGTTCCCTCAGTATCGATCCGTCAGAGATCGAGGAGAGTTTCGTTCGTGCCTCGGGGCCGGGCGGGCAGAACATCAACAAGGTCGCGAGTGCGGTGCAGTTGCGCTTCAATCTTGCGGCCAACACCAGCCTGCCAGAGCCGGTAAAGCGGCGTGTCGCGAGCTTGGCCGGGAGCCGTCTCACCAAGGATGGCGTCATCGTCATTACGGCGAACAGCCATCGGGATCAGCCACTCAACCGGGCCGATGCTCTCGAACGCCTGGTGGCGTTGCTGCGCGCGGGCGTTTTTGTGCCCAAGCCGCGGATTGCCACGCGTCCGACGCTGGCATCAAAGAAACGTCGATTGGACAAGAAGACCAATCGGAGCGTCGTCAAGCGTATGCGTTCTCGCCCGGGTGACTCAGATTAGTGCCGAATGATGTCGTTGCGCTATGAACCGCGTTTTACGTCATAGAACTGATTGGAAAGTGGTACTTTGCTGGCCGCAGGCGGCTTCGAGTCGAAGTGGACATTCAGTCCGTGCGTCCCGACAAGCATGAACGGAGCGAGATCCGGTGAAAATCGCAGTCGTGGGATCGGGCTATGTAGGTCTCGTTACGGGCGCTTGCCTAGCCGATTTTGGTCATGAAGTCGTCTGTATCGACAAGGATCAGGCTAGGATCGCGTCCCTCGAAAAGGGCGGAATACCAATTTACGAGCCCGGACTTTCGGAACTGGTCAATGCGAATATCGTGTCGGAGCGTCTCGCCTTTTCAATCCATCTGAGCGGCGCCGTCAGCCGGGCAGATGTCGTCTTCATAGCTGTTGGCACGCCCAGCAGGCGGGGCGATGGTCACGCCGATCTGAGTTACGTCTATGCCGCGACACGCGAAATCGCCAAGGCCCTATCGGGCTTTACCGTGGTAGTGACCAAGTCCACAGTTCCGGTCGGAACGGGCGATGAGGTTGCCCATCTCATCAAGGCCGAGAACCCACAGGCTGATGTTGCGGTGGTCTCAAATCCTGAATTCCTGCGTGAAGGCGCGGCTATTGAGGATTTCAAGCGACCGGACCGGATTGTCATCGGTCTTGATGATGAGCGTGCGCGCGAGGTGATGACGGAGGTCTATCGGCCGCTCTATCTCAACCAGGCGCCATTGTTGTTTACTGATCGCCGGACGGCCGAGCTGACCAAATATGCAGCGAACGCGTTTCTGGCGATGAAAATCACCTTCATTAATGAGGTGGCCGATCTGTGCGAAGCCACCGGCGCCAATGTACAGGATGTGGCCCGTGGCATCGGGCTGGACAACCGCATTGGGGCGAAATTTCTGCACGCAGGTCCTGGCTATGGGGGGTCTTGCTTTCCCAAGGACACTGCGGCGATGGTCAAGATCGGACAGGATTTCGGGAGTCCGATGCGGTTGGTGGAGACCACGGTCTCGATCAATGATCAGCGCAAGCGGAGCATGGCGCGAAAGATTGTTGCGGCCTGTGGCGGCGATGTGCGTGGGCGGACAATTGGCGTATTGGGTCTGACCTTCAAGCCAAACACAGACGACATGCGCGAGGCGCCTTCGCTTGATGTCATTCGCGGTCTGCAAGACAGAGGCGCGAAGATCGTCGCGTTCGATCCTCAGGGGATGGATGCGGCGCGCGGGTTGACGGAAAATGTCCAGTTTGCCGACAGTGCCTATGACGTCGCTGATGGTGCCGACGCCATAGTGCTGATCACCGAATGGAACGAGTTTCGTTCACTGGACCTGGATCGCCTCAAATCAGCAATGCACATGCCAATCTTCGTGGATCTGCGCAATGTCTACAGGCCGCACGAGTTGCGCCGCCATGGTTTCAGCTATGTCAGTATCGGGCGACCAGAGCAGGATCTGAAGGGTTCCGCCCTCACTGACGCGGCCGAATGATGCTATAGAAGGGCATGGGGTTGCGGATTCTCGTCACCGGTGCGGCCGGTTTCATCGGTTATCATCTCAGTCAGAGCCTGCTGGCGGACGGACACACTGTCTATGGTCTGGATGCGCTCACAAGCTATTATGATCCGGCGCTGAAGCGGACGCGGCTGGATCTGCTGCAGCGACAGAATGGCTTTGATTTTGGCCAAATCGATCTGACCGATGCGGCGGCGCTAGGGGTCTTTGTCGCCGAAGCTGAAGCCGAGGTCGTGTTCCACCTGGCTGCTCAGCCCGGCGTCCGCTACAGCATTGAAAATCCGCAGAGCTACATTCAATCAAACGTGGTTGGTACGGCCAATCTTCTCGAGGCGCTGCGCCAGCATCTGCCAAAGCATCTGATCTTTGCGTCCACCAGTTCGGTCTATGGTGGCAATACGACGATGCCCTACGCAGAGACTGATCGGGCGGACTCACCGCTTTCGCTCTATGCTGCGACCAAAAAATCGGGCGAGGCGCTGGTGCATTCCTACTCGCACTTATGGTCGATCCCTTCGACCTGTGTGCGGTTCTTCACCGTCTATGGGCCGTATGGCCGGCCGGATATGGCCATTCTGAAGTTCGCCCATGCCCTTGCTGCGGGCGAGCCAATTGATGTTTATGGCCATGGGCGCATGCAGCGCGATTTCACGTATGTCTCGGACCTGGTAGCGGCGATGGTGGCGATTATGGAAAAAGCGCCTGTGATGGGGCGCCCGGTGGCCGGGGACAGCCTCTCTGCGGTTGCTCCCTTCCGTCTTCTAAATCTTGGCGGCGGTCGTCCTGTGGCATTGATGGAGTTCATTGCGTCCATCGAGCGGGCAATGGGCGCGAACGCACGGCTCAATGTGTTGCCTATGCAACCTGGCGATGTGGTCGCAACCCAGGCCGATACGGCGTTGCTCAAGGCGCTGATCGGGGAGCTGCCTACAACACCTTTGGACGTTGGGATCGGTCGATTTGTCGCCTGGTTTCGTGAATATTATGGGACGTAATAGTTGATAGCGGACAGCAGCCTGAAGTTTGGTACAAGTGGACTAAGAGGTTTGGCGGTAGAGCTCGAAGGGCAGGCCGCGCGCCAGTACACTACAGCCTTCCTCCGACATCTGGATCTGACTGAGAAGGGTGGTACCAAGCGGGTGTTTCTGGGGCACGACTTCCGACCTTCCAGCCGGGCAATCCTCAAAGACTGCGCTGTCGCTATTAAACATGCCGGACTTGATGCGGTCGACTGCGGGGCGCTTCCGACGCCAGCGCTGGCCTTGCACGCACTTGCCAAAGGCGGGGCGGCCATAATGATCACCGGTAGCCATATTCCGGCCGACCGTAATGGTCTAAAGTTCTATTCACCCAATGGCGAGATAGGTAAGGCGGACGAAAAGCGTATCGTTGATTGCTTGGATCGCGAGAATATTCCCGGGCATGAAGTGCTCCCGATAAATGAAGCTGACCAGGCGAGCGAGAGATACTTCGAACGCTTTGCCAGTTTCCTGACGGAGAATGCGCTGACCGGAAGACGCATTGGCGTGTTCGAACACTCCACTGTAGCGCGTGATTTCCTGGGTCGAGTTCTGCGCCATTTCGGGGCCGAAACGGTCAGCATGGGGCGTATTGATGGCTTTGTTCCCGTCGACACGGAGGCATTCGGCGACGCAGTATTTTCGCCGATCGCTGGCTGGATCCGAGAGTACGGGCTCGACGCGGTCGTTTCCGCTGATGGCGATGGCGACCGACCATTGATGGTTGACGAGGCGGGCCAGTTCATTCGCGGCGATGTTCTGGGCTTGCTCGCGGCTCGCCATTTGCAGGCCCAAAGCGTGGTGACCCCGGTGACTTCCAATTCGGCTATTGAGGCCCTGGGGCTTTTCGAACTGGTGCTGCGCACGCGTGTCGGCTCGCCTTTCGTGGTTGAGGCCATCAATGGAGCTCCAGGTTCTGTCATTGGCTTTGAGGCCAATGGGGGCACCTTTGTAGGGCAGAACGTTGTGGCCAATGGCCAGGCGCTTGGGCCACTGGTCACCCGCGATGCTGTATTGCCCATCCTCTGCGCCCTGGGCGAATGTGTGCGACACAACATGCAATTGTCCGAGATCGTCGCGTCTGTGCCGCTCAAGCACGCGCTGGCGGATCGGTTGCAGAACGTCGCCAACGAACGCAGTGATCGCTTCCTCATGCGTCTACGAGACGAGGCCGAAGCAGAACGATTATTCGCGTCGGTAGGGATTTCGCGGCGCGCCGAAATCGATGGGCTACAATTTTGGACCGGAGCCGGGGACATGGTGCATTTCCGCGCCTCGGGCAATGCGCCGGAACTGCGTTGCTACGTGGAGGCGGGGTCGCCCGAAGCGGCTCGGGACCTGCTGGATTGGGGTATGCAAATGGCGGCCCGGGAAACTTCAAAATAAGAAAAGGCCACCCGAAGGTGGCCTTTTGGACTACTTGGCTTGGGCGCTGATATTGACCTTGCCGATCAGTGATGTGGGATCTTCTTCGGCCTGCATAAAGTCGATCATGCCCAGTCCGGGCTCGGCCTTGGCTTCGATACCGATCATCAGCGTTTTGGCCTTGCCAGCAACGAAACTGTTGATGGCTTCACCCAATTTGGCGGCATCGGCTGCACCAGCCATCATGCCGATGACGCTGCCCTGGGCGAGTCCTGCAAATACCGGCCGTAGAGTGGCCGGATCGGCCCCCTGTTCGGCAGCGACAACTGTCAGGATGATGTCGGACAGGCCTGCATCGGTCACGGTCAGATCAAGGTTCTGCATGGCCACTGACATGCTGGCGGCGACGGAGGCGTCCACATCAAGAGCGAACAGGTCCTCAGTTGCATTGGCGATGGTCCCGGCCAGCAACACCGTGGCGAGGTCTACGCCTGTTACCGAGGCTTCCTCGATGGCGACGGTTTGACTTTGAGCATCCCAGGCCGCGGCAAGGCGGAACCCGGCATTAATATCGGTGATGCCGAGGCTGATCAGCTGCTCAAAGGTTTCATCGCCGGTACCTTGAGGGATCGCTGCTTCAATTCCCGAAGCTGAGACGTCAATGTCTGTCGGAATGCCGTTGAGATAGCTGGCAAGCGAGATGTCGAAAGCACCCACTTTTGCCTGAATGCGGGCGCCTTCATTGTCGGGATCCGGAATATCGATCTCTAGGCCCGCCAGCGACAAGCCCTGCATAGCAGGGATGAGGGCGCGGGCGTTTTCTTCGAACCAGGTCTCGGTGACCTCGACGGGTGCGGTGTCGAGCGCCGCAATGGTCGAGGTCAGGTCCATGGGCTTGATGACAAGACTGTCCATGGTGAAGACACCGTCGCCTTCCACCACGACGCGAAAGCCGTCCATGGCGATTGAGGGATAGATACCGGGCGTCATCCCGCCCATCGTCATACCAGCCACAACGAACGTCATGGGCCGACCATCCTGGTCAACGCCATTGCAGTCAAAGCCCTCAAAGCTCACTTGTGATGTTTCGAACGCGGTCAGGATGTCGGCGTACATCTTGAGGAATTGGCCCATCGTGGCCGGGTCGACATCTTCGTCCCCATCCTCCATGGTTTGGCCAATCGCGATCATGTCGACAAAGGAGGTCTTGAGGGGGCGGGCCTTGAACTCGGCGCCGGTGACACCACCAATATTGCAGGTGACTTCCTCCGATGTCAGCGTGCCGCCCACGGACACCAGATCTGTGTAAATGGTTTCGAGGTCAGTCTGACCGGCCGCGTCTACAAGGCCATAAATCCCGAGGACGCCGGCAATATCGAAGTTACTTGCTGACATGGCGCCAAAGGTGAAATCCGCGTCATCGGCCGACAGGTTGATGCCAGAGAGGCTGATGCTGCCGGCCTTGCCGTCCATCACATCCTCGAGCACAAGATCGGAAAAGGTGATCGTTGCATCTTGGGCTTCATCGTCGGATTGCGAGGTGATGCTTAGCGTGATCTCGGGCACGGAAATGCTGGTTGCATCAAGGCCTGAAAGCGCCTCTGCATTCTCCGCGATTTTGCCGCTGAGAATTTCCGCCAACAGGGCGTCATCGAGATTGGACCCGACGGCCTCAATGGTTGGAATTGAGACAGAATAGTCCATCTCCAGCGCGACGGGAGCGGGATCTGAGACCTTGACCTTTTCTTTAGCCAAGCCAGTACTTGCAGGCAGGGCGACGCTGAGCAAGCAGGCCGCCGTGAGCGCCGCTACTGGCCCTCCATATGATTGTAATCGCATCGTTCTCTCCCGTTCAAACCTATCAGCTGGTGCAGGATTGGGGGCAATTCAAGCGCCCGATCTAGAAGAAGCGCAGGGTCAAGTTGGCGTCAAGCCATAGAACAGGGCGATCTTCTCAGTGCAGACGCTTGTCTACTTCGTCTCCACTGACGGTGACGCTGCATAGGGAGAAAGCCCTATGCTTGGCGGTTGCGCCTATCGAGGCCAAATCAGCGTGGCCGCGTAAACTCCAAAAGAGCTCCAAGGAATGGCGATGCCGTCTTGGCGATGCTCTTCTGCGAACTGCTCTGTCTTCATATCGGGCCCCGAGGGTCCAGCGAACTTACCGCGAATAGAATCAAGCATCTGCAAGACGAACAGGCAGTCCGCCGCCAGGCTCGGTTGCCGGCGCGCATACGGTCCGCAAAAAACAATCCCCGTCCGATCAAACGGCTCTAGACTTTTGTCGATGAGCCACTTTTGAGGAACAGCCATGCCAGACCGTTTCAGTGATCACACATCTGGGCTGACCGCGCCTGCCAGTCACGGATTTTCTATCGTTCCAAGCGACACGCTCGATCTACCCGAAGTGACCAGGGCCATTTTTATTGGCGGTAGCGGTACGGTCAGCATGGTCGTTTCGTCCGGCGCAGAGATCGACTTTGTCGGAGTTGCCGGGGGGACGGTGCTGCCGATCCGCGCCCGCCGGGTTAAGCTGACAGGCACGACTGCGACCAGCTTGGTTGGGCTGGCTTGATGTTGCACATTTCCATGTCAGCCCCCCCATCTGGCCATTGGTGGCCGGGCAATGCCAGTTATGCGCTTGACCTGACGACAGGAACAGGAATGCGCGATGGACAGTTCCGGCCCTTTGGCGAACTTATGTCCTTTTCCCGCAGCACACCTCGGCTTGCGCAAGACAGCACGGGGCGCTGGCACCGCTTTCCAGCAAACGTTCCTGCGATGACCGATTTGGGATTGTGGATCGATACAGGCTGCACCAATCTCGTTGCCGACAATGTCGGCGACGGGGCGACCGCGCTAACGGGCGTTACCTCATCGCCCTGTCTGCGAACGGCTTGGGACAATCACGATCACGAACTGGTCGAGTGCATTTTTGGGCCCTACGACCTACGGTGCCTCATACTGGCCAAAAAATCCGTGACCGGCGCGAGGAGTGCAACGGTCACTCGTAACTTCGCGGTTCGATCCGCCTTTGACCTCTAATGGCGCCGACACGGCCTTTCGGCAACATGCAGTTCACCGACAAGATTGCAGATACCCCTGGGCTAGCATCTGTCACCGTTCAGCCGGGCTGGCATGCTTGTGTGCAAGAGAAGCAAACTTGAAGGCGCGAATTGCTGGTCGCACGGCTGTTTGCCGCAGCGAGAGCACACACTGCTTAGCCCCAAAGTGGCCACGGCAAAATCAAAGACCCGTTGTAGGGCCAGAATGGGCTGAGAATTCTATGCCTCAGTCAGGCAATTCGTCCGCGAGCTCAGTAATTCCAGCGATCGGCCTTGGACGTTGATCACTAGTAGACGCTGGTTAGAACCTCGATCTCGCGCGGGCCGCCGGGTTGGATCTGAATTTCGCGATTGTAGACCTGATCGCCAAGCTTAGCGAGAACCAGATATTCGCCTTCTGTCAGAACGGCGGCTGGGAATGCACCGCGCTCGTTGAATATAGTAACGCCGTCTGCGGTTTTGACTGTCCAGTCGACGTCGGCAATTGCTTCGCCGGCCTCTTCGGAGACCAGCTTGAACGAAATTTCGGCAGCATGGTGATAAAGTGTAGCGTCGGTAAGCTGGCCCGGTTCCACCCTGAGATCGGCACGAACTACGGCATTGATTGAGCCGAAACGAGAGACGATTTCGTACGTGCCGGCGTTGAGCGTCACAATTTCGTTGGGAGGTAAGTCGTCTGCCACCAAGGCCCGGCCGGTTTCTCCACCCGCAGTGAAGATATCGAACTTCAACAGTGCTGGTGATATCGGAACATCGCCGGTGACCGCTGAGTTCAGCCTCAGAGCGCCGGCTTCAAGGACCACTTCATGCGTGTTGGTACCGGGGACCACTATCAACGGTTCACTGATCTGCGCCCGTCCATACGACACATGCACCACATAGTCGCCAACGGGCAATTCGAGCTGCGCACTCCCCGTATTCGCTTTGGCTACAAGTGCCATTTCGCCGTCGTCGGTCGGGGTACTCTCGAAGACACGCCAAACCAGGCCATCGGGTATTGGCATACCTTCGGCCGTAATGCGCGCCATCAGAATGACCGGCTGGGGGACGCTGGAAATCGCAGCGATCGCCTCGGTTGCACTACTTTCTTCGATGATTGGCTCGCCACTCTGGGCGGGTAGGGCGGTGCGATCTGGACGAGGGCGCGGCAATGGGGGGATGTCGGTGGCCTCCTGCGCAAGGACGATTTTCGTGGCCGGCATTGGAGAAAATGCCGTGGCCAGGCCGATCAGGATTGCCAAAAGTCTTGCCGAACGCATGTGGTCTCCAGCTTGCGCCGTCCTTGTAAGAGCCGAATCTAGAATTGGCCTAGCCCCTGATTGGGGAAAAGCTGTGTCATAGTCGGTCGCGATAATAAACCGCTACGCAGGCGATCAAGGGGTTATTGCGCTGCTATGGTCGTCCATCTCATCTCGGTCCGGTGCGGGTTTGTGCAGTTAACAAGGTGTTAACGAGGTGTCGTGGTATGGTGTGCCACTTGATTCTAAGGGTGAAGGCCGACTGCATGGGTGTCCAGTCCATTTCCATTCCGCAGGGCCTTGCCAATGCTCTGAACGCAGCAGGAAACCGCAATGGTGTGGACTTTGATTACCTGCTGCAAACTGCCATACGGGAGAGCAGTCTTGACCCACAAGCGCGCGCTAGTACGTCGTCGGCAGTTGGATTGTTTCAGTTTCTCGAAGGCACTTGGCTGCAGGTGATGAAAGAGGAAGGCCCTCGCTTGGGCTACCAGTCCTTTGCGAGCGCGATTTCCCGGACGAGTGAGGGCGACTACGTCGTCGCGGATTCATCGACGCGGGCGCAGATCCTAAAATTACGGGAGAATCCCCAGATTGCCGCCGATTTGGCTGCGGCCTTCACTCGTTCCAATGGAGACCATCTGCGCAAAGAATTTGGGCGCATGCCAAGCGCTGGTGAACTCTACATCGCGCATTTTCTAGGCGCGCAGGGAGCCGAGAAAATGTTCAGGGCCGGCCTGGAAAATCCGGACCAGTTGGCCATCTCGCTCTTTCCTCGCCAGGCTGCAGCCAACCGAGCGATTTTCTTCAATGCTGATGGCGAAGCGCGTACGATCAGAGAAGTGTATAAGGTCCTGGTTGCCAAGCATGACTTTTCTGCCGGTTCTGAATTTGCCGTACAGCAGATGACGGGAGAAAATGGTCCACCAATTGCTGTCCCAGAACCTGTTCCTTCTCGCTTTTCCGAGAACAACGTATCCTTTTCGGGGCTGTTCCAGAACGCTCCTCCTTCTGAGGCTAATAGCGACGTGGACTTATCCGGCACCACTTTTTTTACCCAACTCTACAATAGGTAGGCTGATTGCCGGAATTGCAGCGGATGGCTTCAGTGCGCGTTAACATTTTGGAGGCTTGTGTATCTGCAAGTTCACGCGGAATGGCCTCTGGGGAGATTCTGACTTGGCATATATCGGGCATATCCGGTCTCGCATAGCGCGGCAGCCACCCCGAGGCGTCGTCATCGTCTCGCTGGCAATGTTGAGTTGGGCTCTGTGCGTGGGAGCCGGGAGTCTCATTACGGCTGGTTTCGCATTTATTGCATCTGCCTGATCGGCCAATGGGCGTCAGGCCACCAGCATGCGACAACTGCGGCACATGGCAGTATGGTGAACCGTTCCTTAAATATTGCCGACTAGCTTTGCCCCATTGGTGCGGAGTTAGTCATGATCGAATACGAGGCTTTTGCCGAACTGTCGCAGTCGCATGACTGTGAGAAGAGAGGGCAGGCGGCCCATCTGGCAGCTCTTGCGTATCTCCACCATAATGGCCCGGCGGACGAGCATGCTGCCCTCTACGCTGCACTAATAGCATTCCTCGACGATACTTCGGTCAAGGTGCGGGCCGCTTTGGCCTATGGGCTGCTGCATTCAGCCCAGTCCCCGCGTCCGGTGATACTTGCGCTCCTGCAGGATGCGGCCGTTATTTCCAGGGCGGTTTTGCAGTATTCTCCCATCCTCTTAGACGCCGATCTGCTGCCCCTGGCCGCGCGGGGCGATCAGAATGTGCTTGTCGCTATATGTCACCGACAGTCTATTAGCCCAAGGCTGGCAACCGCAGTGCTGGCTCGCGGTGATCGCGATGTCGCCCTTCGACTGCTGCGGCGCCAAGACGTGCCGATGGATGCCCAGGCTCTTAACGATCTGGCCAAGAAGTGGGGTGGCGATGCTGTTTTCCGGGGCGTGCTGCTTGCCCGAAAGGACCTGCCTCCTGCCGCTCGCCTCCTTCTGGTTCACGAGTCAGCGGAAAGTCTCAAGGCCTGTCGTCTGGTAAAGGGTGCTCTTTTTAAGGACAGGCTGGATAGAACTTTTCGCAATGGCACCGACACGGCGCTTGCCGCTATTGGCGAGGCCCAGAGCGAGATTGGTCGAGCGTCATATGTCGGTACGCTCTTGCACACAAACCAAATCAATACCCGCCTTCTAATTCATGCGGTGATCAGCGGTCATGCATTATTTTTTGCAGCATGTATTGGTGCCTTGGCCGACACGAACAGCGCGAAAGTCTTCACGCTCTTGCAGAACGGAAGCCGCGCTGCGCTCGATGCCCTTTTCGCACGGTGCGGACTGTCCGTCGCTTCCCGCCAACTTCTGCTTCGCCTGGTCAGTTTAGCCCGCACGGCCGATCTAGCGGACGATGATGCGGCGCGTCACTACGTGATTACCACTCTGACAGAAGAGATGATCGCCGAGTTCGCTGGCGACATTCCTCAGGATATTGAGGAGGCCTTTAGCTATCTTAGTGAGCAGAACATCATACTTGCCCGGCGGGCTGCACGCGGCGTCATGTCTGCGTTCGCCCGCGCGACGCAAAGACCGATGGATCTGTCGACCCTCTCGAGCAAAGAGCGATTGCACCTTCCGGCCGCCTAATCGGGACGACGAAGGATGGCCCAATGACGTGGAATCCTGTGCACGCCTAATAGCGGAACTGCTCGCTTAGAACTCTTTCCTCAAGGCTGGTGCCGGGATCGAATAACAGAGTTACTCCGTGGGAGCGATCCTCCCGGACGGTGACTTCAAGCACGTTTTGAAATTCGATGTTGTCGGCCACTGCACTTACCGGCCGTTTGGCTGCCTCGAGTGTAGTGAATTTGACGACTGCCCTGTTCGACAAAATTGCGCCGCGCCATCTACGCGGTCGAAAAGGGGAAATCGGGGTTAAAGCGAGAAGAGGGGCCTCTATCGGAAGAATGGGGCCGTGGGCTGAGAGATTGTAAGCAGTAGACCCTGCCGGAGTTGCCACCAAGGCGCCGTCGCATATCAACTCCTCGAGCCTGGTCTCACCATCAACGATGATCTGCAACTTGGCTGCCTGATAGCTTGAGCGGAACAAGGATACTTCATTGATTGCCAAGGCAGCGCGTTCCTGGCCTGAAGTGTCGGTTACATGCATCGACAGCGGATAAATGCGCGTGCGTTGGCTAGCGAAAAGACGTTCTTCTAGGTCCTCCTCGCTGAACGCGTTCATGAGAAAGCCAACTGACCCGAAGTTCATTCCGTAAACAGGTTTGTCCGTGCCGATGACGCGATGGAGCGTTTCGAGCATCAACCCGTCTCCTCCCAATGCCAAGACGAAATCGGCATTGTCCAGCTCGGCAAATCCGTAGCGATCGCGCAACCTCGCGGCAGCATCCTGTGCTGCAGGGGTCTGGCTGGTCACGACGCAGATTCTGGTCATGCCGCGATTCCTTCCTGGTTGCTATTGGACGCTTGCCTATCATGGGCGGTGGCACCTCACCAGCCTGGCGTAGGTGCCCTCCCGGCGTCCTGCGGCATTTGAATAAGACTTTGGATCAGTTCGACACAAATTGCCGAGCGTATTTGAAGCCCGTGTTGGTTTTGCGCGCTTTATGACCGCATACGGTTGGGGCCGTAACCCCGGCAAATTGAATAAAATTTTATCCATTGCGCTCAGGTGGGCGCAATTTGTTGCGCGCATTCAACAGTGATGAACTCGACCGCGTCATCGCTGCGTCAGGGGCCGCGTCGATGACGAAGGCCAGGTAAACGAAGTCAGCTCATGTGGCGACATAGGTGAAGTCTGAGGGCAGAATCGGTCGGGCACCGGTGCTTGGAACTGACGGTACGTTTGGTCGAGCGGGCAAGGAGGGCTTTGTCGATAATCGTGGTGCGCACCGGTTTGCCGCAAGTGACACCCTGCAAGCCGCGCTGCCGCATCAGCGTTTGCGCCGTGCATCGCGCAACATCGAACCCTTCCCGCTGCGGCTGGCGCCAAACCTTGCGGATCCAATAGACCGAGAAATTCTCGGCAAGGGCCCTTATGGCCTCGTGCTTGAGGTCTTCATCGTTTTGGGCGCGCCGGCAACTCGAGCGCCATCGACTTCGGTCTTCTTTATCCAATCGTCCGGGGTGAGGGCCAAGCAGCCGATCTTCTGGGAAAGCGAAATCACGGCGGCTCAGCGAGGCGGATATCCTCGCAATCCTCTATCACATCCGCTCAGCTTGGGTCCGCACCTCAGGGAGAAACATGGTCGTTGTCTTGCTCATTAGGCTCTATCCTAATTGGGCGTTAGAGCCTCCGACAGTCCCCATGCGGTTCACCATGATGAACCCTCCACCCTGGAATCTCGCACGTTTGGACCCAAGGTGGATGCGGGGCGAAAGTTTGGGCGCCCGCGCTTCCCGTCATTAATTTTGTTTTGAAGGGGAATTGTGGTGCCGGCAGCAGGGTTCGAACCCGCGACCCCCTGATTACAAATCAGGTGCTCTACCAACTGAGCTATACCGGCATTGCGGTGCCGTTTATCATCGAGAGGGGCGATCGCACAACAGATAAAAGCGCATATCTCTGAGCTTTGCGTCGGTCGGACGCCGGTGAACTTTTTTTCCGCCAATCGGGGGACGCGCGCATTGCGCGGTGCGGCTGTCCGGGCGCTTAGGGTGGGCTTTCACACGCGCTGCCCCGTCGGTGCACAAATTTGCCTCAAGACCCTGTAGTGCCAGCGTTTCAGGCAGTTTTCGGGTTGAAGATCGAGGCCGCTGGAGGGTACGAAACCTTGTCAAATCTCCGCCGCCAGGCCCCAGTTCCGGATAAGAGTGTTGGACCAGAATCGACTGACGCATTTGCAGACCCTTGAGGCCGAAAGCATCGAGATCCTGCGTGAGGTTGCCGCGAGTTTTGAGCGGCCAGTGATGATGTACTCGATCGGCAAGGATTCGAGCGTCTTGTTGCATCTAGCGCGCAAGGCGTTCTTTCCGAGCAAGATTCCGTTCCCGCTTTTGCATGTCGATACGACGTTCAAATTCCGCGAGATGATCGCTTTCCGCGACAGAACGGCGGAGGAATACGGGTTCGATCTGATTACCCACACCAATCAGGATGGCGTCCGCGACGGCATCAACCCGTTTGACCACGGGTCTTCGCGGTACACCGACATCATGAAGACGGCAGCGCTGCGCCAGGCCCTGACCGCGGGGCGCTATGATGCCGCCATTGGCGGGGCGCGGCGTGACGAGGAAAAGTCACGCGCGAAGGAGCGCGTGTTCTCGCATCGCAATGCCAGCCATGCCTGGGATCCCAAGAACCAGCGGCCCGAGTTGTGGCGGACCTTCAACACGCGGCTCAATCCGGGCGAGAGCATGCGGGTGTTTCCGATCTCGAATTGGACCGAGCTCGATGTGTGGACCTATATCTATTCTGAACAGATTCCCATTGTTCCGCTCTATTTTGCGCGGCCTCGGCCGGTGGTCGAGCGCTCGGGCACGCTGATCATGGTCGACGACGAACGCCTGCCGCTCAATCCGGGCGAAACGCCCAAAGAGGAAGTGGTGCGGTTCCGCACGCTGGGGTGTTATCCGCTAACTGGCGCGATCCGGTCCGATGCCGCCGATCTGCCCTCCATTATCATGGAAATGCAGGCCAGCCGCACTTCGGAACGCGAGGGGCGCCTGATCGACAGCGATAGCGTTGGTTCGATGGAAAAGAAGAAGCAGGAAGGGTATTTCTAGTCATGTCCGCAATTCCTGCTACTGCCGATAACAGCCTTGATCTCTGGCTCGCCCAGCAGACTGAAAAATCGCTCTTGCGCTTTCTTACCTGCGGAAGCGTCGATGACGGCAAATCAACGCTGATTGGACGGCTGCTCTACGATAGCCAGCTCATCCTCGATGACCAGTTGGCTAGTCTCAAGAAAGAAAGCCACAACCGCACGGTGGGCGACGAGGGGATCGATTTTTCCCTACTGGTAGATGGCCTTGTGGCCGAGCGGGAGCAGGGCATCACGATTGACGTGGCCTACCGGTTCTTCTCGACCGACAAGCGCAAGTTCATCGTGGCCGATACGCCGGGCCATGAGCAGTACACCCGCAACATGGCGACAGGTGCCTCCAATGCGGAGCTGGCGCTGGTGTTGATCGATGCACGCAAGGGTGTGCTGACCCAGACCCGGCGGCACAGCTTCATCCTCTCGCTGATCGGGGTGAAGCATGTGGTGCTGGTAGTCAACAAGATTGACCTGGTGGACTACGATCAGGAAGCGTTTGACCGCATCGTGGCTGAGTATCGCGCCTTCGCAGAACCGCTGGGTTTCAAGTCACTGGCAGCCGTGCCTGTCTCGGCGCTGCGAGGCGATAATATCCTGCGCCCCAGCGAGAATACGCCGTGGTATGAGGGCGAGGCACTGGTGCCCTATCTCGAAACCATCGACGTTTCCGAGGATCGCACGACCGAGAAATTTCGCTTTCCGGTGCAGTGGGTTAACCGGCCCAACCTTGACTTCCGCGGGTTCTCCGGAACGGTTGCATCCGGGACGATAGCGGTGGGCGACGAGGTGCTGATTGCTGCATCGCGCAAACCGGCCGTCGTCAGCCGCATTGTCACCATGGATGGTGATCTGGACCATGCCATTGCCGGGCAGGCGGTGACGCTGGTGCTTGATCGCGAGGTGGATATCTCGCGTGGCGACGTGCTTTCGCGGCCGGGGGAGACACTGGATTATTCCAATCAGTTCCAGGCCAGGGTGGTCTGGATGAACGAGGAGCCGGCCTATCCGGGGCGCTCTTATCTGCTCAAGATCGGCACGCAGACGGTGCCGGCGACCATTACCGATCTCAAGTTCCGGACCAATGTGAACACGCTGGAGCAGACGGCGGCAACCAAGATCGATCTGAATGAGGTCGCCACGGTCACGCTCAACACCGACAAGCCGATTGCTTTCGATCCCTATGCCAGCAATGGGCGCACTGGCGGTTTCATCCTGGTTGACCGGATATCCAACGCCACGCTGGGAGCAGGGACCATCGAATTCGGCCTGCGGCGTGCCCAGAACCTGACCTACCAATCCTTTGACGTGAATCGTGAAGTGCGCGCACAGATGAAGGGGCAATCGCCTCGCATCATCTGGTTCACGGGTCTTTCGGGCTCAGGCAAGTCCTCGGTTGCCAACCTACTTGAGAAGCGGCTGACTGCCGAAGGGCGGCACGCCTATATTCTGGACGGTGACAACGTCCGGCATGGACTGAACAAGGACCTGGGGTTTACCGAGGCCGCGCGGATCGAAAATATTCGCCGCGTTGCCGAGGTGGCACGGCTGATGGCCGATGCCGGCTTGATCGTGCTGGTGTCGTTCATCTCACCCTTTGAAAAAGAGCGCCGGCTGGCGCGCGAGATTGCCGGGGATACCGATTTCACCGAGGTCTATGTGGATACTCCGCTAGAGGTCTGCGAGGCGCGCGATCCCAAGGGGCTCTACAAGCGGGCGCGCGCTGGGGAGATCAAGAATTTCACCGGCATCGATTCACCCTTCGAACCGCCGGAAGATGCCGAGCTGGTTTTGCATGGCGCCGAAGCGGGCCCGGAGGTCCTGGCAGATCAGCTCCACGCCTTCCTCAAGCTCTGAAACGGCGCCGGGATTGGCCGTTGCCAATGGTACCAGTCAGCTTGGCGTGCTGGGTCAGACCCGGCCGAATTCATCTTCGATGCGGATGATGTCATCTTCGCCCAGGTAGGAGCCGGTCTGCACCTCGATCAGTTCCAGGTCGATCTTGCCGGGATTGGCGAGGCGATGCACGCAACCGGGCGGCAGGTAGATGGACTCGTTTTCGGTCACCACGCTTACGGTGCCGTCAATGGTTACTTCCGCCGTGCCACGCACGACCACCCAATGTTCAGCGCGGTGGTGGTGCTTTTGCAGGCTGAGCTTTCTGCCGGGCTTGACGAACAGCCGCTTGACCTGGAAGCGGTCGCCACTGAGCACGGATGAATAGCCACCCCATGGCCGATAGGCGGTGCGATGCACTTCGGTCAGGCCGGTTGTTTCGGCGTCGGCGCGCATGCGCTGAACCATATCGCCAACCTTTTGCGCGTCCGAGAGCCGGCCGACATAGACCGCATCGTTGGTAGCGATTACGGCGATATCCTCGACGCCGTTGACCGCCACATGGGCGTGATCGGTCACAACCAAAGAATCGGATACGCCATCCAGGGTCACGGCACCCTGCGTGACATTGCCGGACGGATCGCGCTGAGCCGATTTCCACACAGCGTCCCAGCTGCCCAGGTCCGACCAGGGAAAGTCGACGGCAACAACCGCGGCCTTGTCCGTCTTCTCGAAGATTGCATAGTCGACCGAAATATCCGGCGCTCCCGTACATGAGGGGGCGTCGAGCCGTATGAAGTCGAGATCGGCACTGGCTCCAGCCACAGCGGCTTGTGCTGCCTCGAAGGTCTGCGGCGCCAGCGTCCGGCACTCACTGAGAAAGTCGACGGAGTCAAGGACGAACATGCCCGAGTTCCAGAAATGTCCCCTAGCGGAGAGCATCTCAATGGCCCCTTGCATGTTGGGTTTCTCGACGAACCGTTGCACGGGACAAGCGCCCGCGCCAACCTTGGCATCCGCCTGGATGTAGCCAAATGCTGTTTCGGGATGGGTCGGCACCTGTCCAAAGGTGACCAGCTTGCCTGCCTCGGCGGCCACTATGGCCTCGGTAACTGCCAGCCAATAGCCATCAGTGATTTCAACCGCATGGTCTGAAGGAACGACATGTAGGATGGCGTCGCCGTAACATTGCAGGACGTGGGCCGCGGCGGCTGCCATGGCAAGGGCTGTGTTTCTGCCTACAGGCTCCAGCAGAATGCTTGAGGGCGCTATTTCGATCTCGGCAGCCTGCTCGGCAACAAGGAAGCGGTATTCCGCATTGGTGACGACGACGGGCGGGGCGGAATACAAGGAGCTATTCACACGCTGCAGCGTCTTCTGGAAAAGGCTGAGGGGGCCCGTGAGGGGCAAGAACTGCTTGGGGCGCGCTACGCGCGACATCGGCCAGAGCCGCGTGCCCTGGCCACCGGCCAGAATGACAGGAATTACCTTCTTGGCCATGGTGGTGCTCCGATCGTCCAGGCGTTGTCGGATGAATACTGCACGTCATATTTGTAATGGCAGTATTAAAATTTCAAAAGCGCTGGCTCGTATCAGTTGATGTTTGACGGTGGCATGATCAGGATCAGACTTTACTGCGGCGCAATGTGTCAACTCCAGAATAATCATTGGATCGCAGATAGCGTGAACGCGCTAGACCCGGCTGCCTGTTTCGAGGGCTGCGAAATCGGTCTGGTCGAGTGTCGACAGGGTCTTCATCATCAGGCCCCTGAAGATGGGCTCTCGCTCGTCGGGGTGAGCGAGAATCTTGGGCAGGCCGTTGATCTTGCAGACCAGGGAGGAGGACAGTGCGGCCTCGACTTCGGGCCTAAACAAGTCCAGGGCGCGCGCACCGGGTCCGACAATAAGGATGTGACTGGGATCGAACATGGCCATCATGCGGCTCAGCCCATAGCCGATGGCACGACCGGCCAGATTGAAGCCATGAGTCGCGTCTCTGTCACCGGCTTCGGCGCGCTGGATCAGTGCGTCGAACTGCTGCGCAGGAACGGAAGGGGCAGGGGGGGTGGTTTCGGGCACCGAATAGCTGGTGCGCAAGATGCCATAGTCGGCCGCATAGGCCTCGATGCAGCCGCGCATGCCGCAACGGCAAAGGGCGCCGTTGGGCATGTGGTTCATATGGCCGAACTCGGTGGCGCCGCCCTCGCTGCGACCGGTGATATGGCCGTGGAGGCTAAGGCCCATGGCGACCGTCGAGCCGACAAAGACCGTGGCCACGCTGGATTGAAGCAGGCCGGGGTCGAGCCAGCGCGTGCCTTCGGCCAGCAGACGGCCACGCTTGTAGAGAGCGACCGGCAAACCTGAGTCTCGGGCAAGGTCATGCGCGAAGGATGACCCGGCCAGACTGGCAATGGGCGACCATTTGAGGCCACTATTGTCCGGGTTGAGAATGCCTTGAACACTGATGGCGATGCGGCGGAGTGTCCGGACGGCCTGTGGCGTGCGGCCGCGAAGGCTATCCAGATGCGCGGCGAAAAAGCCGCCGGGTGGCGTTTCGGCAAAAGTCGATGGTGATATGGCCGTTTCGATCCGGTCCACCAGTACGCCCGAATAATCGACAAGCGAAGCGCGCAGGCGATTCACGTCGATCTCGAAGAGGGCCACATAGGCGGCCGCGCGCCGGAAGCCTACCAGGGTGGCCGGCCTTCCACGCATGCGCCCATCGGTGCGTTCGTGACTGGTGAGCTCTTCAACGATCCGCTGCGCGAGCAGGTCCTGCATGATAGCTGTAACGCTGGCGTGGCTAAGGCCCGTAATACCTGCCAAAGCAGTGCGCGACTGAGGGCCGCCTGAGCGCAGGGCACCCAGGATAAGTCCGCGATTTTGCCGACGGACGCTATCACTATCGCTGACGTTTCGCGTCAAGCGGTCTTCTCCCCCAACCCCAATATCCAAATCAGCATTGTGCACGCCATATCGCAACTTCCGAATTTCTTCGATGTCCGAAAATGAAGTTGACATGTCGCGGCAGCGCATGCGAGACCTTTTTTCGAGCAGTAAAATTAATGCTCAGGGCGCAGGGAGGCGGCGCCCTGTTGGGGTCAAGCCGCCAACTTGCATTGCGGGCAGCAATTCTGCCCATGGGAGGACAGATATGAAGAAATTTGCAGCAGTTCTGCTGGCGTCGACCGTGCTTATCGGTTCGGCTGCCGCGCAGGACCAGATTGTCGTCGGCGTGTCCTGGAACAATTTCCAGGAAGAACGCTGGAAAACTGATGAAGCCGCTATCAGGGCCGCGCTCGATGCTGCCGGCGCCGAATATATCTCGGCTGACGCCCAGTCGTCCGCGTCCAAGCAGTTGACCGATATCGAGAGCCTGATCAGCCAGGGTGCAGATGCGCTGATCGTTCTGGCGCAGGATAGCGATGCCATCGGTCCCGCGGTGGCTGCCGCTGTGGCAGAAGGTATCCCAGTGGTCGGCTATGACCGTCTGATCGAGAACCCGGACGCCTTCTACCTGACTTTCGACAACAAGGAAGTGGGCCGCATGCAGGCCCGCGGTGTGTTCGAGGTGCAGCCTGAGGGTAATTACGTCTTCATCAAGGGCAACTCGGCCGATCCGAACGCCGATTTCCTGTTTGCCGGCCAGATGGAAGTGCTCCAAGACGCGATCGATTCCGGCGCCATCGTCAATGTTGGCGAGGCTTATACCGACAACTGGAATCCTGAAGTCGCCCAAGGCAATATGGAACAGTTCCTTACCGCCAATAACAACGAAGTCGACGCCGTGGTCGCTTCTAATGACGGTACCGCCGGCGGTGCTATTGCGGCCCTAAGTGCTCAGGGACTTGCCGGTTCTGTGCCCGTCTCCGGACAGGATGGCGATCATGCTGCCCTCAACCGCATTGCCCTGGGTACCCAGACGGTGTCGGTGTGGAAGGATGCGCGCGAACTGGGCAAGAAGGCCGCTGAAATTGCGGTCGAACTGGCCGGTGGTGCCGCCCTGAACGAAGTCACTGGTGCAACCACATTCTCCGATGGCCCCAATGGCGTCGAGATGAATGCTGTGCTCTTGCCACCCGTGCCGGTGACCCAGGATAACCTTAACGTCGTGATCGACGCCGGCTGGGTTTCCAAGGACGTGGTGTGCCAGGGCGTTGCGGCTGGCTCAGTCGCCGCGTGTGACTGAGGTCATCTTGTACTAGACTGACCAGCAAGTGCCGCGGCGTGACGCGCTGCGGCACTTGCTTGATCAGACCGCGCCCCGGTTCGCCGGAGCGCTTCTTCCATGGGGGAAATAGATGGCCGAACCGCGCGCCATGACAAGCACTACGCATTCGAGCCAGACGGTGCAGAATCCGCTTCAGCGGTTCCTGATCGCGACCGAGATCGACACGCGCCTGTTGGGCATGATCGGTGCGCTGGCCATCATCTGGATTGGCTTCAACTTCTTCTCGGGTGGTCTGTTTCTGACCCCGCGCAATCTTTGGAACCTGTCGGTGCAGACCGCGTCGGTGGCGGTGATGGTTACCGGCATGGTGCTGGTCATCGTAACCCGCAATATCGACCTGTCCGTGGGCTCGATACTGGGCGTGGTAGGCATGGTGATGGGCGTGATGCAGACCCAGATACTGCCGTCGCAGTTCGGGTTGGGGTTGGGTCATCCGTTGATCTGGGTGTTGTCTCTCGCCACGGGTCTGGCCGTCGGTGTGGGTATTGGCGGGCTGCAGGGGGCGATCATTGCCTATCTGCGGGTGCCGGCCTTCATCGTGACGTTGGGTGGATATCTGGTTTGGCGCGGTGCGGCCTGGTGGGTCACGGCCGGTCGAACTGTGGCACCCATGGACTCGACTTTCCAGCTCATGGGCGGTGGGCCCGATGGGTCGATCGGCGCCCTGTGGAGTTGGGTGATCGCGGGAGTGGCCTGTGCTGCGATCGTCATCGGGCTGTATTTTGGACGGCGCCAGCGTCAGCGGTTCAACTTCCCGCAGCGACCGGTCTGGGCTGAAATTTCCCTGGCCGTAATCGGCTGCGGTGCGACGATTGCAGCGGTCTGGGTCGCCAATGCCTATCCCTGGCCGGTGCGCATTGCCGAGCGGTTCGCAGAGGCCAATGGCATCGCGGTCCCAGAAGGCGGTCTGTTCATCTCGCACGGCATCGCCATTCCGGTGTTGATCGCGGTCGGCGTCGGCGTGGTCATGACATTCCTGGCCACCCGCACGCGCTTTGGCCGCTATGTCTATGCCATGGGCGGCAATCCCGAGGCGGCCGAACTGGCCGGCATCAATACGCGCTGGGTGACCGTCAAGATTTTCATGCTGATGGGTGCGCTCTGCGCTATCGCGGCCGCCATCTCGACGGCCCGGCTCAACGCGGCGACCAACGCTCTGGGGACGCTCGACGAGCTTTATGTAATCGCCGCAGCGGTGATTGGGGGCACGTCCCTGGCCGGTGGCGTGGGCTCGATCGCCGGGGCGCTGCTGGGGGCACTGGTGATGCAGTCGCTGCAGTCGGGCATGGTGCTGATGGGTATCGACAGCCCACTGCAATCCATCGTGGTTGGCATGGTTCTCGTCTTTGCGGTGTGGCTCGACACGCTCTACCGCCGGAACAAGCATTAGGAGTTGCGTTATGCTGGATACCGGCAAGCCTCTGGTCGAAATGACCGATATCTCGATCTCCTTCGGCGGCATTCACGCCGTGGACCGCGCTTCTATCGACCTGCATAGCGGGGAAGTGGTGGGGCTGCTCGGCCACAATGGTGCAGGCAAGTCGACGCTGATCAAGATTCTCTCAGGTGCCTATAAGCGCGATGAGGGGGAAATCCGCATCAATGGCGAGCCTGCGACGATCAATAATCCGCGCGACGCGAAGGCCTATGGCATCGAAACGATTTATCAGCAGCTCGCTGTTGCCGACAATGTCGATGCCGCGGCCAACCTGTTTCTCGGCCGCGAGATGGTCACCTCGCTCGGCACCCTGGACGACGCCGCAATGGAGTCCAAGGCGCGGGAAGTCATGGGGCGGCTCAACCCCAATTTCCGCCGCTTCAAGGAGCCCGTGAAGGCCCTCTCCGGAGGGCAGCGGCAGTCCGTGGCGATTGCCAGGGCGATCCTGTTCAATGCGCGCATTCTGATCATGGACGAGCCGACGGCGGCTTTGGGGCCGCAGGAAACGGCGCAGGTGGGTGAGCTGATAAAGCAGCTCAAGTCCGAGGGGATCGGCATCTTTCTTATCAGCCACGATATTCACGATGTGTTTGATCTGGCTGATCGGGTGGTGGTGATGAAGAACGGGCAGGTCGTGGGGCAGGCAAAAACCTCCGATGTCACCAAGGATGAAGTGCTGGGCATGATCATCATGGGCAAGGTACCAGCAGGCGCTCAGCCGGGGCCGGGCGCGATAGCGGACTGACTTCGTCGGGAGACCGGCGGCTTGTGTGGCGCCGGGAGTTGCCGAGGCGCACCTGATCGTGCGAGTTTTCGCCAAGTTTGGTAGGAGATTCCGCATGAAAACCCGCGCCGCCGTTGCCCTTGCTGCCGGAAAGCCGCTTGAGATTGTCGAAGTGGATCTGGAGGGCCCCAAGGCCGGGGAGGTCCTGATCGAAATCAAGGCCACGGGGCTTTGTCACACTGACGATTTCACGCTCTCGGGCGCCGATCCGGAGGGGTTGTTTCCGTCCATACTCGGGCATGAAGGGGCTGGCGTCGTAGTGGATGTCGGCGCCGGCGTCGCCAGCCTGAAGAAGGGCGACCATGTCATCCCGCTCTACACACCTGAGTGCCGCGAATGCTATTCATGCCGATCGGGCAAGACCAATCTGTGCACCGCAATCCGCGCCACCCAGGGGCAGGGGCTAATGCCCGATGGGACCTCGCGCTTCTCTCTCGAGGGCAAGCCGATCTATCACTATATGGGTTGCTCGACCTTTTCGAACTACACCGTCATGCCGGAAATTGCGGTCGCCAAGATCGATCCGGCCGCAGCGTTCGACAAGGTTTGCTATGTCGGTTGCGGCGTGACGACCGGCATCGGCGCGGTGATCAACACTGCGAAGGTCGAGATTGGTGCGACTGCGGTGGTGTTCGGGCTGGGCGGGATCGGGCTCAATGTCATTCAGGGCCTGCGGCTCGCCGGCGCCGACATGATCATCGGTGTCGATATCAACAATGGGAAGAAGGAGTGGGGCGAGCGCTTCGGTATGACCCATTTCGTCAATCCCACCGAAATCGGCGAGGATGTGGTGCCCTATCTGGTCAACCTGACCAAGCGCCGTGGCGATCTGATCGGTGGTGCCGATTACACCTTCGATTGCACTGGTAACACCAAGGTTATGCGTCAGGCGCTCGAATGCGCGCATCGCGGCTGGGGCAAGTCGGTGGTGATCGGCGTGGCCGGGGCCGGGCAGGAGATTTCGACGCGGCCGTTCCAGCTTGTGACTGGTCGGACCTGGATGGGCACGGCTTTTGGTGGCGCCAAGGGGCGGACCGACGTTCCGAAAATTGTCGACTGGTATCTCGATGGCAAGATCGAGATCGATCCCATGATCACGCATACGCTTCGGCTCGAAGACATCAACAAAGGCTTTGACATGATGCATTCGGGCGAAAGCATCCGGTCAGTGGTGGTTTACTGATCAGAACGCCTCGCATGGTTTGGAGGGGTGGCGACAGCGCCGCTTCCCCCAACATTGTTGACGGGGCAGCAGCATGACACATGCTGGTAAGAGCCTGGTCGTGCTGACTGGTGCACGCGGTGCGGAGAATGGTTGGTGGAAGACAGATTGACCTTTGTGCTGGACGAAATCGCGCATGCCTGATCCGACCATCTTCGTTGATGCCGACGCCTGCCCGGTCAAGGACGAGGCCAAGAAGGTCGCCGAACGGCTCGGGCTGGTGATTACCATTGTCAGCAATGGCGGGATCAGGCCATCGCGCGACCCGATGGTTCAGGTTGTGGTCGTTCCGGCAGGGGCCGATGCGGCGGATGATTGGATCGTTGAACACGCCAAGGCCAATGATATCGTGCTGACGGCCGATATTCCGCTAGCAAGCCGGGCCATCGACAAGGGCTGCCACGTGCTAGGATTTACCGGAAAGCCCTTTACACCAGCCTCTATCGGCATGGCGCTGGCTATGCGCGATCTCAAGCAGCATCTGCGCGAGACCGGTGAGATATCCGGTCACAATGCCAGCTTCCGTCCGGCTGATCGGTCCGCATTTCTAAGTGCCCTCGATACTTTGGGGCGCAGGGCCATGACTCTGACGGGTAAGTAAATCTTAAGATCTTGCGAGGGGATTGTTAACCATAAATCGAGAAAAGTAAGCCCACTTGATTTGGACGGGTGGGCTCAGTCTTGCGGTTGTTTTCTGCGCTTTTGTGTTCGAGCCTGCTTGCTTTGAACTTGGCTGGTTGCGCCAAACCAATCAGTCAGAATTCTGTTACCCACTCGCATTCGATGGTCGATGACAGCGTGATGACCGGGAGTGTGGCGCGAAGCGCGTCGGCGAGGCTGGAGCAGGCGATGCCGCGCCGAATACCTGGCACTAGCCACCTTGCCGGTCGAACCCTCGAAGTCGCTTCAACCACCGATATCATCTTGCGTCCGGGTGAAGTCATCCTGACATTCGATGATGGTCCACGGCCGGGCAAGACCCCAAAAATCCTCGATGCGCTCGACCAGTTTGGGGTGAAGGGGACTTTCCTCATGCTCGGTTCAGCAGCCAAGTCCAATCCGGCGCTGGCCCAGGAAGTGGCCCGGCGTGGCCATAGCGTGGGCAGCCATACCTTCGATCATAGCAATCTGGCCGATCTGTCTCGTCAAGCGGCGCTTGCGGAAATTGCGCGCGGGGAAGCAGCGGTCGCCGAGGCTCTAGGAGGAGCAGGGCGGCTGGCACCGTTCTTCCGATTTCCTTATCTGGCACAAACCGGCTTTCTTCGTACCAGTCTTCTGCATGGAGACATGGTGGTGCTGGACGTCGATATCGACAGCAAGGACTACTACAAGCAAAGCGCGCAGACCGTAGCCAACCGAACGCTGGATCGGCTGGAAGCGCGCGGCAGTGGCATCATTCTGTTCCACGACATCCACCAGCGTACCGTCGACCTGCTCCCCGGTTTCCTTGCGGAACTTGAAGCACGCGGCTATTCGGTGGTCCGTTTGGCACCCAAGGCGGAGGGCGTGTTCGGCCGCAGCTTGATCACGGCGGACACCAGCAGCCTTTGAGCAAAAAGCCCTAGCTGAAGAGCAGGTCGGTAACGAAACGGTTGCGGAATTTTCCTGCCGGATCAAGGCGCTGCGCCAGGTTGCGGAAGTCGGATATACGCTGGAACCGCGTTTCCACGACCGCAGGGGGCAGGGTGAAGAGCTTGGCCCAGTGCGGACGTGGATCAAACGGGGCCAAGGCCGCTTCCACCGCCTTTACGGCCGCGATGGCCGGCTCCCAGTCCGGGCGCCAGGTGAAGTGGAACCCAATCGTGTCTTGTTCATAGGCGGAACTTAGCCAAAGCGTGTCGGCGGCCACCGATCGCATTTCGGAAATGAACAGGGCGCCGGAGAACTGTTCCTGGGCGGCGTGCAGGGCGGCGATGGCGGCCGGCGCATCGGCGCGCCTTACAAAGAACTCCGACTGCAACTCCGCCCCCGCTGAGGCAGTGTTGCCGATGGCGAAGTGAAACAGCCGCTCGTGCCAAGGACCGGCCACACCGAACTGCGCGGTGCAATTGGTTCCATCCATATCGGGAATCGGGTGGCAGGCCCTTGTTGCGGCCCTGGCTCCGAGCACGTCAACCGGCGGTTCCCCGGCGCTGCCCAGCGCCTTGACCCAGATCTGGTCAATGGTCGCCCCCTGCCAGCGTGTAAAGAGGCTTACGCTATAGGCACGCGACATCAATGCATCAAAGTTCTCGACGACGGTGGCAATCGGCAAATCCAGATAGACATTCTGCCGGACATGGAAACTGGGCACGATATCAAGCGTCAGTTCGCAAAGGACCCCGAGCGCACCCAGGCTGACGACGGCGCCATCGAAATCGGTGTCTCCGCGGCTCAGGCTGAGGATCTCGCCATTGGCGGTGACCAGCTTGATCCCCGAAACGGCGGCGGCGAGGTTCCTGTTGGCGTCGCCCGAGCCGTGAGTGGCCGTCACGACTGCACCGGCAATCGTGATGTTGGGCAAGGACGCGACATTGGGCAGGGCGAAACCGGCTGCATACAGAACCGGCGCCAGATCGGCATAGGTGGCGCCACCATCGACGCTCACTGTCCGGGCGGCAGGGTTTACTTTTATCCTGCGCTCAAGGTCTGACAGAATGACCAGTGTGTCGTCGGTATCGGCTATGGTGTTGAACGAATGCCCGGAGCCCAGGACGCGCACCTTGTCCGATCTGCGCACGATGTCCTGGAGCTCAGCGAATGTGCGGGGCCGAACGACAGTGCGCGCGGCGAATGCGATATTACCTGCCCAGTTGCGCGGCCCAGCGTTCATGCGTCTTCGTCGTCCTCTACGTCGGTCAGATAGACGGAAATTTCTATGTCGATGCCATGCCCGGCGATTGCTGCCGCAGCATGGGCGGGCAGGCGGGCGGACATGGATTCGCCCTCGGCGGGATAGTCGAAGGCGATATCCAGCACGGCCTTGCCGATGCGGCGGTCATCCAGCATGGCGGCAATGGTCGTCCCAGAGCGTTCCGCCAGCTCGAGAATTGCACGCACCGGGTTGTCCGTGGGCACGTCCACTTGTGCGTAAAAGCTGTCTTCCGCGTCTTCTGGCTCGAAACGAGACGTCAATTGCTTGAGTGCGGTATCGAGTTCCTGCTGCTGCAGAGTGACGCCAGACAATCTCAGGGCAATGGCGAAGGGTTGGAACTGGCTCATGCGGTTCTGCCTGCGGTGGCTGCAAAGAGCGCAATGGCTGCGGCATTGGAGACGTTGAGCGACTTGATCGGGCCGGGCATGTCGAGCCGAACCATTTCGTCGCAGAGCTCTCTTGTGCGCTGGCGCAGCCCCTTGCCTTCGGCCCCCATGACCACGGCCAGCGGAACGGCGTCTGTGCGCGGGCGTATCGGCGCTTCCGCTTCAGAATCAAAGCCCAGCACTAACATGCCGCGTTGCTTGAGATTTTCCAGCGTGTCGGCCAGGTTTCGAACTTCGATCATCGGCACGAGATCGAGCGCCCCGGAGGCCGCCTTGGCCATGACGCCGGTCTCCCTGGGGGAGTGACGGGCCGTGGTGATGACCGCATCTGCCCCAAAGGCGCAGGCGGTGCGCAGGATAGCACCGACATTGTGTGGATCAGTCAGTTGATCGAGCACGACGACCAGCTTGAGATCGGCAATATCCTTGAGGCCGAAGCGGCTGACCGGGTCGACCTCCAGCGCGACGCCCTGATGCACGGCTTCGCCGCCCAACAGGCGATCGAGCTCCTTGGGCGTGGTTTCGGAAATCGGGACTTTGCCGATGTCCCCGGTCTCCTTCAGGCGATTGAGGGCGTTTGGCGTCGCCAGCAAGGCCTTCTTGACACGGCCGGGATTATCCAGCGCGGCACGGACCGTGTGCAGTCCATACAGATAGACCGGACCGGCATCGGGATCATATTTTGGTTTAGGCGGAAATTTGTTGCGGCTCATGCCTGGAGCGGTAGCTGGTTTACCGGGTTTCCGCAAGGAATCCGCGCACCGATTGCACTGCCTGTTATTGCGCCTTCAAACACAACGCCGATAGGCATGCGGGTTGTCCCAGCGGGCACGCCCGGTCGTCAGGTCGACTGAGTAGAGATAGAACTCGTCCGTGCTGATCCATACGGCGACAAGACTTTCCCCCATGGCCGGAAGCCAGGTCGTTCGGCCCGAGAACGCCGAGAGCTCGAACCCAACTTCGTCTCCTATCGGCGAGCGATAGGTCAACGTTCCGTTGTCGCTGCTGTTCAGGGCTACGGGAGCCGCGCAGGTGGCTATGGGTGCTCCATTGATCATGCCTTCGCCCTCGGGAAAGCCGACACTCCAGAGCCCGGCAAATGGTTCGGGCACGCCATTGGGGATGTCGGCGATGCTCTCGCGCGGAAATTCGGTCGCCTCGATGCGGGGCAAGAAAAGCACAGTCGTCAGAGCAGCGATCAGCACTATCGCAAGCAGGGTGAGGAGAGAGAAACTCCCACGGCGACGTCTCCAGCCAGTATTCGACACGATCAATTTCCTGTTCATGATACAAATTGCAGCTAAAACTATACAAGTGTGCAATTTTGTGGCATCCCCGGTTCAAAGGATATGGGGGCGAGCGCATGGGCATGGGGCAGTCCGGTGAGGGGGCAGCTGTGTTGCGCCTGTCGCCGCAGGCGCGGCTGATCGTGGTCGCTGCGGTGTTTCTGATTGTTGCTTCGGGCGCGATATGGCTTGCTACCAACCAAGCCTAGATGGGTCTTGCACTGTCCGCCGGGGATGATGGGCTAGTTGTGGTGAGGAACGTCCAGCGGGATGACCTGCCGACGGTGCTCCAATCTGGTGTTCGCCTCCATACCCTGGCGGCCGCTGGCCTGGGAGACCCGCTCGACCTTGGGGCGCTCGATGTGATCGAAGAGCCGGACACGCTTGATACCTATACCGAACTCAATGCCTTCCGCATGCCTTCCGCGCGCGCCAGTCTGCACTGAATCGCGTGCTCAGCGCTGGCGAGGTCGTTCTTGGTGTGACCTTGGCAGACGGCAGCAAAGCTGAGGTTAAACTTGCCGCGCTGGGGGCCAGGCCTGGCTGGTCGCTCCCCTTTGAATTCTGGCTCCAGCTTGGGGTCGGTGGGGCGGGTATCCTCACGCGCCGAAGCAGCCCTGCACGCGACTCGCCTGGGTCTGACTTAGCGCCGGATTCTGCGATTTCGGCTTTCGATTGGGCGAGGGGTCTGGACTTCACTGAGCCTGACGCTTCAGGGTTGCCGCTCACTAGATCAGGTGTGTTTCGTCTTTCGTCAGGTCGATTGCGATCGCATGAAGGCGATCCTGCAATGAACGCATCCGACTGATGTCGCTTTGGATGCCAATATAGTGCGATACTTCACCTTCCGGGTTTACGACCGGCTCAAGAGAAAGTCGGTTCCAGAACGGGGTGCCGTTCCTATGGTAATTGAGCACGTCGATGAGCAAGGATTCGCCTTTTGCGATGGCTGCGCGCATTTGCTCTACGGCTGCGGGGCTGGTGTCAGTGCCCTGCAGGAAGCGGCAGTTTCGTCCGATGACCTCATCGCGCTGGTAACCCGTCATTTTCTCGAAGCCGCGGTTCACGTAAACCAGAGGGGCATCTGGGGTCCGAACATCCGAAAGCGTCAAAGCCTGAACTGAAAGATCAAGCTTCGAGTCCTGGATTTTGCGTTCGACAAGCGGGTGTTTGATCAGCTTCATGGTGTCGCGATACCCTCAGAGATGCACCTTCATAGCGCTACTGGGTTAAGACATCGCATAGCGTAGGCAGGGCGTGGCGGGGTGGGGCTACAGCGAGTTGATCAGGGGTTTCTTGGTATCAGTGCCGTCATAGCGGCTAGAATTGACCGCGCGATTCACGCGATAGAATTCGAGCTGGCTGTCGATCTGGGCGTCGAGCAGGAGAGCTTTTGCCTCTTTGCCCTGAATATCCGTGTTGAGCCAGGTGCGATATGCATCGCGCGCAAGAATGATCGGCATCCGGTCATGGATCGCTGAAATCTCCGGCACGGCCGGTGCAGTGATGATCGTGCAGCTTGAAACCCCAAGGTTGTCATTGTGCGCCCAAATGCCCGCGAAGCTGAACGGGGCGCCATCGGGCAACTGCAAAAGCCAAGGATCCTTGCCGCCGTCCTCTGCCTTGGTCCATTCGAAATACCCGTCTGCCGGAATCAGGCAGCGGCGGGATTTGAAGCCCTCCCGGAAGGCGCCAGACGTGTCGACGGTCTCGATCCTGGCATTGAACATCGCGGCCTTGGGCAGCTCTTTGGCGAAGAACGGCACCAGCCACCAGCGGCCTTGGTCCATCTGCATGTTGCCGGCCTTGTCCAGGTGGACGAAGTCAACGTCCTGGGTTGGCGCGATGTTGAAGCGAGGGGGTAGGTTCGTCGCGGGCCGTTGATGGATGTTGTAGAGCGCGTGAATCTGCGACCAGGTCAGCTCATTGGTGAAGCGTCCGCACATCAGAAACCCTCCCGCTTGAACAGCTTCCCCATTCGGGGCGCCAGATGCCAACTTCTGCCATCGTCATGACAACACGCTCATAGCCCATTCGTTGCTGGAGGTCGTGCGCATGCGCAAGAGCGTCCTTACGGTCGACCAACCGGTTTCTCCACCAGCATCGAAAACGCCTTTCTCGGTCACTCTGGCGGTCCGGTAGATGGTGCCATTGGCTGGTCATAGGAGAGGCCGACACCGAGCATGTTCGCGCTGGTCCCTCCGATACCGACCATGATGGCATCTTCTGCGATCTCGTCGTCATCGGTGCTCAATTGGCAAACCGGTGGGCAGGTCTCGAAGCATCGCCCTGACAGTGATTTCCCGCCCGTCAGCGCACCGGTCCTCCCGGCGATGGCCTGGGGATTATGCGGTCGCGCACGCTGGCGTATCGCGGATCGTTCGCCATCTCCGGCGCGGTTGGGACCAGTATTGCGGTGCAGCTTCCCAGGGAGGACTAGGCACCATGAATGTGGAGAGCCTGCTGATCGTCGAGGACCTCATTGATCCGGATTACGCAAGCGGCTTTTCCAGAAGCCCGTATCGACACGGACAGGATTATGAAAGGAAACGCGCGCGCAGGTCGTGCAGCGGCAATGGTCCATGGCGCGGCGGATCATAGCATTTCCAGCATACCGGCCTGCCGAAAACGAGGGTGATAGCCTGACCCGCCGCGAACTCAAAGCGCTCAAGCTGCCACCGTCCCGGCCGATGGGCCGAAACTGTACAACAAACTGTGCAACACTCGATTGGCGCGTTTCCCGGAAAACCGGGGCTTTACTCTATCTGGCGGGGGGTGTTGGTGGAGGGGACTGGATTCGAACCAGTGTAGCCTGAGGCGTCAGATTTACAGTCTGATGGATTTAACCACTCTCCCACCCCTCCACATTTCCGGGTAGGAAGCGACGAGCACTTGCGTGTCGTCGGGGCGGTTTATGGTTGGCTGTCGCATTAGTGTCAACACCCTAGCGTGCTAGATGCGCAAGAATTTGGCTCCGCAGGTAAATTGTGGATGGCGGGGCGGTGATGGACTTGCCAGCCAGCCCCGGTTCGCGCTAATCGGTGCCGGTGGCATAGCCCTCGGGCGGGTATAGCTCAATGGTAGAGCAGCAGCCTTCCAAGCTGAATACGCGGGTTCGATTCCCGCTACCCGCTCCATCTTCTCAACATTCAAATCGACTACGCATCTGGTTCTGCTGGTATTTTTGCGGCGACCTTGGTATGATCGTGCGCAATCGGCAGAAAAGTGCCCTACAAATTGCCCTACAATGTGCCCTACAGCGGTGTGAATCGGAAGCGCGAATGCCTAAGCCGAAAGAGCTCGACCGGTACCTAAAGCGCCGCGGCTACAGCTGGCTTTACTATCGGCGCGTACCTACCAGACTAGCACGGCTAGATAGCCGATTTCCGGTCATCGAACAGGCATTGGGCACTCGCGATCTAGTCGTGGCCAGAAAAGCGCGCGACTTACTTGCAAGTGCCGATGACGATCTTTGGGCCTCGATGATGCTAGGGGAGAATGTTGAGCGGTCACGTGGCCGGTACGCTGCCGCCCTGAAACGTGTAAAAGCTATGGGATTTGGGTATGTGCCGGTAGAGGAACTGAGCCGCACCGCTAGCTGGGATGATATTTCCAGCCGCTTTGAGGCGATTTTACCGGTGTCGACGCCGCGAGAGATCGAACAGGCGCTCTTAGGGGCAGTCTCAAAGCCGACGCACCGATTTGACGATGCACTTAGGATCTTCATGGAAGGTCCGGGGAAAATGAGCTTAGCAAACAAGAGCCCAAACCAATTGCGCATTTGGAAGAACATTCCGACGCGCGCTATCCGAAGGTTTGCAGAGGTCGTTGGCGACAAGCCGCTTGCTGATATTACGCGCGACGATGCGGTGCGGTTCTATCGCTATTGGCTCGCACGCATCGTGCCCGAGGACGATGCAGAGCCCTTGAATCCAAGCGGTGGGAACAGGGAAATCGGTGAATTGCGAAAGCTGTACCGAGAGTACTTCAGCTTCGAGCACAACGACAATGAAAGGTTAAACCCATTTCTAGGGCTCAGCTTTGCGGAAGACGGCAACGTTCGCCGTCCCTCTTTCCCGGTAGACTGGATCGAAAGCCGGTTCTTGCGCGCCGGCAAGCTATCTGGTCTCAATCCAGAGGCCAGAGGTGTGTTGCTTGCGATGATAGAGACGGGTTGCCGCCCTTCCGAGATATGCAATCTCACGCCAAGCGCTATTGTCCTCGATCATGAGGTGCCCCATATCGCTGTTCGTCCACGACGCGCTGGCGACCGAAAAAACTCCGACGTTAAGCAATACGGGCCGCACGAGGTCAAAAGTACGGCCTCGATCCGGGCCGTTCCTCTTGTCGGCATCTCGCTCCAGGTGTTCAAGGCGTTTCCCGCCGGTTTTCCGCGCTACATGGACAAAACTGGTACGGCTTCGCAAACGATAAATTCCTTCCTGGGGGAGAATGGGCTTCTGCCGACCCAAGAGCACACGCTCTACGGATTGCGTCACAGTTTTGAAGACCGCATGAAGGTTGCAAAAATCGATTACGAGGTGCGCATGGATATCTTCGGCCACACAGTCTCTCGCCCCAAATATGGATCGGGTGGAGGCCTCGCCTGGCAGCGCGGCCTCCTCGCCAACATGGCGCTCGCTTTCGATGAAGGGATTATTTGACCTTCCTGCCAGCGAGGTCGGCCAGTCTAAGCCATGTGATCGTCACATGGTGTACTAGGGTCACAACTGCGTCTGGCACAGCGCCGAGAGCGTAGAGGCTCGCACTCCGGAATGTTGGAAGACTTATTACTTGGTGCGGTCGCAAGAAACAGTGTAGACTAATTATTCATTTTTCTTGCTTGAATTTCGACTTTTCGATCCATTAGACCAATGCCTTAAATATGTAGCACTTTCCATGATGTTGCTGGTTAGGTGGTCATACAGCGGTTTTCCTGACATCCTGCCCACCTTCGACAGTGGGAAATTATCACATTCGATGCTCAGTACTTGCCCTTGTATTCCTTTTACTCTCCAATCCCAACCAACTCGTAGCGAGGGGTTTGTGATGTCATCGAAAAATGAACGTCGATCTGGAACAAGGATGCAGAATTTCCTGCCTTTCAAGTGGTCTAACAATTCAACAAGTGCATCTTTTGAGCCGGTATCGTGCTCCAGTATCATGTTAATTCCATCATATATACCAATCACAGAGGTGTAGTCCTGATATTCAGGTCCACAAAAAGGTATTATACTTAGGGAAGATTTTTCGAGTCTTTTGACGGCATGAACGATCTTTTCAATATTCGATTTGTCTCGTTTCGACTCAAACTGCGCCCATTTTCGCCCCGTCTGCATTGCTGGAACATATGCGAATATTGGTAGGAATACTGTCATTTTCAGTTTTTCATCTTGTTCTGTCTGATTAAATGATACCCTTAAAATGTTACCGAATACGCCCCCCCCCTGGGGGGCTAGTTTGCCTCGTTGCGCTGCCTCAAGCTTTCGATCCATCAATTGTCGAAGGCCCGGTAATGCTCCCGCCCACAGCCAGAATCAGAACAGCCAAACAGTGTGAGATCTATCTCGCACGCCTGGCCGCAGCCATGCGGAAAGGGAGCGAGGCAGATGCTCGTCGACTGCTGCCGCTGGTTGCCAGGCTCAAGGCAGAGCTGGAGGCAGCGAGGGCGGAAGACGAACTTCTGCGCGAACTGCTCAATCCCGACCTCTTCGGCACCAAGCAAGGAAGTGAGTTCGAGAATGAGTAAGAAAGTCCAAGAGCGGATCGCCGGTAAAATGATCTTTGCGCTCAGCCAGAAAGGCGGCTGCGGCAAGTCCTTTGTCGTCCGCAGCTTCGTTCAGTGGGGGCGGCATGAGGGGTGGCCGATTGCCGCCTATGACGGAGACAGCGGGGTAGGGACGACCTACCGCGCGCTGGGTACGCGCGAAAACGGGCGCCTCCTTGATGTGCAGGATCCGCTGGTGGGCGCGGGCAGGTACAGCTTGCGCCATGACCTTCAGCGCCAGGAGCTCGTCAACACGATGGCGACCAAGGCACCTTCGATCTTTCATGATCTGCCGGGCGGTTCCGCATATGACCTTCTCAAGGTTCAGGATGAGGGTCTCTCTGACTTCTCCAATCTCTTGCGTGTGATGGACATGTGTGGATACAGCCTGACTCTGCTGCACCTGTTGACCGAAGAGATCTCCACTACCCACAGCGTTGCGCAGTATCTCGATGCGTTTGGCAGCTCTGCCCGGCACATTGCAGTGCTGAATCGCGCATTTCAGGACAAAGGTGGCGGTTTTGCGAGCTGGGAGGGCAGCAGGACCCGCAAGAGGCTCCAAGATATCGGCGGTAAGGAGATCTTCCTGCCGGCACTGAAGCCCCAGGTGCGTGACAAGCTCGATGCGCTGCATTTGCCGATCACCGCCGGGTTTCTGGAAGGCGGCCTGACGATCGACGAAAGTGGTCATCTTTTGCGCTTCACGCGCGAACTTGCAGAACAGCTTAAGCTTATTGAAGACTGGATCTACTAGGATGCGCCGGCCCACCGAATCCTTGCTCGATCGCACGTGCGAAGCGCTGGATCTGCCGGATCCGCACCGTCAGCATCTTCGCCGAGTGTGTAGCGCAATCGGCCTCAGTCCTGACGACCCCGCGCAAATTCATGTCGCGGTCGTCGGCGCAATCTCTCATGTGGCTGCGCTGCATCGTGACGTCTTGCGCAAGCAGCCCAAGGACATTCACCAGGCAGCCAATGTCGTCGCCGAAAAAGTCTCGCTTGCCACAGCGCAGAAGATGTCGGTTGAAACCGGGAAAGCCGCGCAACAACTCAGCAAGCTGGTGGACGCCAAGCTTGATCGCCTGGAGCGCCGGCGCTCGCGCAGGATGTGGGTCGGTGTCATCACCGTCATCATGCTGCTGTGCATCATGGTGTTCAGCCTGGGTTGGTCGCAGGGGCAGCTGCGCAGCGTCACTGCCGACCTCTTTTGGAACGACTTGGGCGCTGAGCGCCAGCTCGTCTGGTCAGAGTACATTGCGCAGAACCCGCGAGCGCCTGAGAGTCTGAGCAGTTGCCGAACTGTGCCTGAGTTGCAGCGGGCCAGGGATGGCGGCATCGGTTGCCAATATTGGCAATGGATTGAGACGCCCGCGGTTCGCGCTGAAACGCCGGTATTGCATCAGCTTCTCACCTCTCCATCAGTGATTTTGGGCGGGCTAACCTACCCGTTCTTCACCCTCATTGGCGGGCTGGCCGGAGCCGGGCTGACTTTCGGGTGGGTGATCTGGCGAGGTCGCAAGTAATGTTTTTACAGGTCGTCTTCGTCGGGTTCACTTGTCAACCAGCTTGGTCCTGCCGGGCGACCCGCAACCGGCGGCTTAGGCACCGCATCCACAGCCTGAGCCGCACGAGCCTGGGCAATGGGTTCGCGCGGAACATTGGCGCTTCCGTTCGACTGCGAATTTGCAACGCGTCGGAAGTAGATGCGAAGGGTAGTGTCGCTGATGTCTGTTCCGATCGCGCGGAGCCCGGCGGCAATGCCGGCCCATTTGTGGCCGCGCTTGCGCATCTTCTCAATGTCAGCGAAATGCTCCTCAACCGTCTTGAAGAGGCTCAGGTCGGCCGCAGGTTCGCTGCGCTGCATCTTCCGCAGGGTCGCGGCGATGCGCTTCTGCTGTTCACTGGACTGTCGCTTCACCATCGTCTTGACCGCCTGCTTCCTCATTGGGCCGCGTTCGAATTCTGGCTGGGCCAGCATCATTGGTGCCCACTCGCAATGTCGCTGATGCCCCCGGCCTCGGGCAAGGTTTTTGGCGTAGACGCGGGGCAGGGTGGTCAACAAACCGTATCCAGAACATCCTCTGTTTGTACGCTGGCCATATCGCTGAACGTATCAGCTTTGTTCTTTCACACATCACGCACCTTTGGTGCCTCCGGCGCGGCCATGGCCGCCCCTAACTCTCTCGTAAACCTTGTGTATTTTCCGCCAGCAGGAGGTTGTCATGGCTAAGACAACACCGCGCATTCAGCTCGATCCGGACCTTCTTGACCTCGTAGATGCAATGTCCAGGGTCAGTGGTGAGAGCCGCAGCGTAATCGTTGATCGCGCAGTTCGACATCTCGCGTTCAGCGACGAGTCGAACAGCGCCCTTCGCGATATTGCAGCATCCAGCGCCAAGGGGCTGGCCGAAATTTCCGGTAAAATCGATGCCATCGGGTCAACCATCGTATTGCTGCTCGACCAGCAGCTCGCGTCTATCGACGAGGGCTAGACGATTGTTCACACTGCAACCGATCAGCGCGATCGACTACTACATTAATGGCGACGAGAGCGACCGGTTGGGCTACTATTTCGGCGGCACGACGTCTGCTGACGAAATCCCAGCAACCTGGTGGCTCCCCTATAAATTGTCCGACGAAGGCCGAAGCGTCTTTGCGCCAGTCTCGGCAAATGCAACGGTTGATCCCGAACTGTTGACGGCCTTGGCGAACGGGCACCTTGGTAGTGCTGGCAGCGTTCAGGACAGCTTTCGGGCCCGCAAGGTGGGCTACGATCTGCAGTTTGCACCCCCAAAATCCGTTTCGTTGCTGTTCGCCTTTGCCGATTTGGCGACAAAGCTGAAAGTGTTGGACGCGCATTTGAAGGCCACGACGCGAACGCTTGAATTCGTGAGCGACACAGGGCTAATCCAGTCGAGGCGAGGAAAGGCAGGCACGTTACGCGAGGCCGTGCTGGGCTTCGTGTGTGCGCTATTTACCCATTTTTCCAGCCGCGATGACGACCCGCAACTGCATACACATGTCGTGGTGCCGAACACCGTCCTACGCAAGGACGGGTCTGTCGGTACATTCGATACGAAAACGCTGTACCAGTGGCAGCTTGCCATTGGCGCCATCTACACGGCCGAACTGTCTTCCAATTTGCGAGCGCTGGGCTACGACCTGGAACCAACTGAACACGCCTTCGAAATAACGGGCGTCCCGACCGAAGTCCTGCGCAACTTTAGCAAGCGGCGTAATGCCATTGAAGAATACGTTGGTGACAAGGGATTCACGACGGGTCAAAACCGTGCAGCTGCCCAGGTCGCTGCGCTCAAAACGCGAAAGGCCAAAAGCGGCCTGCCGCTCGCTGAGCTGGGCCGGGTTTGGCAAGAGCAGCTGGTTGAGATGGGGATAAATGCTGGCGATCTGGTCGCGCAAACGGAGTCAAAAGACCCTCCGGTAGCGCCCGACACCTGGTCGTTGGCTAAGATGGCTATCCAGGCCGCGGTGGAACATGATGCGACGCTGTCTCGAGCGTCCGTTTTTAAGATCGTCGGGATGGCATTGCAGTGCTTCGCCAGCGCCTCTGAGATCGAGCACATTGCTGATCGTCTCGTCCAAGAAAAAGTCCTTGTCAAACTCACGGATGCGAGCCTGCCGGAGGAAACCTATTATTCAACGCCCCAAATGATCGATGCTGAACGCGCTATCGTTTCTCTCGCCAAAGCGGGGGTTGGCTGCCGCGAATTTGTACCCAGAGAAGTCATCGAGGCGGTTATCGGGAAACGGTCAACGATGTCGCAAGAGCAGATCGACGCCGCTCGACACGCGCTCAACCTGGATCAGGTCTCAATCGTCGAAGGCACCGCCGGGTCTGGCAAATCCTTTACCTTGGGTGCTGTTGCTGAAGCCTCGCGCAACGCCGGCCTCGACGTTTGGGCGTTGGGGCCTTCGTGGCGCGCCGCGCACGTACTGGGTGAAGACACCAACGCGCCCCAAACACGGGTCCGGGCCCTCACTGGTTTCTTGAACGATTTTGAACGCGGTAAAGTCGTCCTTACGGCCGATACGGTGTTGCTGTGCGACGAGGCCGGTATGGTCGATACACCTCAAATGCATCGACTCATGGAGGCCGCTGCACAGGGCCGCTGCAAACTTGTCCTGTCTGGCGACACGAGGCAATTGACGCCCGTCGGGCCCGGTAGTCCATTGTCCTTGCTCACTCGAACAATCGGCACATGCCGTATTGAGCAAATTCGTCGACAAAAGACTGGGTGGAACCGCGCCGCGTCAATGGGCTTTGCCCGCGGTCGTGCGCATCTGGCGCTCCGCGCTTACGATGTTGGTGGCAGGATCAGCTGGATGGCCGGCGCGGATGCAACCCTCGTGGCCCTGGCTGATCAGTTCATCAAGGATCGTCTGGTCGATGTTGCCAAAGCTGGGGCAGGGCACTTGCCCACCTGCCAAGCCTTCGCCGGTCGCAATGCCGTCGTGCACAGGCTCAACGAGCTGATCCGCAATCGCCTTCAGGCCGCTGGTCTTGTTGGCGCAGATGCACTCGTTCTTGAGGTATTGAGCGAAACGTCGGGCAAGCGAAATCGAGGTGAAAACAAACAGATGTTGCGACCTTTGGCACTGGGCCTCGGGGACCGCATCGTCTTCAAAGAGAAGATCGATCACCCTCAACGGTTGATCCAGAATGCGGACACGGCCATCGTTGAGCAGGTCGTCGGAGGACCATCGCCCTCTCTGGTCCTGCGATTTGAGCCGGATGGATCCAGGGTTCGCACACGCGTTGATGAGCTGGTGGGTTTTCGGGAGGAGGGGGCCCCGCAGGTGCCGGCCATCGCGCTCGCCTATGCGGGCACAACATATTTTGGCCAGGGCCTGACATTGGACCGCGCCTATGTGGCGGCAACCCATGCGATGTCGGCCGAGCACATCTACGTTGCTATGACGCGCCACCGTCATTCTGCTCGACTGTTCGTGGATGTGGACCGGATAAATGTGCGGGTCAGGGGCGTACCATCGTCCCCGATCGCCAAATTTGGTGGTGGCAGATTGGAGAAGGACGCGCGTGCAATTGAGCTTCTGGAGGAGAAGAAGAAGCGGTTCTACCAGGAATGTCGGCGCCCAACTGCGAAAAGGAACGCGCTCGATTTGCTCGTTGAGGCCAAGCCGGCGCCACAGGGTGCGGCTGATACTCACTACACTGCCGCCAAAAGCGATATGCTTGCTATTCTTGGCGAAGTTGCGCCCAGCGGTTTTGAGCAAATTACCCGATATGTGCGGTCGAACGGGGTTCTGAACGCCTTGCGGTTGGCGATTTCGAAGTTCTGGAAAAACCCATTTACGAATGGAGGCTTCGGCTTGGGCCGCCGGGAGACAATCACTCCTCATCACAAGTCGGAGTTTGTCAACGGGGGCGAAATTTCAGTGGGCAGTGGAGAGGCTGGTGACAGCAGTTGGCACAACAATGACGAAAGAAGCGGCCTCGACACCTCTCCTGATTAAGGCCGTCTTGTCCCAGCGCGATCAGGCTCTGTGGCAACTTCGGGGCCGAATGCTGACAGTCCGGTGCTAGCGAGAATGCTGGACAAGCGGCCATTCAGGATCCGACCCCGCGCGAGTCGTCTTTGATGGTATCCGGCGCCCCAATCCTGAAATAATGATGGACGTGAGTCGTCACGGCTTGGGGAACACCTAGGGCCCCTCGCCATAGCCGCGAACGACGGCCTCGCATTCGCTGAGTGCGCGGCCAGAAATTCCGCAATGCCGTCAGACTAGGCAATCTGTACAATGTGCCGGGCAGTGGGATGGTGCTCGGCGCATCCGGATACAAGATCAGTGCATGACTGCATCGAGCAAGCCTAGTGCCAAGCCTTCGGCACGGAATAGGCGACATACCCGAACGTGTTTGGGGCGGCCATTGAGCCGCCCATTTCGTCATTTGCGTGAAATTTCACACGCATTCTTGACAAAATACTTCACTAACTTAATTATGTTCCCACACTACCCATGGGAGGCGAAGATGGAACAGGACATTCAATTCGAACCCACGGTGGGACGGGAGGACCTTTTGATTGCTGGCAAGGATGATGCGTTCCGCGAGATGGTGCACAACCTGCTGGCCTTTTCGGCCCGGCTCGAGCAAATCCGCTCCCGATTTGGAGCGTTTGTCGGCCTTTCGGGGGTCCAGTACACTCTGCTCATCAGCATCAGGCAGCTACAGTCGGAACGCGGGGTTGGCGTGCGAGCTCTCGCCGATCACCTCGCGTTTTCCCCGCCATTCGTAACCAGTGAAACGACCAAGCTCGTAAAATTGGGACTTGTGACCAAGACTCCCAATCCCGACGACCAGCGCCGTGTTCATATGCGTGTCTCGGACAAAGGCACTGCTCTTCTGTCTCAGCTGGCGCCCGTACAGCAGGAAGTCAACGACCTGCTGTTTGAACCGGTGAATGCCGCCAACTACGCCCTCGTGCGGCAACTGGCAGCCTCTCTGCGGGCGAGCGCGGAAAAGGCAGTCCTGCTCTCGGACTACCTTGTGGGCACGGAAAGGAGCGATCAATGAGCGCTTCGGCATCCACAAGCATTGATCCCCGCGAAATGCGTCAGGCGCTGGGCCAATTCCCAACGGGCGTCTGTGTCGTAACTTGCCGCGGTGACGGCGAAGATTGCGGGATGACGATGAGTTCGTTCAATTCCCTCTCGCTCGACCCCCCGCTTGTCTTGTTCAGCGTGGATAAACGCGCCTTAAGCCTCCCCCATTGGGAGCAGGCCAAGGGATTTGCGATCAACATCCTTTCCGACAACCAACAGGCAATTTCCAACCGATTTGCCCGTGCCGGCTCTAACAAATGGGAGGGCACCCATTTTCACAGAGGGTTTGCCGAGGCCCCCGTTCTGGCCGGCGTCGCCGCCGTCTTTGAGTGTCGTCCGTGGGCAACCCATGATGGCGGAGATCACATCCTCTTCATCGTGGAAGTGATCGAGATGCGCTCAACCCCCGACCGACGCCCCCTGGTTTTCTCCAAGGGACGCTACGCAAAGCTAGAACAAACCCAAGACGTGGCCCCTTGGCCGCTCGCAATTCACTACTGACCCCAAAGGAGGACGTCGCCATGGTTAAGACCGGCGCTCAACACATTGCATCACTTAATGACGGTCGTTCCGTCTATATTAACGGCGAACATGCGGGCGATGTTAGCGTCCATCCCGCCTTTCGCAGAACCGTCCAGTCGACGGGCAAGCTTTATGATTTCCAGTCGCGCCCCGAAAATTTGGACCTGATGACCTATCAGGTCGGTGAAAACAGTGACTTGAGAGCCAACCGGATTTGGCAGCTGCCCAGGTCATACGGGGAGTTGGTCGAGCGCCGAAAAGCGCTGGTGGCATGGACCGAAATTCATGGTGGCTTTCTGGGTCGAGCCCCGGACCACGTCGCATCGTGTATTTCGGGCATGTATATGGGAATCGACGTCTTCGAATCCTACGACAGCAACCGCGCCAAGGCCCTGGCCGAATATTATCGCTACGCGCGGGACAATGAGCTCTACCTCACCTACGTGATTATTAATCCCCAGGCTGACCGTTCCAAGGCCGCCAATGAGCAGCAGGATCCGTTCCTTACTGCCGGGGTAGTTGATCAGGATGCCGAAGGTTTGACCATTCGTGGGGCAAAGATGCTCGCGACGGGCGGAATCATGGCCAATGAGGTCTTTGTGACCTGCATTCAGCCCTTGCGTGAGGGCGAAGAGCCGTACGCCGTTTCCTTTGCTATTCCCATGAATGCAAAGGGTCTAAAGATCCTTTCGCGCCGCTCGTACGAACAAGCTGCAACCAGCGTCTATGACTACCCGCTCGCCAGCCGGTTCGACGAAAATGACGCTGTCCTATATTTTGATGACGTCAAGGTTCCCTGGGACCGGGTCTTTGTAAACCAGGACACGGCGATGTGCATGAAACAATTTATGGCCACCCCGGCTCACGTCTACCAAAACTACCAGGCCCAGATCCGCCTCATGGTCAAAATGCGGTTCTTGGTCGGGATCGCCCGCAAAATAGCCGATACCAACGGCATCATCAATTTTCCTCCAGTCAAGGAGACGCTGGGAAAGCTGGCCGCCCAGAACAATCTCGTGGATTCTCTCGTTCATGCAATGGAGATCAAGGGACAATCGCGGAACGGCTATTTCATCCCCGACACGCACACGCTCTATTCAGCTCAGGTTCTCACCCAAGAGCTCTACGGGCAGGTCATCACGACTCTGCGCGAACTGGCGGGCGGCGGTCTGATCATGTTGCCCTCATCCGTCGAGGATTTTGCCAATCCAGAATTGCACGAGCTCATTGGCAAAACCCAGCAATCGCCGACGTCATCGTCCGAAGGCCGCGTGAAATTCTTCAAGCTTGCATGGGACGCCGTGGGCTCGGAGTTTGCTTCCCGTCATAGCCAGTACGAAATGTTTTATGCGGGCGCCAATTTTGTTACCAAGGGGCACAGCTTCCGCTCGTTTGACTGGGACAGCTGCACCCAGTTGGTCGATCGCATGCTCGACAGCTATTCGCTCGAGGACGAGCTCAAGACAACCAAATCATCAGCGGCGTAAGGAACCAAAATGGCTATCAACAAGCAGCATCTTGAATTTTTCCCCGTCGACATGGGCACAGAAGGTTGGCACGTCCCTGCCGGCTATCCTGAGGGAATCGAACAGAAAATTCTCGCGGGCGCTCTCGATGAAGACGCAAAGTCTGGCAACCGCACGCGCCTCTTGCGGTTTGCACCCGGTGTGTTCACCACCAAACCATTCGTCCACGACTACTGGGAGGAAGTCTATTTGGTTTCAGGTGATCTCACGGTGGGGAACGACGAGAACGGGAAAGGTGGTGAGAGCTTCTCACCCAACACCTATGCGTGTCGCCCCCCGGGAGCCTATCACGGCCCCTTCAAGTCGGAGCAAGGGTGTGTCTTGCTCGAAATCCATTACTACGACGAAAACTAACCAAAATGGTGACGCTCTCGGAACTCGCACGCAAACTCGAAAAGGGAGAGGCAACGAGTCTCTCCCTGGTCACGCAGTATCTGGAAACCATCGAGAACTCCGACGACCCTAATGCGCCAGTATTTCTCGCTCTCGACCGAGACCGCGCACTGGCCGATGCCCAGCGCGTCGATGATCTTCGAGCCGAAGGGAAGTCCCCTTCACCTCTCGCCGGCATCCCAATTTCAATAAAGGCATTGTTTGACGTCGAAGGATTGGTGACGACAGCCGGTTCGACCGTTCTAAAAAGTGCCGCACCGGCCCGACAAGACGCAGAAATCGTCAAGCGGCTGCGGGCGGCCGGGCTGATCATCCTCGGGCACACCAACATGACCGAGTTCGCCTATTCCGGTCTTGGCATCAATCCCCATTATGGAACGCCCGCCAACCCGGCCGATCCCACGACACCACGCATCCCCGGCGGCTCGTCATCGGGCGCAGCCGTCTCGGTCGCCCGAAATATGGCTGCCGCCGCCATCGGCACCGACACGGGCGGCTCTTGTCGCATACCCGCCGCCTTGTGTGGCCTGACTGGTTTTAAACCGACGGCGTCGCGCGTCCCCCTGGATGGGGCCTATCCCCTCTCGAAATCCCTCGACAGCATTGGCCCGATTGGTGCCAGCGTGGAATGCTGCGCGCTGCTTGACGCGATCATGGCCGGCGATCACCCAGCTGCCCCCGATCAGGTCAAGCCGTCAAAGCTGAAATTGGCAGTTCTGGTCAATTACGTAACCGATGACGTTGAAGCGGCAGTGTCTCACGCATTCTCGGTGGCAATAGACCGCTTGGCAGACGCCGGGGTGACGATTGAAGAAATCAGGCTCGAGGACCTTGACCGACTGCCCGAACTCAACGCGCGCGGCGGCATCGTTGCTCACGAGGCTCTGATGGTCCACCAGGAGCTGCTCGCCTCGTCGGCCGAGCTATACGACCCGCGGGTCAGCGTGCGTATCGAGAAAGCCTTGCAACAGGAACCGGGCGAATATGAGCGCCTTTTGAACATTCGCCAAGAGATGATCAAAGCGGCAAACAGTGCGACCGCGCCCTATGACGCCGTAATATTCCCCACGACGCCTTTCGTCGCTCCGACGCTTACAGAACTGGAGGATGAACAAGCCTATGGACGCGCGAACCTCTTGGCTCTTCGCAATCCGACAGTGGCCAATTTTCTCGATCGCTGCGCTATCTCGATCCCGATTCCGGTCGGTGGCGGCATGCCGGTTGGCATGAATCTAATGGGGTCCCACGGCGGCGACAGATCGTTGCTGGGTGTCGCGCACTCTGCCGAAGCGATATTGAGGGGCTAAACTCGATCAGGCGCGCATGATCTGGCTCGTTGCGTTCATCTGGAAAGAAGCGATGTGTTCGCGCATCGCTTTTTCCGCAACGTCGAGATTGCCCGACTTTATGCCTTCAATGACTGCCGCATGTTGCTCGCAAACCCGAATATTGTGATCGGGTGCCTTGAGCGAGATGAACCAGAACCGCAACGCCTTGTCATGGAGACTAGAGAGCACATCTCCTAGGATACGGTTGCTGGCCGATTGCGTGATCAAGCGATGGAAATCGCGGTCGAGCGAAATGAACTCTTCGATATTGCGGTCCTTGGCCGCCTGCCAGATGGCTGCAAGATTGGCCTCCATCATGGCAATCTCGGCGCGACTTGCCCTTTCGGCCGCCCAACGGACGGCGGCCGTCTCATTGACCATACGCATCTCGACAACCTCCATGAAATCATCGAGACTGACGGGACTGACCACGATCCCCTTGCGGGGCATAACGTCGACGAGTCCATCGACAGCCAACCGGTCGATCGCCTGAATCACCGGCGTTCTCCCAATGTTGAGAGCCTCAGCCAGGTCCGTGACTGTCAAAGGCTGCCCGGGGCGCAGTTCACACGTCACTATGAGCTTGCGTATCTCATCATAAGCGGTGTCGCGGAGCGAAACCCTTTTGCCAACGGTTTTCATCAAATGTTCTCCGCGCCCATCTATACGGCCTACCCTACATCTTCGAGGATCGCGGTATCGTAGCGGAACGAGATCGTCCGGCTCAGTTTCGGATCCTCGACCTCAGCCTCAAAGGTTGTAAAGCTCCTTACGCCTCCAATTGCCGGCAGCGTGCCGCAAAACATTGCTGTGCCATCAGCGAGCGTGTCGGTGCCTGTATATCGTTTGATCAGATCGCGCGGATCAAGAAGCCCGTCCACACTCCCCTCCTGATAGAGCACGCGTTCGCCATCCTCGATCACATAGCTGCGCAATATCAATGAGTCCCAGTGGTCAGCGACTTCGCTAAACGGCCATACACGGTCCGCCACTGGCTTGTCGCACATCTGTTTCGAGACCGTCACTCCATAGGCTTCGACTTTGCGATCGGTATGATCGGAACCAAGACCGACGAAAAGGTCTCCATCAGCAGCAATCAAAACCAGCTCGGCCTCGCCGCTCGAATTCTCACCGGTCGCCTGGACGACAGGATCACTGTTCAATCGGGAGGGCGAAACCCTGTAGAACGTTGGTGTTGCTTTGGGCCGCGCGATGCCGAGCGCCTCCAGCTCGGCAATATGATGTTCCATTGCCTCGCGATTGCGACCGGCCCAGCCAGCTATGACAAGAGCGTCGATATCAAACCGTACTGCGCGCTCACCCGTTTGGCTGTCCACAGTCATATTGAGTGCCACCATTTCGGCTCCTCCTTTGGTTGTAGCGAATGGTCAGCATCACCAAAGATGCTTGACAGCAATGCATGGTAATGATCATGTGATATTTCACAAGCGTTTTATTTGACCGTAGGGAAAGGTCGACCGCTTGCAAAGGAAGGACAGGGAATGAAACACATCGTACGCACTGCTGGGACGCTGATGGCGTCTCTCGTCCTCGCAACCCAGGCCATGGCTCAGGACAAACCCGAGCAGATCGACGTGGGGGTCTTTACGTTCACCTCTGGTGCTCCAGCAGCCTATGGCCAGCCCGGCGCCCAAGGAGCCGAGCTGATGGTCGACCTGATCAACGCCGCCGGCGGCATTGATGGGGTGCCCCTCAGAGCGACGATCGTTGACGAAGCCCAAGGGGCCGAAGGGGTCATTGCCGAATATCGCCGTCTTGCTGGTGAAACCAGTTATCAGGTGATGATCGCAGCACTTTCTTCGAGCAACTGTCTTGCGTTGGCGCCCGTTGCCGAGCAAATGCAAATGCCAACGATCAGCTGGAACTGCGATACGCACCAGCTCTTTTTGAACCAACAGCTCGACTACACGTTCCGGCCCAATGGGAACACCATTCCCGAATTTGTGGCCTATGTCGCTTACCTGCTTCAGGTCAATCCCGACATCGAACGAGTCGCAATCATCAATCCTGACTATGCATTTGGCCATGACGCCGCCGAGATCGTTAAGGCGGCCTTCCGCGCCTTTAAGCCCGATGTCGAAATTGTCGCTGAGCTCTTCCCGAGCCTTGGCGCTTCGAGCTACCAGACCGAAGTATCTCGCCTATCGGCCGCTCGCCCGGACGCCATCTTTTCCAACCTCTGGGGTGCAGATCTCGAAAACTTCGTCCGTCAGGCCCAGCCGCGCGGCCTCCTCACGCAAAGCCAGACTGTCCTGGCGCTCGGCGAGACCATCCTCCAGCGTATCGATCTGCCAGACGGTGTGATCGTCGGCATGCTCGGTGACGGATATTGGCTCACACCCGACGCCCAGGCCAACGAGGATACCGTGGCCTTCGCTGAGGAATATGCGACCCGCTTTGGCGAGTATCCGGTGTTTCCCACCATGAAAATGGCCAATAGCTTCATGGTTATGAAAGCGGCCTATGAAGCCGCGATCGAGGCCAATGATGGCGAATGGCCTTCACGCGATGAGATCGCCGCAGCCCTCGGGGGCATCGAAACTGCGACGTTTACAGGCACTGCGCGTCTGCGCGAGGATAACGACGGATACGTTGATCAGGTGATTGGCGTCACTGGACCTTCGGACACCTACGACTTCTCAGTCATCACCAATATGGTGCGGTACGACGGCGAAGCCCTGATGGCACCTTTGGGAGAAGATCCGATTGCGTGGATCGAGACCCTCACACCAGAGTTCCTCGAGACGCTTCCCGAGCCTGGCTCCTATAAGTAACGGCGTGCGCGCGGAGCCTTGTCCTTTTGAGGGGACCGGCTCCGCGCCACCGGCACCCAAGCGGTGCAGACCTCACGGATGGACAAGATATGCTTGATATGGCCTTGCCGCTGATCATGGACGCACTTGCCAACGCCGCGCTTATATTTTTCGTGGCCGTCGGCCTGACTCTGGTCTTCAGCGTTCAGCGCATCCTCAATGTTGCCCATGGCAGCTTCTACTCAATTGGAGCCTATATTGCCGCCAGCATGGGCCTTTGGCTCATCAGCGCAGGCCTAAACCCTTGGCTTTCTTTCCCTGCGCTGCTTCTGAGCGCGGCGCTCGTTGCCATGGTCCTCGGTCCGCTTGTCGAACGCACGCTGATACGTTGGACATATGGCAGGCATGAAGCGATCCAGATCCTGGTGACGTTCGGTCTATTCCTGATCCTGGAAGACCTTCAGCGCCTCGTTTTTGGTGTGCGCTCGATCTATCAGGACACTCCCATGGCGCTTCTGGGGGTATCTGAGATTGGCGGAATCTTCTATCTCAATTATCAGCTGCTCCTCATCGTGCTCGCGCTGGCTGTTCTGTTCGGCATGCGGTTTCTCATCAAGCACACCCGCCTGGGCCGTTTGCTTGTCGCCGTTGTCGCCGACCGTGAAGTCTCACTCGCTATGGGTATCAACACCGACCGCGCCTTCGTGCTTGCCTTTACGCTTGGGGTGTTTCTCGCAGCGCTCGGTGGTGCCCTTGCCACGCCAACGACTGGCGTTGCCCCCGGCCTTGGTGCCGAAACCATGGTGCTGGCATTTGCAGTCGCCGCCATCGGCGGATTGGGACAAATCGAAGGGGCTGCAGTGGCGTCGATCATTGTGGCTGGCGCGAAAGTCCTCGCGGTTTATTACGCCCCCGCATTCGACACCGTTGCCCCCTTCCTGGTGATGCTCGCCGTATTGCTGGTTCGCCCTAACGGGCTATTTGGCACCGCCACGACGAGGAAGATCTGATGAAAATCCTCTATGCGCTTTTCGCCGCGGCTTTTGCCGCCCTGGCCATCGTCCCCTTCGCTGCCCCCTGGCTTCAATTCGTACTCACCATCGCCATTGCAAAGGGATTTGCGGCAGTCGGCGTGGCCCTGCTTCTGCGTGCTGGTCTGATCTCGATTGGACACGCCATGTTTTATGCGGCCGGTGCGTACACCGCAGCCTTTATCGTCCTGCGGTCGGGAATATCGGACCTGTTCGTGCTCCTTATCGCATCCACCTTGGTCACGGCCGTTATTGGCGCCCTTGTCGGGGCCTATTTGGTTCGCTATCGCGCGATCTTTTTCGCGATGCTCAATCTCGCTGTCTCGATGGTGTTCTTCGCCCTGCTCTCCAAACTCTATGGCATAACGGGCGGCACCGATGGCTTGCGCGTGCCCGTCCCAACGGTGTTGGGCATGACCCTTACCAAGGCCGGTTTCGATATCGTTTTGTTCTACGTCGCGCTGGCGCTCATGGCCATCATCGCTGGCCTAGGCGTTCAGTTCCTGAAAAGCCCTCTCGGACACGCAGTCGGCGCTATTCATACCAACGAAGTGCGTCTCGAATATCTGGGTGTGTCGGCTTGGTCTGTACTCTTGATCGCCTACACGATTTCAGCAGCGCTGGCCGGCCTTGGTGGCGCCATTGCCGCTGTCTCGATCGGCCATGTCCTACCTGATTACGCCTATTGGACCGAATCTGGCCACTTGGTCTTGACCGCTGTTCTGGGCGGGATCGGCGGCGTTGCTGGACCGTTCATCGGGTCGATCTTTCTCGAGATCGTCCACACCGTCGCAGTTGGCGTTGCCCATAACGCCTGGAACCTAATCATGGGCGCAACGCTGCTGCTGGTCATTTTCTTCCTGCCACAGGGCCTATACGGCCTGGTCACCAAGTCAGCGGATAAAACGTCTAGCGCTAAGCTCGGGGAGAACAAGTCATGAGCCAGCCCCTCCTGAAGGCAGAAAGCTTGACCATTGCATTCGCTGGCATCAAAGCGGCGGACAATGTCAGCCTGGAAATCGAAAAAGGCGAGTTTCTTGCCATCATCGGACCCAATGGTTCGGGGAAAACAACTTTCCTCAATCTGTGTACCGGCTACATTCGCCCCGTCTCGGGCGAGGTGTACCTTGAAGGTGAGCCGATCACCGGCTGGGCGCCCCGCAGGATCGCGCGGCAAGGTATTGCACGCGCGTTTCAGATTCCCCAGCTTTTCACAGACCAGACAGTACGGAGCAACCTGCTGCTGGCCATCGCCTCTCGCCAAGGTGTTTGGGATGGCCTAAAGCCATTGGCACGTCGCAGATATCAAGAAGAGGCCGATGAGCTGCTCGAACTGCTGGGACTATCGGCTCATGCCGATGCGATCGCCGGCACCCTGCCTGAGGGGCTGAGAAAGCTAGCCGACATCACTTTGGCGCTCGCACTCAAGCCACGCCTGCTGCTTCTCGACGAGCCGACAAGCGGTGTGAGCGCGTTGGAGCGGTTCTCCATCATGGAAACGCTCATGAACGCTATGCGCACCAAGGGTTTGACCGCGCTCTTTGTCGAACACGACATGGAAATCGTGGAGCGCTACGCCGACCGAGTGTTGGTGTGGAACAGCGGGTCCATTCTTGCGCAAGGCAAGCCGGCGGAGGTTCTTCAGGACCCCCGCGTCGTGGAAACTGTTGTGGGGGTTGCATGATGCTCAAGGTTGATAATCTCGAAGTCGAAATCGAAGGCGTGCAGGTACTGCGCGGCATCAGCTTCACCCTCGAATCTGGCAAGACAACGGTCCTGATCGGCAGGAATGGGGCCGGCAAAACAACCACCCTTCGCGCCATTATGGGCCTTCTACCTGTCGTTTCGGGCACTGTGTCGCTGGCGGGCGATGCTCTGCTGGACAAACCGGCTTTCGCTAGAGCTCCTCTGGGAATTGGCTATGCTCCCGAAGATCGGCGCTTGATCGCAGAGTTTTCCGTGCGTGAAAACATTCTCCTTCCTGCACTGGCGCTCAATATGGCACCCGCGGAACGCAAACGTCGTCTCGACGAGACCTACGCGCTCATACCCCAGCTAGAAACGCTCGACGCTCGGCCGGGGGGCAGCGTCTCAGGAGGTCAGGGCAAGATGGTCGCTCTTGGACGGGCCCTCATGGTCGCTGATCGCGTGCTATTGCTCGACGAGCCGTTTCAGGGACTCGCTCCAGCGCTGGCGCTTGACTATGCCAGGGCGCTCAAGCGGCTCAAGGCAGAAAAACGCGACATTGCCTATATGATCACCGAATCCAGTCCCGATCTGTTGTCATCAGTCGCCGATGAAACTCTTACCATCGAGCGGGGCATGGTATCAGGCGGAACTGTGGAAGCCATTTAGCATAGCGTTACAGAGCGACCATGCAAAGGTGAATGAAGGTTCGATGCGAGCCGGGGTGCGGCTGGTCGCTACGAGACAAATTTTGTGAATCGCCCAAGGGATCAACTGTCGTTATTGCCCCTTGCGGTCTGCATCCTTGTTGGGGGCGGGACCGCGACGGCAATATAGGTCCAAAGTCATCGAAACATCACCTATGTGCACGATGGCGGACCAGGCAGATGGTATGGCCGCGCGGAGCTCGCCGCCATTTCGCTACCGTGGTCGAAGCGAACCGGCAGCCTTCAGCAAAGCGTCTTGGCGGCCCAAATGTTGGAAGTGAGGGCGCGCTGCCAACTGGCGATAAGGGGGCCGTCATCTGCCCTGTCCGCTATTATTCGAAGATTGTAGAAAACAGACTCCCGGCGCCATTGTCCCGCCGATGAGACGATGGCGGGGAACGGACAGAGAGGGCTCTCAGGTCAGTAGCGCCTTTACCTGCTTGCCATCGCAAAACATCCGGATGCGGTCCTGAACAAGCCGAAATGCGAACTCGTCGCCGGGAATGCCCTTGAACGATTTGGTCTTGATCTTTACACATTGACCATCCGCAAGCTGTCCCGTCACGATCTGGTAAGTGTCCGTCGTCAGATCATTTGGCGCAGTTTGGGTCTTGGATTAGCGGAGTATCGGCCTCGTCTTTGGGTTGATGTTATGCGGCGAGCTTGCGGTGCTGCAAGCGCCGATGCTGGATGGTTTGTCGTTTGATCCTTTCGCGCTGTTTTATGATGGCTGCGGCCCTGCCGAAGTAGGCGTCTGCCGGGGTCACGTTGTCGAGGCTCTCATGATAGCGCCTGTGATTGTAGTGTTCGACGAAGGCGCCGATCTGGGCCTCCAGGTCGCCGGGCAGGAAGTAGTTCTCCAGCAGGATGCGGTTCTTCATGGTTTGGTGCCAGCGCTCGATCTTGCCCTGGGTCTGGGGATGCATCGGGGCGCCGCGGACGTGGCTCATGCGATTGGTCTGGATATAATCGGCCAGTTCACTGGCGATATAGCAGGGGCCATTATCGCTGAGCAGCCGGGGCTTGTGATGCACATGCACCTGGTCGCAGCCTGAGGCCGCGAGGGCCATGTCCAGCGTGTCAGTGACGTCCTCGGCCCGCATTGTGTTGCACAGCTTCCAGGCGATGATGTAGGTGCCCCAACAATGGAATGTCCAAGCCAGCTTGAACCTTTTGGTCTTCGGGATGCGTTAGGTTTGAAGTGAGTTGCCTTGGGTAACCTACAGCCCATGAGGTCATGAGGCTTTAGCCGCTGGCTTCAGGGTCATCCGCAAGTTTTAGGAGGATGTCCATGGACAAGGAAAACCAAAAAGACTCTGTCAAGCGTCCATGGCCTGCAATCTGGCGGGGTGCGAAGTGCAAATGCCCGAACTGCGGCAAAGGCTGGCTCTTTCATCACTACCTTGAGCAGCACGACAATTGTGCCGTCTGCGGTGAGCCGCTTGCCTATTATAAGGCTGGCTTGTTCCTGCCTTTCGTGGTCGTGACGTTTGTTATCCACTTGGTGGCTGGTGTAATGCTCCACATGGAACTGAGCGGGGCATCAAATCCACTCTATTACCTGTACATTCTTGTCCCTATGACCCTTGTTGGCACTATGGCAATCCTACCCTCCTCGAAAGGGGCCATAATCGGACTTATGTGGTCTAAAGGTTGGAGCGACGAACAAGACCGCTAAGCGTGTGCCAAAGCTACACGTCTGCATTCGCCCACTACTGACGTAAAGCAGACAGTCCGATAACCACCCCGTTCTCGACGTTGCCGAGACCATAGCGGACCAACCGCTTTCGGGAAATCGAAATGCATGCTCGAACGGCAGAAAGGGGGCGCGTTGCCGATCGGCGGGTGCCGACGCCATTGTCGCCGTTCGGAGCGCCGCGTTCGGCGCCCGAAACCTGCCGTTCATTCACTTCCACCCGACGGCAAAGTCGGGGACGTCTGCTGAAGAGGTCATCAGGAAAATCAAGCGGCTCCTCAAGATTGAAAAGAACCCGCCCACTGTTACCCGCGCCGAAGGTCGCCTCACGCAGCGCGGTGGCTTCTTGAAGAGTACGGCCTCGTCACCGACGACTATCACCGCACACAATGGGTGTGGTTCGCTGTGACCTTCACCGCAATCTGGCGCAATTTCTTGAGCGCTAAGTGGCGGATTGCTGGCGAGATCTCGAAGAAAAGTAGAACGGACGTTCGAGCGTGATGCCGCGAAAGTCTGGTCTGAGCCCAAAGTGACGAATGCTGCACGATGGACGAATGTCGATTACCAACCTCACTACGCCAGCGTGCGCGTCATCTCACGGATCAGATCATTTGTCTCTGGTCTCGTCGTTTGGTGCCGATATCGAAGGGCCAAAACAGTTCTTGATATTTCAAGACCATCGATGGGTTTCGACACCAGGCCCATGTCCGAAGGAATAGCGGTGGCTGGCAGGATCACCGCACCTGACCCTTGCCGAGCAAGTTCAACTAACCAATCCACGCGATTTGACCGATAGGCCGCGTAGAGTTCGTGACCATGATCCGCGCAGGTCCCATGCAAAACATCCCGCATTTCGCAATTTAGGCGGTCAAGCATGTCAGTTTTAGCAAGAGTCGAAAGAGAGATCGCACTTAGTTCAGACAACGGATGCGACTTTGACACCACGACCTTGTAGTCCTCTTCATAGAGATGGTCTATACGATAGAGGTCTTCACTGACCTTCTCTGCGGTGACTACAACGTCAAATTCACCATCTCGTAACCCGGCAAGAAGCTCGGAGGTTGACGCCACGATCAATTCTATTTCGGCTTGCGGCAATCGCGTACGAGTACGCTCCATAGCTGCCGAAATCCTGTTGTGGCCAATCGTTTCTCCGACACCGACAGAGATTGGCACCCGCTCCAAGCGCATATGACGGACCGCCTCCGCCTTCGCCTGCCTCGTCTCATCATGAGCCTTCTGCAATCTTGGCTGCATGAGTTTTCCCAGCGTCGTCAGCCTGCATCCCGCACGGTCCCTGACAAACAGGTCACCTCCAAGCTCGTCTTCAAGTTTCTTGATCGCAGTCGTCAAGGAAGGCTGGGAGACATTGGAGGCGCTGGCTGCGTGGGTGAAGTTTCGGTGCTCGCAGACAGCGAGAAAATACCTGATCTGGTTCATTTCCATCGCCGCATCCTCTGTTACATCTTCAGCCACACCATCAAACCCACTTCAATAGTCAATGTCTATCAAAGAATAGAATTTCGGAATTGGCTTCGGGCGCATTCGGCATGGGACAAAAGTGCATCGAAACCAAACACGATGCACTTCAAATCAGGGGACGACCATGAAAACGCAAATCCTTCAGACAGTCGCCGCACTGGCTCTGATCACAACCCCTGCAACTGCACAGGACAACCCAATGGAAAATCACACTGCCAGCTACATCGCCATGCCCGCCGCCGAAGGCCAGACCGGAGCTTTCGCGGAGTTTCTGGCTGGTGCCGCACCTATCGTGCGGGACACAGAGCCGGGCACCGTCCTTTGGTTTGCTCTGCAAGCCGATGACACGCTCGCAATCTTTGACATCTTCGCAGACGAAGAAGCACGCGACGCTCACTTCTCAGGAGCGGTTGCGGCGGCTTTGAACCAAAACGCCGACGCGCTGATCGACGGCGGATGGGACGACGGTGTTGTCGCGAATATCAACAACTCCGATGTCCTGTCGGTCAAGGCGCCGGTTGATCTCTCCACGGCAACGACCGCAACTTACATCAAGCTCGAAGCTGCTCCAGGTAAAGGCCCCGAATTGGCAGCCTTGCTGACCGCCGCCGGCCCCATCGTCGCAGAAACTGAACCCAAGACATTGTTCTGGGCGGCGCTGCAGATTGACGAGACCAACTTCGCCATCTTCGACATCTTTGCCGACAACTCTGGCCGCGAAGCGCACTTTGCCGGACAAGTCGCCGGACTCCTGAATGAAAAGGCTTCAGAATTGATCTCAGGTGGATGGGACGACGGTGTGGTGGCAAACGTCCACAATTTCGAAATCCTCGCTACCAAGTAAGCTCGAGGTGACTTGAGAAAGAAGTGCCCGGTGCAACCCATCGGGCGCTTTGCTGTTTGAATTTAGATTCGCGCCAAAGCGGCCAGAACTGGCAAGCGAAGCTCGCACTCGCCACCGGCTTGGAAAGGGCGGCTATCGGCGGGAACATGTCCGCGCCTTCGCCCAACACGCCGAGATCGCGGACGACGCAATCTACATCAAGGTCAGCAAAAAACACCCTATTGAGGACGCTGGTAGCCAACAAAGGAGGGAAGTCAGCTGGAATCGGCGTTCCCGGTTTTTACCAAAGTGGCAGAGGGGATGGGCCTGTCGTCGAACCTTCTCCACCTTAAGTTATTGATTTCTTTGAGACGACGGGGCGCCCTCAATCATCGGTCAATGCATCGATGTGCCATGACGGCGTTTGGTTCAATCTGCGCTTGACCTTCCAGTGACGGGAAGGAGCACATTGATCCTTATGGCCCGTGCATCGGCCTTCACGCGGCACAGACCGCGAAAGGAGAACACCATGTCCACTGTCAATCCTCACTCCGGCCACGTCCACTCAGACGCCGAAATGCCGAAGGTCCACGAAGTGCCTGCGACCGAACCGACGGCCATCGACCCGGTGTGTGGCATGACGGTGAGCCTGAAGCCGGACACCCGGACGGAGAGCTACGGTGGCGAGAACTTCCACTTCTGCTCGGGCAAGTGCCAGACGAAGTTCCAAGCGGATCCCTGGTTCTATGCCTCCGGCCGCGCCGCGGGGCGGAAGAAGGCGGCCCCGGCTAACGTCCAGTACACCTGCCCGATGCACCCCGAGATTGTTCGCGATGGACCGGGTAGTTGCCCGATATGCGGCATGGCTTTGGAGCCGATGGTTCCCTCGGACGAGCCCAGCGAGGAGCTGACCGACTTCACGCGGCGGATGTGGATTTCGGCGGCGGCGGCGGTGCCGCTCATTGTGCTGACGATGGGCGAGCTTGTCGCCCTGCCGGTGCGCGACTGGGTCGGGCATCAGACGGCGAGCTATCTGGAGTTCGTGCTGGCGACGCCAATCATCCTCTGGGCCGCGCTGCCGTTCTTCCGCCGCGGCTGGGACTCGATCTTGAACCGATCGCCGAACATGTGGACGCTAATCAGCCTCGGCGTTGGAGCGGCCTATCTCTATTCGCTGGTGGCCACGTTCCTCCCGGGCGTGTTTCCAGACCAGTACCGCATGGGCCACGGCGTCGGGACATACTATGAAGCGGCCGTCGTTATCGTGGCTCTGGTCTTCGTCGGCCAGGTTCTCGAATTGCGGGCGCGCGAGCGCACCGGGGACGCGATCCGCGCGCTGCTTGATCTCGCACCCAAGACCGCGCGGCGCATCCTGCCGGACGGCACCGAATACGACGCGCCGCTGGAGAACATCATGGAGGGCGACCGGCTGCGGGTGCGCCCCGGCGATGCGGTCCCGGTGGACGGGACGGTGATCGAGGGGCGCTCGTCTCTTGATGAAAGCATGCTGACCGGCGAGTCGATGCCCGTGGAAAAAGGCCCTGGTGATGCCGTGACCGGGGCCACGATCAACAAGAACGGCAGCCTCGTGATCGAGGCAGGCAAGGTCGGCGCCGATACCGTGCTGGCTCAGATCGTGGCCATGGTCTCGAACGCCCGCCGGTCGCGCGCGCCTATCCAAGGACTGGCCGACAGGGTTTCCGCGGTATTCGTGCCGACGGTGGTGGTCATCGCCATTGTCGCCTTTATCGTCTGGCTGACTGTGGGGCCCGAGCCCGCGATGGTGTTCGCCATCGCCTCGGCGGTGTCGGTGCTCATCATCGCCTGTCCCTGCGCGCTGGGGCTGGCTACGCCGATTTCCATCACCACGGCGGCGGGACGCGGCGCGCAGGCGGGCGTGCTGATCAAGGATGCCGAGGCGCTGGAGCGCATGGCGGCGGTCGACACGCTGATCGTGGATAAGACCGGCACCCTGACCATGGGCAAGCCGAAGCTGACGGATACCGTGGTGTTGGGGGATATCGCCGAGGCCAACCTGCTATCGCTTGCGGCCGCGCTCGAGCGCGGCTCGGAACACCCACTCGCCGAGGCAATCGTCGAGGGAGCTGAGGCCCATGGGGCGCCGCGTCAGGAGGCCGTGGATTTCGAGGCGGTCACTGGCAAGGGCGTGCGCGGCACGGTCGGCGGGCGTGAAGTGGCGCTCGGCAATGCGGCAATGATGCGCGAGATGGGGCTGGACACCGGTCTGGCCGAAGCGAAGGCCGACGGCCTCCGCGCCGAAGGCAAGACAGCGATGTTCATCGCGTCGGGCGGCGCGCTCGTCGGCATCGTGGCGGTGGCTGATCCGATCAAGGACAGCACCGCGCAGGCGATCCGGGAACTGCACGCGCAAGGGCTGCGGGTCATCATGGCGACCGGCGACAACGAACGCACGGCGCAGGCGGTCGCCAGCAAGCTCGGCATCGACGAGGTCCGCGCCGGCGTGCTGCCCGAGGCCAAGAAGGATCTGATCGACCAGCTGCGCCGGGATGGGCACAAGATCGCCATGGCGGGCGACGGGGTGAACGACGCGCCTGCTCTGGCTGCAGCCGATGTCGGCATCGCCATGGGAACCGGCGCGGATGTGGCCATGGAAAGCGCGGGCATCACCCTCCTGGGCGGTGACCTGATGGGGATCGTGCGCGCACGCAAGCTGGCCCGCGCCACGCTTCACAACATCAAGCAGAACCTGTTCTTCGCTTTCGCCTACAATGCTCTGGGCGTGCCGGTCGCGGCGGGACTGCTCTATCCCCTTACGGGAATGTTGCTGTCGCCGATGATCGCAGCAGCGGCGATGAGCCTGTCATCCGTCTCCGTCATCACGAACGCGCTGCGACTGCGGCGGATCGAGTTGTGGGGGAATGACAATGTCCGAAGACCCGAACCGGTGGGAAGACGTCTATCGGAACAAGGAAGAGGCCGAGACGAGCTGGCATGAGGCACGGCCGAAGGTGTTGCTCGACCTCATCGCGGAGACTGGCGTGAGGACGGACGCCGCCATCGTCGATGTGGGCGGGGGTTCCTCACGTCTGGTGGACTGCCTCCTGGAACAGGGATTTCGCCGCATCACCGTGCTCGACCTCTCGGAAACTGCTTTAGCGAAGGCTCGGGCGCGACTTCCCAAGGACGTGCCGGTCGAATGGGTGGTGGGCAACGTGCTGCACTCGAAGCCCTCCGGTCGCTTCGACATCTGGCACGACCGCGCCGCCTTCCACTTCCTGACCGACGCCGCCGATCAGGAGTCATATCTGCGGGTCATGGATCGTGCCCTGGTCCCCGGCGGTCATGCTATTATCGGAACCTTCGCGCTGGACGGTCCGTCTACCTGCAGCGGACTGCCAGTCGCCCGCTACGACGCCGCACGGTTGTCCGAGCGGCTCGGCGATGGGTACCGGCTGATTCGAACCCTCAACCATGAACACCCAATCCCTTGGGACAGCGTGCAGCGGTTCCACTTCGGTCTCTTCCGAAAGGTCTGACGCAGACCGAAATGGGATCAATCGGCGGCGGCCGCATTCGATCTCTGCACTTGCAGGTCCCGAATGTGTTCCGGCCAGGTCGACTTGATGTAGTCGAGGATCGCCTCGATCTCCGGTTCATCCAGAACCGAGCCGAAGCCCGGCATTCCCGAGTTGAAGGTCACTCCCATGTCGTCGAGCACCGCCTGACCGCCGCGTGTGATGTAGTCGATCAGCATCGCATCGTCATGGTGCCAGGTGTGACCGGACTCGTCATGGGGAGGCGCCGGGTAGACACCGTCGGCGTCGGGGCTGCGCCAGTCCGGCTGTCCCTCAAGATTGATGCCATGGCATGCCGCGCAGTGCTCGACGTAGAGCGCACGGCCAGTGTCCGCATCCGCCGGGGCGGCGTGCAGAAACGCCGCGGCAGGGAGCGGAAGCAGACCGATCAGGAGGACTGCTGGAGCGAAAAGCCGCACAGACGACGTTCCTATGCTGAACATCGGCCCGGATCCATCGAAAGAAGATGTATTTGACCAGCGCGGCGATGACGAGCACCACCAGCACGGCGAGCACAAGGCCCCAGAGCCCCATCCCCACATCATGCCGTCGCCCATCATCGTTCCGCCCTCCATCGGGTCCTAGTGATCGCGCGTCTTCCCCGACAGCCCGTCGATGATCGGGCAGTCCGGGCGGGCGTCGCCGTGGCAATTCTCGACAAGATGCCCGAGCATCTCCCGCAACCCGGTCAGTTCCGCGATCTTGCGGTCGATCTCGCCAAGCTTCTCGGTGGCGATCGCCTTCACATCCGCGCTGGCGCGGTCGCGGTCGGTATAGAGGGAGAGCAGCTGCCGACATTCCTCGACCGAAAACCCGAGGCTGCGGGACCGCTGGACGAAACGCAGCCGGTGGACGTCCTCGCTGGAATAGTCGCGGTACCCGTTGGCGGCCCGGTCGGCGGTCAGCAGACCGATGTCCTCGTAGTAGCGGATCGTCTTGGGCGGCAGGCCCGATTGCCTGGCGGCTGTCCCGATGTTCATGGCGGCGTCTCCGAAGCTGCGTCGCCAATATGGGATTCCAGCCACTGGAAGCTCAAGAAATTTCGAAGCGACAAACGGAAGTTGCCGCGCGGCTGAACCGCGCGGCCATCCGGGCCTCAGTCGGCGTTCTCAGCCAGCCAAGTGGTCATCCGCTCGATCTCGGGGCCCTGCGCCGCGATGATCTCCTCGGCAAGCGCGCGCATCTGCGGATCGTCGCCGTGCTCGAGCAAAACCTCAGCCATGTCGATGGCGCCCTGATGGTGGGCGATCATTCCACAGGCGAAGGCCACGTCGGCATCCTCCATCATCATGCCTTCGTGCATGGCCGGCATGGTGATCATCATCTTGCGCATGTTCTCTTGGACATGCTCGGGCATGGATTCGAGGTCCATGCCTCCCATGCCCATCATCTCCATCATGCCCGCGTTCATGCCGCCGCCCTGATTACCGTGCATGCCGCCATGTCCCATGGCCGAGTGATCCATGCCACCCGCGGCGGCAGCTGTCGTGCACTGCTCGGGGAGCTGGAATTCCGCGTCCTGCGCCATGACGGGCGCTGAGAACGCGGTAGCGGCGATAGCCGCGGCGAGGATCGTCTTTGCGATAGTCATCTTGAGTTCTCCTGAATGTATGATTTGTCGAGCGATCAGAGCCACAGACGTCGCGGAGGGGGGAGGATCACCCCAGGATCGCTTCCCAAGCCCGGCACCGGCGTCGCAGCCGTCGTCTCGTCGCTGGCCGAAACGGTGGTAATTTCATGCGCACCGACTGAAATCCCCGGACAGCAATGAGCCATCATGCAACAGGCTGCTGCCGCAGCAGCACAGTCGGCTTCCATCTGAACGGTGAGAAAGCCGTGCTGGCCGCTCGGTTTGCCATGAGCGTGTTGAGTATGGGCTTCCGCTTGCACTGCGTGATCATAGGGTGATGGGGAGCCAAAGTTGGCAGGCGGCCAGATGAAGGCGAATGCCAGCGCCAGTAACGCTGCAATTGCCATGTTCCAAATCCGCGCTGATTTTTTCATCAATGGTTATCCACCAGGGAAGACGCTGCCTCAGCAGTTACAACCCGCCTCAGGCAAGCGCGTTCTTCTTGCCGCTTCTTGTGACTATTGGCCGAGCATCATGCCGCAGGGCGAGGCGAGAACCCGGCGTCCACGAGCACGGACGCAACGGCGGATCGATCGACTCCCGACTCCACGGTCACCCGCTTATGGGGCAAATCGATGTCGACCTTTGCCTGCGGGTCGACCGAATGGATCGCCTTTGTAACGCTTCTGGCGCAGCCGCCGCACGTCATGTTGTCGATCTGGAACTGCATAAGAGTCTCTCCGAGCATCTGGTTAGCCCTGAAGATGGGGCTTCCAGCTAGTGGAAGGTCAAGAGCAGCCCGGGCGCGATCGATGCGTTTCGGCTCAACCTTCCGTGTACGGGTGACGATTGCGTCTCTGTGGGATGAGGCGTGTGAGTAAGCCATCAAAGAAGAATGCGGGGTGCGGACGGTTTGAAGACCATGCTGCTTGCAGCGATGGCCTTGCGTGAAGAAAAGGATCGACGATGCGATTGATTGTTTCTCGCCGGGGTTTCGTAATTGGCGCGTGCGCTGTTTCGGTGACGGCCGCGGTGCCTGCCGGGGCCGAGGCCAGTCCTGGTCTTCACGTCCTCAGGGATCCCAACTGCGGATGCTGCTCGGCCTGGGTCGACATTCTTGCATCCGAGGGATTTGATGTGACGGTCGAGGAGAGCGGAGGAGCGGCGCTCGCGCAGTACAAGCTCGACAACGGTATCCCGCAGGCCATGGGTTCGTGCCACACCGGCAAGATTGCGGGATATATGATCGAAGGACACGTTCCGCCTGCCGACATCCGCCGACTGCTGGACGAGCGTCCGGACGCCATCGGAATTGGCGTGCCCGGCATGCCCTACGGGTCACCGGGCATGGGGCCGGAGAGCGAACGTGAGGCCTTTGAGGTTTTCCTCATAGGGCGCGACGGATCGACTTCAGTCTATACCAGCTACGCAGCAGCGTGACCTGAGTGCAGACCTGTCGGTCACCGCGCCGGATCAACCGGCCAAAGCTGCTGGCAGCGCGGGCCCTACCGGAACGATCCCGGTCGGGTTGAGAGCCTTGATCGAGTAGTAGCCGCGCTTGATGTGGTCGATGCTGACTGTCTCGCACACCCCCGGCAGCGCGAGGATGCGCGCCTGGTAGGCGCTGAGGGCGGGAGAGTCGGCGATGCGGCGCAGGTTGCACTTGAAGAGGCCGTGATAGGCCACATCGAAGCGCACCAGTGTCACGAACAGCCGCACATCCGCTTCGGTGAAGCGGTCGCCCAGCAGGAAGTCGCGGCCATCGCCGAGGCGTCCTTCGAGTTCATCGAGCATGGCGAAGACGTCTTGGAACGCTTCTTCGTAGGCGATCTGCGTGGTGGCGAAGCCCGCGCGATAGACGCCGTTGTTGAGAGCCGGGTAGATTCGGGCGTTGATCGCGTCGATCTCCTCGCGGAGGTCGGCCGGATAGAGGTCGAAGGTGGTGTCCGCGAAGTCGCCGAACCCGGAGTTCAGCATCCGCAGGATGTCGGCGGATTCGTTGTTCACGATGGTGCCGCGCTGCTTGTCCCACAGCACCGGCACCGTCGCCCGACCCGAAATGGCGGGGTCGGCGCGAGTGTAGATCTCGTGCAGGAAATTGGCGCCGTTCAGCGTGTCGAGGTCGGCCCCGCCAGTGTCGCCGAAGCGCCAGCCCTGGTCGGAGAGTTCGGGCTCGACGACGGAGACCGAGATCGCGTCCTCCAGTCCCTTCAGCTTGCGACCGATCAGCGTGCGCGACGCCCATGGGCAGATCAGCGCGACGTAGAGATGGTAGCGGCCGGGCTCGGCCTTGAAGCCGCCTTCGCCGGTCGGCCCGGCGCTGCCGTCAGGGGTGATCCAGTTGCGGAAACTGGAGGTCTGGCGAACAAAGCCGCCCTTCTCGTCCTTGGCCTGGACGGGCTGCCAGTTCGCAACCCATTTCCCGTTCATCAGCATGGTCGTCTCCTCAAGTCGTCAGGGTTATGGCGGTGCCCCAGGGATCGTGTAGGGTCAGGCCGTCGGTGGTTTTGATGCTTTCCATGCCGGCGCCTTCGACGCGTGCGGTGATGGCTGCGAGGTCCGCTGCACTGCGGACGACGATTTCCACGGCATCCAGACCCGCCATGCCCTGCGGGCGCACCCCCGCACGGCGGCTGTTCCAGACGTTGCCGGCAAGCTGGTGGTGATAACCACCACTGCCGTAGAAGCTGGCGCCGGGATAGCGCGCCGCGATATCGAGGCCGAGCAGGTCGCGGTAGAAGCGATCGGCTTCTGCAGTATCCCCCACCTGCAGGTGGACATGGCCGACGCTGCCGCCCTCGGGGAAGCCCGTCCATGCGGTGCCCCCGGCGCTTTGGAGCAGGTCCTGCAGATCGAGCGGATCGGTGCTCATCCGGATCTCGCCGCTCTCTCCGTGCCAGTCCGAGACCGGACGGTCGGCATAAACCTCGATGCCGTTGCCCTCGGGATCGGCGAGATAGAGCGCCTCGCTGACGATGTGGTCCGACGCGCCTTGAAGCGGCACGCGCGCTTCCGCGACGTGGGCGACCCAGCGGGCCAGGTCAGCTCTGGTCGGCATCAGGAAGGCGGTGTGAAAGAGGCCGGCCTGCCGCGGGTCGAGGGGAGCCAGCGCGGAGTCGCCTACGAGTTCGAGCAACGGCGTCGTGCCGGTACCGAGCGTCACCCGCCGGTCGCCGGTCTCGATGGGGCTGAGCCCGAGGACGGTCTGGTAGAAGGCAGAGACCGCACCGAGGTCACGCACCTTGAGCCGGACCGCCCCGATCCGCATCGGCGCTGCAGTCATATCGAAGAAGTCGGTTGCGATGGTCATGGTGGGTTTCCTTTGAGAACGAGTGCGGCCGCGGGAGGCCCCCCGCGGCCGGCAAGGGAGGTCAAGCGCGGCTGCGCTTCAGGGCGAAAGCGCCGTCGCCGAGCAGGGCCTGGACAACCAGCGTCACCGCCCAGAATGCCGGGAATTCCCAGCCGCCGCCTTCGTTCGAGAAGAAGAAGCCGGCCGCGCCATGGGGCACGTAGATCGATCCGAGCAGGATCGGCACCAGCGCCAGCGACACCCAGCGGCTGTAGACGCCGAGGATTAGCGCGATGCCGCCGAGGAGCTCGGCCGCGATGACGAGGTAGGCGAGCGGCCCGGGCAGCCCGAGGCTGGCGAAGTAGCCCGCCGTGCCGGCCGGGGTGAAGACGAAAAGCTTCAAGCCGGCATGAGCGAGGAAGAGGACGCCCATCGAAACCCGCAGGATGGTCGCGGCGAGATCGGCGTTGGTGACCCCGTCGACAAGCGACGGACGGGCGGAGGCGGAAGCGGTGGCGTAGGTCATGGTCATGTTCCTTGATTTCGAGGGAGCTCAGGCAGCGCGCTGCCAGGTAGGGGCAATGTCGGTGCCATGGCCGAGGCCGTAGCCGAGCGTGATGTTCAGCGCGGCGGCGGGCTCGAGGTAGCGGGCGGTGGCGAGGGGCCCGGTCTCCAGCGTCTCGAAGCCGGCGCTCCGGGCCAGTTCGGCGACCGCGGCGCGGGCGGCCTCGTCGTCTCCCGCAATGAAGACCGTTGCGGGACGGCCGGCGGCCTGACCGTTGTTCTGCAGCACCTGCGCGAAGATCGTGTTGAAGGCCTTGACGACCTTCGCCTGCGGCGCGCGCTTCTGGATTTCCTCGGCGGCGCTGGTCGTGTGACCGATGCTGAGGCCCGAGAAGTCCGCCTTCATCGGGTTGGTGATGTCGATGACGATCTTGCCTGCGAAGCCGCCGGCCGCCTCGATGACGTTGCCCGCGGCATCGAAGGGCACCGCCAGGACGACGATGTCCGCCGATTGCGCAGCAGAAGCGAGGGATGCGGACGACACGCCGTTACCCACTTCCCGGGCGGCAGCGTCGGCTTTGGCTTCGTCGCGGCTGGCGAGCGTGACGGGATGGCCGGCATTCGCGAAGCGGGTGGCAAGACCCTTCGCCATGTTGCCGGCGCCAATGATCGAGATGCTCATGTTCGTTCTCCTTCTGACATCCGGCGTTCGGCTGAGCGCCAGTTCGTTCGTCATGCGGAAAACATAGACTCTGCCGAGAAAGACGATAATCCGACCCTTGGGAAGATGATTGCTTCCCGAAGAAGGGTAATAACCTACCAGCCTTGCTCCCAATGCGGCGTCTGCCTGTACCGCTCGGAGAGGAAGTCGACGAGCAGGCGCACCTTGGCCGCGAGATGGCGGCTATGCGGATAAAGGACGTGTACGTCGTAGGGATCGGATTCGAACGACGGCAGCAGTCTGATCAGCCTGCCCGAGCGCAGTGCTTCCCCCGCCACGAATGCGGGCACGCAGGCGAGCCCGAGTCCAAGTTCTGCGGCTTGGACGCAGGCCTCAGCGTTCGAATAGCGGATGCGGCCATCGACGCTCGCCATCTCGACCTCGCCAGTCTCGCCCTTGAACGGCCACCGGGTTGGCTCGCGGAAGTTGGTGTCGATGATGCAGGCGTGTTCGGCAAGGTCCGAAGGCGACTTGGGCGCATTGTGCTGTTCGAGATAAGAGCGTGCACCGACGACGACGATGCGGACGGCGCAGAGCCTGCGGATGATCAGGCTGGAATCGCCGGGACGCCCGACGCGAACCGCAAGGTCGAAACCTTCATCGACGACGTTGACGACCCGGTCCGAAAAGCTGACGTCGAGTTCGATGTCCGGGTAGAGCCCGGCGAACGCGTTCAGTGCGGGAGCCAGTTCGAGAGTGCCGAATGTCAGGGGCGCCGTGAGCCGCAGCCGTCCGCGCGGGGACTGCGAGATATTTCGGATGTCGAGATCGAGGGTGTCGAGCTCATCGACAAGCGGCTTCAGGCGATCGTAATAGGCACGACCAGCCTCGGTCGGCACGACGGATCGCGTCGTCCGGTTGAGCAGCCGCACGCCCAGATCGGTCTCCAGACGCGAGATCAGCTTGGACGCCTGTCCGGACCGCGTGCCCAGCTTCTCTGCGGCCGCCGTGAAGCTGCCTGTCTCGATCACGGCGAGAAACATGCGGTCGCAGTCGAGGCGGTCCATTTCTTCCCATGCGGTGCAATGATGGTTAGTTGCTGGCCATTCTAGCCAAATTGACAATCAAAGGCCATTGGCTGGCGGGCGGAAGATCATCGCCCCCGGCACGCGCGCGCCTGATCCCGCATGACGCTGTAATCGGCGAGCATAGCGGCGATAGCGGACCTGTCCGGGAGCAGCACGATTTCCTCCGCTGCGCGGGCCTGGACCTCTTGGTCGTGCTCAACGACGGGTGGGCATACGGCGCCGCTCAGCAGATCAGAACCGCCCCTCGCGCAGCCGCTCAGCAAGCTCGTTGCGATCGCGAGGACGGCGAGCCGCCGCATCCAGCATCCGGCGTTGGACGTCATTGGCCTTCTCCGTGGTTTCAAGGCGTTCGGCGAGGCGGCCCGCTCGTTCCCCTGTGCGCCGAAGCGAAAGCAGGAACAGGAGCACTGCCAGCGCGATGGCTCCGTAGCGCAGCGCCGCCCGCATGCACGGGCTCGTGGCGATCCCGCCGAGCAAGGTGCCGATCACCGCCGCCCCCGTCGCCAGTCATCAAGGCGGGCGTAGATCGTGACTGCGATGCCGCCGAGGGCGACCGCGATGAACACCCAGCGCAGGGTATCGAGATACGGGACCAGCGGCAGGACGGCGCTTTGCGTCTCCGCCAGCACCTGCTGGGCCACTTCCACCCCGACCGTGCCGAGCGTCGCGACACCCGCCGCCCCGCCGCCCTTCATCGTACGGCTGTCGGCCAGCACCTCCCGCGCGGGCGGCGTCTCAGCTGCAAATGCGGTCGCCCGTACCGGGAACCGCTCGCCCCACTGCCGCGCGGGGCCGAGGTCGACATGCATGAAGCCCGAGCGCGGGTAGAAACCGAAGCCGAGGAACCCGACCTCGCGCGCGGCGGCCTCGAACGCCACGGGGTCGTGGTTCGCCATGGCGATGTCGAAAGCGGCGCCGTCGAGGTGCTTGGAGCGGGTGGCGCCCCCGACGGCACGGTTGTGCTCTGGGCTCCGGTAGGCCGAGCGGACGATCAGCGGCTTGCCCAGCCGGTCGCGCAGCGCCTGCAGCTTGTCGAGCGCAGGCTCGTTGATCAGCAGCCTGCCGGTGCCTCGGCAGGCGATCTCGGCCGGGCTGAAATTCGGCCAGTGCCAGGTGCTCTCCGGTACATCACGCCAATGGCGGTGGAAGGTCGTGGTCATGGGGTCCTCCAGAAACGAAAAACCCGCCTCGAGGGCGGGTCATTGCGGGCTGATGAATGGGGATGGGGCGCGACTACGGGCTGCCGCCGAAGATCTTCAGCTTGATGGCGATGCCCGCGAGCAGCGCCAGCATGACGCCGGTGGTGATCATGCGGACGGCGGTCTGCATGGCGGTGCGGCGCACCAGCCGGATGCAGTCGACGAGCGAGCGGAGATCGCGGATGGCGGTGCACATTCGGCCGACGACGCCGTCGCGCGCCGCCTGCCAGTCGAAGGTGGCCTGAACTCCTGCGGACCGGAAATCTCGATGCGCGGGCGCGGCAGGTAGACCGCGTGCACAATGAAGGTGAAGCTCTCGCTCGAGGGCAGGACGTAGGCAAATTCCATCTCGCAGGCCTCGCCGTTGATGGCCTGCGTCACCAGCGTCTGGTCGGCGAGGCGGTCCACAAGGGCGACAGCTATCCCGGCGAGCACGACGCCATCATCGATCCCGAGATTTGGGACCGCGTCCACGCCATCCTGCAGGAGAGCCCACGCAAGCGCGCGGCCCGCACCCGCGCCGACACGCCCGCGCTGCTGAAGGGGCTGCTGTTCGGGCCCGATGGCGCCGCGTTCTCACCGACGCATACTCGGAAGGGGGATCGTCTCTACCGCTACTATGTCAGTCAGACCGTGCTGAAGCATGGTGCTGGTTCGTGTCCGGTCGGCCGCGTGCCTGCGGGGGAGATCGAGGGCGCCGTCATAGACCAGCTCCGCGCCGTGTTCCGCCAGCCGGAGATCGTGGCGGGGACGTGGAAGGCAGCGCGTGCCTATGCCGAGGACATCTCCGAGGCCGACGCACGCGCGGCCTTGCAACAGCTCGACCCGCTGTGGGACGAACTCTTCCCCGCCGAGCAGGCGCGCATAGTCACGTTGCTGGTCGAGCGCGTCGATATCGGCACGAACGGGCTCAACTTCCGGCTCCGGATGGACGGCCTCGGAGGGCTCGCGCGCGAGATGCTATCTGGCAGCATCGGAGCAGCGGCATGACCCGCGCGACGGCGGTCCCCGACACGGTCACAATCCACGTGCCATTCCGCATCGTGAAGCGCGGCGGGCGGAAAGAGATGCAGCGGCCATCAGGCAACCACGCGCGCGGGAAGCCAGACGATACACTCATCAAGGCGCTTGCGCGCGCGTTTCGCTGGAAGAGGATGCTCGACAACGGTGACTTTGCCACGGTAGCCGACCTCGCCGCACAGGAAGGCATCGCTGTCTCCTACCTCACGCGTGTGCTTCGGCTGACGCAGCTTGCGCCCGACCTCGTCGAGGCGATACTCGACGCACGGCATCCCCCGGGCCTGACGCTTCAGTCGCTGCGAGTGCAGATCCCCGATGAATGGTCGAGGCAGCGCGAGACCTTGCTGCCAGGGACGGAATAAGGCTTGCGGCATCAGTCGGCCACGCTGTAGCTTCTCCGAGCCGTTGTCAGGCGAAAGAGCTGCCAAACCAAAGAATTGCGCGTTGATCTGAGCCGAGTTCTTTGACAAGCCGTTTGCTGCGCGATGGCATGTCGAAACCGGGCGAAGTAGATTGCGCATGAACGAAGCCGATACCTGCAGGAAGTTCGTCGTCCCGAAGCTGCAGGAAGCAGGCTGGGATGACCGCCCGCACGCAATAAACGAGCAGAGAACCTTTACTGACGGCCGAGTTGTATTTGTTGGCGGCAAAGCTCGCCGTGGCAAGCAGAAGCGCTCAGACTATCTGCTGCGGTATAATCAGGACTTCCCGATCGCCGTCGTTGAGGCCAAATCCCGCTACCGGCACGCCGCGGAGGGACTCCAACAAGCCAAGGAATATGCAGAAATCCTTGGTCTTCAATTCGCGTATTCGACCAACGGGATCGAGATCGTCGAGTTCGACTACACGACCGGCATCGAGCGAACGATTTCGGATTTCCCGGCGCCTGATGACCTTTGGGCCCGGCTGCGCCGCGCCGAGGGCATTGTCGACGACCAAGTGGCCGAACGGCTGCTGACACCCACCTTTCCAGACCGAGCCAAACCCCTTCGCTACTATCAGGAAATCGCGGTGAACCGCGCGGTCCAAGCGGCCCTTCAGGGCAGGAAGCGGGCACTGCTCACCCTGTGCACCGGAGCGGGCAAGACTGCCGTCGCCTTCCAGATCTGCTGGAAGCTATGGTCAGCACGCTGGAATTCCAAAGGGGTGAACCGGAACCCGAAGATCCTGTTTCTCGCCGATCGCAACGTCCTCGTCGACGATCCGATGGCAAAGGATTTCAGCCCGTTTGGCGACGCCCGTCACAAGATAGCTGGCGGCGTGGCGGTCAAGAGCCGCGACATGTATTTCGCGATCTACCAGTCCATCGCGCGTGACGAGAACCGTCCCGGCCTCTACCGAGAGTATGCGCGCGACTTCTTCGATCTCATCATCATTGACGAATGCCATCGCGGCAGTGCGCGCGACGACAGCAACTGGCGGGAAATTCTCGAGTGGTTCGAGCCCGCAACCCAGATCGGGATGACAGCGACGCCGCGGCGAGAGGACAACGTCGACACCTACAACTATTTCGGCGATCCGCTCTATGAGTACAGCCTCGCGCAGGGCATCGCTGACGGCTTCCTGGCCCCGTATCGCGTCCATCGCGTCATATCGGACTACGACGCTGCCGGCTGGCGTCCAACGCGGGGTGAACTTGATCGCTATGGTCGCGAGATCCCCGACGCCGAATACTCGACGCGGGACTTCGAGCGGGTCGTGGCGCTGCGTGCACGAACGCAGGCCATTGCGAGACATCTGGCGGGCTTTATGGCCGAGACCGACCGCTTCGCCAAGACCATCGTCTTCTGCGTCGACCAGGAACACGCGCTCGAGATGCGGCAGGCGCTCGCCGCCCTGAACACCGATCTCGTGAAGGACCATCCCGACTACGTCTGCCGTGTGACGTCCGACGAAGGCGATGTGGGAAGCGCGCACAGGGCGAAGTTTCAGGATGTCGAGACCAAGACGCCGGTCATTCTCACCACGTCGCAGCTTCTCACGACCGGAGTGGACGCCCCGACCTGCAAGAATGTCGTGCTCGCGCGGGTCGTGGGCTCGATGCCCGAGTTCAAGCAGATCATCGGACGGGGCACCCGCCTCAGGCCCGACTACGGCAAGCTCGCCTTCAACATCATCGACTACACCGGAACCGCGACGCGCATGTTCGCCGATCCCGCCTTTGACGGCGATCCCGTCCGCGAGGACGAAGCGGTCATCAATGCCGACGGCGACATCGTGGAAGAGCGCGAGATCGAAGACGTGGCGCCGGATCCGGACGATCTTCCTGAAGGGCCCGATATCCCGGATGGACCCGTCGAGTTGGGGGACGAGGGCGAGAACGGGCCCCGCAAGTTCTATGTCGACGGCGGCGAGGTAGCGATTGTCCGGCACCTCGTGTACGAACTCGATTCCGATGGGCGGCAGCTCGCCTGCCGCCAGCTTACCGATTACACCGGCGACAAGGTTCGCACGCTCTATCCCAATGCGTCGGAACTGCGCACGGACTGGCTTGACCCCGAACGCCGGGCGGAAATCGTCGAGCGTCTCGAGGAGAAGGGCATCGACCTAGACTCCTTGGCTGATGCAGTCGGAAAGCCGGAGGCCGATCCGTTCGATCTCCTTTGCCATCTGGCATATAACGCGCCGCTGCGAACCCGGCGCGAGCGCGCTGACCGTCTGCTGAGAGAGCAGGACGAGTTTCTGGACCGCTTCGGGCCGGATGCCCGCGAGGTCTTGGATGCCGTGCTTGAAAAGTATGCCGAACATGGCAGTGCCCAGTTCAAGCTACCCGACATCCTCGAAGTGCCCCCGTTCAACGAGTGGGGCAACGTCATCGAAATCGCCGCCCGCTTCGGCGGGGGCAAGGAGCTGCGCAGCGCCGTCACCGAGCTGCAGCGTCTGCTCTACACCGCTTGAATTGAAGGAGATCCAACTTGGCCAAAACCGCCCGTAAGAAGGCTGAGCCGAAGCAACTGACCACTGCCCAGCGTCTCGACAGCATCATCAAGTCCGCCCGCAAGATCATGCGGAAGGACAAGGGGCTGAACGGCGACCTCGATCGGTTGCCGATGCTCACCTGGATCATGTTCCTGAAGTTCCTCGACGACATGGAGCGGATCGAGGAGGGACGCGCGGAGCTCGCAGGCAAGGACTATCGCCCGATCATCGAGGCTCCTTATCGCTGGCGCGACTGGGCGGCGGATGCGGATGGCATCACAGGCCCGGACCTCCTGTCGTTTCTCGTTTCCGAGATGACGGAGCGTCCGGACGGCACCCGCGGCCCGGGACTCTTCGCCTATCTCCGAGGCTTGCGCGGCGACAATGGGCGGCGAGAGCGGCGCGACGTGATCGCCACGGTCTTCCAGGGCTTCGCCAACCGCATGGAGAGCGGCTACCTGCTGCGCGACGTGGTCAACCTGATCGACGGCATCCATTTCGACTCTTCGGAGGAAGTCCATACCCTTGGCCGCCTCTACGAGACGCTGCTGCGAGAGATGCGCGACGCGGCGGGGGACTCGGGCGAGTTCTACACGCCCCGCCCGGTCGTGCGGTTCATGGTTGAGGTGACCGATCCCAAACTGGGCGAGACCATCCTCGACCCGGCATGCGGAACCGGGGGATTTCTGACCGAGGCCTTCCAGCATCTCGAGCGCCAGGCAGACACGGTCGAGAAGCGGCGCATCCTGCAGGAAGACAGCTTCTTCGGTGGCGAGGCCAAGTCGCTGCCGTTCCTGCTGTCCCAGCTCAACCTCCTGCTGCACGGCCTGCACGCCCCGCGCATCGACCCCGGCAACGCCCTTCGCTTCCGCCTGGCCGAGATCGGCGAGGATCAGCGGGTCAATGTCATCCTGACCAATCCGCCATTCGGCGGCGAGGAGGAGGCAGGCATCCTCAACAACTTCCCCGAGGACCGGCGCACGGCCGAAACGGCGCTGCTGTTCCTGCAACTGATCATGCGGCGGCTGAAGCGGGCCGGGCGCGGGCGGGCCGCGGTCGTCGTTCCGCACGGCACGCTGTTCGGCGATGGCATCTCGGCGCGGATCAAGGCGGACCTGCTCGAGAAGTTCAACCTGCACACGGTGGTCCGGCTGCGTGAAGGGGTGTTCGCGCCCTACACGGACATCCCGGCAAACCTGATCTTCTTCGATACGACCGGACCGACGAAGGACATCTGGTACTACGAGATGCCGCTGCCTGAGGGCCGCAAGAAGTACTCGAAAACTGCGCCCATGGCCTATGAGGAGTTTGCGGACTGCCTCGCCTGGTGGAAGAAGCGCGAGCCGAACGAGCGCGCCTGGAAGGTCTCGGCCGCTGACCTGATCCAGCGCGACGATCAGGATCGTGTCGTCGCCTGCAACCTGGACATCAAGAACCCCCATTCCGGTGAGGTCGTCGATCACCGTGCACCGGCCGAGATCGTGGACGCGATCATCGCACAGGAACAGCGGATCATCGGCATCATGGACGAGATCAAGGCCGTGCTTGCGGAGCGCGTGTGATGTGGGGATCGATTGCCATTTCGGACTTCCTGACCAAATCCGAAAGCTGGGTACCTGTCGAACCTGACGGTCAGTACAAGCAGATCACGGCGCGACTATGGGGAAAGGGCCTGACGCTTCGCGGTGAAGTTCCGGGCAGCGCAATCGCCGCTGCGCGACAGTACTGTGCCAAGGCCGGCCAATTTCTGCTCTCGCGGATTGATGCTCGCCACGGCGCCTATGGAATCGTTCCCGAGGAATTGGACGGCGCCTTGGTCAGCAACGATTTCCCTTGCTTCGACATCGACGCCTCAAAAGTACTGCCGCACTACTTCGAGTGGTACTCACGCACTCCCGAGTTCATCGACCTGTGCCGTCGGGCAAGCGAAGGATCGACGAATCGGGTGCGCATGAAGGAAGACAAGTTCCTGAGAATGATGGTCCCGCTTCCGTCCCTCGGCGAACAGCGTCGCATCGTTGAAAAGCTCGACCGGGTCGCGGCGCTGGTGGACGAACGCCGCAGCGCCATCGAGGCGGCCGAGCGCGAAACGCAGGCGCTGCTGCTGAAAGCTTTCCAGCGCGCCATCGACGGCGCTCCCCTGCGCCCCATGGCCGAGGTCGCGCCGCTGGTGCGCAGGCCGGTCGAGATCGATCTTGACGCGAGCTATCCAGAGCTCGGCGTCCGTTCGTTCGGCCGCGGTACTTTTCACAAACCCGATCTGCTGGGCGCGGACCTGAGCTGGCAAAAGCTCTTCCTTGTTCAGCAAGGCGACCTCGTGTTCAGCAACATCAAGGCTTGGGAGGGGGCCTTCGCGGTGGCTGGCCCCGATGACCATGGGCGGGTCGGCTCGCACCGCTACCTGACATGCGTTCCCACTCAGGGGCTCGCGACAGCCGATTTCATCTGGTTCTACCTCCAGACCTCTGAAGGTCTCGGCAAGGTCCAATCCGCATCGCCCGGAAGTGCCGACAGGAACCGCACTCTAGGGCAAGGAGCGCTGGAGGCGATCACTGTTCCGACGCCACCGATCGGCCGCCAGCAATGGTTCAACCGTCTGCATGCGAGGGCCCGCGAAGCCCGCACCATCCGTGCTAGCACTGCGCAGGATGTCCAGGCCCTGATCCCAGCCATGCTGCACGAGACATTTGGTAGGCAGCATCAGGCGGCGTGAGAATCGGACGGCTTATTTATCTGACGCCGTTCCGGCCCAGAGTCTTGTATCTGGGCTCGGCGTCCGTTTGCCATTTGGGAGGTCGAAACGCAGCAAGCCGGCTTTTCGGTTAGTCGTCGCGATCTTGTTGAGGTGTGTGGTCCGCACCGGCACTAGCTCCATCACCTCACTGGCAAGTGGACCGAACGCGACCCCTGGTCTCTGTGAAACCGTCTGCAACAGGAGTTCGGTCGCCCAACCGACATGAGCAGAGCATCCGACCCCGTCGCGATCGGTCTCGAACGCGATGATCTGGTCCTCTGGAAACAGCTGCGACTGCCTGCTTTCCTCGGTCTGAATGGCGTGGCGCGTGCGGACAGCTTCCTTCTCCACCTTTTCCTGAACGGTCCGGAAAACCTCGACGCCGATCCCACTATGAGTGCCGAGTATGAGCCGCATCTTGATCCGATCCTCGCGCGGCTTTCGGATCGCCATATCGGTCAGGTAGGTGGCGACCCGGGCCTCCTTCATCTTGGCCTTCAGGAGCTGCAGGATCTTGGTCTCGTTCGAGCCCTCCGGCATCGCCTCGAATGCATCCTTCCAAGCAGGATCCGCCAGGAACCGACCGACGGATGCCGCAACTCCATCCCAGCCAGCGTGCCTGTTCACCTCTTCAGCCATGAAGTTGAAAAGGAATTCGCCGTTCAGGCTCCGCAGGAACTCAAAAACCTTGGCGGATTCAACATTCCAGCCGGTTGGATCGATGAATGTGAAGGTGAAGCCGTCCCGGCAGGCAGCGCGTATGCCGTCGAGGTTGTCTTCGAACTGGCCTGAGAACACCTGAATGTCGAACTCCGGCTTCTGGGCTGCGAACTCCCGCAATTTCGCGACGGATGCAGGGTTCCGTTCGCAGAACCGAAAACGGACCTTGAGGCCGGGACGTCCCATATCGAGCAAAGATCGCCGAACCGTTTCCAATGTTTCGATGGCCTGAGAAAACGAGGCGTCGGAATACCTGTTAGTGTCAGATACCCGCCAAGGGCCCGCGAAGGCGTCCACGAAGTTGAAGACCGGCGATCTGCCTTGGAACAACTTGTAGGCTGCGGACTCGAGATACTTGTTGAGAAACAGATGCTTGATGAAGGACTGCTCGCGCCCGTGATAGTTTTCTATCTTGGGCGGCATCAGGCATCCTCGGGCTGCAGGGCGCGAATGATAGGTTCGGGAACGATCTGCCAGGGAAAGCCATTCCACTCTTCACCGTCGAGAAGGCGCCCGCCGGATTTCGGTCTTGCGCCGCCCCACTGCTTGAAGAAAAACGCGACGTCGTCACGTCCGCACATGTCCCGGATCTGGCGGACCCAGCTCTCGTCCATCGGCCGAGCCCGAGGCCCACTCTCGCCGCCGACGATGGCCCAAGCGACGCCCTGCAGATCAACATCCCCAACCGGTCCGAGCAACGGCTCGAACGAGATGAAGCGCGCGTCGGAATTGATCTGCTTCAGGTGCTCAATCCGGCTCGCATGCGCGGCGTCCTCGACAGAAACGCCGAGCCATATGTGGCGAGGGACCGGCCGTTCATGATACCGCTTTCGAACGTAGTTGCGCATGAGCGAGCTGCGCTTGGTCAGCACCTGGTAGACGTGCCAGTCCGCCTGCTCCATGGCGTCGAACACAGCGTCGAGGAATGTACGGTCGATGTCCTTGTGGAAGAGGTCGCTCATTGAGTTGACGAAGATCATCCGCGGCTTCTTCCAGAGCACGGGCTGCTTCAGCCTCGACGGCCAGAGTGTCAGGTCAAAGCCCTGCTCGTAGGGGTGTCCAGGGATTCCACGCCAGCGCTCTGCGAACCGCTCGGCGTAGCAGTTGTCACAACCGGGACCGACCTTGGTGCAGCCCGTCACCGGGTTCCACGTCGCGTCCGTCCATTCGATGTCTGACTTCTGGGCCAACTGCTCGCCTCACACTTTTTCACAACGGTAACACGCGGTTGACTCAGCACAAAGCACGAACAGCGGCTGAGGTGAGATTGGTCCCAGCCGCAGCCGAACCAGCGCGCAACGGGCGACGTTCGATCTCTGTTCCATCCGCCATCCAGATGAATTTTCCAAATCGCGTGCATCACGGACTTCGAAAGATCAATTGAAAGCAATGATTTAAAGCTGTTCACCGAAAGCGCGGCGGTTAACAGGTCCGGAGAATATCGGCCCGGAGAGAACGCGTGTCCGCCCTTCGGGGCGTAGGCCGGTTAACAGCCCAACCCGCATAACCCTCGAAAACAACGAGGAAATCCAGCCGCGGCCGGATCGGGAGAACGCTTTCGCGGGGGCAAGTGGCGGACCGGGTGGGATTCGAACATACGCCGAAGTAATCGGCTTGCGCTTGGCTACGCCGTGAGCGATGTCGGCTTTCGGGACGCCGCAAGCGGCAGTCGAACGGCCAGAAAGGGGCGCCTTGCCGAACGGCTGCCTGGAGCGCACCCCTCCCGCGGGCATGTTCGTGCATGCGGCGTCTTGCAGATGGGCCGGTTCCGACACCGATGAAGACAGCGTAGGCGCTCGCGAACTAACTTTAAGGGGCTGCGGGCGTGCCGGCCCCTCCGCTCGCTCAGAGCGTTCGCGCAAAGCAAGCCCTCCAGATTGCCGGCCGCGTTCCATTAGATTTCACTGTACACTCAAGATTATTACACCCGATCAAATGTGCTCGGCAGGATAATCAAGTCGCGAATGGTCACGCCGCGTCGTCGCGAGAGCATGAACACGATTGCCTCGGCGACGTCTTCTGGTTCGATCAAGCCGCCTATCTCTCGAGCCTTGCGCAGATTTTCCTCAGGCCAATCGGCCAATAGCGCCGAGACCACAGGACCGGGCGAAATCTGAGCGACTCGAATGTCGCTAGATGCCAACTGCCGGCGCATACACTGCACGAAACTTGTAATCGCCCACTTCGACCCCGAGTAAATAGGCTCCCAGTATGTAGGGAAGTGGCCTGCAACCGAGCACGTGACTATGATGTCGCCGGTGCCGCGCTCCTGCATATGAGGACAGATGGCATGCACGTTTTTCATCACCGCATTCACATTGAGGTTGAGCATGCGATCAATGGCATCAGGCGTCGTGTCTGTGAGATCGCCACCGATATAGGTACCTGCATTGCAGTGAAGAATGTCGATATGTGAGACGACCTCAAGGATTTCCGGCACCATTTGTGCGCAACTTGTGGGGTCAAGAAGGTCTGTGACATGGTAGCAAGCCTTACTGCCAAGTTCGGACGTCAATTCTTTCAGGGCACTTTCATTCCGGTCAACCATCACAACCTGGGCGCCCTCGGCCAGTAGGGCCCTCGTGGTTGCGAGCCCTATGCCCGATGCGGCGCCTGTCACAACGGCAATCTTGTCTGCGAATGCGTCTGGCATGTGGTTCTCCCGACTGTCTGCACCCTGAACAGCCTAGCTTTGTCCACTGACGCAGAGTAGTCATCCCATTCAAAATCCTCGGGTGTCAAAAAAATCCGCGCCATTTGGGCTGGCCTTGCGGTCTTCGCTATCGCGGTCCTGCCTGCCGCGTCCACTGCCACCAAGCATCATGCGTCGCCGTGCCAAATGGCAGTAATCTGAGTTTCTGCCGCCGGAGGCGTTGCCTCCACTGCTGCTGGCTACACCCGTCGAGCCTATTCCCGCGCAAAAATTTGTCGATGAGCCAACCTTCCCTGGACGGCCTAGGTGCCCCATGAAACCCTGCCATCGCATTTCATTTTGAATTACCCTGGCAGCGCGCAAGCCAAAAGCTGCGCACGACCCTCCAAGGTCAGCCCCTGCGTAACGCCCCCATGTGCGCAGGGGTCTTTTTGCGCTGAGAACTTTGTTGGCCGCGCCTCTGACCCTGCCGACGAAAGGCGAGAGCGGCCTTGACCTGGCTAATTGTGACGCCCTGATCTGCCGCGAGGTCTGCCTCCGACATGCCGGGATTGGCTTCAAGGGCGCGGCGAATGCGTTCGGCTTTGTTGAGTTTGATGGCGATGCTCATTGTGGTCTCGGTCTTCTGAGTGACACGAGCATATGACGTGAACAAAAACAGAACAAGTGCTTGACGGCGAGCGGACTCGGTTCTTGACTATCCTGCCCATCAACAGGAGGCGGACATGCCGAGCACATGGACCTGGGTCTACCGACATCGCAATCCAAATCATCCCGATCTCCGCGGCATGTGGCCCAATGAAGCCGAGGCCAGAGAGTGCAATGGACTGCTTTTGGTGCCGATGTACGATCCGCATCGCGGTGAAGTGCTGCGCGACTGGTGGGAGCTGCGGCACAAGGCCAGTGGAGAGGCCTTGCTCTTTATCCGCGCTGAGGGCGACGAGCTGGCGGAAGAGTACGCGACACCTGTGGCCGAGAAAGCCAACTGGGCCTACATGCGAGAGGTACCAGAGTGGTCAGCGCCACCGCATTCGCTGCAGTTGATTGACTACCTTCGCTCGACATCAGGCGTATTTTACGAACCAAACTTTGGCTCGCTCTTCAAGAAGATGACCAGCGAACAGGATGCTCAAGATTGGGACCAAGATGTGCCCTATGCTGGGCGCCATTGAGCTGAAAACGACGCGAGGGTGAGGCTGTGTAATTGGTGTTCGAACCTACACCAGTGATTTGGGCAAGTCCGGTTCGAGCCACCGATATCCGCTGGCGATTGAAAAATCTCGGCCTACAAAAAGAGAAGCTTGAAAAAAACGAAGGGCGATCAGTCCGCGACCGCCCCCAGCGTCAAATCACGCTTTGGCTTGGAACCACCCGCTAGTGCTGGGTGGTTGAAGGCAGGTGCCACACTCTCGCCGCGATGCGGCGAGGATTGGACACTGGGACCCTGGCGGTCGCTTGACTCCTTGTCTGGCCACTGCGCCTGGCGGCGCCTGGCCGGCCGCTCCGCAGCCTAAAGAGCGGGTGAGGGTAATGTGGCCAGGCAAGGCGTCAACCGATCTCTCTGGAATTTGGAAACCGGTCTTCTGTTCTGGCGGAGGTGCTCAGACACCCGCTACCGCATCGTTAGAGTGTCGGCGCAGACCATAAAGTCGCTCCGGGGCGCATGGTGACTCGGTTGAAGATCGCCACGGTTGGACTGGTGTCGGTCCCCGCGATCTTTGCGACCGCAGGGACCGTCTTCTTGTTAAGCCAAAGGCGCACTGTGCAGCGGCCGAACTCGGTCAGTAACTCCCACCAGCTGCGGCGGATACTTCGGCGGACGCGCCAAAAGCGCATTTGCGAATTTTGGAAAGACCGCCGCGAGCAAACGACTGTACTGTTGCTCGACTTTCCGCGTCGTGCTGCCCTGAAGAACCCGCAGGCGGCGCATAATATCATCAGGCAGAGCCTTCGCCTGCTCCGGATACAGGTCCAGCAAATTGATCGTCCTGCGCAGCCAGAATGCGCCGGTCTTGGCATTGAGCAAGGCTTCGGTCCGTTTGGACAACTGGTCGGGCAGCCTCGCCTGCTGCGGATTGTCGATCAACCCGTCCAGTGCCGACAGCCATGCCATCATGATAGGCAATCCATCTTCAGCGGCTATTGCCGTCCCCGGAGCCACGCAAACCCGAAACAGCTTGCGATAAGCATTGGCCATCTCCTGCATGCCTGCTCCTTGTGCCGCATTCTCGCGCAGGGTTTTGGCCGCCGCTGCCGCTTCAGGACCAATCTGCTCCAACCACGCCCTGCCGAAGGCGGAAGCATTTGCCTCCCGCCGATCAGCCGGAGAGATCAGGATATCATTGAGACCGACCATATTGTGTTTCCAGACACAGTAGCTGCCGCGGTCACCGAGGCGCGGTGCAATCCGAAACTGATGCAGTTTCAGCTCGCCGGCCGCCTGGCTCGCTTCGACGGCTGCCTCGGACACAGCCAGGATGCTGCCGCCATTGCTGACCACGAGATCGGTGAAGGCTGCACTAGTCAGCTTGCTTGTGGCCGACAAGCTGGTCACCCAGACCAGATCAATATTGCGCTTCTGGTAAAATGCCTGCCGGCCGACGATGGTCTCAAGGCTGGGCCGCGCCACCTGGACCTCAAAAGAAACCTCCTGTTCGCCGAAACGGGCGAACACATCCGCCCGGCGGCCAGGTTCATCGCCGCCGAAAATGGTCTTTTCGAGTGTGATGTCGCTGAACCAGTCATCAGCCTTGAGGCAGATCTCGAGCAGGCGCTTTGCCTCCCGATGGTTCCAACCTTCCTGCTGTCCGCCGAACTGGACAGCGCCCAGATCGTGGATATCGGGACCAGCGTACCACGAACAGGCTTTGGCGTCGGCACGAAGGGCATGGACGAAGAAACTGGTCCGCTCGCCCGAGCGGCCATTGCGCCGGAACCGGAGGGCGACCTCGGCATTGCAAGCGCCGCAGCGATATTCGGTCCGCTGATCTGCCTGGGTGTCGCGGCTCTGGACGCGCAGCGCGTGCCCCGTGAGGCCGGTGAGATCGGAGAGAGCCTCCGCCGAGCTAAGGCGCACGGTCCCGGTTCCGGTGGTTTTGGTGACGGTGCGGATCGCGCGTTGAGTGAGTGTTGGAGTCATTGTGGTGTTCCGTTCTGATTGCGTGATGGGTCAACATCTGGACGGATCCAGATCGTCTTGCTTGGATGATGAGTGGCCGAGCTAGTGGAGCAGCCGACGCGTTCGGCTTCCGCTGGCGGCGTCTAGCGCCTTGTGGAGCTTTCGTAGGCTTTTGATCTGCCCCTTGTGCGCGGCTTTCTCGAGAACCGACAGCAGGTCAGGCTCAAGCTTGCGCCGGGCGATTTCTTTTTTCGCTACGGCTAGGATCTCATATGCCGTCGGCCGCTGCATCTGGATCACGCGACACCGATCAACGACTGGTCGCGCCACACGACTGAGGTTATTGGCCAGCAGCAAAAAATTGACGTGACTGAGGTCGATCTCAGCCTGCAGGTACTTGTCCTTGTGATGACGCGCGACAGTGCGGTCGATCAGCCCAATCAAAGCCTCGCTCAGATTGGCAAAGCCGCCCTCGGCCATGTCGTGCAACTTGTCCACTTCGTCGATGACCACCAATGGATTGGCGACCCGGTGCCGCGCTAGGCCTTCAACGATGGCCGAGGGTCGCGCGGACTGGAAGACCACATCACTGCTGATCAGTTCAGCCGATGACGACAACGAGCTCCCGTCAATGTAGATGAGCGGCAGTCCGCTCAGCTCGGCAAGTTTTCTGGCGGCATGGGTTTTGCCCGTCCCAGGCTCCGACACAACCAGTGTCGGCTGCATGCTGAACCACACGGCGCCATCCTGCAAAGCCTGAGCGGCCGATGCCCAGATCGCCATGGCAAGGTCGCGAAAGCCTGGACAGCTGTCGTAGAAATTGGCGATGAGCAGTTCGAGCGCGTCAAAACTCCTTGGGCCCTCCAGCGTCATCCGTTCAGAGAGATCGTGATGGAATTTGGCGAGTTCCCTATGACGCTCATCAGCTCCGCCGCGCCGTTCCTTGCTGCCAAAATCCGGACGCGCGCAGACTCCCAGGACCGGTGTGAGCGTGTGATTGAGCCTGACGATCCGCGGCTTTCCCAGAGGTGGAGCATCCCTGTGCTGGCGCCGGATCTGGTGCTGCCGCAACCGGCGCTCGTGGTCGCGCCGGTCGTCGGCCAGATCGATATCGTCATCGCCGATCAGGCTGTCCAACAGGCCTGGTTCATCGATCTCAGCGACCGGCAGGTCCTCCGCCGGCTGTTCGGGTTCTGCGCAGAATTGCGGGTCTGTGGTCGGCGGCTTTTTGGGGCCGTCATCATTGTCGCTCGTGGTCATCATTCAAAACTTTCCAGGCGTCGGCCATCGCCCGCCAAGCAGGGGCGAAGGTGCGACGAAACATCAGGCGAGGGGGGATGCGTCTGCGGAAGGCCTGGTCAGCCGAAGCCGTGCGCCGGAACGGTCAAGACGTCCCGAGCGTCCACGCCGCCAAGAGCGTGACCAACCAAAAAAGCAGACGGGTACTATCAGCAGTGACTAGCTGCTGTTGCGCACCCCAAAATTGCTGGAAAGCTTGCGACGAATCTGTGCGTCGCCGTAAATGGCCTCAGCCATGTCGGTTCTCCTGTTACTGCAGGTTGGACCGCCTGGTTAGGCCGTTGGTGAGGGTGCAACCAAACCAACGGCCGCCTTATTGGCGGCCATAACTCCAAGGCGGAGTCATGCTTTGAGGCTGGCACGTCCGGAGCCTGCTGTCATCCGAGATTGAGAACAATGGTTAACGCGCGCCTGAGCCACGTTCGCTATTTGAACAAATCTCTGAGCAGCTGACCCCGAATTGAGCCGCGCATCGAGCCAGCCTCTATGCCGGTCAAATTGCCGGTCTTCCGAAAAGGCTCTAACCCCCATGATCCGTGGCTTTGCGGTGTGGAGTGGGGGGCCTTTGTGCCGATCTTTTTGCCGGTCTGTCCTGTCACCTAGAGCACAAGGCAGGACCTGCGAACTGGGCGCCGGCCAGTTTGTATATACCGCTGTGGCACTTGCCGCGTGAACGACCGCGGGATTTTCATGGGGTCGCTTTAGTGTCCGCGCAGTTGACGTGTGTGCGTGAGAATGGCCGAGCGACCATGAATATCTGGGTGATGAGCGATCTGCATATTGATACCGAGCGCCATACCGCCGCGACGACGCCGAAAGGGACCGACATCATCGTGGTTGCCGGCGACGTCGCGGACGGGCATCGCCTCTCCGCGAGCTGGCTGGCCCGGCATCTGGTGCCGCGCGGTTTGCCCGTCATCTACGTGACCGGCAATCACGACTACTATGGTCATGACCTCAACGATGATGCTGAGGCGCTCTATGCTGATTGCGGCGTTGAGCTGCTCAGTGCAAACCGCCCCGTACTGGACATTGCCGGTGTTCGGCTGATCGGTGCCACGCTCTGGACCGACTATTTGATCAATGGCGATGAGGCTGGCGCGCAATTCTGGGGCAAGCGTTCGATGCCGGACTTTTCGGCCATCGATACTGGCATGCGGCGCATTCGTCCCAATGACCTGGCACGGCTGCATCAGGAGCAGAGAGACATCATCGAAAACGCGCTGCCGGCGCCGTTCGATGGACCGACCGTAATTGTCACCCATCATGCGCCGCACCCGAAGAGCCTCAGGAGCGAGCGGTTCCGGGACGCAACCGACGGGTCCTTTGCCAGCGATCTTGAGCCCTTGATCCTTGCCCATCAGCCGAAGGCCTGGATTCACGGTCATGTGCATCATAGCCGGGACTACAGGGTGGGGCGTACGCGGGTCGTCTGCAATCCGCGCGGGTATTCGGTATCCCGGCGCAACGGGCGGGGCGATGGTGTTTCTCTTGAGAATCCGCGCTTTGATCCGCAGCTGGTCATCGAAGTCTAGCCCTCAGACATGTGTCCGCAGATGCGGCAAAAGTCGGCCACCCTCTTTGTCTGTTTCCCCCGCTGTGAGGAAATCCCGTGTTCCGCATCGGTTCCGGCCACCAGGAGGTTGACGCCGCTTCAAGCCACCTACACTCGCCCCCGCCCGGTCGCCATGGCGGCCGGGCCCAGCGCCGCAGGCGCAAGTGGCTTGAAACGGGGTCAAGTGCCCGACCCGGGTCCCATTGTCCAATGTGCGCCGCTCTGCGGCGCAAGCGATGCATCAACGCTACAATCGCCCAGCACTAGCGGGCGATTGACGAACCAAGCGTCATTTGACAATGGGGGGAGGGCACGGACCTTCTGGTGTGTGGCACGATCTGCGGCTTGCGATCGATTTATGTTCTGCGCTTCATCAGATTTCGACCACAAAATAGCGAGGCTGCTCACGGCCCCGTCTAAGCCGCTGGCACGGAGGATTGTGAGGCAGGGGGCCCCCACAACCCGTCGGGCAGGTGGGCGCCCCATTCCGGCCATTCAGCCGGCCTGGACCGTCTCCTGGAAGCTGTCCGTCTGAAGATATGTGGATGCAGTCCGAAACCAGTTTGCAGCTGAACCACAACTCAGATGTGTGCTGGTCGACTGGCGAGAGCCTCAAAGCTTCTTAGTATCACTTTGGGGCCGCTGGCGCGCTAGACGCTAAGGGCGGCCGGCGCTCTACTTCTGCCATCGGTCTCATTGACGCCTCGGAATCGAGCGGGCCGAACAGGAGGAATTCATGAACGTTCGCATATTGGCGGCATCTACCGCCGTTGGGCTATCCGAACAATTGGGATCGGACACGTTCCTGCATGTCGAGGTCGATGGGCTGGGGCTGATGATCGTGCGCACCGATGGTGAACAGACCTTCAGCCATGGCGACAAGGTCTGGCTCACTCCAGACCCCAACCGCATCTACAAGTTCGATGCGGCGGGGCTGGCGGTATACTGATGGCGTACCGGCTGGCTTGGCAGGAAATCTAGGGGACCCGATGAGTAGCATAGCCCCAGCAGTTGAACGCGTTGTGGTGCCCGAGGCCGACAGCTTCGTGGTCCGTCACGACGACTATCCTTGGCGTCACTCGGTGTGGAATTGCCACCGCGAAGTCGAGATTCACCTCATTACGCGATCCTACGGCACCCAGTTGGTGGGAGACCACGTAGGCGAATTCGCGCCAGGACAGCTTGTCGTCGTAGGAAGCTGGCTCCCTCATGACTGGGTTTCCCACCGAGGTCCTGAATGGCCAATAGAGGGACGCGATCTGGTTGTTCAATTCGACCCGGTCTGGATAGGTGGTTTGGCTGCCACTACCCCCGAGCTCAACGGGGTGGTTGAGATGATCGAGCGGAGCCGGCATGGACTGCAGATTGGCGGTCCGCATCTAAACGAGGCGAAGGCAATGATGCTTGAATTGCTCCGCCATTCTGGTGCGCGTCGGCTAGGACTGCTTATTGAGCTGTTGGGGGTCCTGGCCGCAGCTGACCAAGTCGAGGTTCTGTCGTCGGTTGTATTCGAAGACAATGCCCTGGCTGAGGACTACCGACGCACGCAGCAGGCGATCCTCATGATCAACTCGGACTATGCTGCACCGCTCCAACTTGCGGAAGTGGCCGAGCAGCTCGGTGTACGGGCCGATTATCTAAGCAAAGTTTTCCGCCGGAACGTGGGATATTCGTTTTCAGAGTATCTGATGAGAATCCGGCTCAATCGCGCCTGTCACCTTCTGCGCACAACCAAGATGAAGGTGTCTGAAGTGGGCTTTGAAAGTGGCTTCTCCAACCTCTCAAATTTCAATCGCCTGTTCGTCCGGCAAAACAGCATGACCCCGCGCGAATTTCGCCGGTCCATCCGATCCGAACCCGACCGCATGCAACCTGGAGCCGAATATGCCTCTCGCCCTAGTCCTTGAACGTCAGCATGAATTGGCCCTTCGCAATGTTGAACTGCCGCTTGAAGTTGGTCCCGGCTTGGTGAAGATCGCCGTGCACACGGTCGGGGTCTGTGGCTCTGACGTGCACTATTATACCCATGGCAGGATTGGTCCTTTTGTCGTCGCGGCGCCTATGGTACTCGGTCATGAGGCGGCGGGAACCATTCTCGAGGTCGGGGATGGCGTCAGCCACCTCAAAGTCGGTGACCGTGTTTGTATGGAGCCCGGAATTCCGGATCCCAATTCCCGGGCCAGCCGGCTGGGCATGTATAATGTGGATCCGGCGGTTCGGTTCTGGGCCACTCCGCCGATTCATGGGGTGCTGACACCCCAAATTGTCCATCCGGCCAACTATACTTTCAAACTGCCCGACAATGTGAGCTTCGCCGAGGGTGCGATGGTCGAGCCTTTTGCGGTGGGCATGCAGGCCGCATTTAAAGCTGGCATCAAACCCGGCGACACGGCCGTAGTGCTTGGTGCCGGCCCGATCGGCGTCACGGTGGCGCTGGCAGCACTTGCCGGCGGTTGCGCCCGCGTCATTGTCGGCGATTTGGCGCAGCCCAAACTCGATATCGCCGCGCAGTACCAAGGCATAATTCCGGTCAACATTCGCGAGAAGTCCATTGTCGATGAGGTGGCAATTCTCACCGAGGGCTGGGGCGCCGATGTGGTTTTCGAGTGCTCGGGCTCTCCTCATGCCTGGAAGACGATCATGGATTTGCCGCGTCCTGGCGGCGTCATCGTGGTTGTCGGGCTCCCGGTCGAACCGGTGGCGGTGGACATTGCTTGCGCCTCCACCAAGGAACTGCGTATCGAGAACGTGTTTCGCTACGCTCACCAATACGACCGCGCAATCGCATTGATTGCATCAGGCAAGGTGGACTTGAAGCCCTTGATCTCCGAGACATTTGCGTTCGAGGATTCCAAGGCGGCCTTCGATCGGGCCGTCGAGGCGCGCCCCACAGATGTGAAACTGCAGATCAAGGTGGCTGGATAGGTATTCCGTTGTTCCGGCAACGCCTGGGGAAGAGGCCATACAAGGAGAAACAGATGGATCTTGGTCTTAAGAACAAGGTTGCAATCATTACCGGAGGTACCGTTGGCATCGGCCTCGCCATAGCTGAAGGGCTTGCCGCTGAAGGCGCAAACGTTGTGCTTGCAGGCCGGGACGGCGAGCGCGGCAAGCGGGAGGCAGCGCGCATTACAAGCCAGTTTGGTGTCGGGGCAATCGCTATTGCCTGCGACGTGGCCACTGCGGAGGGATGCAACCATCTTATTGCTGGCGGGATGCGCCACTTCGGCGGCGTGGACATCCTGATAAACAACGCCGGTACCGGATCAAACGAGACAATTGCCGAGTCTGATGATGCTAAGTGGCAGTACTACTGGGATCTACACGTCATGGCCGCGGTCCGTTTAGCACGTGGCGTCGTTCCTTCGATGAAGGTTCGCGGTGGTGGAGTTGTCCTACACAATGCCTCAATTTGCGCCGTGCAGCCGCTTTGGTATGAGCCGATCTACAACACCACCAAAGCGGCGCTGCTAATGTTCTCAAAGACCCTCGCCAATGAAGTGGTAAAGGAAAACATCCGCGTCAACGCGGTCAATCCGGGTCTAGTGCTCACCTCTGACTGGATCAAAACAGCCAAGCAAATCGCCGGCGAGGATGGATACAAGTCTCACCTGCAGGCGGTAGCCGACGAGGCCGGCGGAATGCAGCGCTTCGCAACCCCACAAGAGTTGGCGAACTTCTTCGTCTTCTTGTGTTCGGACAAGGCCAGTTATTCGACGGGATCGTCCTATTTCGTAGATGGTGGATGGTTGAAGACAGTTTGAGTTAACCCTGCGGGCTTTGCCTTGAGCTGGGTCGCCGACGGGCCGCTGCGCAAACTGCGGCCTGGGCTAAGGAATGCTGCCAATCTGGCTCTCGGCCCATATGCATTGGTGGCAGTTTTCGAAATTGCTCGACGCAAACCGGACCGTCGGCACCCGGCCCCGCCTAAGGCGCTGGCGCGGTGATTGTAGGGCAGGGGCTTTTATAACTTGCCGGGCAGATGCGCGCCCCATGCACGAACCCGCTCCGCGGGAGGGCGTGCGCGGCTGGTTCAGCGTGATCGTTTAGGTCTTTGAGCGGCTGAGGTTGCAGTCGGACCATGGAGTTTCTTTCAACGAGAGGAACTCCCCATGGTTACGTCACCCACCATTTCACCGGTGTCGCCGCTCCGCCAACGCATGCAGCAGGACATGCTGATGCGCGGCCTGGGCGTCCACACCCAGCACGATTATGTGCGTCACGTCCGGCGCTTTGCCGCCTTCTTAGGGCAGAGCCCTGATGTGGCCACGGCAGACGATATCCGCCGCTACCAGCTCTTTCAGCATGAGAACGGCGTCAGCCCCTCCACGATCAACGGTGCCGTCTCGGCTCTGCGCTTCCTGTTCGACGTGACGCTGAAGCGGCGGGATCTGTCGCGGGCCCTGGTGATCACCCGCTATCAGCGCCAGCTGCCTGACGTGCTCAGCATCGATGAAGCCGGTCGGTTGCTCCAGGCGGCGCCGGGCATCAAGTACAAGGCCGCGCTCGGGGTCGCCTATGGCGCCGGCTTGCGCGTCTCCGAGGTCGCCCACCTCAAGGTCGACGATATCGACAGCGCCCGCATGCTGATCCGGATCGAACAGGGCAAAGGGCGCAAGGATCGCAATGCCATGCTCTCGCCCCAGCTGCTGGAGCTGCTGCGCCTGTGGTGGCGCGAGGGCAAGCAGCGGGGCGTGATGCTGCCCCATGGCTGGCTGTTTCCGGGGCGCTCGCGCACAGATCCGATCTCGTCACGGCAATTGCATCGCGCGGTGCAGGAAGCGGCCGAGGTTGCCGGCATCCGCAAGAAGGTCAGCCCGCATACCTTGCGGCACAGCTTTGCCACGCACCTTTTGGAGCAGGATGTCGACATCCGGGTCATCCAGGTGCTGCTCGGGCACTCCAAGCTTGAGACCACTGCGCTCTACACCAAGGTCTCGACCCGCACGATCCAGGCGGTCGCCAGTCCCCTCGACCGGCTGATGGCCCTGATGGAGGACAAGCCTCCACCCGCCTGATCCGGTGCGCCATACCATCGAGGTCGCCGATATCTTCCGGGCTGCCGGCCCCGCCTATCGCGTGGCCCATGCCGGGCACCTGAGCCTCAGCCAGCTCAAGGTCATGTCAGCGATCGAGGCTTGTCGCACCGCCGCTCTGGGTGGCCACGTCGAAGCCTGTTCCGACTGCGGGTATCAGCGCATCGCCTATAACTCTTGCCGCAACCGGCACTGCCCACGGTGCCAGGGCGCGGCGGCACGCACATGGTTGGAGGCCCAGGAGGCCAATCTCCTGCCGGTCGGGTACTTCCATGTGGTCTTCACGCTGCCCGCCCAGGTCGCCGACATCGCCTTCCACAACAAGGCGCTGATCTATGACCTGCTGTTCAAGGCGGCGTCCGAGACCATGCTGACCATCGCAGCCGACCCAAAGCACCTGGGCGTCCGTATCGGCATTACCGCTGTGCTTCACAGCTGGGGCTCGGCCATGACCCACCATCCGCACATCCACATGATCGTGCCGGGTGGCGGCCTCACACAGGATGGGCGGTGGATCTCGTCGCGCCCGGCCTTCCTGCTGCCGGTGCGGGTGCTCGGCGCGCTGTTCCGCCGCCTGTTCCTCACCCGGCTGCTTGATCTGCATAATGCCGGAAAGCTCGTCTTCTTCGGCAAGATGGCAGGGCTCAACGACCGCCGGGCCTTCGCCCGCCACATCGCCCCGGTCCGCAAGAAGCGCTGGGTGGTCTATGCCAAAGCGCCCTTTGCCGGGCCTGAGGCGGTGCTCGCCTATCTCTCGCGCTATACCCACCGGGTCGCCATCTCGAACAGCCGCCTCATCGCCTTCGACGGCAATGAGGTCACCTTCCGCTACAAGAACTATCGCTGCTCCGGCGCCGAAAGGCAGCAGGTCATGACCCTGGCCGCCGAGGAGTTCATCCGCCGCTTCCTGATCCACATCCTGCCGCGCGGCTTCCACCGCATCCGGCACTACGGCCTGCTCGCCGGTTCCGCCCGCAAGGACTGTCTCGCCCAGGCCCGGGACATGTTGGGGGTGGCACCGGTGCCGGACGAACCGCCGGCCGCCGAGGCCGCCCCGGACCCGTGCCCGCCTTGTCCCTGCTGCGGCGGCACCATGATGATCATCGAGACCTTCGCTGCATGGTGCCAGCCGCGGGGCCCGCCGACCGCGCGACCTCCAACCCGGGAGACCATCCATGACCCGGCATGATCCGCTCGTTCAAACGGCCGCGCCACATCGTGGGCCGACGGGATGGTTCGTGCCAGGCGCCACAGTGACCATGATCATGCACGCCAATCTCACCGACGCCGTCGTCGTTGATGCCCGGATGCAGTTCGAACGGCATTCAACAGGCAGGCGCACCACGCCATATGCTGCGGCTCACGGCCGCCGCCCGACCACGCCAAATCAGAAAACCCCATAGCCCGGCGCATGCGGACCGCGGGTTCCTGCATGGGGGGCTTTCGTACGCCAAACAGCGCCCGAAACCCTTCACCACAGCGGTCATTCAGACCGCGTTTGCGACGTCCCGATAGCTGCCATTCCGACCCAGATCATGTCGATGCCGGATTGGCTGAGCAGACCTGCCATGACGTGGTCGTACGCTGTGAGCATCGCGATCCGCTTCCTGGCATCGCGTAATACCTGTATGTCGCGCATGGTCAGGCGACTCGAACCCGTATGCCGACACGTTGAATCCTCGCATGCTTGGACAGACTTGTTTGCAAATCCCTAGACGCCGCGCTTATTGCCCCAGAGCAGCACGTGAAGCTGTGGCAATACCCGCGCCTGGAACCATCGGTCTTGAGTAACCTTGTCCACCAGCCATTCCATGCGCTGCATGACGCCATCGATGTCTACGGGGCCGTCCACCGCATCGGCCGAGGGCGGCGTGTGGTTGCCCGGCTGGAGATAGGTCGGCAGGTGCGGATAGCGGGCTGCGACGTCTCGAGCAAAGTCATAATCCGCATCGCCGAAAACCACCAACTTGAGCACCGTCAGCGGCTTGCCTTGCGCGGCGTCGAGGCAAGCCTCGAATTGTGCCCTGTCGACGCTCATCCGGCTTGACGGCGGCTTGGGGCTCAGCACCAGGACGTCCAGCATCGAGAACCAGTCCCGGGCCATCGAACCCTGCGTTTCCAGGGCGAAGCGATAGCCGTCCTGGTGGCCGCGTGCGATCAGGTCGCCCAGCGGCTGGATCGCGGGATTGCCGCCGGACAGCGACACCATCAGCGGCTCGCCGCCCGACAGGACCCGGACCTGTGCCCAGATCTGCTCTATCGACATTGGCCGCCAGTCGTCACGGAAGCGACTGTCTACGGCATGCAGGCTGTCGCACCAGGCGCAACGGTAGTCGCATCCACCGGTTCGCACGAACACGGTCGGCTGGCCGATCAATACGCCTTCGCCCTGAATCGTCGGCCCGAAGATCTCACTGATGCGGATACCGGGCGGCTCCACGGCGCTCACGGCCTGTACTCCGCCCAGGTTTTGGCGGTCTCGCTGACGCGTACGGCAGAGGCTTCGGGCAGTCGCTGCTTGCACCAGTCATAGAAGTATTGGGCGAGATATTCGGCAGTGACCCGATCATGGCCCAGCACATCGTTGAGATGGCGATGGTCGAATGCCTCGTCGATGTGCCGTTTGAGGACTGACAGGTCCTGGTAATCGCGCACGAAGCCATGCTCATTCAGCTCATCGGCGGTCAGTTCGACTTCCACGATGTAGTTGTGCCCATGCAGCCGAGCGCATTGGTGGTCAGGCGGAAGCGACGCGAGCTGATGGGATGCCGAGAAATGGAATTCCTTGGTGATGCGAAACGTCATGCGCGTTTCGCCTCTACGGCATCACGCCAGAAGTCGGCATCGGCATAGGGTGTTGGATCCGGCAGCCGGGCCAGGTCGAAGGCTTCCCGACGCTCGACGCAGGTGCCGCAACGTCCGCAATGTATCTCCCCGCCCTTGTAGCAGGACCAGGTCTGATCGAAGGGCGTTGCATGCCGTGCGCCCTCGGTCACGATGTCGGCCTTGGACACGTTTACGAACGGCGCGTAAAGGCGGACGTTGGCATAGCCGTCGAGCGCACGGTCCTGCATCGCCTGGAAGGCGTCAATGAAATCAGGCCGGCAATCGGGATAGATGAAGTGATCGCCGCCGTGGACGGCAACGCCGACTGCCTCGTCCTGTCGCGCCGCAGCGACACCGAAGGCTATCGCCAGCATGATGGCGTTGCGATTGGGCACCACCGTGATCCGCATCGATTCTTCGGCATAGTGGCCGTCGGGAACGGCAACATCGTCGGTGAGCGCGGAACCGCTGAGTTGGCGGCCGATGTCACGGATGTCGATGACCTGGTGCGGGACGCCAAGCCGTTGTGCGCAGGCCGCGGCAAAGCCGAGTTCCTTGCTGTGCCGCTGTCCGTAGTCGAACGAAACGAGGCCTGTGAGAGTTTGCTCGGCCGCCACCTTGTGCGCGAGCGAAACCGAGTCCAATCCGCCGGAGCAGATGACGAGAGTTTTCAAAATGTTGATCCTTGTTTTGACCGGGTAAGGCTGCGACCGGAGATTGCTCTGTCTTCCCTCTACGCCAGAAATGGCAACTTGTGAATGGAACTCGAAGGGGCTGCGGCGTTGTGGCCAAGACGCCTCCCAGGCCGCCGAGCCGGGTGCAATAACCGGGCACCGGAGCCGAGGGCCTGGCTTGGTGCCGCTGCTATGGCCCTCGAGATAAAGCCTTTGGCTTGGCTGACCGAGGCGGTCAGTGGCCAGCCTCTGGCGAGGCCACCTGCGACCGCGGAGGAAAACATGCAGCCCCCGCCATGAATCTCCCCCACGCCTTGCCGCTGCGCTGAAAAGCGTGTCACGCCGTCGGCGTCGACGAGCAGGTCCGTACTGCGCGGTCCCACAGCGTGTCCCCCTTTGATCAGCACAGCCTTGGGCCCCATCGCCAGCAAGGCCCTGGCCTGAACGATCCTCGCAGTCTCGTCCATGGCAAGTGGCGAGCCAGTCAAGGCCGCAGCCTCAGGCAGGTTGGGGGTGAGCAGGAGGGTCCTCGGCAACAGCAGAGTGACCAGTGCGGCCAAAGCCTCCTCCGGGAGCAGGCGCGCGCCGCTGGTTGCCACCAGCACCGGATCAAGGACAATCCGGTTGGCGTCATGCCGGCTCAAGGTCTCGGCGACCGCGTCAATGACCTCGGCATTCCCGAGCATGCCGATCTTGACAGACGCCACCGGCAGATCGGCGAACGCCGCCTCGATCTGGGACGCTACAACTGTTGGAGGGACCGAGTGTATCGCAGACACGCCCATGCTGTTTTGCGCCGTCACCGCTGTAATCGCGCTGGTCCCGAAGACGTCAAAAGCGGCAAAGACCTTGAGATCGGCCTGGATTCCGGCGCCGCCGCCCGAATCCGAACCGGCAATGGTCAAAGCAACGGGTATCACGACGGATCGCCTTCCAGCGCGACCAGCGCCAGGTTGTGCCTGCCCATGGACTGCAACCGCCCCGCAGCGCGCAGAGCCCGCTGCCCGCTGCGGCAGCAGAGGACGATGCGGGCACCACCATATGCCGATGCCAGTTGGTCAATTTCCGTTGGGGCCAGACGAAGCGCATCTGCTCGCGGCAGGGTCGGCGCTTCAGCGACGCCGCGCAGGTCGACGACAATATCGTCGGGCACGAGGTCTGCCAGCCCGATGAACGGGGTGGCGTGCAGAGGCTCAGGACTATCGGCAAAGCTGAAGCCGCCAAATTGCAGGGTGTGGCCGTCGAAGCTGACAACCCGGCCTAATATGCCTGGCTTAAGGTCGAGCAGCACGTGAAGTGCCATATGGGCCTGGAGGCTCCCCAGTATCGATACGGCTGACCCCAGCACGCCGACGCTGGCGCAACTGCCGGCCACCGCTGGCGCATCGGGAAAGACCGCGCGATAACTTGGCGCACCGCCGCAAAAGGCGCCGACATAACCGGAGAAGCCAAGCACCGACGCACTGACCAATGGCTTGCCGGCAGCCCGGCAGCGGTCGGACAGGATATAGGTCACTGCGAAATTGTCGGCCGCATCGATGACGACGGTCGCCCTGTCGACGAGCGCGGCGGCATTGTGTGGCGTCAGGCGCTCCGGTCTGGCTGTTACGGTGATTGCGGGATTGGCTCGAAGCAGCGCCTTTCGCGCCGCCTCCGTCTTTGGCGCACCGATATCGTCCATGCCGTAGAGCGGCTGCCGATGCAGATTGGTGACGTCCACACGATCATGGTCGAGGATGACGATTTCGCCGATTCCGGCACCGGCCAGGATTTGCAGGACCGTCGAACCAAGGCCCCCGGCGCCAACCACGAGGACGCTGGCAGCGGCCAGCTTCGCCTGTCCATCGGCGCCGATTTCGGCCAGCGTCATCTGGCGGATGTAGCGATCGGTCATGTCAAAGCCTCGTTGCTGCCAGCCAGGCACCGGCCTGACCGGCTGGGTCGGGGTGGCGCACGATGTCTCCAACGACCGCAACGCAATCGGCGCCCGCCGCCAGGCAGAGTTCGGCCCGCGCCACGGTCAGCCCGCCAATGGCCACCAGCGGCCGCGCGCCCACGAGGCGCTTCCATTCTGCGATCCGCGCCAGCCCCTGCGGCGCCCAGGGCATCTTTTTGAGCTGGGTGGGATAGATGGGCCCCAGGGCCACATAGTCAGGGGACTCAATCAGGGCTCTGTCCAATTCGGCATGGTCATGGGTGCTGATGCCGAAGCGTATCCCCGCGCGGCGCAGCGCCCCCATGTCGGCCTCGGCGAGGTCTTCCTGGCCCAGATGCACGAAATCGCACCCGGTATCGATGGCCACCTGCCAATGGTCATTGATCACGAGCTGCGCACCCGCTGCCATGCATGTGGCCCTAGCTTGCTCGATCTCAGCGCGCAGCGCGGGTTCGGGACAATCCTTGATCCGCAGCTGGATCAGTTTTGCGCCCGAGGCCAGAAGACGCTCGACCCAATCCGCATCGGGCACGACGGGATAGAAGCGATCGAGCATCATGCGAGGACTGCCTTGCCCAGGACCGGGGTCGAAGGCGCCGCCATGTCGCGCGGCTCGAGGGGCGATGCGGTATGGGCAAGCCGCCCCGCGTCCACGGCGAGGGCAAAGGCTTCGGCCATGCGGACAGGGTCACCCGCCTCGGCGACGGCAGTATTGAGCAGCACCGCGTCATAGCCCATTTCCATCGCCGCTGCCGCATGCGAGGGCAGGCCGAGACCGGCATCGATCACCAGGGGTACATCGGGGAAGTGGGCGCGCAGGGCGCGCAAGCCAAAGAGATTGTTCAGCCCGCGCGCCGATCCGATCGGGGCGCCCCAGGGCATCAATACTCGGCAGCCTCCCTCGAGCAGGCGTTCGGCCACGACCAGGTCTTCGGTCGTGTAGGGAAAGACCTCGAACCCGTCCTCGCCCAGGATACGTGCAGCTTCCACCAGCCCGAAGACATCGGGCTGGAGGGTATCGGCCTCGCCGATCACTTCGAGCTTGATCCAGGTCGTGCCGAAGAGTTCGCGAGCCATGTGGGCCGTGGTTACGGCCTCCTTGACCGAATGACAGCCAGCCGTATTGGGCAGGACGCGGAGGCCCAGCTCGCCTATAAGCGACCAGAAAGCCTGGCCGGCCCGCTGGTCGCCGCCTTCGCGCCTGAGCGACACAGTGACGATTTCGGCCCCCGAGGCGCGCACTGCCGCCTCGAGGATTTTGGGCGAGGGATAACGGGCCGTGCCCAGCAGCAGCCGGGAGGACAGCGTGACACCATAAAACTCCATGCCTCAGCCTCCCTGCATAGGGGCGAGCACTTCGAGACTGTCGCCATCGTATAATTGCGTGTCCGCGCGCCGGGCCGCCGGCACGAACCGACCGTTAACGGCGGTGGCGATGACCGCGTCCTTGTAGCCCAGTGCATCAAGCGCCTCGTCGAGGCGGCTGGCGGCAAGCTGCTTCTCGGCGCCGTTAAGCCGAATTCGCATGCAGAAGCTCCGTGTCGAAATGGGGGGCAAAGGCCGCGCCGGTGGCAATCCGCGCGAGGGCCGGGGCAAGCAGGAAGCCGTGGCGGAAGAGGCCATTGACGCGAATGACGCGTCCCGTTCGCTCCACCCGGGGAAGATTGTCGGGAAGGGCAGGGCGGAGATCTGCCCCAAGCTCGAGAATTTCCGCCTCCCCCAGCGCCGGATGGAGGGTGAAGGCAGCCCCCAGCAAGTCGAGCATGGAGCGCACGCTGACCGGGCCCCGTGCCTCGCTTTCGAGCATGGTCGCACCCAGCATGAAGACGCCTTCGCCGCGCGGAACCAGATAGATCGGCAGGCGTGGATGCAAAAGGCGCACCGGCCGGGACAGCGACAGACTGCGTGAGCGGATCAGCGCCATCTCCCCGCGAACGCCGCGCAGTGCTGGCATGTCGATCCGCCCGCCAAGCCCCCGGCAATCAAAGACCAGATCGCCCCGCGCCGCTGCGGGCTCGAGTTCGGTGTCGAACCGGATGGCGACGCTCAGAGCTGCCAACCGCTCCACCAGCTCCGCCAGCGCGAGGCGCGGATCGAGATGTGCTTCGCCGGGGAAGTGGAGGCCTTTGCGGAAACGACCGGCCAGGTCAGGTTCCAGGGAAGCTATCTCGGTCTCGTTGAGCCACCGGTACCGCTCGGTGGGCTGGGCAAAGCGATCGAGTTCCGCCAGGTCGCGCCCAGGCGCAACCACCAGCGTGCCTTTCGACACAGTGGCGGGGAAGCGTTCACGCCACCAGTCAATGGATTGGGCGCCAAGACGGCCGACCACGGCCTCGCTCGATGCCATTTCGCACCACGGCGCAAGCATGCCCCCGGCATGCCAGGAACAGCTCCCCGGCCCGAGCCCCGCATTGCGGTCGAACACCTCCACCGCAAGGCCTCGCTCGGCCAAGGTCAGGGCGGTCGTCAGCCCGGCGACGCCTGCCCCGATCACTGTTGCCCGCAGGGGAGCGCGGCTAATCGAGCGGGACATAGACCTTCCCCCCCTGGTCGAGGAACTCGCGCGACTTCTCCGCCATGCCACCCTCGCGGGCGGCCATGTCGCGGATATCCTGCGTGATCTTCATCGAGCAGAATTTGGGCCCGCACATCGAACAGAAATGGGCGGTCTTGTGCGCCTCCTTGGGCAGGGTCTCGTCATGGAAGCTGCGTGCCGTATCGGGGTCGAGCGAAAGGTTGAACTGGTCTTGCCAGCGGAATTCAAACCGGGCCTTTGACAGCGCATCGTCACGCAACTGCGCCGCCGGATGTCCCTTGGCCAGATCGGCCGCATGCGCCGCGATCTTGTAGGTGATGATGCCGGTCTTGACGTCATCGCGATTGGGCAGGCCCAGATGTTCCTTGGGCGTTACGTAGCAGAGCATGGCCGTACCGAACCAGCCGATCATGCCGGCGCCGATAGCCGAGGTGATGTGGTCATAGCCCGGCGCAATATCGGTGGTCAGGGGCCCCAGCGTATAGAATGGAGCCTCGCCGCATTCGCGCAGCTGCTTGTCCATATTCTCCTTGATCTTGTGCATCGGGACGTGCCCCGGCCCTTCGATCATCACCTGGCAACCCTTGTCCCAGGCGATCCTGGTCAGCTCGCCCAGCGTTTCGAGCTCGGCGAACTGCGCTGCGTCATTGGCATCGGCAATCGAGCCAGGGCGCAGGCCATCGCCCAGGGAAAACGACACGTCATACCTGGCCATGATATCGCAGATGTCGCCGAAGCGTTCGTAGAGGAAGCTTTCCCTGTGGTGGGCAAGGCACCAGCCGGCCATGATGGAGCCGCCGCGCGAGACAATGCCGGTGACGCGCCTGGCGGTCAGCGGCACATGGGCCAGGCGCACGCCGGCATGGATGGTGAAGTAATCGACACCCTGCTCGCATTGTTCGATGAGCGTGTCGGAGAACACGTCCCAATCGAGCTTGGCGGGGTTGCCGTTGACCTTTTCGAGCGCCTGGTAGATCGGCACCGTGCCGATCGGGACGGGCGAATTGCGGATGATCCATTCGCGGGTGGCGTGGATGTTGCGGCCGGTCGAGAGATCCATGACCGTGTCGGCGCCCCAGCGGATGGCCCAGACCAGTTTTTCCACCTCTTCCTCGACTGAGGACGACACGGCGGAATTGCCGATATTGGCGTTGATCTTGACCAGGAAATTGCGCCCGATCACCATCGGCTCGATTTCGGGATGGTTGATATTGGCCGGAATGATCGCCCGGCCGCGGGCGATCTCGTCGCGCACGAATTCCGGCGTGATGAAAGGCGGAATGGCCGCGCCGAAACTGTTCCCATCGGCGAGGCGAGCCTCGGCGCCCTCCAACATCTGCTGGCGCCCCAGATTCTCCCGCTCGGCGACGAAAATCATCTCCTTGGTGATGATGCCGGCGCGCGCATAGTCCAGTTGGGTGACCGGCCGCCCGGCCCTGCCGCGGAGCGGCTGATGGGCGAGGGGGAAATGCGCGACGGCCCGTTCCGGGGATACATGGCCGTCGTCTTCGGGCCTGATGGCGCGGCCCGCATAGGGTTCCGCGTCGCCACGCTCGGCAATCCAGTTTCCGCGCAGGCGCGGTAGGCCGCGCTTGAGATCTATGGCGATGGCCGGATCGGTATAGGGGCCGGACGTGTCGTAAACGCGAAACGCCGGGGCGTTGGGATCGTCGATGGCGATCTCGCGAAAGGGCACGCGGATATCGGTGGCGAGCGGGCTGCTCGCATAGATCTTACGCGACGCGGAAAGCGGTGTGGTGGATATGCCATTGGCGCTCAGCGCCTCGGCGTTGATGGTCTTGTTCACGATGGGTCTCCATGTTTTCTCGTGAAAACGGAAACCCGGGCGCAGCTCTGGTGGCGGATACGATCCCGTCCCTTCGCCGGCATTACCCGGATCAGGTTCAAAGGGTTCGGCCTCTCAGCCATCTCAGACCAGACTCTTGCGAACCTGGACACCCCTCGGACGTCCGCGAGAAGACGGCATCGTCATGCCAATGTCAACCCGTCAACTCCGCCTTGCCAACAGCGCGGCTCGGGGGGTATACGCACCGAGTCTGGTGCCCGCTTCGGCGGGAGAATCGGGAACGCGGTTGAAATCCGCGACGTGCCCAGCGCTGTGCGGGGGACCTGTCGGGCATATGCCACTGGCGCAAGCCGGGAAGGCGTCCGCCGGGGATGATCCCAAGTCAGAAGACCGGCCAGATGACCTCTTGAAGCTGGCTGGACCCCAGCTCCTGTGTTTTTTTCAACAGGGGCAATGTCATGCCGGACACCACCGATCAGCCTGCGTTTCAACCACACTTTGCCGCGGGCGGACCATTTTCCGACGCCGAGCGCGCAGCGGTCTATCGCGCCATCTATAGCCGGCGGGATGTGCGCGGCCAGTTCCTGCCCGATGCAGTGGGCGACGAGGTCCTGATGCGGATCCTGGATGCCGCACACCATGCGCCCTCCGTGGGCTTCATGCAGCCCTGGAATTTCCTCGTGATACGCGATGCCGAGAAGAAGCGGCGGGTTGCCGAAATCTTTGCGCGCGCCAATGACGAAGCGGCATCGATGTTCCCCCAGGATCGTCAGGACGCCTATCGGGCCCTCAAGCTTGAGGGAATCACCAGCGCGCCGGTCAATATCTGCGTGACCTGCGATGGCACACGCGGCGGCCCGGTCGTCTTGGGCGCCACGCACATGCCCGACATGGACCTGTTCAGCACGGTCTGTGCCGTCCAGAACCTCTGGCTGGCGGCCAGAGCAGAGGGTCTGGGAGTCGGCTGGGTCAGTATCCTCAAGGAGCACGAGGTCAAGGTGGTCTTGGATATCCCCGAGCCGATCCGGCTGGTCGCTTACCTTTGCGTCGGCAGAGTCGATAGCTTCTTCGCATCACCTGAACTAGAGCAGAAGGGATGGCGGATGCGTATCCCGCTGGCGGACCTGGTTTTTGAGAACCGCTGGAATGCGAAGGGTGGCTGACTAGCGTCGCCGGTGGTTCCTAAAGCCCCAGTAAACGTCAATGATGGAAACGGCCATAAACGCATAGTGCGGGCTATGATAGGCCGTTCGTCCTTCATCAAGTAACCGAGGACCGCCACAACAAGGGACGGGAGGCCCCGCCGCCTGTCTTGAGTCTCTCAAGACACCATATTGGCAGTACCAGCATCTCCCTTTCCCGGCGCAGGCTCTTGCACTCCGGTGCTGGCTGCGGCTATCGCAATCCGGCGCAGGTCTGTTTTGCCTGACCGCAGGAGAACTCAATGTTATCTCGTCTTGATACGCGGCGGCGGATCGAGGGCCTTGCCCTGTTTGCCGCTTTCGCCTTAACTGTTCCACTCGCCAACTGGATGATCGGCAATGTGGGAACTGTCTGCCCTCCCGATGGCCCATGCTTGATTCCCGTCGCTCCGGGACTTTTGGCGCCGAGCGGTGTCATGGTGGCAGGACTCGCCTTTGTGCTGCGGGATCTGGTGCAGCGGCGCCTCGGCCTGGCTTGGACCATTACTGCAATTGCCTTTGGGGCTATATTGTCGGTGCTGGTCGCCCCGCCTGCTTTGGTGTTTGCCTCAGTGGTTGCGTTTCTTGTTTCAGAGCTGGCCGACCTGGGTGTTTATACTCCATTGCAGCGCCGAGGCCTGGTGCTGGCTGTCGTCGCCTCGAGCATGGTCGGCTTGTTTCTCGACACCCTGATCTTCCTGCAGCTGGCATTCGGCAGTATTGAGCTGATGTGGGGGCAGATCGTTGGCAAAGGCTTGATGGTTCTGGTCGCCATTCCCTTCATCTATTGGCTACGCTCATATGATGAGCGGCAGGAACGGCAACTCGCTGGAGCACTGGCATGACCGACTTCTCTCTTCAAGTCACGCAGCTTGGTCGTGAGACCAAGGCGGCAGACAGCCCCGAACTCGCCATTCTGGAGCGCGTGCCCAATCCACAGGCCGATACAGACTATGTCGCGCGGTTTACGGTGCCGGAGTTTACTTCTCTGTGCCCTGTGACAGGTCAGCCAGATTTTGCCCATCTGGTCATCGACTATGTTCCGGGCGACTGGCTGGTGGAGTCCAAATCGCTCAAGCTCTACCTGACGTCGTTCCGCAACCACGGCGCCTTCCATGAGGACTGCACAGTATCGATCGGACGCCGGCTGACGAGCCTGCTGGAGCCCCGATGGCTCCGGATCGGAGGGTACTGGTACCCGCGTGGTGGCATCCCAATCGATGTGTTCTGGCAGACTGGCATTGTACCACAACATGTCTGGCTTCCCGAGACAGGTGTGCCGACCTATCGCGGGCGCGGATAGGAACTGCCTCTTTTCAGCGCTAAGCTGTGACCGACGACACTGCTCCCGAGCTATCCATCCGCTCAGGACGTCCGTTCGCTCAATGTCCGCTCCTTGATGAATGCGTCTAGGAGCGGACTGGCGACAACGGCCAGCATCACGGCAAAAGACCTTCCTTCCGGGGTCAAAAGCTCTCTTGCTAACACAAGTTCGCCTGCGCCCGGAAAGCTTCGCCGATGATCGAGCGGCCCAGCTTGACGTAGATGATGTCGCTGAGGCCCCGGCCACCGCCGGCCTTGGCCTCGCCCATGCTCATGGTCTGGACGCCGCTGCGACGCAAAGATCGGCACGCCGAATCGCGTCGAGAGACGCGCTAGGAAGGGAAACCCCTGCCATGACTGCACGGTCTGCAGGACCGGCACGGTCTCGAAATCTGCCGCCGGGCGTGAAAAGAAGATCTGCGCCGCTTGCTGGGCACGGCCATGGTCCAAAAACGAACCGTCAACAGGCCCTGCCGACTTTAAAGAACGGCAGGGCCGCATCGCTCGATACTAGAGGCTAGTCGCCGATCGCGTCGAGTGCTCGAAGGGCTTCCAGGCAGGCAGCCGCGGCTTCGCGGCCCTTGTTGTGCTCGTCCTTGCGGCTGCGCAGGATGGCCTGCTCGTCGGTATAGGTGGTCAGGATGCCGAAGGTGATGGGCTTGCCTGTTTCGAGCCCGGCCTGCATCAGGCCATGAGCGGTGGCCTCACTGATATATTCGAAATGGGCCGTATCGCCCTTGATGACACAGCCCAGGCAAATGACGCCGTCGAAGCCGGACTGCGCGAGCCGCCTGGCGATGAGCGGAATTTCGAAGGCGCCTGGCGCTGAATAGATGTTGTCCGGCGCGACCGAAACACCATTCTCGGCGAGATAGGCTAGTGCGCCATCGCGCAGCCCATGGGTGACCTCCAGGTTAAACTGGCTGACGACGATGGCAAGGCGGGGTGCGTTTTCAGGCATTCTGGTTCTCATGGTCCTGGTGGGTGAAGGTGTGGCCGAATTTGTCCCGCTTGGTCGCGAGATAGCGCCAGTTATAGGGATTGGCCGGGATTTCGAGCGGCACGCGCTCGGCGACGTGGATGCCGAATTTTTCGAGGGACAGGGCTTTGTCGGGATTGTTCGACAACAGCCGCAGACGGTCGATACCGAGCGAGTGCAGGATCTGCCCGGCAATGCCGTAGTCGCGGGCATCGGCGAGAAAACCCAGCGCGGTATTGGCCTCGACGGTGTCGTGCCCCAGGTCCTGCAGGGCATAGGCGCGGATCTTGTTGGCAAGCCCAATGCCGCGGCCTTCCTGACCGCGCAGGTAGATCAGGGCGCCGCCGTCACCGGTGGCGATCTGGCGCAGGGCCTCCTGCAGTTGCGGCCCGCAATCGCATCGAAATGATCCGAGCGCGTCCCCGGTCAGGCATTCCGAATGCAGGCGCACCAGCGGTGTACGCCCCAAAGGACTACGGAGCAGCGCCAGATGCTCGGTGCCGTCCAGCCGGCTACGAAAGGCGCGGACCTCCAGGGGAAGCGGGGAGTGTTCGGTGGGCAGTTCGGACCGCGCCACTTCGTCCACCAGTGTTTCATTGGCGAGGCGATGGGCGATAATGTCCCTGATAGTGAGAATGGGCAGCTTGTGCTCCCGGGCAAAGACCTCGAGATCGGGCCGTCGCGCCATTTCGCCATCGTCCCGCATGACCTCGCAGATGACGCCCGCGGGCCGCAGCCCGGCCAGTCGCATGAGGTCGATCGCCCCCTCGGTATGGCCATCGCGCGCCAGGACGCCATTGTCGGCGGCCCGCAGCGGAAAGACATGGCCCGGAGAGGCGATGTCGCCAGAACGGACGTCGGGAGCCGCTGCAACCTGGATCGTCCGGGCCCGGTCATGCGCGGAAATGCCGGTGGTGATCCCGTCGACGGCCTCGATGGAAACGGTGAAGGCGGTCGAGCGGCGGGCCCGGTTGTTGGCCACCATTGGGGGTAGGCCGAGCCGGTCCACCTGTTCGCCCGTCAACGCCAGGCAGATGAGGCCTCGTCCATGACGGGCCATGAAGTTGATCGCCTCCGGCGTCGCAAATTCGGCGGCAATGACCAGGTCGCCTTCGTTCTCGCGATCTTCGTCGTCGACCAGGATCACCATGCCGCCATTGCGCAACTGGGTCAGGGCTTGAGATAGGGCAGGCATAGCCGCTCCACATATTTGGCCATGACGTCGACCTCGACATTGAGGGCGTCGCCGATGGCGAGGGTTTTCAAGTTGGTGTGCTCCCAGGTGTGCGGGATGATGGTCACGAGCACCGCGATGCCGTCGTCCCGGTCATCGAGGCCATTGATGGTGAGGCTGATGCCGTTGAGGGCGATGGAGCCCTTTTCGACGCAATAGCGTCCCAAGGCTGAGGGCAGCAGGAAGACGTGCCGATAGGCGCCGTCGGCCTCGATCCGCTCGATCAGCTGCGCCAGCCCATCGACATGGCCCTGCACCAGATGGCCGGAGAGCCTCGTGTCGAGGGTAACCGCGCGCTCCAGATTGGCGTATTGGCCCACTGCCAAGCCACCCAGATTGGTGCGCGCCAGGGTTTCGGGGCTGATGAAGAAGCGGGCAAGGCCGTTTTCATCGAACTGGGTGACCGTCAGGCACACGCCATTGACGGCGATGCTCTCACCCAGCGCGAGGTCCGGCCAGCCGCTGTCGAGTTCGATTTCCAGCGACCCGCCGCGGGACGCGGCCATTCTCACCCCCGCCAGTTTTTCAATGATGCCCGAGAACATCTCTTTCCTTTCCTTGTGAATAAGATTGGGGAGCCGGCTGGCAGCGAACGGTCACCCGGTCGGTGCCATCAGCATTGGCGGCCTGTTCGATCAGCACGTGCTCGTCCCAGAGACCTGCCGACAGCATGTGCGTCGTTACGGTCGGGCCGGCTTCGACCAGCACCTCCATGCCCTTGGCAGCGCCGATCGTTTGCAGCGCTTCATGCACGTCATCGGCCAGATGCACCGAAAAGCCACGTTGTCGGGCAGCGTCCATATAGAGCTCAGGAATGCGCCGACGCCTGTCCAGAAGAACCAGCATGCGATGCTTGTCCGGATGGTCGGGGATCAGGCGCACGGTGAATAGCGGGTCATCCGCTAGCACCGTCCCGGAACCCGTGAGAATGGCGTCGGCCCGGCGCCGCAACCTATGTGCCAGTTCCAGCGATGCGATGCTGGTGAAGGTCTTTTGTCCGACCGCGGGCACCATGCTGCCTAGGGACGAGATGGCCTGCTTGATCGTGATGAAGGGCAACCCCATCCGGACGCGCTTTGCGAACGGTGCGATGAGGCGTTCCGCCTCGGCCAACACGAAATGGGCGGATGGATGGTCCAGCTCCGAGAGGAAATTTACCCTGAGACCGGCCGCGCGCAGGCGTTCGGCGCCGCCCCCCTTCACTTGGGGGTTCGGATCGCGGCATGCGATCCATACCTGTCGTGCACCCGTTGCCAGGATGGCCTCGGCACAGGGTGGCGTGCGGCCGTGGTGATTGCAGGGCTCGAGCGTCACCACGACGGTGTGGACTTTATCGGCCAGGCCAGCGGCATGGGTCTGGGCGATGGCCTCGGCCTCGGCATGGGGCAGACCGGCCCGCCGATGCGCCCCGCTGGCCAGTTCCCGCCCATAGGGGTCGAGCAACAGGCAGCCGACGGGCGGATTGGGCGCCGTGGCTCCTTCATGTGCCCTCGCCAGTTCCAGCGCGCGAGAAAATGCGTGCAGGATGAGCTGCGGCGAAAGTTCGGGATTGAGTATGTCTGCGTCTTTGTTCATGCCCGTCTCGTCGTCAATTCAGACGAGTTCCAGGGCAAATGACGACAAGCACGCGCCCTCCGATGATAGGAAAGCGCGCTTCGACAATCATTGGTTCTCTTCCATCCGGACTATACCGTCGGCCCCGGAATTACACCGGGTCTGCTGACCCCATCCCGAAGGATGGGCGCTCGCGGGCTGATGTGCACAAAGACACAATTACCGCCGGTGGGGAATTTCACCCCGCCCTGAGAACTCTCCGCCATGAATAAGGAGGCAGGGCGGGCAGATCAAGTGGGCACAAAGGCGTAACCTGCGCACGAAACGAGGCGCACCGGCAATCGCTCTCGCCATTGAGCGCGATCGGCATCGGCCGGCCGCGCCAGATTTCAGGCTATCGCAAGACCTTGCGCAGGCTGGTTGCCAACCGGTCGCGGCTATAGGGTTTGCCGAGCAGCTCGATGCCTGGATCGACGCGGCCGTCGTATTCGATGGCGTTCTCGGTATAACCAGAAGTGAACAGGACCTTGAGGTCGGGCCGCAAGCCCTGCGCCATTTTGGCGAGGTCAGCGCCATTGACGCCACCGGGCATGACAATGTCGGTGAACAGCAGCGTGACGTCGGGATTGGCCGCGAGCAGTTCCATGGCCGGGGTCGCGGCGGTCGCCTCCAGGACGCGATAGCCCAATCCTCCGAGTAGGCCCGAGACGTGACGGCGGACCATGGCATCATCCTCGACAACCAGGATCAATTCGCTGCCGCCCTCGGGCGCCCGGCGCGCTGAGTCCTCGGGCGATGCCGTCAGGACCTGCATGGACTTGCGGAAATAGAGACTGATCGAGGTTCCGTGGCCCAGCTCGGACCGGAGCCGGATGTGCCCGCCTGATTGCTTGACGAAGCCATAGACCATGCTCAGCCCCAGACCCGATCCCTTGCCGATCTCCTTGGTGGTGAAAAAGGGCTCGAAGACCTTGGACAGCAGGTCAGGGGCGATGCCGTGGCCGGTATCGGATACAGTCAGCACCACATACTGCCCGGGCGCGACATCGGCAGCAACCGCCTGGATGGTGTCGAAGGTCGTGTTGGCCATGCTGATCGTAAGGCTGCCGCCATCGCCCATGGCGTCGCGGGCGTTGATGGCCAGGTTGAGAACAGCGCTTTCCAGCAGAGCCGGGTCGATTTCGACCGCCCATAAGTCGTCCGGCCGGCTGACCTGGACATCGATGTGCTCGCCCAGTGTGCGTACCAACATGGCTTCCATGCCGGCGATCAGGTCGCCGAGGTCGAGAAGGCGCGGTTGCAGGGGCTGTTTGCGCCCAAAGGCCAAAAGGCGGCTCGTGAGCTCGGCCCCCCTTTGAGCGGCCGTCGAGATCATTTCGGCCAGCAGGTGCGGCTGCGTACCCCTCTCCAGCGCATCGCAGAGCAGCTCGGCACTGCCCAGTATGACGGTCAGGAGGTTATTGAAGTCGTGCGCGACACCGCCTGTGAGTTGGCCCATGGCTTCGAGTTTCTGCGCCTGCCGCAAGCGGCCTTCGAGTTCACGCCGCGGGGTGACATCGAGCATGCTGCCCACCATCCGCACCGCCCTGCCACTCTCGTCTCGAATGACGGATCCGCGGTCGATGATGCTGAGAGCATAGCCGTCATGGTGCAGGAACCGGTATTCGCTGAGCCTGGCGGCCTGTCCGGTCTGCTCCGCCAGGGGCACGAATATATCAGGGCCGCAAACGAGCGTGTCGCCGCGAGTCCAGCGCGCCAGCGCCTCGTAGCCGATCAAGCCGCCGTCGCTGCATCTCACCTTGGGCTGAAAAACCGGGCCGATCTCGCCTTCCGACAATGCGCGCGCCAGGTCTTGGCTGGACGGTGTCGAATTGGGTGACGGCATGACCAGTCTGAGCTTTGGCGTGGCGTTTCCCGTCTCGAGCAACGTGGAAAGAGCGCTGCGGCTGAACGGCTTGGACAGGGCGCCCGCGATTGGGAGCTCATGCTGTTTTGCCGAACGCTGGGCGGCGTCCAGCACCCGGCGATCGACGCCACTGACAATGATCAGCGTCGCCTGGCAGCCCATCTCTGCCAGCCGCTGGATGACCTCGACACCATCGATGCCGGGCATGACCAGGTCGAGCAGAATGTGGCTGGGACCCCATTCAGAGACTTGCGTGAAGAACTCATTGGCGGTCCGGCAATAGGCGCTTTCGGCACCGATGGACGCGGCCATCATCCGCACCGTTTCGCCGACAAGCGGATCATCATCGAGGATCAGCAAGCGCAGGTGGGGACCCTGAAGGGCACCGTCCGATCCTGGGCTGAGCGGCAGGAGGCCGAGCGTGCCGCCTGGCGTGCGCCGGGCGTCGTCAAGGTCGACAATCGCATTGTGGTCAGTCCCTGACGCCGAAGCCGGCGCGCGCCCCAAAGGTGAAGATCATGTCCTCATCCACAGTCCCACCAGAATCATCGGGGCGCGCGCCACAACACGGTGAGCATGGCCTGCGCGGCACCACTCGGGGAGAAGCAAACGACCCGATCGACGAGGCCAGCGACGAGTCCTTTCCTGCCAGCGATCCGCCCGCGTGGATTTATCGGGAGCCTCATCCCGGAAGAATAGAGCCGTTGGCGCCGCACGAAGAAGACCGGAACCCTGCTGTCCCGCGAACGGCGCCTCTCAATCCACAAATCCTGCCAGTGGAGGGTCAAATGACCTGGTTCAAATTGGGCGACGCGGCTCTGTCGGATGCCAGGAACTTGATGCTTGCAGGCAATTGGTGGATCGTCGCGCTGCGCGGTGTGCTCGCCATCCTCTTCGGCATCGGTGCCTTTGTCCTCCCCGGAGCGACGATACTCGCGCTGGTGGCCGTGTTCGCCGCCTTTGCCATCCTGGACGGTGCCCTCAGCATCGCGCAGGCCGTTCGCGGCGCCCGCAGGCAAGAGCGCTGGGCCTTGCTTCTCCTCAACGGCCTGGTCGGAATAGCGATCGGCGTAGCCGCGGCAATCTGGCCCGATATCAGCATACTGGCCTTCGTCTTCATCATGGCAGCCTGGGCATTGATGTCGGGAGCCGTGATGCTGGGAACGGCGATTTGCCTCAAGACCAGCCACGGACGCTGGTTGCTGATCCTGGGTGCCATCGTGTCGATTCTGTATGGCGGCCTGCTGTTTGTCAGCCCCTTCCTTGGAGCGCTGGTCCTGACCTGGTGGATCGGCGCACACGCATTGGTGCTCGGCGTCATCTAGATCAGCCTGGCCTTCAGGCTCAGGCCGCCGCCTGAATGCCGCCACAGGCCTTCACGGCCTGGCTTCAATCATCTTCGCGTCCAAGTGATCGCATGGCATCAGTTATCAATGGGCCACAGCTCAGCAGGCTACCGCGCTGACTGCCAGTTCGCTGTGCGCATCGCTGAAAGTCCGCATGGTCCTTGACTGCACCCCATGCGCAGGTCGCGCCATTCATCATCTGTAGAACGTCTGCTTGAAGTTGTCTGGGACCAACAGCTGACAGACCGCAAGCGGCCCCGCTTAAGGCGCTGACGCGGAAGATTGCAGGGCAGGGGGCTTCAACAACCCGACGGGCAGATGCGCGCCCATCTCCATCACCACGGCATGTTCTCACCATCGGTATTCAAGTATCGACCGTTGTCGGCGGCGGTTGCGTTCTCGATCGTGCTCTTGACCTTGAACGCTGCTTCCCCTGCCAGCATTGGTGCGTCAGATCCTCCCATGGTGGTGCGCATCCAACCGGGATGGACCATGAGGACGCAAACGCCTTGCGACGACCAGTTCATCGCCAATCCACGCATTAGGCTATTCACCGCCGCCTTCGAGGAGCAGTAATCGTAGGCGGTGCCAGGATGGTTTGATACCGACCCCCAATCGCTCGAGATAGTGACAAGCTTGCTCGTCCCTGCCAGGGCAAGACTGGTACGAAGGGCAAAAGAAACCCGAGCAGGTCCGAGGGTGTTCACTCGGAGGGTGGTCTCCCAATCTTCAAACGAAACGCGCTCCGGCACGGACCACTTCCTAAAGTGAACGCCGGCGTTGTTTATCAAGACATCGACGACCTTTCCGTCAAACCTATCAGCGAATGCCGCCACCGAACCGTCGCGGGTGACGTCGAGAGCGAAAATCGAGATTTGTTCATGCTGCTCGCCAAGAGCCCTGATCGCAGGGGTATTGGGATTGAGACAGCCCGCCACGACGTGGTGACCTTCCTCCGCATAAAGGCGGGTGAGTTCGAGGCCGAGGCCTTGCTCGGCGCCCGTGATAACAATCATTGCCATGTCGCCCTCCTACCGAGCCAGGCTTGCTTGTGCGTAGATCGCATCGATGGTGGCCATGTTCCCTACCGGATCGGTGCCCTCCGTAGGCAGTGCACTTCCCTCAGCCAAAGCTGAAACAACCGCCGCCAACTGGTAGTCAAAGGTGGTCCCGCCGCCGATCGTGTATTGACGAGGTATTCCATCGACGGTCTCGATGATCGTGTGGCCGCGATGGGGCAAAAGGCTATTCTCGGCAATGATCGTGCCGCGGTCGCCTTCGATGGTGAAGCGTGCGTAATACTGCCATCCGTCGGTCATCCTACACTCAATGCGGGCTTCGACGTCGGAAGGAAACCGCAGGGTAGCAACGACCTCCTCGTCGTATCCGGCGGGGTCCAAGACCGCATCGACATCGGTCACCGTGGGTTCCTCCCCCGTGAGGGATCGGCACCAATGTATGGGGTAGCAGCCGAGGTCCATGAGGGCGCCACCACCCATTGACGCTATCCGTCGAAATTCGCCTTCGATGCGCGGAATGGTGTGATTGAAGATCGCGTCGAGGTTTCGAACTTTCCCGACCCGCCCGGCATTCACCTGCTGCTGAAGATGTAGAAAGACGGGGTGGTATCGGTCATGAAATGCCTCGATAATTCGCCGGCCACTCCTCTTCGCGGCCTCGTTCATGCGCCGCGCTTCGTCCGCATTCATGGCGAAAGGCTTTTCGCAGAGAACATGCTTCCCTGCGTCCAGGGCCTTGATGGACCACTCGGCATGCAGGTGCGGCGGAAGTGGATTGTAGATCAGGTCAATGTCAGGATCGGCAATGACGTCGTCGTAGCTGTCGTAGACGCGTTCAATGCCATACTGAGAGGCAAGTGGTTGGGCTGATCCAGCCCTTCTTGCTGCTATAGCAAGCAGCCTAATATCGTCGCGACGCGCAGCCGGCTCCGCAAGAGCCCAAGGGACTATACGCGATGCTCCCAGTATCCCAATTCGCAACACCGTTTGCCTCCTCCTAGAAAACGATTGCTCTAGGGTTGGAGGTAAAAGTGGCAGGAGTCAAGAAAACGATTTCTTAGACATTGGTCGCATGTGAGGATTCGCCCTAGAGCGGAACCCGAGCTGAATGAATCGGTTCGGGTTTCCAAATCATTTGGTTTCTGATTCATCGTGTTTGCCGGGGCGAGGAGGCCGGCGAACATGTCGAAAGCTCTCTCGCTCGATCTCAGGACGCGTGTTCTTGCTGCTGTAGCTGGCGGGCTCAGTCATCGGCAGGCTGCTGAACGTTTTGAGGTGAGCGCGGCAAGTGTGAGCCGCTGGAGGGCGCGTGAACGCGAACAGGGAGCGCCTCTGCCAAAGGCACTGGGCGGCGATCGACGGTCGGGGCGTATCGATGCCTGCAAGGCGCTGATCCTGTCGCTGTTGGAGGAAACGCCCGACATCACCATCGAGGAGTTGCGTCAAGCGCTTGGTGAACGCGGCCACCGCTTCGGTTTCGGTACGATCCAACGCTTCTTCGTGCGCCACGCCATCACGCGAAAAAAAAGACGCTCCATGCAACCGAGCAGGACCGACCCGATATCCTGAGGCAACGGCAAGACTGGTTTGAGGGCCAGCTTGATCTGGATCCGGCCCGGCTTGTGTTCATCGATGAAACATGGGCGAAGACAAACATGGTTCGCACTCATGGGCGGGCGCCTCGAGGGGAACGACTGCGGGCCGGCACGCCTCATGGTCACTGGCGCACAACCACCTTCGTCGGTGCGCTGACCCTGCGCGGCATGATCTCTCCCTTTGTTCTCAACGGGCCGATCAACCGTATCGCGTTTGAAGCCTATGTCGAGCAGGTTCTCGTACCTGAACTACGGCCTGGAGACATCGTCATCATGGACAATCTTTCCAGCCACAAGGGGACACGAACCTGCGAATTGATTGAGGCAGTCGGCGCATCGCTCAAGTTCCTGCCGCCCTACAGCCCCAACTTCAATCCGATCGAGAACGCCTTTTCCAAACTCAAGGCCATGCTGCGCAAAGCCGCCGAGCGAACCGTCGATGCACTCTGGAACAGGATTGGAAATCTGGTTGAAACCTTCACGCCAAAAGAATGCGCCAACTACTTCGCTGCCGCTGGATACGATGCAGACTGATAGGATTCCGCTCTAGTCGGGCGCTGGGCCTGTGCTCTGTCTGATAAGCAGGCGTGTCTGCAGCGTTTTGACGATGCCTTTTTCGCCCGATTTCTTGAATTCGATGAGGGCCTCGGCGGCCATCTGGCCCATCTCCCTAGCGGGCACGTCGATGGTGGTGAGTTCCGGCTCAACGACATGCGCGATTTCGAGATTGTCGAAACCGATGATCGATACATCTTTGGGAACGCTTATTCCCGCGGGCCCGCAGTACTTGACTGCACCTACCGCCAAAATATCGCTGCCGCAGAACACGGCGGTTGGGCGGGGGTGCGTCTGCATAAGCGAGCGCATGGCTGCGCCGCCAGCATCTATCGAATAGGGGGCTTCCAGAACAACGACATTATCGCGGCTAATCCCAGCCTCCATGATTGCATCGAGATAGCCGTCGCGGCGGAGCCGGGCTCGGTCGTTGTGCTGAGTGAGACCGGCGATCATGCCGAAGCGGCGGTGTCCCAATTCGAGCAGATACTTCGCGGCCGATATGCCTGATGCATAGTTGTCAAAACCAACCGCACCGCTCGCATCGCCTGGCGTGTCAGTGTATGTCAAAATCTGAGACACACCTGCGCGCGCAAGTGTCTCAACGGTCTGCGTTTGGTGCTCTGCGCCAACAAGGATGATGGCCTCGACTCCACGTGCAACCAAGAGGCGGGCTTGGCTGCGCTCGCGCTCTAAATCGTATCCCGAAGTGTTGATGATGACGGACGTCCCCGCCTGCGCGAGGCGGTCTTGAAGGCCGTCGACCATCTTGGCGTAAATGGCGTGGTCGAGGGTGGGGATGATTACCCCTACGAGGTGCTTTGTCTGAGCACGGAGCGCGCGGGCAGAATTGTTTGGCACGTAACCGAGCTGCGCCGCTGCTGCCAGCACGCGCTCGCGTTCAACTTCCCCTACCGTCGGGTTTCCGTTCAAGGCTCGAGATGCTGTCGCCAGCGAACATCCGGCGCGTAGCGCGACGTCCTTCAATTTGACAATCTTGGCTTCGGAATTCGCCAGCTTGGTGGAGGGCATGATGTTCTCCGCGTCGAGATTGATCACTATGGTTCTAAAGCCGCGCGCGCAAGGGCCAAGAAATCGGTTTCCAGACCAATCGCTTCGTCGTTCGGCGTCAATCTCGCCGGAATCTGCCGAACTGCCGATGACAACGCAGAAGCGGTTGACCATTTCGAGCATATCTGAGAGAACGATTTCTTAAAAGCTCTATCACGAACATTGTTTTGACTGAATTGCGGGGTTTTCTTCCTGAAGTTGCGAAGAAAACGATTTCGCAAGCTGGGAGGGTCGGATTGGATATCCAGTGGGACTTCATAGTCGTCGGTGGCGGTTCGGCGGGTTGCGTGCTCGCAAACAGGTTGAGCGAGGATGGCAGAACCCGTGTTCTTCTGCTTGAGGCGGGCTCAAGAGATTGGCATCCCATGATCCACATCCCCGGCGGGCTCGGGAAGCTCTTCGGGAAGGGCGTTAATTGGCGCTTTCACACTGTACCGCAAAAGCACCTCGACAATCGAGAGGTCTGGTATCCGCAGGGTCGAACCTTGGGCGGGTCCAGCTCAATCAACGCCATGGTCTATATCCGCTGTCAGAAGGAAGACTATGACGGCTGGGCCGCGATGGGCAACGAGGGGTGGTCCTACGAGGACGTCCTACCCTATTTCGTTCGATCGGAAGACAACGACAGGCTGGTCAATCATTACCACGGCACAGGCGGGCCGCTGTGGGTTTCGGATCAGCTGTCACCTCACGCTATTTCCCGGGCTTTCGTGAAGGCAGCTCAGGAAGAGGGTCTTCCCTTCAACTCAGACTTCAATGGCGAGACCCAATACGGCACCGGCTTCTATCAGGTGACATGTCGTAGCGGGCGCCGCCGGTCTTCGGCCGTCTCGTTTCTAAGGCCCGCAAAGGGTCGCCCCAATCTGAGGGTCGTCACCGGCGCCCAGGTGTCTAGGATCGTATTCGAAGGAAAGCGCGCCGCTGGGGTGGAATACCTATCTGGTGGCAAGAGGAGTTTTGTTAAGGCAGGGCGAGAGGTTGTAGTCTCCGCTGGTGCGATCAACTCCCCCAAACTTTTGATGCTGTCAGGAATAGGTTCGGCGACCGAGCTGAAATCGCTTGGCATTAATCCGGTGCACGACCTCCCAGGCGTCGGAAAGAACTTGCAGGATCATGTCTGCACGAACGTTCACCTGCAGACACGAGATCGGCTTGGTTACGACGGACAGGACAAGTTTCCGCGATCAATTCCTCACGGCATCCAATGGATGCTTTTCCGAAGCGGTCCGGCCGCCGCCGTAATTGTTGAGGGGGCGTGCTTCGCGACCACTCCAGGCGAGACGCGCCCAAACCTGCAAATTCACGTTGCGCCCGCGACCGTCGTGCGTGGCGGCCAGACCCAGATTGAGGGGCACGGCTTCACAGTCAATTCCACCTTCCTGCGGCCGAAGAGCCGGGGGTCTGTGCGTCTTCGGTCAGGGATAGCGGGCGACGATCCGCTCATCGATCCGAACTACCTTGCTGATCCCTACGATCGTGAGATGGCCATCGCTTCGGTCAGAAAGATCCGCTCGATCCTCGCTCAACCAGCCATGGGGGCCGTACTCGAACATGAGCGGCTGCCAGGCAGTGCGGCGCAGACCGATGCGGAGATCATGGACTACGTCCGCCAATATGCTTGCTGCGACTATCACCCGGTCGGCACCTGTAAAATGGGGTCGGACGATGCCGCCGTCGTCGACTCGAGGCTCAGGGTCCGGGGTGTCGAGGGGCTGCGCGTCATCGACAGCTCGGTGATGCCTGTCTTGCCCAGCGGGAACACGAACGCTCCGACGATCATGATCGGAGAAAAGGGCGCCGACCTGCTTCGCGCCACACACCACTAACCCAAACCGACAATCGATTGGAGTTCACCATGAACGAATTCTCGAGGCTTTCCGGCCCGCCGCAGCAACCCAAAAGGCTCGGTCTTTTCATCAATGGCCAATACACTGAACGCGCCAACATGGAGTATCTCCCGCGGTCGAGCCCAGGCTACGGCGTCGACGTCTCAGAAGTGGCGCTTGGCACCGTTGACGATGTCAACGATGCCGTCGCAGCGGCCCGTGGCGTATTCGAGCGAGGTTCGTGGTCCCGCATGCCGGGCGCAGATCGTGCCCGCATTCTGGTGAAAGCCGCATACCTCATTCGCGAACGGGCCGAAGAGCTCGCCTATTGGGAAACGCTTGAAGCAGGCAAGCCAATCTCGCAGGCTCGCGCCGAAATCAACGACGGCGCGGGTCACTACGAATATTGCGCCGGTCTCGCCCAGACGCTTCACGGCCAAACCTTCAATACCTATGGCGATGATCTATTCGGTCTGGTGATCCGCGAGCCAGTCGGGGTCGTGGGTCTCATCAACCCCTGGAATTTCCCTTTCATCGTCCTCTCAGAGCGCATTCCGTACATCCTGGCGTCGGGAAATTCGGTCGTCGTGAAGCCGTCGGAGATGACGTCCTACACAACGCTGGCTCTCGCCGATATTCTCCGGGAAGCCGGCCTTCCTGACGGCGTCTACAATGTGGTTACCGGTACCGGCCCTGTAGTTGGACAGGCCTTGGCCGAGCACCGCGATATTGACGTCATCAGCTTCACCGGCTCCACCCGTACCGGCGAAGCTATCGTCCGTGCGAGCACGACGAACTTCAAAAAGACCAGCTTGGAACTCGGTGGCAAAAACCCCCAGATCGTTTTTGCTGACTCCGACCTGGAAGATGCAGCCGATGGCGTGGCGTTTGGGCTTTGCTTCAATGCTGGACAGTGCTGCGTCAGCGGTAGCCGACTGGTCGTCGAAGAAAAGGTCCATGATGAGTTCGTTGCCCTATTGGCAGAGAAGCTGAAGCGCGTTCGCATTGGCGACAGCTTTGACGAAGCGAGCCAAATGGGTGCAGTCGTCTCGACCCAGCACCGCGACAAGATCGAGAGCTACCTCACCCTCGCTCAGGAAGAAGGTGGTCAAATCGCTTTCGGCGGCGAGCGTCTGAACATCACCGAGGGCGGCCGCTTCCTTCGTCCTGCGCTTCTTGTTGGCATCAAAAACAATATGCGTGTGGCTCAAGAGGAAATTTTCGGCCCGGTTCTGAGTGCGCTGACTTTCCGCACCGAGGATGAAGCGGTGCAGATTGCCAACGATTCCCCGTATGGTTTGGCCGCCAGCATCTGGACGAAGAACATCGACAAGGCGCTGGGCATGATCCGTCGCGTCAACGGTGGGCGCACCTGGATCAACACCACCATCGCGGGCGGTCCTGGGCAGCCGCTCGGCGGCTACCGCCAGTCTGGCGTCGGTCGTGAGGCGGGCCTCACGGGCGTCGAGGAGTACACAGAGGTGAAGTCGGTTCACGTCGGCATCGGCAAGCGGAACCACTGGATTTCGTAAAAGAAGAGGGCGCCGCGGATAACCGCGGCGCCCTTTCTGTTTGACCTGATTGTCTCAAGCCTTCTTGCGACTGTAGGACGACGCCGGCGCTGACGAAGCCCGGTCGAAGCGCACCGAATTCCGATCCGGCCCGATGGAATTGTTGGCGCGAAGTGATTCAAGGTCGCCGTCAGAATACCCGAGTTCCCGAAGGACTTCTCCGGTGTGTTCGCCGGGGGCAGGGGGGCGACGTGTCAGCCCCGGCACCTTGCCGTCATACTGGACCGGGTGAGCAAGAACGCGAACGCGACCGACTTCGGGGTCGTCATATTCGATAACAGACTGGTTTGCAGCGACCTGAGGATCCGCCAAGACCTCATCGTATTCGCGCACCGCGGCGTACCAGACGCCATGGCCTTCAAAGATTTCCTGCCATTGGGCGGTTGTCTTGGTTTTCATGTGCTCGACGACGCGGGAATTGACCTCCTCGCGGTGATCGAACTGATCGTCGCGAGTCCAGGACGCGAACTTTTCGTCCTCGAAGGCTTTTGCCAGTGTTGCCCCATCCGACAGCGACATGGTCAGCCAGCCGTCGGAGGTTTGATACGTGCCGTAGGGCGCCTGGTGAAAGCGGGAGCCGACGCCCGAGGCGCTACGATCCCAGAGCTTTGCACCATTGAGGTGATAATTCAGCGGTTCAAGCTGCAGATTGAGGGCCGCAGAGAGCAAGTTGCTATCCACCTTGACGCCTTCACCAGTGGCATTGCGCTGCAAGAGAGCTGCCAGAATGCCGAGGGCTCCTAGGGTCGCAGCGTGCTGATCCACGATTGCAGTGCCGACGGGCATCGGCGGATCCTCAGCTCGCCCAGTGAGCATGGCGAGGCCACTCAGAGACTGGATCAAGAGATCCTGACCAGGCTTTGACTTGGCGGGACCCGTCGACCCGTAGCCCGTCAGTGAGCAGTAAACGATCCGGGGGTTGCGCTTCTTGACCTCTTCGTAGGAGTACCCTCGCCGATCGAGGGTGCCGGCACGGAAATTCTCGACCAGAACGTCGGCTGACTCGATTAGCTTCCAGAGGGCATCGCTTCCCTCGGGCGTGCTCAGGTCGATCTCCACGCTCCGCTGATTGCGGCCGGCCATTAGGAAGAAAACGCTCTGGTCGTCGAGATAGGCTTTTGCGCCAGACCAATGCCTTTCATAGGCGCCGCCGATCCGCTCGACCTTGATGACGTCGGCGCCAAGGTCGGCAAGGTATTGGACGCAGGAAGGACCCTGCAGATAGTGCGTCAGGCTCAAGACACGGACTCCTGAAAGGGGTGCGGTCATTGGCGGGGTCTCCTTGGTGCGGTGAATTCGGGTTTGCGTTTGGCGAAGAAGGCATCGATGCCCTCCTCGATGTCGGGGCCTGTGAAGACAGCATGGCTGTCGGCGAGAGTCCGGTCTGTGGCGGCCCTGGTGTCCTGCAACAGGGAGTCGCGAACACCCGCCTTGATGAGAGAAAGGGCGAGGGCGGGGCCCTTTGCGATAGCGCTGGCAAGTGCAAGCGCGGCCTCTAGGGTGTTGCCGGCCGGGGCAATCCGGTTCACGAGGCCCACACCCAACGCGTAGCTGGCGTCGACGAGATCGCCAGTGTAGAGCAACTCCATGGCTACGGATGGGCCAACAAGGCGAGGGAGACGGAAGACGCCCCCGCTACCCGGGAAGACTCCCAGCTTAACTTCGGGAAATCCGATCTTGGCTTTCTCGTCGATGATCCGGAGATCGCACGCGAGAGCTATCTCGGCTCCGCCGCCAAGAGTTGTACCGTTTAATGCGGCGATCACTGGCATCGGGAGCTGCTCGATGGCGGTGAAGGCGGTGTTTTCTTTCGATAGCTTCTTGTCGACTACCTGGTCGCGAACGTCAGCGAATTCCTTGATATCGGACCCCGCACAAAACGCGCGATCGCCGGCACCGGTAATAATGACAACCCGAACCTTGTCGTCAGCGGCCAGGCGACCGCAAGTTTCGACCAGTTGATCCAGGGTCGTCAGGGTGTTCAGATTTAGAGGGGGATTGCTCAGGGTGAGTATGGCGATTCCGTCGGAACGCACCTCTGTCTCCACCAATTGTGGCTGTGTCACTTTTCCTCCTCGAATGGTGACGCGATAATTTGAGAAAACGATTACCAGCAAAACGGCAATTGGACAACCCGGCGCGCCATTATGCTTACGTTGTATGAGAAATGCGCGAAAAAATGATCGCGAGCCACTAGAAATCGATTTCTCAAACCGCTAGCAAGGGAGGGTCAACAGGAGGAATTGGTATGACTGAAGACGTAGTTGACTTCATCGTCGTGGGCGCTGGGTCTGCCGGCTGCGTAATGGCGGGGCGTCTGTCAGAAAATCCCAACACTAAAGTTGCGTTGCTGGAGGCCGGCGGCAATGACCGCAGTATCTTTATCAGCATGCCTGCGGGCTTCTTGCAGCTTATGGAAACTGGCGAGGTTGACTGGGGCTATGCGACGGCTCCTCAGCACAATCTTGGCGGTCGCAAAATTCATTCGCCCCGCGGCAAGGTGCTTGGCGGTTCGAGCTCGGTCAACGGCATGGTTTACGTGCGAGGCGATCGGTCTGATTTTGATCACTGGGCTCAACTTGGAAACCGGGGGTGGTCGTTCGAGGATTGCCTGCCGTACTTCAAGAAGTCGGAATCGTTTGAAGCGAATGGTGGGTCGGCTCGGGGGCATTCTGGCCCATTGCGGGTGACGCGCAGGGGTGTCGTTCATCCGTACGCCAAGGCATTCTATGACGCCTGCCGGCAGTATGGTCTCGAGGACAACCAGGATTTCAATGGCGGCGGTGATCAGGAGGGCGTGGGGCCGACCGATAGCACCATGGCCGAGAATAAGCGCTGGAGCAGCTCGCGCGCGTTCCTGTGGCCAGCACTGTCCCGTCCCAACCTGCGCGTTCTCACCAAGTCACATGCCACTAAAGTCATTTTCGACGGGAAGAAGGCGGTTGCGGTCGAGTACGTCAGTCGCGGAACAACGCGTCGGATTCGGGCGACCCGCGAGGTTATCCTCTGCGGCGGCGCTGTGAATTCGCCACAGCTCTTGCAACTGTCTGGGGTCGGTGATCCGGCGCACCTTCAAGACTTGGGGATCCCAGTCGTTCACGACCTTCCGGGCGTGGGGCGAAATCTCCAGGACCATCCTGGCATCGGCGGCGTCAAGCAGCGGTCCTCGGTTCCGATTAGCTACTATTCCAATGTGTCTCTCTTCGCCAAGGCGAGGGCGCTGGGCCAGTATCTGATCACCGGCGGCGGTCCTGCCGCGAATAACGGTCTCGAAGTGATGGCGTTTGTTCGGTCGCGCCCGGGGCTAGTTGCGCCCGACCTGCAATACTTCATGACCATGCTGATGTACGAGGATAGTGGCCGCAAGATCGTGCCAGAGCACGGCTACATGGTCGTTTTCACTTTGCAGCGTCCGGAGAGTCGGGGTGCTGTGATGATCCGCTCCTCGGATCCGATGGCAGCGCCGGAAATTGACCCCCGTTATTTCGAGCGCGAGATCGACCTCCATACGATGCGGGAGGGGGTGAAGATTGGGCGCAAGATATTCGCGCAATCCGCGTTCGATCCTTACCGTGCCTCCGAGTACGCGCCGGGTCCCAACATCAATTCTGACGATGAGATCGAGGATTGGATCCGTCAGCACGTGGATTCCAATTACCACCTCTCCGGCACCTGCAAGATGGGGAATGACTCAATGGCGGTAGTTGATGATCGACTTCGGGTACGTGGCCTTGAGGGGCTACGCGTTGTTGATGCATCGATTATGCCGACTGTGGTGAGCGGAAATACAAACGCCGCAACGATCATGATTGCAGAACGTGGCGCGGATTTCGTAGCGACTCCATAAGCCTGCAAGAAATCGGTTTCTTACTTTCTCTTTGCCTATAAAATTCCTGTTTTCAGCGCAGAACAAGGCTATTGACAACAAGCCTTCGTCATATCAGTGTCACCTAAAGAAATCGTTTTCTGGAAACTTGCGAGGTCGGCTCTTGTCCAAAACCAATTTGAACCCCGTGGCTGAAACAGACCGAGCTTGGGTATCCGAAGCGATCGACCAGGCTGTGCGTCGCGTTCAGAAGATCGATGGAGTGGTGGTGGATTTCCCGCACATCACTGAGAAGAAGCAGTGGAAGTTCACGCCTGACGGTGTGTGGACTGGCGGCTTTTGGGCTGGGCTTCTCTGGCTCGCCTACGAACGCAGCGGCGACGCCGCCACGTTGGAGCGTGCGATCCACTTCACCGACCGTCTTCTTCCGCGGGCCGACGACAGCAACAATCACGATCTTGGCTTCATGTTTGTGCCCAGCGCAATCAAGGGCTGGCAGCTGAAGGGCAATGAGCAGTACAGGCTCGCCGCTATCCAGGCAGCGCGGGCTTTGGCCGGTCAGTATATTCCCGAGGCCGGCTATATTCCGGGTTGGGGTTTCTTCGGTGGAGAGGACTGGAGTGGGAACGTCCTAGTCGACACCCTCATGAACCTTCCATTGATCGTCTGGGCGGTCGATCAGGGTGCTGAGCCCGAGCTTCTGGATGTCGTCCGTGGGCAGGCTGGCAAAACCCTCCGGCACATCGTGCGCGACAATGGCTCGGTCTACCACATGTTCCGCTTCGCCCCGGGAACCGGCGAGCCTATCGCCGGTGACACCTATCAGGGCCATGCGCCGGAAACGACTTGGGCTCGTGGCCAGGCTTGGGCCATTGCTGGGTTCGCAATGCTGGCGGGCATGCTCAAGGACGATGAATATCTGAAGGCCAGCGAATGTGCCGCGGCGTATTTCCTGGATCAGCTTCCAGGCGACGGTGTGCCGCCGTGGGATTTCCAGGCTCCCGACGACCTGCCGTACAAGGATGCATCCGCCGGCGCGATCGCCAGTTTCGGCTTGATCAAGCTCTACGATGTGACGGGTAACCGATCGTACCTGGATACAGCTTCCCGGCTCCTCTACGCGCTCTTCGACACCTGCGCCAACGACCAGGACGAAGGTGGTTTGCTGCTGCATTCGACGGCGGATCTGCCGCACGGCCTCGGGATCGATGAGTCCGCGATGTACGGCGACTACTACTACCTGAAGGCTCTGATGCGCCTGCAGCAGCGTCTTTCGACCACGTAGGCCAAGGCGGGCTTCCGCCGCCTTGCCAGCCTCTCGACCAAAGCGAGATGGCAAGGTGGCGCAGCCTGCAGGCCGGCGGCGGCGCTATCCCCTCCCTGGCGCCGTCGTCGGCGCTGCGGGACTGGCTGCGAGGCTGCCAATACTGAATGCGAGTACGACCGGAAAGAATGCAATGATGGCGACCCAATCGGCTTCCGCACTTTCGATGACCAACATCACGAAGCGCTTCCCTGGCGTCACCGCCTTGGATGGCGTGAACATTTCGCTCGATCGGGGTGAGGTCCTCGCGCTGGTGGGTGAGAATGGTGCCGGCAAAAGCACCCTGATGAAAATCCTCTCGGGTGCCTACAAGGCTGACGAGGGCGAGATCAGCCTATTTGGCACCAGGGTCGACTACACGTCGCCATTGCTGATGATGCGCATGGGCGTGGCGATCATCTACCAGGAGTTGTTGCTCGCCCCGCACCTTACGGTCGCTGAGAACATCTACCTTGGTCGCATGCCCAGGACGCCTCTTGGCACGATCGACTGGGCTAAAGCCCGGGCCGATGCAGGGGCCATTATCGAGCGTCTGGGCTTCGACATCGACCCGACCACCACGGTTGAAACCCTGAGTGTGGCCTATCGGCAGATCGTGGAGATCGCCAAGGCCCTGTCGCAGAACGCCAAAATTCTCGTTCTGGACGAGCCTTCAGCGGTGCTGGGTGACGCGGAACTTGAAAAGCTCTTCGCTATCATTCGGCGTCTCTCGTCTGAAGGCATGTCCTTCATCTACATCTCGCACCGCCTTGAGGAAGTGTTCGCGATCAGCAACCGGACCCAGGTCATGCGTGACGGCAAGGTCGTAGGCGTGAAAGCGACCAAGGAGCTCGACCGAAATGAGCTCGTTCGCATGATGGTCGGACGCGAGCTTTCTGACGTCTATCCCAGTCGGCAGTCATCTGCTGGCGAGACACTGCTTGAGGTGGCCGGTCTCTCCAACCGCGTTCTCAAGGATGCGAGCATTTACGTCCGCGAAGGGGAGATTGTTGGGGTTTGTGGCCTTGCTGGTGCGGGTCGAAGCGAGTTGTTGCGGGCCATTGCCGGCGCCGACGAGGCTCGGGCCAGCCACTTCAACGGCCTTGGGTTCCGAAGCCTGTTTTCATCGCCGCGCAAGGGCCTGTCCCGTCGTGTGGGCCTGGTTCCTGAGGACCGTCGCAAGCAGGGGCTATTTGTCGATCAAAGTGTCGGATTCAACATTTCCATTGCCAAGCTGTCCAATGCGACCACTGGCGGGGTACTGGCCGGCCCTAAAGAGAAAGAGCTCGCGCAGCGGTACATGTCGCGCCTTCGCATCAAGACGCCAAACAAGGACGAGATCGTCGGCAATCTCAGCGGCGGCAATCAGCAAAAGTGTGTGCTCGCCAAGCTGCTCAACGCCGAATGCCGCGTGCTCCTGATCGATGAGCCAACTCGCGGCGTCGATATCGGGGCCAAGAGAGAGATCTATCAGGTTCTGGCTGACCTCGCTGATCGCGAGTGCGTCGGCATCGTGATGGTGTCGTCCGAGCTACCTGAGATCATCGGTCTCTGCGACCGAACTTATGTCATGCGCAACGGTGAAGTGGTCCAGGAGCTCAGTCGCGAAGCGATGACCGAAGAGCGGATCATGATGGCAGCCACCGGCTCCGAGATGGTGGAAGCCTGACATGGACGTCATTCAACCCTTTGACAGTGGTAGGCCAGAGGACGGAGGAAGTACCCCCCCCTTCCTATTGGCCACTGATGTCGACGGCACGCTGCTCACCCGGGACTACAGGCTCTTGCCCGAGGTGCGGACTGCCATTCAGCATGTCAGGACAAACGGCATAATGGTCATGCTTGCGACGGCTCGCGGGCCTGCCGCTTTGAAAGTCGTCCTCAGAGACCTCGGCGAAGTCGATTATGCGATCTGCTTCGGTGGCGCGCTCGTCCTCCAACGCGCAGGTGGGGCTTGGACCAGAGCATCTTCAACTGTTCACACGGTGCACAAATCAGACCTCGTGCGCGTCTGGGAGCTGGCCAAATCCTTGAGCTTGGCCGTGGGGGCGTATACCGAGGCTGGGGTATATATCGGCTCTCCCAACCCCTGGTTTGAGAACGAGCTGGAACACACAGGAGAACCGGTGTTTCCGACGGAATTCTCCAAGATTGCCGAGCCTGTCTTCAAGTTGCTCGTCATCTCTGAACCCGACAGGATCCAATACCTTGAAGAGCTCCGCTTAGGTCTTCCACCAACGCTCGAGGGCGTCTACTCGCACGCAAACTATCTCGAGATCATGGCCGCCGGTGTCTCGAAAGGGCAGGCCCTCGAGGCATTCTGTGAATCAGAAGGCATCGCTTCAACGGCGGTCGCGACCGCCGGCGACAGCGACAACGACGTGTCTATGTTCCTCTGGTCAGGACACAGTGCCTCAATGCCGGACTCTTCGCCGGCGGCCCGCGCTGCCGCGAAATGGGCCGTTCCGGCTGGGTCAGTCGTGGGTCTCGCCTCGGCAATAGAACATTTTGCTTCCTCGCTGTGGCGCATCCCTACGCCACCCAAGAATTGGAGTTAAAAGATGGCCAATGAACTGGGCGCGTCTGCGACCCGAGCGCACGCCACTCGTAACGGTATCTTCGAGTTTGTACGCAAACGCGCCGGCATCACCGGGCTTTTCCTAGTATTACTTTTGCTCGCGTTGACTGCGTCTTTAATCTCGGAGGCCTTTCTCAATCCGTTCAACCTGGTCAATGTGCTGCGCCAGGTTGCACTATACGGCATCGTCAGTATCGGTCTGACCTTCGTTATCCTGACCGCCGGCATCGACCTTTCAGTCGGCTCCATCGTCGCCGTCGTCTCAGTCGTAACCGCCACCCTTTTGAATGCCGGCCTCGGCGTGCCGGTGGTGATCCTCGCAGGTCTCGGTCTCGGCCTTCTGTTCGGCCTGATCAACGGCATTGGGATCACGCTGGTTCGCATTCCGCCCTTCATCATGACTCTCGGCACGATGGTGATACTCCGCGGGCTCGCGCTCACCCTTGCCGACGGCCGTCCGATAGACGTGGCCAATTCCGCCGCCGATTTTGCCTGGATCGGTCGCGGTTCTGCTTTCGGGCTGCCGGTTGCCGTGTGGATATTTATCGTGGTCGCCGTTTTCTCTCTCTTCATACTCCGGTTCACGCCGTTTGGACGCAATGTCTACGCTGTGGGCAGCAACGCTGAAGCAGCTCACCTGTCAGGCATAAACGTTGAGCTCACCAAAATCGGAGTCTATTCTATTTCCGGCTTCCTCGCGGCTTTGACGGCCCTGATTTTCGTATCTCGCCTGACAGTTGGCGAGCCGACAGCCGGTACTGGGCTCGAACTGGAAGCCATTGCCATCGCTGTAATTGGCGGCACGAGCCTCTTCGGCGGCCAGGGTGGGGTCTTGGGCACCGTTATCGGTGCCGCCATCTTGGCAATCCTTGCCAACATCATGAATCTTATTGGGATTTCGCCCTTCACTCAGCAGATGGTGAAAGGGGCGATCATTATTATCGCCGTGTCGATGGAGGTCTTCCGTCGGCGGCGATAGCGGAGCGATTGACGCTCAAGTCTTAAACATGGAGGAGACTATGAATACCAAGAAACTGTCGCTGCTGGGACTAAGCGTGGCGCTGCTGGCTAGCACCATCGCTACCACCTCGGCAACCGCCCAGCAGGGCATCCTTGATGGCGTCGATCTTTCGGCGTCCTGCAAGATCGGGTTCTCACAGGGAACTATGAACCATCCTTGGCGCGTTGCTATGGTCGAGGGCAATCAGCGGTGGGCAGAGGAGAACCTGCCGAACGTTGAACTTATCGTAACCGACGGCCAGAACGACTCGGGCAAGCAGGTTGCTGACGTGGAAAGCCTTATGGCTCAGGGAATCGACGTCCTGATGATCAGCCCGCTCACGGCTCAGGCGTTGACCCCGATCGTGCAGGACGTAATGGACGCCGGCATTCCGGTGGTCGCTCTCGACCGCAAGGTCAACACCGATGTCACGGTATACATCACCGCGCAAAACGAACCGATTGCGGCGCTGGCCGGTCAGTTTTTCGCCGACGAGCTCGGCGAGAAAGGTAACATCGTTCAGATCGAGGGAACCGCTGGCGCATCTGCTGCAGACGAACGCAAGCGTGGCTTCGAGCAGGTCATCACCACTTATCCGGAAATGAAAATCATCGCGACCCAGAACGCAGACTTCCTCCGTGAGAACGCGACGAAGTTCATGGAAGATACGCTGCAACGCTTCGGACCTGGCGAAATCCAGGGGGTGTACGCTCACAATGACGAGATGGCGCTTGGTGCTATTGCAGCGATCGAAGCTGCCGGGCGCCAGGATGAAATCATGGTGACTGGTTTGGATGGCCAGAACAACGCTATCCAGGCTATCAAGGACGGCAGGCTCTTCGCGACCTTCACTTTCCCCTATGTTGCGCCTGAAGGCATTCAATACGCCTACAAGGTATGCGCCGAAGGTGGATATGACGGAAATCCGGAAATCATCCTCGAGTCTAATACCATTGCTGCCTCGAATGTAGACGAGTGGCTGGGCAAGGGCTTCTGATCACGCAAACCCGCAGGCTGAGAGTCCTTCTTCAGGGCTTGCGGCCTGCACCCTGCCGATTGTCAACAAGGCCTATTATGAGCGACTTCTACCTCTCGGTCGGTGACGCGGTCACCTTCAGTAAGACGGTCAGCGAGACCGACGTTTACCTATTTGCCGGGATTACCGGCGACCTCGCCCCGGTGCACGTGAACGAAGCGCTAATGAACAAGTCCGCTTTTGGACAGCGTATCGCTCATGGCGCTCTTCTGGTGGGATTCATGTCCACGCTGTCCACCATGATGGTGGCGCAGGCCAAAGACAGCCACTCAAAAGGCGAGACGCCAGTCGCGCTCGGCTACGACAAGATCCGGTTCACAGCGCCGGTCTTCTTCGGTGACACTGTCACCCTGACATACACCATCACGGACGTGGACACCGAACGTCGTCGCACGACCGCAAACATCGAGGCTAAAAACCAGAACGACATCACCGTTGCGGTAGCTGTCGGACTGTTGAAGTGGGTGAAAAGAGATTGAGCGCAGCACTGAACCACACGTCGACCGAGGCTGACTTCGTCATCGTTGGCGGAGGCTCTGCCGGCTGCGTGCTTGCAACACGCTTGAGTGAAGATCCCACCGTGAAGGTCGTTCTGATCGAGGCGGGCTCGCGAGACAGCAGCATCTATCTCCACCTGCCCGTCACCTACTACAAGACCACGGGTCCCGCGTTTACGTGGGGTTTTCAGACTGCGCCTCAAGAGCACCAGGGCGGTATGGTCACCCCCTTTACCCAACCACGCGTCTTAGGGGGTGGCAGCTCGGTGAACGCACAGGTTTATATGCGCGGCATCCCCCGCGACTATGATGATTGGCGCGATGTTTATGGTTGTCACGGTTGGGGCTTTTCCGACGTCCTTCCCGTCTTCAAGGATGCCGAGAACAACGATCGCCTGTCCGAGCCGATGCATGGTACCGACGGGCCGCTTCAAGTATCTGATCAGGCCTATACCCATCCCTTGACCAGAGCCTGGATCAAGGCGTGCCAGCAAGCTGGGATGCCGTACAACAGCGACTTCAACTCGGGCGACCCAGCAGGCTGTGGGCTCTATCAGGTTACCAACCGAGCGGGTAAGCGCTCGAGCACCGCCAACGCCTACCTGCACCCTGTCGAAAACAGAGCTAATCTCAAGGTTTTTACCGACGCCCACGTCACGCGCGTGCTCTTCGAGGGGCGACGTGCGATTGGTGTAGAGGTTCGTCAGGGCGGAACGCTGTCACGCATCAAGGCAACGCGCGAGACGATCATCACGTCAGGTGCGATCGGTACCCCACATCTTCTCCAGAAGTCCGGCATCGGCCCCGCGGGGTGGCTGAAGGACGCCGGCGTAGAAGTCCTCTACGACGCGCCCGAGGCCGGCGCCAATCTCCAGGACCATCTCGATGTATTCCTGATTCACGAGCTCAACGGGCCTAACAGCTACGACAAGTTCAAAAAGCCGCATTGGATGGCTTGGGCCGGCCTGCAGTTTGCAGCGTTCCGAAGTGGTCCGGTGACCTCGAACGTCGTCGAAGGCGGTGCGTTCTGGTGGGTGGATCGTGATGATCCTTATCCGGACGTCCAGTTCCACTTTCTTGCCGGTGCTGGCGTCGAAGCTGGCATCCCCGAGGTGCCGACCGGAAATGGCTGCACTCTCAATGCCTACCTCGTGAGACCGAAGTCTCGCGGCACCGTGAAGGTGTCGGGCAAGGCGGATTCTGGACCTATCATCGACCCAAATTACCTTTCCGCGCCAGAAGACCTGCAGAAAACCGTCGACGCTGTGAAACTTGGTCGGAAGATCATGGAACAGAGCGCTCTCAGCGGTTTCTTATCCCGCGAGCATTTCCCGGGTTCAAAGACCTCCACCGACGCCGAACTAGAAGACTTCGTACGTGCGCAGGCTAGGACGGGTTACCACCCCGCCGGTACCTGTCGGATGGGCAGTGATGAGCGTTCCGTGGTCGATACCGAACTTCGTGTTCGTGGCGTCGATGGTCTGCGTATCGCTGACAACTCCATCATGCCTCGTCTGGTATCGGCCAATACCAACGCCACCGCGATCATGATTGCGGAGCGCGCTGCTAGGTTCATTCGCGGCAATCACTGATTGTCTCCAGTGGATTGATCTCAATGTCGGCTCGGTTACTTCGGGCCCGCATCGCCAGCCTTTTTATAATTTGGAGCGACAGGATGCTTTTCGTCAGCATCGGCGAGTGCATGGTCGAAATGTCCGAGGCCGGCGATGATCGGTATCGCCTTGGCTTTGCTGGAGACACGCTGAATACGGCTTGGTATGCCCGCGCGCGTTTACCCGCTCAGTGGCAGGTCGAGTATTATACCGGTCTGGGTACTGACGTTTATTCGGACCGCATAAGGGCATTTCTCAACGAGAACAACATCGGCACTCGCTTTGTGCGTGAGGTGCCAGACAGGCGACCCGGCCTCTACCTCATCCACCAGGCTGAAGGTGATCGGCGCTTCACATACTGGCGCGGCCAGTCAGCAGCCCGCCTTTTGGCAGATGACCCCCCACATTTAATCAACGCGTTGAACGGTGCCGACGTAGTCTATTTTTCTGGCATCAGCCTGGCGATCCTTGCGCCGCAGGCGAGGCGCACCCTGATAGATTGTATTGCGTCCGCCAAGGCCTCCCGGAAGATGATAGTCGCGTTCGATCCCAATATAAGGATGGGGTTATGGGATTCGGAACAGGACGCTCGCGATACGATCATGCAGGTAGCGGCGATCGCTGACTTCGCATTCCCAACATGGGGCGACGAGACGGTTCTTTTCGGTGATCCGTCACTTGAGGTTACTGCGGCGAGATACCTCGATGCGGGTTGCGGCCACGTGGTCGTGAAAAACGGCGCCGGAACCGCTTTCGCCACGACTTGCGACCATCAAGCAAGGCTCGCTCCCTCGCCCCACACCAAGGTTGTCGATGCTACTGGGGCTGGCGACAGTTTCAACGGCGCCTATTTAGCCGCGTTCCTCACCGGAGCAAAAGTGACGGAAGCACTTCAGCAGGCTCACGACGTGGCTGGCAAGGTCGTCGGCCATACCGGTGCACTCATGCCCCAGTCTCTTGTCCGCTCAGATCCCACTTGGCGCTTCATGGTCAAGCACGCATCTGAGGTGTAGTTGTTGGCATACGCCTACGATTCCAAGAAGTCACCGCCGCGACGGACGGCTGGTGTCGCAAGGCGAGGCCGAGGCCGAGGCTGTCCGTTTGCTTGAAAAGGTGCGCATCCCGGCGGCTGCATCGCGATTCAAGGACTATCCGCACAACTTTTCCGGCGGCATGCGTCAGCGTGCCATGATTGCCATGGCACTTGCTTGTCGTCCGCGCATCCTGATTGCCGACGACCCAACGACGGCCCTCGATGTGACCATTCAGTCCCGGATCCTGGAGCTCATCAAGCAGCTCCAGGATGAAGAAGGCATGGCCGTTATGTTCATCACCCACGACATGGGTGTGTTGCCGAAATCGCCGAACGCACGGCGGTGATGCTCAAGGGAGAGGGCACCCACCCCTATACGCGCATGCTGCTCAACGCAGTGCCACGCCTGGGGTTCATGGCGGGTCAGAGCCTACCGCGCAAGTTTACGCCCATAGATACCACAACCGGTCAACCGCTGAACGAAGTGGATCGGTCGGACACGGTTGTGCCGACCGAGAAGCCGCTGCTTCAGGTGCGCAATCTGACGACCCGCTTTGACATCAGATCGGGCCTTTTCGGCAAGGTCAGCGGCCGCGTCCATGCTGTCCAGAATGTATCGTTCGACCTGATGGCGGGAGAAGCGCTGGCCGTTGTCGGAGAATCCCGTTGTGGCAAGTCAACGACCGGACGTCCGCTCATGCATCTGATCAAGCCGACATCCGGTGAAGTGCTGATTGGCGGGCGAGACATTGGCAAACTTCACGGAGAAGAGCTGCGCGCGGCCCGGCGCGAAATTCAGATGAACTTCCAGGATCCTTTCGCCAGCCTCAGCCCGCGCAGGACAGTCGGGCAGGCTTATTGCCGAGCCGTTCCTGACGCACAAGCTGGGCACAGCCGCCGAGGCCCAGGAAAAGGTTGCCCGTTTGCTCGATCAGGCTGGACTTTCCCCCAGCATGGCCAACCGCCTGCCGCGTCAGTTTTCTGGTGGCCAGCGGCAGCGCGTCTGCATTGCGCGTGCGCTCGCCTTGGGGCCGAAGGTTATCGTTGCGGACGAATCCGTGTCGGCGCTCGATGTGTCGGTGAAAGCTCAGGTCATCAACCTGATGCTGGACCTGCAGGAAGAATACGGCCTCTCCTACATGTTCATCTCGCATGACATGGCAGTAGTGGAGAGGAGCAGCCATCGGGTGGCGGTTATGTATCTGGGCGAAATCGTCGAGATAGGCCCCCGCAATTCAATCTTCACCAATCCTCAGCACCCGTAAACCAAGCGGCATCTGTCGGCTGTGCCGGTTCCCGATCCGACCCGCCGCGGTCTGCGCCGCGGTGTCTCCAACGACGAGATCAAGAACCCCTCCGCAAGGCCGACTATATGCCGCCCGCCCGGGAATATTTTGAGGTTTCGCCGGGTCGTTCGGTTCAGCGTTGGGGCGCCGAATGGGGAAGTGTGGCGTAGCCTCGCTGATCGGTCGAAATGCGCGAGGTTGAGGGCGTTCCGTGCCAAATGGCTGCTGCACTGCAGCCATCTGTCAGGACGCCTCTGACCTAGTTGAGCAGGTTGTTGGGAACTTGTGGATGCGCAGTGAGCAGGACTGCTCATTGTCGCAGGATGGGTTAGGATTCGCGCTCTGCAGTGAGTTCTGTCAGGTCCGAAATCCAACAACCATGACCAAGAGCCGACAGACCGCTAGCGGCCCGAGGCTGTGTGAAAACCCCTGAATATGTTATGATTTGGCACTGCTTCGGAGGTGCCATATGGGACGTTTCGTTGAAGGTGCAGACCGTGACCAGGCGAGTTTTCTGCCAGCGCGTCTTGAAGACTATGTTTCCCCCGACAACGCGGTTCGCGTGATCGATGCTTTTGTCGATGAGCTGGATTTAACCGATCTCGGCTTTGCCCGTGTGCAGCCTGCCGCAACCGGCAGACCCGGATATGCGCCGGGCACCATGCTCAAGCTCTACGTCTACGGCTATCTGCATCAACTGACCTCGAGCCGGAAGTTGGAGCGCGAAGCGGGCCGCAACATCGAGGTGATGTGGTTGACCGGCAAGCTGGTCCCCGACTTCAAGACCATCGCCGACTTCCGCCATGACAACCCTGGGGCGATCCAGATCGCGTGTCAGCGCTTCGTTGCCATCTGTCGCGCGCTTGGACTTGTTGGCGGCAGCATGGTCGCGATTGATGGGTCCAGGCTGCGCGCCGTAAACACGCACGAGAAGAACTACACCAAGGGCAAGCTGGCGCGCCGCAAAGCTCATGTGGAAGAGAGCATCGCGCGCTATCTGGCCGAGCTCGAAGAAGCCGACAGCGCCGAGATTGGCCCAGCTACGCCGCGCATCGACCGTCTGACCGAGCGATTGACGGCGCTGCGTGGGCGCCTCGGGGAACTTGAGGAGATTGGCCGGCAGTTGGAAGCTGCGCCCGACGGGCAGATCTCGCTCACCGATCCCGATGCTCGTGCCATGGCAACCGGGAGCGACCATCGCGGTGTGGTCGGCTACAACGTCCAGGCTGCGGTCGATACCAAGCATCATATCGTCGTTGCCAATGAGGTGACGAACCGCGGTCATGATCGCTCACACTTGCTGGAGATGGCCAAGGCCGCGCAGACCGAGGTTGGTGGGCCCCAGATGATTGCCCTTGCCGATCGCGGATATTATGAGGGCGAGCAAATTCGCTCCTGCGCCCAAGCTGGCATCGTCCCGATGGTGCCCAAGCCCGATACGTCACCCGCTCAGGCGCGTGGCTATTGGGGCAAGGCAATGTTCGTTTATGAACCAGAGACGAACACCTATCGCTGCCCGGCCGGCCAACATCTCCAGAAGCACCATTCCACTGTTGAGGCGGGCAAGCTCATCAGCGTCTACTACAACCAGAAAGCCTGCGGTGATTGCGCATCGCGTCCTCTATGCACGGCTGGTAAGGAGAAGCGCATCCGGCGATGGGAGCATGAGGCTGTGCTCGATGAGATGGAGCGCAGGTTCGAAGTGATGCCTGAAGCGATGGCCATCCGCCGCTGCACGGTCGAACACGTCTTTGGCACCATCAAGGGCTGGATGGGCGCCACCCACTTCCGGACGCGCGGCCTCAAGAACGTGGCCACCGAAACCAGCCTGACAATCCTGGCTTACAACATCAAGCGCGCCATCGCCGTTGCCGGCGTTACCGCCACGCTCAAGGCGATAGCAGGATGAAGGGAGCCGATGACGCCGCAAAACAAGCTGAGCCACCAGCCGCGCGGAGTTCTCACACAGCCTCGGCCCCATTGTGGTCATTAGCCAAGCTTGACGGAAGGGCGGAGTAGGGGCCGTAGACTAACCCGCTGCGCGGGAGGGTGCGCGCGGTGAGGTACTGGTAAGGCATTGGTCGTCATGGCTTGATTGAGGATCGCCTAATTCAGGCGTCGGGCCCCTCTGCTCTGACGACGATCGCGCAGTTCAGGCTAAGACGAAGGAGCGGCCTATCCTCCCGCCTAACGCTGGGGTGAAGTTTATGATGCGTGAAGCTGCGAACGATCGGTTGGCGCCGCAACATCAGGTTAAAACTGGTCGGGGCGCCGCACACTGTATTCAAGAGCTGGTTTTACGGCTGTGGTGGTGTCCAGACGTTCCCTACGGGAATGTCAATGTGCCCTACAATTAGCCCTACAAGTTGCCCTACAAATTGTCCGAATCGCACCTGAAGGTCTGACTAACGGATTGATTATTATGGACATTGCTTTCTGGGTGGATTCCCGCTACCCGCTCCAAAAATTCACCTTAAAAATTTTGCGCAAATCATTGAAATATTTGATGATTTACGTTTTTCATTTCTTTGAAATCTGCGTCGGAGCCCTGAGGTGCCACCGGCGGTGCCACGAGAGCGCGATTCGAACTTCACAAACGGTGGGCTCAACGCCATATCTACAGCCCTGCGAACATCAGGCGGTCGGACGTTACAAAATCGGTCTGAGTGGATCGAGCCTAAGGCGGTCCTCGTCCGCCCTGGTCTAAATGCCCTGAGCATACGTCTTGATCAGGCCGGCTGATGTCGCGTCGAATGTGATCGAACCGATCAGCTCGGCGTCAGCCAAGTTAGGGTATTATTGTTTGGTACTGCAGTTCGGCCAGGGCGATCCAGCGCAGGAACAAACCGACTTTTCGCTGATGGATGCCAGCGAGCCTCGATTCACATCTAAACCGCCAGTCAAGGGCGGCTGGACCGGCGCGGGCAGCCAGCCCAATGTCTGGGTCACTGATGCCAGCGCCTTTGCGAGCGGCGGCGTGTCTGGAATTACGCTGACGATAATGGCGCAGACCGAGCGTGCGTGCCGGAGACCGGCCAAGCAAAATAGTCCGTCAAACGTGGCAGCCTAATTTTCCACAGACGGCACAAACGCATCCTACTTCGCGGGACGAATTCGGGTAGCTGGTGCAAGCCAGTCCTCGCGGTGGCGAACAAAGGCGCTTGTGCTTATTCATGCCCGTTCCTTTCGACGACGGTGTCTCGAAAGCGGCGACCTAGCGGCGTCCTCGACGCGCTCAAAGGCAAACCTGCTAAAAACCCGATGGACGACGCCTCACACGCGACAGTCGGATTGGCTGAGTCACTTTTGCCTAAGTGTACGGATCCAATCGATAGTCCAATAGGCGATTGGGCTCTTGCGTCCGCCGCGCTTTGCCATTAGATACGGCGTCGCCTGAAGGGGTTTAGCTCAGTTGGTAGAGCATCGGTCTCCAAAACCGAGGGTCGTGGGTTCGAGTCCCCCAGCCCCTGCCAGGCCTTTCTGCATGGCTTGGAGTTTCAGGTAGCCGATTGACTCTTGAGGCGGGTGACAGCCCGGTGCAGGTGGTTGGTCGATGGCTGCAATGTTGTCTGCGGTCTGCTTTTTCTCGACATCACTGAGATAGTGCCTGCGAGCCACACGATTGGGCTGGGCTCGTGTGAGCGGATCCGCGAGACTATGCGGATGACTTTTTCTGCATGCGTCTCTCACGCCCTCCAAGCATGATCATTGCTTGTTTGACGCCGTGTTGGTGGTGATGAATCAGCCGACTAACGGATTGAGGACGCTTGTGTTCACGCTCCGAGCGCCTGCGACTTCCGACGTTTGCCGGATGCTTGCAATTGGGGCATTCGCCTGACCGAACCAGAAGGCATGTAATTAAAAAGCCAGTCCCCGGCAGGGGTAGGGAGTGCATGGGATCCGGGGACTGACGTTGGAGGTCGCAGGAGGCAAGTCCTGCAATTCCAAGAACGTGCGAATGCCTAAAAGGTTTCCGGGCTGCTCGCGTTCTGGTTGCCGGTTCCGGGCGACAGGAGATGCTGCCACGAAGCGCAGCCGGATCGTTACGGATTATTCGGCTGCTACGGGCAGAGGGTCGCTGTGCCTGGCCTTGAGCTTGTTAAGCTGGTGAGCCGCGTGGGTGAGCAAAGCGGTGCGCACTTTTTCATGCGGAACCTTGCCGCAATCGGCCCGCACGGGGAGATCAAGTCCATACTCGGTGACATTGCCTTGGAACTGTTCGCGAATCCGCACGCGCACGACCCCAGTGATGCGACCTGAAATGGTTGCATGGGGACCAAAATGCATCAATTGGCAGGCAAGGACCTCGAACGACATTGCTCCCTCCACGAGCTTTGCCACATTCCGGGCACAATCTATCCAACGACATGCATTGCGGGGGCGCAAGAGGGATTCGCCCCGCTTTTGCACTTATGCTTTACATGTGATCGGAAATGGGCAGGGTTCGGAGCGGCAATTCGACTGCCAAGCCTGTTGCATTCCTCTGGCAAAGCCTCTAGATAGCCCGCTCTAGCCGTGCGGGATTCCTGCGCGGCCTTTGGTTTTGCACCAAGATACGAAGTAGATTTGCCCATGGCCCGCACGAACCCAGTCCAGTTTCTCCAGCAGGTTCGCTCGGAAGTCAGCAAGGTCACCTGGCCGGGCCGGAGCGAGATCGTGATTTCCACGATTATGGTTCTGGTGCTGGTCATCCTGGCCAGCCTGTTCTTCCTCGCGGCGGACCAGGTCATTTCCTGGTTCGTGTCCTTGATGCTGTCGATCCGCTAAGTCGGTTCATTTAGAAAAGTTATTGGGAGCGGCGACCCTTTATGGCCAAGCGCTGGTACATCGTTCAGGCGTATTCGAACTTCGAGCGCAAGGTGGCGGAGGATATCCGTCTCAAGGTTGCGCAAAAGAAGCTTGAGCACCTGTTTGAAGACGTGATCGTGCCGACCGAAAAGGTCGTGGAGATTCGTCGTGGCCGCAAGGTCGATACGGAGCGCAAGTTCTTCCCGGGCTATGTGCTGGTGAAGATGGACATGACCGATGAGGCGTTCCATCTGATCAAGAACACGCCCAAGGTCACCGGTTTCCTCGGTTCGGACAACAAGCCGATGCCGATTTCGGAGAGCGAGGCCATGTCGATCCTGCAGCAGGTGCAGGAAGGCGTGGATCATCCCAAGCCATCCGTCAGTTTCGAGGTGGGCGAGAACGTTCGTGTTTCGGATGGTCCATTCGCCAGCTTCAACGGCATCGTCGAAGAGGTGGACGAGGAGCGCTCCCGCCTCAAGGTCGAGGTCTCGATTTTCGGTCGCCCCACACCTGTGGAGCTCGAATACGGTCAGGTCGAAAAGGTCTGACCAGACTGTCGGGTTCGCCCGGCAAAATCCGTGGAAGGGGATGGCGCTTAGCCGGCGTCAGGAAACCGCACCACGGCTTCAACTGCCCTTCGGGGCGCATGAGAAGGATAGAAAATGGCTAAGAAGATTACGGGCTATATCAAGCTCCAGGTGCCGGCTGGCTCTGCCACTCCGTCACCCCCGATCGGTCCGGCGCTGGGTCAGCGCGGTCTGAACATCATGGAATTCTGCAAGGCCTTCAATGCGGCCACGCAGGAGCTCGAAAAGGGCTCGCCGATTCCGACCATCATCACCGCTTATGCCGACAAGAGCTTCACCTTTGAGATGAAGCAGCCGCCGGTCACCTACTTCATCAAGAAGGCGATGAACCTGAAGTCCGGCTCCAAGCTCCCGGGCAAGGAAAGCGTCGGCACCATCACCGAAGCCCAGCTTCGTGACATCGCCGAGAAGAAGATGAAGGACCTCAACGCGGACGACGTTGAAACCGCAATGAGCATGATCGCCGGTTCCGCCCGGTCGATGGGCATCCAGGTCGAGGGCTGATAGAGATGGCAAAGATCGCAAAGAAGGTCGCCGCTGCCCGTGAAGGCATCGATCGCAACAAGCTGTACTCGCTCGAAGATGCCATCAAGATGGTGAAGTCGAAGGCTTCGGCCAAGTTTGACGAGACCGTCGAGATCGCGATGAACCTCGGTGTTGACCCGCGTCACGCCGACCAGATGGTTCGTGGTGTCGTGAGCCTGCCCAATGGCACCGGCAAGACTGTCCGCGTCGCCGTATTCGCCCGTGGCGCCAAGGCCGACGAAGCCACCGCTGCCGGTGCTGACATTGTCGGCGCTGAAGACCTGCTCGAGACCATCCAGTCGGGCAAGATCGATTTCGATCGCTGCATCGCCACCCCGGACATGATGCCGCTGGTTGGCCGTCTGGGTAAGATCCTGGGCCCGCGCAACCTGATGCCGAACCCCAAGGTCGGCACCGTGACCATGGACGTCAAGGGCGCCGTAGGCGCTGCCAAGGGCGGCGCCGTGGAATACCGCGTCGAAAAGGCCGGTATCATTCACGCTGGTATCGGTAAGGTGTCGTTCTCCGAGGATGCACTGCTGCAGAACATCAAGGCGTTCACCGACGCCGTGCAGAAGTCCAAGCCGGCTGGGGCCAAGGGTACCTATGTCAAGCGGGTGTCCGTGAGCTCCACCATGGGCCCGGGCGTCCATGTCGAGCCGAATACGGCCGTCTAATCCGAATTCCGGGCGGTTCGCCGCCCGGTTTCGCCGTCCCTTCGGGGGCTGCGTTAAGTCCTGTCCGAGACTGCCGGCCGGCGTCATGCCGTTAATTCCAGTTCTGGAGCCAGCAATAGACGGGGTGAGACCCAATTCCGGGCCGAATGGCCCAGAGGTTGTGGTTCGAACCTAAGCCAGTTGCCCCAAGCGGGCACTCGGTTGGCAGGCACTAACCGTTGTTCCCCGGCTCACACGGCAGGGGGCAGCAATTGGCAATGGTCCCTTGGCAAACGCCCTGGGGCTTATTTGTGGAGACTAGCTTTGGAAAGAGCGGAAAAGCGTGAAGTCGTCGCCTCGCTCCAGGAATCCCTTGCGGGTGCTGGATCGATCGTCGTCGCGCACAATACCGGCCTGACCGTCGCTGCGTTCACTGACCTGCGCGTGCAGGTCAAGAAGGCTGGCGGCAAGGTCAAGGTCGCAAAGAACCGCCTTGCCAAGCTCGCTCTTAAGGAAATCGATGTCGCGGATATCTCGGGCCTGTTTACCGGCCCGACCGTCATCGCCTATGCGGAAGATCCTGTCGCTGCACCCAAGATCGCAGCGGCCTTCGCCGAGAAGAACCAGAAGTTCGTCATTCTCGGTGGTGCCATGGGTACGACCGCTCTGGACGCCGATGGCGTCAAGGCGCTGGCAACCATGCCGTCGCTGGACGAACTGCGTGCCAAGCTCGCAGGTCTTGTCAAGCAGCCGGCAACGAACATCGCTTCCATTCTCGTGCAGCCAGGCGCGGGCATTGCCCGCGTTCTCAAGGCTCACGCCGAAAAGAGCGAAGCGGCGTAAGGCCGTTCCAAACTACCTCAACATTCGAACCCGAACTCAAACTGAAAAGAGTGTAAAATGGCTGATCTCGCCAAACTCGTTGATGATCTCTCGGCCCTGACCGTTCTGGAAGCTTCCGAGCTGTCCAAGATGCTTGAAGAAAAGTGGGGCGTTTCCGCCGCCGCTCCGGTTGCTGTCGCCGCCGCTGGTGGTGCTGCTCCGGCCGCTGCTGCTGAAGAAAAGACCGAATTTGACGTTATCCTTGCCGCCTTTGGCGACAACAAGATCAACGTCATCAAGGAAGTCCGTGGCATCACCGGCCTCGGCCTGGGCGAAGCCAAGGCCCTGGTTGAAGGTGCTCCGAAGGCCGTCAAGGAAGGCGTGTCGAAGGCTGAAGCCGAAGACATCCAGAAGAAGCTGGAAGCTGCTGGCGCCAAGGTCGAACTCAAGTAATTTCGACTTTTGCCTTGAAATTTGCGAAATGGCGCTTTATGTGCCATTTCGCTGTTCCGTTTCTGACGGAACGATTCGCTTTGGGCCGATTGGATGGGTCCAGGCCCCAATTTACGGAAATATATGACGAATTTGGATGTCGCGGGCAGATTGAAGCCTCTGTTGACCTCGCCGTGGGCTGTCCCTCGTGCGGGGCTTTAGTCGCTGATCACGTGTCTGTGAACTGGCTCATGGGGTTGTGAGCCGGATTCTTTGCCATCCACCAAGACCCGATGAATTGACTAACCAGGCATATATCCCGAGCGCCGACGGCGGATAGTCGGGTCTTTGGATATCTGCCTCCGAGACAAGCGCTTTAAAGTAGGAGCTTTCATGGCTACCACGTTCAACGGCCGCCGCAAGGTTCGCAAGTCCTTCGGCTCCATCCGCGAAGTCACGGAGCTGCCCAATCTGATCGAAGTCCAGAAGGCTTCCTATGATCAGTTTCTTCAGGTTGCCGAGCCCAAGGGTGGCCGGCCTGAAGAGGGGTTGCAGTCCGTGTTCCGGTCGGTCTTTCCGATCACTGACTTCTCCAACACCGCATCACTCGAGTTCGTGCGCTACGAATTCGAGCAGCCCAAGTACGACATCGACGAGTGCCGTGCGCGCGATATGACTTTCGCTGCCCCGCTCAAGGTGACCCTGCGGCTGATCGTGTTCGAGGTGGACGAGGAAACCGGCGCCCGTTCGGTCAAGGACATCAAGGAGCAGGACGTCTATATGGGCGACATGCCCTTCATGACGCCCAATGGCACTTTCGTGGTCAACGGCACGGAGCGCGTCATCGTTTCGCAGATGCACCGTTCGCCCGGCGTGTTCTTCGACCACGACAAGGGAAAGACCCACTCCTCGGGCAAGCTGCTGTTCGCTGGCCGCATCATTCCCTATCGCGGGTCCTGGCTCGATATCGAATTCGACGCCAAGGATATCGTCTATGCGCGTATCGACCGTCGCCGCAAGATTCCGGTCACCTCGCTGCTCAAGGCGCTTGGCATGGATGCCGAGGAAATCCTCGACACCTATTACAACAAGCTGAACTACGAGAAAACCGAGAAGGGCTGGCGCGTTCCTTACGACGCCGAGAAGTGGAAGGGCGCCAAGCCGACCCACGACCTGATCGACGCCAAGACCGGTGACGTTGTACATGAAGGTGGCAAGAAGCTCTCGGCCCGCCAGGCCAAGAAGCTTGCCGAGAATGGCCTAACGCACCTGCTGGCGGTCGATGAAGACCTCTACGGCATGTATGTCGCCGAGGATATGGTCAACCTGCAGACCGGTGAGATCTATGCCGAAGCGGGCGACGAGCTCGACGAGAAGCTGCTGACCGGACTGGTTGAAAAGGGCTTCGACGAGCTACCGATCCTGGATATCGATCACATCTCGATCGGTGCCTATCTTCGCAACACGCTGGCGATCGACAAAAACGAGAGCCGCGAAGACGCGCTGTTCGACATCTATCGTGTCATGCGCCCGGGCGAGCCGCCCACCGTTGAAACCGCCGAAGCCATGTTCCAGTCGCTGTTCTTCGACAGCGAGCGCTATGACCTGTCAGCCGTTGGCCGCGTCAAGATGAACATGCGTCTTGAGCTCGATGCGCCCGACACCATGCGGACCCTGCGCAAGGAAGATATCGTGGAAGTCGTCCGCACGCTGGTCGACCTGCGCGATGGCCGCGGCGAAATCGACGACATCGACAATCTGGGTAACCGCCGCGTTCGCTCGGTCGGCGAACTCATGGAAAACTCCTATCGCCTTGGCCTGCTCCGCATGGAACGTGCCATCAAGGAGCGCATGAGCTCGGTCGAGATCGACACTGTCATGCCGCAGGACCTGATCAACGCCAAGCCGGCCGCTGCCGCTGTGCGTGAATTTTTTGGTTCCTCGCAGCTTAGCCAGTTCATGGACCAGACCAACCCGCTTTCGGAAGTGGCGCACAAGCGTCGTCTGTCTGCGCTTGGGCCGGGCGGTCTGACCCGCGAACGTGCCGGTTTCGAAGTGCGCGACGTGCATCCGACCCACTATGGCCGTATCTGCCCGATTGAGACGCCGGAAGGCCCCAATATCGGTCTGATCAACAATCTGGCGACCTATGCGCGCGTCAACAAGTACGGCTTCATCGAAACCCCGTACCGCAAGATTGTCGACGGCAAGCTGACCAACGAAGTGGTTTACCTTTCCGCCATGGAAGAGGCGAAGCACTATGTCGCTCAGGCAAATGTGCAGTTCAATGCTGACGGGACCCTGAAGGACGATCTGGTTGTGGCGCGCCATGCTGGCGACAACGGCCTGACGCCCAAGGAAAACGTCGATCTGATGGACGTTTCGCCCAAGCAGATGGTGTCGGTTGCCGCTTCGCTGATCCCGTTCCTTGAGAACGACGACGCCAACCGCGCCCTGATGGGCTCGAACATGCAGAAGCAGGCTGTGCCGCTGCTGCGTGCCGAGGCCCCCTTCGTGGGTACCGGCATGGAGCCCGTCGTGGCCCGTGACTCGGGCGCTGCGATCGTGGCCAAGCGGACCGGTATCGTGGACCAGGTGGATGCGACCCGTATCGTTATTCGCGCAACGGCCGAAACCGATGCGTCGAAGTCGGGCGTCGATATCTACAACCTGATGAAGTTCCAGCGCTCGAACCAGTCGACCTCGATCAACCAGCGTCCGCTGGTCGTGGTGGGCGACCATATCAATGCTGGCGACATCATTGCCGACGGTCCTTCGACCGAACTGGGCGATCTGGCCCTGGGCCGCAACGTCCTCGTCGCGTTCATGCCCTGGAATGGCTACAACTTCGAAGACTCCATCCTCCTGAGCGAAAAGATCGCCATGCAGGACGTCTTCACCTCGATCCATATCGAGGAATATGAAGTGATGGCTCGCGACACCAAGCTTGGTCCGGAAGAAATCACCCGCGATATTCCCAACGTCTCGGAAGAAGCGCTGAAGAACCTGGACGAAGCCGGTATTGTGCATATTGGTGCCGAAGTGCAGCCGGGCGACATCCTCGTTGGCAAGATCACCCCCAAGGGTGAATCGCCGATGACGCCGGAAGAAAAGCTCCTGCGCGCCATCTTCGGTGAGAAGGCCTCTGACGTTCGCGACACCTCGCTGCGCGTGCCCCCGGGCGATGCCGGTACCGTCGTGGAAGTCCGTGTCTTCAACCGTCATGGCATCGACAAGGACGAGCGTGCCATGGCCATCGAGCGCGAGGAAATCGAGCGCCTCGCCAAGGACCGTGACGACGAACAGTCGATCCTGGACCGCAACGTCTATGCGCGTCTCAAGGAAATGCTGTTCGGCAAGGCCGCAACGGCAGGTCCGAAGGGCTATGTCGTGGGCACCAAGCTCAATGACTCGATCTTTGAAGGTCAGCCGCGTTCCAAGTGGTGGCAGTTTGCCGTCGAAGACGACAAGGTCATGACCGAGATGGAAGCTCTTCATGCTCAGTATGAAGAGAGCCGCCGTCTGCTCGAGCAGCGCTTCATCGACAAGGTGGACAAGCTGCAGCGCGGTGACGAACTTCCGCCGGGTGTGATGAAGATGGTCAAGGTCTTCATCGCCACCAAGCGCAAGATCCAGCCGGGCGACAAGATGGCCGGCCGTCATGGTAACAAGGGTGTGGTTTCCCGCATCGTGCCTGTCGAAGACATGCCGTATCTTGAAGACGGCACCTCGGTGGACATCGTGCTCAACCCGCTCGGCGTGCCGTCGCGCATGAATGTTGGCCAGATCCTGGAAACCCATCTGGGTTGGGCCTGTGCCGGCATGGGCCGCAAGATCGACGAGATGGTCCGCGCGTATCATGCCAGGGGTGACCTGACCCCGCTGCGTTCCGAGATCAAGACGCTGTTCGCCAATGACGACACGCTGAACGATCTGGATGACGACAGCCTGGTTCGCCTGGGTGAACATCTCTCGAAGGGCGTGCCGATCGCGACCCCGGTGTTTGATGGTGCCAAGGAAGCCGACATCGTCGAAATGCTGGAACAGGCAGGTCTCAAGGCCTCGGGCCAGTCGACCGTGTTTGACGGCCGTACCGGCGAGCAGTTCGACCGTCAGGTGACGGTGGGCTACATCTACATGCTCAAGCTCGACCACCTGGTGGACAACAAGATCCACGCTCGGTCCATCGGTCCTTATTCGCTGGTTACCCAGCAGCCGCTGGGCGGCAAGGCACAGTTCGGTGGCCAGCGCTTCGGCGAGATGGAAGTGTGGGCTCTCGAAGCGTATGGCGCTGCCTATACGCTGCAGGAAATGCTCACCATCAAGTCGGACGACGTGGCGGGTCGTACGAAGGTCTACGAGGCCATCGTGCGCGGCGACGACACCTTCGAAGCGGGTATCCCGGAGAGCTTCAACGTTCTGGTCAAGGAAATCCGGTCTCTCGGTCTCAATGTCGAGCTCGACATGCGCGAGGACGAGGAGCCCGAACAGTCTGGTCCGGAGCTCGCACCTCCTCAGGAAGCGGCGGAATAATCCGGCACTTCCAACCCCATTCACCTTCCGACCGGACCGGCAGCCTGGCTGCGGTCCGGGAGGATAGAGGAGAGAAATGATGAACCATCATTCCCACGTCATGGACCCGTTCAACCCGGCCGTCCCCGTGCAGACTTTCGATCAGATGAAGATCTCGATCGCGAGCCCCGAAAAGATCCTGTCCTGGTCCTATGGCGAAATCAAAAAGCCAGAGACCATCAACTATCGTACGTTCAAGCCTGAGCGTGACGGCCTGTTCTGCGCCCGTATCTTTGGCCCCGTGAAGGACTATGAGTGCCTTTGCGGCAAGTACAAGCGCATGAAGTTCAAGGGCGTCATCTGCGAAAAGTGCGGTGTGGAAGTCACCCTGAGCCGCGTGCGCCGCGAGCGCATGGGCCATATCGAGCTGGCCGCTCCGGTCGCTCACATCTGGTTCCTCAAGTCCCTGCCGAGCCGCATCGCGCTGCTGCTCGACATGACGCTGAAGGATATCGAACGCATTCTCTACTTTGAGAACTATGTCGTTCTCGATCCGGGCCTGACCCCGTTCACGCAGAACGAGTTGCTCTCCGAAGAGCAGTTCCTGGATGCACAGGACGAATACGGCGCTGACAGCTTCACCGCCAAGATCGGTGCCGAAGCGATCCGCGAAATCCTGCTCGGTCTCGATCTGGAAAAGATTGCGGCTGACCTTCGCGTGGAAATTGCCGAGGCAACCACCGAACTCAAGCCCAAGAAGCTGGCCAAGCGGCTCAAGATCGTCGAACAGTTCATCGTTTCGGGCAACAAGCCCGAATGGATGATCATGACCGTCATTCCGGTCATTCCGCCTGAGCTGCGCCCGCTGGTGCCGCTGGATGGTGGCCGTTTCGCCACCTCGGATCTGAACGACCTCTATCGTCGCGTCATCAACCGTAACAATCGCCTCAAACGCCTGATTGAGCTGCGTGCCCCGGATATCATCATCCGCAACGAAAAGCGCATGCTGCAGGAAGCGGTTGACGCGCTATTCGACAATGGCCGCCGCGGCCGCACCATCACCGGTGCAAACAAGCGTCCGCTGAAGTCGCTGTCCGACATGCTCAAGGGCAAGCAGGGCCGGTTCCGCCAGAACCTGCTCGGCAAGCGCGTTGACTATTCCGGCCGTTCGGTAATCACCGTGGGCCCGAACCTTAAGCTGCATCAGTGCGGTCTTCCCAAGAAGATGGCGCTCGAGCTGTTTAAGCCGTTCATCTATTCGCGCCTGGAAGCCAAGGGCTTCTCTTCGACGGTGAAGCAGGCCAAGAAGCTGGTGGAAAAGGAAAAGCCGGAAGTCTGGGATATCCTGGATGAGGTGATCCGCGAGCATCCGGTTCTGCTCAACCGTGCGCCGACCCTGCACCGTCTCGGCATCCAGGCTTTCGAGCCCATACTGATCGAAGGCAAGGCCATTCGTCTGCACCCGCTCGTCTGCTCGGCCTTCAACGCCGACTTCGACGGAGACCAGATGGCCGTGCACGTTCCGCTCTCGCTGGAAGCCCAGCTTGAAGCGCGCGTGCTGATGATGTCGACCAACAACATCCTGCACCCCGCCAATGGTCAGCCGATCATTGTGCCCTCGCAGGACATCGTGCTTGGTCTCTATTATCTCTCGCTGATGAACGACAATGAGCCGGGTGAGGGTATGGCCTTCGGTTCCTATGCGGAACTGGAACACGCGCTCGACAACCAGGTCGTGACTCTGCACTCTAAGATCAAGGCCCGCGTGCCGGCTTGGGATGCTGAGGGCAAGCAGACCACTGAGATCGTGGAAACGACCCCGGGTCGCATGCTGATCGGCCAGATCCTGCCGATCAATCCGGCGGTGCCGTTCGCGACGGCCAACCAGCTGATGACCAAGAAGATGATCTCCAAGATGATCGACACCGTGTATCGCGGTTGCGGTCAGAAGGAGACGGTCATTTTCTGTGACCGCGTCATGCAGCTCGGCTTCAAGAACGCCTGTGACGCCGGCATCTCGTTCGGCAAGGACGACATGGTTATCCCTGCGTCCAAATACACGATCGTGGAAGAGACGCGTAAGCAGGTCGAAGAGTTCGAGCAGCAGTACAATGACGGCCTGATCACTCAGGGCGAAAAGTACAACAAGGTCGTGGACGCCTGGGCCAAGTGTGGTGACAAGGTTGCCGAAGAGATGATGGACGCGATCCGTACCGTCCAGATCGATGAGGAAACCAAGCGTCAGAAGCCGATCAACTCGGTTTACATGATGAGCCACTCGGGTGCTCGTGGTTCGCCGGCGCAGATGAAGCAGCTTGCTGGTATGCGCGGCCTGATGGCCAAGCCGGACGGCTCAATCATCGAAACGCCGATTACCGCGAACTTCAAGGAAGGCCTGAACGTGCTGGAGTACTTCAACTCCACCCACGGTGCCCGTAAGGGTCTGGCCGATACCGCTCTGAAGACCGCGAACTCGGGTTACCTGACCCGTCGTCTGGTGGACGTGGCACAGGACGCGATCATCGTGTCTGAAGACTGCGGCACCGAGCGTGGCCTGACCATGGAGCCGATCGTGGACGCCGGTCAGGTTGTGGCCTCTCTGGGTCAGCGCATCCTGGGTCGCACGACAGCCGACGATGTGTTCCACCCGATTTCGGGCGATCTGATTGCGCCGAAGGGCACTCTGCTCGAAGAGAAGCATGTCGACGTGATCGAAGAGGCCCGTATCCAGTCGGTCCGCATTCGTTCGCCGCTGACCTGCGATATGCGTCAGGGTTGCTGCGCGGCCTGTTACGGTCGTGACCTTGCACGCGGTACTCCGGTCAATATCGGTGAAGCTGTCGGCGTTATCGCTGCGCAGTCAATCGGTGAACCCGGTACCCAGCTCACGATGCGTACCTTCCACATTGGTGGTACCGCACAGGTGGTGGACTCGTCCTTCCTCGAGGCTGGTGCCGAGGGCAAGATCGAAGTGCGCAATCCGAACCTGGCAACCGTCGAAGGTGGCAAGCAGGTCGTGATGGCCCGTAATGTGTCGCTGGCGATCGTTGACGCTGACGGCAAGGAGCGCACTACGCACAAGGTGACCTACGGTTCCAAGCTGCTGATCAAGGAAGGCGACACCGTTCGCCGTGGTCAGCGTCTGGCCGAATGGGATCCATACACCCGTCCGATCCTCGCCGAAGTCGAGGGTGAAGTGGTGTTCGAGGACCTGGTGGATGGCGCTTCGGTGGCAGAAAACACCGATGAGGCGACCGGCTTCACCAAGCGCGTGGTCATCGACTGGCGCGGCAATCAGCGTGGCGAAGGCCTCAAGCCTGCGCTCGCCATTGCCCGTGGCGGTGCGATTGCCAAGGTGGATCGTGGCGGCGAGGCCCGCTACCTGCTTTCGGTTGATGCGGTTATTGCCGTTGAACCGGGCGAGAAGGTTGCACCGGGTGACGTTCTGGCCCGTATTCCGCTGGAAAGCGCCAAGACCAAGGACATCACCGGCGGTCTGCCGCGTGTGGCCGAGCTGTTCGAAGCCCGCCGTCCGAAGGATCACGCCATCATCGCAGAGATCGATGGTACCATCCGCTTCGGCCGCGACTACAAGAACAAGCGTCGCGTGGTCATCGAGCCGACCGAGGAAGGTGCTGATCCGGTTGAATACCTGATCCCGAAGGGCAAGCCGTTCCATCTGCAGGAAGGCGATACCATCGAGAAGGGCGAATACATCCTGGACGGCAATCCGGCTCCGCATGACATCCTTGCGATCAAGGGCGTCGAAGAGCTGGCACGCTATCTCGTCAACGAGATCCAGGAGGTCTATCGCCTGCAGGGCGTGCTGATCAACGACAAGCACATCGAGGTGATCGTTCGCCAGATGCTGCAGAAAGTGGAGATCGTGGAGCCTGGTGAGTCCGGCCTGCTCAAGGATGAGCAGCTCGACAAGTTGGACTTCGACGAGCTCAACGATGCGCTGGTTGCCGAAGGCAAGAAGCCGGCTACGGCGAACCCCGTGTTGCTGGGTATCACCAAGGCCTCGCTGCAGACGCGTTCGTTCATCTCGGCTGCCTCGTTCCAGGAGACCACACGCGTTCTCACGGAAGCTGCCGTGTCCGGCAAGGCCGACCTGCTCGAAGGCCTCAAGGAGAACGTCATCGTCGGCCGCCTGATCCCGGCGGGTACCGGTGCCGGTCAGTCCAAGGCCAAGCAGATCGCAGCCAAGCGCGACGATCTCATCCTGGAAGAACGTCGCCGCCAGGCCGAGACCGTGCAGATTGCGGCACCTGCTGCCGAGTAACGGATCCACGATGCAAGAATTGAGGAAGGGGCCTTCGGGCCCCTTTCTTTTTGGCTATTTGACCAGGTTCAGGAAGCTGGTGAGTTCGCGGGCGGCTGCCGCGCCGGCCCGGTTCGCTCCGATGGTCGAGGCGGAAGGGCCATAACCGACCAGATGCACGCGCGGATCCTTGGCTGCCTGGGTAGCAAGGCGCCCGGTCATGGTGATGCCGCCACTCTCTTCGCGCAATTGCAACGGGGCCAAATGGTCAAGGGCGCTGCGGAACCCGGTGCACCACAAGATTACATCGACATCCAATGTGCGTCCGTCGGGCCAACGAACGCCGGTCGGCGTGATCTCGGAAAACATCGGCTGGCGATCAAGCACACCGCGCTTGCGCATGGCCGCGATCGCGGGGGTAACCGGTAGCCCGGTGACCGAGACTACGGCGCGCGGTGGCAGGCCGGCGCGCACACGCTCCTCGACCATCGCCACGGCCTTGCGTCCGGCATCTTCATCGAAGGGGCCGTCGCGCCAGCGCGGGGTTGTGCGTGTCACCCAGCTGGTCCGGGTCACTTGTGAGATCTGGTCGAGCAGTTGGATGGCGGAGATGCCCCCGCCTACAATCAGGACATGGCGCCCGGCAAAGTCGCTGGCCGTCCGGAAGTCCTTGGTGTGAAGAGTCTGTCCCTTGAAGGTGTCAGCGCCAGGATACTCTGGAACATAGGGGTTCTCCCAGGTGCCGGTGGCATTGATGATCCCGCGCGCGGAAAGCAACCCGCGGTCAGATTCGACGCGTAGCCGCTCGCCACGATCACACACCACCTTCACTGTCGCTGGGCGCAGAACCCGAAGATCGAAATGGGTCTCATAGGCGGCGAAGTAATGCGGTACCGCAACCGAGGCCTTGACCGTATCGTCTCCGCCTGCAAATTCCCCGAAAGCAAGACCGGGAAGGTCGTGGACGCGATTGACTGTGCTCAGGGTGAGTGAGGGCCAACGGTACTGCCAGGCGCCTCCCGGTTGCGGGGCCCGGTCGAGAACCAGGAAATCCTTCTCCGGCTCGAACCCGAGCTTGCGCAGATGGTGCGCGGCGCTGAGCCCAGCTTGCCCGGCGCCGATCACCACGATATCCAGTTTCAGGGCGGCAAGCAGGGTCTGTTCGCTCAAAGGGCGCTCCGTCGGGTGGCATCTGATCTAAGCAAGGCAAGGATCACGCGCAAGGGCAGGGGGATCGCGTTCGCGGCGGCGCGGAGCGGGACTCGAGTCGTCAGCCGAACCATTTTTCGGCAATCCGTCCAGTTCCTGTTGCATGCGAAAAGGGCCAATCTGCCTGAAACGCAAGGCTCACCTTCGGTTTTTTCACGAAAGAATCCTTGACGGGGCGAGTCTTCGGTTCTAAACAGCGCCTACCTTAGCGGTCGGTCGTGGTTGCCACACCGGGTCCCTGCCATCTTGAGCGGGAATCCAGGGCAATCAAACACACTGTCGGGTAGTTAGACGAAGCAAATCCTTGTGCGCATGACTGCTGCCGAAAGGCGGGTGGTCCGCTGCAATTGGGGCGCTGCCGAATCCTTCACGGTTTCGGGCATGCGCCGCTTTGGTTTGCTTGTGTAGACCGCACTGCGCGTCCCAAGGGGCGTGAATTTAGTACTGGAGCCTTTCACGCGTGATGGGCTTCGAATTTTGGACGATGGAAAGAGCGCAATGCCCACCATTAATCAGCTGATCCGCAAGCCACGCGCCAGCAAGCCAAAGCGGAACAAAGTTCCGGCCATGGAAGCCAATCCGCAGAAGCGCGGTGTTTGCTCCCGTGTGTACACCACGACCCCTAAGAAGCCGAACTCGGCTCTGCGCAAGGTTGCCAAGGTTCGCCTGACCAATCAGCGCGAAGTGATTTCGTACATCCCGGGCGAAGGTCACAATCTGCAGGAGCACTCCGTGGTGCTCATCCGCGGCGGTCGCGTGCGCGATCTGCCGGGCGTTCGCTATCACGTGCTCCGCGGTGTCCTGGACACGCAGAGCGTGAAGGACCGCAAGCAGCGCCGGTCCAAGTATGGCGCGAAGCGTCCGAAGTAAGGAGATATTGAGCGATGTCCCGTCGTCACCGCGCCGAAAAGCGTGAAGTTATTCCTGATCCCAAGTTCGGCGATCTGGTCGTTTCCAAGTTCATGAATTCGCTCATGAAGGACGGCAAGAAGTCTGCAGCCGAATCCATTGTCTATGGCGCTTTCGATATCGTCGAAGCCAAGACCAAGCAGGATCCGATCACCGTGTTCCACGGCGCCCTGGACAATATCCGTCCGGCCGTCGAAGTACGGTCGCGCCGCGTTGGTGGTGCAACCTACCAGGTTCCGGTTGAAGTCCGTACCGATCGTCAGCAGGCCCTGGCCATTCGCTGGCTGATCGATAGCGCTCGCAAGCGCGGTGAGAACACCATGCGCGAGCGTCTGTCCGGTGAGCTCATGGACGCGATGAACGGTCGCGGCCAGGCCGTCAAGAAGCGCGAAGACACGCACCGTATGGCTGATGCCAACCGTGCATTCTCGCACTACCGCTGGTAGTAGGAGCGCCCCATGGCACGCGAATACCCGATTAATCTGTATCGTAACTTCGGCATCATGGCGCACATCGATGCTGGCAAGACGACGACGACCGAACGCATCCTCTACTACACCGGCAAGTCCCATAAGATCGGCGAAGTCCATGACGGCGCCGCGACCATGGACTGGATGGAGCAGGAGCAGGAACGCGGTATCACCATCACGTCTGCTGCCACCACGACCTTCTGGAAGGATCGTAATGGCACCATGCACCGCTTCAACATCATCGACACTCCGGGCCACGTGGACTTCACCATTGAAGTTGAACGTTCGCTGCGCGTGCTCGACGGTGCCGTTGCGCTGCTCGATGCCAATGCCGGTGTTGAGCCCCAGACCGAAACCGTCTGGCGCCAGGCCGACAAGTATCACGTGCCGCGTCTGATCTTCGTCAACAAGATGGACAAGATCGGTGCTGACTTCTACCGCTGCGTCGACATGGTCGGTACGCGTCTGGGCGCCAAGGGCGTTCCGGTACAGCTCCCGATCGGTGCCGAGAATGACTTCAAGGGCGTCGTCGATCTGATCGAGATGAACGCTCTGGTCTGGCGCAATGAAGAGCTTGGCGCGCAGTGGGATATCGTGGAAATCCCGGCCGACCTCAAGGAAAAGGCCGAGAAGTACCGCGAAGCCATGATCGAAGCCGCCGTCGAACTCGACGATGCTGCGATGGAAGCCTATCTCGAAGGCGAAATGCCGAGCAACGACACCATTCGTCGTCTGCTGCGCCAGGGCGTCTGCGACACGAAGTTCTTCCTGATCTTTGCTGGCTCCGCCTTCAAGAACAAGGGTGTTCAGCCTCTGCTCGACGGCGTTATCGACTTCCTGCCGGCCCCGACCGACGTTCCGGCCATCAAGGGCATCGATGCCAAGACCGAAGAGCCGATCGAGCGTCACGCAGACGACAGCGAGCCGCTTTCGATGCTGGCCTTCAAGATTGCCAACGACCCGCACATGGGCTCGCTGACCTTCTGCCGTATCTACTCGGGCAAGCTCGAGCAGGGTGCCCAACTGGAAAACACCGTGAAAGGCAAGCGCGAGCGCGTTGGCCGCATGTTCCAGATGCACTCGAACAGCCGCGAGCAGATCAGCGAAGCTTTCGCTGGCGACATCGTTGCCATCGTGGGCCTGAAGGACACCACCACTGGTGATACCCTCTGCCCGTCGAGCTCGCAGGTTATCCTGGAGCGCATGATCTTCCCGGATCCGGTTATCGACATTTCGGTTGAGCCGAAGTCGAAGGCCGACCAGGAAAAGATGGGCCTGGCGCTCAACCGCCTGGCTGCCGAGGATCCGACCTTCCGCGTCAAGACCGACGAGGAATCGGGCCAGACCATCATCTCGGGCATGGGCGAGCTGCACCTCGACATTCTCGTGGATCGCATGAAGCGCGAGTTCAAGGTCGAGGCCAATATCGGCCAGCCGCAGGTTGCCTATCGTGAGACCATCACGAAGAAGACCATCAAGGACTACACCCACAAGAAGCAGTCGGGTGGTTCGGGTCAGTTCGCCCGTATCAAGCTCGAGGTCGAGCCGGGTGAAGTTGGCAAGGGTCTTGAATTCGTCAACGCCATCGTTGGTGGCGCAGTGCCGAGGGAATACGTCCCGGGCGTTCAGAAGGGCCTGGAATCGGTCATGGGCGCAGGCCCGCTGATCGGCTTCCCGGTCGTGGACATCAAGGTCACGCTGACCGACGGTGCATACCACGATGTGGACTCCTCGGTGCTGGCATTCGAAATCGCAGCGCGCGCGGGTTTCCGTGAAGCAATGCGTGAAGCCGGTCCGAAGATTCTCGAGCCGATCATGAAGGTTGAAGTTACGACGCCAGATGAGTACATGGGCGACGTCATCGGTGATTTGAATTCCCGTCGTGGGCAGATCCAGGGCACTGAAAGCCGTGGTGTGATCCAGGTCGTGAATGCATTTGTGCCGCTTGCCAACATGTTTGGTTACGTGAATTCGCTCCGGTCCATGAGCCAGGGCCGTGCTCAGTATTCGATGGTTTTCGATCACTACGAGCAGGTCCCGCAGGCAGTCGCCGACGAAGTCCAGGCCAAATACGCCTAAAAACAGCGCAAGCTACTAAAAACTCAACTGAATGTCGGCGATTGCGCTGACGAATTTGGAGAAAAGCGATGGCGAAGGAAAAGTTCTCCCGCAACAAGCCGCACTGCAACATCGGCACCATCGGTCACGTTGACCATGGCAAGACCTCGCTGACCGCAGCGATCACCAAGGTCCTGGCTGAAACCGGCGGTGCGACCTTCCGGGATTACTCGCAGATTGATGCTGCGCCAGAAGAGAAGGCACGCGGTATCACCATCAACACCGCACACGTCGAGTACGAGACGCAGAATCGTCACTATGCTCACGTCGATTGCCCGGGCCACGCCGACTATGTGAAGAACATGATCACCGGTGCCGCCCAGATGGACGGCGCAATCCTGGTCGTGTCCGCTGCTGACGGCCCGATGCCCCAGACCCGTGAGCACATCCTGCTCGCCCGTCAGGTTGGCGTTCCGGCTCTGGTCGTGTTCCTGAACAAGTGCGACATGGTCGACGATCCGGAACTGCTCGAGCTCGTTGAGCTCGAAGTGCGCGAACTCCTGAGCTCGTACGAGTTCCCCGGCGACGATATTCCGATCATCAAGGGCTCGGCTCTTGCTGCTCTGGAAAACTCGGATCCGAAGCTTGGCCACGACGCCGTTCTCGAGCTGATGGCTGCCGTCGACTCCTACATCCCGCAGCCGGAGCGTCCGGTTGACCAGCCGTTCCTGATGCCGATCGAAGACGTGTTCTCGATCTCGGGTCGTGGTACCGTGGTGACCGGTCGCGTTGAACGCGGCATCGTCAAGGTTGGTGAAGAAGTCGAAATCGTCGGCATCAAGGCCACCCAGAAGACCACCGTTACCGGTGTGGAAATGTTCCGCAAGCTGCTCGACTCGGGTGAAGCTGGCGACAACATCGGCGCCCTGATCCGCGGTGTTGACCGCACCCAGGTGGAACGTGGCCAGGTGCTCTGCAAGCCCGGTTCCGTGACCCCGCACACCGACTTCGTTGCTGAGGCCTATATCCTCACCAAGGAAGAAGGCGGCCGTCACACTCCGTTCTTCGGCAACTACCGTCCGCAGTTCTACTTCCGCACCACCGACGTGACCGGCATCGTGACGCTGCCGGAAGGCACCGAAATGGTGATGCCGGGCGACAACATCAACATGAATGTTCAGCTCATCGTTCCGATCGCCATGGAAGAGAAGCTCCGCTTCGCTATCCGTGAAGGTGGCCGCACCGTCGGCGCCGGCGTCGTCGCGAAGATCCTGAAGTAAGCCTCTTTGAGACAGTCGCGGCGCGCGAGACTCGCGCGCCGCGAACCTTTTATGTCAGGATTGTGAAGATGAACGGTCAGAATATCCGCATCCGCCTCAAGGCGTTTGACCACCGCGTGCTCGACACCTCGACCCGCGAAATCGTCAATACCGCCAAGCGCACGGGTGCACAGGTTCGCGGTCCGATCCCGCTGCCGACCCGCATCGACAAGTTCACCGTGAACCGCTCGCCCCATATCGATAAGAAGGCGCGTGAGCAGTTCGAGATCCGGACCCACAAACGTCTCCTGGACATTGTGGACCCGACTCCCCAGACGGTCGATGCATTGATGAAGCTCGATCTCGCCGCCGGTGTCGACGTCGAAATCAAGCTCTAAAACAAGAGTTTCCGCGCCTGCCGCTAAATGGGTCCTCTGAAAACATGACCCGGCAGAGCGCCAACAAGAAGGTAAAAACCGATGCGTTCTGGATTGATCGCACAGAAGCTGGGCATGACCCGCATCTTCACCGAGGACGGTAACCACGTCCCCGTGACGGTGTTGGGTTTGCAGAACTGCCAGGTGGTAGGCCAGCGGACCGTCGAAAAGGACGGCTATGTCGCCCTGCAACTGGGTGCTGGCCAGGCCAAGCCCAAGAATGTCTCCAAGGCTGAGCGCGGCCAGTATGCCGTTGCCAAGGTGGAACCCAAGCGCCATGTCGCCGAGTTCCGCGTTGACGCCGACAACCTGATCGAGGTTGGCGCGACCCTGAAGGCTGACCACTTTTCCGAAGGCCAGCTGGTTGACGTGACCGGCACCTCCATCGGTAAGGGCTTTGCCGGCGGTATGAAGCGCTGGAACTTCGGTGGCCTGCGTGCCTCGCACGGTGTGTCCGTGTCGCACCGCTCGATCGGTTCGACCGGTGGCCGTCAGGACCCGGGCAAGACCTTCAAGAACAAGAAGATGCCGGGCCATATGGGCGATCGTCGCATCACCACGCAGAACGTCAAGGTCGTCAAGACCGACGTGGAGCGTGGCCTGATCATGATCCAGGGTTCGGTGCCAGGCTCCAAGGGTGCCTGGATTATGATCAAGGACGCCGTCAAGAAGCCGGCTCCCGCGAACGCTGCCTTCCCTGGCTCGTTCGAGGCTGCAGCTTCGGGAGATGCTAAGTAAATGGAACTCCAGGTAACCACTCTCGAAGGCAAGTCGGCCGGTAAGGTCGAGGTCGCGGACGCTGTGTTCGGCCTCGAAGTCCGTCCCGACATCCTGCACCGCATGGTGCGCTACCAGCAGCTCAAAGCCATGTCCGGCACGCATGACGTGAAGAACCGGTCGGAAGGCGTGCGCACGGGCAAGAAGTTCGTGAAGCAGAAGGGTTCGGGTGGCGCCCGTCACGGCGACCGCAAGGCTCCGCAGTTCCGTGGTGGTGGCCGTGCTTTCGGTCCGACCCCGCGCAGCCATGCTATCGATCTTCCCAAGAAGGTCCGTGCTCTGGCGCTCAAGCACGCTCTGTCGTCCAAGGCCAAGGCCGGTTCGCTGATCGTGATCGACAGCGTTGCTCAGAAGGAAGCCAAGACGGCGGCCCTGCGCACCACTTTCGGCAAGCTGGAATGGGCAAACGCCCTGATCATCGATGGCGCGAATGTCGACCAGAACTTCGCTCTGGCCGCCCGCAACATCCCGAATATCGACGTGCTGCCGATCCAGGGGATCAACGTTGTTTCGATCCTGAAGCGCGACAAGCTCGTCTTGACCAAGGCAGCGCTGGAAGCGCTCGAAGCGAGGTTCGCATGAACAAGCTTGCCGCATACGACATCGTCCGTAACCCCGTCGTGACTGAAAAGTCGACGATGGCTTCGGAATACAACCAGGTCGTTTTCGACGTGGCGATTGATGCCAGCAAGACCGAGATCAAGGCCGCTGTCGAGCAGCTCTTCTCGGTCAAGGTCAAGGCAGTGAACACCCTGGTCCGTAAGGGCAAGGTGAAGCGCTTCCGTGGCAAGGTTGGTGTTCGCAACGACGTCAAGAAGGCCGTCGTAACCCTGGTCGATGGCCAGTCGATCGATATTTCGACCGGCCTATAAGGGATAAGAGACAGACAAATGGCTCTAAAGACTTACAATCCCACTTCCGAAGGCCGTCGCACGCTGGTGACGACTGACCGGTCGGAACTGTGGAAGGGTGCTCCGGTCAAGGCTCTGACCGAAGGCCTGAGCAAATCCGGTGGTCGCAACAATCGTGGTCGTATCACTGCGTTCCATCGTGGTGGCGGTCACAAGCGCAGCTATCGTATGATCGACTTCAAGCGCGTGAAGTTCGACATGGTCGGGACCGTTGAGCGTCTCGAGTATGATCCGAACCGCACGGCCTGGATCGCGTTGATCAAGTACGAAGACGGCGAGCTGGCCTATATCGTCGCGCCGCAGCGTCTGGCTGCTGGTGACAAGGTGATCTCCTCGCTCAACGGCGCGGACGTGAAGCCTGGTAACACCATGCCGCTCGAACGCATGCCGGTGGGTACCATCGTGCACAATATCGAGCTAAAGCCCCGCAAGGGCGGCCAGGTTGCCCGTTCGGCCGGTGCTTATGCCCAGTATGTGGGCCGCGACCAGGGTTGGGCCATTCTGCGCCTGAACTCGGGCGAGCAGCGTCGTGTGCACGGCTCGTGCCTTGCCACTGTTGGTGCGGTCAGCAACCAGGACCACTCGAACACCTCGATGGGTAAGGCTGGTCGCAATCGCTGGCTCGGCCGCAAGCCGGTCAACCGCGGCGTGACCATGAACCCGGTCGATCACCCGCATGGTGGTGGTGAAGGCCGTACCTCGGGTGGCCGTCATCCGGTGACCCCGTGGGGCAAGCCTACAAAGGGCAAGCGTACGCGCAGCAACAAGGCTACGGACCAGTTTATCGTTCGCAGCCGTCACGTGAAGAAGGGCAGGTAAGACATGACCCGTTCGATTTGGAAGGGGCCGTTCGTCGACGGCTATCTGCTCAAGAAGGCCGAGAAGGCCCAGACCTCTGGCCGCAATGATGTGGTCAAGATCTGGACCCGTCGCTCGACCATCCTGCCGCAGTTCGTCGGCATCACGTTCGGCGTGCACAATGGCCAGAAGCATGTCCCGGTGCTCGTCACCGAGGAAATGATCGGTCACAAGTTTGGCGAGTTCGCGCCGACCCGTACCTATTACGGTCACGCGGCCGACAAGAAGGCCAAGAGGAAGTAGAGATGAGCAAGCCTAAGACTGAGCGCGCTCTCAAGGATAACGAGGCAAAGGCTGTCCTGCGCATGCTGCGCATCAGCCCTCAGAAGCTGAACCTCGTCGCGCAGTTGATCCGTGGCAAGAAGGTCGAGCGGGCTTTGGCCGATCTCGAATTCAGCCACAAGCGCATCTCCGGCCAGGTGAAGAAGGTGCTCGAGAGCGCCATCGCCAACGCCGAAAACAACCACGGCCTGGACACCGACGCTCTTGTCGTTGCTGAAGCCTATGTGGGCAATTCGCTGGTGATGAAGCGCTTCACCGCTCGCGGCCGTGGCCGGTCGTCGCGGATCGAGAAGCCGTTCTCGCACCTGACGATTGTTGTCCGGCAAGTTGAGGAGGCCGCATAATGGGCCAGAAAATCAATCCGATCGGCTTCCGCCTCGGCATCAACCGGACCTGGGATAGCCGTTGGTTCGCCAACAAGGGCGAATATGGTGTCCTGCTTCAGGAAGACCTGAAGATCCGCACCATGCTGATGAAGGAACTGAAGGCCGCTGCGGTCTCCAAGATCGTCATCGAGCGTCCGCACCGCAAGTGCCGCGTGTCGATCCACACTGCCCGTCCGGGTATCGTGATCGGCAAGAAGGGCGCTGACATCGACAAGATCCGCGCCAAGGTGAAGAAGTTCACCGACAGCGAAGTGCACATCAACATTGTTGAAGTGCGCAAGCCGGAAACCGATGCAACGCTGGTTGCCCAGGGCATTGCCCAGCAGCTGGAACGCCGTGTGGCCTTCCGTCGCGCCATGAAGCGCGCCGTGCAGACCGCAATCCGCATGGGCGCCGGTGGTATCCGTGTCAATGTTGGTGGTCGTCTCGGTGGTGCCGATATCGCCCGTACCGAATGGTACCGGGAAGGGCGCGTGCCGCTGCACACCCTGCGTGCGGATATCGACTACGGTACTGCTGAAGCCGAAACCACTTACGGCATCATCGGTATCAAGGTCTGGATCTTCAAGGGCGAAGTCCTCGAGCATGATCCGTCGGCCCATGAGCGTCGTGCCACCGAAGGTGGTGAAGGTGGTCAGCGTTCTGAGCGCGAGCCGCGCCGTGAACGCGGCGACCGCGACCGCGAACGCGCATAAGAAGGTTGGTTCATTATGCTGCAACCGAAGAGAACTAAGTTCCGCAAGGCCCACAAGGGCCGGATCCATGGCGAAGCCAAGGGTGGTACCACCCTGGCTTTCGGTCAGTACGCACTCAAGGCCACCGAGCCGGAACGCGTCACGGCCCGCCAGATCGAAGCTGCCCGTCGTGCGATCACTCGTGAGATGAAGCGTCAGGGCCGCGTCTGGATCCGGATTTTCCCGGATGTGCCGGTTTCCAAGAAGCCTACCGAAGTCCGTATGGGTAAGGGTAAGGGCTCCGTGGAGTACTGGGCTGCGCGCGTAAAACCGGGTCGTATCGTTTTTGAGATTGACGGCGTACCCGAAGACGTTGCAAAGGAGGCCCTTCGCCTCGGAGCAATGAAGTTGCCGATCACCACGCGTATTGTCACGCGTATTGCCGATTAAGGAACACGAGCATGAAAGCCAGTGATGTGCGGGCCAAGACCGCAGACGAACTGAAAGATCAGCTCGTCGACCTGAAGAAAGAACAGTTCAACCTGCGTTTCCAGCGCGCTACCCAGCAGTTGGAAAAGCCGGCCAGGGTTCGGGAAGTCCGCCGCGATATCGCGCGGATCAAAACCGTCCTCGGCCAAAAGAACGCAGCTAAGTAAGGATTCACACCCATGCCAAAGCGCGTTTTGCAGGGGACCGTTGTCTCCGACGCCAATGACAAGACCATTGTGGTTCGTGTCGAGCGCCGTTTCACCCATCCGCTTCTGAAGAAGACCGTGCGTCGTTCCAAGAAGTACCACGCCCACGATGAAAATAATGTGGCAAAGGTCGGTCAGACCGTGTGGATCGAGGAAACAGCGCCGATTTCGAAGAACAAGCGTTGGTCGCTCGTGCCGGCTTCGTCGCCGTCTGCGTAAGAGAAACAATTCAGGTCGGCGCGCCGGGTGACGGTGCAGCCGATAAACTAGAAGGCATCCAGTCATGATCCAGATGCAGTCCAATCTCGACGTCGCGGACAATTCCGGCGCTCGTCGTGTCATGTGCATCAAGGTGCTGGGCGGTTCGCATCGTAAATACGCCTCGGTCGGCGACATTATTGTCGTTTCGGTCAAGGACGCTATTCCGCGCGGCCGCGTCAAAAAGGGCCAGGTGATGAAGGCCGTGGTGGTTCGCACCGCTACCGACATCCGCCGTCCCGACGGCACCGTCATCCGTTTCGACAAGAACGCCGCCGTTCTTCTGAACAATCAGAAAGAGCCGATCGGCACCCGTATCTTCGGACCGGTTCCGCGCGAACTCCGCGCCAAGAACCAGATGAAGATCATTTCGCTTGCCCCAGAGGTGCTGTAATGGCCGCCAAGATCAAGAAGGGCGATAAAGTGATCGTCCTGGCCGGCAAGGACAAGGGCAAGACCGGTCAGGTCCTGTCCGTCATTCCGTCCGAAACCCGCGCGATCGTCCAGGGTATCAACCTGGTTCGTCGCCACCAGAAGCAGACTGCATCGAATGATGCCGGCATCTTCACCAAGGAAGCGCCGATCCATCTTTCGAACCTGGCGGTCGCCGACAAGGATGGCAAGCCGTCCCGCGTCGGTTTCCAGATCAAGGACGGCGTGAAGACCCGCGTCGCCAAGACCACCGGAGATCAGATCGATGGCTGAGACCGCTTACATTCCGCGTCTCCGGACCGAATACGACACCACGATCAAGGCCGCCCTGCGTGAGCAGTTTGCGTACAAGAACGTGATGGAACTGCCGCGGCTCGACAAGATCGTGCTGAACATGGGCGTTGGCGAAGCCGTCAACGACACCAAGAAGGTGAAGTCTGCCGCCGACCAGCTTGAGCTGATTTCCGGTCAGAAGCCCGTGATCACGCACGCCCGCAAGTCGATCGCTGGCTTTAAGGTTCGCGAAGGCATGCCCCTGGGCGTCAAGGTCACGCTGCGCAAGACGCGCATGTATGAATTCCTGGACCGCCTGGTGAATATCGCCCTGCCGCGCGTCCGCGACTTCCGCGGCCTCAACCCGAACGCCTTTGACGGCCGTGGCAACTATGCCATGGGCATCAAGGAACACATCATCTTCCCCGAGATCAACTACGATCAGATTGATCAGGTCTGGGGCATGGACATCGTGATCACCACGACGGCCCGTACCGATGATGAGGCGCGTGCGCTTCTCAAGGCTTTCAACTTCCCGTTCCGCCAGTAAGCGGCGCCGAGGAAGGGATAAAGGATCAGGACATGGCAAAGACCAGCTCCATCGAAAAGAACAAGAAGCGCGCCGCTCTGGCTCAGCAGTACGCCGCCAAGCGCGCCGCGCTCAAGGCTACCGTCAAGAACCAGGACGCTCCGATTGAAGAGCGTTTCAAGGCCAGCCTCAAACTGGCTGAACTGCCCCGCAATTCGGCCAAGGTCCGCATTCGCAACCGTTGCGAAGTGTCGGGTCGTCCGCGTGGTTACTATCGCAAGCTCAAGATGAGCCGTATTGCCCTGCGTCAGCTGGGCAACCTGGGCCAGATCCCGGGTCTGGTGAAGTCGAGCTGGTAAGGAGAAACATCAAATGAGCTTTTCCGATCCAATCGGCGATATGCTGACCCGCATCCGCAACGCTCAGGAGCGTCGCAAGAATTCCGTTTCGACTCCGGCTTCGACCCTGCGTGGTCGGGTGCTGGACGTTCTCCAGTCCGAGGGTTTCATCCGCGGCTATTCGGAGACGAAGTTCGAGAACGGCGCTGCCGAGTACGAGATTGAACTCAAGTACTCGGACAATGAAGGCGTTATCCGCACGATCGAACGCGTTTCGCGTCCCGGCCGTCGGGTGTACGCATCCGTCAAGAATATTCCGCAGGTTGCCAATGGCCTGGGTGTCTCGATCCTCTCCACCCCCAAGGGTGTGATGGCCGACCACGAAGCCAAGGCTGCCAATGTGGGTGGCGAGGTACTCTGCCGCGTCTTCTAAGCCAATTGGCTTAGGGGATCGGCAAGACGATTACTCAAGGAAGCATTATGTCACGTACTGGCAAGAAACCGGTGGCCCCGGTGAGCGGCGTCACGGTAACGATCAATGGTCGTACCGTCAGCGCCAAGGGCCCGAAGGGCGAACTGAGCCTGCAGCTCATGGATATCGTCAATGTCGAGCAGGGTGAGGACGGTATCGTCGTTTCCCCGGCCAACGATACCCGTGAAGCTCGCGCCGCCTGGGGCACCACCCGCGCGCTGATCCAGAACATCGTTACGGGCGTGAGCGCCGGTTTCGAGAAGAAGCTGGCGATCCAGGGCGTTGGTTACCGCGCCGCGATGCAGGGCAAGGACGTCAAGCTCTCGCTCGGTTTCAGCCACGAAGTCGTGTATGAGGCTCCTCAGGGGATCACCCTCGCTGTTCCGGCCCCGACTGAGATCGTGGTGACTGGTATCGACAAGCAGCAGGTTGGCCAGGTTGCGGCTGAGATCCGTGGTTGGCGTCCGCCCGAGCCCTATAAGGGCAAGGGTGTGCGTTACGCCAACGAGCAGGTCTTCCGCAAAGAAGGCAAGAAGAAGTAAGGAGCGCCACAGATGGCTATTTCTGCAAAAGGTGCGGAACGCCGCAAGGCCCGTGTCCGCAAGGCGCTCAAGGCTCGTGCCTTTGGTCGTCCCCGTCTCAGCGTTTTCCGCTCGGACAAGAACATTTACGCCCAGATCATCGACGACACGACCGGCCGTACGCTGGCTGCCGCTTCGACCCTGGAAAAGGACGTGCGCGGTTCGCACAAGAACGGCGGCAATGCCGATGCGGCTGTGGCCGTTGGCAAGCTGATCGCCGAGCGTGGCGTGAAGGCCGGTGTCGGCGAAGTCGTGTTCGACCGTGGCGCCTATATCTATCATGGCCGTGTTAAGGCCCTTGCAGACGCTGCCCGTGAGGGCGGCCTGCAGTTCTAACAACGGCGAGGAAGAGAATTATGAGCAGAGACGTTCAAGAACGCGAAAGCGAGTTCGTCGATCGCCTGGTCCACATCAACCGTGTGGCCAAGGTTGTGAAGGGCGGCCGTCGCTTCGGTTTTGCCGCCCTCGTCGTTGTCGGTGACCAGAAGGGTCGCGTCGGTTTTGGTCACGGCAAGGCCCGTGAAGTTCCCGAGGCAATCCGCAAGGCAACCGAGCAGGCCAAGCGTCAGATGATCCGCGTGCCGCTGCGCGACGCCCGCACGCTGCACCATGATGTCACCGGCCGCCACGGCGCCGGCAAGGTCATTCTGCGTGCTGCAGTTCCAGGTACCGGTATCATTGCCGGCGGTCCGATGCGCGCAGTCTTCGAGACGCTGGGCATCAACGACATCGTCGCCAAGTCGCAGGGCACGGCGAACCCCTACAACATGATCCGTGCCACGTTCGATGCGCTCAAGCGTGTTGACAGCCCCCGTTCGGTGGCCTCGCGTCGCGGTATCAAGGTTTCCGAACTCCAGGCTCGCCGCGGCGAAGCTGCAGTCGAAGCCTGATAGGGGCTCTGGAGAAGTACAATGGCAAAAGACAAGACCATCGTTGTCCAGCAGGTCGGCTCGCCGATCCGCCGTGAAAAGAGCCAGCGCGCGACCCTGATCGGTCTCGGGCTGAACAAGATGAACAAACAGCGTGAGCTGGTTGATACGCCCGAAGTGCGCGGCATGATCAACAAGATCCCGCATCTCGTCCGCGTCGTCGGCGAGTAAAGGAAGGTCGGATCAATGACTCGTTTGAACGAACTTCGCGATAATCCAGGTGCCAACAAGACCCGCGTTCGCGTGGGCCGTGGTATCGGTTCGGGCGTCGGTAAGACCGGTGGCCGCGGTGTGAAGGGCCAGACCTCTCGCTCCGGTGTCGCCATCAACGGCTTTGAAGGCGGCCAGATGCCCCTTCACATGCGTATGCCAAAGCGTGGCTTCAACGCCTGGAACCCGAGCGACTTCAATGAAGTGCGCATCGATCGCATCCAGGCCTATATCGACAGCGGCAAGCTCGATGCCAAGGCTGTCGTGGATGCTGCTGCCCTGATCGCCGCTGGCGTTATCCGTCGTCCCAAGGACGGCGTGCGCCTGATCGGTTCGGAAGGTTTTTCGGCCAAGAAGGTAACCTTCAAGGTTGATTATGCCACCAAGGGCGCTGCTGCGGCCATTGAAGCAGCCGGCGGCAAGCTCGACCTTATCCCGGTCAAGGAGACCTGGAAGAAGGCCCCACGCGCCGAGTAATTCACTTGGCAGGGCGCACCCGGCATGACGCCGGGTGCGTTCTTATGGTTTGTTGCGTCTGGCCGGCACATATCCCATATATGCGTCTCCAGCGCTCCGAGCGCACCTGGCATCCAAGCCGTAGGAGCGAATTATATGGCGTCCGCAGCCGAACAGCTGGCACGTAATCTCAGTTTCTCGACCTTTTCCAAGGCGAAAGCCCTTCAGCAGCGCATCCTGTTTACACTTGGAGCGCTGCTTGTTTATCGTCTGGGCACTTTCATTCCGGTTCCGGGTATTGACCCCGATGCGTTCCGCGCGACATTCGAACAGTCGCAGCAGGGCATCATCGGCATGTTCAACATGTTTGCCGGTGGCGCTGTCGAGCGCATGGCAATCTTTGCCCTGAACCTTATTCCTTACATTACCGCATCGATTGTGGTGCAGGTGGTGTCCACGGCGTCCCCGCGTCTTGAAGCTCTCAAGAAAGAGGGTGAGGCCGGGCGTCGCAAAATGAACCAGTACACCCGCTATCTGGCGGTACTGTTCTGTGCCGTGCAGGCCTATGGCATTGCCGTTGGCCTTGAGGGCAGCCAGGGCGTTGTGCTCAATCCGGGCTGGTTCTTCCGCATTTCCACGGTGATTACCCTGGTGGGTGGCACCATGTTCCTGATGTGGCTGGGCGAGCAGATCACCGCGCGCGGTGTCGGCAACGGCATTTCGCTGATCATCTTTGCCGGTATCGTGGCGAACCTGCCCGCGACTGTTGCACAAACGCTTGAGTTGGCGCGTACAGGGGCTCTTCCCGCACTTGCCGGGCTCGGAATGCTGGTGCTGGCCCTGGTGGTGATTGCTGTCATCGTCTTCTTTGAGCGTGCTCAGCGCAGACTGCTGATCCAGTATCCAAAGCGTCAGGTCGGCAACAAGATGTTCCAGGGCGACACTTCGCACCTGCCACTCAAGCTGAACACGTCCGGCGTTATTCCGGTGATTTTCGGTTCTTCCCTGCTGCTGCTTCCGGCGACCATCGCCTCGTTCGCAGCCCAGGGCAATGCTCCGGGCTGGTTGACGACGGTGACGGCCCTGCTGGGTCGCGGGCAGCCGCTCTATCTGGCGCTGTTTGCCGCCTTCATCATTTTCTTTGCGTTCTTTTACACGGCGATCGTCTTCAACCCGACCGAGACGGCGGACAACCTGAAGCGTTCCGGCGGTTTCATTCCCGGTATTCGACCCGGTGAGCGCACCGCTCAGCACATTGACTATGTGTTGACTCGCATCACGGTGGTCGGCGCGATCTATCTGACGATCGTTGCGCTAATTCCTGAAGTGCTGTTCAGCCAGCTCGCGGTCAGCCAGTTTATCGGCGGTACCTCGCTGCTGATCATGGTGACGGTCACGCTGGATACGATAACGCAGATCCAGAGCCATCTGGTGGCCCAGCAATATGAAGGGCTGCTGAAAAAATCCCGTCTTGGAGGAGGCAAGCGTCGATGAGGTTGATCCTGTTGGGACCCCCAGGGGCGGGGAAGGGCACACAGGCCAAGATTCTGGTGGAGGCCTATGGCATCCCCCAGCTTTCAACCGGCGACATCCTGCGCGCCGCCATTGCTGCCAAGACCCAGCTGGGTCTTGAAGCCAAGGCGATCGTGGATCGAGGCGACCTGGTTTCCGATACTATCGTCAATGGCATTGTTTCGGAGCGTCTGGACGCGGAAGACTGCAGGCCCGGGTTTATCCTGGATGGTTTCCCGCGCACGATTGCGCAGGCCGAAGCACTCGATCAGATGCTGGCGGACAAGGGAATCGCCCTTGATGCGGTCATCGAGATCAAGGCGGAAGCTGACGAGCTGGTGAAGCGCGTCATCAACCGCGCCAAGGAATCGGGTGGCGCCCGTGCCGATGACAATGAGGAAGTGCTGCGCAAGCGCCTTGGTGTCTATTCGGAACAGACTGCGCCACTGGTTGAATACTATGCCGGCAAGGGCCTGCTGAAGCCTGTCGACGGGATGGCTCCCGTCGAAGAGGTAACAGCGGCCATCAAGAGTGCCCTGGGCAAGTAAACAATAGGCCGGGTAGGGCAGTTGACTCTACCCGGTCTTATCCTTAAAGAACCGCACCAGTCTCATGGATCATTGGGCTGGATTCGGTTCTCCCTTAGTTGGGGGTCGAAATCCGGTCCCTTGTTGTTTAAAGGCACCCGCCGGGATGGCGCGTGTGAATGAAGGAGAGCAGACGTGGCTCGTATTGCTGGCGTCAACATTCCGACGAATAAGCGCGTGGTTATCGCGCTGCAGTATATTCACGGGATCGGCGAAAAGTTCGCCAAGGACATTACTGAGGGTGCCGGTATTCCGGCTGAGCGCCGCGTCAACGAGCTGACCGACGCAGAAGTGATTCAGATCCGTGAAGCCATCGACCGCGACTATGTCGTGGAAGGTGACCTGCGCCGCAATGTTGCAATGAACATCAAGCGCCTGATGGATCTGGGTAACTATCGCGGCCTGCGCCACCGTCGTGGCCTGCCGGTCCGTGGTCAGCGCACCCATACCAATGCTCGTACCCGCAAGGGTCCGGCAAAGCCGATCGCCGGCAAGAAGAAGTAATTGCTGTCCCGCAATTGCGGGGTGGTTTTTTGAATTGGGAGTGGCGGGTCAAGCCTTTCCGGAGTTCGTCAGAGCTTGCCGGGTAGACTTGGACCGCTTCTTCCGTGGTGGAGCTGCTGGAATTACGGCAGCGCCGATATCCTAGAGGATAAGAATGGCTAAGACTGAAGTCGCGCGCGTCCGTCGCAAGGAGCGCAAGAATATCACTTCGGGCGTCGCTCACGTGAACGCCTCCTTCAACAACACGATGATCACCATCGCTGACATGCAGGGCAACACGATTTCGTGGTCGTCCTCGGGCGTGATGGGCTTCAAGGGTTCGCGCAAGTCGACCCCTTATGCTGCTCAGGTTGCTGCTGAAGATGCGGCCAAGAAGGCCCAGGAACACGGCATGAAGACCCTTGAGGTCGAAGTGCGCGGTCCGGGTTCGGGCCGTGAATCGGCACTGCGTGCTCTGCAGGCCGCTGGCTTTAATGTCACTTCGATCCGCGACGTCACGTCGATTCCGCACAATGGCTGCCGTCCACGCAAGCGGCGCCGCGTCTAACAGGACGATTGGAAGTCTCCCGGCCGATTGAATGGGTCGGGAGTTCTATTGTGTATGCGGCGGAGCGGCCGAATTGGCCGCTAAATTGAAAGGACATTACCGTGACGATCCAGAGGAACTGGCAGGAACTGATCAAGCCGACCAAGCTGGACATTGTTTCGGGCAGCGACAACGCGCGCGTGGCCTCGGTGGTTGCCGAGCCGCTTGAGCGCGGCTACGGGCTTACCCTGGGCAATGCCCTGCGTCGCGTGCTGCTGTCGTCGCTTCAGGGCGCGGCAGTGACCGCTATCCAGATTGACGGCATTCTGCACGAATTCTCCTCGCTGCCCGGCGTGCGCGAGGACATCACCGATCTCGTTCTCAACGTCAAGGAAATCGCCCTGAAGATGGGTGGCGAAGGCCCGAAGCGCCTGACCCTCTCCCGGCAGGGCCCCGGTGCCGTCACTGCTGGCGACATCAAGGTTACCGGCGACATTGAAGTGCTGAACCCCGAGCTGGTCATCTGCCACCTGGACGACGGTGCCGAGATCAATATCGAGTTCACCGTGGACACCGGCAAGGGCTACGTCCCCGCTGACAAGAACCGTCCCGAGGACGCACCGATCGGCTATATCCCGGTTGATGCCCTGTTCTCGCCGGTTCGCCGCGTGAGCTACAAGGTTGATGCGACCCGTGCCGGCGAAAGCCTGGACAAGGACAAGCTGACCCTTTCGGTCGAGACCAATGGCGCGATCTCGCCGGAAGACGCGGTGGCCTATGCTGCCCGTATCCTGCAGGACCAGCTGTCGGTCTTCGTCAACTTCGAAGAGCCCACCAAGGAAAAGGCCCAGGACGCTGTCCCGGAACTCGCCTTCAATCCGGCGCTGCTCAAGAAGGTGGACGAGCTCGAGCTGTCGGTCCGCTCGGCCAACTGCCTGAAGAACGACAACATCGTCTATATCGGCGACCTGATCCAGAAGACGGAAGCCGAGATGCTGCGGACGCCGAACTTTGGCCGCAAGTCGCTCAATGAAATCAAGGAAGTCCTGGCACAGATGGGGCTTCATCTCGGAATGGACGTCAACAACTGGCCGCCCGAGAATATCGATGACCTCGCCAAGCGCTACGAAGATCATTATTGATCCGGCGCTGACCAGACTTTAGGAGATAACCCATGCGCCACGCTTCCCGAGGCCGCAAATTCAGCCGGACCGCATCGCACCGCAAGGCGATGTTTGCCAACATGTCCGCCGCGCTGATCAAGCACGAACAGATCGTCACCACGCTTCCCAAGGCCAAGGACCTGCGTCCGATCGTCGAGAAGCTCATTACCCTTGGCAAGCGCGGCGATCTGCATGCCCGCCGCCAGGCCATCGCCCAGATCCGCGATGAAGCCATGGTCGCCAAGCTCTTTGCCGTGCTCGGCCCGCGTTATGCCGAACGCCAGGGCGGTTACCTGCGCATTCTCAAGGCCGGCTTCCGCTATGGCGACAATGCCCCGCTGGCCGTGATCGAGTTCGTCGATCGTGACGTCGATGCCAAGGGTCAGGACTCCGGTCCGGTCTTTACGCAGGACGACGAAGCCGAAGCGGCGTAAGCCTTGTCGGCAAGACAGTGATTGAAGGCGGTCTGGGATATCCCGGGCCGTCTTTTTCGTTCGGGGAGCGAAAATCTGAACACCATCCTGGTCACTGGAGCGTCCGAAGCTATCGGAGTTCATACGCGGTGCCTTGGACGGGGTGCAGGCTGTAGGTGCCGGGACAAAGTGGAGGCGATCAAAACGGCGTTGGTGATAGATCCCACGCTTTGTAGAGAGCCTGCAGTTGAGTCTGATCTTGGACTACGAGGTAGGGAAGGCCAGACTCTATTGCATGTCGTCGGCTGGCCAAGGCGGCATTTCGTGTGCGCCAGAGCCATTGGATCATGGCCCACTTGATCGAATCCCTGTTGCCTTCGAGTGCTCCGGCACGCGGTACATGTCCCAGCGTACGTCGAAAATAACGCCAGTAGCGGCGCCAGAGATGGTCGTCGACTACGATTATGCCGGTGGCCCGTGCGAGGCGCTGCGGCAGCAGTTTCGTGTAATTGCCGTCCATGACCCATTCCGGCCCGGCGATGGCGGCATCGTGGATCGCCGCGAACTCCTCATCAGGCCGTTGTTTCCAATCGGTGTTGGGGAGGTGACGAAACAGGTCGATATGCAAGGTCGGGACACCGAGCTTGTTGCCAAGGGCAACCGCTAGCGTCGACTTTCCGGCATTGGTTGGCCCCAAGATGATAGTGCGGCGACCAAGATCCTCGATCGGCATGAATTCATGCATGGTCAGCCCCCAAGGAGACAAAAAAGCCGCCCCAGCGAACCGGGGCGGCGAGATACGTTATGAATTGGCTACTCGGCCGGCGCCATGTCCTTGCCGGTGTAGATGCTGTCGACCCAGTACTGCTCGCGGCGGTCGAAGCCGTTGAACGGGGTCAGCGAGGCCTGGGTGTAGGCGCCCATCAGGCCGAACTCGATCCAGTCATCCTCGTCGATATCGCTGGGCAGGGTGAAGACCTGGGGCAGCACGTCATAGCTGTCGCAGGTCGGGCCCCACATGGTGAATTCTGAGAACTCGCCATTATTGTCGTGCAGGCGCGGGCCGCGCCAGACGCGCACCGGCGGGGTGAAGTGCATGAACTTCACTTCCATCAATGCACCATAGGCGCCGTCATTGACATAGACGGCCTGGCCACCGCGCTGATGCTTTACGCGCAGCAGGAGCGACGTAGAGGAGGTTACGAGAGCCCGTCCTGGTTCGATGATGAGTTCGGGTGCCTTGTTTGGGAAGTGTTCGGAGACTGCCTCGGCAATGGTCTCGAAATAGTAGTCCATCGGCGGCGCTTCGCTGGTCGGGTAGGGGGCCGGATAGCCGCCACCGATATTGAGGCGCTTGAGGTCGATGCCGGCTTCCTCGACAATGCGCGCCGCTGCTGCGATGTGGCGCGCATAGGCATAGGCGTCTTCGCACTGGCTGCCGACATGGAAGCAGAGGCTGGGCGTGTAGCCCATCTTCTCGACTGCGGTCACGATTTCGGCGGCGGACTGTTCCATCACCCCGAACTTGATGCCGAAGTCATAGGATTTCAGCGCCTTGCCGGCCTTGAAGCGGGTCGTGACTTCGACGTCACGGCTGGGCGAGACGATGGAGGCAAGTTGGTCGAGCTGCTGGGGGTGGTCGATGGTGAAGCTGCGCACCCCGAACTCGTCGTATGCGCGTTCGATTTCTCGCTTGTTCTTGATCGGGTTGTTGTAGTGCATCACCGCGCCGGGAGCGTAGTCGCGCACCAGCTCCATTTCGGTGTTCGAAGCAACGTCGAATGCCTTGAGACCCTCGGCATGCAGCTGGGCAATGACATGCGGGCTGGGATTGCACTTGACGGCATAGGTCAGCAGCCCGTCGAACCCCTTCTGGAACACCCCGATGGCCCTGTGAAACTCGCGCTCCGAGAACAGGAAGGAGGGGAAGTCGGGGGCTTCAGCAGCAATCAATGCCGAGGTGTTGGCATGAATGGTCTTCGGCTCGTCAGTCATTGGACAACAGGCCTTTCAGGGCTGGAGGTCGGGGGAAAATTGAGCGCTGCGTATAGGGCCATGTGCCCCTGGGCGCAAATGTTTATTTGGGCTGCAAGCCAACAATGTTGAGGCGTCATTTTCGTGACAGATTCGGGGTGTTCTGGTCGCCCTGTCCACAGCCTGTGGTTCGGCTCACAAACTGATTCCGAAGGATTGGCCATGTCTTTGCGTTCGCTGGTGTTTTCCTGCATTGCCCTCGTCGCTTTGGCTGGTGCGGGAACCCTCGCGCTTGCACCCTGGAATGGAGCGCAGCCGAGCGTGGCCCAACAGGTGCAGCCCGACACCTCAGAGGTGCAACGTGCCATTCCGCAAAGCGATGCACAACTAAAGCTCAGTTTTGCGCCCGTGGTACAGGCGGTGTCGCCCTCGGTGGTCAATGTCTATGCGACGCGTATCGAGCAAAGGGCGATGTCGCCTTTTGCCAACGATCCATTCTTCTCTCGCTTCTTCGGCGACCGATTTTTTCAGAGTCGGCCACGCGAATCCCGGTCGCTGGGCTCGGGGGTCATCGTTGAGAGCAGCGGCGTAATCCTTACCAATCGTCACGTCATCGAAGGCGCGACCGATGTGCGCGTCGCGCTTAGCGATGGGCGCGAATTCGACGTCGATGTGGTGATTGAAGACGAGCAGACCGATCTGGCCGTCCTCAGGGTCCGGACAAGCGGCGGAGCGGCCTTCCCCGCCATTGAATTTGCCGATAGCGATAAACTGCTGGTCGGTGATCTTGTGCTAGCGATCGGCAATCCGTTTGGGGTCGGGCAGACCGTGACGAGCGGAATTGTCTCCGCCCTGGCGCGCACGGGTGTCGAGGCAAGCGACTATGAATTTTTCATCCAGACCGATGCCGCCATCAATCCGGGTAATTCCGGTGGCGCTCTTGTGGATCTGAACGGGCGATTGGTGGGCATCAACACCGCCATCTATTCCCAGACCGGCGGGTCGGTGGGGATCGGTTTTGCCATCCCCGCGAACATGGCCCGTCTTGTGGCAGAGGCGGGCGTGAACGGAGGGGAGATCGTGCGCCCCTGGTTCGGCGCCAAGATGCAGCCAGTCAGTGCCGATATCGCAGATAGCCTGGGCATGGCAGCGCCGCACGGCGCGATGATCACCGAGGTGGCGCCTGGTGGTCCGGCGGAACGGGCCGGCTTCCAGTCCGGGGATGTTATCCTGTCCGTCGATGGATTGCGCGTCGATGATCCCAGTGCCTTCAATTTCCGGTTGGCGACGCGGGCCCTGGGTGAGGCAGCGCAACTGGAGCGGCTGCGAGGTGGATCGACCGAGATCGTATCGCTCCTGGTTGAGGCCGCGCCGCAACCTGCCGAGTCTGCCCTTGCGACTATTTCCGCCAGTTCGCGATTTTCCGGGGTGAGCGTGCGGCAGCTTGATCCGGCCCTGGCCGAGCAGCAGGGGTTGCCCTACGACGCCAAGGGTGTGTTGGTGACCGCGGTCGAGCCCGGGTCTCCGGCTGAGGCGATGGGATTGCAGGTCGATGATGTCATTCTCGCGCTCAACGATATCGAGGTGGTCGATGCGGCAATTTTCGAACAGATCGCCAGCCAGCGGGTGCGCACTTGGCAGATCATCCTGCAGCGTGATGGACGGATCAGCCGAGCTATTGTTTCTGGCTGATGCACGACGCCTTCTGGTCTGCTAGGGAAGGTTCATGTCTGACCTTTTCGCCGCCGATCCAACAGAAACCGACAAGGCCCGCCCCTTGGCGGACCAGCTGCGCCCGCTCAGCCTCGATGAGGTGATCGGGCAAACTCATCTCCTGGGAGACGGGGGAACCCTGCGGCGCATGCTGGCATCGGGCCGGTTGGGCTCGCTGATCCTTTGGGGCCCGCCAGGGACCGGCAAGACTACTGTGGCGCGGCTGCTTGCCGACCAGATCGGCTATCGCTTCGAGCAGATTTCGGCAATTTTTTCCGGTGTCGCGGACCTCAAGAAGGTCTTCGAGAAGGCGCGTTTCGAGCGTATGTCCGGCCACCGGACCTTGCTCTTTGTCGACGAAATCCATCGCTTCAACCGTGCCCAGCAGGACAGTTTCCTGCCGGTCATGGAAGACGGCACCGTGGTGCTGGTGGGGGCGACGACGGAAAATCCGTCTTTCGAGCTCAATGCTGCGTTGCTGTCGCGCAGTCAGGTGCTGCGCTTTGAATCGCTCGGCGCAGATGACCTGGAAAGCCTTTTGCGGCGTGCTGAGAATCTGTTGGGCGCCGCACTTCCACTAACGGATGAAGCGCGCGCCACCTTGCTGGGACTGGCTGACGGGGATGGTCGGGCCCTGCTCGGACTGGTCGAGGAGATCCTGGCCTCGGCAGCGCCGGAAGAAGTGCTCGATCCAAGTAGTCTGCTTTCGGTGGTGCAACGCCGGGCGCCAATCTACGACAAGGCGCAGGACGGCCACTACAATCTGATTTCGGCCCTGCACAAGACCATTCGCGGCTCTGATCCGGACGCGGCTCTCTATTACTTCGCGCGCATGCTCGATGCGGGCGAAGACCCCTTGTTCCTGGCGCGCCGCCTGATCCGCATGGCGTCGGAAGATATCGGGCTGGCCGACCCGCAGGCGCTGACCCTGGCCGTAGCCGCCCGCGACGCCTATCAAATGCTTGGCTCGCCGGAAGGTGAGCTGTCGCTGGCGCAGGTGGTGGTCTATCTGGCACTCGCGCCCAAATCGAACGCGGTCTATACCGCCTACAAGGCCGCTGTATCCGTAGCCAAGGCCACCGGGTCGCCCATGCCGCCCAAGGTCATTCTCAATGCCCCCACCAAGATGATGAAGGGGCAGGGCTATGGCGATGGGTATATTTATGACCACGACACGCCTGAGGCCTTTTCGGGACAGGAGTATTTCCCCGAAAAGATCGGACGGCAGGACTTCTACCGCCCGGTCGAGCGTGGGTTCGAGCGCGACCTGCGCAAGCGGATGGACTATTTCGCCCGGCTTCGCGCAACAAAAAACGGTTCTGGTAGCGAGGGTTAGATGATGCAGGCTGCACTACTCGTCGGTGCCGGAGGCGCCCTTGGAGCCATGGCGCGCTATGGAGTGTCGGTGGCCCTCGGGCGCCTCTGGCCCGTGAGCTTTCCGCTGGGAACACTGCTCGTCAATGTCCTCGGCTCGATTGCAATGGGATTGCTGATCGGGATCCTGGCGCGCACGACGCCGCAAATGTCCAATGAAATCAGGCTGTTCGTTGCCATCGGCATTCTTGGCGGCTTTACCACCTTCTCGTCCTTCTCGCTCGACACAATTGCCCTGGTCGAGCGTGGGGCATTGACGCAGGCAATGGTCTATATCGCCTTGTCGGTTGTGGTTTGCCTCGCCGGGCTATATCTCGGGCTGCTGGTAACGAGAGGCGGCGCAGCATGAGTGGCGTACAACATCGCGATGTAACGGCGGACGACGACGGGATGCGGCTTGATCGCTGGTTTGCCCGGCACTTTCCGCAGCTTGGTTTTGCACGACTGCAGAAGCTCATTCGCAATGGCGAGGTGCGCGTCGACAAGGGCCGCGTGCAGACCAGTACGCGTCTGGCCGAGGGGCAGATTGTCCGTGTCCCGCCGATTGATGATCCGGATACCGTCCGTGCATTCAAGCCCAACCTCGAAGATGTCAGGTTTCTCAAGGACCTGATCCTTTATGAGGATGACGACCTCTATGTCTTCAACAAGCCCCATGGCCTCGCCGTGCAGGGTGGCAGCGGCACGGTCCGGCATATGGACGGGTTGCTTAAAAACCTGCCCAACAAGGCCGGTGAAGCCCCGCGCCTCGTGCACCGGCTGGACCGGGACACCTCTGGCTGCCTTGTCGTTGCCAAGACAGCGGCCGCGGCCAAGCATTTCGGGTCCGTGTTCCGGTCGCGTTCGGCGCGCAAGATCTACTGGGCGATCGTTGCGGGCAACCCGACGCCGCGGCAGGGCGAGATTTCTTGCTTTCTGGCCAAGCAGGCCACGACCGACGGGGAGCAGATGGTTGTGGTGCGCAATGGCGCGCCCGGTGCCGTGCATTCGTCGAGCTATTATTCCACCACGGACACGGCGAGCCGGCGCTTCGCCTGGGTGACGCTGAAACCGGTGACCGGCCGCACCCACCAGTTGCGCGTGCACATGGCCCAGCTTGGCACACCGATCATTGATGACCCGCGCTATTTCAATATCGAGAACTGGCAGGCAGCACCGGGGCTGGGCGAGGGGTTGCACCTGCACGCCCGGCGCATTGCGCTGCCACTGCGCAATGGCAAGAAGATCGATATCTCCGCGCCGCTGCCGCCGCATATGCGGCAGAGCTTCGAGGCGCTCGGGTTCGACCCGGATCGCTATGATGCACAAAATACAGATCCGGAGTCCGCGGCGTGAAGCTTGTCATGTTCGACATGGACGGCACGCTGATCGATACCCAGGCGCTGATTGTCGAGCACATGGCGACGACATTTGCCGAGGCGGGCCTGGATGTCCCTGCGCCAAGTGCGGTGCGCAGGATCATTGGACTGTCCCTGCCCAAGGCGATGCTGCAATTGCTCGGCCGGGACGATCACGATCTCGCCGAGCGGCTGTCCGAACGTTACCGCGCGCATTATCGCGGTTCACTGGTGGCTGCTGAGGGGCGCGAAGGCCTGTTCCCGGGCGCACGCGAAGCTCTCGATATGCTTTCCGCACGATCGGAAGTGGTCATGGGGATCGCGACGGGTAAAGGTTTGCACGGGGTTCACCGGCTGACACAGTTGCACAATATCGCCCACCACTTCGTGACCTTGCAGACCCCGGACAATAATCCGTCCAAGCCTCATCCGGGCATGATGCTGCAGGCTATGGCCGAGACCGGCGCGGACAAGCACCGCACCGTCATCATTGGCGACACAACCTTCGACATGGAAATGGGCAAGGCCGCCGGCACCAGGACCATCGGGGTCACCTGGGGATACCATGACGCAGTTGAACTGCGCGGCGCAGGAGCCGATATGCTGATCGAGGGCTATGAGGACCTTCCGGCGGCCATAGACAGCATTCTGGAGAACTGACATGCGAGACCAGCTTGAAGAGGCGCTCCGGCATCAGGATGCCGGCTACGGGCGCGCGCAGCACCTGAACAGGGTGGAATTGCCCAAGCGGTTCTACAAGTCCGTCGATGTCGCGCGTAGCGAAGAGGGCTATGCGGTAACTCTTGACGGTCGCCCCGTTCGAACGCCGGGCAAGAAGATCCCCATCGTCTTGCCGGTACTCGATCTGGCTCAACACAAGGCTGAAGAATGGGCGGCACAGAAAGAGTTCATCGACCCGGCCACCATGCCGATGACGCGGCTGATCAACTCGGCGGTCGAGAGCGGCGAGGAAATGATCCCGGCCTTCCGCGCTGAAGTCGGCAAGTTCGCAGCCAATGATCTGCTGCTGTACCGCGCCGATTCCCCCCAGGAACTGGTGGCCGAGCAGGAGCGGGTCTGGGACGGCGCCTTGGTAAAGCTGGCGCGCAAGTTCGACGTCGCCTTTCAACCGACCATCGGCATTATTCACCAGCCCCAGCCGGCGGCCACGCTTGAAAAGCTGGATGCCGCGCTTGAGGGGCAGGGCTTGCTCAGCCTGACAGCGCTGGTGTCGATCACCGGGATCACCGGGTCGGGCCTTTTGGCCCTGGCGTTGCTGCACGAGTTGATGGATGCCGACGCGGTCTGGTTCGCCGCCCATGTCGATGAAGATCACCAGATCCGGCTTTGGGGCGAGGACGAAGAGGCCATGGCGCGTCGTGCCAAAAGACGGGTCGAATTCGATATTGCAGTTCGGGTCGTCGACGCGCTGCGTTAGCCTTGTCGCCGGACAATCCAGTCGGCCGTTTCCGGTGAAATTTCGCGCAAGGGATCCAGCACGAAATCGCGTTGATGGGCGAAGCGGTGCGGCAGGATGAGCTTGGTGGAGTCCATCTCGACCCGCTCATAGGCGATAATGTCGATATCGATGAGGCGCGGGCCCCACACTTCATGGCGTACCCGGCCCATGTCGCGTTCGATGTCGAGGCAGGCGTGCAGCAAGTCCACGGGTAACAGATCGGTTTCGACGGTTGCGGCCATATTGGCGAAATCGGGCTGGTCGGTCTTGCCCCAGGCCTTGGTGCGGATGACGGTCGACTGGGCGACTACGCTGATTGCCTGATGTGCGTTGAGCCGGGTCATGGCATCGGCCAGTTGCGCGGCAGGGTCACCAATATTGGCGCCCAGGGAGAGCCAGGCCGTCGGCATCAGACCGGCCTCACACGGTGCAACTCAATTGCCGCTTCGCCCCGCACCATGGCGATCGGGGCCTCGGGCTTTCGCACCCGCACGATCACCCAGTCGATATCGCTGAACGCCTCGAACAGCGCCGTGCAGATATTCTGCGCCAGGGCCTCAATGAGCTTGGCGCGCTGTGTCTCGAATGTTTTCTTCACCACATCGTAGATGTCGGCATATGACACGGTATGGCCGATCTCGTCGGTACTGCCGGGCGCGGAGAGATCGACGCCGCATTGCAGATCAATGAAGAAGCGTTGCCCGAGCTTTGCTTCTTCATTGAACAGGCCATGATAGCCGTAAAATCCCAGATCATTGAGGATAATGCGGTCGCCGGAAAAGGGTGTGGTCATCAATTGGGCCTCAGTTCTGCGGCGGACCGTACAACGTCGCTTCGGCCACGCGAAGGGCATCGCGATTGGGCGCGACATCATGGACCCGGAAAATGTGCCCGCCGCGCTCATAGCCCTGGACGGTGGTGGCCAGGGTTCCCGCGAGCCGTTCGGATGGCTGGTTGTCGAGCAATTTGCCGATCATCGATTTGCGCGAGGTGCCGATCAGCATGGCGTTGGCCGGGAATGCATGAGTCAGATCAGCGAGTTGACGCAGGATGCTGAAGTTCTGAGTCAGGGTCTTGGCGAAGCCGAATCCGGGGTCGAGGATGATGCGGGCTGCATCGACGCCGGCCCGGGCGGCGATGGCCAGCGTGTTTTCGAAATATTCTGACATGGCGGGAATGGGATCGGTTTCGACCGTCCAGTCGCGATCCCAATGCATGGCGATGACCGGGGCATTGAAGAGGGCCGCAATCTCGGCCATTTCCGGGGCGCCCTGGAGGCCATTGACGTCGTTGATGATGTCGGCGCCTGCCTCGAGCGCCTGATGGGCGACGAGTGGCTTCATGGTGTCGATGGAAATTGGGGCGGTGATGCCGGCGGCGCGAATGGCGTCGATGACAGGCAGGACCCGGTCGAGTTCCTCCTGCACACCCACCGGTTTCGCACCGGGGCGAGTGCTTTCCCCGCCGATATCGAGAATGTCGGCGCCCTCGGTCAGCATCAGACGGGCATGGGCCAGGGCAGCGGCGACATGGTCATGTTGGCCGCCGTCTGAGAAACTGTCCGGCGTAACATTGAGTATGCCCATAACGAGCGCGCCACGGCCCAGAACGAGCGGCGGGCGGTGGCGGAGCGAGATGGTGTGGGTCGTATGCATGAGTTGGCCTTCTATCCTCGCACCCTTTAGCCGATTCAATGTCGGGCCAGGGTAGAAACTGAATAGACGGAAACACCACATTTCCCGAGGATCAGGTGCACGCCCGGTCAGTCCCGCAATCACAGGATAGTCGAGTTCTCGGCATGGGGGATAGTCGCTAGAGCCCGGGCCGAACGCCTCATCCGTGGTGCCGGGCTTCCAGCGCAGATTTCAGGACCAGTGTCACCACAGCGATCAGCGTCAGGGTCGAGGCGGCGGCGAAGGCGCCGGTGACGTTGAAGTCGTTGAACAGCAGGTTGATCTGCAAGGGCAGGGTGTTGGTCTGGCCGCGAATGGCGCCCGAGACCACCGAGACGGCACCGAACTCGCCCATGACCCGGGCATTGGTCAGAACGGCGCCATAGACCATGGCCCATGAAATATTGGGCAGGGTGACGAACCAGAACATCTGCCAGCCATTGGCGCCCAGCGAGAGGGCGGCTTCCTCGTCCTCGGTGCCCTGCTGGCTCATCAGCGGGATGAGCTCGCGGGCAGCAAAGGGGGCCGTCACGAACAGGCTGACCAGCACGATGGCCAGGGGCGTGAACATGACTTGCAGATTATTGGCCTGGAGGAGGGGGCCGAGCAGGCCCTGGCCACCATAGAGGAACAGATAGACCACGCCAGCGACGATCGGGCTCATCGAGGCAGGCAGTTCGATGATGGAAATCAGCAATTGCCGCCCGCGGAAGCGAAACCGCGTGACCAGCCAGGCCAGGCATGCGCCGACCACGATATTGACCGGCACAACGATGAGGGCGGTGAGTACCGTCAGCCAGATGGCATGGAGCGTGTTGGGCTCCAGGATATTGGCGAGATAGATGCCGAGACCTTCGCGCAGCGCGAAGGAAAAGATCAGGGCCAGAGGAACGACCAACACGAGGATCGCCAAGATGATGGCAAGGGTGATCAGGGTGATCTCGCCGGGGGAGCGTTTGGCCATCGTCATGCGCTCCGCTCCACATAGCGGGTCTGCCACGCCGAGAGGGCATTGGTGGCGATCAGGGTGAGGAAGGCGACGAGGAGGAGGACGAAAGCCAGAGCGGCGGCGGCCTCGTAGTTGTATTCATCCAGCCGGATATAGATGAGCAGGGAGACGATCTCGGTAACGCCTGGGATATTGCCTGCGATGAAAACGACAGCGCCGAATTCGCCCAGTGAGCGGGCAAAGGACAACACGCAGCCGCCAATGAATGCGGGCATGATGGTGGGCCAGACAATCCGGGTGAAGACCTGCCAGCGATTGGCCCCCAGCGTCTCGGCGGCTGATTCAAGGCTCTGGTCGACTTCTTCGAGGACCGGCTGGACAGAACGGACGACGAAGGGGATGGAGGTGAACGCCATGGCCAGGACAATGCCCAGCTGGGTGTAATTCACCTTTAGCCCGTTGGGCTCGAGCAATTGGCCGTACCAGCCCGTTTCGGCAAACAGGGTCACCAGCACGAGGCCCGCCACAGCGGTGGGCAGCGCAAAGGGCAGGTCGACCAGGGCGTCCAGGACGCGGCGGCCAGGAAAGCGATAGCGGGTCAGCACCCAGGCGAGCAGCAGACCGACGGTGCCATTGATCAGCGTGGCATAGAAGGCTGAGGAAAAGGTGATCTGATAGGCGGCAATGGCACGGCGGGACGAGATGATGCGCCAAAATTCGGGCAGGCCCATGCCGGCGACCTTGAGCAGCATGGCAGCGATGGGCAGCAGGATGAGAAGCGTGATGTAGAAGAGAGAGACGCCCATGGTCAGCCCGAAACCGGGCAGCAGGTGTTTGCTGTGCTTGCGTGCCATGTGCGTTCCCCCAAACGGCAGGCGACGCGGCCATGCCGCGTCGCCGGAGCTCTGATCTAGGCCAGTGTCACTGGTTTATGAAGACCTGGTCGAGCAGGCCGCCTTCGGCGAAGTGTTCTTCGGACACCTTGGCCCAGCCACCAAATTCGTCGTCGACATTGACCAGGCGCACATCGGGGAAACGGTCGGCGAACTCGGCGGCGACGGCTTCGTTGTTGATGCGGTGGTTGCGGCCGGCGGCAATGCGCTGGCCTTCCTCGGAATAGAGGAAATCGAGATAGGCCTGAGCCAGGTCGCGGCTGCCGCGATTGTCCACCACCTTGTCAACGATGGCGACGGGGAATTCGGCCAGCAGGCTGACAGAGGGCACTACGGCCTCGTATTTGTCGGCACCAAGCAGGTTCACCGCGCTGAGGACTTCGGCTTCGAAGGTGATGAGCACATCGCCAAGCTGGCGTTCGGTGAAGGCGGTGGTGGCACCGCGACCGCCGGTCTCGAACACGGGCACGTTGAGAAAGACCTTGGTGAGGTAATCGGCCACCTGCGCCTGGTCGCCGCCGAATTCCTCGTTGGCCCAGGCCCGTGCGGCCAGATAGGTGTAGCGCGCATTGCCCGAGGTCTTTGGATTGGGGAAAATCACCTGCACGTCGTCGCGGGCGAGATCGCTCCAGTCGGCGATGTTCTTGGGGTTGCCGGCGCGGACCAGGAAGGCGGGCAGCGAATAGAAGGGCGAGGCGCTGTTGGGGAACTCACTCTGCCAGTCTTCGGACACGAAGCCGCCTTCGACGAGCTTTTCGATATCGGTGACCTGGTTGAAGGTCACCACATCGGCCGGCAGGCCTTCGAGGATGGCGCGGGCCTGGGTCGAGGTGCCGGCATGGGACTGGTTGATGGTGACTGTCACGCCATGGGCGGCCTCGTAGGCCGGGACGAAGGCGGCGTTCTCTTCCTCGAAGATCTCACGGGCAATGTCATAGGACGCGTTGAGAAGGTCCGTGGGTTGGGCCAGGACCGGTGAAGCGGTCAGGCTGAAGGCCGCAAAGGCGGTAGCAAAGAGCTTGTGCATCGTGACGCAAATTCCATTGGTCTGGTCGAGTTGGCCAAGGTGATGCGCCGGGTGATGCGATCTGGTAAAGCGCTAAATGCTTGCTTCGGATGAGTAATTTACGGTGATGCGGGTCGCCGGCAAAGACGTTGCGCGGGCCCGCCATTCGGTGACATTTCGTTCCCGAAGGAAAGTGCCGGCCCGGGTGGGGCCGGCACATATGCTTATTTAGCTACGGCGCGTCCGATCAAGATGATGATGCAGGCGCCGATGAATCCGGCAATAAGATAGCCGATCCAACCGCCAAAGGAGATGCCAAGCAGGCCAAAGGCCAGGCTGGCCAGAATGGCGCCGACAATGCCGAGAATGACGTTCTTTAGCACGCCTCCGCCGGCGTTCATGAACCGGCTGGCGAGCCATCCGGCGAGGCCACCAATGATGATGGCAGCGATCCAACCTACTCCGTCAAAACCCATTTGCTTCCTCCTCGCAGTGAGTCTGCGTACGAGACGAGGGTGGCATAGTGGACGGAAAAGGCAAGAAGCGTTCGGTTTGAATGCATTATCTCTAACCGCGGCGCCCTGAAAGAGGCCCTCCTGCGATCTGCCATCAATGTGGTCAGAACGGCCATACCACCATCAGGGCAGGGACGGCGGCCAGGACCACGAGGATGGATAGTGGAAAGCCCAGCCGCCAATAGTCACCGAAACGGTAGCCACCGGGCGCCATGACGAGCGTATTGCATTGATGGCCGATGGGGGTGAGGAAGTCGCAGCCGGCCCCGATGGCAACGGCCATCAGGAAAGCTTCGGGGCTGTATCCGAGACCGGTGGCGAAGGCCGCCGCGATGGGAGCCATAACGAGCACCGTAGCGGCATTGTTGAGGAAGGGCGTGACGGCCATCGCTGCGACCATAATCAGCGCCAGGGCGCCCCAGCCAGGCAGGGTGACGGCAGTGGCTGTGAGCAGGGCGGCGACAAGATCGGTGCCGCCGGTCAACTGCAGGCTTTCGGAAACGGGTATCAGGCAGGCGAGCATAACCAGTATCGGCCCGTCGATCTGATTATAGACATCGCGCAGAGGCAGGGCGCCGGTCAGGATCATCAGCGCTGCCGCGGCAAAAAAGGCGGGCGCGACAGGAACGACGCCGAAGGCGGTGGCCGCCATGGCAATGAGAAGGATGGCGAGCGGCACCAGGCCATTGCGGACGCTTCCAAGCCTGAGGCCGCGTTCCACCAGGGGGAGGATGTCCCATTCGCGCAGGAGCTCGGGGATGCGTTTGAGGTGGCCCTGGAGCAGAATCACGTCGCCATTCTGAAAGCGGATTTCGCCCAGGCGCTTGGTGAAGCGCTGGTCGCGGCGGGAGATGGCAATCAGGTTGAGGCCAGTGCGGTCGAACAGTGTCAGTTCCTGGGCGCTGGCGCCGATCAGGCCGGAGCTTTCCCCGATAATGGCCTCGATGACGCCAATATTGCCGCTGTCACGTTGGGCGCCGCCGCGCCGCTCGGCAAAGGAGAGGCCGGTCTGGCTGACCATCTTGTCGAGCGCTTCGGGATCGCCCTCGATCAGCAGGATATCGCCGGCTTTCAGGGTTGCATCGGGCAAGGGCGTGCGGCGGCGGCCCGAGGCGCTGACAATGCCGGTGACCATGGCGGCGCCGTCGGCGGCCGATTGCAGGTCGCCCACGGTTTTGCCGATGGCCGAACTGTCGGGCAGCACGTGGGCCTCGGTGGTGTAGTTCTTGATCTCGATGGCCTTGTCCATGCCGCTGTCTTCGCGGCGACGCTCGGGCAGCAGCCAGTAGAAGAAAGCCAGAAAGACGATGCCGACCGCGGCCAAAATGGCGCCGACGGGGGTAAAATCGAACATGGTGAAGGCGGTGCCCGTCAGCTCTTGGCGTACGCTGGAGACGATGATGTTGGGCGAGGTGCCGATCTGGGTCATCAAACCGCCCAGCAGCGAACCGAAGGCCATGGGCATGAGGAACATTGAGGGGGAGACCCTGGAGCGCCGCGCCATCTGAAAGGCAATTGGCATCATGATGGCCAGGGCGCCGATATTCTTCACGAAGGCGGAGAGCACGGTGACAATGGTCACCAAAATGATCAATTGCACCCGCGGGCTGCTCAAGCGCGGGACGTAGCGTCTGATGAGGATTTCCATGATGCCGGAGCGCGCGACGGCAGCACTGACCACCAGGGCGCTGCCGACAATGATGACAATGTCGTTGGAGAAGCCGACAAAGGCGTATTCGAACGGCACAACGCCGACCAAAATCCCCGCCAGCAGGGCACAGACTGCCACCAGGTCGTAGCGCCACCGGCCCATGATGAAGGCGACCATCATTCCCGCAATGATCAAGAATGCGAGCATTTGCGGGATCGTCATGAGCTACTCCGGTTCCGAACGGTCATAACGCAGGGGGCGGTATGAAAGTCGCACGCAGCGGGCTTTATAGACCAGGGCCGGTTGCCGCCGCGAGGGGGGTATGGAAAACTTGCCACTCTTGGAGAGCTTGATGACGACATTACATACTACTTTGGGGCCGCTGAAGCGGGACCAACTAGGACTGATTCTGCCGCACGAACATGTTTTTGTGGATCTGCGGACGCCCGACCAGCCGGGCTATGCCCAGGCCGATGCCAGGGATGTGGTGGCGCTGATGGCGCCGCAGATCGAGGCGATCAAGGCGCAGGGCGTGACGGCGCTGATTGAATGTTCCACCGGCGGGGTGGGGCTGCGAGTGGATCTGGACTTGGCGGTGTCGCGGGCCACCGGATTTCCCATCGTCGTACCGACCGGCAATTATCGTGAGCCATGGATTCCCGATTGGGTCGTTTCGGCAAGCGAAGCGGAGCTCGAGGCATGGATGGTGGGGCATCTGACCACCGGCGTCGATGATACCGGGGTAGTGGCCGCATGGATCAAGGTAAGCGCGGGTGATGATGGAATCACCCCAATGGAAACCAAGATTCTGCGCGCGGCAGCTCGGGCTTCGGCCCAGACCGGGGCGCTGATTGGTTCGCATACGATCAAGGGCCGGGTGGTGATGGATCAGCTCGATATTGTTGAGGCGGAGGGTGGATCAGCCGACCGCTTCCTGTCGATCCATACGCAGGCCGAGCCAGATTTCGAACTCAATCGCGCGGTCGCGGCGCGTGGCGCCTGGATCGAATATGACCATGTCGGACGCGATCCGGATGAGGATGTGCTGGCGCTTGTGCTCAAGGCTCTGGAGGCGGGGCTGGAAGGGCAATTGCTGCTGAGTCATGACCTGGGATGGTATGATCCGGCCAAACCCGGGGGCGGCACGCCCAGGCCTTATACGCATCTGGTGGGACAATTCCTGCCCAAGCTACGAAATGCGGGGGTGAGCGAGGAGACCATCACGCAACTGACGCATGACAATCCGTTCAATGCCTTTGCCCGCTAGTGCCGGTCAGACTCTACTGCGTAGGGAACCCTGGCAACCAGCTTACGAGCGCCGTCCTCGATTTCGAAACAGCCGCGGATCGGTCCGTCCGACAGGCCGAGAGCGTTGCTGGCAGCAAAGCTGGCCTCGTCGACAGCACTATGCAACGAAGGCAGCATGATGCCGTCGATATCGATCTGCAGGTCGCCGGACTGATCGCGGTGGTTGAAGAAGTAGCGTTCCATGTGAGCCTCCATTTGCATCACCGAACGCCGGTCCCGCGCGTCCGTTCCGCGCGAGGCCATCACGAATTTGGGGGACTCAGCCCTTCGCGGGCACCGCGAAAAGGTCGTATTCGTCATTGTCGGTGACAGTGACCTGGACGATGTCGCCGATCTTGATGCCGTCTGCCTGGTCGACGATGACCTGGCCGTCGATTTCCGGGGCGTCCCATTTGGATCGGGCGATGACGCGGTTCTGCTCGGGGCGGACGTCGTCGACGATGACGTCGATGGTGCGGCCGACCTTCTTCTGCAGCTGGCCGAACGAGACGTTCTGCGCCACTTCCATCAACTGGGCGAAACGCTCTTCCATGACTTCGTCGGGCACCACGCCTTCGATCTCATTGGCCGTTGCGCCGGTGACGGGCTCATATTTGAAGCAGCCGGCGCGGTCGATTTCGGCTTCTTCGATGAAGTCGAGCATCATCTCGAAATCTTCCTCGGTCTCGCCGGGAAAGCCGACGATGAAATTGGAGCGCACGGTGAGGTCCGGAACCTGGCGTTTCCAGTCGAGGATGCGATTGAGCGTCTTTTCCTGATGCGCGGGGCGGCGCATGGCCTTCAAGACCTTGGGTGAGGCGTGCTGGAAAGGAATGTCGAGATAGGGCAGGACGAGGCCGTCGGCCATCAGTTCCATGACCTGATCGACATGGGGGTAGGGATAGACATAGTGCAGGCGCACCCAGGCACCGAGTTCACCCAACTCCTTGGCCAGGTCGTAGAACTTGGCCTTGACCTCGCGGCCGCGATATTTGCTCGCAGCATATTTGATGTCGAGGCCATAGGCGCTGGTGTCCTGCGAGATGACCAGCAATTCCTTGACGCCGGATCGGATCAGGCCTTCGGCTTCGGACAAAATACCGGCGGCCGGGCGCGAGGCCAGATCGCCACGGATCTGCGGGATGATGCAGAACGAGCAGCGATTGTTGCAGCCTTCGGAAATCTTCAAATAGGCATAGTGGCGCGGCGTCAGCTTGAGGCCGCTTTCCGGCACCAGGTCGACGAATTTGTTCGGCACGGGCGGCACATGGTCATGCACCGCGTTGACCACGCTTTCGTACTGGTGCGGGCCGGTGATGGCGAGGACGCTGGGATGGGTCTCGCGGATCAGGTTCTCCTCGACGCCCAGGCAACCGGTAACGATCACGCGACCGTTTTCATTCAGGGCTTCGCCAATGGCCTCAAGGCTTTCCTGCTTGGCACTGTCGAGGAAGCCACAGGTATTGACCAGAACGACATCGGCCCCGGCATAGTCGCGGCTGAACGAATAGCCCTGCGCGCGCAGGGTGGTCATAATACGCTCGCTGTCGACGAGAGCCTTGGGGCAGCCGAGGCTGACGAGCCCGATTTTGGGCGCCTGAGTCATGCGCGTCACATTGTCCGGTGCTGGATAGGATGGCGCGTCATACAGAATGTTGGGCGGTTACGCAATGTGACTGACCGGCAACACGGGCTTGTCTGCCTTGCATGAAACGGCGAACACGCGAACGTTACTGTTTAGGTTGGGTGAACAGCGCGTGCGCTGATTGCCGGGTTCTGCCTGATCCGACCACGGGCTAGGTCAGAGTTCTGTTCAGCGCCCTTTGGCGCAGCAAGAAGGAATTCTCTTATGACCGACCGTCTCTCCGCATACGCGCCGCAGGCCCTGTCCGTGCTGCGCATCGTTGCCGCACTGCTGTTCCTCGCCCATGGCACCCAGAAGCTGATGGGCTTCCCGGCCGCCGAATTTGCGCCGCCAATGTTCTCGATCTTCTGGTTTGCCGGCGTGATCGAAATCATCACCGGCATTCTGATCGGTGTCGGCCTGTTTACCCGTCCGGCGGCCTTCATCGCCTCGGGCACCATGGCCTTTGCCTATTGGATGGCGCATGCGCCGGCCAATTTCTTCCCCACCAATAATGGTGGCGACGCGGCCATTCTGTTCTGCTTTGTGTTCCTGTTCCTGGTGTTCGCCGGTCCGGGCCGCTGGGCCGTGAACGGAAAGTAGCCACACCCTCCGAGCTCCGCTACGCCCTGCGGGCCAAGCTGCGCTTGCCTGCCCCTTCGGAGGGGGAGGTGAAGTGGTAGCTTGGCCTTTTCGCGTTCAGGTGACCGATTTGGGCGGGGTGCGCTTGGCGGTGCGGCGGGGCTTGTGAGTCTCGCCAGGCTTGGTCGCTGGTTCGCGGGGCGGTTCCTCGTCCGGCTTTGTCTGCGGCAGCGGCTCGGTGGCCGGGGTGATGTATTCATCGGCCTCGGCAAAGTCGCGTTCCTCGCCTTCCTCGGCCAGATCGCGGATGGCGTCGCGCACCTCGTCGAGCAGGGATGCGGAGAATCGCGAGCGCTGCACCGTGTCGCCAGTGGCTTCCTGGCTCTTAAACCAGACCAGCAGCGCCTCGCAGCCGATGCGCAGCCCGACCAGCGAGAGCAGGCCGAACACGGCAATCTCAAGCAGGCCCCAGAGGCCGTCACCAAAACTGGTGCCGAAGCGGAAGAAGAAGTGGCTGACGGCCCAGAGCAGGATGGCAGCCAGGCCCAGGGCATAGAAGATGGGCACCAGGCGTGGTGAGAGGATTGCATCGAGCCGGAACAGGGTCTGGCGCGTCAGCAGGCGCTTCAAGTCATCCAAAGTCATGGCAGGCTCCTAGAATCCCTCGTCTATTGCGCAAGTTGGTCGGATGGTGCCGCAATGGCAAGGCTGGTGGGTCCAAAAATCGCTTCAAACCGCCCGCGCAGCACCGAATCAACTTCGGCCATCGAGACCAGAGCCCCCAGATCCTCGAATGAGGTCACGCCCTGGTCGGTAATGCCGCAGGGCACGATACCGTCATAATGGGAAAGGTCGGGCGCGATATTGAGCGAAATGCCATGAAAGGTAACCCATTTGCGCACCCGAACGCCAATGGCCGCGATTTTGTCCTCCCGGGCGAGCCCCTTGTCTGGGCGCGACACCCAGACGCCGACGCGACCCTCGCGGCGCCCGCCGGAGATATTGTGCGCCGCAAGCGTGTCGATGACCCACTGTTCCAGTCCCTGCACCAGGCAACGGATATCGCGGCCGCGTTTGGTCAGGTCCAGCATGACATAGGCCACGCGCTGGCCAGGGCCGTGATAGGTGTACTGCCCGCCACGACCGGCGGGATAGACCGGAAAGCGCGGACTAAGCAGGTCTTCGGGGCGGGCCGAGGTGCCTGAGGTATAAAGCGGAGGATGTTCGAGCAGCCAGACGGCCTCGGGCGCTGCGCCGGCGGCGATGGCGGCCACCCGCTCATCCATCATGGCCAGGGCGGTTTCATAGTCCAGTGGGCGCTCGAAAATGCGCCATTCGACCGGCCCTGCGTCGTCGCGGTGCAGTTTCGCGCCGATTTCGCACGCTTCATTGATGTTTGTTAAGACTTCCATAACCAGATCTGGCTGACCTTCATGGGCAAACGAATCCTTGGCGCTGCGGCGTCGGACCCGGGACTGCACCTTATTTATGAACACCCTGGACAATATTGAAGTCGATATCACGGTCGAGCTGGGCGCGACCACCATGCCGATTCACCACATGCTGCGCATGGGCCGTGGCGCGGTGATCGAACTGGACGCCACCGAGCACGATCCCTTGCGCATCTATGCCAATAGCACGCTGGTCGCAAAGGGCGAGGTGAATGTGGAAGAGGGGCACTTGCGGGTGTTCGTCACCGAGAAGGTGCTGCGCTTCGGCTGAGGCCTGCCCATCGCTGCGGGGCCTTGATGCTCTTTGCACAGGGACGCGAAAATCTCCGATTATCCGCTTGTGGGAATGCAACAGCTTTGCTACACCCCCACTCGCTTCGGGGCCGCAGGCGCCAAAGCTTCTACCACACTGTGCGGTCGTGGCGGAATTGGTAGACGCGCAGCGTTGAGGTCGCTGTGCCGCAAGGCGTGGAAGTTCGAGTCTTCTCGACCGCACCAGTCTCTTAGGGCCACTCCATCGTTTTTGAGAACGATGAAGTGGCCCTAAGCGTTTCTTGCCCCTTTCAGAGCTTATGAAGCCGCACCGGGCTGCCCTTGGCGCGGGCAATGATCTTCTTTGATTCCAGGTCCAGGTGAACGGCCTTGAGCCACCAGCCGGCTTTGTCCCCGCCGGGGAAGAGCTCCTGGGAGAGGTGCGGCAGCAGCGCTTCCTTGGCCTCGGCGACGCTCAGACCGGGCGGCTCGGCGGGCAGAATGGCCAGCAGCGCATCGTGCATGGCCATGTATTTGGCACGGTCCACCCGCTCGCTGTGGCCGGGGTGGTTCACATTGCCGATCGTGATCTTGTCGTCAGAGTCAGGCATTGATCTTCTCCTCGATCGTGATCCCGGGGGACTTGAACCCCATGGCGATCCATTCCCCGAGCAGTTTGGCGTAGAAGCCTGCCGTTGTCATGGTTCCGGCGGGGAGGGAATCGTCGAGCGTCACGCCATCCGGGATATCGCCGGTCTGGGTGCGGATCCGGGCGGCAGGACGCTGGCCTTCAGGCCAGAGGCCGGCAAATAGGCTGAACCAATGGGCGGCCTCGAACTCGGTAAAGACCGGCGTGTTGCAGCAAGTGGTCAGGATACGGCGCGTTGGTGCTTCGTCGCTGAGGCGGAATTCGGCGAGTTTGTCCGTGCCGTCGGGAAAGCGCACGCGATCCTTGCGGTAGAGGGCATAAGGGACGCCACCATTGTCGCCCGCGATGGGGAAAGCCGGGGGCAAGACCGACAGGCGTTGCACGGCGTTGCGGCAGGAAGTGCAGTGGCATTCGGCGGTGATGAACGGGTCGCCGGTCACTTCGAGGTGGAACTGGCCGCAGGCACAGCTCAGCGTCGTGGTCGTTTTTGGCATGATGGGTCGGTCCCTTTTGCATCGTGCTCGTTCCGAAGTCTTGCGCGTTCCGATTGAACCCGCACATCGGCTCCAACTCTTGTCGTCGCAACGTGCCGCGAGAAACGGGTGTCCGGATTCTCGCGCGTTGCTCCAGGGACGACGATAGGACGCGGGGTGTTTCGACACGGTGACGAGATGAAAATGTTCAGCGCGCGTGAGGGCCATCGTGCGTTCAAACGAACTTCTGTCCATCGATGTGAACCGTCATCCAAGCGTCATTAAAGCTTCAAGTGAACGTCAAGCAAGCTCAATAGAGGGGACGGGCAGGTCGGTGCCCGAGGGCGGACGGCTTGTGCGCCGGGCCTTTCGGTTTGTTTCGTATTGTTTCGAACATATCGGGCCGGTGCTCACACACAATACAGGTCTGGCTGGAGCCGGGCGGCCCGATGCGGTCGCACTGGCCCATTGGGAGACAACCATGAAGACTCTGAACCGCGTGGGCCTTGCTGCCCTTTCGCTGATGCTTTCCACCTCCGTGGCTTTTGCGCAAACCGAAGTGACCTGGTGGCATGCCATGGGTGGCGAGCTGGGTGAAAAGCTCGAAGAAATCGTGGCCGGCTACAATGCCAGCCAGTCCGACTATGTCGTGACCCCGGTCTATAAGGGCACCTATGCCGAGACCATGACCGCTGCCATCGCTGCCTTTCGTGCTGGCGAGCAGCCTGAAATCGTGCAGGTCTTTGAAGTGGGCACCGGCACCATGATGGCCGCCAAGGGCGCCGTGTATCCGGTCTATCAGCTCATGGCCGACATGGGCGCCGAGTTCGACCCGGCCGACTACCTGCCGACCGTTGTTGGCTACTACACCGACACCGAGGGCAACATGCTTTCGATGCCGTTCAACTCCTCCACCCCGATCATGTACTACAACAAGGACGTGTTCGCGGCCGCTGGTCTTGATCCTGAAATGCCGCCCAAGACCTGGGAAGAGCTGGAAGCCTTCTCGCGCCAGATCATGGAATCGGGTGCCGCCACCTGTGGTTTCACCTCCGGCTGGATCTCCTGGGCACAGCTGGAAAACTTCTCGGCCTGGCACAACCAGCCGATCGGCACGCTGGAAAACGGCTTTGGCGGCCTGGATACCGAATTCGTCGTCAATGGCCCGCTGCAGGCCAAGCACTGGGAAAACCTCAAGAACTGGCAGGATGAAGGCGTCTTCCAGTATGGCGGCCCGGGCGGTGGTGCAGATGCTCCGTCGAAGTTCTATACCGGCGAATGCGCCATCTACATGAACTCCTCGGCCTCGCGCGCTGGCGTTCTGGCCAATGCCGAGGGTTTTGAAGTCGGCTTCGGCATGCTGCCGCACTACGAAGAAGTCGAGCCGCAGAACTCGATCATCGGTGGCGCGACCCTGTGGGTCCTGCAGGGTGCCGATGAAGGCCAGTACAAGGGTGTTGCCGATTTCTTCTCGTACCTCTCCTCGGCTGAGGTTCAGGCCGATTGGCACCAGTTCTCGGGCTATCTGCCGATCACCCAGGCTGCCTACGATCTGGGTCAGGAACAGGGCTATTACGAAGCCAATCCGGGTTCGGACGTGGCCATCAAGCAGATGACCCTGAACGCCCCGACCGAAAACTCCAAGGGCCTGCGTTTCGGCAATTACGTCCAGATCCGTGACGTGATCGACCAGGAATTCCAGGCTCTGCTGACCGGCGACAAGACCGCCCAGCAGGCGCTCGACGATCTGGTCAGCCGCGGCAACCAGATCCTGCGCGATTTCCAGGCTGCCAATCAGTAAGGCGGACTGACACTACCGGGCGGTGGCAGCTGGTCTGCCCCGCCTATTCGTCTTTATTGGAGCGGCTACAACTGTCGCTTCCGCGGATCGGGTCCATGGATACCAAACGCACAGTCTTTCCCTCGCAGGGGCTGCCATATCTTCTGGTAGCGCCGCAGCTGATCATCACGATCATCTTCTTCATCTGGCCGGCCGGACAGGCGGTGAAATCATCCTTTGAGCGGGAAGATCCGTTCGGGCTTTCGACCAGTTTCGTGGGCCTGCTGCATTATCTGCGCCTGTTCCAGGAGCCCGACTATCTGGCCTCAGTGGGCCGTACGGCCCTGTTTGCGCTGGCGGTAACGATCATCTCCATGGGTTTGGCGCTGGTGCTGGCAGTGGCGGTGAACCGGCTGATCCGTGCGGGCACCGCCTATTCGACCATGCTGCTTTGGCCCTATGCGGTCTCGCCCGTGGTGGCCGGCATATTGTGGTGGTTCATTTTCAATTCCTCGACCGGCATTCTGCCCTATATGCTCGAATTCTTCGGGCTGGACTGGAACCATCAGCTCAATGGCACACATGCGATGATCCTGATCATCGTCGCGGCGAGCTGGAAGCAGATTTCCTACAATTTCCTGTTTTTCCTGGCCGGGCTGCAGTCCGTGCCGCAATCGCTCAACGAGGCTGCGGCGATCGACGGGGCAGGGCCGTTCAAGCGGTTCTGGACCATCGTGTTTCCGCTGCTCTCGCCGACCACATTCTTCCTGATGATCGTCAATCTCAACTACACCATGTTCGACACCTTCGGGGTGATCGATGCGACCACTGCGGGCGGGCCGAACCAGGCCACCAATACGTTGGTCTACAAGGTCTACACCGACGGCTATATCGGGCTGAACCTGGGGTCCAGCTCGGCCCAGTCAGTCATCCTCATGCTCTTTGTCATCGTGCTCACCGTGATCCAGTTCCGCTACGTGGAACGCCGGGTCCAGTATTAGGAGGCTGGTCAATGGTCGAAAATCGTCCCTGGCTGACTTTCCTCACCCACTTCGTGCTAATCTGCGGCGTGGTGATCGTGGTGTTCCCGGTCTATATCGCGCTTATTGCCTCAACCCATGGCCCAACGGCGCTTTCGTCAGGTATGATGCCGCTGCTGCCCGGCGCCGAGCTGTGGAACAATGTGGTTCAGGTGCTGACCGAACAGCGCCGCGGCGTCGCCCCATTCTGGCTGATGGCCTGGAACTCGCTCTGGATGGCGATCATCATCACGGTGGGCAAGATCGCCATTTCCATCATCTCGGCCTATGCCATCGTCTATTTCCGGTTTCCCGGACGGGTACTGGCGTTCTGGCTGATCTTCATCACGCTGATGCTGCCAGTCGAGGTGCGTATCATTCCCACCTTCGCCGTGGTGGCGAACCTTGGCATGCTCAACTCCTATGCGGGTCTCACAATTCCGCTGATTGCCTCGGCAACGGCGACATTCCTGTTCCGTCAGTTCTTCATGACCATTCCCGATGAGATGATGGAAGCGGCGCGGGTGGACGGGGCCGGGCCACTCAAATTCTTCCGCGATATTCTTTTGCCGCTCTCGCGGACCAATATTGCGGCGCTCTGCGTCATTCTCTTCATCTATGGATGGATGCAGTATCTGTGGCCGCTGCTGGTGACCACAGATCCGAAATACTACACATTGATGATGGGCGTGAAACGGATGGCCGCCGTTGCTGACGCCGATCCGCAATGGAACACCATCATGGCGGCCGTCGTCATGGCCATGCTGCCACCCGTCCTCATCGTCATCTTCATGCAGCGCCTGTTCGTTAAAGGCCTGGTCGAAACGGAGAAATAAGAAAAATGGCAAGCATCGATCTCAAGGGCGTTCGCAAGGTCTATCAGGGCAATGTCACGGCCATCCATGCGCTGGATCTTTCGATCGCCGATGGCGAGCTGGTGGTGCTGGTCGGGCCGTCAGGCTGCGGCAAGTCCACCCTGCTGCGCATGATTGCCGGGCTCGAAACCATCACCGATGGCACAATTTCCATCGGCGAGGATGTGGTGAACAAGAAGGAGCCAGCCGAGCGCGACATCGCCATGGTGTTCCAGAACTACGCGCTCTATCCGCATATGAGCGTGCGCCAGAACCTGGAATATGGCCTGAAGAACCGGGGCACGCCGCGCGACGAAATCGATCGCCGCGTCAATGAGGCGGCCCGGATCCTGGAAATCACGCCTTTCCTGGATCGCAAACCGCGCCAGCTTTCGGGCGGCCAGCGCCAGCGCGTGGCCATGGGCCGGGCGATTGTGCGCCAGCCCAAGGCCTTCCTGTTCGATGAGCCGCTGTCAAACCTGGATGCCAAGCTGCGCGGGCAGATGCGCATCGAAATTCGTCGCCTGCAGCGGAGCCTCAAGACCACCAGTGTCTATGTGACCCACGACCAGCTCGAAGCCATGACCCTGGCTGACCGACTGGTGGTGATGAATGGTGGACGGATCGAGCAGGTCGGCAAGCCGATCGAGCTTTATGACAAGCCGGCCTCCCTGTTCGTGGCCGGCTTCATCGGTTCGCCGCCGATGAACCTGCTGCCCATTGCGGCGCTGCAGGCGATTGCAGGCGGGACCATGCCCAACCTGCCGACGGGCACGGATATTGTCGGCATTCGTCCCGACGAGGTGGTTGTCGGGTCCGGCGAGGGTATTGCGCTTTCCGGCACGGTCGAGCTGATCGAACCGGTGGGTGGAGAAAGCCATCTCTACGTCCGGGTCGAGGGCCTCGATCAGACGCTGATCCTGGTGCAGCAGGGCCGCGCCAGTGTCGGGGAAGCCGACAAGGTCGACTTCGTGCTGCCGCTGGCAGCGCTGCATGGATTCAACAAGGAAAGCGGTCTGCGAGTCGACTGACTACTGGCGTCCAGCTCGGGAGGTTTCTCAAGCCGCCCCTGGTAGCAGCCGGGGGCGGTTTCCTCTTTTTGGCGCTGCGCTAATCGACATATTTGCGCAGATTGTCCGGCGCGACATATTCCCAGGCATCATGCAGGCGCAAGGAGAGTTCCTCGTCATCGATCTTGTCGAGATGGACCAGAACCACGTTCTGTCCGACCTGCTGTTCAGTCTCGAAATAGACTTTTGGCGAGATGTCCATGAGCAGCACTTTCTGGTGCCGGGGGCAGGCCAGCGCGAGCACGGCTTCGTCGTGCAGCTCGGCCAGGGTCGAATCCGCGACCAGCAGGGCCGGGGAGGCGCCGCTTGATCGGGACACGCCGGGCAGGCCGCGTTGATCGACAAGCTGGACAATTCGGGCAAAGGCGCGTTCGAGGTCCTTGGCTTCGGTCATTCGCGCATCGTCTCCGCAATTGATGAAAAAGCCTCGCTTGCACTCTGGCGCATCACAGGGTGATTGGCTACAGCTTTACTTGCCCCTGAAACCCCCAGAAACACAAAGGGCTCCCGATGAGCGAAGAATTTGATCCGGCGCCCGGTTTCGATACCGGGAATGATAACAATGTGTTCCGCGACGCGGACGGCCGGATCAGTGCGCTCTGGCTCGAGCGGCTGCGCGCTTTCCTAGAGGCGGGCAGAAATGACGATGTCGCACTGGTCATGGAGCCGCTGCATCATTCCGAGGTCGGCGACGTGCTCGAGCAGCTCTATGCTGCCGAGCGCCTGGCGTTGGTCCACGCGCTGGGCGAAAAGTTCGACTTCTCGGCCCTGACCGAGGTGGATGAGAGCATCCGCCTCGAAATCATGGAAGCCCTGCCCAACGCGGCAATTGCCCGGGGCGTGGCCGAACTCGACAATGACGACGCGGTCTATCTGCTCGAGGACCTCGAAGAAGTCGATAGGGACGAAATTCTCTCGGCCTTGCCCGTCTTTGAGCGGCTGACGCTGAAGCGGAGCCTCGATTTTCCCGAGGATTCGGCCGGGCGCCGGATGCAGACCGATTTCATCGCCATTCCCCCGTTCTGGACAGTGGGCCAGGTGATCGACTATCTGCGCGCCGAAAAGGACCTGCCGGACGAGTTCTACCAGCTTTATGTCGTTGATGCGTCCTATACCGTGCTGGGCACCTTGCCGCTGGACAAGTTCCTGCGCACCCCCCGCGCGACCAAGATCGACAGCATCATGAACACCAATTTCGTGCTGGTGAATGCTGAGGAAGACCAGGAAGAGGCTGCGCGTAGCTTTGAGCGCTACGATCTGGTCGAAGTCGGCGTCGTGGACGAAAGCGGCCGGCTGGTGGGCGTCTTGACCATCGACGATATTGTCGACGTGATCCAGGAAGAGGCGGAAGAAGATATTCGCCTGATGGCCGGCGTGGGCGATGAGGATGTGTCTGACACCACCCTGGATACTGTGAAGAGCCGCGTGCCCTGGCTCGTGGTCAATCTGGTCACCGCTGTGCTGGTGTCCCTCGTCATCGGGCTGTTCAACGCCACAATCGAACAGATGGTGGCGCTGGCCGTGCTGATGCCCATCGTCGCCTCGATGGGGGGCAATGCCGGGGCGCAGACCATGACTGTGACGGTGCGTGCTCTTGCGATGCGCGAACTCGATGGCGGGCGCCTGAGGCGCCTGATCCGCCGCGAAATGGTGGTGGGCGTGGTCAATGGGGTGATCTTTGCCGTGCTGATCGGCATCGTCACGGCAGTCCGCTATGGCGATGTGCAGCTTGGAATCGTCATCGGCATGGCCATGGTCATCAACATGATCGTGGCCGGGACGTTCGGAATTCTTGTTCCGCTGGCCCTGGACAAGCTCAAGGCCGACCCGGCCATCGCCTCGGCGGTGTTTGTCACTACCATCACCGATGTCATTGGTTTCTTTGCGTTTTTGGGAATTGCGGGGCTCTGGTTCGGTCTGTTCTGACACCGAAGTGTCATTTTCCACAGAGCCGGAGTGTTGCAGTTTGGTCGCTTGCTTCCCATCTGCGACACGGATAACGATTCATTACCGACCTAACCCGGTCGGTGTGGACGACTGACAAGGAGCGATCTATGCGCAGTCAAACCAAGACCTCAGCCTGGCAGACGATGAGCTGGGCGCTGGTATGCCTCGTCTCTGTGGGGCTGGTTTTCTCCGTGGTTGCTAGCGTCTAGAAGGGACGTTGGAGTTATTCACTGGCAAAGAGTTTAGGGGAGGGCGCCCGGCCACTGGGCGCCCTTCTTCTTTTGAAGGGCTTGGTGAGCCGCTCCCCTTGCTTGACTGCGGCGGGTTCGAACCGCAAAACGAAGCGCTGCTGTGCGTGAGGACATTCGATGAAGCTCTTGATCGGGAATCGCAATTATTCAACCTGGTCGCTGCGGCCCTGGCTGGTGCTGAAGCATTTCGAGATCCCGTTCGAGGACGAAGTGCTGCAATTGTCCGGGCCGGGCTGGCGGGAAAACCTGGCCGCGCGGTCTCCGACAGCCAAGGTGCCGGTGCTGCTCGACGGTGAGCTGGTGGTGCCCGAAACCATCGCTATCATCGAGTATCTGGCTGACAGTTTTCCGGACAGGGCGATCTGGCCGCGCGACCGCGCCGAACGCGCGCTGGCCCGCGCCGCAGCGGCTGAAATGCATGCTGGCTTCAGCGCCTTGCGCACTCACGCACCGATGAATTTGCGCGCCAGCCATCCCGGCAAAATTGATCTTGATGCCGTGCGCAGGGATCTTCATCGCGTGGAAACGCTGTGGGGTGACCTGCTGGGGCGTTCTTCCGGGCCCTATCTGTTCGGGGATTTCTCGGCTGCTGACGCCATGTTTGCGCCGCTGGCAACGCGATTGCGCACCTATGAACTCCCCGTGTCCGACGTGGCCCAATGCTATGTCGAGGCGATCTATGCGCTGCCGGCCTTTCAGGCTTGGCGGGCGCTGGCGCTCCAGGAACCCTGGATCGTGGACGATGACGAGATCGACGTCATCCAGGGCCGAGTGGCGCCGGGGACGCTGGCATGATCCATATGGTCAAGCTCTGCGTTGGCGTTTCCAGCGTGGAGGAATTGGAGAGCTACCGGGACCAGCGTGCCCATTGGTGGGGCGCTGACTATGGCGAGGATGTGCATGTCCATCGCACCCGCATGATGCCCAAGCGCGGCGCCGAGATGGAGGGGCAGGGTTCGATCTACTGGGTGATGTCGGGCGCGATCTGCTGCCGACAGCCCATCCTGCGGCTGGCGCCCTATACCGACGCCGAGGGCAAGGATTTTTGCGACATCATCATGTCGCCGGACATCATCCGCACCGTGCCTTACCCTAAACGCCCGTTCCAGGGCTGGCGTTATCTGCGCGTCGAGGATGCGCCGCCGGACCTGGAGGCGGGCGCGAATGAGAATTCGGCCGAGATTGCCGCAGAACTGGCGCGCATGGGGCTGATTTAGATGCGTCTCAGACGTTGACCCTCCCTTCTGCCAGAAGGGGAGACGGGAGGGTCGGTGTGTGCGCAAGCTTCGAGCCATTCGAGCGTAGCTCTCATGGCCTTCTTAGCTAAATTCGCTCCACTGGCGCGAATTGGCCTGCGGCACGGTTCGAAGCTACTCAGCCGCTCTCGTCGCCACATTGGGGCGGCGGTCCATGATTTCCTTGAGGTAGATGCCGGTATGCGAGCGCGGGTTTTCGGCCACGGCTTCGGGCGTGCCGACGGCCACGATTTCGCCGCCACCATCGCCGCCTTCCGGGCCAAGGTCGATGATCCAGTCAGCGGTCTTGATGACCTCAAGATTGTGCTCGATGACCACGATTGTATTGCCGCCCTCGACCAGCTCATGCAGCACTTCGAGCAGCTTGGCCACGTCGTGGAAGTGCAGGCCCGTGGTCGGCTCGTCCAGCATGTAGAGCGTGCGGCCGGTGGCGCGCTTGGAGAGTTCCTTTGAGAGCTTCACGCGCTGGGCTTCGCCACCGGAGAGGGTCGTCGCAGGCTGGCCGATCTTGACATAGCCCAGGCCGACGCGCTGCAGCGTGGCGAACTTGTCGCGAATGGTGGGGACCGCCGAGAAGAACTCGACGCCCTCATCGATTGTCATGTCGAGAATGTCGGAGATCGACTTGCCCTTGAACTGGACTTCCAGCGTTTCGCGATTATAGCGCTTGCCCTTGCAGACGTCGCAGGTGACGTAAACATCGGGCAGGAAGTGCATTTCGATCTTGAGCACGCCATCGCCCTGGCATTTCTCGCAGCGACCGCCCTTGACGTTGAAGCTGAAGCGGCCCGGGCCATAGCCGCGGGTCTTGGCTTCGGGGAGGCCCGCAAACCATTCGCGCAGCGGCGTGAAAGCGCCGGTATAGGTGGCCGGATTGGAACGCGGCGTGCGGCCAATGGGCGACTGGTCGATATCGATGACCTTGTCGAGGAATTCGAGCCCGGTCAGGCTTTCATGCGGGGCCGGGACCACGCGGGCGCCGTTCAGCCGCCGGGCGATGGCCTGGTACATGGTGTCGATCATCAGCGTCGACTTGCCGCCGCCCGAAACCCCCGTGATGGCGACGAACATGCCCAATGGCACATCGACCGAGACATTCTTCAGATTATTGCCGGTGGCGCCCTTGATGGAGAGCGTCTTGCCCTTGCGGCCTTCGCGGCGCTCGGCGGGCAGGGGAATGCCCATGCGGCCCGAAAGATATTTTCCGGTCAGGGAATCCGGATGGTTGAGAATATCCTGGGGTGAGCCCTCGGCCACGATGCGGCCGCCATTGACGCCGGCGCCGGGGCCGATATCAAGCACATAGTCGGCGGTGAGGATTGCGTCCTCGTCATGTTCGACCACGATGACCGTGTTGCCCAGGTCGCGCAGGCGCTGCAGCGTTTCGAGCAGGCGTGAATTGTCGCGCTGATGCAGGCCGATGGAGGGCTCGTCGAGCACGTAAAGCACGCCGGTCAGGCCCGAGCCGATCTGCGATGCGAGACGGATACGCTGGCTCTCGCCGCCCGACAGGGTGCCGGAGTTGCGCGACATGGAGAGGTATTCCAGGCCGACATCATTGAGGAATGTCAGGCGCTCGCGGATTTCCTTGAGGATGCGTTCGCCGATCTGGCTCTGGGTGGGTGTCAGTTTGGCCGAAAGGTCGTTGAACCACTGGCTGGCATGGCGAATGGACATTTCGCTGACCTTACCGACATGCAGGCCATCGATTTTGACCGCCAGGGCCTCTGGTTTGAGCCGATAGCCGCCACAGGCCACGCAGGGCTTGGCCGACATGTATTTCTCGATTTCCTCGCGCATGCCGGCGCTCTCGGTTTCCCGGTAGCGGCGCTCGAGATTGCCAATTACCCCTTCGAACGGCTTGGTCGTCTTGTACTGGCGCAGGCCATCGTCATAGACGAAATTGATCGGGGTCTTGTCGGTACCATAGAGCACGGCGTGCTGGACATCGAAGGGCAGCTCATTCCAGGCAGTTCCGGTCGAAGCGCCGAAATGCTTCACCACGGCCTGGAGGGTCTGCTGGTAATAGGGCGCGCTGGTCTTGGACCAGGGCAGGATGGCGCCGTCGCGCAGAGACAGAGTGGCGTCCGGTACGATCTGGTCGGGGTCGATCTTCTGTTCAGTCCCCAGCCCATCGCAGACCGGGCAGGCGCCAAAGGGATTGTTGAACGAGAACAGGCGCGGCTCGATTTCGGCGATGGTGAAGCCTGAGACCGGGCAGGCGAATTTTTCCGAGAAGGTAATACGGCGCGGCTCGCCATTATCGTCCTTCTCATCGGCGAATTCGACCAAGGCGATGCCATCGGCCAGCTTCAGCGCGGTCTCGAAACTTTCGGCCAGGCGGCCCATAATATCCTTCGATACAACAAGGCGATCGACGACGACTTCAATGTCATGCTTGAACTTCTTGTCGAGCGCCGGGGCGTCCTCGATCTCGTGATACTCGCCGTCGATCTTGACGCGCTGGAAGCCCTTGCGCATCAGATCGGCCAGCTCCTTCTTGAACTCGCCCTTGCGGCCGCGCGCGATGGGGGCCAGCAGGTAAAGGCGGGTGCCTTCGGGCAGCTCAAGCGTGCGATCGACCATTTGGGAGACGGTCTGACTTTCGATGGGGAGGCCAGTGGCGGGCGAATAGGGCACGCCGACGCGCGCATAGAGCAGGCGCAGATAGTCGTAAATCTCGGTGACAGTACCGACCGTGGAGCGCGGGTTGCGGCTGGTGGTCTTCTGTTCGATGGAAATGGCGGGCGAAAGCCCCTCGATGTGCTCGACATCGGGCTTCTGCATCATTTCCAGGAACTGGCGCGCGTATGCCGAGAGGCTCTCCACATAGCGGCGCTGACCCTCGGCATAGATAGTGTCGAAGGCCAGGGACGATTTGCCCGAGCCGCTGAGCCCGGTCATCACGATCAGGCTGTCGCGCGGCAGCTTGACGTCGATACCCTTCAGATTGTGCTCGCGGGCGCCGCGCACGATGATTTCGCGGTTGAGGCTGGGCTTTTCGGTCATTTCGGGTCCATAGCAAGTCGCGCCGGCGGCGGGGGGAGGCGGCGAAGGCCAAGAAATAGGCCTTCGTGATGCTGCCCGCAAGTCAACTCGGCCGCTCAAGATTTTGTGAACGTAACCAGAACAAGGTGGATTCGGTCAAGCGTGGGATAGGGCAGCCTGCTGACATAAGCTGTCAGCAGGGGATGGGGGCTTGACTTCCGTTCCGCAAAATAGAACATAAGAGGAACAAATAGCCGCGAGCAGGCCCTGAGCGTTCTGTGCAGAACCGCAATTGTCAGGTGAATGGCGCCCAGAAAGGTCTATGGTGCGGCGAAACGGGTTGAAGGCCGCGCGCCGGGCGGCGGCAGGACCCATGAGAGAAAGCGTCCCGTAACCGGGCAGACCGGGACTGAATTGGAAGGATATGCGCCATGGCTGGCAGCGTGAACAAGGTCATTCTAGTGGGCAATCTGGGCAATGACCCGGAAGTTCGGAGCTTGCCGAGCGGTGGCAAGGTGGTCAATCTGAGCGTGGCGACATCGGAACGCTGGCGCGACCGCAATAGCGGCGAGCAGCGCGAAAAGACCGAGTGGCATCGCGTGGTGATCTTCTCGGAAGGTCTGGCGCGCGTCGCCGAGCAATATCTCAAGAAGGGCTCCAAGGTTTATCTCGAAGGCCAGTTGCAGACCCGCAAATGGCAGGACCAGTCTGGGCAGGACAAATATTCTACCGAGGTGGTGCTGCAGAACTTTAACTCGTCCATGGTGCTGCTTGACGGCCGCGGCGAGGGTTCGGGTGACAGCGGTGGCTATGGCGGCGGCGACGGTGGTTTCCGCGGCGTGCGCGACAATTCAGGTGGCGGTGGTGGCGGCGGACGCCGTCCTTCGGCCAATGCACCGGCCTTCGAGCCAGGCGGCATGGACGACGACATCCCGTTCTGATGGGATACAAAGTAATGGGCGGCCCGGAGCCGCCCTTTTTCTTTTCTGGTCAGGCCGCAGTAAAGTAGCACCAGGTGCCGCGACCTTCGGATTTTGCCTGATAAAGCGCGCTATCGGCATCGCGATACAGCGCCTCCGCGTCCTGGCCAGAATTGCGCGCCATGCCGATCGAGGCGCCGATCTGATGGGGCTGGCCGCCAAGTATAAAGGGTTCGCGGAACGCCTCGACGATGCTGGCGCAGAGGTTTTCCGGTCCAGGCTCGGTGCCCTGACTTGTAATGATGGCGAATTCATCGCCGCCGATGCGGGCAACCAGCGCTTCAGGCGCACAGTGGGCCGTCAGCCGGCGCCCGGCCTCGATCAGGCAGGCGTCGCCCTGGGCATGGCCCAAGGTGTCATTGATGGATTTGAAGCGATCCAGATCGATCAGGATCAGCGCGCCAATGGGCCTGGCATGGCTGTCGTCTCGCAGGTCATCCAGCCGGCTCTGGAACAGGCCGCGATTGGCCAGACCGGTCAGGGCATCGGTCTCGGCCATGCGCCGTGTCCGCTCGGCGAGCAGTTTTTCCTCGGTGACGTCCTGTTTCATGCCAAAAATGCGGCGTGCCTGTCCGTCCACCCCATCCACTGTGGCGGTGATCCGCATCCAGCGGTGCTTGCCGGTGCTGGTGATGATTTCGGCATCGAAATTGAAGTCGCCGAGCGTTTTTATGGCGCGTGCCCGCAGGGCCTGCATGCGGCGGCGCGAATGGGGCATGTACATCTTCAGTGTCTGGGCCCGGCTGACCGTCGAGCCGCGCGGCAGTTCGAACAAGTCATAGACACCGTCTGACCAGGACAGTTGCTCGTCGGGCAGGGAGCAGGACCAGATTCCAATGCGGGCCGTCGCCGATGCCCGCTCGATAAGATATTGCCGGTGCAGTTCGGCAGCGCGTCGGCGATCCATCGCGGCATGCCCAACCAGTTCGGTCACCCTGGCCAGCAGGAAACCGGCTTCAGCCTGGCTTCTCCCGGCATGATCCCAGAGCACCAGCCACTGCTGTCGCGCCTCATCGATGCTGGGCACCGGCACGGTCAATACAAAACTGGCGATGGGGTCGTCGTTCATGCTGACGCGGCCGGTCGGGGCGAGCAGGTTTGCCGCAATCCGGGTGGGTGACGTGGCGCCGTCCATGGCGATCCAGCGCATGCCGGTGGTAACAAACCCCGCGCCGGCCATGCCGGTCAGTGCCCGCAAACGAAACAGAAACCCGCCCGGCGACGGCGTGGTGTCCGGCGGAACCCTGGGTTGCTCTGCACTTGGCCAGTTTTCACTGAGGGGCTGCACATACATTGGCGGACCCTAGCAGTGCCTCCTTAAAACATTGTTTTCTCGGAGGGGTTTAGTTCGGCAAAAAGAGTGGCCATTCTGACCGCCGCTCTGGAAACGTCTTCAGCGTCATTAGCGCGAGAACGGCACTTCGGCGCGCAGGCTGTCGCCGGATTCGACATAGACGACTTCGAAAACCACCTGAATGGCGTCGCCATTAAGCTGAATCTGCGCCGAAATATTGAGATCCTTGCCTTCCTCGTCCTGGTCACGTTCGCGCAGGTTGAACACGAGGCCCGAGCCGCGTTTCTGGCCGACGGCGATGCCGGTGAAGGTGGCGTTGGAAGTCATGGCGGCTTCGAAGCGCCGGCTGGCATCGACATAGGCCATTGTGCCGGCAACCGACAGACTTGTTCCGGCCATTGCGCAACGGCCACTATAGTTGACCTTGTCCTGATTGCCCTGACTCAGGGACAGGCGGCAGACCACGGATTCCTCGTTTGCCCCGTAGAGCGTGCCGCGCCCGCGCCATTCGCCAATATAGGACTTGAGCAGGGCAACGTCGGCCGGCGCAGCCATTACAGGTGCGACACCGGAGATCGAAGAAAACAGGAGTCCTGCCAGCGCAGCCGCACGGGTCAGGGTTCCGAAACTGGTCATGGCGCTATGCCTCCAACAAGCAAAACAGGCCCCCCGGCATGTCTTCGCAGGCCAAGATTACCGATTGTCGGCCAGGGATGTGGCCGGTTCTCGCGAACGTGATCGCGCCACAAGCGGTCCGGCCGGAATCACTGCGCCGATGTTAGCTTTGCCGACCCATTTGCAGCAAGCGGCTCTCTCAGGGTGTGCGGCTGGCGCCGACGCGGGTGTCTGTATTGCCGGTCGGGTCGTCCGGTGTGGCGACATGATCGGCGGTCTGGACGTGGATGCCGGTGAGGTTCTCCAGCATGCGCGATGCGGCCACCAGCAGCGAGGGCAGCATGAACAGGTCGCCCACCAGGGCCAGCGACAGGGACAGCACGAAGAGCGAGCCAAACAGGGCCACCTGCGGCAATTCGGAGAAGGCCACGATGATGGTGCCCGCGCAGAGAATGACGGTGGTCGCGACAATGGCGCCGCCGATACGCCGCAGCGTGTGATGCACGGAATCGATATGGCTGCGCTGCTCTTCGCGCCGCCCATGCATGTAATGGGAGAGCATATGGATCGTATCGTTGACGGCGATGCCGAAGGCGATGGTCAGCGCCATCACCGTGGTCAGCTGCAAGCCCGCTCCGGTGGCCCAGAGCCAGGCCTGGGTGCCCAGTATGGGGAACATGTTGGGTATGGCGGAGACTAGAGCCATGCGCAGCGAACCAAAAGCGACGCCGATCAGCACCAGGTTGAGCAGCACGCTGGCCGCTAGGGATATCTGCAGCGAGCGCACGATATCGTCGGTGGCAAATGTCGTCAGGATGCGGAAGCCGCCCAGCTCGGCCTGGGGAATGCCGGCCTCGGCCATGCGGGTCTCGATGCGCGCCACCATGTCCTTGAGCGCCTGACTCTCCAGAATTGTCGGCATGAAGCCGGTGACCAGGGCCTGGCTGCCATCTTCGGTGATGAAGCGCTTGCGCATGAAGGGGCCGACGGCGTCGAACACCTCTTCGCGGGTGAAACCGCTGTCGGTGTAGTTCGTCAGGCTGGCGGCCGAGATGACCTTGTTTTCACCCAGCTCGGACTCGACGATTTCGTGAACGGTACGGATCGTCTCAAAATCCTCGGGCCCCACATTGGGGTTCATTTCCACCAGCGGCACGCGCACATAGAGCGGGGCGACGCCGCCCACGCCTTCATCAATGCTTTCGGCCGTGCTGAGGGCAGTGGAATCCTTGGCCATGAAGTCTTCGAACGAGAACCGTGGCTGGATGAGGAAGAAGGGAATGATCAAGAGGATGGTGAGCAGGATGGCGAGCACACTGACCGGGCGGCCGAACTTCATCGCCAGGCCAAGCGCGGCGGGCAGGGGTGCATTGAGCGCGAAGTTCGGCGCCTTGGGCAGCTTGAACCCGAGCCGCAGGGCTAGCTTGAGCAGAAGCGGCATCACTGTCATCAGGCAAACGAACATGATGGCGCTGCCGGCGGCGCCGGCCAATGCGAATTCCTGTACGCCCTGGCCCGGGGAGAAATAGAGCGAGGCGAAGGCCACGAGCGTTGTCAGGGTCGTCAGGGCGGTCGCGGGACCCACCAGCTTGAGCGTGGTATCGACGGCCTTGTTGGGTTCCATTCCGTCACGCCAATAGGCCAGCCAATTGAAGATGAAGAACATCGACTCGGCGAAGGCCATGACCAGCACAAGCGTCGTCACGATAATGGTGAGGAAAGAGAAAGAGCCAAACAGCAGCAGCACCGTGCCGATGGACCACATGACCGCCACGAAGGGGGTGGCGGCAACGATGATGGCGCCCCAGAAGGAGCGCAGGGCGAACAGGGCGATGAAGGCGCCCAGACCGAAGCCATAGACGGTGAACTTGATCTGGTCGTCGACCGCTGCGTTGAGCATTTCCGAGGTCCAGACCGGCGGGCCGGTCAGCTCGATCTCAAGGCCGGTGTCGTCATAAAAGGCAAGGGTTTCGCGCAGGCTGGCGATCATTGCCTTGGTGCCGTTCCGGCTCACCAGTTCCTGGTTGGGAAACATGATGAGCACCACGCCGGTCAGATCGGGCGTGATGAGGTTGCGCATCATCGGGTCGTTCTGCTGCAGGTCCATCAGCGCCATGGCGACTTCGTCGGCGTTCAGCATGCCCTCGGGCACAGCCGGCACGGACCCGCCGCTGCCATCGGGTTTGCGCAGGGTAAAGGGCGACATGGTGCCCACGGCATATTCATTGAGTTCGAGGTCGAAGGCGAGGCTGCGAATATCCTCCAGAACATCGGGATCGACCAGATTGGGCGAATTGACCATGACGTATATGTCGTTCTCGAAGGTCCCGAAGGTCTTCGAGAGATTGTCATAGGCGTCGTAATAGTGCCCGGAATGGGCGTAGACGCGCAGCAGGTCGCCGTCGACATTGGCTTTCGGGATCTGCCAGAAGCAGAGGATCGTGAACAGCAACACGATCACGGACATGATGCGCGGATAGCGCAGCGTTGCCACACCCAGATATTCAATGCCGAAACCAATGGATCGCCGGTTGGTGAACCAGTCGACGAAACGCGACACCACAGAACCCGAAGACACCAGAACCCGACTCCCCCTTGGGCGGCAATAGGCTCAATTTTCTACGAGTTTGTGGGCAATGCGTCCAGCTTGGGGCGGTCGCAAACTGATTGGGCGGTAAATGCCGGTTCAGGAGTGCATCGGACCCGGCGCTGCTTCAGGCGGCCTGAGAAGCCCGGCCTGGCGACACCGAACCGGCCCTGGGGGCGGCGGCTTGGTTATCGTGTCGAACGCGATTGCACCGCGGCGCGCCTGATCCAGAATCGAGCGCTGATCTCTCCACAGCTCAAACCTCTTGAAAATTGGCAATCGGGCGCGGAATCGCCTATCTATCGGGGATCAAGAACCAACGTAGAATCACCCCGTGACAGATACGCCTGATGATGTGAGCGGCGGACCCTCGTCCTCCGACATTTCTCCGATCTACATCACCGATGAAATGCGCAAGAGCTATCTCGATTATGCGATGAGCGTGATCGTGAGCCGTGCGCTGCCCGACGTGCGGGACGGGTTGAAGCCGGTGCACCGGCGCATCCTGTTCTCGATGAGCGAGAACGGCTACGAATACAACAAGCCCTATCGCAAGTCGGCGCGCGTCGTCGGTGACGTTATCGGTAAATACCATCCGCATGGTGACAGTGCCGTCTATATGGCGCTGGTGCGCATGGCCCAGTCGTTTTCGATGGGGCAGATGCTGGTGGAAGGCCAGGGCAATTTCGGCTCAGTGGATGGCGATATGCCGGCTGCCATGCGTTACACCGAAGTGCGCATGCAGCGGATCACCAATTCGCTGCTGGACGATCTGGACAAGGACACGGTCGATTTCCGCGACAACTATGACGGCTCCGAACATGAGCCGACAGTCTTGCCGGCGCGGTTCCCCAACATGCTGGTCAATGGTGGTGGCGGCATCGCCGTGGGCATGGCCACCAATATTCCGACCCATAATCTGACCGAGACCATCAACGCCGCATTGGCGGTGCTGGACAACCCGTTCGCAACGACCGAGGAACTGCTCGAGCACCTGCCTGGGCCGGATTTCCCGACGGGCGGCATTATTCTCGGGCGCGCCGGTATCCGGCAGGCCTATGAGACGGGCCGCGGCTCGATCATGGTGCGCGGTCGTTCCAGCATCGAGGAAGTGCGCAAGGAACGCGAAGCCATCGTCATCACCGAGATTCCCTATCAGGTGAACAAGGCCTCGCTGGTTGAAAAGATTGCCGAGCTGGTGCGCGACAAGCGCATTGAGGGTGTGGCCGATCTGCGCGACGAATCCAGCCGCGAAGGCATGCGCATCGTGGTCGAGGTCAAGCGCGATGCGCTGCCCGACGTGGTGTTGAACCAGCTTTATCGCTTCACCCAGTTGCAGAGTTCGTTCGGCTGCAATTTCGTGGCGCTCAATGGCGGCAAGCCGGAACTGATGAATCTCAAGCAGATTCTGGATGCCTTCATCGACTTCCGTGAGCAGGTGGTTACGCGTCGCGCGCGCTTCCTGCTCAACAAGGCGCGCGATCGCGCCCATGTGCTGGTTGGTCTGGCCGTCGCCGTGGCCAATATTGACGAGGTCATTGCCCTGATCCGTACCGCGCCCGACCCGGCGACGGCACGCGAGCAGTTGATGACCCGCCGTTGGCCGGCGGCCGATGTGGCGCCGCTGATTGCGCTGATCGATGATCCGCGTCACCGCATCAATGACGATGGCACGTTCAACCTGTCCGAAGAGCAGGCCCGTGCCATTCTTGAACTGCGTCTGGCACGCCTGACGGCACTTGGCCGGGACGAAATCGGCGAAGAGCTCAATGGCCTTGGCGCCGAGATCGAGGACTATCTCGATATCCTGCGCAGCCGCGAGCGGGTCCGGGCGATCATTCGCGAGGAGCTGGAAGCCATTCGTGAACAGTTCGGCACGCCGCGCCGGACCGAGATTTCCGATCACGCCGCAGACTTTGACGATGAAGACCTCATTGCACGCGAGGACATGGTGGTGACCGTCAGCCATGGCGGCTACATCAAGCGCGTTCCGCTCTCGACCTACCGGGCGCAGAACCGGGGCGGCAAGGGCCGCTCGGGCATGGCGACGCGCGACGAGGATTTCGTGGCGCGGCTGTTCGTGGCCAATACGCATACGCCGGTGCTGTTCTTCACCAGCCGCGGTATCGCCTACAAGCTCAAGGTTTGGCGCCTGCCGCTGGCCGCCGCCAATGCCCGCGGCAAGGCGCTGATCAATATTCTGCCGCTTGAACAGGGCGAGCGGATCACCTCGATCATGCCGTTGCCGGAGGACGAAACCTCCTGGGGCAATCTCGACATCATGTTCGCCACGACGCGCGGCACGGTCCGCCGCAATTCGCTGGCCGACTTTGTCGAGGTGCGCCAGAACGGCAAGATCGCCATGAAGCTCGATGAGGGCGACGCAATCGTGGGCGTGGACACCTGCACGGTGAACACGGACGTGCTGATGACCACGGCGCTGGGCCAGGCCATCCGCTTCCGGGCCGATGATGTGCGTCTGTTCAAGGGCCGTGACTCCATGGGCGTGCGTGGCATCCAGCTTGCCGAGGGCGACACGGTCATCTCCATGGCCATCATCAACCACTCGGACGCAACATCGGAACAGCGTGCGGCCTATCTCAAGATGAGCCGTGCAGTGCGCGGGGAGGCCGAAGGCGAGGACACAGGTTCGGACGAGGCCGATGTGGTCGCCGGCGAATTGAGCCCCGAGCTTTATGCGCAGATGAGCGCCACCGAGCAGTTCATCCTGACCATTTCCGAGAACGGCTATGGCAAACGGACCTCGAGCCATGAATACCGGATCACCGGTCGTGGCGGCAAAGGCATCGTCGCCATGGCGGTCAACAAGCGCAATGGCAATCTGGTGGCCAGCTTCCCGGTGGAGGATGACGACCAGATCATGCTGATCAGCGATGGCGGGCAGACCATTCGCCTGCCGGTGGGGGGCGACAAGCCGATCCGCATCGTCGGCCGTTCCAGCCAGGGCGTCATCGTGTTCGACACGGCCGAAGACGAAAAGGTGGTTTCGGTGGAGCGCATCAGCGAGCCGGAAGCCGACGAGGATGACCTGCCGCCTGAAGCGTCTGCGGATGGGCCCCCCGACACGCCTCCCAATGGCGATGGTGAGGGTGAAAGCCCGAGCGAGCCGAACGGCGAATGACTATGAAAGGGGCGCTGTGGCGCCCCTTTTGCATTAAATGAAGCGCTGGATCTCGCCTGCGTCGTTTCGGCGGGCCCGCTCCCTGGCGGCGCTGCTGCCCATTCGAACCTGTCGCGGAATGGTCGTGCGCGGCGGTCTGGTCCAGCTTGCTTGCGCCCGCGCGTCGCGCGGATCAGGCCCGAAATCGTTCTCGCCCTGTTCGGGCGGCCACATCATCCACACCAACATCGCTATGCTCCCGATCACGGGCACCAGTTGAATGAAATACCACCAGCCCGAACGACCGGTATCGTGCAGTCGCCGGACGGTTACGGTGATCCCGGGCATGAGGTGGAAAAGCCCGGCAAAAAGTGTGAATGGCCCATATTCGCCTTCGGCGAGATTGGCGCCATCAATCGTGTAATCGGCAAAGAGCGCGGCCCCACAGGCGATTGTCCCGAACAAAAAGAACAGCCAGTATTGACGCCGGGTGCTGCGACCCGAAAATTCGAAATAGCGCAGCATGCAGTCAAAATAGGATATCACGACTTTATTTCCCGCGTTATTGACCTTCGATATTACCACGACTTCCGTTGGCCTTCGCCAGCAAGTGTCGGCAGACTTAGCGAATGGTCAACACGCTTGCCGATGCCATCGGCGCGTGACTTGCGCAGGCTGCAAGGAGCAACGCCCATGGTCGATCTTTCGCTTCTCATCCCCTATGTCGGCGCCTGCTTTGTTCTGGCGGCGGTGCCCGGACCGACGGTGACGGTCATCGTTGCCGATGCGCTGTTGCGCGGCACTGGGGCGGGCCTTACCATTGTGGCCGGCACCCCGGCGGGCGTGCTGGTGATGACGCTGATTGTTGCCCCGGGAATGCAGGCGCTGGTGGGCTTCATGGGGCGGCCTTTGACTGGATCAAACTGATCGGTGCGGCCTATCTGATCTGGCTGGGTTACAAGATGCTGCGCAGCGACGGCAACCTCGGGAACGTGCGGGCTGAGCGCGGCGCGGGTGCGTGTGCTGTTGCGCCTGTCCGGTTTCATCCTGATGGCGGGTAGTGTCTGGCTGGCGCTGCAGAAACGCGCGTGAGTTTAGGCTACCCCTTTGTTCGATTGGCGATTATGCGCCTGTTGAAGGTGCCGTCGGCACAAAGATATCCCCGGATCAATATCCTGTTTCATACTCTCTTCATCACTCCCGCGCGGACGGACTGCAGCGAACTTTTGCGGGAGGAGCCGGTTGGGTGCTGGGTCGCTCCATTGCCTGCCTGCTCGTTGGGTCACCTTGCGACGAGGGATCAATAGGGGCCACGACAGCAGGAGAAACCCGGCGTTCCGAGGCGGCGACGTCTCTATTACTTAGTTTTACCGAGACGCACGTGCCTCGGAACACGTCCAACACCACAACCGGAAGCCGCAATGGCTGTCCGGCTTCTCGGCGTGGCCCGGCCTTGCCTCGGGGCGGCGCGCGTGACAAAACCATAGCAACTACAAAGGGGAAGGGGGACAGCGTGACCGAGTTGGTTGGCTTCTATCCAGGGTCGTTCGACCCACTGACCAATGGGCATCTCGATGTTATCGAGCGGGCTTGCAAGCTGGTGGATACGCTGGTCGTGGCGGTGGGCATCAGCGCCACAAAGAAGAACCCGCTGTTCACCCATGAGGACCGGATCGAAATCCTCAAGCAGGTCTTGCCCGCCGTCGGCACGCGGACCAGTACCGAGTTCCGGATTGTCGATTTCTCCGGCCTGATGGTCAATGCGGCGCGGACCAATGGCGCCAAGCTGATTATTCGCGGCCTGCGCGACACCACTGACTACAATTACGAGATGCAGATGGTGGGGATGAACGCCCAGATGGCGCCCGATCTGCAGACGGTATTCCTGCCTTCCAGCCCGCCGGTACGGCATATCTCGGCCACATTGGTGCGGCAGATCGCTGAAATGGGCGGGGATATCTCCGCCTTTGTCCCACAAATCGTTCTCAAGGCTCTCAAGAACAAATGATCAAGCTGACCCGCCGCCATTTCGCCGCCCTCGCTCTTGGCGCAACCCTTGCCGCCGCTCCGGCCTTTGCCCAGGAGGGGACCCCGCACCTGCTGCTGACGCTTGAGGACGGTGTCGTCGATATCGAGCTGCTGCCCAAGATCGCGCCCAAGCATGTCGAGCGCGTGGTGACGCTGACCGAGGCGGGTGAGTATGACGGGGTGGTTTTCCACCGCGTGATTGATGGTTTCATGGCCCAGACCGGCGACGTCGCCAATGGTGACTCGGACGACGCAAGCTACAACTTGGCCATGGCCGGGACCGGCGGTTCAGACCTGCCCGACGTGGAAGCCGAGTTCAATTCGGAGAGCTTCCAGCGTGGCATTGTTGGTGCTGCACGTTCGCAGAACCCCAATTCGTTCAACTCGCAATTCTTCATCACCACCGCCGACGCCAGCTTCCTTGATGGTCAGTACACCGTGTTCGGCAAGGTCGTTTCGGGCATGGAAGCGGTCGATGCCCTGGAAAAAGGCCCGCAGGAAATGAATGGCGCCGTGGCCAATCCGGACAAGATCGTTTCGGCGGTGATCGAGTATCGCTAACAGGTTCCAATGCCGGGGGCGGATGGCTGTGAGGCTTGCACCTTGCGCGCATTCGCCCTACACCCCGGCCACATTCTGAACCGAAAGAGACCTCTCATGGCCTATGCAGATCCCGAAAACACCCTCGTCATCGAAACCTCCAAGGGCAAGGTCGTCATTGCCATGAAGCCGGACGTGGCGCCGGGCCATGTCGATCACATCAAGAAGCTGGCCCGCGAAGGCGCTTATGACGGCGTGGTGTTCCATCGTGTGATCGAGGGCTTCATGGCCCAGACCGGTGACGTCAAGTTTGGCAATTCCAACCTGCCAGAATTCAACCCGTCGCGCGCCGGCACCGGCGGTTCGAAATATCCCAATATCAAGGCCGAGTTCAACGCCGAGCCGCACAAGCGCGGCACCGCCTCGATGGCCCGCGCCCAGGACCCCAACAGCGCCAATTCGCAGTTCTTCATCTGCTTTGCCGACGCGCCGTTCCTCAACCGCCAGTACACCGTCTGGGGTGAAGTGATTGAGGGCATGGAGAATGTCGACCAGATCAAGCGCGGCGAGCCGGTGACCGATCCGGACAAGATGGTGTCGGTCAAGGTCGCAGCCGACATCACCGAATAAGACGAAGAGCCGGCGGCAACGACCGCCGGTTTTCTTTCGCGGGCTGGTTGACGCGATGGGCCGGGATGGGATGACTTCGCCCATTCTCCCGGACTCACCCGAGTCGTCATTCGGATCGTTGCTTTGAAAATGGATAGTCTTCTCTGGGCCCTGATGGGTGTCATCGCCGGCGCCTGTATAGCTGCCCAGGCCCCGATCAATGCCAGCCTGGGCCGGGCGCTCGAAGTGCCGGTTGCAGCGGCAGCGGTTTCGTTCCTGGCGGGCGGCATAGCGTTGTGGGCCTTGGCATTTCTGTTCAGCTATCTCACCAGCACGCCGATCAATTACGGCGCACCTGCTCCCTGGACTTTCGTGGCCGGCGGATTGCTCGGCGCGTTCTATGTGTTCTCCAATATCACTCTCACCCCGCTGATGGGCGCGGCCGCCGTGATGGCACTGTCGGTGACGGGGCAGCTGATCGGTGGATTGTTCCTCGACAAGATCGGTTTCATGGGCATGGCCGTGCGGGAAATATCTGTCGGACGGATTGCCGGCGCCGTGCTGCTGGTGGCCGGTGCGGTGATGATCCGCGTCCTTTAGGGCACACTGGAGATGCGTTCTTTCCCAGTGGGGCAACTGCTTTGCATTTTGGCCCGTTCCCGCGAGCACAGACCCATGCTAACGAGCGGCCATGCGTGTTACAGAATTTGCCTTTGACCTGCCCGAAAACCTGATTGCCCTGCACCCCGCAGAGCCGCGCGATAGTGCGCGCCTGCTGGTGGTGCGTCCCGGCGAGCCCTTTGCCGATCAGCATATCCCCGATCTCAAGACCCTTTTGCGGCCGGGCGACGTGTTGGTGGTCAACGATACGCGGGTCTTGCCGGCGGAGCTGAAGGGCCTGCGGCTGCGCGGCGATGTGCGCGCCAATGTCGCGTTCAACCTGCACAAGCGCGTCGATGCCAATACCTGGCGGGCCTTTGCGCGGCCAGCCAAGAAGTTGCACCTGCTCGACCGGCTGGAGCTGGGCAATGGTGAAGCCGAGCCGCTGGTGGCGCGGGTCGCTGGCAAGGGCGAGACCGGGGAGGTCACGCTGGAGTTCGAACTGGGTGGGGCTCAACTGGACGAAGCGATCAAGTCGCATGGCGCCATGCCCCTGCCGCCCTACATCGGCGCGAAGCGTCAGGTCGAAGAGCGCGACAAGGTCGATTACCAGACCGTCTATGCGGCCGAAGACGGGGCTGTGGCCGCACCAACGGCGGGCCTGCATTTCACCGAGAAACTGCTGCAGGAACTGGCCAATATGGATGTCGCCATGGAGCGGGTTACGCTGCATGTCGGCGCGGGCACGTTCCTGCCGATGAAGGCAGACGATACCGACGACCATGTCATGCATTCGGAATGGGGCGAGATCGACCAGGCGACGGTTGAACGCATCAATGCGCGTCGTGCCGCCGGGGGCAGAGTGGTGGCAGTGGGCACGACCAGCCTGCGGCTTTTGGAAACGGCCTCGCGGGCAACTGGCGAGTTGAAGCCGTTCATGGGTGATACCGACATCTTCATCACACCCGGGTTCCGGTTCCGCACGGTCGATGTGCTGATGACCAATTTCCACCTGCCCAAGTCCACGCTCTTCATGCTGGTCAGCGCGTTCTCGGGGCTCGACACGATGAAGGCGGCCTATGCGCATGCGATAGCCAATGGCTATCGCTTCTATTCCTACGGTGACTCGTCGCTGCTGCACCGCGCCGCACATCCTGAGGATGATGCGTGAGCGCGCGGCCGGCGCCGATCACCCGCTATACGCGCCGCATTGCCGCTTCACTAAAGCGGGCGGCTGAACAGGACCAATCGCATCTGACCCTGTCGCGCCTGGTCGAAATATTGGGACCGCGGGCGCATCGGCTCCTGTTGCTGGTGGTATCGTTGTTCAACATGATCCCGGGTCCTCCCGGATATGGCGGCACTATTGCGTGGACGACCTGTGCCATTGCCGTGGGCATGTTGACGGGGCGTCCGATCCGGCTGCCGCGTATTATCGGCAAACGTAAGCTGCCGCTTGATCTGATGGTGAAGGCCAGCAGGCAGGTGGTGAACGTGGCCGGTATCCTGGCGCGATTCTCCAGGCCACGGATGCGCTGGATGACGGGTGCGGGCGTCAACACGCCCTATGCCATTCTTGTCATCTGCGTCAGCGTGGTGATGTCGCTGCCCGTTCCTTTCATTAATGCCATCCCCAATGTGGGACTGTGCATCATTGCCTTTTCCATGCTGAACAGGGATGGGGCGGGGGTGATCGTGGGACTGGTAGCGACGGCCATCGGGCTGGCAATCGCCATTGCGATTTTTATTGGCGCGTTCCATCTGGGCATGGCCGCAATCAATTCGATGGCCGCGTGAGCGGGCCACTTTCGCAAGTGCTCACAACCGGCTAGAACCCGCGCCATGAAGCAAGTCAATTTCTCCCTTATCGCCAGCGATGGCATGGCGCGCCGCGGCCGGATCGACACGCCGCGCGGCGAAATCAATACGCCGGCTTTCATGCCCGTCGGCACGGCCGGGACGGTCAAGGCGATGTATCCCGAGCAGGTGCGCGAAACCGGCGCGGATATCCTGCTGGGCAATACCTACCACTTGATGCTGCGTCCGGGTGCGGAACGCGTCGCTTCGCTGGGCGGGCTGCATGACTTCATGGATTGGCAGCGCCCGATCCTGACCGATAGCGGCGGCTTCCAGGTGATGTCGCTGGCCAAGCTGCGAAAGCTCACCGAGAAGGGCGTGACCTTCAAGTCGCATATCGACGGGTCGAGCCATGAGCTGACGCCGGAGCGCTCCATCGAGATCCAGACGCTGCTCGATAGTGACATCATCATGCAACTCGACGAGTGCATTGCCTTGCCGGCTGAACGCAAGGAGATGGAACGCGCGATGGAGCTATCCATCCGCTGGGCCGACCGCTCCAAGACGGCGTTCAACAATCAGCAGAACCGGGCGCTGTTCGGGATCGTGCAGGGTGGCGATGACGCCGAATTGCGCGGGCGCTCGGCTGCCGGGCTCAAAGGCATCGGGTTTGATGGCTATGCGGTGGGTGGCCTGGCAGTTGGTGAGCCGCAGGAGGTGATGTTCCGCGTGCTCAACGAGGTCACGCCGGAACTGCCGACCGAGCGGCCGCGCTATCTGATGGGAGTGGGCAAGCCCGACGACATTCTGGGCGGGATTGAGCGGGGCATCGATATGTTCGATTGCGTGCATCCCACGCGCGCGGGACGCCATGGCCACGCCTATACGCGGTTCGGCGTCATCAACCTGAAGAATGCCCGGCATAAGGACGATCATCGGCCGCTGGACGAGGCTTCGCCCAACCCCAATTGCCGCCGCTGGAGCCGGGCCTATCTGCACCATCTGGTTCGGACCGAAGAGATATTGGGCGCCATGGTGCTTTCACAGATCAACCTGGCCTATTATCAGGAACTAACGGCTGGATGCCGCGCGGCCATTGAAGCGAGCCGGATGAGTGATTTTGCGGCAGAGACGCGCGCGGCATGGGCCGCTGGCGACCTGCCGGTTTTGTAAGGGGACAAGGAATGGCCAAGGACGCGGGTTTCAACGCGCTGAACAAGCATCGCAAGCGTGTTGCACAAACCGATATGCGCGAAATGTTTGCGCTCGATCCCAATCGTTTCCAGCGGTTCTCTGCGACTGGTGCGGATATTCTGCTCGACTATTCCAAGAACCGGATCGACGAAGAGGTGATGGGCGCGCTGTTCGAGCTAGCTCGCGCCGCCGGCGTCGAAGAGCGTCGCACGCAGATGTGCGAGGGCGAGCACATCAATATCACCGAAGACCGCGCCGTGATGCACATGGCGCTACGCTATCAAGGTGGGCACCCGATCGAGGTTGATGGCAAGGATGTTATGCCGGACGTGCGATCCGTGCTCAAAGCCATCGAGGCCTATTCGAACGCTGTGCGTTCGGGAGAAATCCGTGGCCATGGCGGCGAGCAGATCGCCGATGTGGTCAATATCGGCATTGGAGGCTCCGACCTTGGCCCCGCCATGGTCACGTTGGCACTGGAGCCCTATACTCGGGCCGATTTGCGGGCGCACTACGTCTCCAATGTCGACGGCGCCCACATACATGACGTGCTCAAGCGCCTTGATCCGAAAAAGACCCTGTTCATCGTCGCCTCCAAGACCTTTACCACCGACGAGACCATGACCAATGCGAATTCGGCGCGGACATGGATTGCCGATGCGCTGGGCGAGGAGGCGGTGCCGAACCATTTTGCAGCGGTCTCGACCAATATAGAAGCCTGCGCCAAATTCGGCATTCGCGAGGATCGGATCTTCGGGTTCTGGGACTGGGTTGGCGGACGCTACTCGGTGTGGTCGGCCATTGGCCTGCCGATTGCCCTGGCCGTTGGCTATGACAATTTCGCAAAGTTCCTGGCCGGCGCTGACGCCATGGACCGGCATTTCCTGGAGACACCGCTCGATCGCAATCTGCCAGTGATCATGGCGCTGCTCGGAGTCTGGTATCGCAATGCCTGGGGGTTCTCGACCCATGCGGTGCTACCCTATGACCAGCGGATGAGCCGCTTTGCTGCCTATCTGCAGCAGCAGGACATGGAATCGAACGGCAAGTCGGTGACGCTCGATGGCAAGAAGGTCGACTGGCCGACCGGGCCGATTGTCTGGGGCGAGCCGGGGACCAACGGTCAGCATGCCTTCTACCAGCTCATCCACCAGGGCACCGATATCATTCCGTGCGATTTCCTGATCGCGGCACGGCCGCATGAAAGCCTTCCGCCGCATCACGACAAGCTGGTGGCCAATGTGTTGGCGCAGTCCGAAGCCCTGATGCTGGGCAAGACCAAGGACGAGGTTGTAGCCGAACTCAAGGCGCAGGGGCTTGAAAAGGCCGAAATCAAGGCGGTGGCACCGCACAAGGTGTTCCCGGGCAATCGCCCGTCCAACACGCTGTTCTACAAGCAGCTTACGCCGGAGACGCTGGGTTCGCTGATTGCGCTCTACGAGCACAAGGTATTCGTGCAGGGGGTGATCTGGAACGTCAACTCCTACGATCAGTGGGGCGTGGAACTGGGCAAGCAATTGGCCAAGGCCCTGTTGCCCAAGGTCAAGGGCGAACAGAGCGGCGAGGGGCATGATGCCTCGACTCAAGGCCTTCTCGGCTACTACCTCGCCAACAAGGCTTGACGCTTGATTATCACGACAGACGAGCAGCTCGGACAGCTCAAGGAAATCGGCCGCATCTGTGCCATGGCCCGCGAGGTCATGGCAGAAGCGATGCGGCCGGGCATGACCACGCTGGAGCTGGATGAAATCGGCGCCAAGTTCCTGGCCGACCATGGTGCGGTATCAGCGCCGATTATCACCTATGATTTTCCCGGCGCCACCTGCATTTCGGTCAATGAGGAAATTGCCCACGGCATTCCGGGGGACCGGGTGCTCAAGGATGGCGATCTGGTCAATATCGATGTGTCGGCGGCCAAGGATGGCGTATACGCCGATTGTGGGGCGTCCTATATTCTGGGCAAGGGTGATCCGCGACTGGAAAAGCTATGTCGCGACGGGAAGAAGGCGATGTGGGCCGGGATCAAGGTGGTCAAGGCCGGGGCGCCGCTGGCCGATATTGGCATGGCCATCGGCAAGGTAGCCAAGAAAGGCGGCTACACGCTGATCCGCAACCTTGCCAGCCACGGGGTCGGCGACAGCCTGCATGACGAGCCGGGTGAAGTGCCGACCTGGCCTGACAAGTCGGAGCGCCGCAAGATCGGCAACGGGCTGGTGTTCACCATCGAACCGTTCCTCTCGCTGGGCGGGCAGATGGCCGAGCAGATGTATGATGACGATGAATGGACGCTGACGGCCGAGCCGTTGGCGCCAACGGTGCAATATGAGCACACGATTGTCGCTACGCCGCGTGGGCCGGTGGTTGTGACGCTGGCAGGGTAGGCCGTCTCCAAGCCGACCTCTGCCCAAAGGGGCGAAGAGGCGCAGGGGAAAGTTATGCTGTCTACAGCCAGACCAGCAGCAGCGGACCGAGGATAACGAGGCCAACGCCGACCGCGTAGCGCAGATTGCCCAGGCGTCGCAGCGCGGGCACGCTGAGCACAGTGGACAGCGCCAGGAAGCCGATCAGGCCGACCAGCGCGGGCAGCAGCGGATTGAGGTTGAGCGCCGCGTTCTCGGTGATTTGCAAATAGACCATATGCCCGCCCGCAAAGCCGAGCAGGGCCATGATGACCACGGTGACGGCCTTGGATGTGATGAGCAGCGCCATGTCGATGGTGGTGCTGGTGAGCAGCAGCGCGATACCAGAGCCGGTAACGTGAACCGCGGCCAGAGTTGCGAACACGCCGCTTCCGGTCAGGACAGGGACCAGTTCAGGCGGCGCATTGAGGGGCAGGGACCCGACCATGGGCAGATCGGCTCCATATTGGGCCAGAAGCAGAATGCCATAGAGCATGACAAGCGTGCTGGTCGCGAAGACCAGCAAAGTGACCGCCAGGACCTTGAGCAGGTCCGTCGTCTCCTGAGACATGTGTATCCCCCAAACGCAGTGCTCGTTGCCGATAGTACGGCATGATGCTGATTCTCAAACGGGAATGCGGCGTACGGTGCCGATCAGACGCGTCTGGGTGGTGCGGGACGCGGGCCCGCGGGCGCGCTGGATGCGCGTAGGTTTGCGAAAATCCTCCGACAGCTCAAAGGCATCGGCCCGATTTTCGAGTTCGGCATAGGGGTCGGGATCTATGCAGGTCTGGGGCATGGCCGCGCACTGATTGAGAAGTGCATCAATATGTCTGCATACTGGGGCGGTTTCGAGACGCTAGCCTGATGCATTCTAGAAAAGTGGTACGCCGGGTGGGGGTCGAACCCACGACCATTCGATTAAAAGTCGAATGCTCTACCACTGAGCTACCGGCGCCTACATTTTTGAATGTCGCGTTTCAGTTCAAACGGGATAACCCATTTTCCGGAAACGCTCCGTGAACGCCCTTCGGCATCGCGGCGGAACATAGCCAGACTTGTCGGCCTGTCAACCGAATTTGGTCGCTAACGCGACATGTCCAGGGGAGTACCGGAATACGGCATGGGGATGCAGGCAATCGAGACGCGTTCGAAGCGCTGGCAAAGGGCGCGCGCCTCGGTCAATTCTTCAATGGGACCAACCACGATGCGCTTGTCCTCGCCATTGGCCTCATCTGCGACCAGCGGGGACAGACCGAACAGCAGCGGGCCTAGCTTGAGGGTCAGGTCGCTCCAGAGCGCGGGCGTCTGCTCAAAAGGCACGGCCGCGCCGACGGCAATGCCATAGGCATTCTCATTTGGCATGGCCAACGCCGTGGTCTGCTCGGTTGCCACGGGTGCAGGCAGGGGTTGATTGACTGAGGTAGCCACCGACGCCTGGGGCAGGGCTGACTGCCGGACCGCGACAGTACCGCCTTCGGCCTCGAAGGTCAGCGTCTGATTGCTGCCGATGGAGGCCGTCACATTAGCGCGGTCAACCGAGGGACCGTTGGGCAAGTTTTCGAGAATTTGCGGCACCGTGGTCTCAAGAGCACCGACCCGGCGGGTAATGTCATTGCCGGAGCGCTCCTGCATGGAGAAACGTGTCACCAAAAGCTCGTTTTCGCGCTTGAGCCGCCTGGTCTCGTCGCGCAGGTCGGATACCTGCAGGCGCAGCGTCTCGATCGACGCGCCTGCCACACGTGGCTGATGCAGGCCGCCAATGATGGATTGCGGCACAAGCAAAGAGATATTTGAGCCAAAGACCGCCAGGGCGACGCAGACAAGGGCAACCACGCCCCAGACCGTTACGTCGGATTGCCGGAACTGTTCGGATGCTTTAGCCAAGCGAGGGTCCTCTGAGACGCCCGAATCGCCGGGCGTGTCGCGGATAGAGTGGTCCCAATGTTATCGGTTCGCCAACTGTTGGCTGCCATAAATTTGTGTAAATGCCGGGAGAAAACCGGTGGATCGGGGAGAGCGTGATGGCCGAACTGCTTTCGATCATTCTGGCGGCGGGCGAGGGCACGCGGATGAAGTCCGCCATGCCCAAAGTTTTACATCCGGTCGGGGGGCTGCCGGTGGTCAGCCATGTGCTGCGTACGGTGCAGGGATTTGGTTCGAAAGTCGCTGTTGTTGTCGGGCCGGGCCACGAGGCGGTCGAGGCTGCGGTTACCCGATTTGAGGCGATGGCGCACATCTCGCGACAGGAGCAGCGGCTGGGGACGGCCCATGCGGTGCAGCAGGCGCGCGCTGCCTATGAGACGGCGCCCGGACATGTCTTGGTGCTGTATGCTGACACGCCGCTGGTCACTGCCGAGACAATCAGCAGCATCGTTGCAAAGCTCGATGATGGCGCCGACATGGTGGTTGTTGGGTTCCGCCCTGGTGATCCGACGGGCTATGGCAGATTGCTGACAGAGGGCGACCGGGTGCGCGCTATTCGGGAGCACAAGGACGCGACCGAGGCCGAGCGCCAGATCGGCCTGTGCAATTCGGGGATCATCGGTTTTCGGGGTGATGCGCTGCGCGGCGTGATCGATCGCATCGGCAATGAAAATGCCAAGGGCGAATATTATCTAACCGACGCTGTGGAACTGGCAACGGGTGATGGCCGGCGCGTAGACTTTATCGAAGCGGATGCCGCTGAACTGGTCGGTGTGGACAATCGCGAGAAGCTGTCAGAAGCCGAAGCGACCTTTCAGCAGTTCAAGCGCAAGGAAATCATGGCGGCCGGCGTCACCCTACGCGATCCGAACAGCGTGTGGTTCTCGTGGGATACCGAGATCGGGCGCGATGTGACGATTTTCCCCAATGTGGTTTTCGGGCCGGGCGTGAAAATTGCCGACAATGTCGAGATCCGCGCCTTCTGCGACATTGAGGATGCCGTAATCGGCGAAGGGTCGAGCATTGGGCCGTTTGCGCGCATTCGCGGTGGGGCCGAGCTGGGCCCCGATGTGCATCTGGGCAATTTCGTCGAAGTGAAGAAAAGCAAGATCGGCGCCGGAACCAAGGCGGGGCATCTGAGCTATCTCGGTGACGCTGAAATCGGGACCAAGACCAATATCGGGGCGGGAACAATCACCTGCAATTACGATGGCGTGAACAAGGACAAGACGATCATTGGGGACAATGTGTTTATTGGCTCCAATGCATCACTGGTGGCCCCGGTTAATATTGGCGCCGGCGCCTATACCGCTTCTGGCAGTGTGATTACCCAGGATGTGCCTGCAGATGCGCTGGCGCTGGGCCGGGCGCGGCAGGAAAATAAGCCGGGTTACGCGTCAAAATTGCGAGATCGGGCCCTGGCCAAGAAGGCGGCGAAAGGAAAATAGCATGTGCGGTATCGTTGGTATTGTCGGCGATGCGCCGGTGGCCGGTCGTCTTGTGGACGCTCTGAAACGCCTCGAATATCGTGGCTATGACAGCGCTGGCGTCGCGACGCTGGAGGATGGCGCGATTGCCCGCCGTCGGGCCGAGGGCAAGCTGGGCAATCTGGCCAGCAAGCTGGGCATGGAACCGCTCGAGGGGCATATCGGCATAGGCCATACGCGTTGGGCGACGCATGGCGCGCCGACGGAAATCAATGCGCATCCGCACGCGACCGAGCGCGTCGCTATCGTGCACAATGGCATAATCGAGAATTTTCGCGAATTGCTGGAAGACCTGGCGAGGGATGGCTATCGGCCCCAGACACAGACCGACACGGAATCAGTGGCGCTGTGGGTCACCCGGGAGCTCGACAATGGCGCCGAGCCGGAACTGGCCGTGGCGCGGACCCTCAAGAAGCTCAAGGGCGCCTTTGCCCTGGCTTTCCTGTTCAAGGGCGAGGACGGGCTGTTGATTGCCGCGCGCCATGGTGCGCCGCTGGCCGTCGGCTATGGCACGACCGAGATGTATCTGGGCTCCGACGCGATGGCCCTGGCGCCGTTCACCTCGCGGCTGACTTATCTTGAGGATGGCGACTGGGCGGTGATCACGCCGGCAGGGGTGACCATTCGTGACGGCAAGGATGCGCTGGTGGAACGCGAGCAGATGGTCTCGCAAGCTTCGGCCCTGCTGGTCGACAAGGGCAATCATCGCCATTTCATGGCCAAGGAAATCTATGAGCAACCCGAAACGATCTCGCATACGCTGAGCCACTATGTGGACATGGGTGCCGAAAAGGTCGCCATTCGCGAGACGCTTCCGTTTGATTTTGCCGATCTGTCGCGCCTTACCATGAGCGCTTGCGGGACGGCCTATTATGCCGGTGCTATCGCGAAATACTGGTTCGAGCGTTATGCGCGGCTGCCGGTGGATATCGATGTTGCCAGTGAGTTTCGCTATCGCGAGCCGCCGCTGGAAAAGGGCGGACTGTCGCTGTTCATTTCGCAATCGGGCGAGACGGCCGATACGCTCGCGGCGCTGCGCTACTGCACCGGACAGGGGCAGCATGTGGCGAGCCTGGTCAATACGCTTGAATCGACCATTGCGCGCGAATCCGGGGTGGTGTTCCCGATCCTCTGCGGCCCGGAAATCGGCGTGGCCTCGACCAAGGCGTTGACCGCACAGCTTACGGCGCTGGCCAGTCTGGCCATTGCGGCCGGACGGGCGCGTGGTGTGGTGTCTGCCGAGCAGGAAACGGAGCTGGTGCGGGCGATGACCGCATTGCCTTCGGCGGTCTCAGCGGCTCTGGCTGCCGAAGCACAGATCATGGACATTTCCAAGCGGCTCTCCAAGGCCAAGGATGTGCTTTACCTAGGGCGTGGAGCAATGTTCCCGGTGGCGATGGAGGGGGCGCTAAAGCTCAAGGAAATCAGCTATATCCATGCTGAAGGTTATGCGGCGGGTGAACTCAAACACGGCCCCATCGCCCTGGTTGACGAGGCCATGCCAGTGATCGTGGTGGCGCCGTCGGACGAGTTGGTCGACAAGACCTTGTCAAACATGCAGGAAGTGGCGGCACGCGGCGGGAACATCATCCTGATTACCGATCCCGAAGGGGCGCGGACAGTTGGGCACGGCGTTGCCGACATCATCGAAATTCCGCGTGTGCATAGCTTTGTCGCGCCGATCCTGGCGACCATTCCGGTGCAATTGCTGGCCTATCATACCGCCGTGTTCATGGGCACAGACGTGGATCAGCCCCGCAATCTGGCCAAGTCGGTGACGGTTGAGTAGAGCAGGCTAACCGGCCCGGATCAGCGGAATCGCAAGATCCTTGCGGAACAAATAGAGCAGGGTGCGTGCGGCTTCGCCATCGGGGCCCGTCAGCGCGGGGTTGCGCTGCATCAGCTCTTTCGCTTCGTCATGGGCAAACTCAAGCAGATGCCGGTGCACATCCGGCACGGCCAGGCGGTAGCCGGGCATGCCGGACTGGCGCGTGCCCAGCACATCGCCTTGGCCGCGCAGTTCAAGGTCGCGCTCGGCAATCAGGAAGCCGTCCTCGGTGGACTTGATGGTTTCGAGGCGCGCCTTGGCGGTTTCGGAAAGCGGGTCCTTGTAGAGCAGCAGACAGGCCGAGCGCTGGGAGCCCCGGCCGACACGGCCGCGCAACTGATGCAATTGGGCCAGGCCAAAACGTTCGGCATGCTCAATAATCATGATGGTGGCGTTGGGAACGTCGACACCGACTTCAATGACCGTAGTGGCTACCAGCAACTTGATCTCGTTGTCCTTGAAACGCTGCATGACGTCTTGTTTGGCAGCGGCGGACATGCGGCCGTGAACCAGAGCGACCTCGTCGCCGAAGACCGTTTTGAGCTCGGCGAAGCGATCTTCGGCTGAAACCACTTCCAGAGTATCGCTCTCCTCAACCAGCGGGCAGACCCAATAGGCCTGGGCGCCCTCGGCAAGGCGCGTCTGGAGACGGGAGACAACACGGTCATAGTCGCCAATCGACATGACGGCGGTGTCGATCGGCTGGCGGCCGCGTGGCTTCTCGCGCAGCACGCTGACCGCCATGTCACCGAAATGGGTCAGCACCAGGGTGCGGGGAATGGGGGTGGCGGTCATCACCAGCAGATCGGTGTGACGACCCTTGTCGGACAAGGCGAGACGCTGGTGCACGCCGAAGCGATGCTGTTCGTCCACCACTGTCAGGCCCAGATCGTGAAAGGCAATATCGGACTGGAACAGGGCGTGGGTACCAACAGCAATGGATATGGCGCCATCAGCAAGCCCAGCACGAATAGAGCGCCGCTCGGCCGCCGGCATTTTCCCGGTGAGGAGGGCACATCTCAGTCCTGCGGCCTCGCAAAGGGGCTGGATGGTCCGGTAGTGCTGGGAAGCCAGAAGTTCGGTGGGGGCCATAAGGGCGGACTGGGCGCCGCTCTCGGCCATCGCGGCCATGGCCATGAGGGCGACGACAGTTTTGCCGGAGCCGACATCACCCTGCAACAGGCGCGACATGCGATCAGGTGCCGCAAGGTCGGCCCGGATTTCCACCAAGGCTTTTTGCTGGCCCTGGGTGAGGGAAAAGGGCAGGGCAGCGGCGATCCTTTCCGAGATTGCGCCGGTGAAGCTACGGGCGACACCGCGGGCCGAGACCATGCTGGAGCGGACCAATTGCAGCGTGATCTGGCCGGCCAGATATTCGTCATAGGCCAAGCGCTGTCGAGCCGGCGACCAGAGCTCGGCTTGGTCGGGGCTTTCAGGGAGGTGCACCATGCGCATTGCTCGGGCAAAGCCGGGCCAGTTCCGCTTCTCCATGGTTTCAGGCGCAATCCATTCGGGCAGGTCGGGCACCGTGTCGACGGCCTGCCGCACCAGCTTGGCAAGGGCCTTTGAGCTCAGGCCATTGGTGAGCGGATAGACAGGTTCAACCAGCGGGAGGGTTTCGAACTTGTCCGCTTCGACCACGTAATCGGGGTGGGTAATCTGCTTTTCGCCATTGAAGAAGCCGATCTGGCCGGAGACGTAGCGCTCTTCGCCAATGGGCAATGCGCGTTCGACCCAACCGCCCTGGGCGCGAAAAAAGACGAGCTGCATATCTCCGGTGTCGTCATGGGCAAAAACCCTGTGCGGAACATGCGGCTTGCCGCGTGGCGGCGGCTGGTGCCTGTCGATGTGGAGGCGGAGCGTGACGATTTGGTTGAGGTAAGCTTCCGCAATACCAACTTGCCGCCGGCGGTCGACGACACCGGACGGCATGTGCATAAGGACATCGAGAACGATGGCCTCCTGTCCATCTGGAGCGCCGAAATAACGCGTCAACAGGGCGGCCAGCTTGTCGCCTACACCCTTGATGGTGTGCAGCGAGCGAAAAAGTGGTTGGAGGTTCTCAGGTCTGGTCACGATTCGGGTCGCAGCATTAGGTTAGCATGCACGAGCAACGGACAGTGTCGAAGGCGGAGAGCCCGTCAACTGTAAATTACTTGCGTGTCTCCTGGCATGGGACCATAGAATGCGCACAGAAGGAACTTAAGTTCCCGGAGGAGGCATTTTGCCCAAGAATAGTGAACTGGCCAGTGCCCCGCTGGCGAGTGAGAACGGGCGTAGGCTACGCCGGTGGCGCCTTGCTGTGATCATCGTGCTGGCGACGGTGTGCTGGATTTTGGTATTGGGCGCAATCTATCTCGTCTGGCTATTTATCAGCTAGCGCGTCTGGCGTTTGCAAGTTGTTGGCGCGGTGCGATCGCGCCGTGACAAGGCTGGGCATTGCGCGTAAACAACCCGTCCAAATTGCGAACATTTTTCAATCATGGGTGTCCAGATGACGGCCGGTGAGGACATTGCTATTCGGCGCAAGCGCCTGCGCTACAGGGCCTGGCACCGAGGTACCAAGGAGATGGACCTGATTCTCGGGCCATTTGCCGACGCCAATGTCGAGGTCTTTGACGGACCGACCCTGGACCGGCTCGAAGCCCTGATGAACGAGGAAGACCCGCCGCTGCTGAAATGGGTGATGAGGCAGGAAGTCCCTCCCGCCCATATCGACAGCGATTTTCTTGAACTGGTGATCGCCGATCATCAGGCCCGGGTCGAAAAATGAATGAACTGACCGGGGTGGCACCGCACGTGCGCACCATCTCCAACGTGCCAGACGGCATGCAGCCCATGGTGCTGGCACAACTGATCGAGCAGCGCCTCAAGGAGGCGCCGCAAGATGCCGCCAGCCTTGTCTTTGTAGCGCGCGACGGCCGACGCATGCAGCGCATGGCGGAAATTCTGGGCGCAATACTGCCCGGACATTCCATCTTGACGCTACCGGCTTGGGACTGCCTGCCCTATGACCGCGTTTCGCCCAATACGGTGACCATTGCGGCGCGCATGAACGCTCTTGCTGCTCTCACGAGCGGCGCAAGCGGGGCAATTGTGCTCACCGCGGTCAATGCGTTGATCCAGAAACTGCCGCCGCGCGATCTGGTCGAAACGATGAGCTTTTCGGCCGCCGTGGGCCGCATGGTCGACAGCGACAAGCTGATCGCCTGGGCCGCCAATAATGGCTATCTACGCGTGCCCACGGTGCGGGAAAGCGGCGAGTTTGCCGTTCGTGGTGGCCTGGTTGACCTGTTTCCGGCCGGATCGGACGCGCCTTTGCGGTTTGATTTTTTCGGCAGCCAGCTTGAATCGATCCGGACCTTTGACCCCGATAGCCAGCGCACGACCGGCACGCTCAAGCGCATTGACCTGACGCCGATGAGCGAAGTGGTTCTCAATGAAGAGACCATAAGGCGGTTTCGGCAGAACTATACCGCGGCCTTTGGCGGCAATACCGTGGACGACACGCTTTATGCCTCGGTCAGCGGTGGATCGCGCTATTCGGGCACTGAGCATTGGCTCCCGTTCTTTTACGATCACATGGATCGCCTCTCCGATTATGTCGGGGATGCGCCGTTTGTGTTCGACGATCAGGTGGCCGAGGCCTTTGCCGAACGTGCCGAGCAGATTCGCGATTATTACGAGGCGCGTGAAACGGCCCGACAGGAACCCAGGGTCGCCGGGGGCGGGGCACCCTACAAGCCGATCAAGCCAGAGCTGCTTTATGATCTGGAGGCGGTGCCAACCGAATTGGCGGGCGCATCGGTGGTGCGGCTTTCGCCGTTCCTCGCACCTGACACGGCGCGTGGCGACGATGCGGGCGGGCATATTGCGCCGAGCTTTGCGGCGGAACGGGTGGCATCCGACGTCAATCTGTTCCAGGCGGTGGTCGATCGGTTGCTGGCCGAACGGCGCGACGGACGCCGAGCTGTCGTAGCTTGCTGGAGTGCGGGCACGCGCGATCGCATGGCGCAGGTGCTCAAGGACCACGGGTTGACCAATCCGCGGCTGGCCGAAAACTGGCGCGATGCCGAGACCACGAGCGCTGCGACCACATCGCTGGTGGTGCTGCCGCTTGAAACCGGGTTCGAGACCAAGAATCTGCTGGTTCTTTCCGAGCAGGACATTCTGGGCGAACGCATTCTCCGGCCGCAGCGGCGGAAGAAGGCATCCGACGCCCTGACCGAGGCGGCGAGTCTGAGCGCAGGCGACCTCGTGGTGCATGTCGACCATGGTATCGGGCGGTTCCTGGGGCTCAAGGTGATCGAGGCGGGTGGGGCGCCGCATGAGTGTGTCGAACTTCAATATGCCGGTGACACCAAGCTGTACCTGCCAGTCGAAAACATCGAGCTGCTGACCCGATATGGCTCCGATGATTCTTCGGTAGCGCTGGACAAGCTGGGCGGTGTTGCCTGGCAGGCCAAGAAGGGCAAGCTCAAGAAGCGCATCCGCGAGATGGCGGAGCAACTCATCAAGCTGGCGGCGCAGCGGCTGCTGACCAAGGCCGACGTCGTCGACCTCAATACCGGCGCCTATGACGAGTTTGCGGCGCGCTTCCCGTATGAGGAGACTGAAGACCAGCTCAATGCGATCGAGGCGGTGTTTGACGACATCTCCTCGGGCAAGGTCATGGACCGGCTGGTGTGCGGCGATGTCGGCTTCGGCAAGACAGAAGTGGCGCTTCGGGCAGCCTTTGCGGTGGCGTTGAGCGGCAAGCAGGTGGCCGTCGTGGTGCCGACGACCCTGTTGGCTCGGCAGCATTTCAAGACCTTCTCGGAACGGTTCAACGGCCTGCCGGTGCGGGTGCGCCATGCCTCGCGCATGGTGCCCTCGTCCGAGTTAAAGGCCACCAAGGAGGGATTGGCGGATGGCCAGGTCGATATCGTGGTGGGCACTCATGCCCTCTTGTCGAAGTCGATCAAGTTCAACGATCTGGGGCTTCTCATCATCGATGAGGAGCAGCACTTTGGCGTCGGCCACAAGGAGCGCCTGAAGGAACTCAAGGCCAATGTGCATGTGCTGACACTGACCGCGACGCCGATCCCGCGGACGCTGCAGCTTGCGCTCACCGGGGTGCGCGACCTCTCGCTGCTGGCGACGCCGCCGGTGGATCGCCTTGCCATCCGCACCTTTATTTCGCCGTTCGATCCGCTTTCGATCCGGGAAGCGCTGCTGCGCGAGAAATATCGCGGTGGGCAGAGCTTCTATGTCGTGCCCAGGATCAAGGACCAGCCCGACATTGCCGCGTTCCTGCGCCAACAGGTTCCGGAAGTGAGCTTCGTGGTCGCCAATGGGCAGATGCCGCCGGGTGAACTCGATGACATCATGAATGCGTTTTACGACAACAAGTTCGATGTGCTGCTGGCGACGACAATCGTGGAATCGGGGCTTGATATTCCTAATGCCAATACGCTGATTGTACACCGTGCAGACCAGTTCGGGCTGGCGCAGCTTTACCAGATCCGGGGCCGCATCGGCAGGGCCAAGCAGCGCGCCTATGCACTGTTCACCGTGCCGCCTGACCGCAAGCTGACCGATACTGCCGAGCGGCGCCTGGGCGTGCTGCAATCGCTCGAAAGTCTGGGCGCCGGCTTCCAGCTTGCCAGTCACGACCTCGATATCCGCGGGGCGGGAAATTTGCTTGGCGACGAGCAGTCCGGCCACATCCGTGAGGTCGGCTTCGAACTCTACCAGGCAATGCTGGAAGAGGCCGTCGCCAACCTCAAGAGCGGCGAGGAAGAATACGAGGACCGCAACGAGTGGAGCCCGCAAATCTCGCTGGGCATGCCGGTGATGATTCCGGAGAGCTATGTGCCCGATCTGCAATTGCGCATGCAGCTCTATCGCAAACTCGGCGATCTGAATGAGTTGCGCGATATCGACGCGGCAGGTGCAGAGCTGATCGACAGGTTCGGTCCCTTGCCCGAGGAGGTGGAGGCCTTGCTCAAGGTGATCCTGGTCAAGTCGCTGTGCCGCCAGGCCAATGTCGAGAAGGTCGATGCCGGACCAAAGGGCGCGGTCATCAGCTTGCGAAATAATGAGTTCCCCAATCCGGCCGGTCTGGTGAAGCTGGTCAGCGATCCGGGTAATCAGGTTCGGATCAAACCCGATCAGAAACTCGTGTTTGCACGCAATTGGCCGAGTGCGGAGCAGCGGCTCAAAGGGGCCGCGGCCATCCTTTCAAAGCTTGCAAAACTGGCAGAAACCGGGGCCTGAGCGTGCCTCGGTTACCACGCTCAAGCATAATGTTTTGGCAATGCCCATCGGTCATGTTATTGCCCGATTTGAGCCCTTGAAGGGCAGTTCGAATTTACGGGCGGTTTTGCGCCGCCGGGACCGCCAAGGAAGGCAAGGACATTCTATGACTTTCAGGAAACCCCTCGTCGCCAGTGTTGCGGTAGCTGCACTGATGCTCTCCCCGATTGCTTCAATTGCGCAGGAGACGACGACCGAGGCGCCGGCCGCCGAAGCAGCGCCCACCGAAGACTCCGCGACTGAAGGCGTGGCCGCCGCCGTTGATGAGCTGGCCTCGCAAAATTGGCTGAAGGTCTGTGATCCGCTGCCTGACGGGCAGAAGGCCTGTCTGATGCGCCAGGTGGTGCTGGCCAATGGCCAGTTCCTCGGTTCGTTCCTGCTGCGTGATGATCCTGGTCAGGAAAGCCGCCTGCTGGCGGTGGCTGCTGTGCCGCTTGGCGTCTTGCTTCCGTTTGGGCTGACCTGGCAGATCGACAATGCCAAGCCGGTTCGCGTGCCCTATATGCTGTGCGACGTGCAGTCGTGCTCAACCCAGCTCGTGATCAATGAGCAGTATGTCAATTCGCTCAAGCGCGGCGCCAAGCTGACCCTGACCGCGAAGAACCGGCAGAATCAGGACCTGTCGGTCGAGATCGATCTGGCCGGCTTCACCGCCACTTATGATGGAGATGCCGCTCTGACGTTTGAGCAGCTGCAGCAGCAGGAATCGGGCCAGAACGCCCTGGAGCAGGTGCTGCAGGATCGTGCCGAACAGCTTCGCCAGCAGCTGTCAGGCGAGGGTGTCGAAGCCCCAGCCGGTGAGGGTGCAGCTGCTGAAGGGGCTCCGGCACAATAAGCCAGCAGGATTAGTGTTACAGGAGGGCGCGGGTGACCGCGCCCTTTCTTGCGCTCAGTCGCGCACACCCATGCCCAGCGCGAAGGCTTGCCGCCGAAGCGGTGGCAGCAGTTTTAGCGCCCACAGGCCTCCGGCACGCATGATTTGGCTGGGCAGCAATTCGGCAAGTAACGATCGGAAAAGGGTGTCGACCATGCCACCCGTGCGGGCCAGATCGGGCGCGCGCCTGCGGGCATAATCCTGACTCGCCTCAATCCCCCAATCAGATCGCGAGCGATCCGCAGCACGGACGGATGCGATCAGGTCGGCGACATCGCGCAGCCCCAGATTGAGTCCCTGGGCACCAATCGGGGGGAAGGCGTGGGCCGATTCGCCAACCAGCGCGAGGCCGTCGCGGCCACCGGTTTCCACGGTCAGTGTGGAGAGCGAAAAAACAAAGCTGGGGGAAGATAGCGATACCGCGCCGAACAGGTGTTGGGAATGCTGAGAAATTGCAGTTATCAGCGCATCCGGACCTTCTGATTGGATGCGCCGCAGCACAGGCTCTTCATCGATCCACACCAAATTGGCCTTTGACCCGCCAGCAGGAACCAGGGTGAAAGGACCGCGCGGGTAGTGAAATTCGATGGAGGTACCCTCGATCGACCGCCCCAGTTCCAGATCGCATACGAGGGCGGCCTCGGCAAAGTGGTGTTCGCGGGTGGCAATTTTGGCGGCGGTACGAAGCAGTGACTTCTTGCCATCCGCCCCGACGACGAGCGGTGCTGCGAGGGTTGAGCCGTCCGCCAGCGTGACCTCGCCGAGGTCGCCCGCGCGGCGATAATCCGCGACTGCAATGTTGCGAATATCGGGGCCATTGGCTGGTGCCGCTGTCTGAAAACGGGTGAGAAGCTCGGCGTTCGAGAAGTTCCAGCCGAATGCGGAGAGTCCCGCTTCCCTTGCTTCGAACACGGTCTCGGGGGCACGGATCAGGCGAGGGGTCGCGTCGATGATCCGGATCGCGGTTAGCGGGTGACCGAATTCAGCGGGATCGTCAATGAGACACGCTTCGCGCATGAAATTGACGCTGGGCATCATCAAAGCCGATGTGCGGCGATCCGGTGGGGCCGTAGGGGCGAGGTGGATGACTTTGAAGTCATTGCGCGCCAGGGCAATAGCGGCAGCGGCGCCAGCGAGGCCACCGCCCACAACGATGATATCCGCGTCCGGGCTCATGAGGCCGCGTCTGCCAGCCGACGGCGGTGACCGCTTGGCAATATCAGGCTACCTGCGAGTGAGCCGATGAGCATGGCAGCGATAAACAGCCAAAGGCCATCTGGCTGAAACGCGATCAAGGAAATTGCGGGCCCCGGGCAGATGCCGGACATGCCCCATCCGACGCCGAACATGGCCGCGCCGCCAACCAGTCGGCGGTCAATCCTCTTGTACTCGGGTTCGTGAAAATCGGTATCGAACAGGGGAGCGGCCCGGCGCCGGCTGATGCGCACGGCGATAAACATGACGAGGATGGCTGGCACGATGACAAAGGCCAGGCTGGGATCCCAGCGGCCGGAGGGTATGGCGGTAAAGTCGAGGAACCGCAACACTTTGAGGGGATCGACCATCTGAGACACGTAGAGGCCGAAACCGAACAATGCACCGCTTAGTGCGGCGGTGGCGAGGTAGGGCAAACGCAACACGGCCATCAGACGATACCCGTTACGGTGACAGTGAGAATTGCGACCCCAAAGAAGACAATGACTGCAACCAAAGAGCGCAGTGACAGGCGGGCGAGGCCGCAGACGCCGTGGCCTGAGGTGCATCCATTGCCGACCTTTGTACCGAAGCCCGTTAGCAGCCCGGCAACGATCAGCCAGACGGGCGCGGGCAGGGACCAAGCCGCAGGGGGAGTGACCAGAACTGCCGGCTCTACCCCGCCTACACCTATTTGTGGGAAGGCTAGAGCGGCCAGCGCCGTCGCGCCCACGAGCGACAAGATGAAGACAATGCGCCAGACCACAGTCTGAGCCGGCGGCAATAACTGCCCGAAAATGCCTGATATGCCGGCAATGCGGCCATTGCCCAACCACAATACGGCTGAGGCGAGCCCGATAAGCAGGCCGCCCAGTGTGGCGGTGAGTGGCGTAAAACTGTCCATGTCGCGTCTCGCTTGGTTTGGTTGCAGAGCCTAGCACTGACAATCATAGCCATACCAGCAGCCAAGCCTGGTCCGCGATCCGGTTTGATGCCGCAGGAAAACCGAAACGAAGATTGTGCCTTCACCAGGGTGCACCGGCTCCCTAGAGTGGGCTAGTGCAACGACTCGCCATTGCGGAGCTCATGATGCTTGAACTGCTTGCCGACCCCAATGTCTGGATTGCCTTTGCCACGCTCACCGTGATGGAGATCGTGCTGGGCATCGACAATATCGTGTTCATCTCGGTTCTTGTGTCACGCCTGCCGCGCGAGCAGGCCGAGTTCGCCCGCAAGCTCGGCATCGGCCTCGCGCTGGTGTTCCGGATCATCCTGCTGTTCCTGATCAGCCTTATTGTGCAGCTCAAGGAGCCGGTCTTCGAAGCGTTCGGCCATGGCTTTTCCTGGAAGGACATCATCCTGATCGCGGGTGGCGGGTTCCTGATCTACAAAGCTACCCATGAAATGCATGCGGCAATCGAAGAGCCGCACGAAGTGGGGCTGGTCGATGCTGCAAAGGCGAGCCTGCAGGCCATCCTGGTGCAAATTGTCGTCATCGACATGGTGTTCTCGATCGACTCGATCATTACTGCTGTGGGCATGGTCCCGGCCGATCAGGTGATCGTGATGGTTGCAGCTGTGCTCGTGGCTGTGGCGGTGATGTTCTTTGCCTCCGGGCCGATCGCAAAATTTGTGGCCGATCACCCCACCACCAAGATGCTGGCCCTGGCTTTCCTGTTGCTGATCGGCGTGACGCTGGTGGCTGACGGGCTCGGCTTCCACATTCCCAAGGGCTACATCTATTCGGCCATGGCTTTCTCGGTACTGGTCGAGGCCATCAATATTTTTGCGAAAGGTCGCAAGGCGCGGACCGGCAATGACAATGGTGGCAAGGTCGAATTCACGCCATTCACCGGTGACACAGGCTCAGTGTCGGCGCAAGTCGCCATGGCGGCGATTGACGGAACGGCGCCGGTAACGGTAACGCCAAGCGTGAAAGCTGCGACGGCGAAGTCGCGCACCAAATCCAGCAATGCCAGCCGATCGACTTCGAAACCGAAATCGGCACCGCGCAAACCAAGGACGCCAAAATGACCAGAGTCGTCGCCGTCAACACCGTCGGTGGACCCGAGATGTTGTCCATCGAGGATTGGGAGGTCGGCGCTCCGGGGCCAGGCCAGGTCCGCGTGCGCCAGACCGCCATTGGCCTTAACTTCATCGATACCTATCAGCGTTCGGGACTATATCCGCTGCCGCTGCCCTTCGTCGCTGGAAATGAGGCGGCGGGTGAAGTAATCGCGGTCGGGGAAGACGTTACGGAGGTCAAAATCGGTGACCGCGTCTGCTATCAGGGCTCACCCGGCGCCTATGCTGACGAGCGGCTGATGCCGGTGGAAAAGCTGGTGCCCATTCCCGAAGGCGTAGACGACCAGACGGCGGCGGCGGTTCTGCTCAAGGGACTGACGGCCTATTACCTGCTGTTCAAGACTTGGCCGGTGCAGTCGGGAGAAACTATCCTCTGGCATGCGGCGGCGGGCGGCACGGGACTGATCGCGACCCAGTGGGCGCGGGCCCTGGGGGCAACCGTGATCGGAACCGCGGGGGGGCCGGACAAGGTGCAGAAGGCACTCGATCATGGCTGTCATCATGTCATTGACTACAGTATTGAGGACTTTCCGCGTCTGGTTAAGGAATTTACCGGGGGCAGGGGCGTCGATGTCGTTTATGACGGTGTCGGCAAGGCGACCTTCGAAGGATCTCTCGATTGCCTTCGGCCGCGCGGTCTGCTGGCCAGTTTCGGCAATGCTTCTGGCGTGGTCAGCGTTCCTGATCTGGGCATCTTGGCGCGCAAGGGCTCGTTGTTTGTGACCCGTCCGACCGGTGTGCACTACTTTGCGAAGCGGGACGACCTGCTTGAGGGTGCCAGTGCGCTGTTCGGCGCGGTGCTGGCTGGCGATATCAAGGTGGATATTGGCCGGACCTACCCGTTGGCGGATGTTGTTGACGCGCACCGGGCCCTGGAGGGGCGGGAAACCACCGGGTCGGTGGTTCTGCTACCATAAGGCGGCAATTGGGCGGCGCAAGCCTCTAGACAGGTCGCGTCGCCACCGCTAAACGCACTGGCCATGGGCAGGTGGCAGAGTGGTCGATTGCTCCGGTCTTGAAAACCGGCGAGGGTGCAAGCCTTCCGGGGGTTCGAATCCCTCCCTGCCCGCCAACCACTATCGCTGAAAAGCCCGGTTTGCCTCACGTCTTCCGCTACGGTTGGCCTTTCGGGCGCTCCATGCGCCTTAGACTGTGTAAAATCGGGGGCGTTCGCATAAGGCCACCGGCGCAAGCAAGCCGCATAGGCGCGCTGGCATCTGTTACCCGCTGCGACGTGTCCCGAAGGATTTTGTCAACCTTGACCCGTGCGGCATTCGCGCCGCGCAGCGGGTCCAAACTCAACATCGAGTTCGATGCCTACTGGCGCGGTCTGCGCGACGGGCAAAGCGTGAAAGCCCGACGCCGCTTCGAGGCGGCGCGGAAACTGGCGCTGGATTTGGGCTATGTGTGCCAGACGAGCGAAGAACTGACCGATGCCCGGTTGTGAGTACAAGGCCAATTTAGAAACCGAGCTCGGCGACCAGGCGCTGGCAGATCTGACGCGCAACGACGCCCTGACCTTCTGCAAATGGTGGTCGGACCGCATTGTCGAAGAGAGTTTGAAGATCAGCACGGCCAATAGGGATTTTGGCCACTTGCAGAAGATGTTCACTACCATCGAGATGGCGCACCAGGTGCAGTTCAAGCCGGTGGTCGCCCGGCTTTGATTCGGCGGTGAGAACCGCGATAAGCGCAGCGCCTTTGATCCTCAGTTCATCCAGGAGCAGATACTGGCCGGCGGCGCGCTGGATGGGCTTAACGCCGAGGCGCGGGGCAGCTCTACCTGTTCGTCGAAACCGGCGTACGTCTTTCCGAAGCCTGCAACGTCCTCCCCAAGCAGATCAGACTGGGCACCGACGTGCCCCATATGCAGGTCTTGGCTGGGGAGCGGGAGCTTCGGCCCGGTTCGTTTGTGAAGAGCCGTTTGTCCGCAACTGCCTGAAGTGGATGAGGTGAGTTTGCCGTGCCTTGAGCTCACCGAAAGCCTAAATCCCTGACTTCCGAGGCCAGAGGGGTGGAAAGCGTCACTGCCCGGTCACGGCTAGAAACTGAACGGTGTTGCCTATCAGCTGAGCGCGTCAGATCAGAATTGGCGGACGGCGAGGCTCGTCGCTATAGCACTGCAGCGAGTTCCGCTTTTCCGTTCGAATAACTATCAACAATGGCGCGTTTGTTTTCGATTGACACTCATTTGGCTTTCGTTCTAGCGTTTAACGGTCCCTAAAGATCGGGTATCCGGCGTTGGGACGGGAGGATAAACAGATTGGCTATCCGGGTTTTCCAATTGGCCGGAGCTGCGGCGGGTGCTGATTGCGCGTCCGCCGGCGAAAGGCTGCGGGCACAGGCGAGCGGGCCTCGTGGAGACTGCGCTGGTGTTGGGCATTGGGCCAGCGCTGGGCGGCCACGGAGACACCTGCAAATTTATTGGCGTCTCCATGAACCAAGCTTGCTTGATGGTGCTATGCTGCCGAGCGATAGCAAAGCCACTACTGCCAATCTGAAGCTGCACGCCGTTTCGGCTGTCGACTAGGGGTAGGATATGCTGGAGCTTCGAAACGTCAGCAAGCGAGTAGGTGTCGAGAAGCATCTCGATGAGATTTCGCTGTCTTTTGAGCGCGGAACACTCAACGTACTGCTCGGACCGACGCTATCGGGCAAAACCAGCCTGATGCGGATCATGGCGGGCCTTGATCGGCCAACACGGGGAAGCATCCATTTCGACGGCGTCGATGTCACCGGCGTTTCACCGCAAAAGCGAGACGTCGCCATGGTGTTCCAGCAGTTCATCAACTACCCCACGATGAGCGTCTACGAAAATATTGCCTCGCCCATGCGTATTGCTGGCGCGGACAAGCAGAGTATTGATGAGGCGGTTCTCAGAGCCGCAGATCTGATGAAGCTGACGCCGTATCTGGACCGCACGCCATTGAACCTTTCGGGTGGTCAGCAGCAGCGCACGGCGCTGGCCCGTGCCATTGTCAAGAATGCCGGTCTGGTGCTGCTCGACGAACCGCTCGCCAATCTGGACTACAAGCTGCGCGAGGAACTGCGCGCGGAATTGCCGCGCATCTTTGCCGAAAGCGGCGCGATATTCGTCTATGCCACCACCGAGCCTTCAGAAGCTTTGCTGCTCGGCGGCAATACGGCGACGCTCTCCGAGGGGCGTGTCACGCAGTTTGGTCCGACCATCGATGTTTATCGGCGGCCCAACGACCTGATCACGGCCCGCACCTTTTCCGACCCGCCGCTCAATACTCTGGCAATGCGCAAGCGTGGGAGCGCATACGTTTTGGAGGGCAGGGTGGAAATGCCAGCGTCCGGGGATCTGGCCGCGGTTGCCGACGGAGAGTACACCGTCGGCTTCCAGCCACATCATCTGACACTTGAGCCCAGCGTTCCGCATGCCGTTCGGATGCAAGCCGTAGTCACTTCGGTGGAGATCACTGGTTCCGAAAGCTTCGTGCACCTGCGATTTGCCGATGCTGACTGGATCATGCTGGCCCCGGGAGTCCAGAAGCTGGAAGCTGACGAGGAAATCTCGGTGTTCCTTGATCCGAGCCTCGTGCTCGTCTTTGACAGTGCCGGCCGGGCCATTGGTCGGCCACAGGCCATGGCGGCGTAGGAGCACAGCAATGGCCAGAATTGACCTCGACCATATCCGCCATTCCTACCTCGCCAATCCCGAACGTGACGAGGATTACGCCCTCAAGGAAGTCCACCATACCTTCGCGGACGGCGGCGCATATGCCCTGCTGGGACCTTCAGGGTGCGGCAAGACCAGCCTTCTCAATATCATTTCTGGGCTTGTTCCCCCCACCCGGGGACGGGTTCTGTTCGATGGTGCGGACGTAACGGACCTGCCGACCGAGAACCGCAACATCGCTCAAGTCTTCCAGTTTCCGGTCATCTACGACACGATGACGGTGTTCGACAATCTCGCTTTTCCACTGCGCAATCGGGGCGTTGATGAGGCCGATGTGAAGCGGCGCGTCAACGAGACCCTGGAGATCATCGATCTGGCCAACTGGGCGAAAAAACGCGCCCAGGGGCTGACCGCTGACCAGAAACAGAAGATTTCGCTTGGCCGCGGCCTCGTCCGTCAGGACGTCAATGCGATCCTGTTTGATGAACCGCTGACCGTCATCGATCCGCACATGAAATGGGTGCTTCGCAGCCAACTCAAGCAATTGCACAAGCGCTTTGGCTACACGATGGTTTACGTGACCCATGACCAGACCGAGGCGCTCACCTTCGCTGACAGTGTGGTGGTGATGTATGAGGGGCAGGTGGTGCAGATCGGTACGCCCGCCGAGCTATTCGAGCGGCCCAGCCATACCTTTGTCGGCTATTTCATCGGCTCACCCGGCATGAACGTATTGCCAGTCAAGATGCAGGGCGCCAAGGCGCATCTCGGACCGCATGTGATCGAATTGCCGGGGGCACCCAAGGCTGGTTCCGGCGCACGGTTGGAATTGGGGGTGCGCCCCGAATATGTGCGCGTGGGCGATGAAGGCATGCCCATCCAGCTTCAAGCGGTTGAAGATATCGGCCGTCATCGCATCGTGCGCGGCACGCTGGAGGGCAGCGACATCGCAGCCATCGTGCCGGAGCATCAGGAACTGCCTTCCGAGCCGCGCGTGACGTTCGACCCCAAGGGCATCAACATCTACGCCGATTCCTGGCGTCAGACGCTGGAGGCGTGACGATGGACAGAACCTGGAACAACAAAGCCTGGTTTCTCGTGCTCCCGGTGCTGGTGTTGGTGGCTTTCTCGGCGATAATTCCGCTGATGACGGTCGTCAATTATTCCGTGCAGGATACCTTCGGGAACAACCAGTTCTTCTGGGCGGGCCTGGACTGGTTTGACGACACTTTGCATTCGGAACGCTTTTGGGCAGCCCTCTGGCGCAACCTGCTGTTCTCCGGCATCATCCTGGCCATCGAGATACCGCTGGGCATCTTCATTGCCCTGAACATGCCAAAGCGAGGTTGGGGGGTGCCCGTCTGCCTTGTGCTGATGGCGCTTCCGCTGCTGATACCGTGGAACGTGGTCGGCACCATCTGGCAGGTCTTTGGTCGCGTCGATATCGGTCTGCTTGGTCGCACTCTGGCGAGCCTAGGCATTGACTACAACTACGTGCAGGACCCTTTCGATGCTTGGGCCACCATCGTGGTGATGGATGTCTGGCACTGGACCAGCCTGGTCGTGCTGCTCTGTTATGCGGGCCTCGTTTCAATTCCCGACGCTTACTATCAGGCAGCCCGCATCGACGGGGCGTCACGCTGGAGCGTGTTCCGCTTCATCCAGTTGCCCAAAATGCAACGCGTGCTGCTGATCGCCGTGCTGCTGCGGTTCATGGACAGCTTCATGATCTATACCGAGCCATTCGTGGTGACCGGCGGCGGACCCGGTAACGAAACCACTTTCCTCTCAATCGATCTGGTGAAGATGGCGATCGGCCAATTCGACGTCGGGCCGGCTGCGGCCATGTCCCTGATCTACTTCCTGATCGTGCTGCTGGTCAGCTACGTCTTCTATACCGTGATGACCAATGTCGGGAAGGGAGCCGAGCAATGAGCGAACAAGACGTCGCCTCCGGGACTAAAGCAGTGGGCAGGTCGATGACCTCTGGCAAGGTCGCATCGCTCAATCGCACCCGCTCCACCGTCCGGCTGGGCTGGCTGGTGCCGACCCTCTACATCCTCTTTCTGATGCTGCCGCTCTACTGGCTCATCAATATGAGCTTCAAGACGAACCAGGAAATTACCGGGGCCTTTTCGTTGTGGCCCAGGGATTTCACCTGGCGGAACTACGCAGTCATTTTCAGCGACCCAAGCTGGTATTCCGGCTACATAAATTCGATCATCTACGTGGTGTTGAACACGGTGATCTCATTGGCCGTGGCTCTGCCGGCGGCCTACGCTTTCTCACGATACAGGTTCCTCGGGGACAAGCATCTGTTCTTCTGGTTGCTCACCAACCGCATGGCGCCGCCGGCCGTGTTCGCCCTCCCATTCTTCCAGCTCTATTCGGCCTTCGGCCTGATCGACACCCATATTGCGGTGGCGCTCGCGCACTGCCTCTTTAACGTGCCGCTCGCCGTCTGGATTCTGGAGGGCTTCATGAGTGGCGTACCGAAGGAGATCGACGAGACGGCCTATATAGACGGCTACTCGTTCCCCCGTTTCTTCGTGCGTATCTTCATGCCGCTGATCGCTTCGGGAATCGGCGTAGCGGCCTTCTTCTGCTTCATGTTCTCCTGGGTGGAACTGCTGCTGGCCCGCACCTTGACCACGACGGCAGCCAAGCCGATTTCGGCGATCATGACGCGGACCGTCTCGGCTTCGGGGCTGGACTGGGGTGTGTTGGCAGCCGCGGGGGTGCTCACCATCATTCCGGGCGCCCTGGTGATCTATTTCGTTCGCAACTACATCGCCAAGGGCTTTGCCCTGGGCCGCGTGTGAGGAGGACCACATGAATTTCTCATGGATGGCCTGGACCTGGCCGACGGCGCTCTTCTTTACCATCATCGCCTTGCTGTTGATCGGAATGACCGTCTGGGAATGGCGCGCGCCCGGTGGCAATCCGCGGGTGGGCATCCTCCGGTTCGAGACGACCAGAGGAGACAGGCTATTTATCTCGCTGCTCGGCAGCGCGTTCATAAATCTTGCATGGCTGGGCCTGATCGGGCCGCAGCTATGGTGGAGTCTCGCCCTATCGGTGGCCTACGCGATAGTCGTGTTCCGCTTTGTCTAGGGGAGGAAGTCAGGAGGACGGCCTGAAAGCGCTGTCGCTCCTGCATCGCATGACGTCGATCCAAGGGAGGATTGGAATGAAACGGCAATTATTGTTCTCGACTGCGGCGCTCCTAGCGCTGTCAGTGTCGAGCCCGGCATGGTCGCAAAGCATGGACGCGGGGCTCAAGTTTCTTGATGAAGAAATTGGCGATCTCTCCACCTTGAGCAGGGCGGAGCAGGAGGCAGAGCTCCAGTGGTTCATGGAAGCAGCCGCCCCCTATGTCGGCATGGACATCAAGGTGGTGTCGGAAACCATCACCACCCACGAATACGAGTCCAAGGTGCTGGCTCCCGCGTTCACCGCGCTGACCGGGATTAAGGTCACGCATGACCTGATCGGCGAAGGTGACGTGGTTGAAAAGCTGCAGACTCAAATGCAGTCGGGCGAAAATATCTATGACGCCTATGTCAACGACTCCGACCTGATCGGCACCCACTGGCGCTATCAGCAGGCCCGCAGCCTCACCGGCTGGATGGCGGATGAAGGAGCTGACGTCACGAACCCCAAGCTCAACCTGGATGATTTCATCGGGCTTGAATTCACCACCGCTCCGGATGGCGAGCTTTACCAGCTCCCCGACCAGCAGTTCGCCAATCTTTACTGGTTCCGCTATGACTGGTTCAGCGATCCGGAAGTCCAGGCCGACTTCAAGGAAGAGTACGGCTATGATCTGGGCGTGCCGGTCAACTGGAGCGCCTACGAGGATATCGCCGAATTCTTCACCGGACGCGATATGGGCGATGGTCCTGTCTATGGCCACATGGACTACGGCAAAAAAGACCCCTCGCTTGGCTGGCGCTTCACCGACGCCTGGCTCTCCATGGCTGGCAATGGCGACAAGGGCATTCCTAACGGTCTGCCGGTTGATGAATGGGGCATCAAGGTGGACGAGAACTCCCGTCCGGTCGGCTCGTGCGTGGCGCGGGGCGGCGATACCAATGGCCCCGCCTCGGTTTATGCCATCGCCAAATACCTTGAATGGCTGAACAACTACGCGCCGCCTGAAGCGCAGGGTATGACTTTCTCCGAATCCGGTCCGGTGCCGGCCCAGGGCGGCGTGGCCCAGCAGATCTTCTGGTACACCGCCTTTACCGCCGACATGGTCAAGGAAGGGCTACCGGTCATGAACGAGGACGGTACGCCCAAATGGCGCATGGCGCCCTCGCCACACGGCGTCTACTGGAAAGACGGGATGAAGCTCGGCTATCAGGACGTGGGCTCGTGGACCATTCTGAAGTCTACCCCAGTGGACCGTGCGCAGGCGGCCTGGCTCTACGCCCAGTTCGTGACTTCGCTCACTGTAGACGTCAAGAAGTCCCACGTGGGGCTGACATTCGTGCGGGAATCCACCATCCAGCATGACAGCTTCACCGAACGGGCTGACAAGTTGGGCGGCCTGATCGAGTTCTACCGGTCGCCCGCCCGCGTTCAGTGGTCCCCCACCGGCACCAATGTTCCGGACTACCCGAAGCTCGCTCAGCTTTGGTGGCAGGCCATTGGCGACGCATCCTCGGGCGCCAAGACGCCTCAGGAGGCGATGGACTCTCTGTGCGCCGAGCAGGAGAGCGTCATGGCTCGCCTCGAACGCGCTGGCGTGCAGGGTGATATCGGTCCCATGTTGGCCGAGGAACACGACCTCGCCTACTGGAACGCGGACGCCGTTTCCAAGGGAAATCTCGCTCCGCAGCTCAAGCTCGACAACGAGGACGAAGAGCCGATCACGGTCGACTATGACGAACTCGTAAAGAGCTGGGCCGACGCGAACTGAGCTGCTCAGCACGCAATGCGGCGCCGGGGCACTTAGCTCCGGCGCCAAATGCTGGCTCTTCATGTTGAATGGGACCGGACTGGTCGTGTGAAGCGCATGCTGTTGCGGCGCATTGCTGACTTGTAGGCAAATCATAGACAGCCGGCGATAGCCGAGTGATCGTTAGTCCTCCTACTGAACGCTATCTCGTCCGCTATCAGTCAAATTCCATCAGAACCGGTCGGACAGAACGTGAAGAGTTTCGGCTGCAGGCAAGCGCCCGAAAGTCTCCGAGGAAAGGACCCGCGAGCCACAGGATGGGGGCTATGGGTTTTTTCGGTTTGGCCAGTCTTGGGGAGCGCCCAGATGATGTGATAGCGCTGCAGCGTTAGGGTAGACCAGTTCAATGTCGCGGAAGTGTCGCCATGTTCATGCCGCCGATCAGTTTCTCGCGCAGCGGGCTGACAGGGTTGTTGGGGAGAGGTTTGGTCATCGTTCGGTTCCTGGGTTGAAGGAGCCAAAAGGGAACGACTGAACCAGGCGATCCTCAATCAAGCGTGATGACCGGTGCGTTGCCGTTATTTCACCGCGCACACTCTCCCGCGCAGCGGGTCAGTTCAACGGCCCCATATCCGCCATAAAGTCAGCACGGGCAACGGCAAGGAATGGTCGTTTGCGGTCAAAAAACATCTCAGTACAATCGGACGGTAGCGGACACCTACTGACTGCAGTTCTCACCACCCGATCCCTAATCCAGTGCCGAACGTTCCCCATTAAGTGCTGGACTCGATGTGGCTTTACAAGGCGAATTGCGACCGGCTTTTTGGGGCGCAGCAGATGCCCTAATAGCATGCCGCCTTTGCCAGAGCGAGGTTGTGCCACGCCGGCTAAGTTCCAGTTCGGGATTGAGTCTTTGACCATTTACCAGTCGCAGTGGATCTTATTGATACTAACTTCCTCATGATCGGCCGCTTGTTGCCGCGTTGGCTTTCAGCCATGCGGCCCGCAGGCTGCCGATGGTAGTGTGATCATCTTCGAAGGCAGGGTATCAGCCGAGGCAGTTGTGCCGCCGGCAGCCAATATCTGCATGGTGAGGCCGGAGCCGCAGCGGCCAAGACTGGCCACAAATACGCGGCCGACGGATCGGAGGCCCTTATGCAGGCGCCACTGTCATGTCTGGAAGCAGGCCCGCGCTCCCCGCCGCAATGATCTGGGTGTAGTCATGACACCCTCCCGCTTGCGCCAGCGACAGTGGTCGCGTTATGACGCTGCGGGGATCCCCAACTGCGTAACGAGTTGCGTAACACGCGCTGGCGGAGATGCCTATAAATCCTGGGCTGAGGGGTGGTATTCGAATCCCTCCCTGCCCGCCACTAGACCGGGGCCGCAACGATGAGCCGCAAGGAATTGGATAATTCGCGCATGCGGCGCATGAAACGGGCGGCGGCACGCCGCGGTTTGACGATTCTGACCTCGGAAAAGGCAAAGGTGCTCGGGCAGCCGGGCGGCCATGCCGTGCGCGACGATGAGAGCTTCAAGATTGTTTATGGGGATGAGCCCAAGCCCTTCTCGGCCACGCTGGACGATATCGAGTCGTGGCTAGATAGGCTTGATGACGAATCGTCCTAGTGCAGCAAAGACCGCATTGGGCCCCAAGGCGTTGCGGAAAATGGTGTTTCCCACTCGTGCGACAGAATTGTGAAAGCGCGCGAAGCGTAAGCGAGGCTGACCTTGTCGGCAAGACCGGTTCTGCCCCTTCAGGGTGGTTTCCGTTATTTAAGCGGTAACGGAATCGACGCACACTCCTATTCGTAGGCTCGTCTGGAGCCAGTCTGGTTCCAGACTATTGTGGTCGCGGGCTCCTGCGGAAACCGTCTCCCTACTTCCGCATCCCGCTCCAGTGTGGAGGCGCGTTCCTCATGTTTACCCTGATCAACGCCGACGCCGACGAAGACGACGCCGAAATCACCGATCCCCAGGAAATTGCGGAGCTGTTTGCAGCCATTGCTGCCGTGGCCATCGAGGCCATCGGGGCAGGGCAGGCCCGCACCCTGTTCGAGGCGGTGATAGAGCAGGAGGGGCGCGACCCAAACTGACCGATTGGACCACCCTGATCTCGCATCACGGATCTTTGGCATTCTGTTGACGCAGGGCTGCTGATGACTGGCCTCTTGACGGCATGCGGTTCCATCTGAACGACTGCATTGCCCATGAAACAGCCATCAAACCAGCCCCTGCGCGGCGGTGACCACCGCTTGCCGACTTTGCCTCAAATCGTGCCACTGGGCGATTGCGCCTTGCTGGTCCGCTTCGGTCAAAGCCTTGATGATGCCGCCAACCGGGCCGCACTGGTCTTTGCAGCACGGCTAAAGGCTGACGGCATTATCGGCGTTGTCGAGATCGTGCCGAGCCTTGTTTCGGTCTTGGTGCGCTTTGACCCTGCACAGGTCGGTGTGGCGCGCCTTTCCGGTGAGCTGGCTTTGCGCCTGAGTGGCGATGGTGCGTTCGGCGAGAGCCGAACGCATCGCATCGCGGTGCGCTTTGACGGTCCGGATCTCGGTGAAGTTGCGGCCTTGCTTGGCCTGTCGATCGACGGCTTCGTCGAAGCGCATAATCGCGGCGGCATGCGCGTGCTTGCGACAGGCTTCGCACCTGGCTTCGTTTACTGCGGGTTTCACGAGAAGTCCCTGACGGTGCCGCGGCGCACTCTGGTGCGGCCCCAGGTGTCAGCCGGGAGTGTCTTGTTTGCTGCCGGGCAAACGGCCATTGCGGCGACCGACATTCCGACCGGCTGGCACGTTATCGGGCACACTCAGTTTCGCAATTTCGACCCGACGGTCAATCCGCCGACGCAGTTGCGCGCTGGGGACCAGATCATCTTTGAGGTGGTCCTTTGAGCAGCAGTTTGAGAGTAGAACGGGCGGGACCGCTGTGCACAGTGCAGGATGGTGGGCGACCGGGTTTGCTCGCACACGGGATCAGCGCCTCCGGGCCAATGGATATTGATGCACACCGGCTGGCCGGTGCATTGGCGGGTGCATGTGACAAGACCGGGATCGAGCTGACCCGGGCGGGGCTCGACTTGCTGATGGAGTCCGGGGACCTGACTGTGGGCTGGGCGGGTGGCGCGTTCGAAGTGCAATTGAACGGAGAACGACGGCCCTGGCCTGGCAGCGCCAGCATTGCGGCCGGTGACCGGCTTTGCATAACGCCGGGCGCCGCTGGAAATTATGGCTATCTGCGCTTTGGCAAAAAGTTGGACCTGCCGATGGTGCTGGGAAGCAGGGCGACCAGCACAAGGGCAAGGCTGGGTGGCCTGGAGGGGCGCGCCCTGCGCGCGGGCGATGTTCTGAATTTTTCGGAGGAAGGCGGAACGGTGCAATCGGTGTGTTCGCCTGATCCTCCGGAGGCCGGACCTGTCAGGTTCGTCTGGGGAATCCATGCTGATCGGTTTGCGGCAGACATTCGCCGCAAGTTTGTCGAGACACCGTTTCGCGTGACCAATGCCATGGACAGGATGGGGGTGCGGCTGGCCGATGAAGGGGGGGTGTTCGCCGGGTCCAGCATATTGTCGCTGATTTCTGATCCGATCCTGCCGGGCGACATCCAGATCCTGGGGGATGGCACGCCGATCGTCCTGATGCGCGATCACCAGCCGACCGGTGGCTATCCGCGGATCGGCACTATTGTGAGCGCGGATCTCGGCCGGTTTGCACAAATCCGTTCCGGTGAGGCCGTTGTATTTGCGCCTGTCAGCGTGAACCATGCGCACCAACTGATGCGGAGCGGCAAGCCATGACCTCTATCGACCTTAACGCGGATCTGGGCGAAGGCATGGGCTCCGATGATGCCTTGTTGCAGATCGTTTCGAGCGCCTCGATTGCCTGTGGCGGACATGCCGGGGATGCAGCTACGATTCGGAGAATTCTCGGGATATGCAAGGCCAATGGCGTGCGCGCGGGTGCGCACCCAGGGTATGTCGATCCCAAGCGCTTCGGACGGTTTCGTATCGTGATGCCGCTTGAGCAATTGCTTGGACAGATCAGGGGGCAGCTTTTGCTGGCGCGGCACATTGCTGATGAAGTCGGCGTGGCGCTGTCCTATGTCAAACTGCATGGTGCGCTCGCAAACCAGACAGCCGAAGAGCTGGCCTTTGCCGTAGGCATTTTCGCCAGCATTCAGGCCATGGACCCGGAGATGGCGGTGCTGGCGCTGGACAACAGCCAGCAGGTGCGCGCCGCCAAGGCGGTGGGCTTGCCGCTGATCCGTGAGGCCTATGCCGACCGGGCCTATACGGCAGAGGGACTATTGGTTTCCCGCAAGGAAGAGGGCGCAGTGATCCACGATGCTGGGGCGGTTATTGCGCGGTGCCTGCGACTGGCTGAGGCAGGCGAGATCGTCGCTATTGACGGTACTGTGCTGAAATCCTCTGCTCGGTCTATCTGCCTGCATGGCGACACCCCCGGGGCGGTCGAGTTGGCCCGCGGTGTGCGTTCGGCGCTGGAAGATGCGGGTATCGAGATTGCGCCAACGGCGCCGGAGACGGATGTTTCGGCGCAGATTTGAGGGGAAGGGCGATTGATGAGGCGCATTCTTGCCACTCAAGCTTAGCTCTCATGGTCTTCTCGCCTAAAATTGCTTTACCGGAGCGATTTGGCGGCTGCGCCGCCGGATAGAATTACCCTGGGCCCCGTGAGGGGGAGAGGGTGAGATCGGCATCATGCCTTGGTTCTCACAGGACCCAGGGTAGCTGGTGCGCTGGTTCAGATGGCCAGATATTCGTGGCGAAGGTCGGCGTTCTCGAGGACCTCCTTGGCTGAACCGGCAAAGGCGACTTCGCCCGTATCTAGAATGACAGCGCGATCTGCCAGCTTGAGCGCCGCCACCGCGTTCTGCTCGACAATCACTGTCGTGATGCCCATGGGCTTGATCGAATGCAGAATGCGTTCGATCTCCTGCACGATTACCGGCGCCAGCCCTTCATAAGGCTCGTCTAGCAGCAAGAGCTTGAGGTCGCGGGCCAGGGCCCTCGCGATCGCAAGCATCTGCTGTTCGCCACCTGACAGGGTGACCCCTTCCTGGGTGCGGCGTTCGGCCAGGCGCGGAAAGCTTTCGTAGATCTGTTCAAGGCTCCACCCATTGCCGGGCGCGACCTTTGCCAGAGAGATGTTCTCCTCGACCGTCAGGCCCTGAATGATCCGGCGGTCCTCGGGAACGAGCTGGATGCCGGCGCGCGCCGCCTGAAAGCTGCTCATCTGGTGGATCGGCATGCCATCGAGCCAGATTTCGCCCCGCCGCATCTGCGGGTTGTCGGTCCGGGCTACTGTGCGCAATGTCGACGTCTTCCCGGCGCCGTTGCGACCGAGCAAAGCCAGGATTTCGCCCTTTCGGACATCGAGCGAGACGCCCTGCACGATGTAGCTCTCGCCGTAGTAGGCATGCATGTCGCGCACTGAAAAGAAGGGGCGGGTGGTTTCCAGTTCTGCGGCATTATTGCCGATGGCCGTTTCAGATTGCATGGCGACTGAACTCATCAGTGAGCTCCTCCGAGATAGGCTTCCTGGACCTTGGGGTTGCCGCGCACTTCATCCGGGCTGCCGTCGGCGATGATGCGGCCCTGGGCGAGCACGGAGATCTTGTCGGCGAGCGAGAACACCACATGCATGTCATGCTCGATGATCACCTTTGTCATGCCACGGCTCTTGATCTTCTGGAGAAGCTCGATGGTGGTATTGGTGTCATGCCGGCTCATGCCGGCGGTTGGTTCGTCGAGCAGCAGCAGGCGCGGGTGCTGGATCAGGCACATCGCCAGTTCCATGCGTCGTTTGTCACCACGGCTGAGGCTACCAGCCTGCATGTCCCGGCGGTTGAGCATGCCCACATCCTCAAGCATGTGCTCGGCCTCCTCACGGATGGTTGTTTCGCTGTCCAGGGCGCGCAGCATGTTGAGTGTGAAGGTACCATCGCGCTTGGCAAAGGCGGGGATCATCACATTGTGCAAGACCGACAGGTCGGAGAAGATTTCCGGCGTCTGGAAGACGCGGGCAATGCCGAGCTGGTTGATCTGGTAGGGCTTGCGACCGGTCAGTACGGCGCCGTCGAACACCACTTGGCCGCTGGACGGCGCCAGCTTGCCGATGATGACATTGAGCAGCGTCGACTTGCCCGCTCCGTTGGGGCCGATGATGGCGTGGGTCTTGCCCTCCTCGACCTGCAGATCAATGTCTGCCAGCGCGTGCAGGCCGCCGAACCGCTTGTGGACGTCCGCAACGTGCAGGACAATATTGGAATTTGCCATATCGCTTGTCCTTATTCTGCGGGCTGATGCTGATGTGACTTGGCACCGGGCGGGCCGGAGCGGCGGGCGACCGCCGCGATGCGGCGCACGCCTTCCATGATCCCGCCGGGCAGGAAGATCACAATGATCACAAACACCAGGCCAAGGGTCAGGTGCCAGCCATCACCCACGAACTTGCTGGTCACCTTGACCACGATTTCGGCGAACCCCTCGGGCAGGAAGCTCCAGAACTGGGTCAGAATGTTATCATTGAGGGCCGAGAGAATGTTCTCGAAGTATTTGATGATCCAGGCACCGATCACCGGGCCGACCAGCGTTCCCACGCCGCCCAGAATGGTCATCAGCACGACTTCGCCCGAGGCGGTCCATTGCATGCGTTCGGCGCCGGCCAACGGGTCGGTGACGGCGAGCAGGGCGCCAGCCAGGCCCGCATACATTCCCGAAATCACGAATGCAGACAGGGCATAAGGCCGCGTATTGAAGCCGGTGAATTGCATACGGGTCTGATTGGACTTGATCGATTTTAGCATCATGCCGAATGGCGACCCAGCGACGCGTTGGGCGAAGAAGAACGACAGGATCAGAAAGCCGGCGCAGAAGTAGAAGCCTGCATAGCCGCCCAATTGCTGCCCCAGAAGAGTCGGGACGGGCTGCCCTACAAAAGACTGACCGATGGCCGCGTCCAAGACGCGAGGATCGCTCAATGTGAGTTGCAGGCCGGTTTCGCCATTGGTGATCGGGGTGAGCACCGAATAGGCCAGATTGTAGCTCATTTGGGCGAACGCAAGGGTCAGGATCGAGAAGTAGATGCCTGAACGGCGCAGCGAGAGGAAGCCGATGATCAGGGCGAACAGGCCCGAGATCAGAACGGCAAAGATCATGGCGGGAATGGCGTCGAGCGTCAGCAGTTTGAACGACCAGACTGCGGCATAGGAGCCAACACCGAAGAAAGCGGCATGGCCGAAGCTGAGATAGCCGGTTAGGCCGAACAGGATGTTAAAGCCGACAGCGAAGATGCCAAAGATCATGAAGCGCTGCAGCAGGTCCGGATAGCCGGCGCCGAAGGGCGTGAGCCAGATTGGCATGGTCAGCACCACGGCGGTGAAGCCCACAAGCAGCAACAGATCGTTGCGGGACATGAAATTGGTCATGTCAATTCTCCATCACACCGCGGCGGCCCATCAGACCACGCGGGCGAACAAGTAGAATAACAACGGCAACGAGATAGATGATGATCTGGTCGATGCCGGGAACGATGGCCTTGATCTGGGTCATCGAGGCGAAGGACTGCAGGATACCAAGCAGGAAGCCGGCGGCGACGGCACCGGGCAATGAGCCCATGCCGCCCACGACCACCACCACAAAAGAAAGGACCAGAAAGTCCATGCCGAGATGGTAATTGGGAGGGAGCAGGGGCGTGTACATGACGCCTGCCATGCCCGCGACAACGGCGGCCAGGCCAAACATGATCGTGAAACGCCGGTCGATATTGATGCCCAGCAACCCAACTGTCTCGCGGTCCGCCATGCCGGCGCGCACGACCATGCCAAAGGTGGTGAACTGGAGGAAGGCAAAGACGCCGCCGATGATGATCACTGAAAACAGGAAGTAGATCAGGCGCCACAGCGGATAGGTGATGACATTGGCCTGAAACCCGATCCAGGAGCCGATGTCGGCTGCCCCGCGGAGATCGGTGGGCATAGGCTGGGGAATGGGGTTTGGTCCGAAGATGGACTTGATCACTTCCTGCGCCACAATGGCGAGGCCGAATGTCACAAGGATCTGCTCGGCATGGGGGCGCTTGTAGAAGTGCTTGATGATACCGCGTTCCAGCGCGATGCCGACGAGCAGCATGATCGGGATTGTGATGAGGATCGAGAAGGGTACCGAGTAATTGACGAGAACCGCCCCAAAGTCTCCAAACCAGGCCTGCACCAGCGGGGTCCTGATTTCGAGTGGTGCGCCCCAGGGCGATGTCTGGGTGGGATCAATGGTGACCGTTTCAAGGGTCAGGAACTGACGGAACATAACGGCACAAAAGGCACCGAGCATGAACAAGGCGCCATGGGCAAAGTTCACGACCCCGAGTGTACCGAACACCAGGGTAAGGCCAAGGGCGATCAGCGCATAAGCAGCGCCTTTGTCGAGCCCGTTGAGAAATTGCAGAAAGATGACTTCGAACATTTGATGCTCCGCTAGTGACGAGGCTCTCTCGATCCCCGCGCAATGCCATCATCGGATGTTCCGAAGACCCCGTCCTGCATGTGTGCAGGCGAGAGCACCCGGCGGACCGGGCGCTGGCGGACCTGAAGGGGCAAGGATCGCTCCTTGCCCCTCTACTGGTTTAGGCGCAGACGGGTGCCGGTTCTGCGGGACCGAGTTCACCGCCAAAGATCGAGGCGTCGTAGTCGACCGTATCGCGTTGGACTTCCTGGACCACGTTGAGAACGTCGTATTCGCTGGTAGGGGCGTCGTTGCCCTGCACGACGAGCACAGACTTCATGCACTGGTGGTCTTCGGCACGGTAGAGCGTGCGGCCATTGCCCATGCCGTCGAACTCGTGGCCTTCCAGCGCCTTGATGACTTCAGGCGGATAGAAGGTGCCAGCGCGTTCCACTGCGTCAGCATAAAGCAGGGTCTGCACGTAGCAGGTGTGCGCAGCCTGAGATGGTGGCGAGCCATAGGCAGCGCCAAACGATTTGGTGAAGGCAATGGAGCCTGGATCCTGCAGGTTCCAGTGCCAGTTCGAGGTGCCGTATATGCCCTTGATGTTCTCACCGGCGCCCTTGGCCATCAGTTCGGAGAACAGCGGAACCACGATCTGGAAGTCCTTGCCGTTCGCCTGGCGGTCACGCATGCCGAACTGGACCGCCTGAGTTAGCGAGTTCACCATGTCGTTGCCGTAGTGGTTGAGGATGAGCACGTCGGCACCGGAGTTGAGAACCGGGGTGAGGAACTGCGAGAAGTCGCCGGCACCAAGCGGGGTGCGCACGGCTTCCACAGTGTCCCAACCAAGACCCTCGGTGGTGTTCTTGATCGATTCTTCCTGAGTCCAGCCCCAGGTGTAATCAGCGGTCAGGTGATACGCGCGGCGATCAGTGCCGTAAGCTTCGCTCAGCACGGGACCCAGTGCAGTACCGGACTGGTAGGCGTTAAAGAAGTGGCGGAAACCGTAGCGCCGCTTATCCTTGCCGGTCGTGTCGTTGGAGTGCGTAAGGCCCGCCATGAAAATGACGCCCATCTCCTGGCAGAGACCCTGCACGGCTATGGCTTCGCCTGAGGACGAGCCCCCGGTGATCATGATGGCGCCGTCGCGTTCGATCATGCGGGTAGCACCGGCACGGGCGACGTCGGACTTCGTCTGGCTATCAGACGTAACGAATCCGACTTTCTTGCCTAAGATGCCATTGCCCTTGAGCGCAGAGGGAGTCAGCACGTTGATCAGGCCGCCGTCACCTTCGCCATTCAGGTGGGCGATGGCGAGTTCATAGGCCTTCTGTTCATCGGCGCCTTCTTCTGCATAGGCACCTGTCAAAGGCAGGTTGAGGCCAAGGGTGACCGTGTCGCCAGTGGGATTGTTGCAGAATTCCTGTGCCCAGGCCCCTTTGGTGAACATCATGGGGGCGACGCCCGAACCGATAATGCCGGCCATACCTGTCTGCAGAACCCTGCGGCGGGACATCCCGCTCTTCAATAATTTCATCGATCTCCTCCTTTTGGCGCGGGGCGACCGATACTTTGCCAGCCACTCACCGCCTGACCAGTATTCGACATATTTGAAAACGACAGCAATACGTCATTGTAATTCCTAGAAAAAATTGTAAATTGTTGTTCTTGTTGATGGGTACATCTGTCAATTTGTTGACAGAGCAGATTTTCTGGGAGGGAAGCCATGCGCGCGCCGATCGGGTTCCGGATCAGCAACAGGCGGAAATCGCTGAAGATTTCGCAGGTGGCGCTGGCGCGTCTGGTGGGAATATCGCCGAGCTATCTCAACCTGATCGAAAACAACAAACGCGACGTTGGCGGTGCGCTGCTGCAGCGCGTGGCACTGCATCTGAATATCGACATCGATGACCTGACCGGACAAGCCGAGCAAAAATTGCTGCAGGACCTGGAAGAGGCCTATGCAGAACCGATGGTTGAGTCGCTGCCGTTTCAGCCTGACGAACGGCGGCAAATGGTGGCGCAATATCCAGCCAGCGCTCAGGCCATGGCGCGATTGCACCGTGCCTACACCGAGGCGGTGGCCAGTGCTGACGCCTTTGCCGACCGTTTGCGTTCTGATCCATTGCTAGGCCAATTGCTGCACCAGGTGCTTTCCGGGGTTACCGCAGTGCGCTCGAGCGCGGAAATTCTTGAAGAGGTGGCCGACCTGGACGAGGGCGAGCGCGGCCGGTTTCTGGCCTCCATCGGGCGGGAAACCCGCAATCTTGGCGCGGTGGCGCGAAATCTGATTGGGCACTTCGAAAATGCCAGCGCCAGCCGGCGCAGCGTCTCTGCCGCGCGCGAGATCGATGATCTGCTCATCGAGCGAACCAATTACTTCCCGGCACTTGAAGTTGCAGCGGAGGGCCTGCGTTCGGACGTTGAGCGACACGGGAAATTTGGGCTGGAAGGCCTTGTCGCCGCACTTGAGACGCAATTCGGCGTGCGGGTCGCCATTGGTGGGGTGCCGCCATCAGGTCCGGCAGATTTTCCCGGGCAGTATCGCTATTTCCCCGAGCTGACGACCATGTGGTTGCAGGGCGCTACAACACTTGCAACGCGGCAGTTCCAGCTCGCCCGGCTCTACGGAGAATTGGCGGCTGGATCGATTATTGATACGGAGCTGGCCGAGGCCGCCCTGGAGTCTCCTGCGGCTCTGCGGTTAGCGCGACGGGCGCTTGGATCCTATCTGGCCGGTGCGATGGTGTTTCCCTATTCCCGCTTCTTGGAGCAGGCAGAGAAGACGGGATATGACATCGACCAGCTTCGCCAAGTCTATTATGCCAGCTACGAGCAGGTTGCTCATCGGCTGGTCTCGCTTCGTCGCCCCGGCGAGGAGGGCGTACCGTTCGGCTTTCTGCGGTCGGATCCAGCTGGCCGGCTGACCAAGCATTTTCCGCTGCCGGGATTGCTGCTGCCCTATTCGGGGCACGCCTGCCCACTCTGGGCAATCTACGGCGCTTTTCGAACGCCAGACATGCCAGTGCGCCAGGTGGTGCGATTCTCGGACGGCTCGCGGTATCTTTTTGTTGCCCGCACGGTGCAGCGCCGGGCCGCGGCATTTCACGAACCGCCCGTGATGGCCTCGGTCATGTTGGCCTGCAATGTTCTGCATGCAGACAAGTTAGTCTATGCGCAAGGTCTGGATCTGGGCAATACTGGCGCCGATGTGGAAGTCGGGCCAACCTGCCGGCTATGCACGCGTTCGAACTGTGCCAGCCGGCAGGAAGAGCCCTTGGCGCCGGCTCCGGGCCGCGAAAATCTGCGCACCGCCTTGGTCCCCAATGGTTTTGCCCTTGGCGGGGGCGGGTGATTGCGATTTAGTAGCGCCATTCGCGGAGGGGAGACCGCGAATGATGGGGGGAACGTTGGCTTTCGATATTTTGATCGCCGAAGATGAGCCTAGCATTCTGGAATCGCTCGACTTCATTCTGCGCCGAGCAGGGTGGAGCGTGGAATCGGTCACCGATGGCGAGGCCGTGCTTGAGCGTGTGCGCCGCGAGTTGCCGCGCATCCTGGTACTCGATGTCATGCTGCCCAAGCGCAGCGGCTTCGACGTGCTCAAACAATTGCGCTCCGAAGAGCCGACCAGGGTCCTGCCGGTCTTGATCCTGACTGCCAAAGGGCAACAACAAGACCGGCGCATCGCAGAGGAATTGGGAGCTGATGGGTTTGTGACCAAGCCCTATTCCAACGCTGAAGTAGTGGGAGCAGTGCGCCAATTGCTGGGTGATAATGACCGCGCGGCGTAAGCTGGAGAGCGGTGTTTTCGTCTTTGCGGTGTTCGGTGCGCTACTGATCATTCCGCCGCTGGTCTATATCTTCAATCACCCAATCCTGTTTTTTGGGATTCCACAGATCGTCGTGTATCTGTTCGGCGTCTGGGCGATGATGGTCATCGGTACCGGCATTCTGACGCATTATTTGCCCCATGCCTCTGACGAGGACAGCCACGAAGGGGACGAGTGATGCTTTCGGCCGACTTCGTCATTGTTACGGCTATCGTCTATGTGGGGCTGCTGTTCATTCTGGCCTATTTTGGCGACCGGCATACGCGCGCCAACAAGTCGTCGTTCCTGCGCTCGCCTGCGGTCTACACACTCTCGATCTCGGTGTATTGCACGAGCTGGACCTTTTACGGCGCCGTCGGCAATGCCGCGCGCGGCGGGCTCGAGTTTCTGACCATCTATCTTGGACCCACCATCGTTTTTGTCGGCTGGTGGTTCATATTGCGCAAGCTGGTCCGGATCGGACGAATGCAGGCCATCACCTCCATCGCCGACCTCTTGTCGTCACGTTACGGCAAGTCGAGTCGGCTGGCCGTGCTGGTGACACTGATCGCCGTGATTGGCATCACCCCCTATATTGCGCTGCAGCTCAAGGCGATTACGGCCTCTATCCAGGCGGTGGCAGAATCAGCCGAGGGTGCACGGGGCAGTCTTGTCGGTGTGGACGACGGTGCCTTGGCGTTCGGTATCGCTGCGGGCATGGCGCTGTTCACCATTCTGTTTGGCACGCGCAATGTCGATGCCAAGGAGCAGCACCATGGCGTGGTTGCCGCCATTGCGTTCGAGGCGGTGGTCAAACTCGCGGCGCTCCTGGCTGTCGGCGTTTTCGTCACCTTCGGGCTGGGTGGGGGCTTTGAGTCGATCTATCGCGGCGCGGAGGCGGCAGGCATCGCCATCTATGAAGACGATCCTTTCGGCCCGCGCTGGGTGGCAATGACGGTGCTGTCGGCCGCCGCCATCATCTGCCTGCCGCGCCAGTTCCAGATCACCGTGGTCGAAAACGCCAATGAGGATCACCTCCGCGTCGCAGGCTGGGCGTTCCCCGCTTATCTGCTGCTGATGAGCGTATTCACGCTGCCCATTGCGCTTTACGGCATGACTGTCATGCCGGAGGGGGCCAATCCGGACATGTTTGTGCTGACCCTGCCGTTGTCCGAGGGGCAATCTGGCATTGCTCTTCTAGCGTTTATCGGTGGTTTCTCATCTGCTACATCAATGATCATCGTGGCCTCGATCGCCTTGTCGATCATGGTGTCAAACCACATCATCATGCCGATCATCCTGCGCTCGTCCAATGTCGGGCAGGGCGACGGACAGGGCGTGCGCCGCCTGCTGCTGCTGAGCCGCCGGGTGTCGATCGGGGTGATCCTGACCCTGGGCTTTCTCTATTTCTCGCTGACCGGCGACGATGCCTTGGCGCCGATTGGGCTCATTTCCTTTGCAGGTGTTGCGCAGTTCCTGCCGGCCATCCTGGCGGGCCTCTACTGGCGCGAAGCGGCGCAGCGCGGGGCGGCGAGCGGCATATTTGTGGGTTTTGTCATCTGGGCGTGGACCATGTTCCTGCCCAGCTTCGAGACTGTTCTGCCCTGGGTTTCCGACGTGATGGAAAGCGGTCCATGGGGTATTGGCTTCCTGAGGCCGCAAAATCTGTTCGGTCTCAATGATCTCGACCCTCTGGTGCATTCGGTGTTCTGGAGCCTGTTGCTCAATAGCGTATTTCTGGTCGTCGGCTCGCTTGTATCAAATCAGTCCGCGCTCGAGCGGATCCAGGCGGCGGCCTTCGTCGATGTTTTCCGCCGCCGCCCCTTTGCCCATCGCGGGTTCATGCCCGGATCGGCGACGGCGAATGACCTCTATTTCGTGGCCGAGCGGGTGCTAGGTGAAAAGCGGGCGGCGACACTGTTCGAAACAGCAGCGCAGGAGCGGGGTGTCGAACCTGCGATGCTGGAGCCCACACCCGAGTTCATCTCCCGGCTGGAGCGCGAGTTGGCCGGATCCATTGGTTCGGCCTCGGCGCATGTGATGCTGGCAAAAGTGGTAGCTGGAGGCGATGTGTCGCTCGAAGAGATGATGCAGATGGCCGATGAAACCCAGCAGGTGATTGAGTACTCTCAGGAGTTGGAAAGGACCTCGGCGGAATTGCGGGTCACGGCACGCAAGCTTGAAGACGCCAATGCGCAATTGCGGGAGCTGGACAGCCAGAAGGACGAATTTCTTAGCCAGGTGAGCCACGAAGTGCGCACGCCGATGACCTCGATCCGTTCGTTCTCCGAAATCCTGATGGAGCCGGGGGAGCTCAATGACGGGCAGCGCCAAAGGTTCATCTCCACGATCCACAATGAGAGCCTGCGCCTGACCAGGCTTCTCGACGAAATACTGGACCTCAGTGCGCTCGAGCGGGGGGAGCGTAGCTGGCAGAATGCGCCTGTGGATGCGGAAGAGGCTCTGGATCGTGCCGTCGCGGTTTGCGACGCGTTGCTGCGGCAGAGGGGTATGCGGGTGGAGTTTGGCGAACGGGCGCATACGACCATGGTCGATGGGGACAGCGACCGGCTCTGTCAGGTGTTCATCAACCTGATTTCCAATGCAGTAAAATACAATGATGCCGACCATCCCATCGTCCGCGTGAGTTCGGCTGTGCGGGCGGGTCAGTTCGTGGTCGAGGTGGCCGATAATGGCCCGGGGATTTCCAAGACTGATAGAAAGCACATTTTCGAGAAATTCTGGCGTGGAGTTGAGGGCGGCGGAGATCAAGGTGGTGCCGGCCTTGGCCTGGCCATCAGCCGACAGATTGTGGCCCGGATGAACGGGACGCTGGAACTGGTGCCCGGACCCTTGCCTGGGGCGTGTTTCCGGGTGCGGCTGCCGGTTATCAAGTAGCGGCGGTCAACCCTGGCCTTCGTCCGGAATGTTGAGCAGGTGGCCGCAGGCCTTGCAGTGAACGGCATCTGGTTCGTGGCGATTTAAGCCGCATTGAGGACAAGGGAAGTTCACCTTGGCGGGGCGGAAGATGAGCTGGGCAAGTCGAACAAACAACGAAATGCCGACGATCATGACGACAACCGAGACCAGCTTTCCGAAGGTGCCAGGCAGGACAATGTCGCCAAAGCCGGTGGTGGTCATGGTGGTGACAGTGAAATAGAGCGCATCGACATAGCCGGCAATGCCGGAATCGCGTCGTGCAAAGGCGGTATAGACAAAGCCAGTGACCACGAAGATGAAGACCAGCAGGTTGATTACTGCCTGCATGGTGTCGCGATATTCGCCCAGGCCGCGTTTTTCGAGCGGCCGCCAGACCATGCTGGAGCGCGACAAGGTCCAGAGTCGCAGGATGCGCAGGAAGCCCAGATTGAACAGCCAGGTGGGTGCGAGCAGGGTGATCAGGATGAAAATGTCAATGATCACCGGCAACTGGCGCAGCCAGCGCATGGGATGGGTCGCGGCGAGGCCCCGCGCGATCAGATCGATAGCGAGGATCGCGGCGATCGAATAATCGATCCAGAGGAAAGTTTCGCTTTCCCGAAGCAGCGGCGTGGCGATGAAGAAGGCAATAATGGCCAGGTCGACGAGCAGGATGATGCTCTGAAAGCGCAATGCTTTGGGCGACTGGCCATGATAGAGCAGCCGCAATTTGGAGCGGAGCCGATCAAAGCGAGATGCTTCGGCTTCTTCTGCAGGGGATCTTTCGGAGGAGGCCACTTTGGCTCACTTCTTGACGGCCGGTCGGGTGGACACCAAAGGATGTTTTGCCCGACAGTTCAAGTGGCTGCGTTCTGCCTGTGCAGGTTGGGCGTCAGCAGTTCTGCGGATCTGTGCATGGCTGGTTTTGCGCCGGTGCAGGGCGGCCGGTTGATCGGTCCACCAGCGAGCCAGAGGCGGGTTGCGGCGGTGGAACCAGACATGCCTGGCCGCCGGAAACCCGAAAGGGGGGCAGGAAGCTCGATTGGATATTGGAAAGAGGGAAATTAGGCACCACGCGATTGCGCTCGTCATCTCGCCAGGAGAAAAGGTTGGCGCTGCTACCGGCTACGGTGCCAATGTCACACCGGTTGGTGAGGTTGACACAATTGGAGCTCCGGCAAATGGTCAAAGCGCCCTCATAGAGCAGGACGAAGCTCCGGCCACCACCAACGGTCAAATCGAACTCGGTGCCTCTTACCGCGATGGAAGCCGTGGGGGTGTTGATGGAATAGGCCGATTTTGGACTACTTCCCGAAATGAATCGGAAGGTGCCGGCCAGGGCGTTGACGGCGAATGTGTCGACGCCCGATCCGGCCAGCAGATAGGTTTCTATCTCCAGTGTACTGCCGGGTCCGACGACCAGCCTTGTCTGGTCATCGAACAAAAGCTGGACATTGCCCCTGGGGCCGGTGACGATGGTCTCGCCCACCGATACATCTGAACCGACAAAAAGGACGCGCTCGTCCGAAGCAGCGCGGGCCAGGGCATCTGGCCTAACGCCAACGGCGGTGCCCTCTGCGGCAGCAAGTGCCGTGCCGGTCAGGCAAAGTGAAGAGACGGCGAAATATGCAGCAAATCTGTTCATGGCGGTATCCATTCAACTTTGCCGCTGAACGGGACATGAACCGCTCAGACCTGAGAACATCTTAGCAGATTAGAGGTACTGGCGGAACGGGCGGGGCCACAACCGGCTGATTGATGCGCGATTTGCGCGATTGGTTGCCGCAAGCGGCGCAGCGCGCTATGTGCAGCACAAACAAGAACCGGCACCAGGCCGGGCAAAGGGGATCCCCATGAAGCTGGCCTTCGTCATTCCCGCCTATAATGAAGAAGCGCTGATCGGCAAATGCCTTGAATCGGTGCTGGCGGAAATCAAGCGCTCCGGCGCAGATGCCGACGTGATCGTCGTGAATAATGCCTCGACCGACCGGACTGGGGAAATCGCGCGCAGCTTTTCAGGCGTGCGGGTCGTCGATGAACCCAAGAAGGGCCTGGTGAATGCGCGCGATGCCGGCTTTGCGGCGAGCGAAGGCTATGAGCTGGTGGCCAATATCGATAGCGACACAATTGTGCCCGAAGGGTGGCTCGATGTCGTGCTGCGCGAATTCGGCGACGACAGCAAGCTTGTCTGCCTTTCCGGCCCCTATGTCTATTATGACATGGCCATGCACAATCGCGTCCTGATCAGCCTGTTCTATGGCCTGACCTATCTGATCTACATTCTCAACCGCTTCATTCTGCGGGTTGGATCGGTTGTGCAGGGCGGTAATTTCGTGTTCAAGCGCGCGGCCTGGGCCGCTGTTGGCGGCTATGATCGCAGTATCGAATTCTTTGGCGAGGATACTGATGTTGCGGTCCGTCTGTCCAAAGTCGGCGGGGTCAAATGGACCTACGCGCTCAAGATGAAAACCTCGGGCAGGCGGCTGGAAAAAGAAGGCGTGTTCCGCACAGCGGGCACCTATACGCTGAATTTTTTCTGGGTGACATTCAAGGGCAAGCCCATGACCAAAGACTATACAGATATCCGGCCGCAATAGGTTGATCACCAAGCCAAGTGTCGATGGCTGGCGCTGAACGCGCAATGCGCTAAACTCTGAGCAGCCACATGACGTGGCCGGAGTCGCCCGGCCGATGAGCATATCGACCCAGCTTCCGCCGATCTCGCTGGCCATGGCCGGTGCCGGTCTGCGCGCCCTGGCCCAGGCGGCGGGCCAAACCGTGGAAGCCCGTGTGCTGTCACAGGCCGGTAATGGCGCGACACAGGTGCAGATCGGACGACAGGTCTTGACCCTCAACCTACCGCAAAGTCAGCCGGTGGGTGCAACGCTGACACTTGCGGTGCAGCAGACCGAAGGGCATCTGCAGCTGACCCTTGAAGGCGTGCGGCCACCGCCTGGCGGCGCGGTGTCGATATCCGGTGCAGCCCAGAATGCGCCAGCTACACAAGTTCAGCTCTCTGCAATTGCACTGTCTGGGGGGCAGATCGATCTGGCTCCAGCGACGAGACCTTCCCTGCCCGGGACGGTGCCAGCGGCAGGGCACAGCGGGAGCACGCAGGCCGCGCCGGCGCCGACACAGGCTTTCCCGCCTGCCATGGCGCCGCTGGCGCCCTATGGGGCAGGTGCAATTCCGCAAACCAGTCCCGCCACCAGTGCGCCCGTGACGCCAGCGGTCGTCAATGCGGCATCTGCGCCAGCCCCAACGGTTGCCCCGCCGCTGGGCGCAACCGCATCGCCGCAGACTGTGACCGTGGCATCAAGCTCCGTGCCGGTGGGTGCCGCAAATGGATCGGCAACGCAGGTAGTGACTGCCAATTCAACGTCTCCAGCAACGGGCAATGTTGGGCAAGAGGCGGCAGCCGCTGGCGTTCGCGTGTCCGGACAACCTGCAGCTACGCCACCCGCCACAATGACAGCGGCGGGCCTTGCAACACCTTCTACAGTGCCACCGGCAGCGCCGTTGGCACCCGGGGCGTCGCATGCGCCGCGCGCTGAGATTCCCTATGCGGTGGCCGCGCCTGTGAGCGCACCGCCGCGGCCGGTGGTGGGCGTGGCAGGATCCGCGAGCACGGGTTTGCCGCCTGTGGGGCAGGCGGTTTCATCGAGCATTGTGGGGCAGCATGCGCCGCCGCCCAATTTGGCCGGTGTGCCTGCCGCTCAGGCGAACCAGGTGCGGCCTGTGCCGGTGCAGCCGCAATCCCCGGTACCGCCAAATCCGCAGGCCGCTCTGGCGCAGATGGTGCAGCAGGCGCTGCCGCGACAGGATAGCGTGGTCGGGCTGACGACGGTGCTCAGCGCTGCAATCGGCAAGTTTGCACTGCCCGAGCCGGTCGCCAAGGCTGCGCAGCAGGTGTTGGCCGCGCGGGTTCCGCTGGATGGCCCGCAAGTCAGCGGAGCCGCTCTCAAGACTGCCGTTCTAAAGTCCGGAATATTTCAGGAGGCCTTGCTGGCGTCAGGGCAGGGAGCCCAGGCGGCGGGCGACGCCAAGTCGGCCTTGTTGGGTTTGCGGCAGAGCCTGGGCGCATGGTTGGGGCAGCAGGCGCCGGTGACTCAGGTCGCGGCTGTGGCGCCGCCGTTGCGCGGTCTGCTGCCGCGCGCCAGGTCAGCAGACGGCGGCACGCCGGCGATCCCCGATGACATGCTGGAAGCAGGGAGGATGCTGCTGGAGCGGACGGAAGCGGCGCTGTCGCGGGTGCGGCTGCACCAGAGCGCCTCCTTGCCCGAGCAGAGCGCAGCGCGGCAGGACGCACAATGGAGCCTCGACCTTCCCGTGGTGGTGGCGGGCCAGCAGCATTTGCTGCAGATGCAGATACACAAGGACCCCGAAGGCGAGGATGAGCGGCCCGAGGATCGCGGTTGGCAAATTCGGTTCGCCATCAACCTTTCAGGCGCTGGTGAAATCGGCGCACAGATTTCACTGCGGGCCGGAAGTGCGGGCGTGCTGCTTTGGGCCGAGCGGCCCGAAACGAGTGCTGCGTTGTCGACGGATGTCGAAGCTCTAAAGTCGGACCTGGCCGCGCTCGGGTTGAAACTGCGTGCCGTGGTGATCCGGACGGGTGCGCCGCCACCGCCGACAAAGCCTGCGCCTTCTGCATCCGGACAGCATCTGGATGCCACACGATGAGCGCAGATGAACCCAAAGACCGCTCGCTTGCCGTGGCGTTGCATTATGAGGAAGGCGCATCCGAGGCGCCGCGCGTCGTCGCAAAGGGGCGCGGGCTGGTGGCCGAAAAAATCATCGCGTTGGCGCAAGAGAACGGGGTGGTCATCGAGGCCAACCCTGTTCTTGCCGAGGCGCTGAGCGGTGTGGAACTGGACGAAAGCATTCCGATTGAACTTTATGACGCAATGGCCGTGGTGATCGGCTATGTGCTGCGCCAAACCCGGCAGTGACCTTGCGGGGATGAGGCAGGCTTCCCATGTCTGAGACCGAGACGATGGGAGAGCGCCATGCTGCGAGACGAAGACCAACACGCCATTGAGGATTTGTTTGAGCGCCTGCGCCGGGTGGAGCGCAATAGCGGACCGCGTGATCGAGATGCCGAAGCCCTGATCTCTCAACGCTTGTCCGAGCATCCGGCGGCGGCCTATTACATGGCACAGACCATAATCGTGCAGGAAGCGGCCCTGCGTGACCAGCAGGCTCAGATCGAATCGCTGGAGGCCGACATCAAACGCGGTCGGTCAGGGTTCCTTGGCGGCATTTTTGGTGATGACACAGAAGAGCGACGGCCGCCGTCAGCACCTGCGCAGCGGCAAAGAGGGCCTTGGGACCGGCCTGCCTCAGGTGGATTTCTGGCCGGTGCCGCGCAGACTGCGCTGGGCGTGACCGGTGGCGTGCTCCTGGGGTCGGCAATTGCCGGCATGTTCAGCGACCCAGCCCAGGCTGCGGAGGCCCCGGCAGCATCTGAAGAACCGCCGGCTGATGAGGGTTTTGACGGCGGAGACGACTGGGGCGGGTTCGATATTGGCGGCGATTTCTAGGCGCTAGCGCACACGCCGCCTTTCATAGAATTCATTGCCACCTGCTTCGAGGACGTAGAACATATTGTTGTATGGGAAGCGCAGGCCTGCAGTGTGGAAATGCTGGGCTGACTGAACGCCAGGATGCCGTGCGCCCGACAGCACCTGATCGGCGACCTGCGACGCAAGCACTGCGCCGCTATCGGTCATTGGCCTTGTGAGAACCCCCTGGGCGAATTGGTTTTTCTGGCCAACTACGCCGCAAATTGATTTCGGGTAGCGCGGATCATTGAGTCGATTTATCACCACAGTGCCAACGGCCAGCATGCCCTCGGCGCTGGATCGGTTGGATTCGAAATACATGGCGCGCATCATGCATTCCTTCTCGCTCAGCCGCGCCATGCCGAAATTCGTCCCTGCAATGCCGCAGGCTGCGAGGTTGATAGCGGCCAAAGCCACTACCGAGAGGCGCAGAAGGGCTTTGCAGAACTGGCGCATCAGGGCGTTCCGGGGATCACTAGAAAAGGTCGATTGATCCCGAAAATGCGCGCGCAGGCTTAAGGAAACACTGCGTGGGAAGGTTAATCAGTGCTTAGCGCCGACTGAGCAGTCGGATGAGCAGCAGGGCAGTACCCGCCAGAGCGATGGCCGGCAGAGGATCGCGCCTGATCATCCCGGCTCCTTTTCGAGCCTCCTGGCCGGCCATTTGCGCGAACTCACCGGTTTGGGTGGCGACTGCCGAGCCAATTTCGTGCAATTGATCGCCCCAATGGTTCGCAGTCTGTCCAGTCTGTCGGGACAGTAATTGTCTAAGATGCTGGACGTCGCGTCGCATAGCGTGCAATTGGCCTTCCAGGCTATGCGGATCGTGCCGCTGGAGGCCGAGTTGGGTCAGCAAAGTATTGAGGGACATGGTCTGCTCCGTCTTTGCTAGTGAACGGTTGGACTACTAGGGCGGTTCCACGCCCTTGAACTGCCGAGTGTCTGCGCCATCTTGTCGAGATGGGAGGGAACCGCATGAGCAAGAGCACAGATCGCCTGAACCGGCTGTTTGATCGCCTGGAAAGGCGTATCCCCAGCCTGGCCGCAGGCTGGCTGGCGCGGTTGCGACGCCCGGGCGCGCGCTGGGTTCGCATTCCACTCGGTATTGTCCTGGTGCTGGGCGGTATCTTCAGCTTTTTGCCGGTGCTTGGTATCTGGATGCTGCCACTCGGCCTGCTGCTGCTGGCGGTCGATCTGATTTTTTTACAGGGACCGGTGAATACGGCTGTGCTGCGCGGAAGCCGATGGTGGACGAACTGGCAAAGGGCGCGGCGCGACAAGAAGCGCGATAGAAAGTAGCCATCATGGCTTGCTGTAGTGGGCCTCGATGAGGTCCACGGCAGCGGCGAGGCGCTCATCAACAATGTGCAGGTATTGCGTCCAGTCCGCCATGCCGGTGACCTCGGCCTTGCCGTCGGAAATCCCTCGTAGGGCCAATAGGGGGATGCCAAATGCCTGGCAGGACCGCAGGATGGCGAAGGTTTCCATGTCGACCATGTCTTCAGGAACCGAATCATAGGCCGGGCCAGAGACGATATTGGCCCCAGTGGACAGCGTGGCGGGCACCAGGCCGGGCACGAGTGGCTCCAGCGGCAGTGTCGCCGGCACATCAAGGAATGGTGTCACACCTTTGGGGAATCCGAGGGCTGAGGCGTCCATATCGCGGTAAGATACCGAGATGGCCTGATAGACGGCGCATTGCTCAAGGCTGCGTGAGCCGGCGGATCCGAGCGAAACCACTATGTCTGGCGGACTATCGGCCATGGACGCCAGGATGCGGGTGGCGTTGACGGCAGCCTCTACCGGCCCCACACCGATCATCTTTGGTTTGATGCGGGCGCGCAGGTGTGGGCCGTATTCCGGCTCAGCGGCCATGAGGTAAAGGATCGTCATGGCTCAATTTCTATCACGGTACTAGGTTTCGCCAAGCCGATTTGCCTTGTGGTCGGCACTTGGTCATCGCCTGGGCGCGGTTTGCCGCGAGAAGCGTAGACCCGCGGCCAACCGAACGAACAATTAGGCGGCCTTGCTGGCTTTCGCCGTTCTTGTTGTACGTTTACGCGGCGGCTTGACTGTCTTGGCTGCCTCGAAAGCGATTTCTGAAACGGCCTTGAACCAATAGGCCTGATCCTGACCTTCGGGACGGCCATCGGCCTCCCACATCGCATAGGCTCGGCGTTGGACTTGCTCGTGCACTTCAGCACTCCTTGATGGATTGGGCGAGAGAAGCGTGCGCGTGCATGGTTTATGAATGGTAAACGCCGTTACTGCGTGGATGCATAGCGCCTCTGCCGCGAGCGCGTGTTAGAACTTGTCCTCTGTGATGTGTCGAAGATGCCCGCGATGAATCGTCGGTGATGACACGATGCTGAACTTTTTTGCTGACGGCACTGGTCGGCAGGCATTGCTAAGCATCGCGCCAGGTTCCGAGCCTGCCCATTTGATGGGTCGGCCACCAGCATGGATGGGTCGAACATGAAGCCATTTCATCAGATTCTCGGCAATAATCTTGTCGCTAACGTCACCAATTTCACGGTGTGGTTTGCCATTACCTTCTGGGTGTTTCTTGAAACCAAGTCGGTCTTCGCCACCGGGATGATCGCTGGTTTCTATCTGGTATTCACGGCGGGTTTCGGCTTCTGGTTCGGCTCGATAGTGGATCACAACGCCAAGAAGCACGCCATGCTGGCCTCCAGCATAGCCTCGGCGTTCTTCTACCTGCTCGCGCTGGGCATGTTGCTGGCTGAGCCGGAAGCGGCGTTCCGAGACCCCTATGGCTGGTACCTGTGGGGCTTTGTCCTGCTGGTCATGCTGGGCGTTATCGCAGGCAATATCCGCTCAATCGCCTTGCCAACGCTAGTCACCATCCTGATCGCCGAGGACCAGCGCGACAAGGCAAACGGGTTGGTTGGCATGGTGACCGGCATTGGCTTTCTGACAACCTCGGTGATATCGGGGTTCCTGGTGGCCTATGCCGGCATGTTCGGGGTGATAGTGCTGGCCCTTGTCGCGACGGGGCTGGTGTTTCTGCATCTGCGCCTGATTCAGATCGATGAGGGCAGGGGGGCGCCCAATCCCGATGTGCCGGCAGAGCCCAAGCGGGTCGACATTGCCGGGACCATAAAAGTTGTGGCCGCCGTGCCGGGGCTCTTCGCACTGATCTTTTTTGCCTGCTTCAACAATTTCCTGGGTGGCATATTTATGGCGCTGCTTGACGCCTATGGCCTGTCGCTGGTGCCGGTGGAAGTGTGGGGGCTGACCTTCGGCGTGCTGTCGATCGCCTTCATCCTGAGCGGGATCATTATTTCCAAGACAGGCCTGGGCAAAAATCCACTGCGCACGCTGCTCATGGTCAATGCCATCACCTGGGCGGTGTGTAGCGTGTTCACCATCCAGTCCTCGTTCTGGCTGCTGGCCGCCGGATGCTTCATTTGGATGCTGCTTGGACCTTATGCCGAAGCGGCCGAACATACGACGCTGCAAAAAGTGGTGCCGCTGGAGCGACAGGGGCGTGTGTTCGGCTTTGCCCAATCGGTCGAACAATCCGCTTCACCGCTGACGGCCTTCCTCATCGGTCCGCTGACGCAGTTCGTGGTCATTCCCTTCATGACGGAGGGCGCCGGGGCCGAAACGATTGGCGGGTGGTTCGGCACCGGTCCGGAGCGTGGCATGGCGCTGGTGTTTACCATTGCTGGCTTGGTCGGTCTGCTGGTCACCATCATCGCGTTCAATTCGCGCTATTACCGGGACCTCTCTGCCGCTTATGCGAGGGGCAAGGATGATGACGGGGCAGGCGGCGGGGCGACCGTCGCCAGCCCCGCCTGATCGGCAAAGAGCGGTTACGCAGGCAGGGTGTCTTTGGGCGCCGCATTCTCGTTCTTTGGTGGGAAGGCCAGGACAAGCATGGCTGCGGCCAGACCGATGGCGGCTGAAGCCATGTATAGTCAGTGGTAGTCACCAAAAGTATCGAAGAGATAGCCGCCACCAACTGGACCAAAGGCCATGTCGATTGCCGAGGTCATGGTGATGCCACCCATCACCGTGCCCATGACCTTGGCGCCGAAATAGTCGCGCGCCAGCACGGCATAGAGGGCATTACGCCGCCATAGACAAGGCTCTCGACGCGATAGATTCTAGCGGCCGCCAGCGCAGATGCACCGCACGGCATGGCATAGCTGACGGTGTGGAAGATCGGGCCGGAATGGGCGCCGCAACCCAGGAAGCATACAGCGGCCAGAACGATGAACTGCAGCGTGCGCAGGATGGTCCCGATATTGGTCGGTGGCCTGGGCGACGGTACGACGTCGCTCCCCGGCCCTGGCGCCTAGGCCAGAGCCTCTGGCGCCCTGCGGATCAAAAAGGCGGCCGGAATGATGAGGACCGTTGTCGCGAAAGCCGTGATCATAATAGCGTCGCGCCGGCCAAAATTCTCGAGCAACACGGCGGCCAGTGGGGTTATGGTCATTGGCGCAACGCCGGCACTACGGATGCCTTCAGGATAACCGAACGTGCGCCGAGGCGGTCGGTCTTGGTGCCTCAGAAGAAGCCGGTAATGCCCATGACCATGAAGCCTACGGTCATGGCGCCGGATATGCCGGCTCGGTTTCAACCGGTTTCCTCGGCGATGGGTTGGAGATAGACGGGCAGGGCGAACATGGCGCCCATCGCCAGTCAGGTGATCGCTGCGCCCGCAGCCACGATCACCCAGCCATAGCGTCGTTCCGGTGGTAAATCCGTTCCTGCAGGAATTTACCTGGACGACGGATGAAGCGCCCGTGTTTCGACGCAAACAAGTGAAATTTATCCGCAGTTCCGCTGCCCTCCTTGCCGGAGCGTCTGCGGGGCCACATATTCAAGGCATGAGTGAAAAAAATCCGGCTCGCCGCTCCGATGCTGTGAGGCCAAAAAGAGATGTTCGCGACGAGGTGTCTGCCTTTGTGCAGAAGGTTGGACTTATGGCCCGACCCAACGCGGCGGAGGACGGCCGGCTTTTGTTCGGCATGGATGCGACCATGAGCCGGCAGCCTACCTGGGACATGGCGGTTTCCCTGCAGGCAGGCATGTTCGAGGCCATCCCCAAAGACGCGCATCTGCAGGTGCAATTGATCTATTTCCGGGGGCTGGGGGAATGCCGGGCGTCGAAATGGGTGCTCGATGCCAACGCCCTGGCCCGCTTGATGAGCACGATTTCCTGTCAGGGTGGTAATACACAGATCGGGCGGGTGTTTTCGCACGCCAGGGACGAGCACAAGAGGCGACGCATCAATGCAGTGGTCTATGTCGGTGACGCGATAGAAGAGAATGTGGATGCGCTCTGCGCCAAGGCGGGGGAACTGGGCGTGATGGGGCTACCACTGTTTGTGTTTCAGGAGGGGCATGACAGCCGGGTGGAGGCGGCCTTCCGCGAGTTTGCACGCCTCTCCAAGGGTGCCTATGCGCGGTTTGACAGCTCGGCGCCGCAGCAGCTCGCCGATTTGCTCAAGGCCGTGGCGGCCTATGCCAGTGGCGGACGCGCCCATCTCAAGTTGCAATCAAGCGGTGCGGCGCGGGCCCTGCTTACTCAGATCGAGAAACGATGAGCTGGGTTTTTCTCGGTGCATTGGTTCTGATCGGCATCCTGTGGCTGGTCTATGCACTGCGCAATATGGATCGTCGTCTGGTGATGCGGGGGTTGCGCTGGATCGTTGGCGGTGGCGCCGGGCTGATTGCTGCTGCGGCGCTTCTCTTTCGGCGTATCGATATCGCCATGATCCTGGGCGCGGTCGCTGCGTCAGTGCTGCTGCGTGGCCGGTTGGGGCAGTTCTCATTCGATAGTATCGGCTCGGGGCCTTCAAATGTATCCAAGGTGCGCAGCCGGTATCTGGCCATGGAACTGGACCATGATACGGGTGAACTGACGGGCAGGGTGCTGGACGGGCAGTTTGCCGGCTGGGATCTGATGGATCTGGGCGAAGCGGAGACGCGCGCTCTCATCGATGAGATCGGGCACGATGCGGAGAGCGTCAATCTGCTCGAAAGTTGGCTGGACACCAACCGCGCCGGCTGGCGAGAATATTTTGCTGAGAACGGCGCTTCTGGGGCGGAGGGTGCGCAGTCAATGGGTGCGGCCCGAGACCCGGTGGCCGAAGCCTATGCCGTTCTGGGCCTAGAGCCCGGCGCCAGCGACGAGGAGATCAAGGCGGCGCATCGTGAATTGATGAAGGGTGTGCATCCAGACAGGGGTGGCTCGGAGTTCCTGGCCGCCAAGATCAATGAGGCGCGAGACTTCCTGCTGGGACGGTGAGCCGGATGGTGCGAGCGACGTTCCTCAGTCTGTTGCCCTCAGGCCGCGTCGCTGGCCCTGCGCTACCCAGATTGACAAGGGTACCATGACCAGTCCGGCCCAGCCATAGGCCGGCAAGATGCCGATAGTTTCTGCCAGAAAGCCAAATGCCAGCGTGCCGATAATGCCTGATACGTTTTCCGCCATAACGAGGGCGGAGGTCGTTGTGGCGCGGCTCTTGCCTTCCATGACGCGATGAAAGCGAGCCTCGGCCAAAACGCTGAGCGGCGCCATGAGCACATAAGCCAGGCAGAGCAACAAGACGAACCACGGGGAGGTGCCGATTGAGGACAGGATCAGCAGGCCGCCGCCCAGCAGCGGGAGTAACCAGGCCAGCCATGACCGCCCGGCGAGACGGTGGGCGTAGATGCTGGCCGCGGCATAGATGAATTCCACTGCCGCGCCGACAATGCCCCACGCCCAGACCGGAAGATTGACCGCGAGATAGTAGATCTGGTCGAACTCTTCGATGAGTTCGAAGACCACGAGACCAACAGCGATATAGGTGGTTACGAAGCGCAGATCGGCGTGTTGGCGAAACTCCATCACGGCATCGGCAAAGTGCGATAAATAGGTGGCCGGTGTTTCGTCCGTCTTGGACGCCGGGGCGCCACGCCGCGTGTCGTGCAGCCAGACCGCGATGATTGAAGCGAGCAGAAGCGGCGGTATGGAGAGCCACAGGCCCCAGTCGAAGCTGTGATAGGCGACGAAACCGCCCAGGAGCGCGCCAATGCCGATGCCGAGTTCTTCGGCAGCATTGTCGCGACCTAAAACCTTTTCGAAGACTTCTACGCGGCCTTCGTGTTCCATTCGTTCGTACAGCAGCGCCTCTCGAGAGCCCGATTGTAGGGCCTGGGCGAGGCTCCAAAACAGGAAGCCGAGCGCATAGAGCCAAAAGTTGCCCGCGGCGGCGATCCAGAGCAGGAAGGTCAGCGCCTTGAACAGTGGCGCAGAGACCAGGAGCCACCGCCGGCCAAAGTGGTCCGAGAGTGCGCCTGAGGGCATCTCCAGCACGATCGCGGTGGCGGACCAGAAGGCCAGTAACAGTCCGATTTCGGTTAGCGACAGGCCCTCAAGCTGAAACAGCGCCGTGTAGAAGGCATAGGCGAGGATGAAGTCAAACAGGAAAGCATAAGCGTAGTAGAGCCCGAGGAAGCGACGGAGGTCTGAGGACGAGCTGGACATCGTGGCGATCCTGTTTCGCTCGTCCAAGGATCGCATATCCAGGCACTGGTGGGCACCAGCGATAGCCAGATGGATCAGATTATTGCGGCGATGATGAGTCTGATGCGCGATGAGCAGGCGTGACTGCAATTTGGCGTCTACGGTCTAGGCTCGCCCGGTGAGCCATGCTAAACCGTCCGCAAATCGAAGCCATATATGCGGAATCGAAAATTGGCCCAGACCGGTATTAAGCAGTTCCTGACCGAAATCTTCTCGTGGTGGGGTGGTAACACTTGGGGCACGCGCCTCTGGATCCGCCGTTTCGGCGACTATGTCGGGTCCGATGAATTCGGCAATCGCTATTATCAGGACCGCAAGGCCAATCGGCGCTATGTGACCTATGCTGGCGGTCTTGCCGATGCGTCGGCCATTCCGCCCGGCTGGCACGGCTGGATGCATCATCGGTCCGATGTGGCACCTGCCAACGCAAAATATGAGCCGCACCCCTGGGAGAAGGCGCATCAGCCCAATCTGACCGGGACGGCCGCCGCCTATCGTCCCGATGGCAGCCTGCTCAACAAGGGCGAGCGTCCGCGGGTGACCGGCGATTACCAGGCCTGGTCGCCCGAATAAGGGGTCGCGGTTTGCGGCAATCCATGAAAATTCTGCTTCGGCCGCTCCTGATAGCGGCCGTTTTGCCCTTTGTACCCACGGTGCAGGCGCAGCCGGTAGCCAATCCGATTGCGACCTTTGCCGGCCTCGACAAAATTACCGGTCGAATTACGCGCTTCGATGTCTATGTCGATGAAACAGTTCTGTTCGGCGCGCTCGAGCTCACGCCGCGCGCCTGCTATGATCGTTCCAAGAGCGACACCCTGCAGCGCACATCTGCTTTTCTCGAGGTCAATCAGATGAGCCTGGACGGCACCGGGGAGCGGATATTCACGGGCTGGATGTTTGCCGATAGTCCAGCGCTCAACGCGGTGGACCACGCGGTCTATGATGTGTGGCTCATCGAGTGCAAGACTTCAACGAATGTGCCACCGCCCGACGCGCGGTGATTTGTGATGACCGCGCGTGCATTTTGGATGCGTTCTCCCAATGCCGCAACACACAGTATCTCTCGGAGGTTCGTCTAACAGGACCTCCGGCGGAGAACCGCCGGATACCGATGATCGGATGACGATGTTGGCGTTCAAACTGTGGGCCTAGAACATCTCGTCCAGGGTGCAATAGAAGCGAAATCTGGCCTCGTCCCATTCCGCACCATAGGCTGCAAGGAAGGGCGCGATGTGCTCTTGGCCGATATTGTCCCTGATGCTGCGGCAGGCAATAGCAAGGTCTTGCCAGACATCGGCGGTGCCGAGGCGTCCGCAATCGACCATGCCCGAAAAGCGGCCGTCGGCCGCGAGAATGTTTGGAGTGCAGGCATCGCCATGGGTGACGATGGCGTCACCGATTTCCGGGCGATTGGCGTCGAGCCAGTCCAGAATCTGTGCGCCAGTCCGGCCCAGACGCTCGGCGTCGAAATCGGTCTCGTCGACAAGGCCCGCGGCTAGGCGCTGTTCAGCCAGGATCAATCGCGCGTCGATACTGTGGTCGAATGGGCAAGTCGTCGGGTCAAGCGCATGCAAACGTTTGAGGGCCTGGGCGTAGGCCCGGACGACGATTGCCGGTTCATTGGCGTAATGGGTGAGGTCCGCTCCGGGAACGGCACTCATCAGGAGCCAGAGGCGATTGCTGCCCTGTTCGGCATCGACGACGCGTGGGGCCTTGAAACCCATGCGCGTCAGCCAGTTCAGGCGCTCGATTTCTCCCGGCAATTCGCCAAGTGGATGAACGGTTTCAGCCTTGAGAAACACCGCATTGCCGTCACCAAGGGCAATGCGCCAGACGTGGCAGGTCGATTTGCCAATGGTAATACGGGTCCAGGGCAGATCGCGCAGTGGCCCCAGGCTTTCGGGCAGGTCTTCAGGCTTGGTCATTGCTGTCCCAGGCGTTCCAATTGCCTTCGCGCTGCAGAGCCAGGCTGAGGCGATCTTCATATTCGGTTCGGGTAATTTCGATGCCGCCAAGCGATTCGAGATGGTCGGTGAGGAACTGCGTATCGAGCAGTTCGAAACCACCGGCATTGAGGCGGTCGACCAGATGCGCCATGGCCATCTTGGAGGCGTCGGTGCGGCGATGAAACATGGATTCGCCGAAAAATGCTGCGCCTATCGCAAGGCCGTAAAGACCGCCAACCAGGTTATCGCCGTCCCAGACTTCTACCGTATGGGCCACGCCACGCCGAAACAGCTCGCCATAGACGGCGCGGATTGTGCCATTGATCCAGGTGGTCTGGCGGTCCTTGCCGACGGTGGCACAGCCCTCGACGATGCCATCCCAGTCGGTATCGACGCGAATGGTCCAGCCGGAACTGCGCATGGCCTTGCGCAGGCTCTTGCTGGCATGAAATCCATCGAGTGGAATAATGCCGCGCAGGTCAGGGCTTACCCAGAAGAGGTCTGTGTCGTTTGCATCCTCCGCCATGGGAAAGATGCCCGCCTGATACGCGCGGACAATCAGCTCGGGGGTGATCTCGACTGTAAAGGGGTCTGTCTGGCGGGCCATGGTACTAAAGATAAGGGGCGCTCACGCGCCCCTCAAGCTCATGCCTTGTTCTCGGCCAGGAATTTCTCCAGCCAGTGGATGTCGTAATTGCCGGCCAGGATGTCAGGCTCCTTGATCAGGCGCTGGAACAGGGGCAGGGTGGTCTTGACGCCATCCACCACGAACTCGTCAACAGCGCGGCTGAGGCGTTTGAGGCATTCCTCGCGGGTGCGGCCATAGACGATCAGCTTGCCAATCAGCGAGTCGTAATAGGGCGGGATCTTGTAGCCCTGATAAACTGCCGAATCGACACGTACGCCGACGCCGCCCGCGGGGTGGTAGAAGGTGATGGTGCCGGGCGACGGTGCAAAGGTCTGCGGGTCCTCGGCATTGATACGGACTTCAATGGCGTGGCCATAAAACTGCACCTGATCCTGGGTCATCGATAGCTTTTCGCCCGAGGCAACCTTGATCTGCTCATACACGATGTCGATACCGGTGATGCGCTCGGTGACCGGATGCTCCACCTGCAAGCGCGTGTTCATTTCAATGAAATAGAACTCGCCGTTCTCGTATAGGAACTCAATGGTGCCAGCGCCGGAATATTTCAGCTTGCGCATGGCGGCGGCGCAGATTTCGCCGATCTCGTCGCGTTCCTGGGGGGTGATGGTGGGACCACCGGCTTCTTCCCAGACCTTCTGGTGACGACGCTGGAGGGAGCAGTCGCGTACGCCAAGATGGACTGCATTGCCCTGGCCATCGCCCAGCACCTGCACCTCGATGTGGCGCGGCTTGCCGAGGTATTTTTCCATATAGACCGAGTCATTGCCAAAGGCGGCCTTGGCCTCGGTGCGGGCCGTCGACCAGGCTTCGAGCAGGTCTTTTTCTGTCTTGGCCACCTTCATGCCGCGGCCACCGCCACCAGCCGTTGCCTTGATCAGCACTGGATAGCCGATTTCCTTGGCAGTCTTCTTGGCGTCGGCATCGGTCTCGACGGCGCCGGCAGAGCCTGGGACCACGGGGATGCCCAGTTCCACCGCCGTCTTCTTGGCGGTGATCTTGTCGCCCATGATCTCGATGTGGTGCGCGGAGGGACCAATGAAGGTCACGTTGTGCTCGGTCAGGATTTTGGCGAAACGGGCATTTTCGGAGAGGAAGCCGTAGCCGGGATGCACCGCGTCAGCGCCTGTAATCTCGCAGGCCGCCATGATGGAGGGAATGTTGAGATAGCTGTCCTTGGCCGCATTGGGGCCGATGCACACACTTTCGTCGGCCAGGCGCACATGCATGGCATTGGCGTCAGCCGTTGAGTGCACGGCAACGGTCTGGATGCCCATTTCCTTGCACGCTCGCAGGATACGCAGGGCGATTTCGCCGCGATTGGCGATCAGAACCTTATGGAACATGGTCGTCCCCTTACTCGATGACGACGAGCGGCTCGCCATATTCTACCGGCTGGGCATCTTCCACGAGGATTCGCGTGATTGTGCCCGAACGGTGTGCGGGAATCTGGTTCATGGTCTTCATCGCTTCGATAATCAGGATGGTCTGACCCTCGGACACCTTGGTGCCGACCTCCACAAAGGTCGGCTTGCCTGGTTCGGGAGAACGATAGGCCGTGCCGACCATCGGCGAGGTCAACGTGCCCGGATTGGACGCCAGATCTTCGGCCGCGGCGGGCGCGGCGGACGGAACGGAACCAGAGGGCGCGCTGGGCGCAGCTGGTGCGGCGGCAGCAGCTGCAGGCGGCGCCATGTACTGCATGGGAGCGTGCGCATAAGTTGGCGCCTCGCTGGGGTAGGAGCGGGTGACGCGAACTCTCAGATCTTCCTGCTCGATTTCAATCTCGGCAAGGTCTTCCTTGTTGAGCAGTTCGGCGATGGCGCGGATCAGATCCTGATCCACCGATGACTTGGTCATTCTGTCGGTCTCCCGGCTTCTCGTCTTGAAGCGTTATTTGAGTTTATCGGCCAAGGCCATGAGGGCCAGTCTATATCCAAGCGTACCAAAGCCGCAAATAACGCCGAATGCGACCGAAGACACATAGGAATGGTGCCGGAACGCTTCGCGCTGATGGATATTAGTCAAGTGCACTTCCGCCACCGGTAGGTTCACCGCCCTCAGGGCATCATGTATGGCAACGGAAGTGTGCGAATATGCGGCGGGATTGATCAGGATGCCGTCGGCCGTCTTGCGGGCATCCTGGATCCAGGTGACCAGCTCACCTTCATAGTTGGACTGGCGGAAATCGAGGCTCAGCCCTAATTCCTCGGCGGCCACGTGACAAAGGGCTTCGATGTCCTTGAGCGTTTCGGCGCCATAGGTCCCTGGCTCGCGCGTACCGAGCAGGTTTAGGTTCGGGCCATTGAGGACGAGAACGCGTTTTGTCATGATCCATGCCTTGTGCACCGGCCCTTTTGGCCAGCGCAAGGGCGGTTACACGAAATGCACCGAAAAGACTAGAGCTAGCTGCACTTCGCTGCGGTTTGCGGGTGTTGCGTCGTCGGCACCACAGTGATTTGGCTTTAGTTACACTGGGTCTTTCCGCATTCGCGCATGTCAGCAATGCGGGTCCGCAATTCGTCGGCCCCGATTGCGCCGGGAATGATTTCGTTCCCGATGATGTAGGTTGGAGTTCCGGTGATGCCCAACGCCTGGGCTATCTCATAGGACGACTGTATGGTCTGGGCGACACGGGGATCGCCCATTTGCAGTTCCAGCTCAACGGGCGAAAGGCCGAGATCCTGCGCCGCGGCGAGGGCCACGGATTTGTCGACCTTGCCGCGGCTGGTGAACAGGGCGGAGTGAAAATCCCAATAGCTCGCGTCACTCTCCCCGACCAGGACGCCGATTCGTGCGGCATCGATGGATTCATTGGAAAGAATGGGAAACTCCTTGAGCACGACCCTGAGATTGGGATCCTCGGCCAGCAAGGCGGCCATGTCAGGCAGGGCAGCGCGGCAGTAGCCACAGTTGTAGTCGAAGAATTCGACCAGGGTGACATCGCCATCGGGATTGCCCAGGACAATCTGGCCTGGCGCGTTGAAGATCTGGTCCCGGAATTCGGCCAGTGCCGTTTCTGAGCGCTCCGCTTCCTCTGCGCGCAGGGTTTGCTCAAGTGCGGTAGAAACGCGCTGCAGCACCTTGGGGTCGTTGAGCAGGAATTGCTCGATCATGGGATTGAGAACCGCAGGATCGATATTGGCGATTTCAGATTCTGCCGGCTCTGCCTCAATCTGAGCCGCCTGTTCTTCGAGCATCTGCGCGACGATGGTGCGGACTGCGACTTCGTCCATCTGCGGTGAGGGCGGGTTCAAATAGCCATAGCCCAGTGCGCCGGCAAGAATTCCGGCGACAGCAGCAAGAAGGATAGTCAAGCGGTTCATCATTGGGCTCCAGGCGAGTCGGTCGGCCTTTGTCTAGCAGACCTTTGGCCATACTGGCATGGGACGGTAGCCCATGGACTTACGAGACTATCAATTGTTGTTGAGAAACCGGGCACTTCGCGCTAGGCCCGAGGCAGAAGTGGGGTTCGCATGACCAATTCTCCGGACGGCCTGATGCCGTTTTTCGCCATGGATATTCTCAAGCGCGCCAAGGCGTTGGAAGTGCAGGGGCGCACCGTGTGCCATCTGGAAGTTGGTGAGCCGGGCGCGCCGCCGGCGCCGCGGGTGCTTGAGGCGGTGGCGTGGGCATTACCGGAGCCGCAGGGATACACCAATGCGAAGGGCCTGAACGCGCTGCGCGAGGGCCTGGAGGGTTATTATGAACGCCAGCACGGCCTGCAAATCGATCCGGAGCTGATCGTTGCGACGATGGGCTCGTCGGCGGGCTTCATCCTGGCATTTCATACTGCATTCCAGCCGGGTGCCCGGATCGCCATTACCCGTCCGGGCTACCCGGCCTATGTGAACACGTTGCTGGGATTGGGCTTCGGCGTTGCCGAAATTCCCGTTTCGGCCGGAAATGGCTGGCGGCTGACCGGGGCGGAAATCGCAGTCGCGCATGCGCGACAGCCATTCGATGGTCTGCTCTTTGCCAGTCCAGCCAATCCGACCGGGGCGTCGGTAAGCCGCGAGCAGCTTGCCGATATCGTTGCTACCTGTGCGCGCCTGGGCGTCACGCTGATTTCCGACGAAATCTATCATGGCCTCGACTATGCAGGACCGTCGGTGAGCGCTCTGGAGCTGACCCGTGATGCCATCATCATCAACAGTTTCTCGAAATACTATTGCATGACCGGATGGCGCATCGGCTGGATGGTGTTGCCGGAAGCGATGATCCGGCGGGCAGAGATTTTGCAGCAGAACCTGTTCATCTCTGCGCCGACCCTGAGCCAGATCGCGGCCAGCGTGGCCTTGGGGGAGCGTGACTATGCGGAAGAGCAAAAAGCGCGCTATGCCCATAACCGGCATTTACTGGGGCAGGGGTTGCGTGAGCTTGGCTTTGATTTGCCCCGAGATGGCGACGGGGCCTTTTACGCCTATGCGGGGATCGGTCAGTTTTCCAATGATGCCATGGATTTCTGTCTGACCATGCTGGACCAGGCCGGTGTCGCGGCGACACCGGGTATTGATTTCGACCGGACCGATGGCAATGGCTTTGTGCGGTTCAGTTATGCAGGCAAGTCCGAGACGGTGGAAAACGCTCTGGAGCGCATGCAGGATTTCCTCAGGGCAGGCGGCTAGACATGAGCGCCATTCCGACCTTGCACACAGCACGATTGGTGCTGCGACCGCCGGTGATGGCGGATTATCCCGCCTATTCCGCCTTCATGGCGTCAGACCGTTCACGCATGATGGGCGGGCCGCATGTCCGCTGGGCTGTATGGGGCATGTTCGCCAGCGATGTTGCCATGTGGGAACTTTATGGCCACGGCGCATTGATGATCGAGGTCAAGGCGAGCGGCGAATGCGTCGGTCAGGTGGGGATCAATCACGGCCCGATGTTCCCGGAAAAGGAACTGGGCTGGATGCTCTATGCGGGATTTGAGGGGCAGGGTTTTGCGACCGAGGCCGGTGGCGCCTTGAGGGACTGGGCGTTCGAAACGCTTGGACTCAGTACGCTGGTGAGCTATTTCGACGCAGCGAACTACAAATCCATGGCGGTTTCAGCGCGTCTGGGTGGCGTGCGGGATGACATGGCCGTGCCTCAGGATGAGGGCGATGTGGTGTACCGGTATCTTGCCGGACGGTGAGGGACTCGGCCTTGGAGCACTTTGCAAGGCAGAGCCTTCCAATGGCTGATATTTGGAAAAAAAGGGCGGCCCGGAGGCCGCCCTTTTCATCTAACCAAGGCCAAGGCGGCGCTGCCACCAACCGACCTTCTTTTTCTTTCCAGGCTCAGACTCACCTTCGCCCTCGCCTTCACTCCCGCTCTCGGCAGGCGCGTTGGTCTCCTCGGCCGGAGCGACGCTTGAGGTGACAACCACGCCCTCGGGCGGCAGATCCTTCTTCACGCGACGGGTGCGCGCTGGCTTCTTTTCCTCTGCCGCGCTGTCATCGGCCTTGGGGGCCTCGGCAGGCGCAGCTTCGGTTACTGCCGGTTCGGCTGCTGCTTCGGTCGCTTCAGCCTTGGGCTTGCGCGCACGGGGCTTGCGCTTGGGCTTTTCCACCGGCTTGTCTTCGGCGACCGGCTCAGTGGGCTCTTCTTCGGAACTGGCCGCGACCGGGGTGGTTTCGGCAGGCGCCGATTCCTCGGTTTCGGTAACCTTCTTGCGACGGGTGCGCCGAGGCTTGTCGGCCGGCTTTTCCTCGGCAACAGGTGCTTGTTCGGCGCTCGGCTCGGCGTTTACCTCAACATGGTCGACAACCGCTTCTTCAGGCGCCGAAACGGCGGCCGCCGCAGCGTCGTGTCCGGTCTCGCCGTTCTGATCGTTCTGATCGCGCCGATTGCGGCGCCCGCCGCGACGACCGCGACGGCGGCGGCGGCGTGTTTCGCCATCGCTATCGCCTTCAACGGCCTGGCGGGCGTCTGCATCCTCACCACCGGTCTCGTCATCTTCGGCAGCACTATCGGTGTCGCTATCCTGATCGGAACTGCCCTCGGATGCCTGCTGGTTCTGCTGTTCGCCATTGCGGCCACCGCGCCGACGGCGGCGGCGCCGACGGCGTCCGGACCCTTCGCCATCTCCGGCATCTGCTGAACGCGATTCGGTTTCTTCAACCTCGACTTCGATGTCGACCTCGACGTCGTCTTCGGCAGAATCCTCAATCACTGCGCTGTCCACCCGCACATGGGCGGCTGCACGCTGATCGGCATAGGCTGAAACGCGGGTTTCGCCCTTTTCAATGGCGAACTGGTGGCCCGTCATCTTGCTGTCTGCGGTGATCGTGATCGAGAGCTTGTTGCGAGCTTCGAGCTGCGAAAGGGTGTCGCGCTTGAAGTTGAGAATGTAGAGCGCGACGTCGACCGGGACGCGAACATTGATCGACTGACCCTGCTTGCGGAGCACATGATCCTCGATATGGCGCATGATCATCAACGCCAGGCTTTCGGTGGAGCGCACAAGACCGGTGCCATCGCAGATCGGGCACTTGTGGGTCGAGCTTTCCACCACGCCAAAGCGGATACGCTGGCGACTCATCTCCATCAGGCCGAAATGAGAGATGCGACCCACCTGGATGCGGGCGCGGTCGTCCTTCAGGCAATCCTTGAGCTTGCGCTCGACGGCCCGGTTGGACCGGTTCTCCATCATGTCGATGAAGTCGATGACGATGAGGCCGGCCAGGTCGCGCAGGCGAAGCTGGCGCGCCACTTCCTCGGCCGCTTCCAGGTTGGTCTGGAGGGCGGTGTCCTCGATATTGTGCTCCTTGGTGGAGCGGCCCGAGTTCACGTCGATGGAGACGAGCGCTTCTGTCGGATTGATGACGATGTAGCCGCCGGAGGGCAGGGTAACCGTCGGAGAGAACATCTGGTCTAGCTGGGCTTCGACGCTATATTTGGAGAACAGCGGCTGCTCTTCGGCATAGGGCTTCACGTTTTTGGCGTGGGACGGCATGATCATCTTCATGAAGTCCTTGGCCTCGCGATAGGCGTTGTCGCCTGCCACCAGAACTTCGTCGATGTCCTTGTTATAGAGGTCGCGGATGGTGCGCTTGATCAGTGAGCCTTCCTCATAGACCAGGCAAGGCGCCGAGCTTTCCAGCGTCAGCGTGCGCACGCTTTCCCAAAGGCGCATCAGGTATTCGAAGTCGCGTTTCACCTCGGCCTTGGTGCGCGAGGCACCGGCCGTACGCAGGATTACGCCCATGCCCTGGGGCACTTCCAGATCGGCGGTGATTTCCTTAAGGCGCTTGCGGTCGGCAGCGTTGGTGATCTTGCGCGAGATGCCGCCACCGCGGGCGGTATTTGGCATCAGGACAGAATAGCGACCGGCAAGGGACAGATAAGTGGTCAGGGCAGCGCCCTTGTTGCCACGTTCTTCCTTGACGACCTGCACCAGCATCACCTGACGGCGCTTGATGACTTCCTGGATCTTGTACTGGTGACGGCGCTGCTGGCTCGACCGACGGCGCTCCGGCACCTCTTCAAGGGCGTCGCCCCCGCCAATTGACTCGACTGGCTCGCTGTCGGCGGGCGCCTGTTCGATGTGTTCGGCGTCACCGGGTTCCTGCGGATCGGCTTCGGCGTCCGGCTCGATTACCCCTGTGGGCAGCGAGATGGCCTCATCGGCGTCATCACCATGATCGTCCTCGTGTTCCTCGTCGCGCAGCAGGGCTTCGCGGTCGGCAACGGGAATCTGGTAGTAGTCGGGGTGAATTTCCGAGAAGGCGAGGAAGCCATGGCGATTGCCGCCATACTCGACAAAGGCCGCCTGCAGGCTGGGCTCAACCCGCGTGACTTTTGCGAGGTAGATGTTGCCCCGCAACTGGCGGCGGGTCGCTGATTCGAAATCGAACTCCTCGAGCCGGTTACCGGCGGTAACGACAATCCGTGTTTCTTCCGGGTGGATGGCATCCACCAGCATTCTTTTGGTCGCCATAATGAACTCCGCGCACCCGCGCGCCGACAAGTGGACACCGGGGGGCCGGCTTCCTGTTCGTAGCGCATTGCGGGGCGAATAGGTTTGATACTGGGTGGCGCGAACCTCTCACGTTCAGCGCCGAAGACTGTGCGGTCTGGGCCGGCAAACAGGGCGAAGCAAAGCGGCAATCGTTCATATCGATCGCGTCGCGCTCTGTTCGCCAGCGGGCCATATGACCTCTTCCTATTGGGCATCAGGCCTTTGGGCCTGCTGCCGTCCGGCCCGGTCTGGGCCGAAATTCGTTGGTGCAGGGCGTTGAAACCGCAACTTCCGTTCCGGATCATAGAGGGCAATCCATTGCCCTGAACACGACCGCGGAACACACGCACCTACACATTGATCGTGTAGAAAAGTTGCGCCGCAATGGCAACAAGAAAGTCAAATCTGTCCCGGACGCCCAGAATTGATGCCTGTTATGTTGGCCACAGGTGCAAATCATCGCATAAGGCAGGGTCTGCCGAAGAATCGCCGCATCGTGGCGGCACGCAGATGCTCGGAATCTGGGAGCCCGGCCACAATCTTGACCCGACAATCACTGATTGGCCTCGTATTTGGCCTGTTTGCCCTGCTGGGCCTGTCCACAATTGCTGCTGCGCAGGACGCGACGGCATTGCCGCCCTTGCCCAATGTGATCGATGCGCGCGTCACGATCGCGCCTGAGCGCGCACGGCTGGTGGTCGACCTGGCGGACCGGACCGCGTTTTCCTTTGTCTCGCTTGATGATCCGCGCCGCCTGGCCATCGATGTCCGGGCAGGGACGTTTTCAGTTCCCGAGCCAGAGGGCGACCTCGCCGATGACGGGCTGGTTTCAGCCTATGCCATAGAGCAGGCGGGGGCAGACAGGGTGCGCACAACGCTGACGCTGGCCGGCCCCGCCCAGGTGCAGCAGGCCTATGTGCTGGACGCCTTCGAAGATCAGCCGGCGCGGCTGGTGGTCGATATCATTCCTGCAACCGAGGAAGAGTTTGCCGCCAATGTCGAGCGGGACCTTGCCGCGTCTGAAACGGTGGTTCCTGCAGCATCGACGCCTGCCGGCGGTTCGGAACTGCCCATAGCGACCCGGCCTCTGGTGGTCATTGACCCAGGTCATGGAGGTATCGACAGCGGTGCGGAGACCGCCGACGGGGTCAAGGAAAAGGACATCGTGCTGGCCTTCTCGTTGCGCCTGCAGGAACTCCTCGTTGAATCTGGACGGTTTGATGTGGCGCTAACCCGCGAGGACGATTCCTATTTGCGCCTAGAAGAGCGGGTAGATCTGGCACGGGCCAACAAGGCAGATCTGTTTATTTCAATTCACGCGGACAGTTTTCAGCAGCCGGAAATTCGAGGCGCCAGCGTCTATACGCGGGACGAGAATGCCACGGATGTGCTCGACAAGGTGCTGGCGGACAATGAAAATGCGTCCGATGTGATTGCGGGCTTTGCCATGCCACAGACTATGGCGCCCGAAGTGGTCGGCATTCTGCTCGACCTGATGCGGCGTGAGATGCGCGTACAGTCCTATATGGCCGCGCAATCCATCGTGCATCAGCTGGAGCCCAGTGTTGCGCTACGCCGGTTCCCAGTGCGACAGGCCGATTTCTTTGTGCTGCAGGCCCCTGACGTGCCCTCTGTGCTGGTGGAACTGGGCTTTTTGTCCAATGCAAATGATACTGCCAATCTGATGCAGTCGGATTGGCGGGACCGCACGGCCGAGGCCATCGCACGCGGCATCTCGACCTATTTTGACAGTCTTGAGGAAGAGCTGTGATGCCCTCGAAGACGCGACTCGGCTACCTTTCCAAGCTTACCGCCCCAACGGCACCGGGTAGATAATCCACATGCTTCGACTGCTTGGCTGGCTCTTTGGATTTGGCATGTTCCTCGCTCTTGGCGGGGTCGCTGCTGGCGCCGTGTACCTGGCGACAGTCAGCGCTCAGTTGCCGGATTACACAGTCCTCCAAGATTACCAGCCGCCGGTGACGACCCGGGTGCATGCGGCCGATGGCACCCTGCTGGCCGAATATGCCCGCGAGCGGCGCCTTTTCCAGCCAGTGGAGACCGTTCCGCCTCTGGTGGTTGAGGCCTTCCTCTCGGCGGAGGACAAGGATTTCTTCAATCACAACGGCATTGCGATCGATGGCGTGGTGCGTGCCGTGCGGGACAATGTGCTGGCCCGTCTGGATGGGAACAATGCCATTCAGGGCGGCGGGTCATCGATTACCCAGCAGGTGGCAAAGAATTTCCTGCTGACCTCCGAGCAGACCTGGGACCGCAAGATTCAAGAGGCCATCCTGGCGCTGCGGATCGAATCGACCTTCACCAAGAACAAGATTCTCGAACTTTATCTCAACGAGATCTTTCTGGGGCTGAACTCCTATGGGGTGGCGGCGGCGGCCCTGAACTACTTCGACAAGGCACTGTATCAGCTCACCTTGCCGGAGGCGGCCTATATCGCGGCCTTGCCCAAGGGCCCCAATAACTATCATCCGTTCCGCCGGACCGAGGCGGCGATCGAGCGGCGCAACTGGGTGATCGATCGCATGGTCGAGAATGGCTATGTCAGCTATGAAGAGGCATCGCTGGCCAAGCAGGAGCCGCTCAACGTCATTCCGCGCGCGGCGGGCAGCCAGCTCTATTCGGCGGAGTATTTCACCGAGGAAGTGCGGCGCGAGCTGGCCAAGCTTTATGGCGAGGACCAGCTTTATGGCGGTGGCCTCTCCGTACGCACCACGCTCGAGCCCCGTTTGCAGGAGTATGCGCGGCGGGCGCTGATGGACGGGCTGATCGAGTTCGATCGCGGGCGCGGCTTTCGCGGGCCCGTCGCCAGCGTGGAGATCGGCGAGGACTGGGGATTGGCGGTTGCCGCCATCGAACCGTTGAGCGATGTGCCGGAATGGCAGCTTGCGGTCGTGCTAGAGGTCGGGAACAACGAGGCGCGAATAGGCCTCAGGCCCGATGATGATGTGGATGGCGCGGTGGCGACCAGTCGCATTGAGGGCGTGCTATCCGGGCCGGAAATCCGGTGGGTTTCACAGGCCGTCCAGAACATCCTCAATGTTGGTGATGTGGTCTATGTCTCGCAGGTGCCGGGCAAGGACGGTATCTATACGCTTGAGCAGGTGCCGGAAATCGAGGGCGCACTGGTGGCGATGGACCCGCGGACTGGCCGTGTGCTGGCGATGGTCGGCGGTTTTTCCTTTGCCGAGAGTGAGTTCAATCGTGCCACGCAGGCCCTGCGACAGCCGGGATCGTCCTTCAAGCCAATCGTCTATGCGGCGGCGCTCGACAATGGGTATACGCCGGCCTCGGTGGTGCTGGATGCACCGGTGGAGGTGCGCATGGGTGATGGCTCGGTGTGGCGGCCGGAAAACTATTCGCAGGAGTTCTTTGGCCCGCAGACGTTACGGCGCGGCATCGAACGCAGCCGAAACGTCATGACGGTGCGGCTGGCGCGCGATATCGGCATGCCGCTGATTGCCGACTATGCCCAGCTTTTCGGCATCTATGACAACATGCAGCCGGTGCTGGCGATGGCGCTGGGGGCAGGGGAAACCACGGCGCTGCGCATGACGGCTGCCTATGCGACCATCGCCAATGGCGGGCGCAAGATCGTGCCGACGCTGATCGACCGCATCCAGGATCGCTATGGCGCGACGGTGTTCCGTCACGATCAGCGGCTTTGCGACGGGTGCGCTTCGCAAGACTGGCATGGGCAGGGCGAGCCGCGCATCGTCGACAATCGCCCGCAGGTGCTGGATCCGATGACGGCCTATCAGATCACCTCGATGATGGAAGGGGTGGTCCAACGCGGTACCGGGACCGCCGCTCGTGCCCTCAACCGGCCGGTGGCCGGCAAAACCGGCACCACCAACGACTATAAGGATGCCTGGTTCGTCGGGTTCACTCCCGAACTGGCGGTGGGCGTTTATGTCGGCTATGACCAGCCGCGCTCCATGGGGTCCTCGTCGACTGGTGGTGGCATGGCCGTGCCGATCTTTACCGATTTCATGGCCAATGCCCTCCAGGGAAAACCAGCGACGCCGTTCAATGTGCCGGCTGGCATGAGCACGGCGTGGATCAATCCCAGCACGGGGGTAAAGGCGTTCGAAGGCGAGGCTGCCATAGCTGAGGCGTTCAAGCCGGGAACCGGACCCAACCTGATGACCTCGGTGATTGGCCTGGATGTTCAGGCGTTCGACGCCATCCAGCGCGAGCAAATGATGCAGCAACAATATGGTGGTTCGTTCAGGACCACCCGGCCCAGTGGCGGCGGCACGTTTCTTGACCCAAGCCTTAGCGCCCCCCAGAGCCTAGTGGACTGAGCGCGCATCTGTGCAAACGGCGAATTGGTCGCGAGGAGTTGTTGCACTGTCGCTGCTTGTAAGCTAGGAACCCAGCCCGTGCCCCTCTGGCGGAATGGTAGACGCAGAGGACTCAAAATCCTCCGCTGCGAGGCGTGCCGGTTCGAGTCCGGCGGGGGGCACCATTTCCTAGAACTGATTGAACTCTAGCTGCCCAGCATCAGGCGCGTCAGAAAGACGGTCAGCACACCTGCGGCCATGGCCGCGAAGAGATTTCTCGTCAGGATGAAGACGCCGCCGGTCGCAATTGCCGCGAGCATTTCGGCGGGGCCGCCGGTGACTAGGGCGGGTGCAACCAGTGCGGCAAGAACAGCGCCTGGAATATGGCGCAGCCAGGCCGCAGCGAACCCCTGACGCGGCAAGCGGTCAGCCAGCAGCAGGCCGCCTGCCTTGATGGCAATTGTGACCAGAGCCATGCCGAGAATGGCGATAAGCGCCTCAGGACTGGTCTGCATGCTTGCGCACCTCCAAAATGGCGCCAGCGAGGCTTCCTGCCAGGCCGCCGGCCAGAATGTGCCAACTTCCGTCAAACGAGCTCTCTGTGGCTATTGCAACCAGGGCGGCTACCAACCAGGGCAGAAGGTCGGCCTTGCCGCGCCACATGCCCAGCAGCAGCGCCAAAAAGGTCGCTGTGAAGGCAAAATCCAACCCCCAGCGGGAGGGATCATCAATTGCCGAGCCGAGCCCAAACCCAGTGACATTTGTGGTCATCCAACTGACCCAGGCCAAGACGCCGCCGCCCATGAGAAAGGCGACGCTGCCACCGCCGCGCGCCATGGCCGCAACAGTCATGGCCCAGTTCTCGTCTGTAACCAGATACATACTGAGCGCGCCGCGCCCGAGATTTGAGGATGGATAGAGGGGCCGCAGGGTGGCGGTGAGCAGAAGATAGCGCAGATTGACGATCAGCGCGGCCAAAACCAGCGGCCCAACGGGAAGCGATGATGGTGTGGCCGTCCAGAGATCGAGTGCTACAAACTGGGCCGAACCGGCAAAGACCAGACCGCTCATCATTACCACTTCAAGCAGGCTCAGCCCGGCCGTGCGCGCCAGCATGCCCCAGACCATGCCGTAGGCGGCAACGGAAATGGCAACCGGGATACAGGCCCGGGCTCCGGCAAGAAACTGATCAATGGTCGAGCTGGATAGAGCGGATGACTGCGACATGGACGGTTTCTAACAATGGGTTGCGGGCCGAAGCCGATGATTATGGGTCATAGTGCGATCAGCGGCCGGAATGATCGGCCATCAGCAATTGACGCCTCAGGGCCTGCGGCGTACAGCAGCCACTGTCATTGCCCAGTCTCCAGCGCCCGTCCAGCCGGCACCGTGCAATCGGTGTGAATTGGTCCCCCCGGCGGACTGAATATTGCTCAGTCCCAGTCGGCTTCGGGGTTCCAGGCGTGACCCAGATTGTAGGATTGAAGCTGGAGTAACTTCATGGACCCGTTGCCAACCAGACCGCTCTGGCAGCGTTTCAGCCTGTTCCTGATTCCGTTGATGGCCTCGAATATCCTGCAGGCCCTGTCAGGCACCATCAACTCGATCTATGTCGGGCAGCTGATCGGCGTGGAGGCCCTGGCGGCCATCGCGACCTTCTTTCCGCTGATGTTCTTCCTGATGAGCTTCATCATCGGGCTCTCGGCAGGCTCCACGGTTCTGATCGGCCAGGCCTGGGGCGCCAAGAACATCGACAAGGTCAAGCAGGTGGCCGGTACAACCCTGGCCGCGGCTATCGCCTTGGGACTGCTGGTCGCCATTGGCGGCGGAATCTGGGCGGAGCAGATTCTAGTCGTGCTGGGCGCGCCGGATAACATCCTGCAACTCTCGGTGGGTTACTCGCGCATTGCTCTGATCGGCATGCCGGGCTTCTTCGTTTTTCTGGTGGTAACGTCCGTGCTTCGCGGTGTTGGCGATACTATCACGCCGCTGTTTTCGTTGATCATGTCGTTGCTGGTGGGTCTCGTGGTCACGCCCGCGCTGATCCTGGGATGGTTCGGCCTGCCGCAGATCGGGGTGAATGCGGCTGCCGTTGCCATGATCGCGGGCTTTGTTTCAGTTCTGGTGTTCCTGTTCTTTTACATGCGTGCGCGCAGCATGCCACTTGCGCCGGACAGGCTTTTGCTGACGGCTATCCTTCGCCCGGATTTCAAACTGCTGGGTCTGATCCTGCGGCTGGGCATTCCGGCCGGGCTGCAAATGGTGATCGCGTCCAGTGCCGGTATCGTCGTGGTGGGCCTGGTCAATCGCTTCGGATCAGACGCTACGGCAGCATATGGCGCGCTGGGGCAGGTGATGAGCTATGTGCAATTCCCGGCCATGTCGATCGGCATTGCGGCTTCGATATTTGCCGCCCAGGCGATCGGTGCACGGCAGAACGAACAATTGGGTGCAATTGCGCGGACGGCCCTGACGCTGAACCTGATCATCACGGGTGGACTGATCCTGCTGGCCTATCTGTTCAGCCAGCATTTGGTGGCGCTGTTCATCACGGACCCTGCAGTGGTCGAGCTGACCGAGTCACTATTGCATGTCGTGTTGTGGAGCATTGTCTGCTTTGGCTGGAGCATGGTCTTTTCTGGGATCATGCGGGCCAGCGGCACGGTCTATGTGCCCATGATGCTCTCGGTGGCGTGCATTCTGCTGGTCGAACTGCCCGGCGCAATCTGGCTGAGCCAGACCAGTCTTGGGCTGACCGGCATCTGGGTTGCCTATGCAGCCTCCTTCACCTCGATGATGGTGCTGCAGGGCTGCTGGTACCAGTTTGTCTGGAAGCGCAAGGAAATCGTGGCGCTGGTTTAGGGCGCCGCAATTACGTCCTCAGTCTTGGCCGAGCGTCATACGCAGGGCGCGCAGACCATCCGGTGAAAACACGTCGATTTCGACACGGGCGGGGTCGTGGGCCATGCGGCGCGTCCGCGCGGACAGGGCCATGACCACCCCAAGCAGATCCCCGACCGAGCGCTTCTGGCGCGGCAACATGCGATCCGTCATGCCGCTGAGTGCCTTGTTGCGCACTTTCATGTCGGGTGAGGCGAGGGGAGAACGGCCAATGAAGTTGGCCAGTTCGACTAGAGCACTGCGTTCACTCATTGGGCTACTCCATACACAAGCACCAATTGCTTCCCCGTGGACCGGAGCTTTCCGACCCGCTAGCCCGGTCGGCGGTTGGTCCGCCGTGCCGGTTATTCTCAAGTCACGCATCGGCCGACCCCGGAAACCGCGTAGCGCTTTTCGGTCCGATGCCTGCGTCAGCCCTGCATCGCCAGGCAGGCCAGATCCTGGTCCTTGAGGCGATTGCACATATCGGTCGCTGCATCACGGTCACCGAAGCCCACGAAACGGGCGCGGTAGAAAACCTGGCCGTTCTTTTCGAACCGCTCGACATAGGAACGGAAGTCGCCGAGTGAGCCGACCTTGCCGGCAGCATCGGACAACATGGAGCGGGCGCTGTCTTCGGACGGACCGGCGCCGATCTGCACAATCCAGCCACTGATGGGGGCCGCGTCGGCAACCGAACCCGAATGCATCAGGTCAACCGGCTGTCCGGCGCCACCGGATACATTGGCGGGCGGCAGCAGGGGTGTGGAAGCAGGCGTCTGGCCTAGAGCTGCCGGCGGCGCACCCAGATTATAGGTTTCACTGAGCCATGCGCCGATGACGTCCTGGCTGGGATAGTCGGGCGTAGCCTGAGTTGGTGCCGCCAGTACATTGGCGGCCTGCACCGCAGGCGAGAGTCCCAGGTCGGCCGGAACCGGGGTCGGCAGCGTCACAGGGGCGTTAGAAGCCACGGCCACTTGCGGCGTCTGCTGGGGCTGCGCGCCATTAGCAGCGACCAGTGCGGCTAGGCGGAAGTCCGGCATTGGCGTGGGCATGGCGAAGGTCGGCTTGCGCGGCTGGGCAAGAGCGAACTGGGTGTTGCCCTGGCGACCCGGTACGGGAACCATTGCAGTCTGCAGATAGTCCCCACGACGGCCCTTGGACAGATAGCTCGAGACAAGCTGGCGGACCTTCTCGTCGCGCGACGCGGCCGAATTGAAACCGAAAGCAACAATGATGATGTGGCGGTTGTCCTTGCGGGCAGCAGTCAGCAGGTTCGATCCTGCCGCGTTGATATAGCCGGTCTTAATGCCATCGACGGCGCCCATATAGCCGAGTACGCGGTTATGGTTGCCATAGGTCTTGCCGCCATAGCGGAACGAGGTGGTCTGGAACAGATCATAGTACTGAGGGAAGTGCTGATAGACCGCCATGCCGAGGATAGCCTGATCGCGCACCGTCGTGATCTGGCCGCCATCGGGCAGACCTGAGGCATTACGATAAGTGGTGCTGCTCATACCCATTGCGCGAGCAGTTGCGGTCATGCGTTCGGCAAATTTGGATTCGGTGCCCGAGATGTGCTCTGCGATGACACGGGCCATGTCATTGGCGGAAAGCGTCACCAGCGATTTCATCGCGTCTTCGACCGAAATGGTGGAACCAGCACGCAGCCCCAGCTTGGTGGGCACTGCCGAGGCGGCGTGGCGGGACACCGTCATCTTGGTCGAAAGGCTAAGATTGCCGGCCTGAAGTTCCTGAAACAGGATGTAGAGCGTCATGACCTTGGCGACAGACGCCGGGTAGCGCCGCGAGTCGGCTTCATGCTCATAGAGAACCTTGCCGGACTTGGCGTCGACAACAACACCGGCATATTTGCGCAGGTTTTCGATGGCATGGGCGGGCGCCGTGACCGACAGGCCAAGGGCGAAGGTCACGAAAATGGTGGCGACAGCACGCAGAAAGGTGGTGCGCCAAGGGGTCTTTGCCAGGAAAATCACCCGGTACTCCAATTACTCAATCGGGCAACTGGCCCGTACGCTACTCGTTTGACGCTGGATGAATTCGCGTGTCCCCAAACCGGTAAAATTCATCCTTTTCAGAGGTTAGGGCGGCGCCGTTACGAATCCGTAAAATGCAATCATTTTTTGGCGGCGTGTCTGTTTGGGGCAACAAGCAGGTGGCGAAGTCCCTTCGGGCAGCGGGGATTTGCCCGGCCAGGGGGTGTCGCCAGCAGCGCTCACATTTTCGGGAAGGGATGGCCCTTAACACGGGGCCGATTTTGCCTACATAATGGGTCCAACCAACTGCTTCGTTTCCTCTGGCGACAGAGCGACTGCCATGACTGTGACTCCCATGCTGCCCAAAGAAAATGTGCCGTCCACAAGCTGGCTTCTGACGCAATCGCGCGTTCATGCCGGTCCCAAGGATGGCGAACCTGGCCGCCCGGGCGGGAACGACGCCGATTTCGAAACCGGGACGGTGACAAAGACGCGTCCCAAGACTAAGAGGCCGAACCTGTATCGGGTTCTGCTGCTCAACGACGACTACACGCCGATGGAATTCGTCGTTCTGGTGCTGCAGGACGTCTTCAACAAGTCACGTGAAGACGCCATGCGCATCATGCTGCACGTTCACCAGAAGGGGGTCGGTGAGTGCGGCGTATATCCATACGAGGTTGCCGAGACCAAGGTGACCCGCGTGATGGATACGGCACGCAAGAACCAGCATCCGCTGCAATGCGTGATGGAAAAACAGTAGGAACATCATATGCCCTCATTTTCGCGCGGACTCGAAAAGGCCCTGCACCAGGCGATGAACCTGGCCCGTGAGCGCAACCATGAGTTTGCCACGCTCGAGCACCTGCTTCTGGCCCTGACAGACGACCGCGATACGCTGGCCGTGCTGACCGGGTGCGACGTCGATATCGACGCGCTCAAGAGTGACCTCGAAGATTTCATCAATGAAGAACTGGACAGCCTCGTCGTGCAGAACGGCCAGGATGCACGACCGACCGCTGCTTTCCAGCGCGTGATCCAGCGCGCGGTCATTCACGTGCAGTCATCCGGTCGCGAAGAGGTTACGGGTGCCAACGTGCTTGTTGCCATTTTTGCAGAGCGCGAAAGCCACGCGGCCTATTTCCTGGAACAGCAGGACATGAGCCGGCTTGACGCGGTCAATTTCATCTCTCACGGCATTACCAAGTCCGGCCCGAGCGAAGAGCGCAAGGTGCATGGCGCCGAGGAGGGTGAAGCGCATTCCGAAGGTGGTGCGGACGCCAAGAAGAGTTCGGCGCTGGCCGATTTCTGCGTCAACCTCAACGAGAAGGCCCGGGCCGGCAAGATTGACCCTCTGATCGGGCGCGACACCGAATTGCGCCGGACCATTCAGGTTTTGTGCCGCCGTTCGAAGAACAATCCGCTCTATGTCGGTGACGCGGGTGTTGGCAAGACGGCTATCGCCGAAGGTCTGGCACGCAAGATCATTGAAGGCGATGTGCCTGAGGTGCTCAAGGAAGCAGTCATCTACGCGCTCGACATGGGCGCGCTGCTCGCCGGTACCCGCTATCGCGGAGACTTCGAGGAGCGGCTGAAGGCGGTGATGAAGGAACTCGAGAAGATGCCAAATGCGGTGCTCTTCATCGACGAGATCCACACCATGATCGGTGCCGGTGCCACTTCGGGCGGCGCGCTCGATGCCTCGAACCTGCTCAAGCCCGCTTTGGCGAGCGGGGCGATCCGTTGCATCGGTTCGACCACCTATAAGGAATACCGCCAGTTCTTCGAGAAGGATCGCGCTCTGGTGCGCCGCTTCCAGAAGATCGACGTCAATGAGCCGACTGTTCCCGATGCCATCGAGATAGTCAAAGGGCTGCGACCTTATTTTGAAGAGTTCCACAAGCTCAAATATACCGATGAGGCCCTCAAGGCTGCGGTGGAGCTGAGCGCACGCTACATCACAGATCGCAAGCTGCCGGACAAGGCGATTGACGTGATCGACGAGACTGGGGCCAGCCAGATGCTGCTGCCCGAGGACCAGCGCAAGAAGACCATCGATGTCGAGGATATCGAGACCACGATTGCCTCGATTGCGCGCATTCCACCCAAATCGGTGTCCAAGTCTGATGCCGAACTGCTGTCGGGACTGCAACAGAGCCTCAAGACCGTGGTGTTCGGGCAGGATGACGCCATTACAGCGCTGTCCTCGGCGATCAAGCTGGCGCGTGCTGGTCTGCGCGAACCGGAGAAACCGATAGGTTCGTATCTGTTTACCGGTCCGACCGGTGTCGGCAAGACAGAGGTCGCCAAGCAGTTGGCCGACACGCTCGGCGTGGAACTGCTGCGCTTCGACATGTCCGAATATATGGAACGCCACACGATCAGCCGGTTGCTAGGTGCGCCTCCGGGCTATGTCGGGTTCGATCAGGGCGGGCTGCTGACCGATGGCGTCGACCAGCATCCGCATTGCGTGGTGTTGCTCGACGAGATCGAGAAAGCCCATCCGGACCTTTACAACGTGCTGCTGCAGGTGATGGACCACGGCAAGCTGACTGACCATAATGGCAAGGCGGTGGATTTCCGCAATGTCATCCTGATCATGACGTCCAATGTCGGTGCGGCAGAACTGGCGCGCGCGCCGATCGGCTTTGGCCGCAAGCGCGAACAGGGCGACGACGAGGAGGCGATCAACCGCACCTTCAGCCCAGAGTTCCGCAACCGCCTGGATGCGATCATTTCGTTTGCGCCGCTGCCACGTGAAGTGGTGCGCCGGGTGGTCGAGAAGTTTGTGTTGCAACTCGAAGGCCAGTTGGCCGAACGTGGCGTGACGATCAACCTCACGCCCGAGGCGGCCGACTGGTTGGCCGAGCATGGCTATGATGAGCGCATGGGTGCTCGCCCGCTGGGCCGGGTGATCCAGGAGCACGTCAAGAAGCCGCTGGCCGATCAGGTACTGTTCGGCGAATTGGTCAATGGTGGTTCGGTGACAGTGGCGGTGGTGGGCGAAGGCACTGAAGCCAAGCTGGAGCTGGTGGCTGTACCGCCGCGGCCGGCAAAGCCCAAGGCTCTGCCGAAGCCTAAGAAACCAAAGGCGACTGCGGACAAGAACTGAGGTTTGTGTTGCGTTGAAGATCAGAAGGGCCGGAAGCGATTCCGGCCCTTTTCATGTTGCCGATCTGCTGCCGGCCCAAAGATGGGTGAGTGCAAAGGCAGTGTAGATCGCCACAGCCAAAAAAAGTGTGTGAACGCCGACGATGCGGTAGAGCAGGGCACCAAGGGCTGCGCCGCCGAACAAACCAAACCAGATCGCCAAGTGTTGCAGCCAGCGCAGCTTGGGCGCGGCACCCCTTAGAGCAAGTGCCAGATCCTGACCGGCCATATAGAGGGTGCCGGTGACGAAGGTGGCGCCAAGTCGGACGGCGCCGCGCATGGGCAGAATTGCGTTCTGCGCCCCGGCGGTTGCGGCGAGCACAAGCATGGCCTGACTGGCTGGAAGACCGCCCAGAGCAAGGGCCAAGGTCAGCGCGACCCCAAGCAGGACAGCGAAGCTGACCGCTGCCGGCCCCCAGCGTGGAGTGGAGATGGCCAGCAAATTGCCAAGGACGCTGCCAATGAAGAACAGCACAATGAGTGAGGCGGTCAGCAGGACGATTGGCCAGGAGCCGTCCACCAGCGCTGCGCCGCCCTGGGTTGTGTTGCCGCTCATGAAGGACGTGTAATATCCACCCAGTTCGATGAACCCTACCGCGTCAACAAGGCCTGCCGTGGCGGTCAGCACCATGCCAAGGGCGAGATGACGGGCCGGTGTCATGGCGCGTCAGAGATGGGCCGCAATGTCTTTGGCGAGTGCGGCCAGTTCTGCGTCGTCGGCTTTCCCGCCGCCATGGGTGCCCAACGCCACGCCTTCATAAACCGGGATGATGTGGAAGTGCAGGTGGAAGACAGTTTGTCCCGCTGGCGCTTCGTTGAACTGGACCAGGCGAACCCCATCGGCTTTGGTGGCCGCCTTGACGGCCTTGGCAACGCGCTGCACCAGCGGCATGACCGAGGACAAGGTGGCGGGATTGGCGTCGAGCAGGTTGCGCGAGGCGACCTTGGGGATGATCAAGGCATGTCCCTTGGACTGGGGGAAGATGTCCATCATCACCAGCGCGTTCTCGTCCTCATGGACCTTGTGGCAGGGCAGTTCGCCCTTGAGGATTTTTGCGAAGATGTTTGCGGGATCATAGGTCATGCGGTGTACTCCTGCTGCCTAGTAGGCATGGCAAGGGATTGGCTCCCTGGTCAAGGCCGAGAAGGGCTGAAAACTATCGCTCCTGGCGCTCGCCCTTGCGGAACGGCGTGAAGCCTTCAAGCAGCTCCTGCTGCTGTACGATCGCCGGACGCTCGTCTTCGAGATAATCAGCGACAGCGTTCCTGAGACCCGGATGAGCGATCCAGTGGATAGAGTGGGTCAAGACGGGTTCGTAGCCACGTGCCAGCTTGTGTTCACCCTGCGCACCAGCTTCGACCACGGCAAGCTTGTGGGCAATGGCATAGTCGATGGCCTGGTAGTAGCAGACCTCGAAATGCAGAAACGGTACGTCACGCGTGGCGCCCCAATTGCGGCCATAAAGCGCGTCCTTGCCACGAAAATTGATGGCCCCGGCAATTGGGGTGTCGCCATCATAGGCCAGCATCAGCACGACGCGATCGGCCATGTACTGGCTGAGGAGTGAAAAGAAGGTGCGATTGAGATAGGGACGGCCCCATTTGCGGGCGCCGGTATCTTCATAGAAGGCATAGAAGGCGTCCCAGTGGTGCTCCCGGATATCGCTGCCTGAAAGCCAGCGGACTTCCAGACCATCCGCCAGCGCATCGCGGCGCTCCCGGCGGATGGTCTTGCGTTTGCGGGACGAGAGGGTTTCGAGGAATTCCTCGAAACTCCCGTAGTTCCGATTGTGCCAATGGAACTGGGTATCGACGCGGCGCAGCCAATCGAGCGACCCCGCCAGTTCGGCCTCCAGTTCCGGCACGAAGGTAAGGTGGATCGAAGATGCATCGTGCCGACCGGCCAGTTGCTGTGCCGTCGAAAGGAGCGCGGCCTGTGCTTCCAGACTGTGTGAGGGCACAAGCAGTTTGGGGGCGGTCGCCGGTGTAAATGGCACCGAGCCCTGCAGTTTGGGATAGTAATGGCCGCCGGCCCGCTCAAGCGCATTGGCCCAGCCATGGTCGAAGACATATTCGCCCATGGAGTGCGATTTCAGGAATAGCGGAAGAAGGCCGACTGGTGTGTTTGTTCCGTCGGTGAGCAGGATGTGCTGGGCCTGCCAGCCGGTCTGGCCGGTGGCGCAGCCGGACTCCTCAAGTGCCAGGAAGAAGGCGTGATCAAGAAACGGATTGTCGACTGCGCCATCGGTGGCGGGCGCCAGACCGTTCCACACCGAAGCTGGAATGGATGCGGTGCTGGGATGGATAGTGGCAGTGTATTGGGTTTCGGACACTTCGTTGGCAGGCCTTGGAACGTGTCTGAGCGATATGGGGAGACGGTGCCCCGGTCGCAACCGGGGCGATGGTGCTAAACCTCGACGACTGCCTCGATCTCGACGGCTGCGCCCATGGGAAGAGCAGCTACGCCGAATGCGGCACGGGCGTGCTTGCCCTTGTCGCCCAACACGTTGACCAGAAGGTCGGAGGCGCCATTAGCCACCAGATGCTGTTCGAAAAAGTCGGAAGTCGAGGCCACCAGGACCGTCAGCTTCACGATCTTCTTGATCTCGTGCAGTGGCACGCCGGCCGTGTGCTCAATCTGGGCCAGAATGTTGACGGCGCACAGTTCAGCGGCATTGCCACCCTGGACGACGTTCATGTTGTCACCCAGGAGGCCCTGCACTACGCCATTCTCGTTGCTGGAGAGCTGGCCGGAAACATAGAGCAGGTTGCCGCTACGATTGACGGGCACATAACTGGCCACTGGTGCCTTGGGTGCGGGCAGCTCATAGCCATATTCGCGGAGCTTTTCGATCGGGTCGGTCATTTGGTCTTGCCTTCGAGGTCGTCTGCTTCTTCTTCGGATATCGGGCCCAGAGGAGTCGTGGGCCTAGTGCTATATAGCTTGCCGCGAACAACGGCGGTACGCCCAAATCTGGTGCGAACCTTATCCATGGCCCGCTCGGCGGCAGCTTTTCTTGCAACCTGGGGTTCCAGCAAGTCGCCGGGGTCTGATCCGTCTGCTGGGGCCAAGCCCGAAACCCCGATGCCGATGAGGCGAAACGGCGTGCCGTCCACCTCCCGCGTCAATAGGCTCGTGCCTGTCTCGTAAAGAACATTGGCAAGCTGTGTTGGCATCATCAGATGTCGAGCGCGTGTGCGCAACTTAAATCCGGCCGTCTTGAGCTTGATTGTGACCGTGTCGCCAACCAAGCCCTTGGCTTTGAGACGTTCGGAGAGGCGCTCCGAACATTGCAGCAGTTCGGTGGACAGCTCTTCCAGACCTGTCAGATCGCGGGAGAAGGTTGTTTCGGAGGAGACTGTCTTCATGTCTCCATCATTGGAGACGCGCCGGGCATCCTGGCCCTGTGCCAGCCGCGCAAGCCGGGCGCCCGATTCTCCATAGAGCCGGATGAGGCGGGTCGGGTCCTCCTGCTGGAGCTGGCCGATGGTGTGGTAGCCATCCTTCTTCAGCGTTTCGTAAAAGACCTTGCCGACGCCAAAGATCAGATTGATGGGCTTGGGGGCGAGGAATTCCAGCGTTTCAGCGGCGCCGATGACCGCAAAGCCGCGGGGCTTGTCGAGATCGGACGCAACCTTGGCGAGAAACTTGTTGTGGCTGAGGCCGACCGAGATGGTGACGCCAATCTCCTGCTCGATGGACAGGGCAAAGCGGGCCAGGCTCAGGGCAGGGGGCGCCTTGTGCACGCGCTCGGTGCCGGTCATGTCAAGGAAGGCCTCGTCAATGGAGATCGGCTCTACCAAGGGCGTCAACGCATCCATATGCCGCCTGATCTGGCGGCTGACATCGACATATTTGGCCATGTTGGGCCTGATGACGACAGCGTCCGGACAAAGCTCGAGCGCCTTGAACATGGGCATGGCCGAGCGCACACCCGATTGGCGAGCGATATAGCAACAGGTGGAGACCACACCGCGCTGGCCACCCCCGATGATCAGCGGCTTGTCGCGCAGCGAAGGGTCGTCCCGCTTTTCGACGGAAGCGTAAAAGGCATCGCAATCGACATGGGCGATAGAGAGCGCAAAGAGCTCATGATGGCTCCGCAAGCGTGGTGAACCGCAGGCCGGGCAACGGCCTGGAACAGGAGTTGAGGATCCGGCCTGCAGACAATCGCGGCAAAACCAGTCGGTCGCCATGTTAGTCCACTTGGTTCAGGCGATGCCAGGCGCGCATGAACTGCTCCGGAGTGGTGCCCGAGTTTGCGCACAAGGCGAGCAGAATCGGTTCATTTGCGGCAAAGTAGTCGATGAGGCCGAGCTGCAGCCGATCCGAGCCAATAGCGGCGCGCAAAGCGTCGGGTGTGAGGCCGGCATGCTGCATGAAGCCAAGCAGTTCTTCCGGATTTTCCGCAAGAAAGCCCAGGCACATGTCCGCTAGGGTAGAAATATTGGGTGCGGAGCGGTCGGATGCTGGCACGGGGCGGTCTCACTTGGTGTTTTGTTAGAGTTTGAATGCTAGCCCAGAATGCAGGTGAATGCGAAGGTCTGTCCAAGGGCTGACCAGAGTTTTCAGGCCCCGGACGCCCAGCGGTGCCCAAGCGAGGTAGAATGCCCAAGACTGTGATGATCGTAGAAGACAACGAGCTGAACATGAAGCTCTTCAACGATCTCCTGGAATCACGCGGATACGCGGTGATCCAGACGCGCAACGGCATGGAGGCGCTGGATCTTGCCCGAGCGCATATGCCGGATCTGATCCTGATGGATATCCAGCTTCCGGAAGTCTCGGGGCTGGTGGTCACCAAATGGCTCAAGGACGATGATGAGCTTGCCCATATTCCTGTGGTAGCCGTGACAGCCTTTGCCATGAAGGGTGATGAAGAACGCATCCTGCAGGGCGGCTGCGAGGGATACATTTCCAAGCCGATCTCGGTGTCTCACTTTCTGGAAACCATTGCGCACTACATTGGGCCTGCCTGACCGGCGCCATGGGATGGATGACCGGTTGCGGCGAGCTTGAAGCCAGCGAGGAGATGCTGGCAGTCCGTTCCAATCCGGGGTAGTGCAGTGACCGCGCGTGTTCTTATCGTCGACGATATTCCAACCAATGTTCGTCTGCTCGAGGCGCGGCTGAGCGCGGAATATTATGAGGTCCTGACCGCAAGTTCCGGGTCCCTGGCGCTGGATATATGTAATAGCCAGGATGTCGACATCGTCCTGCTCGACGTGATGATGCCGGAAATGGACGGGTTCGAGGTCTGCCGGCGTCTCAAGGCCAATCCCAAGACACATCATTTGCCCGTGCTGATGATCACGGCGCTCGACCAGTCCTCGGACCGGGTTCAAGGTCTCGAGGCGGGCGCCGATGATTTCCTGACCAAGCCGGTGGACGACACCCAGCTCATGGCACGGGTAAAGAGCCTGGTCCGGCTCAAGTCGCTGACCGATGAATTGCGCGCGCGAGCCCTGACCGGTCAGCAGATCGCCGTTGAAGACGCCCTGCGCGCCATGGACAGCATTTCGGCCAGCGAAGGTTCGGTGCTGATCATTGATACCGACAGACGTCACGCAGAACGCATCCAGGGTTATCTCTCGGCGGAACACAAGGTCGATATTCTGACAGAACCGGCTGACGCTGTGTTTCAGGTCGCCGGGGGCGGCTATGAGCTGGCCCTGGTCAGCATGAGTCTGGACGATTTTGATCCGCTGCGCGTCAGCTCGCAGATTCGCACCGTGGACCATGCGAGAAATCTCCCTATCATTCTGATGGCCGATAGTGCCGATAAACCGCGCGTGGTTCGGGCGCTCGATCTGGGCGTCAACGACTATATCAACCGTCCGGTGGAGCGAAACGAGCTGCAGGCGCGGGTACGAACCCAAGTTCGCCGGCACCGCTATGCGATGGAATTGCGCGAAAGCGTCAACAATACCATGGCCCTGGCGGTCACGGATGAACTGACCGGTCTCTACAATCGGCGCTACTTTGATCGGCACCTGAATGTCATGCTGAGCAAGGCGCAGGAGCAGGATCGAGACATTGCGCTGATGATCCTGGATATCGATCACTTCAAGGCGGTGAACGACAATCACGGCCACGATGTGGGCGATGCGGTGTTGCGGGAATTTGCTGCCCGCCTCAAGCGCAATATCCGGGGCGTGGACCTAGCCTGCCGGTTTGGTGGCGAAGAGTTCGTGGTTCTGATGCCTGATACGGACACCGGGCAGGCAGAGGCGGTTGCCGAACGCGTGCGCCAATCGATGGCGGAAAAGCCGTTCGAGGTTGGGTCGACCCGTCCGCTATCGGTTACGGTTTCGGCCGGTGTGGCGCTCAAGGAGAGCCAGGCTGATACGCCGGAGACCTTCGTCAAGCGCGCCGATGTTGCGTTGTACCGGGCCAAGCGCGAGGGCCGGAACCGGGTCATTTTCGACGCGGCATGACGGCCGTTTGCTAAAATGCTCGCCGTTAGGGTTATTCGTTATAATTAACAAGTGGTTGATGGCGTCCCGATGCGGGATTCGCTTGGCCTTTGACCGGGTTGGGACTAGGTTCACTTCAGACGGTCTTGGGAGATATCCCAATACCGCTCGCTCCCTACGGCCCATCTCAGGTCCGCCGCAACTCCTGAGTTCCGTAGGGCGGTTGGTCCGGACGCGGACAGAGTGGCCTCTTCGACATGCCGCTCCGGACCAGCCACTCTTTACCATCAGAGTTGGACGCGTTGTGCACAGTCGCCTGTGGACGCAGTGACGCCCCATTCCTTGTGCATTGGCCGACAGGCACTTGTATGAGGAGTGGGGATGCAAACGCGCGTGCGACCTGAAGGGCACAAAACAAAACCCCCGCAATCGCTTGCGGGGGGTTGTTCATTCAGACCGGGAACGCCAGATTACTTGATCTTGGCTTCCTTGAATTCAACATGCTTGCGCACGACCGGGTCGTACTTTTTGAACGCCAGCTTCTCAGTCTGGGTGCGGGCGTTCTTCTTGGTCACGTAGAAAAAGCCGGTATCGGCCGTCGAGACGAGCTTGATCTTGATGGTGGCGGCCTTGGCCATTTCTGAAGTCCTTCACAAAGCGAAAAGCGCTGCAGCGGGGCAGCGCCGGAATTTGGGCGCAAACTACGGATTTGCGGCAGGATGTCAAGTGATAGGATGGAGGCGAGGAGACTTGATATGACAGCACCAACCACCCTGCTCAAGAAGTTGCAGATCAAGTCCGGGGCCAAGCTCTGGCTCGTCAATGTTCCCAGGGCTCTTGCGGCGGAGATATCCGCTGGCGCAGAGGTTGAGATTGTCCGCGAAGCGGACGGTTATGACGGCGTATTGGTATTTTTCGACGCCGCCGCAGACGTTCAGGCACTCATGCCAAGGATACTGGCGCATATGCCGTATGACGGTCTGCTCTGGGTGGCTTATCGCAAGGGGCGACAAGCCAAAGCGGCAGGTCTAAGCCGAGATCTGGGCTGGGATCGCCTCGATGCCGCCGGGTGGCGGCCTGTGCGGGTGGTGGCTCTGGATGACACCTGGTCAGCGTTGCGTTTCCGCCCGCGAGAACTGGTCAAGGCGAAGGAAGGCAGTTCCTTCGGGTGATCAATCGCGTTGTCCGGTGCCGAATCCATACATGCGATTGGCCCATTGCAGGCCGACAATGGCACCCTTGATTGAGGGCAGCATGGCCAGTGGCAGGACAATTGCGAGCGGCACCATGGTCACCACATAGGTGATGGGCTGGACGTGATAGGTCATGTCCAGATGCAGCATCAGGAAGACGATGATGTGGCCCACAATGGTGATGGCGATATAGGGCGGAAAATCATCGGCCCGGTGGTGGCTGAGTTCCTCGCCGCACACATCGCATTGTTCGGCCGTTTTGAGATAGGCACGGAACATCTTGCCCTGACCACAATGGGGACAGCGGCAGAGCGTGCCGCGCCACATGGCGTTAGGTACGCTGCGCTCGTCGAGAAGACGGGTCTGATCGGTCATCAGTTACCTCTTTCTCCGGCCTTTGGGGCCGAAGCTTCTAGGTGCGCCTTTGCGCAGGCGTTTGCCAGATGGCGGATTGCCGCGCTTGCCTTCGGACAGGAGCTCAAAGCGCAGGGCGCCGGCCACCGGTGCAGCTTCGAGCAGACGCACTTCAACGCGGTCCCCCAAAGTGAAGGTTTCGCCGGTGCGCTCGCCAATCATTGCCTGGCGTTCCTGGACAAAGCGGTAATAGTCCTGGCCGAGAGTCGAAGCGGGGATGAAGCCGTCTGCGCCGGTTTCAAGCAGGCGTATGAAGAGACCCGAACGGGTAATGCCGGAGACCCGGCCCATGAACCGGGCGCCAATGCGTTCGGCCAGGAACTGGGCGAGAAGGCGGTCGGAGGTTTCCCGCTCGGCCAGCATGGCGCGGCGCTCGGTGGCCGAGATGTGTTGGCCGATGCCGGTGAGCTTGCTTGCTTCCTGATCCGTCAGCCCGTCGTCGCCCAATCCCAGGGCGCTGACCAGGGCGCGGTGCACGATCAGGTCGGCATAGCGGCGGATAGGCGAGGTGAAATGAGCGTAGCGATCAAGATTAAGGCCAAAATGCCCGTAATTCTCGGCTGAGTACTCTGCTTGCGCCTGGCTGCGCAGCACCATCTCGCTGACCTGCTCGATATTCCCGGCCTTGCGCGCCTGATGGAGAATGCCGTTGAAGTCAGCCGCGCGCACGCTGTCGGATTTCTTGACGGCAATATCGAGACTGCCGAGAAATTCACGCAGGGCCTGGAGCTTTTCGGAAGAAGGCTCGTCGTGTACGCGATAGAGCAGTTCGCTGCGCTTCTGCTCGAGCGTTTCTGCGGCTGCCACATTGGCGGCAATCATCAATTCCTCGATTAGCCGGTGGGCCTCCAGGCGTTCGGGCACGTGAATGTCGCGCACCAACCCCTTCTCGTCGAGCAGGATCTTGCGTTCCGGCAGGTCGAGGTCAAGGGGGCCACGTTGGTCACGGGCCGAGGCCATAGCCGTATAGGCATCCCACAGAGGCCTGAGGATGGGATCAAGCAATGGGCCGGTCTGATCGTCGGGATTGCCATCGATCGCCTCCTGGGCCTGCTGGTAGGACAGTTTGGCGGCAGAGCGCATGAGAATGCGATGGAAGCTGTGGCTCTTCTTGCGGCCGTCAGCGCCGAGCACCATACGTACGGCGAGAGCCGCGCGGGGCACACCTTCCTTGAGCGAACATAGCTCGTTGGAAATGCGCTCGGGCAGCATGGGGACGACACGGTCTGGGAAATAGACCGAGTTGCCGCGCAGATAGGCTTCGCGATCGAGTGCCGTACCGGACCTCACATAGGCCGCCACGTCTGCAATGGCGACTGTAACCACATAGCCACCCTGGTTTTTCTCGTCATCGTCCGGAGCGGCGTGGACCGCGTCGTCGTGGTCCTTTGCGTCTGCCGGATCAATGGTGATGAGAGGCAGGTCGCGCCAGTCCTCGCGGCCCTTGAGGGTGGCTTCCTTGGCCTCATCTGCTTCGCGGATCACGCTTTGCGGAAAGACATGGGGAATTTCGAGGTTGTGGATGGCGATCAGCGAGATGGCGCCTTCCGAGTGCGGATTGCCGATAACTGTGGTGACGCGGGCACGCGGGATCATCAGGCGGCCGGAGAATTTCACCTCCACTTCCACCAGATCGCCATCTGCGGCCTCGCCGAGGTCGCCCATGGCGATGCGCATTTCCTTCTGCTTGCGGTCCACCGGGATCAGGCGGGCGCCGTCTTCATCCTTTCGGACGATTCCGATATGGGCGCGGCGTGGCTTGTCGAGCACCTTCATCGGTTTGGCCGTGTAGTCCGGAACCGCGTCCTCCCCCGCATCGATCCGGGCCAAAATGCGGTCTCCGGGGGCGGGGACGACGCGGGCATGCGGGCCAACCAGCACGCGAACGCGCGGCATTTCACCTTCTTCCGGGTTCCACTGCGCGGGGAAGGCGTGCAAGTCGTCAGGGTCGGCATCGCCGGGAATATCGAGCACGGTGACATGGCGCAGGGCGGCGGTACGGCGGAGTGCCTTGCGGGTGCGCGTGATGACGCCTTCACCTTCAAGCTCGGCCAGCATGGCCTTGAAGGGACGTCGCATATCACCGCGTATGCCGAAGACCTTGGCCAGGTCGCGTTTGCCCTTGATATTGTCTTCCTGGGCCAAAGCTTCGAGCAATTGCTCGCGCGTGGGGAGCCGCTCGGCCACGGGCAGGCGAGGGCGTTTGGGACCGGAGGTATTCTTTGGTTTTTGGGATTTGGCCATGAATAGGGTGTTTCTGAAAATTGCCTCCTATGTAGGGGATCGGCGGCGCTTTGCCAAACCAGGGGAGCCATGCGGCGGTGCGCAAATCGGTTCACCCTCTTGTGACATCGTGTGTTGAGAGGCTAGACCTTGGCGCAACGCCTTGAGGAGAGGGTCGCTTCATGCCCGCCGAAATACTGCCGCTGATCTACGCACTGGTGCTGGGCTACCTTTCAGGCTCGATCCCGTTTGGCCTGATCCTGACCCGCGCGGCGGGCATGGGTGACATCCGATCCATTGGTTCAGGCAATATCGGTGCGACCAATGTGCTGCGCACCGGCAATCGCCCCATCGCGGCAGCGACGCTGGTGCTCGATGCGCTCAAGGCCGTCGCGCCCATTCTGATCGCGCGCTACTTCTGGGGTGAAGATGCTGCTCGGTTTGCCGCGCTGGGTGCCTTTTTAGGCCATTGCTTTCCGGCCTGGATTGGTTTCAAGGGCGGCAAGGGGGTGGCCGTGATGATCGGCTCCCTTCTGGCGCTGAGCTGGCCTGCCGGACTGATTTTCTGCGCTGTGTGGCTGTTGATTGCCTTTACCCGCAAGATTTCGTCGATTGCCGCTCTGACGGCCGCAGCGACGGCGCCGATTTTTGCCTATGTGTTCAATGGTGAGCGACTGGCCTTGGTGGTGACAGGCTTGGCGTTGCTCCTGTTCTTCCAGCACCGGGAGAATATCGCTCGCCTGCTCAAGGGGACCGAGCCGACCATTGGTAGCGACAAAAAGGCTAGCTGATGCAGGCGGGACGGGTGACCAGAGATCTGACGCCCGCCCAACGCATCGCCTGGCTGCGGTTGATCCGCACTGAAAATATCGGGCCGGTGACTTTTCGGCAGTTGCTCAATCGGTTTGGATCGGCGGAAGCGGCGCTGGAGGCGCTCCCAGATATCAGCGCCAAGGCGGGGCGTCCGATGCAGGCGATCAGCCAGGCCCGGGCAGAGGACGAAGTCGCCGGTCTCGACCGCTACGGCGCCCGTCTGGTCGGGCAAGGGGAGCCCGGCTATCCCGAACATTTGCTGCAGATTTCCGGGGCCCCGCCATTGTTGACCTTGGCGGGGGGCGAACGGCTGGATTGGCGCCGCACAGTGGGTATCGTCGGGGCACGCAATGCCTCGAGCGCCGGGGTCAAGATGACCCGTGTGCTGGCGGGCGATCTTGGCGCGAGCGGTTATAGCGTGGTGTCGGGACTTGCGCGGGGGATTGATGCCGCGGCGCATCGGGCTAGCCTGGAGACGGGGACGATTGCCGTCCTCGCGGGGGGCTTTGATCGCATCTATCCCGAGGAGAATATTCCGCTTGCGCACGACATTCTCGATAATGGCGGTGCCTTGCTGACCGAGATGCCCCTAGGCTGGGAGCCCCGGTCCCGTGATTTTCCCAGGCGTAACCGGCTGGTTTCGGGTTTGTCGCTCGGCGTGGTTGTGGTCGAGGCGGCCAAGCGCTCGGGCTCGCTGATTACCGCACGACTGGCCCTCGAACAGAATCGCGATGTTTTTGCGGTGCCCGGCTCGCCGCTCGATCCGAGGGCCGAGGGCGGCAATCTGCTGATCCAGCAGGGCGCGCGACTCGTCACCAGTGCAGCGGATATCATCGAGGTGGTGAGTAGCGCAGACCCTGCCCGCCATGCCCTGTTCGAGCCGGAGTGGCAGCCGGACGAAGCCGCCGAGCAGAATGAGCCGGCGCCGGATGACCGGAGCAAATTGCTGCAGGCGCTGAGCACGACGCCGGTGGACGTCGACGAGCTGATCGCCCAGACCGGTATCGCGCCGCAGGCCATGCAGATCCTGCTGCTCGAACTCGACATCGGCGGGCAGATCGAATGGTCGAGCGGGCAATTGGTGGCGCTGCGCTACAGCTAGAGAAAGATGGGTTCTTCGTGCAGCGCAATGCCGAACCGGGTCTGAACGGTTTGCTTGATGTGGCCGGCAAGAGCGGCAATGTCTGCCTGCTGCGCGCCACCATGATTGACGAGAACCAGCGCGTGGCGCTCGGAGATGCCCGCCGGGCCCAAGCGGTAGCCCTTGAGACCGGATTTCTCGATCAGCCAGCCGGCCGAGAGTTTTGCCCTGCCATCAGGCTGCGGATAGCAGGGTGCGGATGGAAAATCATCCAGAACCGGGCCGGCTTCAGTCGTCGTGACAATCGGGTTCTGGAAAAAGGAGCCGGCATTGGGTGTTTCTCGCCAGTCGGGGAGCTTGCTGGTGCGCAACTCGATAACACGATCCATGACCGTGCGAGGGCTGATTTCCTTCGAACCGGCGAGATCAGAAAGACCGGCGAACCCCAGATTGGGTGTCCAGGTCGCGGTTAGGGCGAAGCGGACGGCAAGAACGACGTATCGGTTCGGATGCCGTTTGAAAATGCTGTCGCGATAGCCGAAAGCGCACTCGTCCTTGCCAAATGTCAATGTGGCGCCAGTGGCCCGGTCATAGGCGCTTAGTGAGTGAAAGATATCGGCCAGTTCAGCCCCATAGGCACCAATATTTTGTACCGGCGCGGCACCGACCGTGCCTGGAATAAGCGCCAGATTCTCCAGGCCACCCAGGCCCTGGTCCACCGTCCACAGCACGAAATCGTGCCAAGTTTCGCCTGCGGCGGCTTCGATCAGGGTGCCTTGGATTGTCTGATCGATGATCTTGCGCCCCGGCAAGGTGAGCAGGGCCGTGATCCCATCGTATTCGGGCGCCAGCACGACATTGCTGCCACCACCGAGGACCCGCACCGGCAGGTTCTGCGCGGCGGCATGGTCGAAGAGGGCCGGCAACAGTGTGGGCTGATCAATCATTACGCCGAAGCGTGAGCGGGCCCGCAGCGCCAGGGTGTTGTGGGCGGTCAGGTCAAAATCGGGAATCAGGGCAGCAGCGATGTCGGTCATTTGCCGCATAGACATCACTTTTGCTGTCCCTCAAGCAAGTGTGAATACGGCCCCGGCATGGATGCACGGGGCCGCACTTAGTGACTCAGCGGCCGCCTTCGATCTTGCGGTGGCGCTGATTGACGCCTCCAACACCGTAAGGGTAGTCGGACATATCCGGCTTGCTGGCTGCGTTCAGTCGATCCACTTCCTCAGCCGTCAGGACCAAGTCTGCGGCACCAAGATTGTCGTTGAGCTGCTGCTCGGTGCGGACGCCCAGGATCACTGAGGTCACCGCAGGCTGTGCGGCCGTCCAGGCCAGGGCAACCTGCGCCATACTAGCGCCTCGGGCCTTGGCTATGTCTTCGACGGCCCCGATGACCTCCCAGGTGCGCGATTGCGCATTGCGGGCCTCATAGGCCTCCATGCCCCGCTTGGGGTTTTCACCCAGGCGGCTGACGCCCGTTGGCATCTGGTCGCGCTTGTACTTGCCCGAGAGCCAGCCGCCGCCGAGCGGAGACCAGGGCAGCAGACCCATGTTTGCGTCCTGGCAGGCCGGGACAATTTCGTGCTCGATGTCGCGGACAAGCAGGTTGTATTGCGGCTGGAGGGTCACTGGTGGCGCAAAGCCCTGCAGTTTGGCGATCCAGACGGCCTTGGTGAGCTGCCAGCCCAGGAAGTTCGAAAAGCCGTAATAGGCGATCTTGCCCGCGCTGATGGCGTCATCGAGAAAGCGCAGGGTTTCCTCGACCGGCGTCAGGGCGTCCCAGGCGTGCATCTGGTAGAGGTCGATCTGCTCGACCCCGAGCCGGCGCAGCGAGGCTTCGAGCGCTTCGGACAGATGCTTGCGCGACAGCCCGATATGGTTCGGACCATCGCCCATAGGGAAGCGGCCCTTGGTTGCAATGACCAAATCCCGCAGTTTTTTCGTCTTGAGCCAGCGCCCAACGATTTCCTCTGAGGTGCCGGCTGAATAGACATCAGCGGTATCGAGGAAATTGCCACCGGCCTCAACATACCGGTCCATCAGCGTGTGGGCAGTGCCCTCGTCGGACTCAGCGCCAAAGGTCATGGTACCGAGGCAAAGATGAGAGACGACGGCTCCACTGTTTCCAAGCTTGCGATAGTCCATTGTCCGCTCCTCCTTAAATACATGCAAAGGCTGTCTCCGGTGAAGCCGGAACGCATCTCGCATGGCAATGTCGGTGTTGTCTCTGGCGCAGGACGCGCCTCAGCAAACGTGCATGTATGGTAGATGAGATGCAAGCCTTTTATCGCATTTGTACGATGAGGTGAATTTGACTGCTGAGGCGCTGCCCGTTGACACCGGCATCCGCCTTCACCATGTTGCGCGCTCTTTGAGTTGGCAGTTGCGGAAAGCTATTCCATGAAGGTCGTCGTCGTTGAAAGTCCGGCTAAAGCCAAGACAATCAACAAATATTTGGGCAAGGACTATGAGGTCCTGGCCAGCTTCGGCCATATCCGTGACCTGCCGGCCAAGGATGGTTCGGTGCGGCCGGACGAAGATTTCGCCATGTCCTGGGTAGTCGACACGGCGGCAAAGAAACGCATCTCCGATATTGCCTCAGCGCTCAAGGGGGCGGACGGGCTGATCCTGGCGACTGACCCGGATCGCGAAGGCGAGGCCATCTCCTGGCATATTCTGGATGTTCTGCGCGCCAAAAAGGCGCTCAAGAAGGACACGCTGGTGCAGCGCGTGGTGTTCAACGCGATCACCAAGGACGCCGTTACCGCTGCCATGGCTGCGCCCCGTGATATCGACATGCCTCTGGTCGATGCCTATCTGGCGCGCCGGGCACTAGACTATCTGGTGGGCTTCACCCTGTCGCCAATCCTGTGGCGCAAGCTGCCGGGCTCACGTTCGGCGGGGCGCGTCCAATCGGTCGCGCTGCGGCTTGTATCGGATCGCGAGCGCGAGATCGAAAAGTTCAAGGCGGATGAATATTGGTCCGTAGAGGCAAATCTGGCACAGGGCGGGAAGAGCTTCCTGGCGCGGCTGTTCGCGGTTGACGGCAAGAAGACCGACAAGCTCGATGTCAAGACCGGCGACGATGCCGCCGCGCTCAAGAAGCTGATCGAGGCCGGCCAGTTCAATGTGGCCAATGTTGAGAAGAAGCCGACCAAGCGCAATCCCTATGCGCCGTTCACCACATCAAGCCTGCAGCAGGATGCGTCTTCGCGGCTCGGCCTGTCGCCCAACCGGACAATGCAGATTGCACAGCGCCTCTACGAAGATGGGCTGATCACCTATATGCGCACCGATGCGGTGCAGATGGCGCCTGAGGGTATTGCCATGGCGCGCTCGGTGATCGGGAAGTATTTTGGGGCGGAGTATTTGCCTGAAAAGGCCCGCATCTATCAGTCCAAGGCCAAGAATGCGCAGGAAGCGCACGAAGCCATTCGCCCCACCGACATGTTCAAGCGCCCCGAGAGCCTCAATCTCGATGCCGATCAGGCCAAGATTTACGGTCTTATCTGGAAGCGGACGCTCGCGAGCCAGATGGCGTCGGCCGAGATCGACCGCACCTCGGTGGATATCGCTGTCAATGTGCCCGGCCGGGCCGTAACCCTGCGCGCGACCGGATCGGTGGTGAAGTTCCCAGGCTTTCTGACCCTTTACGGGGTAGAGGCCAAGTCTGACAATGACAGCGACGGCGACGACGAAGGCCGCGAATTGCCCCCTCTGGCCGTCGGCGACAAGCCTGAGCTGAAAAAGGTGGAGATCGAGCAGCATTTCACCCAGCCGCCGGCGCGTTACACTGAAGCGAGCCTGATCAAGAAGATGGAAGAGCTGGGCATTGGCCGCCCCTCTACCTATGCGGCGACCCTGACCACGCTCAAGGATCGCGACTACGTCAAGCTTGAGGGCAAGGCGCTGCATCCCGAGGATCGCGGACGCATTGTGACCTCGTTCCTGGAAAGCTTCTTTTCCCGCTACGTCGAATACGATTTTACCGCTCATCTCGAAGAGCAGCTCGATCAGGTCTCGGCTGGCGAACTCGATTACAAGGTGCTGCTGCGTGATTTCTGGAAGGACTTCACGGTCGCGACCGAGGAGATCAAAGATCTGCGTGTGTCCGAAGTGCTGGACGCGCTCAATGACATGCTGGCGGACCATATCTTTCCGGCCAAGGAAGATGGTTCGGACCCGCGCAAATGTCCCACTTGCGGAACCGGCACGTTGTCGCTGAAGCTTGGCAAGTTCGGCGCCTTTATCGGCTGCTCGAATTATCCGGATTGCAAACACACCATGCAGCTTTCGGACGCTGCCACCGGCCAGTCTTCCGAGGCGGTTGCCGGCGACGGTGTCCTCGGCACAGACCCGGCAAGCGGCGAGGAAGTGTTTCTCAAATCCGGCCGTTTCGGTCCCTATGTGCAACTCGGTGACGGCAAGGAGCCAAAGCGCTCCTCGCTGCCCAAGGGGTGGGACGCTGCCAGCATGACGCTGGAAAAGGCGCTGCAATTGCTTGCCCTGCCACGCGAGGTTGGTCTGCATCCCGAGACGGGTCTGCCCATCTCGGCGGGCCTTGGGCGCTATGGACCGTTCCTGCTGCATGACGGCAAATATGCCAATCTGCCGGACGTGGAAGAGGTCTTTACGGTAGGGCTCAACCGCGCCGTTGATCTGATCGCGCAGAAGGCAGCCAGTGGTGGTCGCGGCGGGCGGGGCGCGGCTGTGCCGGCAATCCAGACCTTTGAGCATGATGGCGGGCCGATCACCGTGCGCGCGGGTCGTTATGGCCCCTATGTCAATCAGGGCAAGATCAACGCAACCCTCCCCAAGGATCTTAAGCCGGAAGACGTGACGGTGGAGCAGGCGATCGCCCTGATTGCGGCTCGCGCTGAGGCGACCGGCGGCAAGAAGCGCGCACCTGCCAAGAAGGCGGCGGCCAAGAAGCCTGCGGCCAAAAAGGCCCCTGCAAAGAAAGCTGCGGCAAAGAAACCAGCCGCGAAGAAGATCGCGAAGTCTGAAGACGTTCCGTTCTAAGGGCTCAACTGCCCGGCAACGTCGCTCCCGCCCGTCTCGGGGGTGAAGCCGGTGGCGCTAGCCTATCGTGCGCTTGAGCACACCCAGCCAGTTGTCCAGCGCGATCTTGCGGACCAGTTTCTCGCCATAGCCCTTGTCAAGCAAGGCCTGGAGCAGCTTGGGGACGCCGGTAATGTCGCCGATTTCGGCGGGCATCATGGCGCCATCAAAGTCGCTTCCCAGTGCTACTCCGTCTTCGCCCAAGGCCTCCACCAGGGCATCGACGTGGCGAACCATGAGATCAATTGGCGTATCCTGCAGGAAGCGCCCATCGGGCCGCAGGAAGCCGGTAGCGAAATTGAGGCCCACGACCCCGCCGCTTTCTCGAATGGCAGCAAGCTGCCAATCAGTCAGATTGCGTGTGCATGGACAGATGGCGTGGACATTGGAGTGCGTCGCCACGAGTGGCTTTGTTGAGATGGCCGAGACATCGCGAAAACCAGCGGCGTTGAGGTGGCTGAGGTCAATGAGGACGCCGCGCTGATCGCACAGGCGCACGAGCTCCTTGCCCGCATCGCTCAGTCCAGGACCGATATCGGGATCGGCATTATGGCGGAAGGGAACGCCGGTGCCAAAGGCATTGGCGCGGCTCCAGGTGATGCCGATGGACCGCAGACCGGCGCCATGGAGAACTTCAAAGGCGCGGAAATTGGTGTCGAGGGCCTCGGCGCCTTCGATATGGAAGATGGTTGCCAGCTTGCCTTGCGCCATTGCGGCGCGCAGCTCTGCGACTGTGCGGCAGACTTTCAGCGCGCCGGCGCGCTCGAGCTGGAAGAGCAATGCGGCCATGCCGAAGGTGGATTGCTGGGCGTCAGCGAGGTCGAGTTGCGGGGGCAATTCACCCTTGGCGTAGTCCGGCGCGGCGGCAATCTGGGCAATATGGGCCTTGAGCGGTGGGGGGAACATGGCGAAAAAGCCGCCCGCCATACCGGCAGATTGGGCGCGAGGAAGGTCGATATGCCCCTCCTGGACCCCATTGATGAACATGTCCAGCTTGTCGGTGCGGGCATGATCGAAGAGGCGCAGCAGGGTGTCGTTGTGACCGTCAAAAAAGGGAATGGTCACGCTGCGCCCTCATGTACGAACACGCTCTCGCCCCCAACCAGAGTGCGCATGACCTTGCCCTGCATGCGGGCATCCTCAAAGCTGGTATTGCGCGAGCGGGAGCGGAAGCTTTTCTCGGTGACCTGCCAGGGGTAGTCGAGATCGATGAGGATCAGATCGGCCGGGACACCCCGTGCAATGCGTCCGGCGTCGAGACCAAGGATTTCAGCAGGACGGCATGTCATAGCGCGCAATATGGTCATCAGCTCGACATCACCGGAATGGACAAGCCGCAGCGCGGCAGACAGCAAGGTCTCGAGCCCGATTGCACCATTGGAGGCTTCAGCGAAGGGCTGGCGCTTGACTTCGGTATCCTGCGGGTCGTGGTCGGAGTGGATGGTGTCGATGGTGCCGTTGCGCAATGCCTCGATCATGGCTTGCCGGTCATCCTCGCTGCGCAGAGGCGGGGTGAGTTTGAAATATGTGCGGTAGCGGCCGATGTCGTTCTCGTTCAGGCAGAGATTGTTGATAGAGATACCAGCAGTAACCTTGTTGTTGCGGGTCTTGGCCGTCTGGAGCAGTTCGGCTGACCCAGCTGTTGAAATCTGGGCCGCGTGATAGCGTACCCCGGTCAATGCAGCCAGTTGCAGGTCACGCGAGAGCGGGATTGTCTCGGCCTCTCGGGGGATGCCCCTCAACCCCAGAATCGTAGCGAAAAGTCCCTCATTCATTACGCCATCGCCCACCAGTTCGGCGTCGGCGAGATGATGCACAAAGGGCATGTCGAAATTGGCGGCGTAGCCCATGGCGCTGCGGAGCAGTGAGGAGGACTGGATGGACTGTGCGCCATCGGTCAGGCAGACCGCGCCGGCGTCCTTGAGCAGGCCGAACTCGGTTATTTCCTTGCCCTGGAGCCCTTTGGTTATGGCTGCGGCGGGCAAGATGCGTGCCGGCGACTGGGCCTGGGCACGGCGAATGAGAAAGTCGACCAAGGCGCCGTCATCCACGACGGGCGTGGTATCGGGCATCATCACGAAACTCGTGACACCCCCTGCGACCGCTGCTGCGCCTGCCGATGTCAGGGTTTCGCGATATTCCTTGCCGGGTTCTCCAACATAGACGCGCATGTCGATCAGGCCGGGCGCCAGCGCCAGCCCACCAGCGTCAAGCACCTCGGCACCCTCGGGGACGCCAACGGGTCCGCCGGTGGCCAGGTCGCTGATGCGGCCGTCTTCGATCAGAACGGCCCCTAGAAGATCGGTGGCCGAGGCCGGATCGACGATACGGGCATTGTCGATGATGAGGGGGCGCATCATGGTTGGTTCCTTGCCGGCAGCAGGGCATCGAGCACGGCCATGCGGACCGCCACGCCCATTTCAACCTGATCGGTGATCACAGCCCGTGCGCTATCGGCAATGGCCGGGTCGATCTCAACCCCGCGATTCATCGGCCCGGGATGCATGACGATGGCGTCAGGCTTGGCGCATGCCAGCTTGGCTTCGTCCAGGCCATAGAAGCGGTAATATTCGCGCACAGAGGGGATCATCTTGCCATTGGCCCGCTCGTGCTGCAGGCGCAGCATCATCACCACGTCGACGCCTTTGAGACCCTCTTCCATGTCGGTGAAGACTTCGGTTGCCAAATTTTCAATGCCGGCGGGCAGAAGGGTGCGTGGGGCGATGACGCGCGTCCGGACATTGAGCGCGCCGAGCAGGAGCAGGTTCGAGCGGGCGACACGCGAATTGGCGATGTCTCCACAAATGGCCACGGTCAGTCCCGCAAGCGTGCCTTTGTGGTTACGGATAGTCAGGGCGTCGAGCAGGGCCTGGGTGGGGTGTTCGTGTGCGCCGTCGCCAGCATTGACCACAGAACAGCCAACCTTCTGGCTGAGCAGCTCCACGGCGCCGGCCGCAGAGTGGCGCACCACCAGCACGTCGGGGCGCATGGCATTGAGCGTGGCGGCCGTATCGATCAGCGTTTCGCCCTTGGAGACGGACGAGGTCTTGACCGACATGTTGACCACCAGCGCGCCGAGGCGCTTGCCGGCAATCTCGAAGGAGGACTGCGTTCGCGTTGAGGGTTCGAAGAAGAGATTGATCTGGGTTTTTCCCGCAAGCGTCGGGAGCGATTTGCGCTCCTGGCGGGAAATCTCGATCATCCGTTCGGACCGGTCGAGCAGATCGACGATTTCGTGCTGTTTCAGATCAGCAATGGAAATCAGATGGCGCTGCTGGAACGGGGGGAAGTCGCCAGAAGACCGGCTGGCGGCGGGGCTGTGCTGCGGCATGTCGCATCCCTTGCGATTTGCTGCGGTCTAGCCGAGGGGGCAGGGTGGGGCAACCCCACCCGTGCCGTTTCGCGCAATTATCCTGCTGTCGACGTCCTGAGCCGCCAAAAGGCAAGCACGAACAAGAGCCCGATGACCAGCTCGCTTGCCGTGACCGCGATCAGGGCAGCCGCCGGTGGGCCGTCTGTTGCCAAGGCCACGAGCCTTGAAAGCCCAAACCCCAGATAGAGCAAAATGCCGGCGCCGATACCCAGGCGATGATGCCGAAGCTGAAGTGCGCCCAGCGCCTGTATTGCGCCCAGGGCCAGAATGACCAGTGCGGGTGCCTTGAGCTCATTGAGCAGGTTGGTCATGCCATCCACTTCGATATCGTAGCTAGCATAAAATGCAGCGGGTGAGAAAAGGATGGCCAAGGACAGGATCCCCGCGAGGGTGCCGCCAAGGACGAGCAGCACCCGGTTTGCTGTCGGCATGCGTCAGGCCGCCTTCTTCCACGCGCCGCCGGCTGCAGCCTGGCGACAAAATTCGGCAAAGTCCCGTGGTGGGCGACCGAGTGCCCGCATGACGCCATCACCGATAGATTCGTTGCGGCCGTCGAAGACTTCCTGGCACAGGGCGACCAGCAGATCAGCGACGTCCGAACCGGCCTCGGCGCTCACACCGGCATGAAAGTCTTCCGGCGAGATCGGGGCATATCTGACATCCAGTCCGGATACCGCGCTGATTTCGGATGCCGCATCGGCAAAGGTCATCAGGCGCGGCCCGGTCAGTTCATAGAGCTGGTTGTTGTGCCGATCATCGAGCAGGGCGCTGGCGGCGATTTCGGCAATGTCGTCGATATCGATGAAGGGTTCGAGGCGCATGGCGGCCGGCAAGGCGATAAGGCCCGCCATGACACCCGGCTGCAACATGCCTTCGGAGAAATTCTGGTTGAACCAGGAGGCGCGCAACAGGGTGTAGCCCAGCCCGCTTTCGGCGAGAATGTTTTCGCAGCGTTCGGCACCGCTTTCGCCGCGTCCGGACAGCAGGACCATACGTTTGAGGCCCGCTGCCTTGGCCACCGCCACCAGGGCGGAGACATCGTCATCGGCTCCCGGCGCAGCAAGGTCCGGGTAGTAGGAGACATAGGCAGTCTCCACGCCGGTGAAATGCTCGGCCCAGTTGCTGCGATCCTGCCAGTCAAAGGGCAGGGCGCTATGCCGGCCCACAGCGTTTGGCGCGTGTCCGGCCGCTGTCAGATTGGCGACGACGCGCCGCCCGACCTTGCCTGTGGCGCCGATGATGAGGATTGGACTTTGAGACATCGATGTTCTCCCGTTGCGGTTGATTGCAGAGGGAAGATTGTCGCTGGTGTCTGGACTTTCCATTGCGAATTAGCCAATGATCTATGCAGATCGTGCAGAATGATAGTTTGGACGCAAAGCTGTGGGCGAATAGATATGCAAGAAGTCCATTTCCGGCCGCCGGGTGCCAGCGATCCGCTGGGTGAAGTGCTGCATATGCTCAAGCTCAATGGCACCCTCTATTGCCGGGCGACCTTGTGCGCCCCGTGGGGTGTGGCCATGCCCAGAATGGACAATTCGATGTTGTTCGTCGTCATCATGTCGGGTGAAGGCTGGCTGCGCGTGCCCGGCCGGGAGAGCATCCTGATCCGCGAGGGGAGCATGGTGGTGCTGCCGCGTGGGCAGGCGGTGGATCTGGCCAGCGGGCCAGAGCAAGCGGCCCTGCCTCTTTTCGATTACCCGGCCCGCAAGGTCAGCGAACGCTATGAAATGATGGAGATCGACGGGCCTGGTCCGGTTACCCGCGCCATGACCGGGGTGGTCTCGATTGATGATGTGGCCGCAAGGCGGCTCATTGCGTTGCTTCCAGAACTATTGGTGGTGGACCGCTGGAATGATGTCGCTGGGGGCTGGCTGCGCAGCACGCTGGACCTGATTGCGCATGAAGCAGCGACGCTCAAACCCGGAGGTGAGGCCGTTATCACGCGGCTGGCGGATATTTTGATCATCCAGGCCATCAGAACCTGGCTGGATGGGGCAGCAGAGGCCCAGCGAGGCTGGTTGGCGGCGCTTCGTGACCCAATGCTGGGACGAGCGCTAATGGCCATGCATGCCACACCGGAGCACGACTGGACGCTGGATGGGCTGGCCCGGCTGGCGGGCATGTCGCGCTCGGGCTTTGCGGCTCGCTTTGCCGATATGGTGGGGCAGCCGGCAATGCGCTACCTGACCGACTGGCGGATGCACCGCGCCCGACTGGCCCTGTTGGAAAGCCGTGCTGCCGTCGGCCAGGTCGCGCGCAGTGCGGGTTACCAGTCCGAGGCCGCGTTTGGCCGGGCCTTCAAGCAGTTTTTCGGAGAATCGCCAGGCAGTCTGCGGCGGCCAAGCTAGCGGGGACGCAGGCGATCAAGCGCGCCCTGCAGAATGTAGCTGGCCGCGAGCTTGTCGACCACTTCGGCGCGGCGGTCACGGCGGAGATCAGCTTCAATCATCATGCGGGTTACCGCCGAGGTGGAAAGACGTTCGTCCCAGAAGGCAATGGGCAGATTGACCTTTGGCGCCAGATTGCGGGCAAAGGCACGGGTCGACTGTACACGCGGTCCTTCGGTGCCATCCATATTGAGAGGCAGTCCCAAGATAAGAGCGACAATCTGGTTCTCGTCGATCAGTTCGATGATGCGTTCGGCATCTTGAGTGAACTTGGTGCGCTTGATCGTTTCGAGCGGCGTGGCCGAATAGCGCATGCCGTCCGACACCGCGACGCCAATGGTCTTGGTGCCAAGGTCGAGACCCATGATCTTGCCGCGTTCGGGAATGGCGGAGAGGGGATTATTGTCTGGCGTGTCGACTAGCATGGGACTCGGTCCGAGTGAGGTGCTTGCTTTGGTTCAATATGCGCAGGACAGTAGTGTGTCGAGCAAAGTCGCGAGCGGAGCTGGCCTTTACAATGCGAACATATCATGATCATATACAGAATATTACAAGAACATCGTAGAGGAACTTACTAGCTGGAGTTGTTACGCAACGATTGAAATAGTGCTTCTTGTGCACTATTTTGGGGGATGGGATGCCGACGCTTGCGAAATTGGGCAGGGTGCAAATCAGAATGTTTGCGGACGATCACTTACCTCCCCACTTCCATGTATCTACGCCGGATGGAGAGGCGCTGGTGTTGATCGAAGGGTTGCAACTGAGCCGAGGAAGGCTGCGTAAGCAGGACTTCGAAGTGGCAACTGACTGGGCCCGCAATAATATGCGGCTCTTACGGGATCGATGGGACGAATTGAATGGCTGACGATGTGTTCCTTTCGGTTGGTCGACCCTTGCCGCGGATTGCTGCGGCGAGGCTGGTATCTGACCGCGTAATCGAGATTACTTGGCATGACGGCCGGGTACAGGCTATCGATGTAACACCCGCGATTGTTGGGCACCGTCACTTCGTCGCCCTGCGCACTGACAAACCCGCATTTGAAGATTTCGCCGTGGGAGAGAACGGTGATTGTCTAGTTTGGGCTAGTGGCGAAGAGCTCTCCGCCGTGTGGTTGGAGGAGTTGGCGCCCGCTTCACTTGACAATGAAGAGTTTCGGCAGGCCATGTCGGAATTGCGCTTCTCATTGGATGGCATGGCGGCGAGGTTGGGAATTGCCCGTCGTCTTGTTGCTGACTATCGTCGAGACAAGCCAATTCCTCCGGCCATCGCAATGGCAACCCGTTTTTTGGTTGAGCGCCACCGCAGGTCGATGCAGTTCGAGGACGCCATTTGAAACTGACATGGTTCGGCATGACCACCTTTCGCATCCAGATCGGTGGGCAGATCGTGGTGGTTGATGCCCATGCCTCTCCAGATGGCATCGTAAGCAACGAACTTATCAGCGGTTCGGATCAGCAAGTCCTTTGGGATGAGGCGCTGCCGCATGCGGACGGCGCGACATGGAAACGGCGGCCCGCAGAGCGCCTGCTGGATGCGGGGGACCGGCAGAGGCCGGTGGTGATCTGGTCGGTTGGACCGCGAGGGCTGCTGCTGGACGGTGACGACGAGCGGCCCTTGCTGGTATTGGCGTCCGATGTGCCGCAGTTGGGGCGCTGGGCGCAAGAAGCGGTGGTCGTGCTGGCCGGTGCGAATATCCGCCAAGCAGGGCAAAAGGTCCTGGACATGGCCTCGCCGAAGCTTATTGCGCTAGCGGTCGATGGGGGCGTGGTCGATACAACCTTTGCCGCACTCAAGCCGAGACTGGACGGAACGGGCCTCATCGCGCTTGAGCCGGGGCTGGCTGTGGAAGTCTGATCCGGCGCATAAGGCATTTTCATTGTCATTTGTCGCGGCGCGTTGCTAATAACGCGGCAACACGCCTTTTCTGCCGGAGTTTCTTGCATGTCTGTCGACGCCGCCACCGTCAAGCGTATCGGGCGCCTTGCGCGCATTCGCATCGAAGAAGAGGAAGTAGCAGCCTACCAGACCGAGCTGAATGCGATTCTCGGTTTCGTGGAGCAGCTCGGCGAGGTTGATGTCGAGGGTGTCGAGGCCATGACCTCGGTGACCCCGATGACCCTGCGCCGCCGGGACGATGTGGTTTCCGATGGCAATTATGCCGAGAAGATCGTCGGCAACGCTCCGCTGACGGAAGACAATTTTTTCATGGTGCCCAAGGTGGTGGAATAAATGGCGGTCACGATCGCCATTGAGTCGCCGCTGCAGGACGATGTGCGCGCGCTTGTGGCGCAGCTCAACGATCACCTGCTGCCACTTTCGCCGCTTGAGTTCCAGTTCAAGATGACCGTCGAGCAGATGGCTGACAGCGCCACCACGCTGTTCGTCGCCCGCGACGCGGCGGGCAAGGCTGTCGGTATGGGCGCACTCAAGATGCACGGACCGGAGCTGGGCGAGGTCAAGCGCATGTTCACCCTGCCCGAAGTGCGCGGGCAGCGCGTAGGCCGGCAATTACTGGAGCGGATCGTGGATCTGGCGCGCGAGCGCAAATTGCCCGTCGTAATGCTGGAAACAGGCACCGGCGAAGGCATGGCCGAGGCGCATCGGCTCTACACACGTTACGGGTTTGTCCCGCGCGGTCCGTTTCTGGACTATCCCGACAGCGAATGGTCGGCCTTTTTTGAACTGAACCTGGCGGCTGCGGCGCGCGTGGCCTGATGGCCCCCGCCGTGACGAAATAGAGAGATTTGTTTTGACTGACCTCACCCGACTGAGCCTCGCCGATGCCCGCAAGGGTCTCAAGGACAAGAGCTTTACCGCGCTTGAGCTGACCGACGCCTATATCGGTGCCATTGAAGCGGCCAATCCGAGCCTGAATGCCTATGTCGCCACTACGCCCGAGCAGGCCCGCGATATGGCCAAGGCAAGTGACGCCAAGCTGAGCCAGAGGCAGGGCGGAGCACTCGAAGGCATTCCGCTTGGCATCAAGGACCTGTTTGCCACCAAGGGCGTGCATACCCAGGCAGCCAGCCATATCCTGGATGGCTTCAAGCCAGAATACGAATCCACCGTGACGGCCAATCTCTGGCGCGATGGCGCCGTGATGCTGGGCAAGCTCAATATGGACGAATTTGCCATGGGCTCGTCCAACGAGACTTCATACTATGGTCCCGTCGTCAGCCCGTTCCGCGCGGAGGGCAGCAATGCCAATCTGGTGCCGGGCGGCTCGTCCGGCGGGTCTGCTGCGGCGGTCGCGGCCTGGCTATGCGCCGGTGCAACGGCGACGGACACGGGCGGTTCGATCCGCCAGCCGGCGGCCTTTACCGGCACGGTGGGCATCAAGCCGACCTATGGGCGGTGCTCGCGCTGGGGCACGGTGGCCTTTGCGTCCTCGCTCGATCAGGCCGGCCCTATTGCCCGCACTGTGGAGGACGCGGCGATCCTGATGACCTCGATGTCGGGGTTTGACGCCAAGGATTCGACCAGTGTGGATATTCCGGTTCCCGACTTTGCCGCCGCGGTTGAACGCGGGGTGAAGGGGCTCACCATCGGTGTGCCCAAGGAATACCGCATGGATGGAATGCCGGCCGAAATCGAAAAGCTCTGGGCGGAGGGGCTGGAGTGGCTCAAGGCCGAGGGTGCTTCGGTGAAGGACATTTCTCTGCCGCACACCAAATATGCCCTGCCGGCCTACTATATCGTGGCGCCCGCGGAGGCGTCCTCCAACCTGGCGCGCTATGACGGGGTTAAATACGGGCTGCGTGTATCTGGGAAAGATATCACGGACATGTATGAGCTGACCCGCGCCGAAGGGTTCGGGCGCGAGGTGAAGCGCCGCATCATGATTGGCACATACGTGTTGTCTGCCGGTTATTTTGATGCCTATTACGTTAAGGCGCAGAAGGTCCGGACGCTGATCAAGAAGGACTTTGAAGACGCGTTCAACGCTGGCGTCGACGCGATCCTGACCCCCGCCACGCCGTCGGCAGCCTTTGGCATTGGTGACGAGGCACTGGCGAGTGATCCGGTCGCAATGTATCTCAATGATATCTTCACCGTCACAGTGAACATGGCTGGTCTTCCGGGCATTGCCGTGCCTGCCGGCAAGGACGGGCAGGGGCTGCCACTGGGTCTGCAACTGATCGGAAAGCCGTTCGACGAGGAGACGCTGTTTGCGGCGGCTCGCGTCATTGAAAAAAGCGCCGGCGGGGACTTTGCACCCAAGCAGTGGTGGTAGCAGCTTTCCTGTTACGCAAGCGGCGGTGCTTGATTGCGCCGCCGTTCCGCATTATTTGCCGCCCATGCACAAATTGAAACTGGTGGAGACGCACCCGCTAGCTGCGTCAGGGCCGACAGGAAACCAGCCAATGGCCACAGATATCTTCACTTCGCTCGACTGGTCCGAGCCACCCAAGGATATGAGCAAGCCGCTACAGGCCCTGTGGTGGCTCAAGAAGGGCGAGTTGCGCGTGGGCCCCGAATGGGAGCGCGCGCACAACATCGTCCAGTCGATGGAGGGTGTTCAGGCCTTTGACTGGGTGCATGCGCTGATGCACTGGATCGAAGCCGATATGGGCAATGCCGATTATTGGTACCGCCGCGCCGGCAAGCGCCGGGCTACCGCGAGCGTTTCCCAGGAATGGGAACATATCGCGGCAGCGCTGAGCGACGTGACGAGGCACTGAATATGATCATCTCTGCCCCGACGGGGAGAGATGATAGTTAGCGATTATCCACCTGGCTGCGCGCCAGTTTCAGCGCGCGCCGGGTGATCCGGTAGGGTTGGCCGGCCTGCGATCTGATCGCCTTTCTTGCCTTGAGCTTGTTGAAGATGAGCGGAGTCAATCCGTTCATCAGCCAGCCATCGTGGTTGAAGAACTCGAAGTCGATGATCTTGCCGCGTCCGTTCTTGATGGCGGCGATGCGGCCGCCCTGCGCAAGTGCATGCAGCACGCGCTGTTCGTCTCGTGAAATATCCATTGGGAAGTCTGAAGCTTGGACTGGCGAGCACTGTTACTCGCGAACAAACTTGGCCGCGCTGCCCCTAAGGCCGGCGTCGTCCGGTTCATTCATTCCCCGTCGCGATAGGACGGGGTCTCAGGCAATCTCAGACTGGCTACACATGCGCAGATATTATTGCGGGGCGGCAATCTGCGCCAGATTGCCAATGCCGGGCGGGTTGAAATCCGGCAGCGGGCGGTGCAAACCAGCAACACCACACGAACATCGGGAGCCCGTCGTGACCGCTGCCAAACTGCCTGCTGAGTGCGAAACCAAGGATGATGTGCGCACCGAGATCGATCGTATCGACCAGGCATTGCTCAATCTTTTCGCGGAGCGGCACGGCTATGTCACGCGCATGGCCGAAATCAAGACGGACCCGCATGAGGCCTTCGACCCGGCGCGGATCGAGGCCGTTATCGGCAAGGTTCGTCGCCTCAGTTTGGACCTTGATCTGGACGAAGATCAGGCCGAACTTATCTGGCGGACCCTGATCAATTGGAACATCAATTATGAGAAGGGCATCATAGCGGCACGCAAGCGCGCCAAATAGGAGGCGAAGATGACGGGCATTGTGTTGCGCAAGGCGGAAATGACGGATGCCCAACGCCTGGCCGATATCGCCTTTCGCGCCTGGGAAGACGGCATTTATCCCATTCTGACCGACAGGCCTGGCCTCAAGGACGCGGAGCGACGCCGGCTTTCCCATGCGGTGGCTCAAGGCTGGCGGCACAGCATTGTTGCCGAGATCGACACGGTGGTTGTCGGCTGGTGCTCCCGCGTGCCAGGACGCAGCTACATTCCATACCTGTTCGTCATGCCCGAAATGCAGGGGCATGGCATAGGGTCGGTGCTGCTCCATCGCATGGAGCTGATGCTCGAATTGTACGGGGCGGAGCGGGTGCATCTGGAAACGCCGGCGGACCACGTTCGGGCCGTGCGCTTTTATGAGCGGCAAGGCTATCGCATCCTGGCACTGCGGCCTGATGGTCGCGATGGGCATTCCCCCTTCATGAGCGTCCACCTGGAGAAGCGGTTGCAGCCCTATGCCGGGGAGATTGAGGAGGATTGATACCGACTGACCTTGTTATCGGGCCGGCCTCTCCGGATCTCGCCGAATCTCTGGGGATGATAGGATTTGCGGCATGGGAGCAAAGCCCCTTCGGACAGGATGATGCCGGCCGCGCGGACAGGCAGAAGCTGCTCGCCGCGTTTGTCTCGTTCTGCCACGACAAGCAACATACCTTGCTCATTGCTGCCGCTGGCCACCAAATTCTCGGGTGGGGCGCGCGCGAGGATATGGACAATATCGTCACCGATCTCTGGGTTGCACCCATTGCGCAGGGACAAGGGGTTGGTGCGGCCTTGCTTGACGCGCTCGAAGGCGCTATCGCCAAGCGGGGCTTTGAATTTTCTCAGCTCGAAACCTATGCCGGCAATGCCGGGGCGGTACGCTTTTATGAACGCCGTGGGTATGAACCCATCTGGCGCGGCATGAAGTTTTCCGCCAGCCTGAATTATGAACTGGACAAGGTCCGTTTCCGCAAGTTCTTGCGCGAAGCGGTATAGGACTGCCCGAAACATGACCCTCGTTGATACCCGTACCCCCGACAAGAAGCGCCTGATTTCCGGTTCGACCGGCGACTGGGAGGTGATCATCGGCATGGAAGTGCATGCGCAGGTGACCAGTGAGAGCAAGCTGTTTTCAGGGTCGTCGACGGCTTTCGGCAATCCGCCCAATGCCAATGTCAGCTTTGTCGATGCGGCCATGCCGGGCATGCTGCCCGTGATCAACGAGGAGTGCGTGCGCCAGGCGGTCCGAACCGGCCTGGGTCTTAAGGCCCAGATTAACAAGCGCTCGGTGTTTGACCGAAAGAACTACTTCTATCCCGACCTGCCGCAGGGCTATCAGATTTCCCAGTTCAAGGACCCGATCGTCGGCGAGGGCAAGGTTTTGCTCAACGTGGATGGCGAACAGATCGAAATCGGCATTGAACGGCTGCATCTGGAACAGGACGCGGGCAAGTCGATCCATGACCAGCACCCGAATATGAGCTTTGTCGATCTCAATCGTTCGGGGGTGGCGCTGATGGAGATTGTCTCCAAGCCCGACCTGCGGTCCTCGGAAGAGGCCAAGGCGTATCTGGGCAAGCTGCGCACCATCCTGCGTTATCTGGGGACCTGCGACGGCAATATGGAGCAGGGCTCCATGCGTGCCGACGTCAATGTGTCGGTGCGCCGCCCGGGTGGCGAATTTGGCACGCGTTGCGAAATCAAGAACGTCAACTCGATCCGTTTCGCCGGTCAGGCCATTGAGTATGAAGCGCGCCGCCAGATCGATATTCTTGAGGATGGAGGTGAGATCGACCAGGAAACTCGCCTGTTCGACCCTAAGCTGGGCGAAACCCGGTCGATGCGCTCAAAGGAAGAAGCGCATGACTATCGCTATTTCCCCGATCCGGATCTGTTGCCGCTCGAATTCGACGACGCCTTCATCAGCGACCTGGCCCAGCACCTGCCGGAGCTGCCGGACGAGAAGCAGGCGCGCTTCATCTCTGACTATGGTGTGACGGCCTACGACGCCATGGTGCTGACGCTCGATCGCGAGACGGCAGACTACTATGAGGCCTGCGTGGCCCATGGCGGCAAGAAGCGTGACGGCAAGGCGGTGGCCAATATTCTCAATGCGGACGTGGCCGCATTCGCCAACAGCCAGGGGCTAGCTGTTTGGGAAACCCATCTGCAGCCTGCGCAAATTGCCGGGCTGGTGGACCTGATCGCCAGCGGCACCATCTCGTCCAAGGGTGGCAAGGATGTGTTGCAGATCCTGATTGCCGAGGAACCCGAGGGAGATCCGGCCGAGATTGTCGAGCGCCGCGGGCTGAAGCAGGTGACCGACCTGGGGGCGATCGAGAAGATCGTCGACGAGATCATCGCCGCCAATCCCGAGCAGGTCGAAAAGGTCAAGGCCAAGCCGACGATGATTGGCTGGTTCGTGGGTCAGGCGATGAAGGCTTCGGGCGGCAAGGCCAATCCGCAGGCCCTCAACGAGCTGATGAAACAGAAACTCGGCATCGAGTAATTCCGACAGGCTGCACGCGATAGTGCCCGGTCCCGGCATTCGCCGGGGCCGGGTTTTTTGTTGCCACTATATCTCTGGGGGCGCTGTTGGCGTCGGATCTTCCATAGGTTGATCAGGCGACGGAACTTCGTTTGGTTCGGGCGGCACCGGATCGACCGGTTGGGGCTGGGGTGGCTCCGGTTGTGGCTCTATTTCCGGGATCGGCCGCGGATCGATATCGGGTCTGGGGTCTGGCATATGCGCCTCCTGCTCGACCAACGCAGGCCGGACGGGGCGGTTCCATGCCGGATCAGACCGGCACGCGGCGCCAGATCTGGCGAATGCGACCATCGATGAAGAGCAAGCCAAAAAAGATCACCAGCATGCCAAGGATCTGAATGGGCAGGATCGTTTCATCGAGCACCGTCACGCCGATTATCAGGGCCGAAATCGGCGCGATGAAGGTTGTCGTGGCGAAATTGGTCGCGCCGACGCGGGGCAGGATACGGTACATGATCTGGAAGGTGAAAGCGGTGGACAGCAGGCCAATGGCAATCGCCGCGCCCCAGGTTTCTCCACGGGTGATTGTGGGCAGGCCTTCAGTGAGCAAAGCGACGGGAACCGCCACCACGGCAGCACCGGTCAGGGCAATTGAGGCGAAAGCGGTCGGCTCGATATGCTTGTAACTACGGGTAATGTTGAGCGAAAGACCGTAGCACAGGGTGGCGCCAAGACAGGCGGCCACGGCCCAAAGCTGGGAAGTTCCGCCTTCCGAAAGGGCTGGCGAGACCAGGATTGCGGCGCCCATGAAGCCAATGGCGACGCCAGTGAACTTGATCGGCGTGCCTTTTTCGCCGCCAATCCAGAAGTGCGAGATGATCGCTGTGGCCATCGGCGTCATGGCATTGATAATGGCGGCAACGCCGCTGGCCATTTCGGCCTGTGCCAAGGGAAAGAGCGCAAAGGGAACAGCATAGGCAATGACGCCCAGGCCACCGAGTTGCAGCCAGAGGCCCGGCGTGCGCGGAACCGGCTTGCGCAGTGCGAACATTGCGGCCCAGCAACCGAGCGCACCAATGCCGACGCGGAAAGAGGTGACCCAGATCGGTCCAAGTTCGCGGATCAACACGGCATTGAAAATGAAGGAACACCCCCAGATGGCACCGAGGAAAATGATCCAGAACCAATCGCGCAAATTCATCGTACCTGTCCCTTCAGCGAGGTCGGCACGCTACGCCCGAGCAGAACAAAGGTCGAACCGATTTTGACGATGGACGTCATCAATAACTGTGATGGGCAGGATCAGAGCTTTGCCTTGCCACTGACCAGCATGCGCAGAGCCTCTGGGTAGATGCGGTGTTCTTCAACCAGAAGCCGCTCGGCCAGCGTTTCAGGCGTATCCCCGGCAAAGACCGGTATGCGCGCCTGGAGAATGGCTGGACCTTCATCGAGCCCAGGGGTGACGAAATGAACGGTGCAGCCATGCTCGCTCACCCCATCGGCGAGGGCGCGTTCATGTGTGTGCAGACCCTTGTATGCTGGCAACAGGGACGGGTGGATGTTGACCATCCGGCCCAGCCAGCGATTAACGAAGTCCTCGCCGAGAATGCGCATAAAACCGGCGAGGCACACATAATCGACCTCCCAGCTCTCGAGGATCTGGGTCATGGTGTCTTCAAACATGTCCCGGCTGGGAAATTTGCTTTGCGCAAGCGATGCCGTGGCGATCCCGTTGGCGGCGGCAGTTTCCAGGCCTGCGGCAGCGGCTCGATTCGACAGAACGCCAACGATCTCTGCGGGGTAGTCAGGCGCCCTGGCGGCCTCGATCAGCGCAGCCATGTTGGAGCCGCGGCCAGAGATCAGGATGGCGACGCGCTTGCGGGTCACAGCGCGAGCTTGCCCCGGAAGGTGACGGGCTCGCCGCTGCGCGCTGTGAGTTGGCCGACAACAGCGGCGATCTCGCCCGAAGCGCTCAGGCTCTCGATAAGACGGTTCGCGTCTTCGGCGGCAACGGCCACCAGCATGCCGACGCCGCAATTGAAAGTGCGGAGCATTTCGGTTTCGCTCATGCCCCCGACCTGGCTTAACCAGCGGAAGACAGGGGGCGGCGTGATGGCGCCGAGATCGATATCGGCGGCCAGGGCATCGGGGAGCACGCGGGGGATATTGTCGATGAAGCCGCCGCCCGTGATATGGGCAAGCGCCTTGATGCCTATGCCGTCGCGCAATGCGGACAGCAGCGGCTTGACGTAGATGCGGGTGGGTTCGAGCAGCGCTTCGGCGAGGGTCTTGCCGGTGACGAAGGGGGCGGGGGCGTCCCAGGCAAGGCCGGAGAGTTCCACAATCTTGCGCACCAGCGAATAGCCGTTCGAGTGCACGCCCGAGGAGGCCATGGCAACAAGCACGTCGCCGGCGGCGATATCCTTGCGTGGCAGGAGGCCGTTGCGCTCGGCGGCGCCGACAGCAAAGCCGGCCAGATCGTAATCATTGCCATGATACATGCCGGGCATTTCGGCAGTCTCGCCGCCGATCAGTGCGCAACCGGCGAGGCGGCAGCCATGGGCGATGCCTTCGACGATGGCCTTGCCCTGCTCGACATCGAGCTTGCCGGTGGCCAGATAGTCGAGGAAGAACAGCGGTTCGGCGCCCTGTACGACCAGGTCGTTGACGCACATGGCGACCAGATCCTGGCCGATGGTGTCGTGCTTGCCGGTGTCGATGGCAATCTTGAGCTTGGTGCCAACCCCGTCATTGGCCGCCACCAGCACTGGATCGACAAAGCCGGCCGCCTTGAGATCGAACAGGCCGCCAAAGCCGCCGATCTCGCCGTCGGCCCCGGGACGCCGGGTGGAGCGAACTGCTGGCTTGATGGCTTCGACCAATGCGTTTCCAGCATCGATGTCGACGCCAGCCTGCTTGTATGACAGGCCGTTTGATGGCAGGTTTTGTGGGTCGGACATGAGCCTTCTTGCCATGCTGGGGATTGCGGGCGCAACTTCGTGCGCGCGAACCGGATTGGTTGATCTTTTCGGTGCTGGCCGTTAGACGGCCTGATAGCTTTTCGATTACCCAGACGCAAGGGCCAGCCGGCACCATGGCACTCAGAAATCAAGTGTTCATCTGGATCGGGCTGCTGGTCGCCCTGATTGTCTCCTTGTGGATCTTCCGTGGTATCCTGTTGCCCTTTGTCGTGGGGGCGGCACTCGCCTATTTGCTGAACCCCCTGGTCAACCAGCTGCAGAAGTTGCGGTTCAATCGTGTCTGGGCGACGGTGGTGGTGCTGTTCAGCGTGCTGACGGTGGTCATAAGCCTGTTCTTCATGTTCGTGCCACTGATCGGCCAACAGATCATCGGCCTGATCCAGCGATTGCCGGGCTATGTCGGTGATCTGCAGGAGCTGGCCGTGGCCTGGGCCCCCGAGATCAATGAATGGCTTGGGCCCGAACGCGCCGCTGACCTGCAGTCCAGCCTCAATGACCTAGCGCGCCAGGCTCTAGGTTTCATTGCGACCTTGCCTGCGGAGCTGGTCAATATCGGCCTGACCGGCGCTGCGGTGGTCGGGTTTACAGTGCTGGCTCCCGTTGTGGCTTTCTATCTGCTGCTCGATTGGGAAGGCATGGTGCGCGGGATCGACGAGCTGCTGCCCAAACAGCACAAGGGCGAAGTGAAGGGCATTCTGCGCGAAATCGACAAGTCCATGGCGGGGGTGATCCGCGGTCAGGGGAGTGTCTTGCTGCTCGATGCGGCGTTCTATGCCACTGCACTGAGTGTGATTGGCCTCAATTACGGCCTGGCCGTTGGCTTGATCGCGGGGCTGTTCAGCTTCGTTCCCTTTGTCGGATTTGCCCTGGGCCTTGGGCTTTCCGTCGGCATCGCCTTGGTGCAATACGCGCCCAATTGGTGGATGATCGTTCTGGTGGCTGGGGTTTACTTCTTCTGGCAGTTCATCGAGGGCAATGTGCTCTATCCCAAGCTGGTGGGTTCCTCGATTAACATCAATCCGGTCTGGATGATGTTCGCCCTGCTGGGCCTGGGCGCCATTTTCGGTTTTGTGGGGCTGTTGCTCGCCGTGCCGATGGCAGCAATCGCATCAGTTTTGGTCCGCTATGGGGTGCGCAAATACAAGGAAAGCTCGCTCTATCTCGGTGTAAGGCGGCGTGCGCCCGATGACGATGCTGCATCCTGATCATGGCCCGCGGCAATTGCCGCTCGATCTAGGACATGAACCTTCCCATGCTGAGGACGACTTCCTGGTCGGGGCGGGCAATGCGATGGCGCATGCCCGCATCCTTGCCTGGCCGCATTGGCCCGATGGCGTGACCCTGTTGATTGGCCCGACAGCGTCGGGCAAGTCGCATCTGGCCCGGATCTTCTGCGAACGAAGCCAGGCCGTGGTGGTGACTCCAGCCTCGATTGCCCAGATTGCTTCAGAGTCTGGGCAGGAGGCTCTGCTGGTCGAGGATGTCGACCGGCTGGACTATGACGAGCACCATCTGTTTCACCTGCTCAACCAGGCCATGCGCGGCTCCCGGACTCTGCTTCTCACCGCGCGGGAAGAGGTTGCGCGTTGGCCGCTACGGACTGATGATGTGCGCTCGCGGGTTCGTCGGGCCGCTGTTTTCCGGCTCGAGGTCAGCGACGACATTGAGTTGTCACAGATGTTCGTGAAATTGTTCGGGGATCGGCAAATCAAAGTCGACCCCAAGGTGATCGGCTATGTCGTGCCGCGCATGGAGCGCAGTTCCGAAGAAGCCGCTACCCTTGTCGAGCTTATGGACAAGCTGGCCCTTGCCAAAGGCTCGGCTATTACCCGCACAATAGCGTCGGAGGCCCTGGCGCTGCGTCAACAGGCGCACGGGCTGGACCGACAACAGGATTGGGACGCTGAGACCGATGAATGAAATAAGCGAATTTCCCGAGGCCGAGGGTTCGGTGCCGGATGTTGAGGCGCTCCGCACCAGCCCGGCGCGTTTCGTCAATCGCGAGGTCAGTTGGCTCCAATTCAATATGCGCGTTCTGGAAGAGGCCGGCAATGAAGCGCATCCGCTGCTTGAGCGGCTGCGTTTCGTCTCGATCTCGGCAAACAACCTGGACGAATTCTACATGGTGCGCGTGGCAGGTCTGAAAGGGCAGATCCGCGCGGGCATGACCAAGCAGAGCGCCGACGGATTGTCTCCGGCCGAGCAGCTTGAAGAGATCGCGACGCTTACCCAGCATCTGCAACTCGAACAGCAGGATCATTGGAAAGAGCTGCGTGAAGAACTGTTTGCGCAGAATGTGGTGATCCACGAGGCCGATGATCTGACCAATGACCAGATCGCCTATCTGCAAAAACTGTTCCGCGAGGAGATTTTCCCGGTCCTGACGCCGATTGCGGTCGACCCGGCGCATCCCTTCCCGTTCATCCCCAATCTGGGCCTTGCGCTCGCCTTCGAATTGCGCCGGCCCAATAGCGATCAGCCACTGACCGCCCTGGTGCGCATTCCGAGCAATCTAGACCGGTTCATCAACCTGCCAAGCGGTCTGGTTTCCGAAGGGCGCTCAGAAGTTGTGACCATCGATACCTTGGTCAAGCTCTTCTTCCATAAGATGTTTCCGGGCCATGAGGTGATTGGGTCCGGCACCTTTCGAGTCATCCGCGACAGCGAAATCGAAATTGACGATGAAGCGGCCGACCTGGTGGTCGAGTTCGAGAGTGCGCTGCGCCAGCGCCGCCGTGGTCAGGTCATTCGGCTGGAAATCGAGCGTTCAATGCCGCGCGCGCTCAAGCGGCAGATCGGCGAGCAGCTTGGTGTCAAGGAAGCGGATGTGTTCGAGGTACATGGCTTTCTGGGTCTGGCCGATGCCCGCAAGATCTGTGACGTGGATCGCCCGGACCTGAAATTTACGCCTTACCTGGCGCGCTTTCCGGAGCGCATTCGCGACTATAACGGCGACAATTTTGCTGCCATTCGCGCCAAAGACATACTGGTTCACCATCCCTTCGAGAGTTTCGATGTGGTGGCGCAGTTCCTGATGCAGGCGGCGCGGGATCCCGATGTCGTTGCCATCAAGCAGACGCTTTACCGTACTTCGTCGGACAGTCCCATCGTCAAGGCCCTGGTGCTGGCGGCCGAGGCGGGCAAATCGGTTACGTGCCTGGTCGAACTCAAGGCGCGGTTTGACGAAGAGGCCAATATTCGCTGGGCGCGCGACCTGGAGCGAGCCGGCGCTCAGGTGGTGTTCGGGTTTGTCGAACTCAAGACGCACGCCAAATTGAGCCAAGTGGTGCGGCGCGAAAAGGGCAAGCTGGTCAGTTACTGCCATATCGGCACGGGCAATTATCACCCGATCACGGCCAAGATTTATACGGATTTGAGCTATTTCACGATCGATCCGGCGATCACGCGCGATGTGGCACGGGTGTTCAACTTCATTACCGGTTATGCGCGGCCGACCGAGCTGGAAACCATCGCCGTTTCACCCGTCAATCTGCGTCAAACGCTGATTGACAATATCGCCCATGAGATCGAGCTGGCGCGCGACGGCCAGCCGGCCTCGATTTTGTTGAAGATGAACTCGCTGGTTGATCCTCAGGTGATCGACGCGTTGTACGACGCCAGCCAGGCGGGTGTGAAGGTGGACCTGATCGTGCGCGGAATTTGCTGCCTGAGGCCCGGCATCCCCGGGTTCTCGGACAATATCCGGGTCAAGTCGGTGGTCGGGCGGTTCCTTGAACACAGCCGCATCTATTGCTTTGGCAATGGCGAGACCATGCCGTCGCCGCGGGCCAAGGTCTATATTTCCTCGGCCGACATCATGGGACGCAATCTGGACGGCCGGGTGGAAACTCTGGTGCCAATCCTTAATGAAACGGTGCACAAGCAGATTCTGGACCGCATTCTGGTTGCCTATCTCAAGGACAACCAGCAGAGCTGGGAAGTGCTTCCCGATGGGAGTTCACATCGTATAAGGGTGGGCGAGGGCGAAGAACCCTTCAACGCCCACGACTACTTCATGACCAATCCTTCCCTGTCCGGCCGTGGCAGTGCGGGCGAGGCGGAGAGCGACGAGGATTAAATTGACTCAGTTCTGGGGCGTCGATGCCGATCCGACCGCACAAGGGCGCATTAAAGGTGCCCGGCCGGTAGCAGTTCTCGACATCGGTTCCAACTCGGTTCGCCTGGTGGTCTACGAGCGCCATGCGCGCGCGCTGACGCCGCTGTATAACGAAAAGTCCGCCTGCGCCCTGGGGCGCGGGATTGCGCAGAGCAAGCGCCTTGCCGACGCCAATATGGACAAGGCCCTGGAAGCCATGAAGCGCTTTGCGCTGGTGGCACGCATGATGCGGGTGGGCAAGGTCTATATCCTGGCAACGTCTGCCGTGCGCGATGCGGCCAACCGCGATGAGTTTGTCTCTGCTGTCGAAGCCATCATGGAAGCGCCGGTGCGCGTGCTCAGCGGCCAGGAAGAGGCCCATTATGCGGCCCTCGGCGTGGTGGCAGGCATACCCGGCTTTGCCGGGGTGGTCGGCGATCTTGGCGGCGGCAGCCTCGAGCTTTCGGACATCGCCAATGGGCATGATACCAATGGCGAGAGTTTCGAGCTGGGTGTCATTCGCCTGCAGGATGATGCCGATGGATCGCCGAAGAAAGCGGCGACCCTGGTGCGGGAGCGGCTGGCCGATTCAATTCTGCAGGGAGACCAAGCGGGTGCACAGTTCGCGGCGATTGGCGGCACCTGGCGTTCACTGGCCAAGCTGCATCAGGCCACCTGCGACTATCCCCTGCATATGGTGCAGGACTATGTGGTTTCTGCCGATGAGATGATCCGGTTCTGCGAAGAGATCGTGGCCGCCGATGCCCTCAAAGGCTATCCGGGGGCGAGCAGTGTTAGCAACTCACGCCGCGAATTGGTGCCGTTCGGCGCGGCAGTGCTGGCCGAGATCCTCAAGGCCGGGAAATTCAGCAACGTCGTGTTCTCCGCGCTTGGCGTGCGCGAAGGTTATCTCTACGGCATGCTCGATCAGCGCGAGCAGGAGATCGATCCGCTCATTCAGGGCGCCGAGGAACTGTCGGTATTGCGGTCGCGGTCTCCGGCGCACGCCAATGATCTGGTCGAGTTCACTGCGCAGTATTTTGCAGCCGTTGGCGCAGAAGAAACGCCTGAAGAGGCGCGCCTGCGGGTGGTGGCTTGTCTTCTTGCCGATATCGGCTGGCGTTCGCACCCCGATTACCGAGGGCCGCAAAGTGTGGATTCGGTGGCCTATGGCTCGTTGACCGGGGTGGACCATCCCGGTCGTTCATTTCTGGCCCAGACCCTGGCGATCCGCTATGATGGGCTGAAATCCAAGGCCGCGCAGGTGCTGGTGCCGCTGGGTTCCGACGCTCTGACGGCGCGGGCGCGCCTGATCGGGTCGATGATGCGCGTGGCTTATCCGATGACGGCTGCGATGCCGGGCGTCCTGCCGCGCACGCGGTTCAGCCTGGATGATGACACGCTGGTCCTCAACCTGCCGGCGGACTTCGCCTTTCTCAATGGCGATCACCTGCGGAACCGGCTGCGCCAGTTTGCCGAAGGAGCCGGGCACGCCAAATGGCGGGTGGATGTGGGGTAGCTCGTCGGGGCGCTATTCGGCCGCCTCGGTCTGATTCACCGCAAATTCGATGATGCCCTTGCGGGTCGCCACAAGGCCAATGCGCCCATGCTTGATGGCCAATGCCTTTTCGCCAAACAGCTTGCGGCGCCAGCCCTTGAGCGCGGGAACATCGGCTTCGTCATCGAGTACGAGCGCGTCGATTTCATCTGATGTAGCGATGATGCGGGCGGCGACGCCGTGCTGTTCGGCCACAGCCTTGAGCAGCACCCGCACCAGATCGCCGATGGCCCCCTTGGGGGAGGGGCCGCGGTAACGCTCGGGCAGGCTGGGCAGGGCCGATTTGGGCATGGCGTCGACCTGCTTGAGCAGCGCCATGATTTCTCCGGCTGCGGCGCTCCGGCCAAAGCCACGCGGCACGGCACGCAGCTTTTCGAAGGCATCAGGAGTCAGGGGCCGCTGGGTGGCCAGTTCGCCCAGCACGTCATCCTTGAGAATGCGGCTGCGGGGCTGATCGGTATCCTGGGCCCGTTGCTCGCGCCACTGCGCCAGCAGCTTGATGGCGGCCAGATCGCGCGGCCGATTGAATTTCATCTTGAGGCGGTTCCAGGCCTGTTCGGGCTGGACGACATAGGTATCGATGCTGCGCAGGGTGGTCATTTCGTCTTCGACCCAATCCCAGCGCCTTGTGGCCTCTACCTGCTTGCGCAGTTCGCGATAGATGTCGCGCAGCCAAGTGACGTCTGCGATGGCATATGTGCGCTGTTTCTCCGAAAGCGGACGGGCGGACCAGTCGGTGAAACGGGAGGACTTGTCCAGTTCCACCTTGCAAATAGAGCGCACAAGACTGTCGTAGGACGCGCTGTCACCGAAGCCGCAGACGCTGGCGGCGACCTGGGTGTCGAAGATGTTGTGCGGCACAGCGCCAGTCAGCTTGACGAAAATCTCAACGTCCTGCCGCGCGGCGTGAAACACCTTGGTGACATTGGGATTGGCCAGGAGCTTAAAGAAAGGGGCCAGCTTGATGTCCGGTGCCAGCGGATCAATGAGCACCGCTTCATCGTCGGTGGCGACCTGGATCAGGCATAGACGGGGCCAATAGGTCGTTTCGCGCAGGAATTCCGTATCAACCGTCACAAACTCAAACTGGGAAGCGCGCTCGCAAAATTCCGCCAGGGCTTCTGTGGAAACTATGAGGTCCATACGTACTACCGTCTCAAATTCGTCACTATTCTTCCTAGCAGGTGCGCTGGGTTAGCTCCACCTTGGATTTTTCTTGCGGTAAAGGGGCGTAGCGCGAGAAGTCCTGCCGCCTTGACAAGCGGGGCGCGCCATGCGCTTTTCCCGCCCGAGATTCCGGCCTTTATTCAGCAATTCCGAGACCCGACATGACCCTTCATCGTTACCGTTCCCACACCTGTGGTGCCCTCACGGCAGACGATGCCGGAAATAATGTGCGCCTGTCCGGCTGGGTGCATCGCGTACGCGACCATGGGGGGCTGCTGTTCATCGATTTGCGCGACCACTACGGCATTACGCAATGCGTGATCGATCCGGATTCGGCAGCATTCGCAACGGCTGAAACCGTGCGCTCCGAATGGGTGCTGCGGATCGATGGCGAAGTGAAGCTGCGCGATGCGACGGCGGTCAATCCCAACATTCCCACCGGCACGATCGAAGTGTTCATTCGCGAGATTGAAGTGCTGTCTGCCGCCAAGGAACTGCCGCTGCCGGTCTTCGGCGAGGCCGAATATCCCGAAGACATCCGTCTGCGCTACCGCTTCCTCGACCTGCGCCGCGAGACGCTGCACGCCAATATCGTCAAGCGCACAAAGATCATTTCGGCGATGCGCTCGGGCATGGGCGAGGCCGGCTTCACCGAATTTTCGACGCCGATCCTGACTGCATCCTCGCCGGAAGGTGCGCGCGACTTCCTGGTTCCCAGCCGCATTCATCCGGGCAAGTTTTTTGCCCTGCCGCAGGCGCCGCAGCAGTACAAGCAGCTTCTGATGGTGGCTGGTTTTGATCGCTACTTCCAAGTGGCGCCGTGTTTCCGCGACGAAGACCCGCGCGCCGACCGCCTACCGGGCGAGTTCTACCAGCTCGACCTGGAAATGAGCTTTGTGACCCAGGAAGATATCTGGAACACGGTCGAGCCGGTGATGACCGAGGTGTTTGAGAAATTCGCCAATGGCAAGCCGGTGACCAAGGGCTGGCCGCGCATTCCTTATGCCGAGGCCATCCGGAAATATGGTTCGGACAAGCCGGACCTGCGTAACCCGATTGAAATCCAGCCCGTCACCGAGCACTTTGCCGGTTCCGGTTTCAAGGTCTTTGCCAACCAGATCGAAACCGATCCCAAGGTCGAGGTCTGGGCGATTCCGGCCAAGAACAAGGCTGGCGCCGAGCCGATCGGCCGGGCCTTCTGCGACCGCATGAACGGCTGGGCGCAGGGCGAGGGTCAGCCGGGGCTGGGCTATATCTTCTTCAAGGAAGGGCAGGGTTCCGGTCCGATCGCCAAGAATATCGGTGAGGAACGTACTGCCGCGCTCAAGGCGCAGCTCGGGCTGGAGGACGGCGATGCGGTCTTCTTCGTGGCGGGCCGACCGGAGAAATTCTACAAGTTTGCCGGTGAAGCGCGCACCAAAGTCGCTACGGATCTGGATGTTGTCGACAAGGATCGCTTTGCTCTGTGCTGGATCGTCGACTTCCCGTTCTACGAGTGGGATGAGGAAGAAAAGCGCGTGGACTTTGCGCACAATCCATTTTCGATGCCGCAGGGTGGCCTAGAGTCCCTCAATAGCGAGGACCCGCTTTCGCTCAAGGCCTATCAGTATGACGCGGTCTGCAACGGCTTTGAGATTGCCTCCGGGTCGATCCGTAACCAAGAGCCGGACACGATGGTCAAGGCGTTCGAGCTGACAGGTAAGTCCCGCGAAGAGGTCGAAGAGCAGTTCGGCGGTCTTTACCGCGCCTTCCAGTATGGTGCGCCGCCGCATGGCGGGGCGGCCTTCGGTATCGACCGCATTGTGATGCTGCTGTGCGGGGTGCAGAACCTGCGCGAAATCACGGCATTCCCGATGAACCAGCAGGCCGAAGACCTGCTGATGGGCGCGCCGAGTGCCGCTGAGCCCAAGCAGCTCCGCGAATTGAGCCTTCGGCTCAACGTACAAAGCTGATTGCACGCAGTATCTGGTGACGGATTGGAGGGGTGGCCTATGGCCGCCCCTTTGACGTCTGCAACATGGTTAGCGCGAATTAACCAGCATTAATGATCCGTTAAATCCTTGCTTGCTAGCTAGGTAGGCAAGATTTTCCGGGTTCGGATTCGCAGTGTGAAATCGAAGTTTTCCCATGTCCTGATGCTTTTGGGCGCCGTGCTGGCGTTTGTGCCCATTATTGCAGTGGACTACCTGCTGGATGCCTATGTCCAGTATCGGGAAAAAGCCGAGGCGCAGTGGTATGTTGAGTCCATCAGTTCACACATAAATTCAGGTGCCATGGATGGCGTGGCAGCGCTGCGCCAGGTTATTGCGGCCAGTCCGTCGCTATGCACCGCAACTTTCGTCACCAATGCGCAGGAAGCCATTGAGGGTGGCCTGAATCTCAAGCAGTTCCTCGTCGAGAACCTCGACGGTGTGCAGTATTGCGACGCCTATGGCCGCGTGGTGAACTATTCTCCGCTGTCCCAGCCTTTGCCGGTGCCCGGTCTCACCGAGACGATGGCGGTGGTCAAGCTGGGTGAAATGGACATGCCGGCGCTTAAACTTTCCCAGACCTTTGGTGAGACACGGCGGGTTTCCACATTTGTGCCGCTGCTGGGACAGTCAGAGAGCGCGCTGAATGAAACGCTGCCCGACTCGGCTATGATGCGTGTCACCCTGACCAACGGTCTTTCCATTGTCACGTTGGGCGACCCGTCGGGCTTTGACCGGCGCCAGTCCAGCTCGGACTATATCAGCGCCCAAGGCTATGCCGGCCAGTTCCCGATCAAGGTGGAATATGCGGTGCCCTTCGCCATGGCACGGGCGGGCTATGCCGATCTCGACGTGGCGTTCACATTCATCGCCTGCCTCGCCAGTGCCGTGTTCCTGATTCTCAATTTGCGCTATGTGCGCCGCTCGCGCGTGCCCGCTTTCGATCTGGAACGCGCTATCGAGCGCAACGAGATCAAGCCCTACTATCAACCGGTCATCAATCTGCGGACCGGTGAATTGGTGGGCTGTGAGGTGTTATGCCGTTGGGAGAAGCGCAATGGGAAGGTGATACCTCCCGGCGCCTTCATCGATTATGCCGAGGTGACGGGGCTGGCCATCCCGATGACCGTGTCGCTGATGCAGCAGGTGCGCAACGATCTGGGCGATCTTTCCCGGACGCTGCCGAACATGAAGATTTCGATCAATCTGTTTGAGGGTCATTTTCGCGATGTCGGCATTGTCGAGGATGTGCAGGCGATTTTCGGGCAGTCGCCGATCAACTTCCGGCAATTGGTCTTCGAAATCACCGAGCGGCGCCCGCTGACCAATTCGATGACCACGACCAGCGTGATTTCGGGCCTGCATGCCCTGGGCGCGCGGTTGGCAATGGATGATGCGGGCACCGGGCACTCCAATCTGGCCTATCTGGCGACATTGGGCGTCGACGTCATCAAGATCGACCGCATCTTTGTGGACATGATCAAGCCGGGAACGACCCAGGTGCCGGTTCTGGATGGTCTGATCGCCATGGCCAAGGATCTTGATTGCGAGATCGTGGCCGAGGGCGTGGAGACGGAGGAACAGGCGCTCTATCTGCGTTCGCGCGGGGTCCTGCACGCGCAGGGCTATATCTTCGCGCCGGCATTGAAAGTTGGTGCGTTCAAGGAATTGGCGCTGGCACTCAATTCGGCGTCCAATCCGCAGCCGCGGCTGGAAGTGGTGGCGTCCGCAGCGGCTTGATCGTCAGATTGCCCTTCGGCCCCAGAGTAAAACTACACGAAACTGTCGAATCTCTGTCAGCACAACGCTGCAGCTTCGACGTCTGCCGTATTTTTGCCGTCGACTCGACGCCTTGGGCTTTTCCAGCCTTTTCAATCCGTGTGATTGATGGCACCAACGCGGCCAAAAGGGCTTGCCGGGAGAGAGTTTCGTGACCACAGACATCAATGAGCAGCGCAAGGCACTTCGTGATGCGGCGCTGCACTTCCATGAATTTCCCAAGCCCGGCAAACTGGAGATCCAGCCGCTCAAGCCGCTCGGTAACCAGCGCGACCTGGCGCTGGCCTATTCTCCCGGCGTTGCGGCCCCTTGTGAAGAAATTGCCCAGACGCCCGAGGCCGTAGCCCGCTATACCTCGCGGCAGAATCTGGTGGCTGTCATTTCCAATGGCACGGCAGTGCTGGGGCTGGGCAATATCGGCGCGCTGGCCTCCAAGCCCGTGATGGAAGGCAAGGCGGTTCTGTTTAAGAAATTTGCCGGCATCGACGTGTTCGACCTTGAAATCGACGAGGTTGATCCGAAGAAGTTCACAGACGCCGTCGCGCCGCTCTGGCCTACCTTTGGGGGGATCAATCTCGAAGATATACGCGCCCCGGACTGCTTCGAGATCGAGGAGGCGCTGCGCGAGCGGATGCCGATCCCGGTCTTCCATGATGACCAGCATGGCACGGCGATCATTGTTGGCGCCGCGGTCCTGAACGGCCTGGAGCTTGCTGGCAAGTCGATCGAGACCGTCAAGATCTGCACGTCGGGGGCAGGGGCGGCGGCCATTGCCTGTCTCAATGTGCTGGTGGCGCTCGGCGCCAAACACGAAAATATCTGGGTGGCCGACAAAGATGGTCTGGTCACACACAAGCGCAACGACATCAATGACAAATGGCGCGGACAGTTCAGACGCACCAGCGATGCGACGACGCTGGCCGAGGTGATCGAAGGGGCCGATGTATTCCTTGGGCTGTCGGCAGCAGGCGCGCTCAAGCCGGAGATGCTCGCCAAGATGGGGCCCAAGCCGCTGATCCTGGCCCTGGCTAACCCAAACCCGGAAATCATGCCCGAATTGGCCAAGGAAACCCGACCCGACGCCATGGTTTGCACGGGTCGTTCGGACTATCCCAACCAGGTCAACAATGTCCTGTGCTTCCCGTTCATCTTCCGCGGTGCGCTTGATGTACATGCCACCACGATTAATGAGGAGATGAAGCTGGCTGCGGTGCGGGCGATTGCCAAGCTGGCCCGCGAGCCCGGGCTGGAGGTGTCACCCTCCGGCGCGCCGGCGGTCTATGGCCCCGAACACATCATTCCCAACCCATTCGACCAGCGGTTGATCTTGCGCATTGCACCGGCGGTGGCTCGGGCGGCGATGGATTCGGGCGTCGCCAAGAAGCCGATCGAGGATTGGGACGCCTATTACGACGGCCTCAACCGCTTCGTGTTCCGCTCGGGCCTGGTGATGAAGCCGATCTTTGATCGTGCGCAGGGGCAGGGCAAGCGAATTGCCTTTGCCGATGGTGAAGACGAACGCGTCTTGCGTGCCGCACAAGTGCTGCTCGAGGAGGGCATTGCCCGCCCGATCCTGATCGGGCGTCCGGCGGTGCTGGAGGCGCGCATCGAGCGGTTTGGTCTGAGCATCGAGCCGGGCAGGGACTTCGAGGTCATCAACCCTGAAGATGATCCGCGCTATCGTGACTATGTGAGCCTGTTCCACTCCCTGGTCGGGCGCACCGGCGTAACGCCGGACACGGCCCGAACCATCGTGCGCACCAATACAACGGTGATCGGTGCTCTGGCTCTGAAACGCGGTGAGGCAGACGCCATGCTGTGCGGGCTGCAAGGTCGCTTCATCAAGCATGTGCGGGATATCAAATCGGTCCTGGGCATGCAGGCGGGGGTCACGGAGGCGTCTGCGCTCTCCATGCTGATCATGCCGCGCGGGGCGTTTTTCCTTACTGACACCTATGTCAACCAGAACCCCAGCGCCGACGAGATCGTTTCGATCACCTTACAGGCCCGCGACCATCTCAAGCGTTTCAATATCGAGGCAAAGGCGGCTCTTCTGAGCTATTCCAATTTTGGATCTCGCGATGGCGACAGCGCCTACAAGATGCGCGAGGCCTATGCCAAGCTCAAGGCTATCGCGCCGGACCTGATCGTCGAGGGCGAGATGCAGGGCGACCTGGCGCTCAATGAGGGGCTGCGCGAGCGCTATATCCCGGACACCATTCTCAAGGGCGAAGCCAATCTGCTGGTATTCCCGGACCTTGATGCGGCCAATCTTTCGATGACCCTGCTCAAGGAAATGAACAATGGCCTGGCGGTCGGCCCGATCCTGATGGGCATGCAGTCACCGGCCCATATCCTGGCGCCATCCGTCACAAGCCGCGGCATTGTCAACATGGCCGCCATCGCCGCCAATGAAGCCCTTGGAGAAACAGCATGATCCGGCACACTGTCAGCTTCACCCTCAAGCACCCGGCAGGTTCTGATGCTGAGCGTGCTTTTCTGGAAGCGGCGCTCGTGCTTGCAGCCATTCCGGGCGTGGAGCAATTTGAGCGTCTCCGTCAGGTTAGCGCCAAGAGCGACTTCAGTTTTGGCTTCTCGATGGAATTTGCAGATCAGGCCGCCTATGACTCCTACAACGTGCATCCAGATCACGTGGCGTTCGTGCGCGACCGCTGGGTGCCGGAAGTCGAGCGCTTCCAGGAGCTCGATTACATTGCACTCTGAGCCGGGACAATGTTAAGTGCGGCCATCCGCAGTCGGCAGCCGAGGACAATCCATGAACCAGATAGCTGTGTTCAGCGGCAGTTCCCACCCCGAACTGGCGAATGAGATTTGCGCCGAACTTGGCGTGCCGCTCAATCCCACACAGATCAAGCGCTTCTCCAATGATTGCCTGGAAGTGCAATTGCAGGCCAATTGCCGCGAGCAGGATGTGTTTCTGGTCCAGACGCTGAGCGCGCCGGTCCAGGACCATTTGACCGAGCTTTTGCTGATGCTGGACGCCGCGCGCGGCGCATCGGCGGCCCGAATTACAGCCGTTATTCCGCATTATGCCTATGCCCGCTCAGACAAGAAGGATGCCCCGCGCATCTCGATTGGCGGCCGGCTGGTTGCCGATCTGCTCAAGACCGCCGGCGCTGACCGTGTCCTGACGATGACGCTGCATTCACCGCAGGTGCATGGTTTCTTCAGCGTACCGGTTGATCATTTGCATGCGCTGCACGAGATGGCGCGCCACTTCCGGCGATATGATCTGTCGAACACCGTGGTCGTGTCGCCCGATCTGGGCAATGCCAAGACCGCTGCGGCCTTTGCCCGGTCGCTGGGGCGGCCGGTTGCCGCCGGGGCGAAGGAACGCATTTCGGACACGCAAGTGCGGATTTCAGCGATAATCGGGGATGTGCAGGGCCGCGACGTCATTGTTCTCGACGATGAGGTGGCCAGCGGCGGCTCCATTCTGGAACTGCTCAAGCATTTGCGCGGCGGCGGTGCACGAACTGTCCGGATTGCCTGCACGCATGGCATCTTTGCCGATGGCGCGGTGGCGCGGCTCGCCGCCGAAGGGGATGTTGCGGAAATCGTATGCACCAACACGCTGCCCAATGCGCTGCTGCAGCCACACCAAAAACTGACGGTGTTGTCGGTTGCGCCGGCCCTGGCCGAAGCGATGCGCCGGATCAACAATGGAGATTCGGTCAGTGCGCTGTTCGGCGAGGGTGGGCACGCTCAGCGCGTCGCGGCCGAATAGGAAACCGGGCATTAATCCCTTGTCAGGCAAGGTTGGCCAGCTTCAACTGGTCCATTCATGCCCACCCGTCTCAAACGTCCCGCATTCTGGCGCCCACTGGCTCTGACCGTGACCCTGCTGGGGTTTCAGGGCTATCTGGGCTATTCTGCGATCTCGGGTCAGTTCGGCATCGAGAATCGGGCAGATATTCTGGCCGATATTGAAATCCTGCAGGATCGGAGCGCCGCTTTGCAGGTGGAAATTGATGCCTATCGGCACAGGGTTTCCCTGATGAACCCGCGTCATCTGGATCCTGACATCATAACCGAAAGAGCCCGGGCCCTGCTGAACATGGCCCATGCCGATGACATTCTGGTGATGGTCAACCCGGAGACAGGTCAACCAATTTCCGGTAAATTTGTAGAATTAATCGATGATGAGTTAATCTCGATTATTCAAGAAGATTCAACGCTTTGAGCCGAGTTTCGTGTTGCTTGGCGGACAATGTTATTGCTTGCGCGCTTGCGGTATGATGCGCGAAGTGGCCTGATTGGCCAAAGCGGCAAATTCCCCGACCCAAGCGGAGTGTAGAATGGCGCGCAAGGCGACGGCCACCAAGGCCAAGACGCAGCCCAATGTCCCCCAGTTCACCCAGGAACAGGAGCTCGAAGCGTTTCGTGAAATGCTGCTGATCCGGCGGTTCGAGGAAAAGGCCGGCCAGATGTATGGCATGGGCCTGATCGGCGGCTTCTGCCACCTCTATATCGGCCAGGAAGCAGTGGTGACTGGCATCACCATGGCCTCGGAAAAGGGCAAGGACGCCCAGATCACCGGTTATCGCGACCACGGCCACATGCTGGTCATGGGGCTGGACCCCAAGGGCGTGATGGCCGAATTGACCGGGCGTCAGGGTGGCCTGTCGAAAGGCAAGGGCGGCTCGATGCACATGTTCTCCAACGAGCACCGCTTTTATGGCGGCAATGGCATCGTTGGCGCGCAGGCCTCGCTGGGCACAGGCCTGGCCTTTGCCAGCAAGTACACGGGCGACGGCTCGGTCTCGATCACCTATTTCGGTGACGGCGCCGCCAACCAGGGCCAGGTCTATGAGAGCTTCAACATGGCCAAGCTCTGGAACCTGCCGGTCGTCTACATCATCGAGAACAACAAGTACGCCATGGGCACCTCGACAGAGCGTTCCTCGGCGACGACAGACTTTTCCATGCGTGGCGCCTCGTTCAACATTCCGGGCGAGCAGGTCGACGGCATGGATGTGCGCATGGTCTATGATGCCGCCCAGCGGGCCATCGAACATGCCCGCTCCGGCAAGGGCCCCTATATCCTTGAAATGCTGACCTATCGTTATCGCGGTCACTCCATGTCCGACCCGGCCAAGTACCGGTCCAAGGATGAGGTGACCAAGTACCGTCAGGAGCGCGACCCGATCGAACAGGTGCGGGCGCGTCTGCTCGAAGGCGGCTCGATCACCGAGGAAGAACTCAAGAAGATCGAAACTGACATTCGCGCCGTTGTCACCGAAGCAGCGGATTTTGCGACCAACGATCCGGAGCCGGATGCGTCCGAGCTGTGGACCGACATCACCATCAAGGCCTAAGGCACGATGACCATCCTGCTTGGCGTCATTCTGCTGTTTGCGGTGCTGTCGGCGGTCATGGCCGCTGTACAGGCATTGGCGATCAGCAAGCTGGCGCCTGCCGATGCGTGGCGTGGCTGGCTGTTTGGCTGGTGGCGCTTTGCCGAGGTCGAGCGGCGTGCGGGCCTGGCCGGCGAGGCGCAGGCTGGCATCTATAAGCGCGCCGTGATCGCGACGATTGCCTTTGTGCTACTCGGCTTGGTCCTGAGCGGCTGGATGGTCAATCAGCGCCCCGGTGGTGCTGCCGACATCGCAGTTAAGAAATTGAACGGTTGGCGGATCGATGCCGCAACCGCAAAACCCCATTCCTCTATCCGCCCGTTGGCCTCCATGCCCGGCGCGATCCTTGTGGAGAGCTGATATGCCCCAAATCCTCATGCCCGCTTTGTCGCCGACCATGGAAGAAGGCAAGCTTGCCAAATGGGTCGTCAAGGTTGGCGATCAGGTCAAATCCGGCGATGTGCTGGCCGAAATCGAGACTGACAAGGCGACCATGGAAGTCGAGTCGGTCGATGAAGGTACGGTAAGCGAGATTCTCGTTGAAGAAGGCACCGAGGGCGTGAAGGTCAACACGCCGATTGCTGTGGTGCTGGCCGAGGGTGAAAGCGCCAGCGAAGCGGCGGCACCCGTTGCTGAGACGGCGCCTGAGCCGGCAGAAGCGCCTGTTGCCGCCGCCGAGAAGGCAGCCGAAACAGCCCCTGCCGCTGCCGTGCCGGCTGCTCCCAAGTTCGAGCCACAGGCCGATCCCGACCTGCCAGAAGGCGTGGAAATGGTCGAAATGACCGTCCGTCAGGCCCTCAACGAGGCCATGGCCGAGGAACTGCGCCGCGACAAGGATGTCTTTATCATGGGTGAGGAGGTCGCTGAATATCAGGGCGCCTACAAGATCACCCAGGGCCTGTTGCAGGAATTCGGCAAGGAACGCGTGATCGACACGCCGATTACTGAGCATGGTTTTGCCGGTCTGGCAGTCGGGGCCGCCTTCGCTGGCTTGAAACCTGTCGTGGAATTCATGACCTGGAACTTTGCCATGCAGGCGATCGACCAGATCATCAATTCGGCCGCCAAGCAGCTCTACATGTCCGGCGGGCAGGTGAAGGCTCCAATGGTGTTTCGCGGTCCGAACGGTGCCGCTGCCCGCGTGGGCGCGCAGCACAGCCAGGATTATTCGGCATGGTACAGCCATGTTCCGGGTCTCACCGTCATCGCGCCCTATAGCGCGGCCGATGCAAAGGGCCTGCTCAAGGCGGCGATCCGTTCGCCCAATCCGGTGGTGTTCCTTGAGAACGAAGTTCTCTACGGTTCGACCGGTCTTGTGCCGCAGGTCGACGATTTCGTGCTGCCGATCGGCAAGGCGCGGATAGCCCGCAAGGGCGCCGATGTCACAGTGGTCTCGTTCTCGATGGGGATGCGCTATGCAACCCAGGCGACAGAGAAGCTGGTGGCGGCCGGCGTCGATGTCGAACTGATCGACCTGCGCACCTTGCGTCCGCTGGACAGCGATACCGTTATCGAGTCGGTCAAGAAGACCGGGCGTCTGGTGACTGTGGAAGAAGGCTGGCCGCAGGGCGGTATTGGCGCGGAGCTGGCTGCGCGCGTGATGGAAGAGGCGTTCGATTATCTCGATGCGCCGGTGACCCGTGTCACTGGCAAGGACGTGCCGATGCCCTATGCCGCAAACCTCGAAAAGCTGGCGCTGCCCAACGTTGATGAAGTGATCGCGGCGGTGAATGCCGTGACCTATCGTTCGTAAGGAGAACCGGGATGCCAATAGATATCACCATGCCGGCGCTCTCTCCGACGATGGAAGAGGGCAAGCTTGCCAAGTGGCACGTCAAGGAAGGCGACAGCGTTTCATCCGGCGATGTCATTGCCGAGATCGAAACCGACAAAGCCACGATGGAAGTCGAGGCCGTTGACGAGGGCAAGATCGGCAAGATTCTTGTCGATGAAGGCACGGACAATGTGAAGGTCAATGCCGTCATCGCCGTGCTGCTGCAGGAAGGCGAGGACGCAAGCGCCATTGATTTTGCTGCCCCCGCGCCCAAGTCGGAAGCGCCGAAGGCTGAGGCGCCAAAGGCAGAAGAAACCAAGGCTGAAGAACCCAAGACTGAGGCTGCGCCAGCACCGGCTGCAAAAGCAGAAACGCCCAAGCCTGCGCCAGCACCTGCCAAATCCGCCGGCGACCGCGTGTTCGCCTCTCCATTGGCTAAGCGGCTCGCCAAGGAAGCGGGCATCGATATTGCCGCCATTTCCGGCACCGGCCCCAAGGGTCGCGTAATCAAGGTCGACGTTGAAGCGGCCAAGTCTGGCAAGACGCCGCTCAAGGCCACTGCTTCTGCACCTTCTGCGGCGCCTGCTGGTGCTGCCATGGCTGGCGGGCTCAGCAAGGCCCAGGTGCTGGCGATGTATGAAGAAGGTACCTACGAGCTGGTGCCAGCCGATGGCATGCGCAAGACCATTGCGGCCCGTCTGACCGAGAGCAAGCAAACGGTACCGCATTTCTACCTGACGGTGGACTGCAAGATCGATGCGCTGCTAGCCGCTCGTGAGCAGATCAACGCTACTGCGCCGAAGAACAAGGATGGCAAGCCTGAATTCAAGCTTTCGGTCAACGACTTCGTGATGAAGGCCTGGGCCGTTGCCCTGCAGCGCGTGCCCACGGCCAATGCCACCTGGGCCGGGGATTCGATCCTCTACCACAAGCGCAGTGACGTCGCGGTGGCGGTGGCCATTCCGGGAGGCCTGTTCACCCCGGTGGTCAAGAGCTGCGACACCAAGACCCTCAGGGAAATCTCCGAGGCGGTAAAGGACCTTGCTACCCGCGCGCGCAACAAGAAGTTGATGCCGCATGAATATCAGGGCGGCGCTTCGGCGGTGTCGAACCTGGGCATGTTCGGCATCAAGGATTTCGCCGCGGTCATCAACCCGCCGCATGGTACGATCCTCGCGGTAGGCGTGGGTGAAGAGCGCGTCTATCCCGACAAGGGAGAGATCAAGATCGGCCAGTTCATGACCTGCACGCTGTCCTGCGACCACCGTTCGGTCGATGGCGCCCTTGGCGCCGAAGTGCTCGGCGTGTTCAAGGGCCTTATCGAAAATCCGGTGATGATGCTGGCTTAAGGAACCAAGGCGATGAAAACCATTCTCGCCTATGGCGACAGCCTGACATATGGCGCTGATCCCGGTGGCGGTCCTCGCCATGCCTATGAAGACCGCTGGCCCACCACGCTCGAACATGGGCTGGGCGGCAAAGCTCGGGTGATAGCCGAGGGTCTTGGCGGGCGTGCCACGGCCTATGACGACTGGACGGCGGCGGCGGACAGGAACGGCGCGCGCATACTGCCGACGCTGCTCGCCAGTCACGCCCCGCTTGATCTGGTCATCATATTTCTTGGTACCAACGACCTGAAGCCGTTCGTTGCGGGCACGGCGGCCTATGCCGCCCGTGGCGCGCGGCGGTTGATCGAGATGACGCGCGGCCACTTCGCCAGTGTTGGCGAGCCGGTGCCGCAGATCATTCTGGTGTCTCCGCCGCAAGTGGTGGAGACCACTAACGAGAACATGCTGAGTAATTTTGGCGGTCTCGACCACCTCCTGCGTGAGTCGCGAGATTTCGAGCGGCACTATCGTCGCCATGCCGAGGAAACCGGCGTGCATTTCTTCGACGCCGCCAGTGTCGCCAAGGCCGACCCGCGTGACGGCGTGCACCTCGATCAGGCAAATACACGTGCTATCGGCGAGGGCCTGGTGCCGCTCGTCAAATCCGTTCTGGGTCTCTGACCCAACTATCCTGGAGGCCCTTATGGCTGACCAATACGATCTTCTCGTCATCGGCGCCGGTCCCGGCGGTTACGTTGCTGCCATTCGCGGCGCGCAACTTGGAATGAAGGTGGCCATTGTCGAGCGTGAGCATATGGCCGGGATTTGCTCCAACTGGGGCTGTATCCCGACCAAGGCGTTGCTGCGTTCAGCCGAAATCTACGGCCATATGGGCCATGCAAAGGATTATGGCCTGACCGCCGAGAAGTTCGGCTTCGATCTTGACGGTATCGTCAAGCGGTCTCGCGCCATTGCGGCGCAGATGAACAATGGCGTGCAGTTCCTGATGAAGAAGCACAAGATCGACATCATCTGGGGCGAAGCAACCATTACCAAGCCAGGTGAAATCAAGGTCGCGGCATCCAAGAAGCCGGTCGTTGAGCCGCAAGGTCCGGTGCCCAAGAATGCCTTGGGCGAGGGGACCTACAAGGCAAAGAACATCATCATCGCCACCGGAGCCCGCCCGCGCGTGCTGCCGGGGATCGAGCCCGACGGTGACAAGATCTGGACCTATTTTGAGGCGCTGAAGCCCGCCGAAATGCCGAAGTCGCTTGTCGTCATGGGCTCGGGCGCCATCGGGATCGAGTTCGCGTCCTTCTATCGCTCGCTGGGCGCCGAGGTGACGGTGATCGAGCTGCTTCCACAAATCCTGCCGGTGGAGGACGCCGAGATTTCTGGTCTGGCCCGCAAGCGGCTGGAAAAGCGCGGCATCAAATTCCTCACTGAAGCCAAGGTTGCCAAGGTCGAAAAGACCAAAAATGGCATTGTTGCTCATGTCGAGACGAAGGACGGCAAGACCCAGCAGGTCACTGGCGACAAACTGATTTCGGCGGTTGGCGTACAGTGCAATATCGAAGGTCTTGGCCTCGATACGGTTGGCGTCAAGACTGATCGCGGCGCCATTGTCATTGATGGCTATGGCAAGACTAATGTGGACGGCATCTGGGCCATCGGCGATGTTGCCGGGCCGCCGATGCTGGCGCACAAGGCCGAGCATGAGGCGGTCATCACCGTTGAAAAGATCGCCGGTATGAAGGTGCATGGTCTGGACAAGACCAAGGTGCCCGGCTGCACCTATTGCGAGCCTCAGGTGGCAAGCGTCGGTCTCACTGAAGCCAAGGCGAAGGAATCCGGGCGCGAGATCAAGGTCGGTCGCTTCCCCTTTGTGGGCAATGGCAAGGCGATTGCGTTGGGGGAACCCGATGGGCTGGTCAAGACCATTTTCGATGCCAAGACCGGGGAACTTCTGGGCGCCCACATGGTTGGGGCCGAGGTCACCGAGTTGATCCAGGGTTTTGTTGTCGCGATGAACCTCGAAACCACTGAGGAAGAGCTAATCCACACCATATTCCCGCATCCGACGCTGAGCGAAACGATGAAGGAAAGCGTGCTCGATGCTTATGATCGCGCGCTGAATATCTGATCGCTGCGCGTGGCCCAGCGGCCGATGCGCATTGGAGAACCAGAGGAGTTATCCACATGGTCAAAGCCATCCAGATCGGGCTGGGACACTGGGGTTTCAGTTGGTCGAAAGACGTTATCCCCAATGTTCCCACTGTTGAGATGGTGGGCTATGTGGATACCAATCCCGAGGCCACTGAGCGAGTCCAGGACGAATTGGGCATCGACGCCAAGCTCTGCTTCCATAGCCTGGAAGATGCCTCGCATCATACCGACGCGACGCTGGCCCTTTGCACGCTGCGGACCGAGGCGCATTACCCTGTCGTCAAGCGCTGCCTGGAGCTGGGCTATAACGTGCTGGTGGAGAAACCTTTCACCACCACGATTGCCCAGGGCAAGGAACTGGTTGCTCTGGCCAAGGCGCAGGGTAGGTGGCTGATGGTGAGCCAGAATTATCGCCACCAGCCAGCTCCGATTGCGGCAGCCGACCTCATCGCGGAGGGCAGGTTCGGTGCGCTCAACATGGTTTCGATCGATTTCCGGCGGCATGGTCCTAGCCAGGGCTATCGCTATTGGGACATGCCTGATCCGCTGCTGGCGGACATGTCGATCCACCATTTTGATCTGATGCGTTTTGTGCTCGGCGATGAACCGGTGCGGCTCTCGTGCCGGACCTGGAACCCGCCGGGCAGTCCATTCCGCTTCGATCCGAGCGGGGTGGCGACCATCGAATTCTCCAAGGGTACGGTCGTGTCCTATCGCGCGAGCTGGATGAATTCGGGTCCGGTGACACCCTGGGCCGGCGAGTGGGTGATGGATGGCGCCGAGGGACAGATTGCTTGGAGCTCGCGCGATCATTTCCGCGACAAGTCTGGCCCGGATGTGCTGACCCTGTTGCCGCTCGATGGCAAGCCGGAGAAGGTCAAGCTCAGCCCGGTGAAGTTTGCCGACCGCATGGGCACGCTCAATGCGATGGCCAATGTGCTCGATACCGGCGAGGTGCCTCGCGGTTTCAGCTCGGGCGCTGACAATTTGGGGTCGCTTGCGCTGGTGCAGGCAACCATCCTCTCGGCCTCGCGTGGAGGGGATTGGGTCGAGATGAAGGAAGTCATGGGGTAGGGCACCACACATGGCTGCCAATCACCCATAAGGCCGGGTTGAACCGGTCCTCCAAGGGAGCGATATAGGGGCAAAACTCTAGTGGTCGTGTTTCCGAACGGCGAACCGGTGCCCACTTCGCCTGGAAACACTCTAGCCAGTCAGGACTGACATGGTCACGCTCATCGATAATTCGGCTGTAAAGCCACGCCACCCGGAAAAGGCCAATCGGCCGGACAGCGTCGTGCTGCGCAAGCCCGACTGGATTCGAGTCAAGGCGCCGGGCTCGCAAGTCTACAAGGAAACCCAGCAGATCGTGCGCGAGAACAATCTCGTCACCGTCTGTGAGGAAGCCGGCTGCCCCAATATCGGGGAATGCTGGAGCAAGAAACACGCGACCATGATGATCATGGGCGAGATCTGCACCCGCGCCTGCGCCTTCTGCAATGTGCGCACGGGATTGCCGACCGCGCTTGATCCGCATGAGCCAGAAAACGTTGCCATTGCTGTTGAGAAACTTGGCCTTGAGCACGTGGTGATCACCTCGGTGGACCGCGATGACCTCGCCGATGGCGGGGCGCAGCATTTCGCCGATGTGATTCTAGCGATCCGTGCCCGCAACCCCAGGACCACGATCGAAATCCTGACGCCGGACTTCCTGCGCAAGGACGGGGCCCTGGAAATCGTCGTGGCGGCCAAGCCGGACGTGTTCAACCATAATCTTGAAACCGTGCCCTCGAAATATCTCAAGGTCCGGCCCGGCGCGCGGTATTTCCACTCGATTCGGCTGCTGCAGCGGGTGAAGGAGCTGGATCCGACCATTTTTACCAAGTCCGGCATCATGGTCGGGTTGGGCGAAGAGCGGAACGAAGTGCTTCAGTTGATGGACGATCTGCGCTCGGCCGACGTCGATTTCTTGACCATCGGGCAATATCTGCAGCCGACCAAGAAGCACTATCCGCTGCAGCGTTTCGTGACGCCGGAAGAGTTCAAATCCTTCGCCACAGTCGCAACCTCCAAAGGTTTCCTGCTGGTCTCGTCGAGCCCGCTGACGCGTTCCTCGCATCATGCCGGAGAAGATTTCGCGCGTTTGAAGGCCAACCGTCTGGCCAAGCTCGGGCACTAGAATGAAGCGGTTCTTCGAGCGGCATGTGCCGCATTTGCCCGAGCGGATGTTTAACATCGTCTCGGATCTTGAGGACTATCCGCGCTTCGTGCCCAATTGCCAGGCGATGCAGGTGCGGCCCGACCCGGCGGCTGGGGAGAAGGATATCCGGCTGGCCCGCATGACCATCTCCTTCGGTCCCATCACTCAGGCCTATACCAGCCGGGTGACCTTGGATGCGGTGGCCCGGACGATCCGCGCCAAGGCCGTGGATGGGCCCTTTGCCTATCTCGACAGCGTCTGGAGCTTCGAGCCTGAAGGGCAGGGGACGCGGGTGCGGTTCGAAATCGACTTCAAGATATCCAACCCGCTGATCGCTGCGGTGGCCGAACCGGCCTTTGCCGCCAAGCAGGAAGAGATCATGCGTGCCTTCTGTGACGAGGCCGACAGGCGGTTTGGCGCCTGAGCGAAATCTGCCTGGTTTATCGGCTCAGTGCTTGCATTGGCCGGGGTACGTTCCGCCCGGGCAATAACTGGATGCTCGATTCACTGAGCCGGTAGATGGAAGATGAAGCGGGTTTCACTTTGTTCGGATTCCACATCGATCCGGCCACCGTGCGCGTGGGCAATTTCTGACGCGATATAGAGACCGAGACCGAGGCCGTAGGCGTTACTGCGTACTTGGCCTCGATGGAAAGGCTGGAACAGCAGCGGGATCATCTCTTGAGGAATCGGATCACCTGCATTGGCGACGCTGAGCGCGAGATTTCCCGCGCTATCGACCGTACACTCAACGCGAATTTCTTTGTCTTGCGCTCCGTGGGTTACGGCATTGCCAAGAAGGTTTGAGAGCAATTGCGCAATGCGGTCGTGATCAAGCCTCACGGGTCTAGCAATTTCGAACCTGGTCGATATCACCCTACTGGGATGGGCAGTCTGTATTTCAGCGATCACCAGTTCCAGCGTCGGTTGCAGCGGGCGGTCGACAAGATTGAGGACTATGCCTCCGCCAAGTCGACTGCGCGCGAGATCCAATACGTTGTCAATCAATGCGCTCATACGGGAGACGCTGTTCTTCATCAGGCGCAAGATGACAGGCGTGCTATCTGTCCAAGCCTGATCTCGAAGCATCTTGCTGGCGCCTGCGTCGATTGCGGCCAATGGGTTGCGCAGGTCGTGTCCAAGCACTGCGACGAACTGTTCCTTCAGTTCGGAATTGCGCTTCTCCTCCATGACAATGGCGACCTGTTCAGCCATTCCGGCCTGAAGGGATGACACAATATCCTCAAGTTGACGGCGGGCCTCGCGCTCAGCTGCCCGCGCTTCCACCAGATCGCGCTCGTACTGGCGACGCTCTGTGGCCTTGAAGACTGTGAGTCTGGTGAAGAGAAGGTCGCCGGAACCGTCTCTTCGTTCCGCGGCATTGGCCAAAACTGGCACCAAGCCGCCATCGGCCCTGACCATGTCCAATGCTACTTCCTGGAAGAAGCCCTGCATGCGCAGCATTGGCGCGAAATGGGTTTCATAAAAAATGCTGCCCGCTACGTTGAGGAGGTCGCGGAGGCGCTTGCCGACGATTGCCTCTGGCGACTTGCCAAGCCAGTCGCAGAGCGTCGTGTTGACCTTGGCAATTCGTCCATCCGGGCGCATGGAGAGATAGCCGCAGGGCGCGTGCTCAAAAAGATCCTCTAAATCCTCGGCATGCTTTCCCTCAGACAAAATCGCGCATCGCCAATATGACTTCTTCAGGCGCACTCAGATTCGGGCAATGGCCACTGGCCTGAAGATGCCTGATCTGACTGCCTGGTATGGCGTTGTGGACGTATTCACCCACGTGCTCGGCAGCAATTATGTCATTGCTGCACTGCAGTATAAGTGTCTGCGCTTCGACTTTGGACAGGTCGGCCCGGTTGTCAGACATGAACGTCACCCGCGCAAACTGTTTGGCAATCTCGGGGTCGGTTCGACAAAAGCTATTGGTAAGCTCCTCGCCAAGCTCAGGCCGATCTGGATTACCCATAATGGCCGGGGCCATGGCTGCGGACCAGCCCATGTGATTGTCATCAAGCGAGGTCAACAGTTCTTCGATTTGTGCGGCGCTGAATCCACCAGAGTATTCGCCATCATCAATGTAGCGCGGCGAGGGACCGATCATCACAAGTTTGTTGAACATGCCGGGCGCTCGAATTGAGGCCAATGCGCCAATCATGGCGCTGACTGAGTGGCCAACAAATACGGCTTTTTCAATTCCGAGTTCTTGGCCGATTTCCACGATGTCGGCGGCGTATCCGTCAAGGCTGGAATATTTCTCCGTATCGTATGCCTTAAGGTCGGACATGCCAGCGCCAACATGATCGAAAAGCACCGTTCGAAAATCATTGCGGAAGTGGGGCTCGATGAATCTCCACATATTGCGATCACAACCGAACCCATGGGCGAACATCATAGCAGTGCCGCCCAAGCCATTCACGGTTACATTATTGCGATGGGTGATCGGCATATTACGTAGGCTACCTAAACAGACCCCAAATGGGTTATACTACTTGCTCCCCGCGCGCTTAGAAACGACACTTAGCACTTCCGGCCGTTGGTATGCCAGCCAGGTCCGTCCTGAGCCTCGCAATGTGAAGCGTACCGGCCGTCGCGGCTACAAGTTTAAGGGCTGGGAGGGTCGCTGGTGAGAACTTGCAGTACAAGCTCCAGCGCCGCATCGACGGTGGCTTTCCTGATGCCGTCGCGGCCCAGATCGCCGAAACGGTGTTCGATGACGACGGTGGCCAGTTCCGAAGAGACAGCGACATAGACCAGGCCGACGGGCTTTTTCTCGGTTCCACCATCGGGACCGGCAATGCCGGTGGCAGCGACGGCAAAATCGACGCGGGCGGTGTTGCGGGCACCATCGGCCATGGCGCGGGCCACCTGGTTGCTGACGGCACCGTAGTCACCGATGAGGCGCGGCTGCACCTGGATCATGCGCGACTTGGCCGAATTGGCGTAGGTGATGTAGCCGCCATAAATGGCCGCGGACGCGCCAGGAACATCGGTAAGGGTCGAGGCGATCATGCCGCCGGTGCAGCTTTCGGCGGTGACCAGAGTCTGGTTGCGTTCGGCGAGGAGATCGATGATCTGCTGGCCCGCAGAAGGTTTAGCCTTGCCTGCCATTCAATCCTCCCTTGGCAATTCTATACTGGCACTGGCCATGGACACGATACCCTCCTCCCGCCCGATAAAGCCGAGCTTTTCGTTTGTCGTCGCCTTGACTGCCACGCGATCCGCAGAGATGCCGAGCGTCTCGGCGATCACGGCGCACATGGCGGGGACGTGAGCGGCAATCCTCGGCGCTTCGGCGACAATTGTCACGTCCAGATTCACGATGCGCCCTTTGCGGCGCGCAACCAGCTCTCCGGCATGGGCGAGGAACAGGGTGGAGGCTGCGCCTTTCCACTGATCGTCGCTGGGCGGGAAATGCGTGCCGATGTCGCCTTCGCCTATGGCGCCGAGAATGGCGTCGGTCAGGGCATGTAGTGCAACATCGGCATCTGAATGGCCCTGGAGCTTTGCCTTGTGGGGGATTTTCACTCCGCACAGCCAGACCGCGTCGCCGGGCGCAAAGGGATGGACATCGTAGCCGGTGCCGATGCGTGTTTCGGTGCCGTGGTCGGGCATGATAATACGCTCCGCGCGCGAGAAATCTTCGGGATGGGTGATCTTGAGATTGTTGCGCTCGCCTTCGACCATGGCCACGCTGAGGCCAGCCCATTCGGCAATTTCCGCATCATCAGTGAACTCGCGACGGACCGTTTCGGCCCGCATATGGGCAGAAAAGATCTGGCCGAAACGAAAGCCCTGAGGGGTCTGAGCGGCAAAGAGCTGGCGGCGATCTTCGGTGGTGGCGACACGAGTGCCGTCGCGTGAGCGCTTGATGGTGTCCGTGACGGGCAGGGTGGGCAGGGCCGCGTCATGCTGGTCCAGGGCCGCAATGACACGCGCAATGAGGGCAGGGGTGGCAAAGGGACGGGCGGCATCCTGGATCAGCACCAGATCGGGGCGCAGCGGCGCCAGGGCCTTCAAACCAGCGAGGACTGAGCCTTGCCGGGTGAGGGCGCCAAGGACTGGCGGCAGCAGGCGGGCGTCATCAAGGACCAATTGACCATATCTTGCCGCGTGGTCCGGGTGAATGACGGCGACGATCTGGGTGACGGCGTCGGTGGCCAAGAAGGCTGTGATGGTGCGGGACAGCACCGGCTTCCCGGCCAGCAGGCGGTATTGCTTGGGGTCTGGATTGCCGTCGGTTCCAGCGCGCTCGCCTTTGCCGGCTGCGACAATGATGACGGCTATGGATTTTGGACGCATGGGGATATAGGCACTGGGCAATGGAACCGTCTGTTCCAAAAGGTCTAGCTGCCGCTCTGCCATGCGGCAAGAGCAGGGCTGGTTTACCCTGCTGCGACAGTGAGAAGCGGTTGCGCGGTGTCCGAAATTGACTATTGTGCGGGCACCATTGCCAAATTGAACAAATCTGGGGCAATTCCTTGACCGACACTGCCTGCGCATTGAGCATTGGTGGGCATGCCATCCGAAATCGCGCTTTTCTGGCGCCGATGGCGGGTATAACCGATCGGCCATTTCGCGAGATCGCTGAGCGCTTTGGCGCCGGGCTTGTGGTCTCCGAAATGGTGGCCAGCGCGGCGCTGAGCACCGGCCATGGCGGCATGGTGCGCAAGCTGACGCGTGCGGGCACGCTGCCGCATGTGGTGCAATTGGCCGGTTGCGAGGCGCAATGGATGGCCGAGGGCGCTCGCATTGCCGAGGGGGCGGGCGCAGATATCATCGACATCAATTTCGGTTGCCCCGCCAAGCGGGTGACCAATGGCTATGCCGGCTCGGCGCTGATGCGGGTGCCCGACCAGGCGCTGGGCATTGTTGAGGCGGTCGCAGGTGCGACGACGCGTCCGGTGACGGTCAAGATGCGGCTGGGCTGGGACGATGAGAGCCTCAACGCTGCGCAGATTGCGCAATTGGCGGTGAGCGCTGGCGCGCAGATGATTACCGTGCATGGCCGGACGCGGCAGCAGTTCTACAAGGGCCAGGCGCGTTGGGCGCTGGTGCGCAGCGTAGTCGAGGCCGTTGATGTGCCGGTGGTGGTCAATGGTGACATTGTGGATATCGCGAGCGCGCGGCAGGCACTGGCCGAATCCGGGGCTGCGGCCGTCATGCTGGGGCGCGGGGCGCAGGGACAACCCTGGCGCGTTGGCCAAATTGGAGCAGCGCTGAGCGGGCTCGAGGCCGAGGCGCCTCCGGAGGGCTCTGAGCTCGTGGCGCTGATCCAGCGGCATTATGAAGACATGCTGGTTGACTACGGCATCGAGGTCGGGTTGCGGGCGGCACGCAAGCATCTGGGCTGGTATGCCGACGCGGCCGGACTGGCGCTGGACAAGCCGACGCGGACGCAATTGCTGGACAATGAGGACACCAAAGCGGTGCTGTCGCTGATTGATACCCTGTTTTCAGGGGAATGGAGGGCGGCCGCATGAGCAGTGCTGTTGTGATGGATCTCGATTCCGTACCGGCGCGCGCCGTGCTGCAGGCGCTGCCGCAGCCCGTAATGGTGCTCGACGAGGCGCGGCGCATCCAGTTCGTCAACTATGCCGCCGAGGCGTTTTTTGGCGCATCGCTGAGCGTGCTGACCCGGCAGAGCCTGGACGATCTGATCGCCTTTGGATCGCCGATCATTTCGCTGGTCGAGACGGTGGTGCAGCGACGTGCGCCGATGACCGAATATCGGGTGCGGGTGGGGTCGTCGCGCTTTGGCGATGAGCGTATTGCCGATGTTTTCGCCAGCCCGATTTCGGACACGGATGGGCGGGTGGCGGTGCTGATCCAGGAACGCACCATGGCCGACAAGATCGACCGGCAGATGGTGTCGCGCGGCGCGGCGCGCTCGGTGACCGGGCTGGCGTCCATGCTGGCCCATGAAATCAAGAACCCGCTTTCGGGCATTCGCGGCGCGGCGCAATTGCTTGAGCAGTCGGTGCCGAGCGACGAGGTGCCTTTGGCACGGCTGATCCGCGAAGAGACCGACCGGATTGTGGGGTTGATCGACCGGGTCGAAGTGTTTGGCGACGAGCGCCCGATGGAACGCGAGCCGATCAATATTCACGTCGTGCTGGACCGGGTGAAGCTGTTGGCACGCAATGGCGTGGCGCGAGGCATCACCTTCTACGAAGAATATGATCCCTCGCTGCCGCCGGTATTCGGAAATCGCGACCAGCTCATCCAGATCTTTCTGAATTTGATCAAGAACGCCTCGGAAGCTCTTGAAAGAACACAGAAACCCGAGATCAAGATTTCGACGGCCTTCCGTCCAGGCATCCGCATCAGCGTGGCCGGCGTGGCCGAGCGCATCTCGCTGCCGCTCGAAATCGTCATCGAAGATAACGGACCGGGTGTGCCGCCCGATATCCTGCCGTTCCTGTTCGATCCGTTCGTGACCACCAAGACCAATGGATCTGGCCTGGGGCTCGCGCTGGTGGCAAAGATCGTGGGGGATCATGGCGGGGTGATCGATTGTGACAGCCGCCCTGGCCGTACCCGTTTCCGCATCCTGCTACCGGTTGCCAGTGGTGCCTTCCAGAATTCCGCCGATGTCGAAGAGGGTTCGCCCGTATGAGCCATGTCGTTCTGCTTGCTGATGACGATGCCGCAATCCGCATGGTACTCAACCAGGCGCTTACCCGCGCTGGCTACGAGGTACGGCCGACAGGCAATATCTCGACCATGTGGAACTGGGTGAGCCGCGGGGAAGGGGATATCCTGATTACCGATGTGGCCATGCCCGATGGCAATGCCTTCGAGGTGATGCCCAAGATCAAGAAGCTCCGGCCGGAGCTGCCGATGATCGTGATGAGCGCGCAGAACACGTTCATGACGGCCATTCGCGCCTCAGAAGTGGGGGCATATGAATACCTGCCCAAGCCCTTCGACATTACCGAAGTGCTCTCGGTGGTGGCGCGGGCCCTGGCCGATGCCAAGAAGCCGACCAATGCCGAACGCAAGGCCGAGGAGCCGGGCGAAAGCATGCCGCTGGTCGGGCGCTCGACGGCGATGCAGGACATCTATCGCGCCCTTGCGCGGCTGATGCAGACCGACCTGACGGTGATGATTACCGGCGAGAGCGGCACCGGCAAGGAATTGGTCGCGCGGGCGTTGCACGATTTCGGCAAGCGGCGGAACGGCCCCTTCGTGGCTATCAACATGGCGGCCATTCCGCGCGATCTGATCGAAGCAGAGCTGTTCGGACACGAAAAGGGGGCCTTTACCGGCGCCAATACCCGTTCCTCGGGCCGGTTCGAGCAAGCCGAGGGTGGCACGCTGTTCCTCGATGAAATCGGCGACATGCCGATGGATGCGCAGACCCGTCTGCTGCGTGTGCTGCAGGAGGGTGAATACACGATGGTGGGTGGCCGAAATGCCATCAAGACCAATGTGCGCATCGTCGCTGCCACGCATCGCGACCTCAGCCAGATGATCCGGCAAGGCTTGTTCCGCGAGGACTTGTATTACCGGCTGAATGTGGTGCCGATACGTTTGCCGCCGCTGCGCGAGCGCATCGACGACATTACAGACCTGGTGCAGCATTTCCTGCGCCTGGCGCAGCGCGAGGGCGAGCCGGCCAAGTCCATTTCGCCCGAAGCTATCCGGCTGATGCAGGATTACAATTGGCCCGGCAATATCCGTGAACTGGAAAACCTGGTCCGGCGTCTTTCTGCGCTCTACGTGGACGAGCAGATTTCGGCCGAAATTGTGCAGAATGAGCTCAATATCGTCGACAGGCCGACAGGAAACGCAACCTCGGGACCGGTGGATGTCTCCATGGCGGTGGAAACCCATGTGGGGCAGCTGCTGCGCGAGCACGAACCGAACCTGCCGCCAGCGGGCATGTATCAGAGGGTGATCGACAAGGTTGAGGCGCCGCTGATTGCCATGGCGCTTAATGCCTGTGGTGGCAACCAGATCAAGGCGGCGGACTTGCTGGGCCTGAACCGAAATACGCTGCGCAAGAAGATCCGGACGCACAGCATCGAGATCGTCAAGCATAGCAGCCGTCGGGGGTAGGGGCCTGCCCTGCGAGCCGCTCCGCCGGGATCGGATTGCCACTTGAGCACAGGTCTCAAGGCACGGGTCCATGGCGTTCGTGCCCTGCGCGCACAGCTCTCCGGGCCTCGTCTGCGGAAAACGCTCCACTGGGGCGTTCTCTCGGCGCAGCTGAGTGTCACATTTTGGCAACAATTGTCTTGAAGGGTCAGGTGAATTGGGTCAGGCTTCGCTTTCCCTCTGGTATTGCACATAGATGGTGGCTCGCGACGGGCCGCCAATGTCACAACCACTGCGGTCGAAGCGGAGCAAACTGGGCAGTCTATGGCCGAACTGGTCTCAGCCAACGCAGAGCAAAATAGCCCGTCTGCCGGCGAATCGCCGGCTGGACAGCGCGGATTGCTGCGCATCCAGCAGAACTACTCGTTGCGCGTGCTCGGCTTCGTGGTCGTCTTTGCCTCGGTGCTGATGTCGTCGGCATCCTTCTTCATCCTCTCCGGCGTCACCAATATCGAACCCTCGCCGACGGTCTGGACTGTCATCTGGGTGGTCACCGGCCTCCTGGTGCTGCTGGTGATTGCCCTGGTGGTGACCGAGGCGGTGTTGCTGTTGCAGGCGCGGTTGCGCGGGGTGCCCGGGGCAGGGTTACAAATACGCATGGTGGCGATGTTCGCTTTTGTGGCGGCGGTGCCTGCGGCCCTTGTGGCCGTGGTGGCGACCATCGCGCTCAACCAGGGGCTGGATCAGTGGTTCTCCGAGCGGACGCGGGCGATGGTAGAAAGCTCGCGGCTGGTGGCCCGTTCCTACATGCTCGAACATGCCCAAGTGCTGCGCGATGACATTATCTGGGTGGCGACCGAGCTTGAGCAGGCGCGCGAAACTTACCTGGAAGAGCCGGTCCGATTTGAACGGATCCTGACAGCCCTGGCGGTGACGCGCTCACTGCCCTTTACAGCGCTGATCGACCGGGACGGCGAGACGCTGATGCGGGCGCAGATCAATGTAGCGGGGGCCTATCCCAAGTTGCCTGCCGGGGTGACCGATGGCGTGGTTGAGGGAATACCGACGCCAATCGCACCGGGGTCGACCCAGTTCGTGGGATCGGTGGTCAAGCTGCGCGGCTATGACGAGACATTTCTGTTCGTGGCACGTCCGGTTGATGCAGAAGTGCTCGAATATATGCGTCTAACCGACGAGAATATAACGGAATATCGAGAGTACGCCTCGAGCCGGCTAGTGTTCCAAATTACCTTCACGATCATGTATGTGGGGCTGGCCGTGGTACTGTTGCTGGCCGCGCTCTGGATCGGCATCGCGCTGGCCAACCGCTTCGTCGACCCGATCCGAAACCTGATGATCGCGTCGCGACGGGTGAGTTCGGGCGATCTCGACGTGCAGGTGCCGGTGCAGGAGGGCAGGGGCGATCTGCGGGATTTGTCCAATGGCTTCAACCGCATGACGCAACAGCTCAAGTCGCAACGGCTGGACCTGCTCAAGGCCAATGAAGTCAATGAGAAGCGTCGCCAGTTTACCGAGGCGGTGGTGGAGGGTGTGTCGGCTGGCATTATCGGGCTAGATCCCTATGGCGCGGTGACGCTGGTCAATGCGCGCGCCTGCGAAATGCTTGGCAGGACAGAAATCGAGCTGATGGGCGAGCCTATGGACAAGATCATGCCGGAGCTCGCAGCAACGCTCGACAAGGCAAAATCCGCCCGCCGCGGTCAGGTACGGGACCAGATCCAGCTTGGCAATGAAACCGACCGGCGCATCTACCAGGTGCAGTTGACGCGCGAAGGCTCGATCACCGAATCCAAGGGCTATGTGCTGACCTTTGATGACATTACCGATCTCGAATCGGCGCAGCGGACCAGTGCCTGGGCCGATGTGGCGCGCCGCATTGCTCACGAGATCAAGAATCCCCTGACCCCGATTCAGCTCTCGGCCGAACGGTTGCGCCGGCGCTATGGCAGCAAGCTCGAAGACGATCGTGATGTGTTCGACAAATGCATCAACACGATCGTGCGCCAGGTGGGGGATATCGGCCGCATGGTCGATGAATTCTCGGCCTTTGCGCGCATGCCAGAATCGGTTCCGGAAACCGCCGATCTGAGCGATGCGATCCGCCAGGCTGTGTTCCTGGAGAGCGTGCGTCTGCCTGAGGTCAACATCAATACGGTGCTGCCCGAGGAGACGATCATGGCGTGGTTCGATACGCGCCTTGTCAGCCAGTCGCTGACCAATCTGATCAAGAACGCCGTCGAAGCTTTCGAGGGCATCCCCCTTTCCGGGGATTGGCAGCCCACCATAACTGTGGAAGCCCATCTGGAGGGCAATCACGCCCGTATTTCGGTGTCCGACAATGGCAAGGGCTGGCCGGCGGAAAATAGACAAAGGCTGCTGGAACCCTATATGACAACGCGGGAGAAAGGCACCGGCCTCGGCCTGGCCATCGTCGCCCGCATCATTGAGCAGCATGGCGGCATCGTCGAGTTGATCGATGCAGAACCCGATCCGCAAGGCAGGGTGGGCGCTTGCGTGACCTTCACGCTGCCGTTGCATTCACCAGCAATGAACACCACAGAGGCAGGAGCCGCGGCGGCGGACGACAATCCTGCCCACAAGGAGGAGCCGCAATTACCCGCGGTTGTTCACAAATAAATGGCTTTGGACATTCTGATCATTGATGACGAGGACGATATCCGTGACCTGATCGCGGGGATCCTCGAGGACGAAGGCTATGAGGCGCGGCAGGCCCATGATGCCGATAGCGGGCTGAACGAAATCGCCCGGCGCCGCCCAAGCCTGGTGTTTCTCGACATCTGGATGCAAGGCTCGCGGCTCGACGGACTGCAATTGCTCGATGTGTTCCAGAGCCAGCACCCCGATATGCCGGTGGTGATGATATCCGGCCACGGCAATGTCGAAACGGCGGTGTCGGCGATCCGTCGGGGTGCTTATGATTATATTGAAAAGCCCTTCAAGATCGACCGGCTCCTCCATGTCACGCAGCGCGCCATGGAAGCGACACGCCTGCGCAGCGAAGTGGCTGAACTGAAGGAGCGTTCGGCGAGCAAGAGCCTGGATATGGTGGGGACTTCGCCGGCGCTGCAGCAGGTGCGCGGGGTGATAGAAAAATCGGCGCCGACCAATTCGCGCATCTTCATTTCCGGGCCCAGCGGGGCAGGCAAGGGCCTTGTGGCGCGCCAGATTCACCAGCGTAGCCCGCGCGCCGACGCGCCGTTTGTCGAGATTAATGCCTCGCTCTATGCCCCCGAGGAAGTGTCGGTGGTCTTGTTTGGCCGCGAGGCGCGCGACAAGACGGGCCTGCTCAAGGTCGAGGTCGGGGCGCTGGAGCGGGCTCATGGGGGGACACTCTATCTCTCTGAAGTAACCACCTTGCCGCAGCCGGTGCAGGCCGCTTTGTTGCGCACGCTTGTGGAAAACCGGTTCCAGCGTGTGGGCGGGAGCCAGGCGGTGCCGATCGACGTGCGTATCATATCGTCGAGTTCGCAGAATGTGGCGGCGCAGGTGGAGGCCGGAGAATTCCGCTCGGACCTGTTCCACCGCCTCTCCATCGTGCCGCTGCCCCTAACGCCGCTCAAGGAGCGCCGCGAGGATGTGCCGCCGTTGGTGTCTGTATTTATCGAGCAGGTCTGCCGCATGCACAACCTGCAGCGGTTGAACGTTGGCGAGGATGCCATGGCCGTGCTGCAGGCGCAGGACTGGCCGGGCAATGCGCGGCAATTGCGCAATTCCATCGAGCGCCTGCTGATCCTGATGAAGGACCAGCAGCCTGAAGGCGGCGTGATAACAGCCGCCATGCTGCCCTCGGACATTGGCGAGGTGTTGCCGACGGTTGGTGACGCGGATGCCTCGGCACATCTGATGAGCCTGCCGCTGCGCGACGCGAGGGAAGTGTTTGAGCGGCAATATCTGCTGGCGCAGATCGAGCGCTTTGGTGGCAATATTTCCAAGACTGCGGAGTTTGTAGGCATGGAGCGCAGTGCCCTGCATCGCAAGATAAAATCGCTGGGTCTCTGAAAACACGATGAAAATAGCTCTCAGCCATGCGCGGTGGGCGGGTAGGCAGTTCTGCGCAACTGTGCCATAGTGACTAAGATATGATAATTCGGATCCCGGGGCTGGGCGGCAGTCTCATCAGGATTCGGACGCAAGCAATTGCGACAAGAACAGCGACAATAAAGCCGCGGTAAAGAGGCCAAACATGGCTAGCGAAAAGCAGCAAAACCTGCAGGATTCCTTTCTCAACCACGTGCGCAAGCAGAAAGTACCCGTCACCATCTTTCTGGTGAACGGAGTCAAGCTGCAGGGCGTGATTACCTGGTTCGACAATTTCTGTCTGCTGCTGCGGCGTGACGCGCAGTCGCAACTGGTTTATAAGCACGCCATCTCAACCATTATGCCCGGCGCGCCGATCCAGTTGTTTGATCCCGAGCAGAGCACAGATCACGACTGACCGCTTATATGCACGAATTTGACGACGAGCGGGACGCCCAGGCTGGTGGCCCGAAGCCCTTTATTGATCGCCAGGCCCAGCCGACGCGAACCGGGCTTGTGTGTCCCGATGTGCGCGGCAAATCCAGCTATCACGACATCGATGCGCGGCAGGCCGAGTTCGAAGGCCTGGCGGGGGCTATAGCGCTCGACATCATCTTCTCCGAAGTCGTGCGGGTGCGTGAAATCCGACCGGCGACCTATATCGGAGCGGGCCATGTAGCCACGCTCGCCGAGAAGGTGAAGGCGGAAGATATCGAGCTTCTGCTGGTCGACTCGGCCTTGACGCCGATCCAGCAGCGCAATCTGGAGCGGGAAACCGGCACCAAGGTGCTCGACCGTACCGCGCTGATCCTGGAAATTTTTGGCGAGCGGGCGGCGACGCGCGAAGGCGTGTTGCAGGTGGAACTGGCCCATCTCAATTACCAGAAGGGGCGCCTGGTGCGCTCCTGGACCCACCTGGAGCGGCAGCGTGGCAGCGGCGGCACCGGCTTCATGGGTGGTCCGGGCGAAACCCAGATCGAAAGCGACCGCCGTCAGATCACCGAGCGGATCGTGCTGCTCGAGGACAGGCTGGAGAAGGTCAAGAAGACGCGCGAGCAGCAGCGCCGGCAGCGCACGAAGGCGCTGATCCCGGTGGTGGCGCTCGTGGGCTATACAAACGCCGGAAAATCCAGCCTGTTCAATGTGTTGACCGGGGCAGGGGTGTTTGCAGAAAACCTGTTGTTTGCCACGTTGGACACCACCGTGCGCAAGATTGCCCTGCCGCATGGGCGCGAGGTGATGTTGAGCGACACGGTGGGTTTCGTCGCTGATTTGCCGCACGATCTGGTGGCGGCCTTCCGGGCAACCCTGGAAGAAGTGGTGGATGCCGACATCATCCTGCATGTGCGCGATATCGCCAATCCCGATCATGCCGCGCAGGCGCAGGATGTTCTGACCGTACTCGAAGAGCTGGGTGTTTCCTCGGAGACAACGCCCATCGTCGAGGTCTGGAACAAGATCGATCTGCTCGATGAGCCGGGGCTTGCCCTGGCGTCAGCGGCGCCTGCCGGCAAGGTAGTGGCGACCTTGCCTGTATCGGCTCACACCGGACGGGGGCTGGATGCGCTGCGGCTCAAAATCGAGCAATTGCTGAGCGAACAGAGCCGGACCTATCACGTGCATGTGCCGCATAGCGCAGGCAGTGATATCGGCTGGCTGCACTCCAATGCCGAGGTGATCTCGCGGGACGAGGCCAATGAGCAGGGCTCGGACTTCGTCGTGCGCGTCGATCCGAGGCATCGTGCGGCGTTTCTCGAGCGGTTCAACGGCCGGATCGCCGTCTCAGATCTCTAGGTCTTGTCTTTGGACCGGATCTCGTTCCAGTAGCCATCCAGGCGATCCAAGCCAGCTACGGCGGGTTCGATCGCGTCTTCGCGGCAGCGGGACTCGACATAGTGGAAGCGCCGCGTGAACTTGGAATTGGCGTCGCGGAGTGCGGCCTCGGGGTCCACGCCGGCCTTGCGCGCCAGATTGGCGACAGCAAAGAGCAGATCGCCGATTTCCTCGCGCAGGGCATTCTCATCGCCCGAGGCTTCGGCCTCGACGACTTCCGCCAGTTCTTCCTCGATCTTGGCGCGGACGGCCGGCAGGTCGGGCCAGTCGAAGCCGACCTTGGCCGCGCGCTTGGTGAGTTTTTCAGCGCGGGCGAGGGCGGGCAGCACTTGCGGTACGTCGTCGAGAATGGAAGGTTCGGCATCGCCTTTGCGTTCGGCCTTGGCAGCCCTCTCGTGCACTTTGATGGCTTCCCAGCGCTCCTGCGCATCCGCGGCGCCATCAGCCACCACATCGCCAAAGACATGGGGATGCCGGCGGATCAGCTTTTCGGTGATGGTTTCGACGACATCGCCAATGTCGAAATGGCCGGCTTCCTTGGCCATCTGTGCATGGTAGATCGGCTGAAGCAGCAAATCGCCCAGTTCCTCGCGCAGATCGCCAAAGTCCTCGCGCTCGATGGCGTCGGCGACCTCATAAGCTTCTTCGATTGTGTAGTGGCGGATGGAGCGGAAATCCTGCACCAGATCCCAGGGGCAACCGCCATCCGGATCGCGCAGCGCGGCCATGATCTCGATGAGGCGGGAAATGTCTCGGGATGGCTGCATCACTGAGTGTCCGGGTGATTGGGATTCGGTGCGTGCACCATAGCAAAGCGTGAGGGACGTGGGACATTGCGGTTTGGGGAACGGACAGAATTCCGCACACAAACTCTTCGCGTAATATATATTATGGAACTTGCAGGTGTTAGCATTTGGCGGGAACGCTGAGGTTTGGTGTCCCTGCAGTATCGGAAACGTAGAAGCGCTGATGGATTGTTCCCGACTCTGGCAACGTAGCCGCTTTCCATATACGCAGCCATGTCCGCTCAACGATTGAGGACGCGACCACTGACGACGTCGATCTGCATGCCGTCAAAGGCCGGTGTCACGTTTGGCGGTGTTTCGGCTTCGGTGGCGGCGTAGTCGAGATCGATGTGCATATTGGTGAGCACGGCCTGGCGCGGCTGGAAGCGTTCGATCAGTTCGAGTGTTTCAGGCAAGCTCAGATGACTCGGATGTGGCGTTGGGCGCAGTGCGTCAACGATCCAGATATCGAGGTCCTGCAAGGCAGAATGCGCGGCGGCGGGTACGGCCGAGAGATCGCAACAATAAGCCAGGCCGCCAATGCGGTAGCCAAAAGCCTTGATATCGCCATGGACCAGGTCAAAGGCGTTGAGGTCCAACGTGCCACCCGGGCCATCAACCGACACGGTGTCGCCCGTGGCGATTTCGTGGGCGTTGAGGATGGGCGGATAGGCGCTTCCGGGCGGGGTCGAAAAGCAGTAGCCGAAGGCCTCGCGGAGACGCGCACCGCAGCTTGCGGAGAAATAGACGTCAACGCGGCGCCGGTTGTGCAACGCCAGAACGCGCAAATCGTCGATGCCGTGGGTATGGTCGGCGTGCTCATGTGTATAGAGAACGGCGTCCAGCCGATCGACTTGTGCGCCCAGCAATTGCTCGCGCAGATCGGCCCCAGTGTCGATCAGCACGCGTGTCGGGTGTTCGCCACCATTGCGCCAGGCTTCGATCAGCAATGAACAGCGGCGGCGGCGATTACGCGGCTCATGGGGATCGCAGGCGCCCCAGGCATTGCCGATGCGCGGCACGCCACCGGATGACCCGCAGCCCAATATGGTCGCGATGATCCGGTCGGGTGCTGCCACTGCCTAACTCACGCCGGTCTTGGAAAAGAGACGCCCGAAACTAGCAGTCGATTCCGCGGCGAGCTGTTCGAGCGAAATGCCACGGACATCGGCCAGCTTTTCGGCCGTGTGGCGCACAAAGCTGGGTTCGTTGGACTGGCCTCGGTGTGGGATGGGTGCCAGATAGGGCGCGTCGGTCTCAACGAGGTAGCGATCAGCCGGCACGATTTTGGCGACCTCGCGAATTTCTTCGGCATTCTTGAAGGTGATGATGCCCGAAAAGGACACATAGCCACCCAGAGCAAGGGCGCGTTTGGCCAGATCCATGCCTGCGGTGAAGCAATGTAGAACGAAGGGGAAGGCCCCCTGCCCGGCTTCCTCCTCGAGGATAACCGCCATGTCTTCATCGGCCTGGCGGCTGTGGATAATCAGTGGAAGACCGGTGATGCGAGCGGCGGCGATATGGCGGCGCAGACCGGTGGCCTGTGCATCGCGCGGGGCGTTGTCGTAGAAATAGTCGAGACCCGCTTCGCCGATGGCAACGCAGCGCGGATGGGCACTTAGGCGGACAAGTTCATCCGTCTGAATATGCAGCTCTTCATGCGCATTGTGCGGATGGGTGCCGACAGAGCACCAGACGTTCTCATAACGTTCTGCCAGCCCCGCATAGGTGGAAAAGTTTTCCACTCTTGTGGATATCGTCACCATGCCGGTGACCCCGGCGGCGGCCGCACGCGCCATGACGCCGTCCAGATCGGCGGACAGGGCTTCGAAATCGAGATGGCAATGGCTGTCGATCAGCATGGTCACTCGGCCGGTTTTTCGAGGCGCGCGAAGACGCCCTGGGGCGCGGGCAACTCGGTATTCGCTAGCAGACTGTTAGCATTGAACGCAGCCTGGAGAACACGCTGGTCAATGGGCACAGCCAACTGGTCGAGGAGACGCTCCGCCGAGGCGGGTACGAAGGCCAGCATGGGTATGGCGAGGCGGCGGACCGTGTCGGCCGTAACGTAGAGTACGGTCGCCATGCGGACCGGATCGGTCTTTTTCAGCGCCCATGGTTCCTGCGCGGCAAAGTAGTTGTTGGCCGAGCTCAGCGCGCCAACGATGGCGCCAGTCGCTTCGTGGACCAATTGCTTGTCCATCGCCTTTTGTGCTTCGGCGATGGCTTCGGTGACTTCGGCGATGAGGGCGTTGTCCGCCTCGGTCAGCGTGCCCAGTTCAGGCACCCTGCCCTCACAGTTCTTGTTGATCATCGAAAGCGAGCGCTGCGCCAGATTGCCCAGATTGTTGGCGAGGTCGGCATTGACGCGATTGACCAGCTTTTCGTGGCTGTAGTCGCCATCGCTGCCGAAGGAGACTTCGCGCAGGAAGAAATAGCGTACGGCGTCCTGGCCGAAGGTTTCGACAAGGGCAAAGGGATCAATCACATTGCCGAGCGACTTGCTCATTTTCTGCCCATCGACCGTGAGGAAGCCATGCGCGAAGACGCGGTGCTGAACCTCAAGTCCGGCGCTCATCAGGAAGGCGGGCCAATAGACCGTATGGAAGCGGATGATGTCCTTGCCGATGACATGCAGGTCCGCCGGCCAGAACTTCTTGAACAGTTCGTTGTTCTCGTCAGGATAGCCAACGCCGGTGATGTAGTTGGTCAGGGCGTCGACCCAGACATACATGACATGACCCGGCGCGTCGGGCACCGGAATGCCCCAGTCAAAGGTGGTGCGGGAGATGGAGAGGTCCTGCAGGCCGCTCTTTACGAATGAGATGATTTCATTGCGCCGCTCCTTGGGCGCAATGAAATCGGGATTGGCCTCATAAAGATCGAGTAGCTTCTGCTGATAGGCCGAAAGGCGAAAGAAATAGGTCGGCTCCTCGACCCATTCGACCTCGGCGCCCGACGGCGCGAACCGCTTGCCGTCCTTTTCAGTGAGTTCGTCTTCATCGAAATAGGCCTCGTCGCGGACCGAGTACCAACCCTTGTAGGTGGACTGGAAAATGTCGCCATTGCTGCTGGAGGCCATCTTCTTCCAGATGGCCTGCGAAGCCTCGTGATGGCGCTGTTCGGTGGTGCGGATGAAATCGTCGTTGGACAGATTCAGCGCTCCGGCCAGCGCCTTGAACGCGCCGGCATTGCGGTCGGCCAGTTCGCGAACGGGAACGCCTTCCTTGGCGGCGGTCTGCACCATCTTGATGCCGTGTTCGTCCGTGCCGGTGAGGAAATAGACCTCGCGGCCCTCAAGGCGCTTCCAGCGGGCGATGGCGTCGGTCGCGATCATCTCATAGGCGTGGCCGATGTGCGGCGCGCCATTGGGGTAGGAGATCGCGGTGGTGACGTAAAACGGCTTGGAGGTCATGCTGGCTCGGCAGGATTGGCAAACAGGGCGCAATGCTTCCGGATGGCGTCGAAGATGACCGCCAGCGTCTGTTTCATGTCGAGATTGACGCTGTCGGCTTCGCCCAGAAGTGCGCCTGCCTTCTCCCATAGCTCGGTGGCCGAGGCAAGCCGCGAACGCCCCGTGGGGTGCATGGCGGCCTCCCGCATCTCATGGGCCAGCCAGTCGTTAAGAATTTCACGGGCAAAGGACATGTCCGGCCCCTGCGCATCGGCGCCCAGAGCATCGGCAAGCTGGATCTGCGCCGCGACGGGCATGCGCTCGGGGCCCTGCAACCAGGCGAGCAATGCGCCGACGGGCGAATTTTCGGCCAGGGCCAGGGTTTCAAAAGCCCGGCGTGGCCGACCGCCCGCGAGTTGTACGGCGCGCTCCAGCGTCGCGGCATCCAGGCCGGGATGGCTGCTGGCGACGACGGCCCGGACCATGTCATCGGTCAAACCGCGCATGGCCAGGTTCTGGCAACGCGAGCGGATGGTGGGCAGCAACTGACCGGGACGGTGCGAAACGAGCAGGAATGTCGTGTCGGACGGCGGCTCTTCGAGCGTCTTGAGCAGCGCGTTAGCCGCGGAGGGATTGCACTCGTCGATGCTATCGAGAATGGCGATGCGGTGCCCTGACCTGCCCCTGGTGTGCTGGAGAGTTTCGCGCAGCTCGCGGATATCTTCGACGCGAATGACGGAATAATAGCCCTTGGCATCCTTGGGGCGGCGGCGGAGCAGCGCCAGATTGGGGTGCGACAGCGCCGCTACCTGTTCGCGCACGCGCTTGGGGTCTTCGTCGCCAGTCGCGGTCAGAATGGCCGTGGCCAGCTCAAAGGCCAATGTGGCCTTGCCGATACCCTGCGGGCCCTGCAGCATGATGGCGCCGGGGAGCCGGTGCTCGGCCAATTGGGTCAGGACGGCCGTTCGGGCCGCGTCATGTCCTATGGCCACCTGACGCTGTTCGGGCAGCGGCAGGTCGGGAAGCGCGGTTGGATCGGTCACGCAGCTGGTCCTTCAGGTGTCACGAGACCGGTCTGCCCTGGAGTTCGGGGAAGCGGGCGCTGACGACATCCCATATGGCGGCTTCGAGCGCTTCCTCGTCCTGCTCGGCGGAGATCACGACGCAGCGGTCGGCATTGCGGCGGGCGATGTCGAGAAAATTTTCGCGCAGGCGCTGATGCCAATCCAGCTCCTCCTTCTCGAACCGGTCGCCCGTCAATTGCAGGCCATCTTCGACGGCGCGCTGCTCGACGCGGCGGAAAGCGATGGCCGGGTCCATGTCGAGAACTATGGTCAGGTCCGGGGTGTGACCGTCGAGGGCGAGATTTTCCAGCGCGTCGATGAGCTTGTCATCGACGCCACCTGTCAGGCCCTGATAGGCCCGAGTCGAATCGCAGAAGCGGTCGGAAATGACCCAGGTGCCCTTTTCAAGATTGGGCGCGATGAGCTGGTTGACGTGATCGAGCCGGGCCGCGGCAAACAGCACCGCTTCCGAACCGGCGCCCCATGCCTCCGAGCGACCCTGCAGGATGAAGGAGCGGATCGCTTCTGCCTTGGGGGTGCCGCCGGGCTCGCGGGTGCGCACCGCCTCGATGGCATGATGGGCCAGATTGTTGAGCAGACGCCGAACCTGAGTCGACTTGCCAACCCCTTCGCCCCCTTCGAAGGTGATGAAGCGAGCTGGGCGTCGATTTGGCGCTTCAAGCATGGGCAGGCTGATTCCTTGATCCGGGTCTCTTTTAGGACACCTGCGCGCACGGGAAAAGGGAGGAGCCAGCTTTGCCCGCCATTCGACCATAGGCCGAGTAGCTTTTGAGCCTAAAGTTCGCCCACCAGGGAGATTAGGCCTCCGGCACGGCTTTGCCCGCCATTCGAGCACAGCTTTCATGGCCTTTCAGCCTAAAATGGGTCCACCGGACCAATTTTGCCGCTACGCGGCACGGCTCAAAGCCAACCCAATGCCAGTTGCTTCAACGCATCGGTAGCGCGGCGGATCAGATCGCCCTGGCTGATGTCCTCTGCGGCGTAAAGAGGTGCCGCCTGCACGAGTTGGCCGTTGCAGAAGACCCTCAGTTCTGCGATCCGGTCACCCTGGCGCACCGGCGGCAGAAGCGGGGCTTGATAATTGACTGTGGCCGACAGGCACTGGCGCGAACCGCGCGGCAGGTAGAGCGCGATTTCGCCCTGCCCGACAAGACCAACGTTAGGCTTAGCTCCGCCATAGACGTCAGCATAGGCGACAATCTGGCCCTCGGCGTACGGGTTGAAGCGCTCAAAGGCGCGGGCGCCCCAGGTGAGCAGTTTCCTGGCCTCTTCAGTGCGCTCGCGCATCGAGGTGAGGCCATGGACGACGGCGATCAAGCGACGGTCGCCCTGATCCGTCGAGGTCACCGATCCGTAACCAGCCGCTTCCGTGTGGCCGGTCTTGAGGCCATCGACGCCAATGCCCATTTCCACGAGCGAATTGCGGTTGGCCTGATTAATGCCGTTCCACTCCATCGAGGGCTCGGAAAAGTAGTGATAATATTCGGGAAATTCGCGGATCAGATAGCGGCCGAGTTCGGCGAGATCGCGCGCCGTGGAACGCTCGTTGGGGTCGGGCAGCCCGGTGGAATTGGTAAAGTTCGAGCCCTCGAGACCAAGATCGTTGGCCAGCTCATTCATCATCAGTGCAAACGTCGCCTCGGAACCGGCAATGCCTTCTGCCAGGACAATGGCGGCATCATTGCCAGATTGAATAATGACGGAGCGTACAAGGTCTTCGACACGAATCTGCGAATTGAGCTCGGCAAACATTGTCGAGCCGCCGGAGGCAGCACCCCCCGTGCGCCAGGCGTTCTCGGACACGAAGAACTCATCGTCCAGGCTGACCCTCCCTGCCCTGATCTCATTGAACACGACAGCCAAAGTCATCAGCTTGGTCATGGAGGCCGGCTCAAGGGGCGCGTCGGCGTCCTTCTGGAAGATGACCGTGCCAGACTCGTAGTCCATCAGGACTGCGAATTTTGCCTTGGTGTCGAATTCGGCCTGGGCCAGTGCTGCTCCGGCGAGTGAGAGCAGGGCAAATATGGCGATCAGCACTCTCACGGCGCAGTTCCCTTGCGATTGCAATATCGACGCCGAGTTCCTTCCGGCGCAATATAGACGCAATTAATAGAGAATTGCGTCAGTCAGGCCAAGGTCTCGGGCAAGATCAAGCGCGTCCTGACGTGTTGCCCCGGCCTTGAGGTGGGTCAAAGTCAGTTTGGTTGCGGGGCGGCCGTTGGCCGAGACTGGTTCTTCGGTAACCGCGCCAAGGCGGGCAAAGTTCTGCGCCAGCGTTGCCGCGTTGCCCGGATCGGCGAAGATGCCGAGAGCAAGATGAATTTTGCGGCTGTCGGCGTCGACGGAGCCTGCCCAATCGGCCAGCTCGGCGTTTCCGCTGGCCATGGCGTTGGCCGCGGCATGAGCAGAGCCCACAGCGGCGTCAAGTTCCTGCGGGGACGCTTCGGCATAGGAGAACAGCCCACTAATGAAATTGGTGGTCATGCCGACAAGACTGCGATTGCTCTGTCCGCCGGAACTGGCGACGCGGATCGGGCCGCTGTCATAATCGGCGGGACCATTGTAGCTGGCTATGAGCATGCGGGTATCGTCCCCCTCAAGCGGGGCCTGGCCGACATATTCGACTTGAACGCTGGTTGAGCCCTTGTTGACATAGCCCAGCATGGAGGCGGCGCGGTAGCTCAGGTCGATAATACGGCCGGAGACGTACGGCCCGCGATCATTGACGCGAACGATCAGTGAGCGGCCGTTGGCAGTGTTCGTGACACGCACATAGGACGGAAGCGGCAGCGTGGGATGGGCGGCGGTGATCGCATTGGCGGAAAAAATCTCGCCATTGGCGGTTTTCCGGCCATGGAAGTCCGAGCCGTACCAGGAAGCCGACCCGGAGGCAGAATAGCTGGGATCGTGCTTGGGCACATAGGTCTTGCCACGCACCGTGTATGGCTTGCCGATCTGATATCGACCACCACCCTTGGGCGGGTTCGGATTGGAGGTGACGCGTGGCGAAACGGCGACGCCATATTCGCTCGAGGTAAACGCGGCACGCTTAACGGTAGCGCCGAGATTGCCAGTAGCACAGGCGGCCAGCGAGGGGGCGATCAGGGCGGCCAGGACAATGGCTCGGACGGCGCTGCGCCAGATGGTCGTCACGATACGCAATACTCTACATGAACAGAATTTTTCTGGCCGAAGGATAGCGGCATTGGGCGCCAGCTCACAGAAAGGAACAATTTTACGGTTTAGGGGAAGTTAAGACCAATGAACCGTTACATTGCCGATGGAGATTGTTGGCGTTTTCTCCATAGAACCTGCGGCACAGAAACGAATGTCGCTCTGTGCGGGTTGACTGATATAAAGATATCTTTATGTGATGACGCAGCGCTGATAGAGTGCCCTCGACTTGCAAGAAAGTGAGGACGGCGATGAGCCCCTCCCCCGATCAGATCTCCGATACGCCCATCATCCCCGACTGGCAGGAAGTCCGCACCGCTCTGGCGCGCGCCATGGAGGAGCGAATCCTGATTCTTGACGGCGCCATGGGCACGATGATCCAGCGTCTAAGCCTGACGGAAGAGAACTTTCAGGGCGAGCGGTTCAGGGATTGGAGCCACCCGCTCAAGGGCAATAATGACCTGCTGGTGCTTACCGAGCCGAAAATGATCGAGGACATTCACCTCGAATATTATCTGGCCGGGGCTGATATCGTCGAAACCAATACCTTCTCGGCGACTTCGGTGGCCCAGGCGGACTATGCCTGCGAAGAGGCCGTTTACGACATCAATTACCACGGCGTGCTGTGCGCGCGTCGCGCGGCCATCCGGGCCGAGGAGACGGACGGGCGCCGGCGGTTTGTGGCTGGTGCGCTTGGGCCGACCAACAAGACCTCGTCCATGTCCACGGACGTCAACAGTCCCGGACACAGGGCCATTTCATTCGACGAGCTGGTCGAGGCCTATGGCGAGGCCATTCGTGGTCTGGTCGATGCCGGCGCGGACCTGCTGCTGTTCGAGACCATTACCGATACGCTCAACACCAAGGCCGGTATCTTTGCCGCGCAGAGGCTATTCGAAGAGCGCGGAATCGATGTGCCGATCATGATTTCAGGCACGATCACGGATCTCAGCGGCCGCACCCTCTCCGGCCAAACGCCGACCGCCTTCTGGTATTCGATCCGGCACTCCAATCCGATCACCATCGGGCTCAATTGTGCCCTGGGCGCCGATCTGATGCGGGACCACATTTCCGAGCTTTCTTCGGTCGCCGATACCTTTATCTGCGCCTATCCCAATGCCGGGCTGCCCAATGAGATGGGTGCCTATGACGAGACGCCGGAGCAGATGGCCGGGCAGTTGGAGACATTTGCCAGCGAAGGCCTGCTGAATATTGTTGGTGGCTGCTGTGGTTCTACGCCGGACCATATCCGGGCGATTGCAGAGACCGCCGCACGCTATGCGCCGCGCAAGGTGCCAAGTGCCGACCGGCTATTGCGCCTCTCCGGATTGGAGCCCTTCACGCTCACCAAGGACATCCCGTTCGTAAACATTGGGGAACGTACCAATGTCACGGGCTCGGCCCGGTTCCGCAAACTGATCACGGCGGGCGACTACACCGCCGCGCTGGATGTGGCGCGGGACCAGGTGGCCAATGGCGCACAGGTCATCGACATCAACATGGATGAGGGCCTGATCGATAGCCAGCAGGTGATGATCGAGTTCCTCAACTTGCTCGCCGCAGAACCCGACATCGCCAAGGTGCCGCTGATGATCGACAGCTCCAAGTGGGAGGTCATCGAGGCAGGCTTGAAATGCGTGCAGGGCAAGGCGCTGGTCAATTCCATCTCGCTCAAGGAAGGCGAAGAGGCGTTCATCCATCATGCGAGATTGGTGAAGGCCTATGGCGCCGCCGTTGTTGTGATGGCGTTCGACGAGACCGGGCAGGCGGACACCAAGGCGCGAAAGGTCGAGATCTGTACTCGCGCCTACAAGATCCTCACAGAGGTCGTCGGCCTGCCGCCTGAGGACATCATTTTCGATCCTAACGTCTTTGCCGTGGCGACAGGCATAGAGGAGCACAATAACTACGGCGTCGACTTCATCGAGGCGACCAAGGAAATTACCGACAGCCTGCCCCATGTCCATATTTCGGGCGGCATTTCGAACCTGAGCTTCTCGTTCCGCGGCAATGAGCCGGTGCGCGAGGCGATGCATGCGGTTTTCCTGTACTATGCCATCCAGAATGGCATGGACATGGGCATCGTCAATGCTGGCCAGCTGGCGGTTTACGAGACCATCGACAAGGAACTGCGTGACGCCTGCGAAGACGTGATCCTCAATCGGCGCGCGGATTCGACCGACCGCATGCTGGACCTGGCCGAACGCTACAAGGGCCAGGGCGGTGGCGCCGGCAAGGCCAAGGATATGAGCTGGCGCGAATTGCCCGTGGGCGAGCGCATCACTCATGCGCTGGTCAATGGGGTGACCGAATTCATCGAGGCTGACACTGAAGAAGCGCGGCAGACCTTCGAGCGGCCGCTACATGTGATCGAAGGCCCCTTGATGGCTGGTATGAATGTGGTGGGGGACCTGTTCGGGTCGGGCAAGATGTTCCTGCCTCAGGTGGTCAAGTCGGCCCGCGTGATGAAGCAGGCCGTGGCCTATCTCATGCCCTTCATGGAAGCTGAAAAGGACGCCAATGGCGATGCCGCCGGCCGCAAGAGCGCGGGCAAGGTGCTGATGGCGACAGTCAAGGGTGACGTCCACGACATTGGCAAGAACATCGTGGGCGTTGTGCTGAGCTGCAACAACTACGAGATCATCGACCTCGGTGTCATGGTACCGACCCAAAAGATCCTCGACACTGCCAAGGCCGAGAATGTCGACATAATTGGCCTGTCCGGTCTCATCACGCCCTCGCTGGACGAAATGGTACATGTTGCTTCGGAAATGGAGCGCGAAGGGTTCGACATTCCACTTCTTATTGGCGGGGCGACGACCAGCCGCGTGCATACGGCGGTAAAAATTCATCCGCGCTATGCGCGTGGGCAGGCGGTGCATGTCAATGACGCCAGCCGCGCCGTGGGGGTGGTCTCGAACCTGCTTTCCGATGAGACCAAATCGACGTTCATCGAGCAGGTCCGGGCCGAATATGCCAAGGCAGCCGCTGCACATGAACGCGCCGAGTCCGAAAAGCGCCGCTTGCCGCTGGAAGCGGCCCGCAGCAACGCGTTCAAGCCCGACTGGACGGGCTATACGCCCCCTGCCCCGAGCTTTCTGGGCACGCGCAGCTTCACCGAATTCGACCTCTCAGAGCTGGCGCGCTACATAGACTGGACTCCCTTCTTCCAGACCTGGGAGTTGAAGGGGCGTTATCCGGCCATTCTGGATGACGAAAAGCAAGGCGAAGCGGCACGGGCCCTTTGGGCCGATGCGCAGAAAATGCTCAGGCAGATCATCGACGAGAAGTGGTTTGCGCCCAAGGCCGTGCTCGGTTTCTGGCCGGCCAATGCCGTGGGCGACGATGTGCGCCTGTTTGCCGATGATGACCGCCAGAGCGAACTGGCCACCTTCTTCACGCTGCGCCAGCAATTGAGCAAGCGCGATGGCAAGCCGAACATGGCCCTGTCCGATTTCGTGGCGCCTGTGGACAGCGGAAAAAGAGACTATGTCGGCGGCTTTGTCGTGACGGCGGGCATCGAGGAAGTCGCGATTGCCGAGCGCTTCGAGCGCGCCAATGATGACTATTCGTCAATCCTTGTGAAGGCCCTGGCCGACCGTTTCGCCGAGGCCATGGCGGAATATATGCATGAGCGCGTGCGCAAGGATTATTGGGGTTATGCCCCGGACGAGGCCCTGTCGCCAGACGAACTTGTGGGCGAACCCTATCAGGGCATCCGCCCGGCACCCGGATATCCGGCCCAGCCCGATCACACCGAAAAGACCACACTGTTCCGCCTGCTGGACGCGGAGAATAGCGTCGGTGTGAGCCTGACCGAAAGCTATGCGATGTGGCCTGGCTCATCGGTATCGGGCATTTATCTGAGCCACCCGGATTCGTATTATTTCGGCGTGGCCAAGGTGGAACGCGACCAGGTGCTGGACTATGCGCAGCGCAAGGACATGGATGTGAAGGAGGTCGAGCGTTGGCTGGCGCCGATCTTGAACTATATTCCAGGCCGAGTAGCGGCGGAGTAATCGGTAACAACCATGTCACGCATTGACCCGATCCCGGTGACCTTGATCTCCGATCCTGCCAAGCTGGTGCCGCTCGACCGCGACACCGCGTTGATCCGGCTGCCGGCCAATTCGGGGCACGGGCATGCCGATGGAGAGATTTGTATCGCATGCTCCGGTATCACCGATGTGCGGGCGCTGCTCTACAACCTGCTCGAGGAGCATCGGCGCAATATGCGACCGGCTTTTTCCCGGGTAGTGGTGGACGCCAGTGCAGTGGCTGACTCATCCCAGGTGGTGGCGGCCCTAACCGGCAAGCTGCCCGCGCAGGCATTGCGGGACCATACGGTCGCGCGGATGTTCTATTTGGCGGGGTGAAAGCAAATCCATCGAGCTTGTGTAGGCTTACCCTCACCGACACGGCTGCGCCGGGCCACTCTCCCCGAGGGGGAGAGGAATTGCCGCCTATCCCGGAAATGGCACCAGCGGTGTGTCGGCCCTGAGATAGAGCGGATGTTTGGGTGAGCCGTCGGCATTGGTGCCGAAGCACCAGAGGTCGATGCCCTCCGCGTGCAGCGCCGCAACGATTTCCCGGCCCGCGGGCGCCAACGCCTTGTTGAGCTTGCCGTGGCAGAGGACGACGCGCCCTGCCCCTCTAGCAGCTTCTCGGATTGTTGGCAGGTTTGCCGGCGATACCGCCTCGACGCCGGGCTGCACCAACATTTTGGGATGGGTGGCGCGGTAGTCGCCGACATTGCATTTGACCATGCCGGTGAAGCCCTCGCGGCGAGCAAAATTCCACTCGCGGGCGCATGTCGGGTCGTCCACCGTGGCGTCGGCGGTGGAAGGGTTCATACCGATAAAGACGATGTATTGATCCGGAAAGGTTTCGCCCAGCCAGCGCCGCATGCGCTGGCGATAGCGACCATCTTCACTCATCATGGCGTCACCACGCACGCCCTCGCCGAGTCGCAAGCGAACCTTGCCGCCCGGATCGTGTGTCAGGTCGTTCATGCTGTCAGGTCACCCGGAGGGGTAAGCCCGTTGATCAGCGACGCCGTCGTGATGGTGTTGGCCAGCAAGCAGGCTATGGTCATGGGGCCAACGCCGCCGGGCACCGGCGTGATGGCCGCTGCCACTTTGGATGCCGAGTCGAAATCAACGTCACCGATAAGACGCGTCTTGCCCTCGCCTCTCTCTGGCGCCGGTACACGATTGATGCCGACATCGATGATCGCGGCACCCGGCTTGATCCAGTCACCCTTGATCATGTTCGGACGACCTACAGCGGCCACTACAATGTCAGCCTGGCGCACGACATCGGCCAGGTCCTTCGTCCGGGAGTGAGCAACGGTGACCGTGCAGTTGTCGCGCAGCAACAACTGCATCATCGGCTTGCCGACCAGGTTGGAGCGACCGATGATGACGGCGTGCTTGCCTTCGAGCGAACCGAGTTCGTCTCGCAGTAGCATCAGGCAGCCCAAGGGCGTGCATGAAACCGGACCCGGCAAGCCAATTTGCACTTTGCCGACATTAGCGGGGGTGAAACAGTCGACATCCTTGGCCGGATCGATGGCCTCGATGACCTTATTGGCGTCGATGTGTCTGGGCACTGGCATCTGGACAAGGATACCGTGCACGGCGGGATCTGCATTGAGCTGATGCACCAAGGCCAGCAAATCCGCTTCCGGCGTGTCAGCGGGCAATTCGTGCTTGAACGAATTCATGCCGACTTCGGCGGTCTGCTTGGCCTTGGACGAGACATAGACCTGGCTGGCCGGGTCTTCGCCCACGATTACGACTGCGAGGCCGGGGGTAATGCCGTGTTCGGACTTAAGGCGCGAAACATGGCCGGAAATGCGGCCGCGCAGATCTTCGGCAAAGCGTTTTCCGTCGATGATTTTTGCGGTCATGTCGGCCTCGATCTGTTTAACTGCCATTGGCGGGCGGAGGACCCGCTTTTGTGCATCGACATAAGGGATGAAGGATGATCCGTCCATTGCTTTGGCTGCCGCTGATAGCGGCTTGCGTGTCTCCCGTCCTGTCGCAGGAAGCGTCGCCGGAAAAGCGGGCGCAGAAGCTGCATGCCCTGTCTTTTGGCGAGCGGTGCCACTCCGCCGCAGGTTACGCGCCAGACGATCCGATCGAGAGCTGGACCTTCAGCTACGCACCGAGTTGGAGCGAGGGGGCGGAGGAAGACAAGGAGGATGTGACCCTGGTGCGCATCTTCTGTTCGTCGGGCGCTTATAATGAGACCCACGCCTATTATCTGCTGCGCGAGTATGAGGGCTTGGCAATGGTCGGCTTCGCTGAGCCAGTCTTTGATGTGAAATATGAGAACGACAATTTCGACGGCGCAGTTGAGGGGATCACCACCGTCGGCATGAGCTCGACCGGGCTCCTAGCGAATTCACTGTTTGATCCGGAGACCTTGAGCATCGATTCGTTTTCGAAGTGGCGAGGGCTGGGTGATGCCAGTTCTTCTGGACAATGGGTGTTTCGCGATGGAGCGTTCGCGCTCGTACACTATGCCGTAGATGCCAGCTACGATGGAGAAATGAACCCGGAAATCCTGGTGAACTACCTGCCGAATTGAGGGTTGAGGAAATGCCCGAACAGAAAACCAAGCCTAACACTGGTGATGTCGGAGAGTTTCTTGCGCGGATTGAAAGTGAACAGAGGCGCGCCGATTCTCACGCGCTCATCGAACTTTTGAGCGAAGTCAGCGGGGAACCGCCGGTTCTGTGGGGCACGATGGTCGGGTTTGGCCAGTATCACTACCGATATCCCACCGGACATGAAGGCGATGCCTTCCTTGTGGGGTTTGCCCCGCGCAAAGCCGCGTTCAGCATCTATTTGATGGGTACATACTTCCCCGAGGAAAATGCGCGGCGCGAAGCGCTGCTCGCGAAGCTTGGCAAGCACCGCATGGGAAAGGCATGCCTCTATGTGAACAAGCTCAGCGACGTCGATCTCGGCGTCCTAAGAGAACTGGTTGAAATCTCCGTGCAGAAGCTGAAAGACACCTATCCAGCAAAATGAAGGCCGCCACAGCATTGCTGCCGGGCGGCCTCCAAGGGGATGCGGTCCACCGCGCTGTTGAGGGCTTGGGGGACAAGCGGCAAACCGCTTCCCGCTCATCGGTTGCATGGGTCGTTTGCTATGCCGATGAACTGATTGAAAGATGGTGGGCAATTGCGGCGAGAAAAGAGCGGGTCACCGAAGTGTGAATGTTCGTGACCCTAATCGGCTCCGCGTTGAGAAGCCGTCATGTGCCCTCTATATTGGCGGGCATTGAAAGAGACGAATCCAACATACCGCCACCCGATCCGCGGGATGGCACCGAGGGACACCTTAATGACGACACTCAGCCCGCCACGCCTGGAATCCCAAGCTTTTACTGATCCGGCTGCGGCCTGGGCGCATATCGCCCATATTTACCACCGCAATTGCGACTTCATCCGCAATCATCTCGACGGGTTGACCAAGGGCACCATCCCCGCTGGTCGCGTACGCGCCTGCTACCCCCAAGTTGAAGTGCGGTCCACCAGCTATTCAAAGCACGAGAGTACCCTGCCCTATGGGTACCTCCATAGCCCGGGCATATATCGGACCACGGTAACGGCCCCGGACCTGTTCCAGGGCTATCTGCAGGAGCAGTTCGAGGTCATTCTAAAGAACCATGGCGGTGTAATCGAGGTGGGGGAATCGGACACGCCGATTCCGCTGCATTTTGCGCTCGGGCCGCATGACCATCTCGATGGCAAGGCGATCAATGCCATGGATGTACCGCTGCGCGACCTGTTCGACGCGCCGGACCTGGGCAATACCGACGATGAAATCGCCAATGGCACCTATGTACCGCCGCGCGGCGGGCCCTACCCACTATCGGCCTTCACGGCGCCTCGAGTCGATTACTCGCTGTTCCGGCTGGCGCATTATACTGGCACCGATGCCGAACACTTCCAGAACTTCGTGATCTTTACGAACTACCAGTTCTATATCGACGAGTTCTGCCGGCTAGCAAAAGGCTGGATGACGGAGAAACATCCACATTATCAGCGCTTTATCGAGCCGGGCAACGTCGCGACCGACAATATGCTGACAGGCGGCGGGGTCACTGGCAATCCGCCGCCGCGCACGCCTCAAATGCCGGCCTATCACCTGGTGGGTGACCGCGGCCGCGGGATCACCATGATCAATATCGGCGTCGGTCCGTCCAACGCCAAGACGATCACGGATCACGTCGCGGTTTTGCGGCCACATGCCTGGATTATGTTGGGGCATTGTGCGGGGCTCAGGAACAGTCAGGAACTGGGAGATTACGTCCTGGCGCATGCCTATGTGCGCGAGGACCATGTGCTCGATGCCGATCTGCCGCTGTCGGTGCCGATCCCGGCGCTGGCGGAAGTTCAGGTGGCGCTCGAGCAGGCGGTGGAGGAGATTACCCAGACCGAGGGCCTGGAAACCAAGAAGATCATGCGTACGGGCACCGTCGCTACCTTCGACAATCGCAATTGGGAGCTGCGCGACCAGACCGAGATCACGCGGCGGCTCAGCCAGTCCCGCGCCGTGGCGCTGGACATGGAGAGCGCGACCATTGCCGCCAATGGATTCCGCTTCCGCGTGCCCTATGGGACGTTGCTCTGCGTGTCTGACAAGCCGTTACATGGGGAGCTAAAACTGCCCGGCATGGCTTCAGATTTTTACCGGACGCAGGTTAACCGGCATCTGCAAATCGGACTCCGGGCCATGGAGATATTGCGGGACCAGCCGGCGGAGCGGTTACATTCGCGGAAATTGCGCAGTTTTGCCGAGACGGCGTTTCAGTAGCGGAACATTTCGCCGGAGGCGGCATCTCCCTTGTCCGGTGGCTCGTCATCTTCTCTCCGAGGATAACAAAAAGCCCGGGATCGCTCCCGGGCTTTTGCGTAACGTCTTGCGAACCGATCAGCGGCCCTTGACCACCGAGTAACCGGCATACTTGGCCGAGGAGCCGAGCTGTTCCTCGATGCGGATCAGCTGGTTGTACTTGGCCAGCCGGTCCGAGCGGGAGAGTGAACCGGTCTTGATCTGTCCGCAGTTCAGCGCCACGGCGAGGTCGGCAATGGTGGAATCCTCGGTTTCGCCCGAGCGGTGCGACATGACCGAGGTATAGCCAGCGCGGTGCGCGGTATCGACGGCGTTGAGGGTTTCAGACAGCGAGCCGATCTGGTTGACCTTAACCAGGATCGAATTGGCGACGCCCATCTTGATGCCGGAGACGAGGCGCTGGGTGTTGGTGACGAAGAGGTCGTCGCCAACAAGCTGCACCTTGTCGCCAATGGCTTCAGTCAGCGCTTTCCAGCCATCCCAGTCATCCTCGCCCATGCCGTCTTCGATGGTGATGATAGGATAGCGATTGGCGAGGTCTTCGAGGAAGCGGACGTTTTCGTCCGAGGAGAGCGACTTGCCCTCGCCCACCATCTCGTATTTGCCGTTCTTGTAATATTCGGTGGCAGCGCAATCGAGACCGAGGAAGACGTCCTCGCCCGGCTTGTAGCCGGCCTTCTCGATCGAGCGCATGATGAAGCCCAGGGCGTCATCGGCGCTTTTGAGGTTCGGAGCAAAGCCGCCCTCGTCACCCACGGCGGTGTTGTGGCCCTCGGCCGACAGGCCCTTTTTCAGCGTGTGGAAGATCTCGGCGCCGATCCGCACGGCGTCGGCAATCGACTTGGCGCCGGCCGGCAGGATCATGAATTCCTGCATGTCGATGGGATTGTCGGCATGCTCACCGCCATTGATGATGTTCATCATCGGCACCGGCAGCACATGGGCGTTCGGGCCGCCGATATAGCGGTAGAAGGGCAGTTCGCTCGATTCAGCAGCGGCCTTGGCGACGGCCAGGGACACGCCGAGAATGGCATTGGCGCCCAGCTTGCCCTTGTTGGCGGTTCCGTCCAGGTCGATCATGGCCTGGTCAACGGCGAGCTGGTCGAGTGCGTCCATGCCCTGGATTTCGTCGGCAATGGTCGTGTTCACGTTCTCGACGGCCTGGGTCACGCCCTTGCCCATATAGAGCGCACCACCATCGCGCAGTTCCACGGCCTCGTGGGCGCCGGTCGAGGCGCCTGAGGGCACGGCGGCACGGCCGAAGCTGCCGTCGTCCAGCACCACATCGACTTCGACGGTCGGGTTGCCGCGGCTATCGAAAATCTGGCGGCCATTGACGTGGATGATTGAAGACATGCGTGCCCTTCCCGGAATGCTTCTTGGGTATGAGTGCCTGTCTAGACGGGCCTTGTGACAGTGAAAAGAGGGAACGCGCAAAAAAGGCGCCCTCCTTGTCTCCTAGAGCGCGAGTTTTCCATTGCCCAATAGCCAGGACACCGATTCCTGCACGGCGGCCAGAGAAGTGTACCGTGGGGCATAGCCCAGTAGACGACGGCCTTTTTCGATGCTGGCATTGGGACTGCGCGCGATGTGTTCCCAAGTGGCGGCGGCGTTTTCCGGGGTCTGCATGGCTTTCCAATCTTCCCAGGAATGGAAGCTTAGTGCTGGTTCCTTGCCAAACCAGCGATACATGGCCTCGGCATATCCACGAAGCGTGACCGCGCCGGGCGAGACAGCATGGAAGGCTTCCCCGACCGCCACGCTCCAATTGTCCATCGCCAGCATCAGCAGGACGGCGATGTCGTCGGCATGGATGTGGTGCACCGTCTCCATGCCAAAATTGGGCAGCGCGAGTGTCTGGCCCCGTGCAATGGTCTGGAACGCAGCATCATCAAAGTGCCCGGCCGGATTGAGCGGCGACCAGCCCTGCCCCACAATGTGGCCGGGATGCAAAATGGTCACCGGGAAGCCGTCGCGTCGAGCAAGCCCAAGCAGATAGTCTTCGATGGCCGCCTTCTGTACGCCGTATTCGCCAAAGGGACGCTTGGTGACGTCTTCTGGTGTGGGCACAACTTCTGAAAAGCCGTGTGTCCAGATCGTGCCGATATGCAGAAAGTGCCGCACCCTGCCCTTCAGTGCCTCAGCCAATTGCCGGGCGCTGTCGAGCGTGAAGCAGATATTGTCGATCACGATGTCCGGCTGGAGATCAGCGATGGCCGCGCCGAAGGCCCCTTTTGCCTCTTCCGCCGTGCGATCCATCGTGACCCGTTCGACCCGCCTCCATGCGCTGTCGGGCAGATAGGGTTCGGATGCACCGCGCGTTACCGCCACCACCTCGTGTCCTGCCCGGACCAGCCGCGGGATCAGATAGGTACCGATGTGGCCGGTGGCTCCGATCACCACTATGCGTGACATATTTGGTCCTCCTCGGTCTGGCTTAAACGCCCAGTCTGTCCTAACATGTTAGCGCGAACTGTCCAGTTTGCAGATTCCGGAGGAGAGAATAGTGTCCCAACCCCTCGTCAAGCAGGTGGCGCATACCTGCATATTTGCCCGCGACCTCGACGCTGTGGAGGCGTTCTACCGGGACGTGCTGGGCGTCTCGCCCAAGTTCGATTTCAGGCGCGGTGACGACCGCATCGGCTTTTACCTCGATTTCGGCAATCGCACTTTTGTGGAGGTTTTCAAGAAGGGCGAGAGCCGGTTCGAGGAAACCAACCAGATCAACCATATCTGCTTCGAGACCGACGACATTGACGGCTTTATGGCCAATGCGAAGGCCAAGGGCGTTTCGGTGACCGACAAGAAACTGGGGGTCGACCACACCTGGCAGTGCTGGCTGGCCGATCCGAGCGGGGTCAAGCTCGAGATCTTCCAATACACGCCCGAGAGCATGCAGTTTGGGCCCGATGGGACCGTTTGTCAGGTGGATTGGTAGTCCCGGTCATCTTGCCAATGACTTGAACTGGATGTTCACTCTTGCTGACTTGAGGGAGGCAGAGATGAAGCCGGTTCTGACCGCACTTGTCATGATGTTGGGCTGCACGCATGCCGCCCTCTCGCAATCGGCCATCGTCCAAGGCGGTGGCCAGCAATTGCTGGAAAGTTATGTCGCCTATATCGGGGACATGGACCTATACAATTCCAGCGGGCAACGCCTGACCCAGCCCTGGCAGATTATCCGCCAGGACCGGGCCAATTATCACCGTTTCCGCATTCGTCATGACGGCGATGAAAGTGACAGCTTTTTTGCCAGCGCCGACAATCGCGCCGTCATGGAAGACATGCTGCGCCGAGGGCAAATTTCTAATGGCGCCGCGCGCGATATCGTCAATGGCGATGTCTTCATAGAAGTGGAAATATACGGTCAGGGAGGACGCGGTACCTCCGTCTATGTCACGACATACCGCTAACGCCGCACCATAGGTCGAACGCGAAGATTGCCCTACTCTTCCCGCTTGTGTCCGTCGATATGCTTATCGGCCCGCGCCTTTTCGCCTGCGTTCTTGAGCTTTTCGGCCTTGGTGCGGCCAAATTTCTGACGATTGGCCTCGGCCGTGATGTCCTTTTCCGCACGCGCCTTCGCCTTGCGGGCTTTGGAAAGGGATAGAATCTCAGCCATCGTGCGGGCTTCTCACGTTCAGGTTGCGCAATCGATCATACCGCGTCTGAGCGAGAGGCGAAATCGGGTATAGCTGTCAAATGTGTCAGTTGGCTCGAAGCCCAAACGCACCAGCAGCGCCTCGCTGGCTCTGTTGCCGTGCGTGACACCGGTATAAATTTCTGCTGCATCGCTATTGGATCGAGCGAAATCGATCAGCGCGTCCAGCGCTGCAGTGGCAATGCCGCGCCCGGTGTGGGCTTCTGCGAGCCAGTAACCGATGCTGAAGCGCGCTGGCTCGACGCCGATCAGGTCGGCCCTGCCGACAAGACGTGCATCGAAAAAATACAAAAACGCCAGTTTGGATTGGTCGTCCGAGACAGCTCTTCGACGAGGTCCTGTTGCGAGCTTTGCACCAGGACCTGGTAGTCGCCGTGGCGTGTCAGGTGTCGCGCATTGTTCGCGATAAGGTCCAATAGAGCCGATGCGTCGCTGCTCTCCAGCAAGCGCAAACTCACCTCGGGCATCGTCGTTTGCAACGAGCGGGGCAATGGAACGTCTTCGAACCGAGGCCCTGCCCGCTTCATGCTGGCGAGCCCTTAGACCAACCTGCTCTGTTCCATCGCGGCGGCGATGAAGCTGGTAAAGAGCGGATGCGGCTCGAAGGGCTTGGATTTCAGTTCGGGATGGAACTGCACGCCGATGAACCAGGGGTGGTCGGTGCGTTCGACGATTTCGGGCAGCTTGCCGTCAGGCGAGACGCCGGAGAACAGCAGGCCATTGGCCTCCAGCCGCTTGCGATAATCCATGTTCACCTCGTAGCGGTGACGATGGCGCTCGGAAATGCGGGTGGTACCGTAAATATCGGCAACGCGGGAGCCTCGGGTGAGCTGGGCCGGATAGGCGCCCAGACGGAGCGTACCGCCGAGATCCCCTTCGGCGCCCCGGGTTTCCTTTTCGTTGCCCTTTACCCATTCGGTCATCATGCCCACGATCGGCTCCTTGGTGGGGCCGAATTCGGTGGAAGATGCATTCTTGATACCAGCCGTGTTCCGCGCGGCTTCAATACAGGCCATCTGCATACCGAAGCAGATGCCGAAATAGGGCACATCCTTGATGCGGGCAAAGCGTGCGGCTTCGATCTTGCCGGCGGAGCCGCGTTCACCGAAGCCGCCAGGCACCATGATGCCGTGCACGTGTTCGAGATAAGGCGCCGGATCGTCACGCTCGAAGACTTCCGAATCGATCCACTGGAGATTGACCTTCACCTTGTTGGCGATACCGCCATGGGTGAGCGCTTCTGAGAGCGACTTATAAGCGTCCTTGAGGCCAGTATATTTACCCACGATGGCGATGTTCACTTCACCTTCGGGATTGTGATAGCGGCGGGATACTTCTTCCCAGGAGGACATGTCGGGTTCAGGCGCGTCGGTGATGCCGAGCGCAGCGAGGACTTCCCGATCCAAGCCTTCATTGTGATAGGCGACCGGCACGTCATAGATCGAACCCACATCAAGGCCCTGGATCACGGCGGTTTCGCGCACGTTACAGAACAGTGAGAGCTTTTTCTTCTCGCCTTCTGGAATGGGGCGGTCGCAGCGGACCAGCAGCACGTCCGGTGCGATACCAATCGAGCGCAGTTCCTTTACCGAGTGCTGGGTCGGCTTGGTCTTCAATTCCCCTGCAGAGGGGATATAGGGCATCAAGGTCAGATGAAGATAGGCCGCGTGATTGCGCGGCAGTTCATTGCCAAGCTGACGGATGGCCTCGAAGAACGGCAGACCCTCGATATCGCCGACCGTGCCGCCGATCTCGACCAGCACGAAATCGTATTCCTCGTTGCCGTCGAGGACAAACGCCTTGATCGCATCCGTGACATGCGGAATGACCTGGACGGTGGCGCCGAGGAACTCGCCCTTGCGCTCCTTGGCCAGCAGATCCGAATAGATACGGCCGGAAGTGACATTGTCACGCTTGTTGGCGGCGCGACCGGTGAAGCGCTCATAGTGACCCAGGTCGAGATCGGTTTCCGCCCCATCATCGGTGACGAAGACCTCACCGTGCTGGGTCGGCGACATCGTTCCAGGATCGATGTTGAGATAGGGGTCGAGCTTGCGCAGGCGGACCTTATAGCCACGCGCCTGCAGCACGGCGCCGAGCGCCGCCGAAGCCAAACCTTTGCCAAGGGAGGAAACCACGCCTCCGGTGATAAATACGTACCGAGCCATGGGCGATCACCATAAGCACATCAGACATGATTCGCAGAGCAGCTTTTGCGCTCTACACAAAAAGAAGAAGGGGATGTTCCCATCCCCTTTTCTCACGGACGCCTTGCGGCGGATCAGTTGCCCGCAGGCACTGCGGGCGTTTCTTCGGTATCGGTCGATACTTCGGGCACCGGCAATTCGCTATCCGATGTCGCCGGCTCTTCAACCGGCGTCTGTGCTTCCGAAGGCAGCAGCAGATCGGAGGTCTCATCGCCCTGAAGCGCGTTGAGCGCGTCGAGAACGGTCGAAGGCTGGCTGCCATCTTCAAGCGCGGTCGCGTTGTCCAGAATGCTGGAGGTACCGCGATCAACCTCGTTGAGAATGGTCAGACCGATTGCCGAAGCGAAGAACAGAACAGCCAAAATGGCCGTTGTCCGGGTCAGCAGGTTTGCCGAACCGCGAGCGGTCATCAGACCGCCGCCGCCACCACCGCCACCGATCCCCAGGGCGCCGCCCTCCGAGCGCTGAAGCAGGATGACGACAATCAGCGCCAGCACAATCAGCAAATAGGCGACGAGCAATACGTTGGCCATGAATCTCTTGTCTTCGCGTCAGTCAGGACGTGCCAATTCGGCCCGCCCGGTTTGGAAAGGATGCGGGGTCATACACCCCCCGAACAGCAAATGCCAGCCGCTTGCGGCGCTTTTTCGCCACAGGCAGGCTGCTGTCCGGATGCTCTATACCGCTGAGATAATCGTATAGAAGTCCTTTGCCAAGAGGCTTGCGCCTCCGACAAGGCCGCCATTGACATTGGCAATGCCAAGAATCTCTCGCGCATTCTGGGGCTTGAGCGACCCGCCATATAGAATGCGAATGCCTTCCCCCTTGGACAGACCAAAACGGTCGACCAATCGGGCACGGATCGCGTTGTGCATTTCACCGATCTCATCGCGAGTTGGCGTGCGGCCCGTTCCGATGGCCCAGACCGGCTCATAGGCAACGACAACCTCATGATGTTCGGCCGCGTCCGGAATGGATGCGGCCAATTGAGCAGACACCACCGATTCTGCCTCAGCGGCATCGCGCTGCGCTTCCGTCTCGCCAACACAAATGATCGGTTTCAACCCCGAACCGATGGCAGCTTCCGCCTTCGCGCACACGACAGCATCGGTTTCACCGTGATTTGTGCGCCGCTCGGAGTGTCCGACTATGACGTATTGTGCGCCAGCGTCTGCGAGCATGCTGGCAGAGATGTCACCGGTATGGGCGCCATGCGGTTCCTGATGGCAATCCTGCCCTCCGGCAATGATACCGCTAGAGGCGCCCTGCGCCGCGACCGCGGCCAGCAGAGTGGCTGGCGGGCAGACCACAACAAGGGCCCGGGGCGACTCACCGGTAGTGAGCAGACGGGCGAGTTCACTCAACTCATCAAGCGAGTGGGTGAGCCCGTTCATCTTCCAGTTTCCAGCGATCAGAGGTGATACGGTCGACAATCTTGGTACTCCTGCCTCTTGCGCCGGACAAGGCTTTGCCCTAACCCCGGCTGTCGTATTTGTCTTACTAGTCTGACCTTCGCTTCACGGTAAAGGATTGGACCCGAAAGTGGAACGCTTCAGATGCTTGATGGTTTGCGTGATTTTGCAAAATCCTGGCCGGGAAAAATCCTGGGCGCGTTTCTGCTGGTCGGTGTAGCAGGTTTCGGCATCAACAATGTGATCGTCGATCTGGGCAGCAATACCGTGGCGCGGGTTGGCGACGAGGAAATCAATTCGCGTGAGTTCCTGCGGGCCTACCAGAACCAGGCCAACCGGATCGCCCGGCAGATCGGTTCCGTGCCCACGGCCAGCCAGGCCGAAGCCATGGGCATTCCTACGGCTGTAATTTTGGGCTTGTCCGAGGGGGCTGCGCTCGACACGCTTTCGGCCCAGTTCAGCATGGGCGTCTCGGAAAGCAAACTCGCACAATTGCTGCGCGAGGACCCATCATTCCATGGGACGCTGGGCACGTTCGAGCCGGCTCTGTTCACGCAGGTGCTGCAGAGTGCCGGCTGGACTGAGGCTGAATATTTCGAGGCGCGGAGCGACGAAGCCCGCCGCGACCAGCTCACCACGGCGCTGTTTGCCGATACAGATATGCCCGAAGTGGCGGCCGGTCTGATCAATGACTACGCGACAGCCACGCGCACTATCGATTACATCGTTCTGAGCGGGACCAGCATCGAGAGCCCGGAGGCGCCGACGGAAGCCGAATTGGCCGAATACCTGGAAGAAAACCAGTCCGATTTCCGCACCGTGGAAACACGGACCGTAAAATTGCTGGACCTGTCGCTGGCCTCGCTGGCCGCGACCAAGGAAATTTCGCCGGAGGCGGTGAAGGCAGAATATGAGGCCACCAAAAGCACGCTAACAACGCCCGAGCGGCGCGCTATCGAACAGGTTTCGCTAGCAACGCCCGAGTTGCAAGCGCAGTTCGAGGCAGGCTTGGCGGCGGGCACTGACTTCGACACGCTGGTTGCGGAAGCTGGGTTGGCGCCGTCGAGCCTTGGTACACTCACGCAGGCAGAGATTACCGATACGCGTCTTGCTTCTGCGGCATTCGGTCTGGCAGAAGGCGGCTTCGCCATTATCGAAGGCATCGGCGGCAAGCGCGCCGTGCATGTGTCGGATATCGAAGAGGAACGAGAGCCTTCGCTCGATGAGGCTCGGGACGATATCGTGGCGCGGCTGGCACAAGCCGAGGCCCGCAACGAAATCAACGATGTGCTCGATCAGATCGAAGAGCTGCGTGCGGCCTTCCAACCCATCGACCAGATTGCCGAGCGCTTCGGCCTGCCGGTCTATGAGGCGGAGGTGACTGCGGGAGGGACTGAACTGGCCGTGTTGCCTAACTTGGCCGCGGAGGATTATGCCCGCGTCTCGCAGGCTATCTTTGCGGCCGAGCAAGATCGCCTGATCCCGTCCATTCCCCTGTCCGGCAGCGCGCATCTCTGGTTCGACCTCGAACAAGTCGAGCCCGCCCGTGACCAGACCCTAGACGAGGTGCGGGCAGAGGTCGAAGCGGCAATTGTCGCGGAGCGGATAGATGCGGCGCTGGCATCGAAGGCCGAGGACATTGTTGCGCGGCTCGAAGCGGGCGAAGCGCTGGCTGATATCGGCTTTGAGCTGAGCGCCTTTCCGCAACTCAGCGCGCCCTTTACGCGCTTCGGATCCGAGGATGGGCTGGTGGATCGCACCGTGGCCTCGGCCGCGTTTGCCGGTGGTCCGGCACATGCGGGTGCGGTTTTGAACGAGAGCGGGGAACAGGTGGTCTTCCAGGTTGTCGACACCGCCGAGCCGACCGCACCGCTTGATGATGTTGCGCTCGAAAGCATCAATGCCGAGGCGCGTGCCGGCCTCATCTCTGAATTTGTGGCAGCGGTGCGCGAGGATGCGGGTCTTCGAATCAACCAGCAAGCTCTCAACCAGCTACTCGTGCAGAATTACGGCCAGTAACCGGCACCTTTACCAACGGAACCAGACCAAAATGGGCGACGACACCTCCAAGACCTTTGCCGCGCAATATGATGCCGGAAAGTCTGGACTGCTGTGGCGTCGAGTCGTGGCGGATCTGGAAACCCCGATTGGCACCTATCTCAAGCTGGCGGCAGGCCGCAGTCATTCCTTCCTGCTCGAAAGCGTACAGGACGGCACAACGCGCGGCCGCTATTCGATGATCGGCCTATTGCCGGACCTGATTTTGAAGGTCGAGGACGGCAAGGCCTCGATCAATCGAACGGCACAGGCTGCACCTGACGATTTTGAGCCGCTCGATGACCTGCCGCTTGACGCCTTGCGCAAGCTCGTTGCCGAAAGCCAGATCGACATGCCTGCGGGCCTGCCTCCGCAGTCGGCAGGGATCTACGGCTATCTCGGCTATGAGATGGTCCGCTACATGGAAGTGCTGCCCAACGAAAATCCTGACGATCTGCAGACGCCCGAAGCGCTGCTAATGCGTCCCTCGTTGCTGGCGATCTTCGATACGGTCAAGGACGAACTTTACCTGACCGCGCCCATCTATGTGCGCGAGGGGGTGACAGCGGCACAGGCGCTTGCGGCAGCCGAGGACCGGATTAACGACGCCATTGACCGGCTGACGCGGGCAACCCCGGCCACCCCCGCCCTGCCCGATCTGGAATCGATCTCGGTGACCAGCAACACATCGCGGGACGAATATTTCGAGATGGTTGCGCGGGCCAAGGACTACATCACGGCTGGAGACATCTTCCAGGTGGTGCTGAGCCAGCGGTTTTCTGCCGATTTCACTTTGCCGCCCACAGCGCTCTATCGCGCTCTGCGCCGCACCAATCCTAGCCCTTACATGTATTTCTTTGATTTCGGCGGCTTTGCCGTTGCCGGATCGAGCCCGGAAATTCTCGTGCGAGTGCAGGACGGCCAGGTGACCATTCGCCCCATTGCCGGTACGCGCAAGCGCGGCGCCACGCCGACACGTGACAAGGAACTGGCCGCCGAGCTGCTGTCGGACCCAAAAGAGTTGAGCGAGCACCTGATGCTGCTTGATCTGGGCCGCAATGATGTCGGCCGCGTCACGAAGTCCGGGACGGTGAAAGTCACCGACAAGTTTTTCCTCGAGTATTATTCCCACGTCATGCACATCGTTTCGAACGTGGTGGGTGAACTCGATCCACAGTATGATTTCGTGGATGCGCTCTCGGCCGGGTTCCCGGCCGGTACGGTTTCGGGTGCACCGAAAGTACGGGCGATGGAAATCATCGACGAGTTGGAGAAGTCGCGCCGCGGCATCTATGGCGGCTGCGTTGGCTATTTCGGTGCCGACGGCACAATGGACACATGCATTGTGTTGCGTACCGGCATCGTCAAGGACGGCAAGCTCTATGTCCAGTCCGGTGCCGGAATCGTCGCCGACAGCCAGCCTGAGCTCGAGCAGCTCGAGTGCGAAAACAAGGCCCGCGCCCTTTTCAGTGCCGCCGAGGAGGCGCTACGCTATGCCGGTGAGGCCGGAGTGGGGCAATGATGGTGCCGAGGGGCAAGGACTTTCGATGGCGGGGCTGGTTCTGAATCGCAAGTCACGGAACCAACGCCCTGAGGCAGACTAGAAATGACCAAAACCCTCGTTATCGACAATTACGACAGCTTTACATACAACCTCGTCCACTATCTGGGTGAGCTGGGTGCCGACATCATTGTCAGGCGAAACGACAAGGTGACGCTTGAAGAGATCGCCGCCATGGCGCCGGACGCAATCGTCCTCTCGCCTGGCCCTTGCACGCCCAACGAGGCCGGGGTCTGCCTCGCCGTGATCGATCGCTTCAAGACCTCCATTCCCATGCTGGGCGTATGCCTGGGGCACCAGGCCATGGGCCAAGCGCTGGGTGGGGAGGTCGTCCGGGCGCCGAGCCTGTTTCACGGCAAGACCAGCAAGATAAATCACTCCGGCAAGGGCCTGTTCTTCGGGCTCAATTCCGGGTTCGAGGCGACGCGCTATCATTCCTTGATCGTCAAGGCAGACACATTGCCTGCTGAACTGGAAGTCACGGCCACGACCGATGATGGCCTTATCATGGGTATGCAGCACAAGAGCTTGCCGATCCATGGCGTGCAGTTCCATCCGGAGAGCATTGCCAGCGAGAATGGCCACGCCTTGCTGCAGAACTTTCTCAACATTGCCCGCGACTTTAACGGACGGAAGGCTGCGTGATGGATATCAAGCAAGCCCTGAACAAGATTGCTGACGGCAAGGACCTGGCCGGCGAGGAGATGCGCGATGTCATGCGCATCATCATGGCCGGTGAGGCCACGCCAGCGCAGATCGGCGCCTTCCTGATGGGGATGCGGATCAAGGGCGAAACGGTAGGCGAGATTGCCGCGGCGGTTTCGATCCTGCGCGAGCAGATGGTACCTGTTAGCGCACCCGAGGACGCCATCGATATCGTCGGCACCGGTGGCGACGGGGTCGGCAGCCTCAATATTTCAACGGCGACGGCCTTGGTAGTGGCAGCGGCCGGTGTGCCGGTGGCCAAGCATGGCAACAAGGCGCTTTCGTCCCGGTCCGGGTCGTCGCAGGCGCTTGAGGCACTCGGCGTCAAGCTTGACCTGACGCCGGAGCAGATCGGCCAGACCATCGCCGAAGCCAATATTGGCTTCATGTTTGCGCCCAGTCATCACCCCGCCATGCGCCATGTGGGCCCGGCACGGGCGGAGATGGGTGTGCGGACGCTCTTCAACCTGCTAGGGCCGCAATCGAACCCCGCTGGTGTCCGGCGCTACCTGCTCGGCGTTTATGCACAGGAATGGGTGGAGCCGGTTGCCGCGGCGCTGCTGGCGAACCGCGCGACAAAGGCCTGGGTGGTGCATTCCAGCGAAGGGCTGGACGAGCTTTCGACCTCTGGTCCCAATTTCGTGGCCCAGATCGCCAATGGCGACCTGCGCAGCTTCGAGCTACACCCTGAACAGGTTGGCTTCAAGCTGACCGATCCCCGGGACCTGTTGGGCGGTGAGCCGAGTGAGAATGCGGCGGCTATCGTGGCGCTGCTGGATGGGGCCGCTGGGGCCTATCGCGACACGGTGTTGCTTAATGCCGGCGCCGCGTTGCTGGTGGCCGACAAGGTGGACACAATTGAGGAAGGCATTACGCTTGCGCGGGAAACCGTCGATAGCGGCAAGGCCAAACAAACCCTCGCGCGCCTGGTGGCGGTATCGAACGGACGAACCTGATGAGCGATATTCTCAAGCAGATCGAAGCTTATAAGCGCGAGGAAATCGCGGCGGCCAAGAGCGTACGTCCTTGGGCTGAAGTCGTCGCCGAGGCGCATGACCAGCCCGTACCGCGCGGCTTTCTCAAAGCCATTAAGGACAAGCGCGCCAAGGGCGATTATGCTCTGATCGCGGAAGTGAAGAAGGCCAGTCCCTCCAAGGGGCTGATCCGGGCCGACTTCAACCCGTCCGAAATTGCCCGCGCCTATGAGCAGGGGGGTGCGGCCTGCCTTTCGGTGCTTACTGACCGCCCGAGCTTTCAGGGCTCGCCAAGCTATCTGATAGAGGCACGGGCTGCGACCAGGCTGCCGGTGCTGCGCAAGGACTTCCTGTTCGAGACCTATCAGGTGGCCGAGGCCCGATCCTGGGGCGCCGATTGCATTCTGATCATTCTGGCGGCGGTGGGCGACGATGTGGCCCGCTATCTGCTCGATGCGGCAGAGGAATGGGGCATAGACGCGCTGGTGGAGGTGCATGACCAGCTTGAGCTGGACCGCGCCCTGGCGCTGGATGCCAAATTCATCGGCGTCAACAATCGCAATCTGCGTACGTTCGAAACCACGCTCGAAACCACGGTCAATCTGGCCGCGGGTGTGCCGGACGACGTGCTGCTGGTCAGCGAAAGCGGCATTGTCACCCATGAGCACGTCAAAATGCTCGACGAGCGATGCAATGTCGGCACGTTTCTGGTGGGCGAAAGCCTGATGCGGCAGGACGACGTGGTCGCAGCCACGCGCGCTTTGCTGATGGGTGCAGCGGAGACGGTGCGCTGATGACGAGCGGCCTCACCCATCTCAATGAAAAGGGCGAGGCCCATATCGTGGATATCGGTGACAAGGCGGTTACGCGACGCCGCGCCGTGGCACAGGCGGTGCTGAGCGGCCAGGCGGAAACGATTGCCACCATAATGGGTGGCGGGCTCAAAAAGGGTGACGCGCTTGCCGTGGCGCGGATTGCCGGAATCATGGCCGCCAAGAAGACGGCGGAGCTGATCCCGCTTTGCCACCCGATCCCGTTGACCAAGGTCAGCGTCGATATCTCCGGGGCGAGCAACACCAGCATCCGGGTTGTTGCGACCGCTGAAACCACCGGACAGACCGGCGTCGAAATGGAAGCGCTGATTGCGGCCTCGACCGCGGCCTTGACGCTATACGACATGGCCAAGGCCATCGACCGGGCCATGGTGGTGTCCGAGATGTGCCTGGTGGAAAAATCCGGCGGCAAGTCCGGCGACTTTGCGCGGACGCCATGAGCCTTCTTCCGGTCGACGAGGCCTTGAAGGCCATTTTGGGTCGGGTCCCTGCCGTCACGCCTGAACAAGTGTCGCTTGGCGAGGCCAATGGCCGTGTCCTGGCCGCCCCGGTCATTGCGGGACACAACCAGCCGCCGTTTGATGCCAGCGCCATGGATGGTTACGCCATTCGGGCGGAAGACGTTGTCGAAGGGGCGCGGCTGCGTGTGATCGGCACTTCGCAGGCCGGCGCGGGCTATGGTGGCGGCGTGCATCGCGGGGAGGCCGTCCGAATCCTCACGGGGGCGCCGGTACCGCCGGGTGTGGACACGGTCATCATGCAGGAAGAGGCAGTTCGAGACGACGACTTCGTCCATTTCACGGCCCCTGCCCGGCTCGGCCACAGTGTGCGCGCCAAGGGCAATGATTTTTCGATCGGTCAGAACCTGATTGCAGCGGGAACCCGCTTGACGCCGATGCAGATTGCAGTGGCGGCAGCGGCAAACCAGGCCCGCCTCACCGTTGCGCAGCGTCCCAGCATTGCGCTTCTGGCCACTGGTGACGAACTGGTACTGCCCGGCACGCCACTTGGGCCGGATCAGATCGTCGCTTCGAACAGTTTCGGCCTCTCCGCCATGCTGACGCCCTATGCCCGGCAGGTCGCCGACCACGGCATAGTCAGCGACGACGTCGAGCAGCTGCGGGAGCGGCTGGAGGGAATTCTCATGGCGGGGCCGGATGTCCTCATCACCACGGGCGGCGCCTCGGTGGGTGAGCACGACCTAGTGCAGGACATTCTCACGGGGCTCGGCGTGTCGCTCGATTTCTGGCGCATCAATATGCGTCCAGGAAAACCGCTGATGTTCGGCACCCATGGCCGAACGCTGGTGTTTGGACTGCCAGGAAACCCCGTTTCGGCGATGGTGACAGCGATGGTCTTCATCAAGCCGGCCTTGCGCGCCTGGGTTGGTCACGGCGAGCCAGAACCTTGGCGCTTGCCGCTCGCTGGCCCCACCCCATCTAACAGTGCGCGCCGGCATTTCATGCGAGCGCAACTTGTCCCGGGGGCCGACGGCATGCAGGCGCTGCCGATTTCCCAGACAGACAGCGGCCATACCTCTTCCCTGGCGGCGGCGGACCTGCTTGTCGTGCAGCCGGAGAACGATCCCGGCCAGCCAATTGGGACCGTGGTCGAAGCCCTGCCGATCGACGCCTTCTAGCTCGCGCCGGGTCGCGGGAGGCTTCGGCAGTGCCCCGCACTCAAGGCCGTTGCAGAACATAACTGGAACATGTATGGTCGTTCCGTCTATGTTCCGATTCTGGGGTAGTGGGGCCAATGCTGACACGCAAACAACACGAGCTGCTGATGTTCATCCATGAACGGATGAAGGAGAGCGGCATCCCCCCAAGCTTCGATGAAATGAAGGACGCGCTGGATCTGGCGTCCAAATCCGGCATTCATCGGCTGATTACAGCCCTGGAGGAGCGCGGCTTTATCCGGCGCCTGCCCAATCGGGCCAGGGCCCTGGAAGTGGTGAAGCTGCCCGACTCGATGAACCCGTCTCTGGGCGGTCGCAAGGGGCGGTTCGAACCCTCGGTGATCGAGGGTAATCTGGGCAAAGTGGCCAATCCACCGGCCCGCGGCAATTCCGGCGGCGGAGATGATTATGCCCGTCCGGTTTCGATCCCGGTCATGGGGCGCATTGCGGCCGGTACCCCGATCGAGGCTATCCAGTCTCATTCCCATACTATCTCCGTGCCGCCTGAGATGCTCGGCGCGGGCGAGCATTACGCGCTTGAGGTTCGGGGGGACTCGATGATCGAGGCCGGCATTTTCGATGGCGACACCGTGCTGATCAAGAAGCAGGAACACGCCTCGACCGGCGAAATCATCGTGGCTCTGGTCGATGATGAGGAAGCGACCCTGAAGCGTCTGCGCCGCAAGGGCGACACGGTCGCCCTGGAGGCCGCCAACCCGGCCTATGAAACCCGCATTTTTCCGCCCGACCGGGTCAAGGTGCAGGGTCGGCTTGTGGGGTTGATGCGGAAGTATTGAGATCAATAGCGCTGGAATTAAGAGGCCCGCCGAAATGGCGGGCCTCTGGTTTTATGAACGACGCGAGCCTTAGTGATTGTCGCGCGGCACGCCTTCAGTCTGAGCGATGCGCTGATACTTCTCGGCGGGCTTGAGAATGGCCCCCTCGCCCAGCTGCCCCACGATGCCGCGCTGGATTTCCTGCCAGGGTGTCTGGTGCTTGGGGAATTTGTAGCCACCATCGGCCTCAAGCGCAGAGCGGCGGTTCGCGATTTCCTCGTCGGAAATGAGGATGTCGGCTTCGCCCTTGTTGAGATCGATGCGGACCCGATCGCCGGTCTTTAGAATGGCAAGATTGCCACCTGCGGCAGCCTCAGGGGAGGCGTTGAGGATAGAGGGCGAACCGGAGGTTCCGGACTGGCGGCCATCACCGATGCAGGCCAGCGAGTGAATACCCTTCTTGATGAGGTAGTCGGGCGGACGCATGTTGACCACTTCGGCGGCGCCCGGATAGCCGATCGGGCCGGCGCCGCGCATGAACAACAGGGTGTGTTCGTCGATCTCAAGCGCCGGGTCGTCGATTCGGTGATGATAATCCTCGGGGCCATCAAAGACCACGGCCTTGCCCTCAAACATGCCTGGATGTGCCGGATCGGACAGGTAGCGGTCCTTGAACTCCGGGCTGATAACGCTGGTCTTCATAATAGCGTTGTCGAAGAGATTGCCACGCAGCACTAGGAAGCCCGCCTCGGCCATGAGCGGATTGGCGAAATGGCGGATGACCTTGTCATCTTCGATGACGGTGGTGCGGCAATTTTCGCCAATCGTCTTGCCGTTGACGGTAGGCGCATTTTCGTGGATCAGGCCCTGCCCCATCAGCTCGTTGACCACGGCAGGCACGCCACCGGCGTGGTAGTAGTCCTCGCCAAGATATTCGCCAGCCGGCTGCAGATTGACCAGCAGAGGCACCTTCTGGCCGTGCTGCTGCCATTCATCGATCTCGAGGTCGACGCCGATATGCTTGGCAATGGCGTTGATATGGATGGGCGCATTAGTCGAACCGCCGATGGCAGAATTGACGACAATGGCGTTAAGGAAATTTTCCTTAGTGAGGATGTCTGAGGGCTTGAGATCCTCATGTACCATTTCCACGGCGCGCTTGCCGGTGCGGTAGGCCATTTCCTGACGGTCGCGATAGGGCGCGGGGATGGCGGCGGAACCGGGGAGCTGCATGCCCAGGGCCTCGGCCAGCGAATTCATGGTCGAGGCCGTGCCCATGGTGTTGCAGTAGCCGGTGGACGGCGCAGACGAAGCGACAAGCTCGATGAACTTGGGGTAGTCGATCTCGCCAGCGGCCAACATTTGCCGGGCCTTCCAGACGATGGTGCCCGAACCGGTGCGCTCACCCTTGTGCCAGCCATTGAGCATGGGGCCGACGGAAAGCGCGATGGCCGGAATATTTACCGTGGCCGCGCCCATGAGCATGGCTGGCGTGGTCTTGTCGCAGCCAATGGTAAGGACCACGCCATCGAGCGGATAGCCGTAGAGCACTTCAACCAGGCCCAGATATGCCAGGTTGCGGTCGAGGCCCGCCGTCGGTCGCTTGCCGGTTTCCTGGATCGGGTGCACCGGAAATTCGATGGCGATGCCGCCCGCCTCGCGAATGCCCTCGCGCACGCGTTCGGCCAGCACCATGTGATGGCGATTGCAGGGGCTGAGATCCGAACCGGTCTGGGCGATTCCGATAATCGGCTTGCCGGACTGCAATTCCTCTCGCGACACGCCGAAATTCATGTAGCGCTCAAGATAGAGCGCGGTCATGTCGGGATTATCGGGATTGTCGAACCATGCGCGCGAGCGAAGCTTGCGGCCGCCGGCGCCGCCATTGTCTGCAGTCATCTTGCCTGTTCCTTGCTTGTCCGCCGGGCGCGGATCAGAGGGCCTTCGTCGGAGTGTTTTACCACGCGAAACCGCGCTGTGAATGGGTTGGGGACAAAAAATCATACAAATCAACCAAAGCTGTGCCATGGATGTTAGAAATCTAGTCAACGGGCTTCCTGAGCTTACCCTGGGACAAGCTGGCAGAGCCGCGATCGCGTAAGCAAAGGTCTGGAGTTGGAATCGAACTGGCCAGCGGGCGCAGAGGCCATTAGGGTCGCGCCGCATCGTTCCGGGATCGAGGGAGAGGGATTAGTTTGACCGAGTCAGTTGCATGGGTTGGGGTGGATTGGGGGACGTCCAATCTGCGGGCCTGGGGCATTGGGGGTTCTGGTGCTGTGGTTGCACGCGCCGACTCCGACCAGGGCATGGGCAAATTGGCCCGCGCGCAGTTTCCACAAGCGCTTGGCGCTGCGCTTGGGCAAATGCAGTTGCAAGCCGGCCCGCTTGACGTGGTTATTTGCGGCATGGCCGGAGCGCGGCAGGGTTGGATCGAAGCGCCTTATCTTGAGGCGCCGACCGATCTTAGGTTGCTTGGCCAGGGCGCGGTAAGCCCGGATATGCCAGATGAACGGTTTCGTGTCTCGATCCTGCCCGGAGTCTGCCAGCGGCAAGGCGGCGAAAATGTCATGCGTGGTGAGGAAACCCAATTGCTCGGATTGGCGAGCCTCAACCCCGATTATGCCGGTCTGGTCTGCATGCCGGGCACGCATTCGAAATGGGCAAGGCTCGACGGCACGCGAATCGAGCACTTTTCGACGGCCATGACGGGGGAAATGTTCGCCCTGCTCAAGAGCCAATCGGTGCTGCGCCACTCGCTGAACGGGCCACTGGATGGCCCCGGCCAGGATGAGGGATTTGTAGCCGGAGCGCGAGACGGGCTGGACAATCCTGCCGGGCTTTTGGGCCAGTTGTTCACCGTTCGCGCCGCCTCGCTCCTATCGGGCCAGGCGCCGGACTGGTGTGCCGGCTATCTCTCGGGCCTGCTGATCGGCACCGAGATTGCTGCGAGCCGTAACGAGATCAGCACAGATCCGGTGCCACTGATCGGCTCGGACAAGCTCTGCGCGCTGTATATGCGCGTGCTCCACATGGCCGGCGCCTCTGGTCGTCTGGTTGATTCAACTGAAGTCGTGCTGGCCGGTCTGACAGCCGCACGCGCGTCCATTGCCTGAGGATTTGCCCGTGACCCATCGCCACATCATCGCCATTCTGCGCGGCATTACACCCGAAGAGGCCGTGCCCGTCTGCACGGCACTGGTGGAGGCCGGCATTACGCTGATCGAAGTACCGCTCAATTCACCCAATGCGGTGGATAGTATCGGCCGTGCCGCCAAGGCCCTGTCTGATCGGGCCGAGATTGGCGCGGGCACGGTGCTGACGCCAGAAGATGTGCGGGCGGTAGCCGGTGCTGGTGGCACCTTCATTGTCTCGCCGGACACCAATGTCGAGGTTATCGAGGAGACCGTGCGGCTGGAGCTGAAATCCTATCCCGGGGTGTTTTCTCCGACCGATGCATTTGCCGCCATTCGTGCCGGCGCGACCGGACTCAAATTCTTCCCGGCCGAAGTGCTGGGTGCCAAGGGCATTAAGGCGATGAAGGCCGTGCTCCCCCCCACCCTGCCGCTATACGCGGTTGGCGGCGCCAATCCGGATAATTTTCACGAGTTCTTCGCCGCGGGCTGCACCGGATTTGGCCTGGGCACCTATATCTTCAAGCCGGGCATGGGTGTGGCGGACGTGAGCGAACGCGCGAAACTGGCCGTTGCGGCCTATGATCGGGGAGCCGCAAAATGACTGAAACCGCCAAACTTCTCATCGACAGCCAATGTGCATTGGGCGAAGGACCTTTCTGGCATGCGGTCCGGCAGCAATTGTTCTGGTTCGATATCAACAACCAGATCCTGTTCGCCGCCAATGCCGAAGGCGACGTGCAGAACCGTTGGCATTTCGACGAGACCGTTGCCGCAGCGGCCATCATCGACGATGCAACGCTGGCGCTCGCCAGTGAAACTGGCCTGAAACGCTTCGACCTGGTTACCGGTGACATGGAGCATCTGATCGACGTCGAGCGTGACGTGCCCGCCAATCGTACCAATGACAGCCGAGTGCATCCCTCGGGCGCATTCTGGATCGGCACTATGGTCAAGGATGAAGGGCCGAAGGACGGCGCGGTCTATCATTATCGCGCGGGCGTTCTGACCAAGATCATCTCGAATGCCGCCATTCCCAATGCCACCTGTTTCTCGCCCGACGGCCGGACGGCTTATTGGACCGACACTCCGGACCAGAAGATCCTCAAATGTACCGTCGACCCCGAAACGGGGATGCCGGTTGGCGAATGGGAACTGTTTGCGGATGTTTCGGAGCATCGCGGCTATCCAGACGGCGCCGTTGTGGATAGCGCGGGCTTTCTTTGGAATGCCCGCTGGGGCGGCTCCTGTGTGATCCGCTATGCGCCTGACGGGTCCATTGACCGCATCATCGAGGTGCCTGTGAGCCAGGTCACCTGCCCCGCCTTTGGCGGCAAGGACCTGAAGCGCCTGTTCCTGACCAGCGCCAACAAGACCATGTCGGCCGAGCAATTGGCGTCGGAGAAGGTCGCCGGCGGGGTGTTCTATATCGACCTCGAGGTGGCCGGACAGCCCGAACCCAAAATCAAGCTTTGAGACCCGCAATGAAGCCCAGCCTTGGCGTCTGCTATTATCCTGAACACTGGCCAGAGGCCCTTTGGGAAACCGATGCCAGACGCATGGCCGAAGTCGGCATTAGCTATGTCCGGATTGGCGAATTCGCCTGGTCGCGGCTCGAGCCGACTGCCGGCAATCTCCAACTCGACTGGATGCTCCGCGCCATGGACGTGCTGGGGCGCCACGGCCTCAAGGTGATCGTCGGGACGCCGACCGCGACGCCGCCGCGCTGGATGATCGACAAGCATCCCGACATGCTGGCGGTCGATCGTGATGGGCGAAGCAAGGGCTTTGGCTCCCGCCGGCACTATGATTTCTCACATCTGGGCTATCGCGAAGAAAGTGCGCGTATCACGCGCATCCTTGCCGAGGCATTGGGCGATCACTCCGCCCTAGGAGGCTGGCAGACCGACAATGAATATGGCTGCCACGGAACGACCTATTCCTATTCGCCGGCGGCCCGAGACGGGTTTAGACTGTGGCTGGCCAAGAAATATGGAAGCATCGAGGCGCTGAACCAGGCCTGGGGCAACGTGTTCTGGTCGATGGAGTACAACAGCTTTAACCAGATCGAGCTGCCCAACCTGCTGGTCTATGATGCCGCTCCGGCCCATGAGCTGGATTTCCGGCGCTACTCGTCCGATCAGGTCGCCGCGTTCAATGCGGTGCAATATGAGATCTTGAAGAACCGGCGGCCTGACCTGCCGGTGATCCACAATTTCATGAGCCGGTACAGCGAGTTCGATCACTTCAAGCTGGGCGAGACGATCGACGTAGCCAGCTGGGATTCCTATCCCCTCGGGCACCTCGCCGGCAGCGATGAAGCCGCGGAGCACAAGGCGCTCTATATGCGGCAGGGCGATCCAGACAATGCGGCCTTTCACCACGATCTCTATCGCAGCGTCGGGCATGGCCGGATGTGGATCATGGAACAGCAGCCCGGCCCGGTGAACTGGGCGGCGGCAAATCCCGACCCATTGCCCGGCATGGCGCGACTCTGGGCCTGGGAGGCCTTTGCGCATGGCGCGGAAGTCGTGTCGTATTTCCGCTGGCGCCAGGCGCCTTTCGCGCAGGAGCAGATGCATGCGGGACTGTTGCGACCCGACAGCGAACCGGCGCCCGCCTATGGCGAGGCCACTCGGGTGGCGCGAGAGCTTGCCGAAATCAGGCTTGAGGGCACGGCTTCCCAAGGCAGGATTGCCCTGATCTACGACTATGAAAGCGAGTGGGCCTGGGAAATTCAACCGCAAGCGGCTGGTTTCACGCATGGCAATCATGTGCGTGAACTCTATTCGGCATTCCGCAAGCGCGGGTTGGATGTCGATGTGCTGCCACCATCGACAAGTAGTTTTGCGGGTTATGATATTGTCGCCATTCCCGCGCTTCTGGCCTGGACAGACAGTATGCGCGACGCTGTCGCCAAGTTTGACGGTCACGTTTTGATAGGGCCGCGCACTGGCTCGAAGACTGCGCATTTTTCCATTCCCACCCGCCTGGGTCCTGACCTGCCGCAAAACCTGCTCGATGCCCGCGTGGCCAGGGTGGACAGCTTGCCGGCAGGCATCGAGGTGGCCGTTAAGGGTGGCGGCGCGGCGCGGCTATGGCGGGAAAAGGTCGAGGGCAGTGCAGAAATCGTCATGGAGGATGTCGAGGGCCTGCCAGTGCTGCTCTGCCAGGGAAAACTCTTCTACCTCACCGCCAGTGGCGACCAGGCACTGGTGCAGCGTGTGGCCGACTATCTGATTGCCGAGGCCGATACGCCAACACTGGCCCTCCCCGCGGGCGTTCGCTGTCGGGTGCGCGGCCAGTATCGCATCTATGTCAATTACGGGACCGGCACGCAGACACTCATCCCGGCCCAGGACGAAGTTGGCTATGTGCTGGGTGGTGCCACCATTCCGGCAGCCGGTGTCAGCGTGGCCCGATGCGCCAGGGCCGATTGAGATTTTCAATGGCCGGGCGGATATCGAACCGCCCGGTCGCCTCATTCCAGACCAGCCAGTGCACACCGCCTTCGACCAGGTCTCGCGGTCCGATGAGCTGCCCCGTGGCGTAGCAGAATTGTGGCGGATAGATGCGCGCGATCAGCAGGTCATGTCGGCCACAGTCTTCGGCGAAAGCTGCAGCATTGCGAACGACGGCTACGCTATAGGCCGGGTTGGTCAGAATGCAGCCAAGACTGTCACAACGGGCCGCCGGGTGCGGGGCCGTGATTTCGGTCTGGTAGTGGTCGCTCCAGACATCGACGGCAAAGCTGCCGGTTCGGCCAGTCACCAGCGCCATTGCCTCACCATCGCGGATGGCAACAGCCTGGGTGGTATCGGCAATCAGGATATCCGGGCGCGGTTCGAACCCCATTGCCAAAATGACGGGGAGCGCCAGGGCCGGCCCAAGCAAGCGCCAGCGGGTTTCCAGGAAAGCGAACCAGGCCAGAGCGATCAGGCCCACGCCCAGTGTCCAGCCTGCGAGCAATGGATTGCCGGTCCAACCCTGGCTCCAGGCGGCCACCAGTTCGGCGACATCGATCATGCGGTCAATGCCCCAGCCCATTATAACCAGGCAAGGCCCGTCAACGCTTAGCGGCATGGCCAAAACGGACAAGACCCCGAAAGGCATGATGACCAGGCTGACAAAGGGCAAGGCCAGCACATTGCCGATGACCCCCAACGGGGCAGTCTGCTGAAAGTGATACGCGGAAAACAGGAGGGTCGCCAGACCCGCGACCAGGCTCGTCCATGCGGTGGCGGCGACGACCCCGCCAATACGGGCCAGGCGCCCAGCAGAAGGCGTTCCACTCAGGCGCGGCAGTTCATATATGCCGATGAGACCGACGACCGCAGCAAAGGAAAGCTGGAAGCTGGGCCTGAAGATGCTCGCCGGATCAATGAAGATAATGATTATGGCAGCAATGGCGACATTGCGCATGGTCAATGCCTGGCGTCCGGCAAGGACCGCGCCAAAGATCAGGGCGAGCATCAGGGTGGAGCGGAAGGCGGGCACATTGTCTACACCACCAGCCAACAATAGATAGAGAAAGGCAGCTACAATGCCGACCGATGCGGATATCTGCTTGATGGGCCAGGCCACGAGAGCCGGAACTGAGGCCAGCGCCAGGCGCAGGAGCCAATAGATACCACCGGCCACAATAGACAGGTGCAGGCCCGAGATTGAATAGATGTGGGCCAGGCCCGAGGCGGCCATGACATCGCGCGTTTCATCGGTGATGTCGCTTTGATCCCCGACCACCATCGCCTTGCCGATTGCGGCTGTAGCTCCATCCAGAACCGTGTCGATACGATTACCGATGGCGGTGCGCAGGCCCTGAACCTGCCGGTTCAGACTCCATACGTCGCCGGCCGCAATAACCTCAAGCGCCCCGATGGTCGAGCCATAGGCGCCCACGCCAACGAAGTGGGAATGAAATTGCCCGTCATGGGCGCCGGGCAAGACCGGCCCGGGAATGGGAGCCAGCCGCAGGGCGGCCCGAAACCTGTCGCCCGGCGCGAGTTTTACATCGCCCGGCAGTACGATACGGGCGCGGCGGATCGGTACTGGTCTGGCGTCCTCGACTGGCACAAGCTGGGACGCAATGATCCGGATCCGGTTCTCATCGGCGGACAGGACCTCGTCGACCTGGGCTTCATAGGTGCCATAGGCCGGATAGGCCAGCATCGGGGTGCCAAAGGCCAAGCCATGCAGGGGCAAGAGGCAGAAGCCGAGCCAGAAGGCGGACATCTGAACGACGCCCCGAAGCCCATTCAGCGCGAGCCGAACACGCGACAACACCATCAGGGCCGCCAGGGATATTGCCCCGGCGGCGAGCAGATAGGCTGACGGCTCGGCAGGCATGGATGCGTAGCAAATCAGCCCGGCGATCATCGAAAACGGCAGCAGGACAAAGAGCCGACGCTTTTCAACGGCACTGTCTATGGCGCTGCGCAGGCTAGCCCCTGCCGCAGGTTCTCCAGGAGCAGGCCAGTCCGTCCGCTCGCCATGCGCGCGCAACCATCCGGTTAGCCCGGACGCACCCTCGACAGCCCTTTGCCCAGCCCCCATGCGCCCTGCCCTTGCGCTCAAGCCCGCCTATGCTACACACAGCCCGCAATTTCTCAAATCCTTCCGGTTTGCCATGTCTCAGGTCGTCACGCGTTTTGCTCCTTCTCCCACCGGCTATCTGCACATCGGCGGTGCGCGAACGGCGCTGTTCAGCTGGGCCTATGCGCAGAACAAGGGCGGCAAAATGCTCTTGCGTATCGAGGACACGGATCGGGAAAGGTCCACCGAGGCCGCCGTCACCGCACTGATAGATGGGTTGAAGTGGCTGGGGCTAGACTGGGAAGGCGAGCCGATCAGCCAGTTCTCCCGCGCTGCGCGACATGCTGAAGTGGCTCACGAGCTGGTGAAAATGGGGCACGCCTATTACTGCTATTGCTCGCCCCAGGAGCTGGAACAGATGCGCGAGGAGGCCCGCGCCGCCGGCAAGCCACCACGCTATAACGGCTATTGGCGGGACCGCGACGCCTCGGAGGCCCCTGCCGACATCAAGCCGGTGATCCGTATCAAGGCGCCGCTGGAAGGCGAAGTCGTCGTGCGCGACCATGTGCAGGGCGAGGTGGTGTTCAAAACCGAGAACCTGGATGACTTCATCATCCTTCGCTCCGATGGCACCCCGACCTATATGCATGCCGTGGTGGTCGACGACCATGACATGGGCGTGACCCATATTATTCGCGGCGACGACCACCTGACCAATGCGGCCCGCCAGATCATCATCTATAATGCCATGGGCTGGACCGTCCCGGAAATGGCGCATATCCCCCTGATCCATGGACCGGATGGCGCCAAGCTTTCCAAGCGGCACGGCGCGCTCGGGGTCGAGGCCTATCGGCAGATGGGCTACCTGCCCGCGGCCTTGCGCAACTATCTGGCGCGCCTGGGCTGGAGCCATGGCGACGACGAGTTCTTCACGACCGACCAGATGGTGGAATGGTTCAGCCTCGAGGCCCTCAACAAGGGCGCCGCGCGCTTCGACTTCGTCAAGCTCGAGAACATTAACGGTCACTATATTCGAGAGGCCGACCCCGGCTATCTTTACGAAGTCATGGTCGACACGGCCAAGGAAGTCGGGCGCGACGAGGATGCGAAGGGCCTGATGGCCAATCACAATACGGTTCTAGCTGCCCTGCCCGAGTTGCAGCCCCGTGCCAAGACCGTGCTCGAACTGATCGATCTGGCTCAGTTCATCTATGCCCTGCGCCCGATCCGGCCGGACGAAAAAGCCGCGGCCTTGCTGACCGATGAGGCGCGCGTTGTGCTCGCGAGCGTTGCCGATACGTTAGGGGGTCTTGCCGATTGGTCAGTGCCGAGCATCGATGCGGCCATGCGTGCCCTGGCTGAGGAGAAGGGGCTCAAGCTCGGCAAACTGGCACAGCCTTTGCGTGCAGCGCTCACCGGACGCACTGTTTCTCCGGGGATTTTCGAGGTCATGGTGCTGATCGGACGGGATGAGAGCCTCGCCCGACTCAGTGATCAGACGGCTCCGTGAAACACGATAAACGAGCCTGTCGCCAGTCTGTCGGATAGATAAGTCATACTCACCTATCGGTTGCTTGCGATGGGCAAGACCTGATACCTCTGCACCGGAAATTCGGCGCTTTAGAGGCGCCGCCCCCGGGACCGCATTTCCTGTCCTTTTCTGCGGACAAACGGGGTGAAGCGAGGAGAGCTCAATGACCGAAAAAGTCGCCAAACTCGTCATCGGAGACCAGACCCACGAATTCCCAATATTGAGTGGGTCGGTGGGTCCGGATGTGATGGATATCCGTTCGCTCTATGCCAAGACGGGCCTGTTTACCTACGACCCCGGATTCACCTCGACGGCAGCGTGCGATAGCGCGATCACCTATATCGATGGCGACAAGGGCGAGTTGCTCTACCGCGGTTACCCCATCGAGCAACTGGCCGAGAAGTCCAGCTATCTCGAAGTGTGCTACCTGCTGCTCTACGGCGAGCTGCCGACCCCGACCCAGTTCAAGGAATTCGAGGCATTGGTGACGCGCCACACCATGGTGCATGAGCAGATGCACTATTTCTATCGTGGCTTCCGCCGCGACGCGCACCCGATGGCCATCATGACCGGAGTTGTCGGCGCCATGGCCGCTTTCTACCATGACAGCACCGACATCAACGATCCGCAGCAGCGCGAAATCGCCTCGATCCGCATGATCGCCAAGATGCCGACGATTGCTGCGATGGCCTATAAATACTCTGTTGGCCAGCCCTTCGTTTATCCGCGCAATGATCTCGATTACGCGTCGAACTTCCTGCATATGTGCTTCTCGGTTCCGGCCGAGGAATACAAGGTCGACCCGAAGATCGCCCGCGCCATGGACCTTATTTTCACGCTCCATGCCGACCACGAGCAGAACGCTTCGACGTCGACGGTGCGTTTGTCGGGATCGTCGGACGCCAACCCGTTCGCCTGTATCGCGGCTGGCGTGGCGTGCCTCTGGGGCCCAGCTCATGGCGGCGCCAATGAAGCCTGCCTCAACATGCTGCGCGAAATCGGCACGGTGGATCGTATCCCTGAATTCATTGCCCGCGCCAAGGACAAGAACGACCCGTTCCGCCTGATGGGCTTTGGTCATCGCGTCTACAAGAACTTCGATCCGCGCGCCAAGGTGATGCAGGCCACCGCCAAGGAAGTGCTGGAGATCCTTGGGGTAGGCAATAATCCCACGCTGCAGGTGGCACAGGAACTGGAGCGTATTGCGCTTGAGGACCAATACTTCATCGATCGTAAGCTCTATCCGAATGTCGATTTCTATTCCGGCGTCATCCTGGATGCGATCGGCTTCCCGACCTCTATGTTCACCGTGCTGTTCGCCGTCGCCCGCACCGTTGGCTGGATCAGTCAGTGGAAGGAAATGATCGGCGATCCGCAGAAAAAGATTGGCCGTCCGCGCCAACTCTACAATGGCGCCACTGCTCGGGATTACGATCCGATCAGCAGCCGCTAATTGCGCCAGATCTTAAGGATCCGGTCTGCCGGATCCTCACGGAGATGCGGGGGCAGCCCCGCCTCCATGATCCGAAAAAGCTCGTCAAAGGCCTTTATCTGGTCCTGTCGGGCTTTTTTGTTGTCCAGCAGATCGCGCATTGCTGACTTTGCCGGGCTTGCTAAAAGCGGCGCCGCAACGAACTCGGGCACAATCTGTTCGCCCAGAATGATGTTGGGCAGGGATACCCAAGGCCGGCCGAGTTTCGCGTAGACATGGGATTGGTGGCTATCGAGCGCGTAAATCACCACCATAGGAACACGCGCCAGAGCTAGTTCGAGCGTCACGGTGCCCGAAACGCAGATGGCGCCAATGGCCTGCTGATAGACTTCGCTACGCGCAGCGCGCGATTCAACGACACGGACTGGCGCCGACCAACTGGCGGTTTCCCTGATCAGCCTGTCGCGCAGCCGGGGCAAGGTCGGGATGATGAGTTCAGTCACCGCCTCGTGGCGCGCGAGGTCGGCTGCCATTTCGCCAAAGACGGGCAAGTGGCGGCGTAACTCGCCATTCCGGCTGCCGGGTAGCAATACGAGCGGCCCGCGATCCGGTGGCGTTAGCGAAGCGATGGCCTCGGCGAGTGCCGGATGGCCGACATAGCTGGTGGGGGGGCCGCCAAGTCGGTCCATGGCCTCTGGCTCGAACGGGAGCACGGCCAGAACGGAATCGAAGAGCGGCGCCAGGCGTTTGGCGCGCTCCGGATGGCGGGCCCAAACCGACGGCGCCACATAGAGGACCAAGCGGCCAGTATAACCGCGCTTGCGTAGGCGTGCCGCCAGAAGTCGCGAGAAATCCTGCGCATCGACAAGCACCACCATATCGGGGTTGGCCGCCAGTATGGCCCTGGCGGTCTGCTCAAGACGCCAGAGCAGGCGCGGCAGGTTGAGCAGGACATCGGTGATCCCCATGACTGCCAGATCGGACATGGGATAGAGCGTGGCGAGCCCCTGCCCTGCCAACTCGTCGCCGCCGACGCCAGACAGCTCCAAATTTATCTTGCCGCGCAGCCGCGCCACCAAATCAGCAGCAATCCGATCACCGGATGGCTCACCGGCCAGAATAAAGAGGCGAAGATTTTCGATCATGGCAGCCTCCGGATCGGATGGCTATTCAGTCTCGTGGCCGTTGCGGGGCAGCAGGATGGGGCGATCCTGGGCATCTGCAATGAAACGCACCACGTCCTGAACCAGGGCATCCTGGCTGAAGATTTCGGCAGCGTCTTCCACGCGTTCCCGAAGCGTCCCCTCACTCGCAAAAATCTGCCGATAGGCGGCACGCAGGCGATGGATGGCTTCGCGCTCGAAGCCTCGCCGCTTGAGGCCAATGAGGTTGAGGCCTGTCAGGGTCGCGCGGTTGCCGACCGCCATTCCGTAGGGAATGACGTCGCCATCCACCATGGACTGGGCACCGATAAAGGCATGGGCGCCAATGCGGGTGAATTGATGGATGACGCAGGTGCCGCCGAAGATCACATTGTCACCCACCTGAACATGGCCGGCTACGCCGACATAGTTGGCCATGATGACATTGTTCCCCAAAATCGCGTCGTGGGCGACGTGAGCGTTGGCCATAATCAGGCAGTTGTCGCCAATACGCGTGACCATACCGCCACCTTCGGTGCCCGGATTGATGGTCACCGATTCCCTAATGGTACAGTTCGCGCCGATTTCGAGGCGCGAATTCTCACCATGAAATTTGAGGTCCTGCGGTTCGTGTCCAACCGAGGCGAAGGGGAAGATGCGCGTACCTGGTCCGATTGTCGTGTTGCCTTCGACAACGGCGTGCGAGACCAGCTCGACCTTGTCGCCAAGCGTCACATTGCTGCCAACGATGCTATATGGCCCGATGCGAACATCCGCTCCGAGCCTAGCCCCATCGGCGACAATCGCCGTGGGGTGAATCAGCGGGGCTGTCACGCTTCGGCCCCGACGATCATCGCGGTGATTTCAGCTTCAGCAATGACCGTGCCGTTGACCTTGGCCTTGGCCTCGTAACGGCCCACATTGCGGCGACGATGCATTTTGGTGATGTGGAACTCGATGGTGTCGCCAGGCCCTGCGGGCTTGCGGAAACGGGCATTGTCGACCCCGAGCATCAGCACGATGTTCTTCCGGCCACCGGTCGAGTCGTGCTTGATCACGATCGCTCCGGCCGTCTGGGCCATGCCTTCGATGATCAGGACGCCGGGAAAGATCGGGTTGTTCGGAAAGTGTCCGAGAAATATCGGTTCGTTAAACGTGACGTTCTTCACCCCAATGGCGGATTCGTCGCCATTGATCTCCACGATCTTGTCGATCATCAGGAAGGGATAGCGATGCGGCAGCGCCTCAAGAATTTCGGCGATGTTCATCGCATTGAGTTCGGTGACGGCGGTGGTTTCGTTCATCCCCGCTTCTCCCCCTTCGACAGTTTCCGCACAACGGCGAGTTCTCGCCAGAAATCTCTTATATCCTGCGCTGGAGCACCAGCAAGCTTGGACCCGGCAGGCCAGTCCTTGGTCACGGCCGCCCGACCATGAATCACCGAGCCCGCGCCAATGCTGAGATGGCCCGAGGTGCCAACTCCGCCGCCCATCAACACGCCATCGCCCAGGATTGTGGAGCCGGACAGACCACTCATGGCCGCAATGAGGCAGTTCCGGCCGATCTGGCAATTATGGCCGATCTGGACCAGATTATCGATCTTGGAGCCTTCGCCAAGCACGGTATCGCCGAGAGCCCCCCGATCGATGGTACTGTTGGCGCCGATCTCCACGCGGTCCTGAATGACAACTCGCCCCAATTGCGGAATTTTGCGATTGGACTGCCCAAAATCGAGCCAGCCGAAGCCCTCAGTGCCAATGCGCACGCCGGAGTGCAATACAACTTCATTGCCAAGATGGGCGCAGTCGATGGTGCAATTGGCGGCAATGATGCAGTTGCGACCAATGGTGACACCGGCACCAATGACTGTATTGGCACCGATCACAGTTCCGCGCCCAATCTCAACACCGGCGCCCACCACGACGTTGGTGCCAAGGGTGACGTCGCGCTCAAAAATCGGTGCGCCCAGGTCTTCCCGCCCGGCTGCGATGATCGAACGGGTACTGGAAGGATAGAGCGCGTCAAGAATGTCGGCAAAGACGTTGTGGGGCTTGTCGATCACGACGGCGATGCAGCCCTCGGGAACGGCATCCTTGAGAGCGGGCGAAACCAGAACGGCTCCAGCAGTGGTGGCGCGCAGTTCCTCAATGTAGCTGGGCTGGGCCGCAAAGGCCAGTTCGCCCGGCCCGGCCAGTTCGAGTTCGTCGACCCCGGTAATAGTGAGATCGGGATTCCCCAGGCCCGCCGCCAAATCTGATTGACCAACCAGAGCAAGCAATGCGCCCAGGGTCTGCGGACCGGCGAAGCGATGGAAACGGGTATCGACCATGATGTCACTTGAACAGAAGGAGCCGCGGCGCTACCGCCCCGCGGCTCCAAAAAAATATCTACACCGGCCAGACTAGAGCAAAGTCGAGATGGTGAACTGGAACATCTGCGTGCGGTCGTCGGTCGACTTGTTCAGGACATGGGCAAAATCGCCGCGCAGCGGGCCGAACGGAGAATCCCAAATAAGGGATGCACCAACCGAAGTGCGCCATGGCTGGTCGTTGCTTGTGGTCGCAATCGTGCTCGTGCCGGTGCCGATACTGCTGCCATCGCCAATCCAGGCGGCATCGGCCCAGACTGCGCCACTTAAGCCATAGCTTTCAGGAAGGCCGGGGATCGGGAACTCAATCTCGCCGGAGATACCGGCAAACATCGTGGTTCCGAGATACTCGCCATTGACCATGCGCGGGCCAAAGCCGCGACCCTCAAAACCACGGATCAGCTGGGAGCCAGGCGTGAAGGCCTCGACGGCATGGACGTTGCCGTTATTGAGGCTGTTGATTACGCCGGCCTGACCACGAACGCTTGCAATCACGCCGCTGTCGGGAATGAGCGGCACGAAATAGCGGGCGCGCGCCTCAGTCCGGAGCAGGTTGTGGTCCCACCCGATATATTGCTGGGAGAAGGTAGCGTAGAGCCCTTCGGTGGGGTTTTTGACGTCATCGACGCCGTTCCAGACCAGAGTATAGCCAACGAACGCCTTATTGAACTCCTGACCGTCGTTCACGACGGCCGACTTGCTGGCAGGGTTGTCCTTCACGTCGGCAATGACCTTGCGTTCATATCCGCCGAAGAACTGTGCATTGAGTGCGCTGGTCAAGGGGACGCCGACACGCAGTTGTCCACCAGTCACCTGTGAACCATAATAGCTAACCGAAGTCTCGTCATAGATGCGATGATAGGCGTCGACACCAGCAGAAACTTTCAGACCCATGAAGCGCGGTTCGGTGAACGAGAAGTCGAAGGTGCGACCTGACTGGGAGGCACCAATGGCCGCCCGCAGATACTGGCCGCGGCCAAGGAAATTGCGCTCGGTCAGCGACAGCTCGCCCAGGATGCCATCGGTGGTGGAGTAACCGGCTGTGGCCCCGTACTCGCCGGTGGACTGTTCTTGGACATTGATGTTGAGGACAATCTTGTCGGGCGAAGAGCCAGGCGCGGTCGAAATATCGATCCTGGAAAAATAGCCAAGAGCGTCGATATTGTTGCGACCACGGATCACCATGGAACGGTTGAACGGGTCGCCTTCAGCAAAATCGAGCTCACGACGAATGACGAAGTCACGCGTCTTGATGTTGCCCGTAATGTTGATCCGCTCGACATAGATGCGCGCACCTTCGTCGACCAGATAGGTGACATTGAAGGAATTCGTGGCCGCATCGCGGTCCAGACGGGCCCGGACGTCGGCAAAGGAGTAACCCTGGACCGTGGCCTCATAGGCCATATCTTCAATGGACTTCTGCAGATCGAGAGCCGAATAGGTCGAACCCTGACCGGTACGAACCGTACCGCGCAGCACGTCGGTGTTCAGGCCACCAATGCTGGTTTCGATACCGACATTGCCGAACTCATACTTCTGACCCTCATTGACGGTCACATTGATGAAGTAGGCGTTGCGGGCAGCATCATATTCAGCAACCGAGTTGACCTGCGCGTCGGGGAACCCCCGATTGGCGTAGTACGCCCGGATACGCTCACGGTCGACGGACATCTTCTGCTCGTCATACGTGTCGTCCCGGAGCAGCCAGCTCAGAATGCCCGACTCCTTGGTGAGCATGGCGCCCTTGAGGTTGCCTGCGCCAATGGAATTGTTGCCGGTGAAGTTGATCGCAGCGATCCCTGCGCGCTCACCCTCATTGATCTCGAAGATGACCCGCACCCGACCGTCTGTGGTCTGCTCAGTCCGAGCCGTTACCGAAACGGAATTGAACCCGTCACGATCATAGGCCAGGCGAATGCTTTCGATGTCAGCGTTGAGACGCTGCTGGCTGTAGATTCCCGAGGTCGAGATATCGACCATGGTCAGGAGTTGACTATCAGGGAAGCGGCGATTGCCTTCGAACAGAACGGAAGCAACCAATTGCTCCTGCGCCTGTGCCGTCACGACGCCAAGGACAGGCACGCCAGCAACCATTGGGGCTGCCCCCAAAATGGCTATCGCCGAAACCGCGCCACGCATCAACTTGGTGGGGTGAATCATATTGTTATTGCCTTCTGCGACCCGCTTGAAGAATCGCCATGCACAGCGCTCCCCCAAGCTAACTCCATTGAAGTGTTTTACTGTTTTTTTAACCAGGAACAAGGCGTGACTTCTCACGCGGTTAGCAATTCATTGGCGACCTTGTATTCGTGCAACACCTTGCGAACCAAGGTTAACAAGGCGTTAGCGCAAAATTCCGAAGTGGTCGAACACCGTGTCGTTGAACAGGGTAAACACCATGAGCGCAAGCACAAGGGCAAATCCGAAGCGGAAGCCGATTTCCTGTATGCGCATGCTGAGTGGGCGCCCGCGAGCTGCTTCGATGAAATAGTACAGCAGGTGCCCGCCATCGAGCATGGGCACCGGCAACAGGTTGAAGATTCCGATATTGAGCGAGAGCAGCGCCATCAGGTTGATCAGGGCCACAAAGCCCAGCGTAGCCACCTCCCCTGAAACCTTGGCCACCTTGACCGGCCCGCCAAGTTGCTCGACATCGCCCCTACCCACGAAGAAATCGCCCAGGAAGGCGCCCGTGCGCTGCACGATGAACCGGATCTCCTCGAAGGTCATGCCGACTGCCTCGACGGGGCCAGGACGGTAAAGTGTCACATCTGTTTCTTCAACGTCACGAGAGACCCCGATCCGGCCAATCCGCTGGTCATTGCCGAATCGATCCTCGATTTCAACAGCTTCGGGGACCAAGGTAAGCGTTCGTTGCGCACCGCTGCGCACAAGGTCCACCACCACCGGGCGTTCTGGACTGGTGGCGACATAGCGCTGGAAATCTTCAAAGCCGCGAACAGCATAGCCATCGACTGCCACGATTTTATCGCCCGGCAGGAAGCCCGCCGTTTCGGCGACCGAGCCGGAGACGACCTCGCTGATGACCGGCGGGATCGTGTAGCGCCCATAGCCGAGCAAAAGGGCATAGAGAATCAGGAAGGTCAGCAGGACATTGGCAAGCGGGCCGGCGGCGACGATCGCAATGCGTTGCCAGACGTTTTTGTTGACGAAGAGGCGCGGCGCCAGGGCCGGGTCCACCTTTGCGGCGGCCTCCGGGTCAGGCACGCTGGCCGGGTTCATGTCGCCAACAAAGCGGACATAGCCCCCCAATGGGATAGCGGAGATACGCCAGCGCGTGCCGTGCCGGTCGTTCCAGCCCACCAACTCGCGCCCAAAGCCAACCGAGAAGGTGTGGATGGCCACACCATTCCAGCGGGCTACCAGATAATGGCCCATCTCGTGGACGAAGACGATAACCGTCAAAACGACGAGGAATGGAACGAGATAAGACAGCAGCCAGTAGGCGAAATCAAACATTGGATTCCAATACTCTCACAGTTCGGTACGGGCTGGCGCTACCAGTGGAGCAATCCCGCCGCTATCGCCTCGAACCCGGCATGGGTTGCGCCCACTATTACGACCAGAAACACGCCGAATGTGAGACTGTCCAGGCGATCCATCAGCCCGCCATGTCCGGGAATAATGTCGCCGCTGTCCTTGATGCGGAAGAAGCGCTTGATCGCACTCTCGGCCAGATCGCCGGCCTGAGCGAGTACGCTGATCGTCGCAGAGAGAAGGATACCAATCCAGATCGGTGAGTCGGTCAGCCAGAGCCAGACCACCAGCCCCGCACCAGTACCAAGAGCGAGCCCGCCCAGGGCGCCCGACCAGGTCTTGGATGGCGAAATGTCGGGGGCCAGCTTTTCACCGCCAATCTGGCGGCCTGCAAAGAAGGCTGCAGAATCGGTCATCCAGACCACCGTGCCAAGATAAAGGCCGGCCCAAATTCCTGCCGTCCCGGTGCCACGCATGGCCATGAGAGAGGTTATCAGCGCCACGAACAGCACCAGCCCGACAATCCGCCAGACCATGTGCTCCCGCTCCATGGTGAATGTCAGGCCACACGCCAGAACAATTGCCCCTGTTGGTCCCCAGAGGCCGACGAGTGGGTAGAGCAGGCCGGACAGCGCCACGAGCCCGATCAACACCATGCCCCGTGGGGTCAGCGGCGCGCGGGTCACCATTGTCTCCCATTCGCGATAGGCAAGGGCATAGACCGCGCCCACAACCGCGGCAAAGAGATAGCTGCCAACGACAAGCGCTGTCGCGGTCAGCGCAATCAGAACAGCAGCAGAAGCGAGTCGCGGCCCGATATCGGCCCAGGACCGCCGGGCTGGGGCCGGCTGATCAGCATTCGGGTCCCCCTGCCCGCTCAACGCGCGTCCGCCCCAATACCGCCAAAGCGCCGGTCGCGCTGGGTGTACGTTTCAAGCACACGCACAAAGCTGGCTTCATCGAAATCGGGCCAGTGCTCATCGACGAACACGAACTCTGCATAGGCCGCCTGCCAGAGCAGGAAATTGGACAGACGCTGTTCGCCACTGGTGCGGATGATTACGTCCGGATCAGGCAGACCAGCCGTATAAAGCGCGTCGCCAAGCCGTTGCTCGTCGATGTCGTCAGGGCTCAGGCGCCCTGCAGCCACTTCCTCTGCCAGGTGACGGGCTGCAGCGACAATCTCGGCCTTGCTACCATAGTTGAACGCGACAACAAGGGTCAGTCCCGTATTGGCCTGCGTCTTGGCTTCGACATCGTCAATCAACTTGACGAGGCTCGGTTCCAGCCCGACGCGCGAACCAATGATCCGAACACGCACGTTGTTGCGAATCAGTCGCTGCAGATCTGATGCAACAAAGCGCCGCAACAGGTTGAAGATGAAAGACACTTCATCGGAGGGTCTCGACCAGTTTTCCGACGAAAAACTGAACACCGTCAGGCAGGGTACGCCATAGGTGACGCAGTGTTCGACCAGCCCACGCAGGGATTTGACACCCTCGACATGACCTTCGGTCCGCCGCTTGCCGCGTTGCCTGGCCCAGCGGCCATTGCCATCCATAATGACGCCAATATGGCGCGGGATTTTCAACCCCGCACCTGGCTCAACTTTCATACTGGCGGCCGGTTCCCCTGCCATCAACGCCCTCCCGGCGCGAGACCATGTGATCCCCTAGACCTGCATGATCTCCTGTTCCTTGGTCGCAACGATGGTGTCAATCTCGGCGACGGAGTCATCGGTGGCCTTTTGAACGAGATCGGACTGCTTCTTGGCGTCGTCCTGGCTCATGTCGCCGTCTTTCTCTGCCTTTTTCAAGGCATCCATGCCGTCGCGACGAATGTGGCGCACAGCGACGCGCGCCTGCTCGGCATAGGTGTGGGCAACCTTGGCAAGCTCCTTGCGGCGCTGTTCATTCAGTTCGGGCAACGGCACGCGAATGATCTGTCCTTCGCCCATCGGGTTCAGCCCCAAGCCGCTGTCACGAATGGCCTTCTCGACGGCATTGGCGTTGGACCGGTCCCAGACCTGCACCGAGAGCATCCGGGGCTCGGGCACGGTCACTGTCGCTACCTGATTGAGCGGCATACGCGAGCCATAGACTTCCACCGTCACAGGGTCGAGGAGACTGGCGCTTGCGCGCCCGGTCCTCAGGCCACCCAACTCATCCTTGAGAGACGCGACGGACTTCTGCATGCGCGTCTTGAGGTCGTTGAGATCGTAGCTCGAGGCCATTGCTGTTTCCTTCCAGTCCATTGCCGGCCCGGGTCTTGTGCCCGTTCTCTGGCGTTCATCGGGTTCATCAACACCCATAATGTGGGGCCGACGGCGCCTGCAAGCAGGCGTCTAAAGCGGATTGCCCACGCGCGTGGACAGGCCCTTGCCCTCCAATACACCAGCAAGGCCCGCCTTGTCGTCCAATGCATATACGATTATCGGCATGGAGTTGTCGCGGGCAAGTGCGAATGCAGCGGTATCCATCACCTTGAGGTTTTGATGGATCACGTCATCATAGCTGATCTGTGTGTAGCGGGTTGCGGTCGGGTCCTTCATCGGGTCGGCCGAATAGACCCCGTCGACCTTGGTTCCTTTGAGCACCATGTCGCATTCAAGCTCAATAGCGCGCAGGGTCGCTGCGGTATCGGTGGTGAAGAACGGATTCCCCGTTCCGCCGCCCAGGACAACGACAAAGCCCTCTTCGAGTGCCAGCTTGGCGTCGCGCGCGGTAAAAGTATCTGCAACCGATGGCATGGTTGCTGCACTGAACGGCTTGGATTTGACACCGTGGCGGGTAATGGCGTTGCTCAGGGCCAAGGCGTTGATCATGGTGCCCAGCATGCCCATCAGGTCGGCGGTCACGCGGTCGGTGCCGTCAGCCGCACCGGCCATGCCTCGGAAAATATTGCCCCCACCCACCACAATGGCAACCTCGACGCCCGTGCGTGCCACGTCGGCAATCTGGCCGGCAATGCGCTGCAGGTATGGCGGTTCAATGCCAAAAGAATTGTCTCCCGCCAGCGCTTCACCCGAAACCTTGAGCAAGATGCGCTTATGTGCGGATGGCATTGATGGGGACCCCTTGATCTTTGATGAGCGGGCCACCGATTCCGGCGGACCCGGCAAACCCTATGGCAAATTGCCCGGCAAATGAAGCCAAGGCTGCATGCTGAAATAATTTGAAGTGGAAGAGCTCAATCCAGAAAAGCGGCCTTTCCGGAGAGCGTGGGAACGGGCGAAGTCGCCCATTCCCCAATTTCGTCTGGCTTATTTGGTGCCAGCGGTGGCCGCGACTTCTGCGGCAAAGTCACTTTCGACCTTCTCGATGCCTTCGCCCAGGGCATAGCGCACGAACTTTGTGAGCTTGATCGGGGCGCCAGCGTCCTTCTCGGCGTTCTTGATCGCGTCGCCAACCTTGGTCTCACCGTCGATGACGAAAACCTGGCTGAGCAGGGTGACTTCTTCGAAGTACTTGCGCATACGGCCTTCAACCATCTTCTCGGCGATGTCAGCGGGCTTGCCGCTTTCCTTGACCTGCTCGAGGATGATGGCGCGCTCACGGGCTACAACTTCCTGGTCCAGCTCGTCGGGCGAGATGGCCTGGGGCTGGGCGGCGGCGATGTGCATGGCAAGCTGCTTGCCGAGAGCCGACAGAGCGGCCTTGTCGCCGGTCGATTCGAGAGCGACCAGAATGCCGATCTTGCCCATGCCGGGCTTGACCGCATTGTGAACATAGCTCTCGACCACGCCGTCGGTGACCGAAACGGTCTCGGTGCGGCGCAGGTTCATGTTCTCGCCGATCTTGGCGATGGCTTCGGTCAGTTCTGCGGAAACCGAGTGGCCGGTGCCGGGGAACGGCATTTCACCGAGCTTGACGACATCGCCATCAGCATCGAGCGCCAGCTTGGAGACGGCTTCGACGATGTTCTGGAACTGCTCGTTGCGGGCAACGAAATCGGTTTCAGAGTTGACTTCAACGGCAGCGGCCTTGGTGCCGGCAGTGATGACGCCAACCAGACCTTCAGCAGCGACGCGGTCTGCCTTCTTGGCGGCCTTTGCCAGGCCACGGGTGCGCAGCCAGTCAATGGCGGCGTCCATGTCGCCATTGGTTTCAGCCAGGGCCTTCTTGCAGTCCATCATCCCGACACCAGTCGAGTCGCGGAGCTGCTTGACCATTGCAGCAGTGATTTCCATGGGTTCACCTCTTGGCGGCCCCTCTCGGGGCGGCTTATTCGAGTGGGTACTTGCCCGGAATCGGGCGGAGCGTGCCTCCCCACAGGAAGGCACGCCTGCACGAAGATTAGTTGACGGTTGCGTCGCCTTCGGTCGGCAGGTCCTCGGCGGGAGCCTCGTCAGACGAACCCAGATCGGCGCCAAGGGCGCTCGAAGAGCGGCCGATGCCGTCAATGGCAGCACGCGAGATCAGCGAGACATAGAGCTCGAGAGCGCGGCTGGCGTCGTCATTGCCGGGGATGGCGTAGTCAACGATATCGGGATCGCAATTGGTGTCGACGATGGCGACGACCGGGATGCCCAGGCGACGGGCTTCCTTGATTGCGTTCTCTTCCTTGTTCGTGTCGATCACGAACAGGAGGTTGGGCAGGTTGCCCATGTCCTTGATGCCGCCCAGGTCGCGCTCGAGACGCTCCTGTTCGCGGGACATCATCAGGCGCTCCTTCTTGGTGCGCAGGGCCAGATCAGCTTCGCTCATCGACTCGAGCTCGCGCAGGCGGGCGATCGAGTTGGAGATGGTCTGCCAATTGGTCAGCGTACCACCGAGCCAACGGGAGTTGACGTAGTACTGGGCCGACTGCTTGGCCGCGTCAGCCACCAGCGGGGCAGCCTGACGCTTGGTGCCGACGAACAGCACGCGACCGCCATCGGCCACGGTGTCGGACACGAGCTGCAGGGCGCGGCTCAGGGCCGGCACGGTCTGGCTCAGGTCGAGAATGTGAATGTCGTTGCGAACGCCGAAAATGTAGCGTTCCATCTTCGGGTTCCAGCGATGCTTCTGGTGGCCGAAGTGCACGCCAGCTTCGAGAAGCTGACGCATGGAGAATTCTGGCAGTGCCATGATGGGCTGCTCCTTTACCGGTTGATGCCTCCACGAAGCCTTGCAGCGGGACCCGCCACCGGTTGGATTTTCCGCAAGGGAAAAGCCTGCTTCGTGTGTGAAATCACGTTCGACCCATGCCGAACGCGTGGCTGCTATATGCCAAGGCGGTGCCGGAAGCAACCCAGATATGGCCGAGCGACGGGCGCCTACGGCATTCACAACAATTTCAAGCAACCCGAGGCGCTATTGTGGTATTGATTAACCATAGACCCGCGCCCAGACGCGGGGTCAAGGGTGAGAGCCCCTGAGCGAGGGAGGAAGGGCCCCCAAAGGCTCGCCTCCCCCGCGTTCGTTTCAGGCGAAGCGCACATCCGTCACACCTTCCAGAGCCTTGATGCCGCCGGCGACCTCCGCCGTGACATTGTACTTGCCGGGCAGTTCGATCTCGTATTCGCGCGCGCCCCCATCCCGGATCACCACGAAATTGACCGTGCCATTGCCGCCGCGCTTGAGTTGCGCGCTGGTCGGGCCCAGGGCCTGTGGATCCGCAAGGAATACGGTCAATTGCCGGTCGATCCGCTCGGCCATGCCTTCAATGGGTTCGGCGGATATCAGGCGCACGCTGATGCCTTCGGCGCGCTCATCGGCCCCGACCTGCAAAATGACCGAATTGCCTGGCTGCAGGATGGCGCCGAACTCGTTGATCTGCTCAGAAAAGGCAATGCACTCATAGGTGCCGCTCTGATCCGACAGGGTCAGGATCATCATCGGCGTGCCCTTACGCGTACGCCTGTCGTTACGCGATGAAATCGTGCCGGCCAGGCGCCCTGCCCCCGCGCCGTCCTTTACGGCCCGTTCAAAATCGCTCCAGCGCTGGACGCGGAGCTTTTCGAACAGGTCGGCATATGCATCGAGGGGATGGGCCGAGAGGTGGAAGCCGATGGCCGAGAGTTCGCGATCGGCCCGTTCGGTTGAATTCCAGACAGCGACCCCCGTCGGCAGACGGAATGGTTCTTCCTCCACGCCGCCGAACAGCGAGACCTGGCCGGAGCTACGATCGGCCGTGAGGGCCTGGGCCGTGCCGATGACCGATTCGACAGCGGCAAACGCAATCTCCCGACGAGGAACAAGGCAGTCGAACGCGCCGGCATTGACCAGGGTTTCGAGCGTGCGTTTGTTGAGCACGCGCGGATCGACCCGCCGGGCAAAGTCCCCCAGATCCTTGAAAGGCTGATCACCGCGTACTTCGACAATGTGCTCGGCCATGGCCCTGCCGACGCCCTTGACCGCCGAAAGGCCATAATGGACCCGATCATCCTTGACCGAAAACACCACCTCGGACTGGTTGACGCAGGGCGGAACCACCTCAATGCCCTTCTTGCCGGCCTCGCGCCGGAAATCGGAGAGCTTGTCGGTCTGGGCCATATCGAGGGTCATTGAGGCCGCATAGAATTCGTGCGGGAAATGCTCCTTGAGATAGGCGGTCTGATAGCTGACCCAGGCATATGCAGCAGCGTGGCTCTTGTTGAAGCCGTAATTCGCAAATTTGGCCAACAGGTCGAAGATCTCGTCAGCGAGCGCGGCGCTCACCCCGTTGGGACCCGCACCCTCGCGGAAGCGGATGCGCTGATTGTCCATCTCCGCCTTGATCTTCTTGCCCATGGCGCGGCGCAGCATGTCGGCTTCGCCGAGCGAATAGCCCGAAAGAAGCTGGGCGATCTGCATCACCTGCTCCTGATAGACGATGATGCCGTAGGTCTCGTCCAGCACTTCGGACAGCGCAGGATGGGGGTAAACAACCTCCTCGGTGCCATGCTTGCGGTTGATGAAGCTGGGGATATTGTCCATCGGGCCGGGCCGATAGAGCGCGTTCATGGCGATCAGGTCTTCGATGCGGTCGGGCTTGAGATCCATCAAGGCGCGACGCATGCCCGCGCTTTCAAACTGGAAGATGCCGTAGGTGTCGCCACGTGCATACAGCTTGTAGGTGGCAGCGTCCTCAATATCGATGGCGTCGATGTCGAGTTCGATCCCCCGCTGCTTCACCATGTCTACCGCATAGCGGATGGTCGTCAGGGTCTTGAGACCCAGAAAGTCGAACTTGACCAGGCCCGCAGGCTCAACCCATTTCAGGTTGTATTGGGTGACCGGCATGTCGGAGCGCGGATCGCGGTACAGCGGCAGCAGTTCCTGGAGGGGCCGGTCACCGATGACAATGCCGGCGGCATGGGTCGAGGCGTGGCGGAACAGGCCTTCGAGAGCCTTGGCGATCTCCACCAACTGCCCGACCGTCTCGTCCTCATCGGCCATCTGCTTGAACTGTGGCACCTCTTTCATGGTGCGCTCAATGGACCAGGGATCGGCCGGGTTGGCGGGCACGAGCTTACAGATGCGGTCGACCTGGCCATAGGGCATCTGCAGCACGCGGCCGACGTCGCGCAGCACGGCGCGGGCCTGCAGAGTTCCGAAGGTGATGATCTGGGCGACCTGGCTGGAGCCGTATTTGTCCTGGACGTAATCGATGACTTCCTCACGCCGGTCCTGGCAGAAGTCGATATCGAAGTCCGGCATCGAAACGCGTTCGGGATTGAGGAAGCGTTCGAACAGCAGATTGTAGCGGAGGGGATCGAGGTCGGTGATGGTGGTGGCATAGGCCACCAGAGAGCCGGCGCCCGAGCCACGCCCCGGCCCGACCGGTATATTGTGGGCCTTGGCCCATTGGATGAAGTCGGCCACGATCAGGAAGTAGCCGGGGAATTTCATCTTCTCGATGATGCCCAGTTCGAAATCGAGCCGCTCGCGATATTCCTTCTCTTCCTTGCCCGGTGCCAGGCCGACGATCTCGAGGCGCTTGTCGAGCCCCTCGACAGCGATCTTGCGCAGGGCGGCGGCCTCGGCGGCAACCACTTCGTCTTCAGTGGCGTGTGAACCAGCAGCAAATTTAGGCAGGATCGGCCCGCGGGTGCGCGGGCGGTAAGCCACGCGCCTGGCGATCTCGATGGTCGAATCGAGGGCTTCGGGCAGGTCGGAGAACAGCTCGACCATTTCCGCCCGGGTCTTGAAATAATACTGGTCGTTGAGCTTGCGCCGCTCGGTCTGGGCGAGCACGGAACTGCCGGCAATTGCCAGCAGAGCATCATGCGCCTCATATTCCTTCTCGGTCCTGAAGAAGGGTTCGTTGGTAGCCACCAGCGGAACGCCCTTGCGATAGGCATAGTCCACCAGGCGCGGTTCGACCGTCGTCTCCATTGGCCGGCCGTGACGCTGCAATTCGATATAGAAGCGGTCGCCGAACAGATCGACCAGCCGATCCAGCCGTCGGGTCGCATTGGCGTCCTGTCCATTGGCGAAAGCCATGTCGATGCCGCCTTCGGGACCGCCAGACAGACAGATGAGGCCCGACAGGCTTTCGCGTGTCATCCAGTCCAAATTCGCCCGGGCCATGCCATCCTCGCCCTCAAGATAGGCGCGTGAGACCAGTTGCGAGAGATTGGAAAACCCCTCTTCGGATTGCGCCATCAAGACAATGCTGGACTTGCCCGTCCAGGCCGTATGTCCCCGTTCGCTGACCCTTTCTTCGGCAGCCGCGAAATCGACCGCAAGTTCGACGCCGATAAGAGGCTGAATGCCTTTTTTGGTGGCCTTCTCAGAAAATTCGAGGGCACCGAAGAGATTGTTGGTGTCGGCTATGCCGAGCGCCGGCTGTTCGTCTTCGGCGGCCAGCTTGAGAATGGTCTCAAGCTGCAATGCCCCTTCAAGCAGGGAAAAAGCGGAATGAACGTGAAGGTGAATGAAGCCAGGGCCGCGCATATGGATCTCCTGATTTGACCCTGCGGCAGCACTTTGCCCGGGTCAAACCACCGTTGCTTCAATCCACAGCGGATCACACGAGATGGGTGATGATATCCATCCAGGTCAACGAGCCGATGGTGAAGGCGCCAAGGGTAACGAAAGCGGCGAGGTCTTTGACAAAATCGAGCATCTTGGTCTCCCGTGTTTCTGTAATGTTCTTTTATATTCTCTGTTTGTTCTCGTCCAGACAGGAACAGCGGTGAAACCGGGGACAGGGGTTTCTTAGTTAGGATTTCGTTAGGAGAGCTTTGTCGGGTGTTAAGATTCGGGACGTGCGGAAGAGCCGCCTCGCCTCTCGGCTATCGGTTGCACGGTAGCGAACGGCCAGTAGCCCTTCCGAAAATAGGTAGAACGGACCACTGGCCGTTCGCCACGGAAACACGGATTTTCCACGGGTCCGGATTCAGGCGGTACCGTTATTGCAGGTCCGGCTGCCGAGCTTCTACCCGCGTAAAGAGGCGCCCCTCTTCCCGGCCTCCCCGCCCGGCCCTGCGTCGGGGCCGCGTGTGTGACGGGGATGAGAGGAGTATGAAGGAGGGTTTGCGCGCGGGGATTACTTATTTAGATGCTTGGGCCCGAGAGTGACGTCTGGCGGGGGTGGAAATATGCAAACGGCCGCGCCACCGGTGCGCCCAGCCCTCCGGGACGGCTCAAAGCGTGTGAGGCACCACCAGGCCGCCCTTGAGCGTGACGATTCGGTCGGCGCGGCGGGCGAGGTCGTGATTGTGGGTGGCGATGAGGGCGGCGGCGCCTTCGTTCTTGATCAGATCCTTGAGCGCTTCGAACACCAGATCACTGGTTTCAGGATCAAGATTGCCCGTAGGTTCGTCGGCCAAAACGACGCGAGGATGATTGGCGGCGGCGCGGGCGATGGCAATGCGCTGCTGTTCACCACCGGACAATTCGGCCGGGCGGTGTTCTGCCCGAGGCGACACACCAAGCAGGTCGAGCAGTTCCATGGCCCTGGCCTCGGCCTTTTTCTGGTCCTGGCCGGCGATGAGCTGCGGCATAACCACATTTTCGAGTGCGGTGAATTCGGGCAGCAGGTGATGGAACTGATAGACATAGCCGACGGTCGAGCGCCGGAGCTGGGTGCGGGCGCGATCGCCGAGGCGACTGGTGGGCTGGCCGATGATTTCGATTTCGCCGCCTTGGGGGGATTCGAGCAAACCACACAAGTGCAGCAGCGTGGACTTGCCGGCCCCCGATGGCGCAACAAGAGCAACCAGTTCGCCGCTCTCGACGGTCAGATCGGCGGCCTCCAGGACGCGAACAAGGCGCTCGCCTTCGCCATAATGGCGATGGACGCCGGAGAGCTTGAGATGGGGCTTACTCATAACGCAGGGCCTCGACCGGGTCATATTGCGCGGCGCGCCAGGCGGGATAGAGCGTGGCCAGGAAGCTCAGGCCCAAGGCCATGCACACCACCACGGTGACCTCTGTGGGATCGGTGCGACTGGGGAGCGAAGACAGGAAGAAGACTTCTGGCGGGAACAGGGTCACACCGAGAAGATTGGAAATCGAGGCGCGCAGGGCCTCTGCATTGGCGGCGACGATCAGGCCAATAACGGTACCCACCAGTGTGCCGATGACGCCGATGGCGGTACCGGTGATGGAAAAAATGCGCATGATCGCCCCGCGCGTGGCGCCCATGGTACGCAGCACCGCAATGTCGGCGCCCTTGTCCTTCACCAGCATGATGAGGCTGGAGATGATGTTGAAGGCAGCCACGAGGATGATCATGGAGAGAATGGTGAACATCACCACGCGCTCGACCTGGAGGGCCGAGAAGAAGGTTTCGTTGCGCTGCTGCCAGTCGGTCAGGATCAGCGGGCGCACGCCGGGCGCCGATTGCAGGCGTTGGCGCATCAGGGCCACTTCATCGGGATCGTCGATGAAGACTTCGACGGCCGTGGCGCGGGGGACGCGCTCATACGCGGCGTCGATCTCTTCATCCGAGGCGAGCGGATCGAGCCGCTCCATGCCGGGCTTGAGGACCTCGTCGACCATGCGGAAGTAGTCCTGCGCGGCCTCGAGCGGCATATACATGAAGAAGCTGTCGAACTCGACCATGCCCAGATTGTAGATGGCATTGACCGGGTAGGAGCGGATCTGTGGGGTCGAGCCGAAGGGCGTCATGGCGCCATCGGGATTGATGATCTGCACCTGATCGCCAATGCCGACGCCCAAGGTTTGCGCCAGACGATAGCCGATGGCGACGCCCCGGCTGCCGTCCCACTGGTCGAAGCCGCCCTGCTCTGCCGAAGTGTAGAGCAGATCGAGCTTCTTGAGATTCTCCTCATCCATGCCGCGCACGGAAACGCCGGTGGACGAGCCACGGCCGGAGGCCAGCACCTGGCCCTCGACGAAATAGACGGCGAAGGAAACGCCATCGACCTGCTCAAGGGCGGCCACGGTTTCCTTGTAGTCGGTGAACTGGCTCTCGATGGGATGGGCAGTGAAATGTCCATTCAGGCCCAGGATCTTGTCGAGCAGTTCGCCACGGAAACCGTTCATCACCGACATGACGACGATGAGCGTTGCGACGCCAATGGCGACGCCCACCATGGTGAGGCTGGCAATGACCGAGATGAAGGCTTCCTTGCGGCGGGCGCGCAGATAGCGCCCGGCGATCAACCATTCGAAACGGGCGAATGGCCGGGTTGCCCGGCCTCCCCTCGGCATTGGCGCGCTGTCGGTCAAATGTCGGTCATCCGTTGGGGTTCGATCAGGCCCTTGAGACGGGCGACCGCCTCGGTGAGCGGCAGCGATTCGCGCTCGCCGGTCTTGCGATGCTTGATTTCAACTTCGCCCGATTTAAGGCCGCGCGGCCCCAGGATGAGCTGATAGGGAATGCCGACCAGATCGGCGGTGGCGAATTTGGAGCCGGCCGGCTGGTCGCGATCATCATAGAGCATGTCGAGGCCGGCTGCGTTCAGCTCATTGTAGAGCTTTTCGCAGGCCGCGTCGGTGTCGGCGTCGCCGGCCTTGAGATTGATCAGGACGGCCTCGAAGGGCGCGACCGAAACCGGCCAGATGATGCCGTTTTCGTCGTGGCTGGCTTCGATGATGGCCGGCACGACGCGGGTCAGGCCGATACCATAGGAGCCCATATGCACAATGGTTTCCTTGCCATCCTGACCAGTGACGCTGGCCTTCATGGGCTCGGAATATTTGGTGCCGAAATAGAAGATGTGACCAACCTCGATGCCGCGGGCGGAAACGCGCTTGTCCTCGGGGACGGCGGCTTCGTACTCGCCTTGGTCAACCATTTCCTCGGTGGCGGCGTAGAGCGAGGTCCAGTCGTTGAAGATGGGCTTGAGATCGCCCATGAAATCGGTGTCCTGGCCGGGAATGGGCTTGTCAAGCAGATCGCGGTGGCAGAAGACCTGGCTTTCGCCGGTTTCGGCCAGAATGATCCATTCGTGGCTGAGATCGCCGCCGATGGGGCCGGTATCGGCGCGCATCGGAATGGCGGTCAGCCCCATGCGGGCATAGGTGCGCAGATAGGCCACGAACATGCGCTCATAGGCCCTGACCGCGTCTTCCTTGGTCAAGTCGAAGCTATAGGCATCCTTCATCAGGAATTCACGGGAGCGCATGGTACCAAAGCGCGGACGCACCTCGTCGCGGAACTTCCACTGGATGTGGTAGAGGTTGAGCGGCAGGTCCTTGTAGGACTTCACATAGGTGCGGAAGATGTCGGTGATCATCTCCTCATTGGTGGGGCCATAGAGGAATTCGCGCTCGTGCCGGTCCTCGATGCGCAGCATCTCCTTGCCATAGGCGTCGTAGCGGCCCGATTCGCGCCAGAGATCGGCGGACTGGATGGTGGGCATGAGCAGCTCAATCGCGCCGGAGCGGTTCTGCTCCTCCTCGATGATCTTTTGCACCTTCATCAAGACTTTGTAGCCGAGCGGCAGCCAGGAATAGAGGCCCGAGGCCTGCTGGCGGATCATGCCGGCGCGCAGCATCAGGCGGTGCGAGACGATCTCGGCTTCCTTGGGCACATCACGAAGCACCGGCAGAAAATAGCGGGAAAGGCGCATGGGAACTCCGACAAAAAGGTGCTTCGACTCGCAGGATTTGTTGATGCACACTCAAATCGCAACCGTCCATTCGATGCAAGCATGCAAGCTATGCAGAATCTACTTGGCAGAGCGATTTTCTGTTGTTAGGGTCCGCCGCAATAAAACAAAGGCGGCCCAAACCGCCGGACGTCGACAACGTCAAGGGAGGAGCGTTGGCAGCCGCTTCGTAGCGCGCCTAAGACCAACGTATTGTCGAACAAACTCATTCAAGCAGGGCCTCGTGCCCTGCTTTTTTGTTTTAGGAACAAGTTGCTATGACCGATTCCGCAACATTCACGCGAATAGCGATGAGCCTGCCGGGGGCAATCTCCGCGCCGCATTTCGACAGGGTCGCATTCAAAGTAAAACGCACCTTTGCAACCCTGGCGGCCGACGGTCGAAGCGCCAATATCAAATTCACGCCAGACGAGCAGGAACTGAAGTGCGTGGTGGCGCCGGAGATATTCCGCGCCATCGACAATGGCTGGGGGCGCCAGGGCTGGACGACCATGACTCTTGCTTCGGCCAATGAGGCGGACATCGTGGCCGCGCTGGAGCTGGCGCATGTCCACGCGGTAGCGAAGAAATAGCGCCGCTGGAGCGGTTTCCCCTCAGTGTCGGTTCGAAGCCCCTCATCCGGCGCTGCGCGCCACCTTCTCCACGAGTGGAAGAAGAGGCTTGAGACCTCAGCGGTTCCAGTAGGCCTGCAGGGTTTCGTTGCTGAGGCCCCACAGCAGAAGGGCGGTAAACAGGGCCGCCAGCGCAGTGGTGATCAGCATCTTCGAGATCAGGCGCGGGGCAACCGGTGCGCCGGGGTCGGACCCCGCGACGATTTCAGCCCCCTTCTCATGGTGGCTGTGGTTGCCGATGGGCAGGACGGCCACAAAGGTGAGCCACCAAACCACGAAATAGACGGCGATGAGGGATGCGATCTGCATAGGGCTACCTAACGCGGATTGGGGCCTGTGGGAAGCGGCGCGGTGTCGCGGCGGGAAACTCGCATTCGATCCGCTCTCACCCCCACCCTAGCTACGCTAGGGACGCTAGGCGTCCAGCTTCGCTACCCTCCCCACAAGGGGGAGGGCGACGATGAACACCGTCATCGCAACCTGCGCCTCCCTCACCTCGATGGGGAGGGAATGAGGGTGGGATGACGAACAAGCTCGTTGATTTGCCTCTGCGCGTGACATCAAACCCGGTGCACGAAGACCGAGACGTTGGGCTTGCGGCCCCAGAAAGCGTTGACCTCGTTGCGGATGGCCTTGAACAGGGCGGAGTTGAGCACTTCGGTATCGCTGCGGCGCTTGGCGGGCATCGACTTGATGACGCCGGTAATGGTGTCTTCGATGAGGTCGGTAACCGATTCCTCATCCGTTTCGGGCAGGCCTTCGACCACCAGGTCGGGGCCTGAAACGACCTGACCACCGCCATTGACGCAGAGGCTGACGATGACCATGCCGCCAAAGGACAGGCGGCGGCGGCCCTTTACGCCGCTTTCCTCGGGGGTGCAGAGCACCAGGCCATCGAGATAGAGTTCGCCGGTGCGCACTTCGGCCGGATAGGCCATGGGCTCAGGGAAGAGCCGGACCATATCGCCATTGCGAGCCTCGCAGACATTGGGAATGCCCTCTGCCCGGCCGAGGTTGGCATGGGCCTGCAGATGCACGGATTCGCCGTGTACCGGTACCAGCACTTCGGGCTTGACCCAGGAGTAGAGCTTCTGCAGCTCGCCGCGACGGGGGTGGCCGGTGACATGGACGAGTGCGTCATTGGCGGTGACGAGTTCGACGCCCTTGTCGATCAGCAGGTTCTGAATGTCGATGACTTCGCGCTCATTGCCGGGAATCGCCCAGGACGAGAAGATCATGCGATCGCCGGCATTGAGGTCGATCACCGGATGATCGCCGCGTGCGATACGGGCAATGGCGGCACGGGCCTCGCCCTGGCTGCCGGTGCAAATCAGCACGCACTTGTCGCGCGGAATGGACTTATAGGCATCCTGGTCGTGCAGCGTCGGCAAGCCTTCAAGCATGCCCAACTCGCGGGCGATGCCCATGATCCGGTGCAGCGAGCGCCCGGAAAGGACCACTTCGCGGCCTGCCTTATGGGCGGCGCGAACGATGGAAACCACGCGTCCGACATTCGAGGCGAAGGTCGTGACAGCAACACGGTGCGGGGCATCAGCGATCAGCTTGGCGAGATTGTCGCCGACTTCCTGTTCGCTTGGGCTTTCGCCTTCCTTGGTTGCGTTGGTGGAGTCGCAGATCAGCGCCAGCGGTGAGGACGTGTCCTCGCCGATCTTCTTGAGGCGATCAAAATTGGTTGGTGCGCTGATCACCGGGGTCGGATCGAGCTTCCAGTCGCCGGTATGCAGGGCGCGGCCAATCGGCGTGGTGATCAGGATGGCGTTCGATTCCGGGATCGAGTGCGCAACATTGATCGGCTCGATGGTGAAGGGGCCGACGTCGAACGGCTTGCCCGGCTGCATAATAGTCACATCGACATTTTCAACGATCCCATCCCCTGCCCGCTTGGCGGCCAGCATGGCAGCGGTAAACGGGGTCGCATAGACGGGCTTGTCAAAAACGGGCCAGAGGTCGAGCACGGCGCCATAATGGTCTTCGTGGCTGTGCGTCAGGATCAAAGCCAGCAAGTCGTCGGCATTTTCCTCGAGAAATTCGGGATTGGCCATGATCAGTTCGATGCCGGGCAGATCGGGGCCGCCAAAGCTGACCCCGCAATCGACGACGATCCATTTGCGGCGATGCGCCGGGCCGAAGCCATAGGCAGCCATGTTCATGCCGATTTCGCCAACGCCGCCGAGCGGCACGAAGACGAGTTCATCCCTTTGGTTCTTAGCCATGGGTATTTTTCCTTTGTCTGGGAGGACGCCGGACGATCTCGAGGTCGCCGGCCGCCCTGCCATTCATGTTGTGGTCAGCTTCGGGCGCTGGCCGTTGCCCCAAAATGCACATCGCCCGCCGTGATCGGATGCCGCGCGCCGTCGTCGTCGCGAATGATCAACCGACCCGAGGAGTCGATGGTTTCAAAAATGCCCCGCCGCACCACGCCGTCCTGGCTGATGGCCACCGGTGCGCCTATGCCTGCGGCAGCGCCCCGCCAGCGGGTAAGTACCGCGCCGACGCCCTGGCCATCGTTCCAGAGGCTGAAAGCGTCCACCCAAGCGTCAGACAGGGCCTCGAACACGTCCTCTGCCGAGCGTGCGACGCCGAGAGCCTGCAACGAGGTTGCTGGATAGGGCACCCCTTCTGGCGCCGCAACCACATTGACGCCAATGCCGATGATGACGGCTTGACGTCCATCGGCTGTCTTGGTGGTTTCGAGCAGGATGCCGGCCAGCTTGGCGCCGTCGGCCAGAACATCGTTGGGCCATTTGAGCGCAATGCGCGACCGGCCATCGGCGCCGTCGGCCCCGTCGATGCCAATGCGGACCATGCCGCCCGGCAGAATAGCGGAGAGGCCGGCGTTGAGAGCGACACCGGCCACAAAACCCAGCGTGGCGATGGTGTCCGGCGAAGCATCGGGCACGACCAGGAGGCTGGCGGCCAGATTGCCGTGAGGGCTATGCCACTCCCTACCCCGCCGGCCGCGGCCGGCAGTCTGTTGCAGGGCAGCAAACCAGATGCCGCCGGGATCGCCTGCGGCCGCCGCAGCCAAAGCTTCGCTATTGGTGGAGCCGATGGAGTCAAAGCCCGCAAGCCGGTATCCGGCATCGCGGGCTTTTGCACCCAAGGCGAACCTTGCCACCTAGATCACCACATGCCCTGACGGGCATGTCCGGTGTGATCCACGTCCAATGTGGTGCATCGGCTGACCGAAAACCGGCAACCACTTTTCGGGCCGATGCACTAGAACAGGCTTCCGGCCGCTGTCTGCGCCCAGGATGCGAGCGGATTGCCGACCGTGAAGTAGTAGGTGACGACCAGGAAGCCGGAGGCTGCCATGATGATGTTGAGCTCTCCAGGGACAGCTGCGAACTGCTTGATCGGCGCGTCGAAGAACATCACCTTGACCACGCGCAGATAGTAGAAGGCGCTGACGGCCGAGGCGAGCACGCCGATCACCGAGAGCACGTAGAGGTTGGCTTCAATGGCGGCCAGGAAGACGTGCCACTTGGCAAAGAACCCGGCAAGCGGCGGCAGGCCGATGAGCGAGAACATCAGGATCGCCATGATGGCGGCCACGAAGGGCCGGGTCTGGGCAGCGCCAGCCAGATCATCGATGGTTTCGACATAGCCGGTGTCGGTGCGGAATGAGAGCAGGCAGGCGAACAGACCGACCGTCATGGCCACATAGATGGCCATGTAGATGGCGACGCCTTCCACCCCGACCTGGGTACCCGAGGACAGGCCCACAAGGGCAAAGCCGACATGACCGATAGACGAGTAGGCAATCAGGCGCTTGAGCGACTGCTGCCCGATGGCGGCAAAGGCCGCAAGCACCATGGAGGCAATCGAGAGGAAGATGACGATCTGCTGCCAGTCGGAGGTGATGGGCGCAAAGGTGTCCATCACCAGACGGATCATCAGCGTCATCGCCGCAACCTTGGGCGCCATGGCAAAGAATGCGGTGACCGGGGTCGGCGCGCCTTCATAAACGTCGGGTGTCCACATGTGGAACGGCACTGCCGAAATCTTGAAGGCAACGCCAGCAAGCAGAAACACCACGCCGAAGATCAGGCCGACTGAGCGACCTTCATTTGCGATGGCAATGACGATCTCGCCCAGATTGGTATGGCCGGTGAAGCCATAGATCAGCGAGGCGCCGTAGAGCAGCAAGCCCGAAGACAGCGCGCCGAGCACGAAGTACTTGAGGCCGGCTTCGGAGGCCCGCGGGTCATCACGCTTGATGGCGGCCATGACATAGAGCGAGAGCGACTGCAGCTCGAGACCGACATAGAGGCTCATCAGGTCGTTGGCAGAAACCATGACCATCATGCCCAGCGTGGCAAGCAACGCGAGCACGGAATACTCGTATTTATGGACGCCGTTTTCCTCGGCATTGGACATGGCGAGGATGAGGGCCAGGCCCGCGCCGCCAATGACCAGCACCTTCATGAACCGGCCAAAGCTGTCGGCGATGAACAGGCCATTGAAGATGACGCCGTCGGCCGGCTGTAGCATGACCAGCAGGCCAGTGGCGGCCAGCAGGCTCACGGCGAGCCAGGAAACGAGCGCCGAGCGCTCCTTATTGATCACCACGCCGAGCAGCAAGAGCACCAGAATACCCAATGCCATGAGCACTTCGGGATAGGCAGGAGCCAGGCTCGCGAAATCGGTAACGTCAGAGTTCACGTCAGTCTCCTAATGCGCAGCGGGCTCGGCCGCGTGGTCGTCGGCCGGCTGGGCCGCGCCTTCGGCAGGCGCGACATATTCAAGGGGGGCGCGGGCTTCGGCCTGGGCCACAGCCGGATCGAGGCCGTTGGCAGCCGAATATTGCGCGACCAGATTGTCGACCGCAGCTGCGGTCGTATCGAGGATCGGGGCCGGATAGAAGCCAAAAACCACGGTCAGCACGATGAGCGGATAGAGCACCACTTTCTCGCGCAGGTTGAGGTCGAGAATGCCCTTCAGGCTGTCCTTGGTGAGCGCACCGAACACCACCCGGCGATAAAGCCAGAGGGCGTAGCCGGCCGAGAAGATCACGCCGAAGGCCGCACCAAAGGCCACCCAGGTGTTGACCTGGAAGACACCGATCATGGTGAGGAATTCACCGACGAAGCCAGAGGTGCCCGGCAGGCCGACATTGGCCATGGTGAAGACCATGAACGCAAAGGCATATTGCGGCATGCGTTCGACAAGGCCGCCATAGGCAGAGATCTCGCGAGTGTGCATGCGGTCATAAATGACGCCAACACACAGGAAGAGCGCGCCGGACACGATGCCGTGGCTGATCATCTGGAACATGGCGCCTTGGATGCCCAAGGCATTGCCGGCAAAGATACCCATGGTCACGAAGCCCATGTGGGCCACCGACGAATAGGCGATCAGCTTCTTGATGTCGGTCTGCACCAGAGCCACCAGCGAGGTCAGGATGATGGCAGCGACCGAGAGCACGAAGACGAAGTTGGCGAACTGCGCCGAAGCGTCAGGGAACATAGGCAGCGAAAAGCGCAGGAAGCCGTAGCCGCCCAGCTTGAGCAGGATGGCCGCCAAGATCACCGAACCGGCCGTTGGCGCCTGTACGTGCGCTTCGGGCAGCCAGCGGTGGAAGGGCCACATGGGCATCTTGACCGCCAGCGAGGCGAAGAAGGCCAGCCACAGCCAAGTCTGCATGCCGACAGGGAAATCGTGGCCAAGCAGGCGGACAATGTCCGTGGTGCCGGCGTCCCAATACATCCCCATCATGGCGAGCAGCATCAGCACCGAGCCGACGAAAGTGTAGAAGAAGAACTTGTAGGCCGCCTGAATGCGCTGCGCGCCACCCCAGATGCCAATGATGAGGAACATCGGCAACAGTGTGCCTTCGAAGAAGACGTAGAACATGGCCAGATCGAGCGTGGTGAAAACGCCGACCATCAGCGTTTCGAGCACCAGGAACACGATCATGTATTCCTTGACGCGCATCTCGACGTCCCAGCTCGCCAGAACGGCGGCGGGCATCAGCAGCGCGGTCAGCACGACAAAGAGCACCGAAATGCCGTCGACGCCTACGCGGTAGCCGATCGAGTCGCCGATCCAGGGCATGTTGACCACGAACTGGAAGCCGGCGCTGGAGGCGTCGAACGCCTGCCAGAGGGCCAGGGAAAGCACGAAGACAACAATAGTGGTGGCCAGTGCAATCCAGCGGATGGCATTCAGCGCGGTCTTTGGCGTGAACAGCAGGATCGCTGCGCCGAGAACCGGCAGCCAGGTCAGGAGCGTGAGGATAGAGTTCTCAAAGGTCATCAGATCAGTCCCCCGGCCGCGATGGCCCAGGTCAACAGCGCCGCGATGCCGATGAGCATGGCGAAGGCATAATGGTAGAGATAGCCGGACTGGAGCTTGACGACCCAGCTCGTGACGTTCTGGACGCGACGGCCAAGGCCCTCGGCAATCTTGCCGTCGACCAGCCAGTCATCAAAGCCCTTCCAGACCGCATTGCCGATCCAGAGCGCAGGCTTGACGAAGATCGTGTTGTAGAGCTCGTCGAAGTACCACTTGTTGAGCAGGAACTTGTAGAGCCCCGGATTGGTCGCAGCCAGCCGGCCGGGCACATCCGGGCGGCGGATATACATGTACCAGGCCGAGACGAAGCCGAGGATCATGGCGATGGTGGCGCTCCACTTGACCCAGGTCGGGACGTGATGGGCGTCGTCGATGATCTGGTGGTCGACATAGATCGACCCGGCGAAGAAGTGCTCGATATGCTCCACCTCGTGGAAGAACATGCCGTAGAACACCACGCCAGCCAGCACTGCACCAACGGCCAGCACATAGAGCGGCACCAGCATGACATTGGGCGACTCGTGGGCGTGATCGTAAGCCGAGCCGTGGTGACCATGGTCGCCATGATCGTCGGCATTGCTGTCGTCGATCGGCTCGTCATGGCTTTCCAAGGCCGCATGGGCCGGATCAGGGTGGGGACCTTCGCCATGGTGCTGCGCGTCGCGCGGCGAGCCGTGGAAGGTCAGATGCACCAGGCGCCAGGAATAGAAGCTGGTGAACAGCGCCGCCACGACCAGCAGCCAAAAGGCAAGCGAGCCGACATTGCCGCCGAAAGCATAGGCGCTTTCGATGATGGCGTCCTTGGAGAAGAAGCCGGCGAAACCGAAATTGGTGCCCGGGATGCCCACGCCGGTCAGGGCCAGCGTACCGATCATCATCATGGCATAGGTGATGGGGATCTTCTTGCGCAGCCCCCCCATGTTCCGCATGTCCTGCTCATGGTGCATGGCATGGATGACCGAGCCGGCACCGAGGAACAGCAGAGCCTTGAAAAAGGCGTGGGTGAACAGGTGGAAGATACCGGCCGAATAGGCCCCTACCCCAAGCGCCACGAACATGTAGCCAAGCTGCGAGCAAGTCGAATAGGCGATGACGCGCTTGATGTCGTTCTGCACCAGGCCAACAGTTGCCGCGAAGAAGGCGGTGATGGCACCGATGACGATGACGACAGTCAGCGCGACCGGCGACGTTTCAAAGAGTGGCGACAGACGCGCAACCATGAAGACACCGGCCGTGACCATGGTGGCGGCATGGATCAGTGCCGACACCGGGGTCGGGCCTTCCATGGCGTCCGGGAGCCAAGTGTGCAGCAGAAACTGCGCCGACTTGCCCATGGCACCCATGAACAGCAGCAGGCAGATAACCGTCATGGCATCGAGCTGCCAGGAGAGGAACTGAATCACCGGCAGGCCGGTGACGGCGAATTCGTCGGCGGCGTGGAAGGCACCGTCGAAATCGATGTGACCCAGCACCAGAAAGGCGCCGAAAATGCCCAGGGCAAAGCCGAAGTCACCCACGCGGTTGACGATGAAGGCCTTCATCGCGGCAGCCGTAGCGGAGGGCTTGGTGTACCAGAAGCCGATCAGCAGATAGGAGGCCAGACCCACGCCTTCCCAGCCGAAGAACATCTGCAGGAAGTTGTCGGCGGTCACCAGCATGAGCATGGCGAAAGTGAAGAGCGAGAGATAGGCAAAGAAGCGCGAACGATGCGGGTCTTCTTCCATATAGCCGATGGAGTAGACGTGCACGAGTGCGGAGACCGTGTTGACCACGACCAGCATGATGGCAGTCAGCGTGTCGACACGCAGGATCCAGCGCAGATCCATGTCACCGACCTGGATCCAGCGCATCACCTCGACCTTGACCACGGCCGCATGGCCATCGCCCACGGCGCCGACCAGGCCGTCACCAAAGGCGACGGGGATGAACACGATCCAGCTCAGCACAGCCGCGATAAGCAACAGGCCGGTGGTGATGAACTCGGATGGCCGATGGCCGATGGTACGGCCGAGCAGTCCGGCCACAAGTGCCCCGATGAGGGGCAGGAAAACAATCGCCTGAATGATCATAGCGGTGCTCTTAGCCCTTCATCATATTGACGTCTTCAACCGCGATCGTCCCGCGGTTGCGGTAGAAGATAACCAGGATCGCCAGACCAATGGCGGCCTCGGCGGCAGCCACGGTGAGGATCATCAGCGCAAAGACCTGACCCTGAAGGTCATTGAGATGCGCACTGAAGGCCACCAGGTTGAGGTTCACCGCCAGAAGGATGAGTTCCACCGACATCAGGATGACGATGACGTTCTTGCGGTTGATGAAAATGCCGAACACGCCGAGCGTGAACAGGATTGCTGCTACGGTCAGGTAATGACCGAGCCCGATTTCCAGACCCATAGTAACCCCCTATAGCCCCTGACCGCTTTTGACTTTGACGTTGCGAACCGTCTCGCTGGGCTTGCGGCCCAGCTGCGAGGCGGTGCTCTGCCGTTTGATGCCTGTCCGGTGCCTCAGCGTCAGAACGATGGCGCCGATCATGGCGACCAACAGAACTGCAGCAGCACCCTGGAACAGGAAGACATAGCGCGTATAGAGCACCAGTCCGAGCGCCCTTGTGTTGTCCATGGTTGCGTCAATCGGCAGCCCCCCGGCACCCACCATATCGGGCGCAATCACGAAGCTACCCGCCACCAGCAGAAGTTCAAGGAACAGGATGGCACCAACCACCATGCCGATCGGTGCATAAGACAGCAGACCCGATTTCAGCTCGGCAAAATCCACGTCGATCATCATCACGACGAAGAGGAACAGCACGGCCACGGCGCCGACATAGACCACGATCAGCAGCAGGGCGAGGAATTCGGCCCCGGCCAGCATGAACAGGCCCGCTGCGTTGACAAAGGCCAGGATCAGGAACAGCACCGCGTGCACAGGATTGCGCGCGGAGATGACCATGAAGGCCGAAGCCACGGTAATGGCGGAGAAGACGTAAAAGAAGAACAGCGGAAGGGTCATGCTCTTCCCTCTCAGCGATAAGGCGCGTCGGCAGCCAGGTTGGCAGCGATTTCACGCTCCCACCGGTCACCGTTGGCAAGGAGCTTCTCCTTGGAGAAGTAGAGTTCCTCGCGCGTTTCTGTTGCGAATTCGAAATTCGGACCTTCAACGATGGCATCGACCGGGCAGGCTTCCTGGCAGAAGCCGCAATAGATGCACTTCACCATGTCGATGTCGTAGCGCACGGTACGGCGGGTGCCGTCATTCTGGCGCGGGCCGGCCTCGATTGTGATGGCCTGGGCCGGGCAAATAGCTTCGCACAGCTTACACGCGATGCAGCGCTCTTCCCCGTTGGGGTAGCGGCGCAAGGCATGTTCGCCCCGGAAACGCGGCGACACGGCACCCTTTTCGAACGGATAGTTGATGGTCGGCTTGGCCCCGAAGAAATAGCGCATGGCCAGAAAGAAGGCCGTGACGAATTCGGTAAGGAGCAGCTTGTTGATCAGTTGTCCGGCGCGCATCAGGCAATCCCCCCGTGCCAGCCCCAGCCGGTGAGCTGGAGAACAAAAGCGACGATCACGACCATGAGCAGGGAGAGCGGCAGGAACAGCTTCCAACCGATCCGCATGAGCTGGTCGTAGCGATAGCGGGGCACAATGGCCTTTGCCATGGCAAACATGAAGAAGACGAGAGTTACCTTGATGAAGAACCAGATGACCCCCGGAATCCAGGTGAACGGCGGCAGGTCGATCGGTGCGGCCCAACCACCCAGGAACAGGATGGTGGTCATGGCGCACATGAGCAGGATGGCGATGTACTCACCCAGCATGAACAGCAGGTAGGGCGTGGAGGAGTACTCGGTCATGAACCCGGCAACCAGCTCGGATTCGCCTTCGACCATGTCGAAAGGCGGACGGTTGGTTTCAGCCAGGGCCGAAATGTAGAACACCACGAACATCGGGAATAGCGGCAGCCAGAACCAATTCAGGAACGAGAGCCACGGCACGCCCAGGGCATGGGCAAGACCCATCTCGGACTGAGCGATGACGATGTCATTGAGGTTCAGCGACCCAACGCAGAGCAACACGGTGATGATGACGAGGCCGATCGAGACTTCGTAGGACACCATCTGGGCGGCAGCGCGCAGCGCGCCGAAGAAGGGGTATTTCGAGTTGGAGGCCCAGCCGCCGATGATGACGCCATAGACGCCAAGCGAGGAAATACCGAGCAGGTAGAGAATGCCGATATTGATATTGGCCATGGCCCAGCCATTGTCCACCGGCACAACCGCCCAACCGGCCAGGGCAAGCGTTGCTGTGATCAGCGGCGCGAGCAGGAACAGCACCTTGTCGGCGCCGGCGGGAATGACCGCTTCCTTGACTCCGAACTTGATCAGGTCGGCAAAGGATTGCAGCAGACCAAAGGGGCCGACAACGTTGGGACCACGGCGCATCTGCACGGCAGCCCAGACCTTGCGGTCGCCCAACAGGATGAAGGCCGTGAAGATCAAGAGGCCAACAAGCAGTGCAAGCGCCTTATAGACGAATCCGATCTGTTCACCCCATCCAAGGAAGGGGATGCCCAGCAGATAATCGAGGGCGGAGAGAATAAAGTCCATTGTGCTCCCCTACTCCGCCGCCTGCCGCAAACCAGCGGCCATCTGGGCGCATTCGGCCATTGTGGCCGAGGCGCGGGCAATCGGATTGCTGAGATAGAAGTCTGTGACCGGCGACACGAAAGGTGCCGACTTGGTCTTGATGGCGGCCTTGCCGAGCTTGGCCACTTCCGCCGCCGAACCGGGCGTAATTTCATCGATGTGCGCCAGATGCGGGAACTCCGCATAGAGCGAGGCACGGAGCTGGGCCAGCGAATTGTAGGGCAGCGGCTTGCCGATGGCGCCGGAAAGGGCGCGAATGATGGCCCAGTCTTCCCTGGCGTCGCCCGGCGGGAATACGGCGCGGGTGGTGACCTGCACGCGGCCCTCGGTGTTCACATAGGTGCCGGACTTCTCCGTATAGGTCGCGGCTGGAAGGATGACGTCGGCGCGATGTGCGCCCTTGTCGCCATGCGAGCCGATATAGACCACGAAGGCCTTACCCATGGCCGACATGTCGTATTCGTCCGCGCCGAGCAGGAAGAGAACGTCAAGTTCACCCTTGCCGGCCAGAGCGATCTGGTCGGCCGAGCAGACGCCGCCGTCATGCGGCACGAAACCGATATCGAGGCCACCAACGCGGCTGGCCGCATTGTGCAGCAGCGCAAAGCCGTTCCAGTCGCCTTCGACATTGGCGCCGGTGGCGAGCTTGGCCGCAAGCGCGATTGTGTCACGACCGGCCTGCTTGCCGAGTTCGGCATGCGAGACAGCGCCTTCGCCCACAATGACCAGGGGGCGTTTGGCGTTTTTGAGGGTTTCGGCGAAAGCGCCCTTGCCATCGGCAAGATCGGTGAGCGTTTCGAAGCCCGAACCCAGATATTCGTAAGCGTATGTGAGATCAGCCTGCTCGCCGATGACGGCGATGGGCAGGTTGGTGGCGCGCCAGGTCTTGCGGATGCGCGCATTGATCAGCGACGCTTCCTTGCGCGGGTTGGCACCGATGATGAGGATGGCGTCGGCCTGTTCGATCCCGGCAATGGTCGGGTTGAACAGATAGGCCGAGCGCGGCATGGAGGGGTCAATACCCGACATGGCGGGGCGCACATCGGTCATGCCCGACCCGATCGAGGCGAGCAGGCCCTTGAGGGCATACATTTCCTCGACAGCGGCGAGATCACCGGCAATGGCGCCGACCTTGTTGCCGGCCTTCTTGACCTTGGTAGAAACGGCGGCGAGCGCCTCTTCCCAGGTGGCGGCCTGCAACTTGCCGGACTTGCGCACATAGGGGCGGTCCAGGCGCTGGCTCTTGAGGCCATCCCAGATAAAGCGGGTCTTGTCCGAGATCCATTCTTCGTTGATGGCCTCGTTAATGCGCGGCAGAATGCGCATGACTTCGCGGCCACGGCTATCGACGCGGATGGCCGAACCGACAGCATCCATCACGTCGATGGATTCGGTCTTGGTCAGCTCCCAGGGCCGGGCGTTGAATGCGTAAGGCTTGGAGGTCAATGCACCGACCGGGCAGAGGTCGATGACATTGCCCTGCAGCTCGCTGGTCAGCGCGCGCTCGAGATAGGGAGTGATCTCGGCGTCTTCGCCGCGACCCAAGAGACCCAGCTCGGAAATGCCGGCGACTTCGGTGGTGAAGCGAACGCAACGCGTGCAGTGAATGCAGCGGTTCATCACCGTCTTGATCAGCGGGCCCATGTATTTGTCTTCGACTGCGCGCTTGTTCTCAGCGAAACGCGAACCGGAAACGCCATAGGCCATGGCCTGGTCCTGCAGGTCGCACTCGCCCCCCTGATCGCATATCGGGCAATCGAGCGGGTGGTTGATGAGCAGGAATTCCATCACACCTTCACGGGCCTTCTTGACCATGGGCGTGTTGGTAAACATTTCGGGCGGTTCGCCGTTCGGGCCGGGACGCAGATCCTTGACGGACATGGCGCACGAGGCCTGTGGCTTTGGCGGGCCACCCTTCACTTCCACCAGGCACATGCGGCAATTGCCGGCGACCGACAGGCGCTCGTGGTAGCAGAAGCGCGGAATTTCGGCGCCAGCGGCCTCGGCGGCCTGCATCAGGGTGTAATGATCGGGGACTTCGATGAGCTGCCCGTCGACTTTGAGATTTGCCATGGTCTTACTCCGCCGCGATCGACGGAACAGCGCCGTCGCTGGTGGATGAATAGGTGTATTGCTCGATCCGCGCCTCAATTGTGGGGCGGAAATTGCGGATCAGGCCCTGGATCGGCCAAGCGGCCGCGTCGCCCAGGGCGCAGATGGTGTGGCCTTCGATCTGCTTGGTTACCTCGAACAACATGTCGATCTCGCGCTTCTGGGCGCGGCCCTGAACCATGCGTTCCATGACGCGCATCATCCAGCCGGTGCCCTCGCGGCACGGCGTGCACTGGCCGCAGCTCTCGTGCTTGAAAAAGGCCGAGATTCGCCAGATGGCTTTGATGATGTCGGTGGACTTGTCCATGACGATCATGCCGCCGGTGCCGAAGCTCGACTTCTTCTCGCGCATGCCGTCGAAATCCATGATGGCATCCATCATGTCCTCGCCACGCACGACCGGGCACGAAGCGCCGCCAGGGATCACAGCAAGCAGATTGTCCCAGCCGCCGCGGATGCCACCGCAATGCTTTTCGATGATGTCCTTGAAGCTTTCGCCCAAGGCTTCCTCGAAGGTCGCCGGCTTGTTCACATGGCCCGAGACCATGAACAGCTTGGTGCCGACGTTGTTCGGGCGACCGATGGAGGAGAACCAGGCGCCGGAGCGGCGCAGGATTTCCGGCACAACGGCGATGGACTCGACATTGTTGACGGTGGTGGGATTGCCATAGACGCCCATACCAGCCGGGAACGGCGGCTTGAGGCGCGGCTGGCCCTTCTTGCCTTCCAGACTTTCCATCAGCGCGGTTTCTTCGCCGCAGATGTAGGCGCCGGCGCCGTGATGGACGATGATATCCAGATCCCAGCCGTGGATATTGTCCTTACCGATCAGCTTGGCGTCATAGGCCTCCTGAACGGCCTCTTCCAGGCGCTGGCGCTCACGGACGAACTCGCCACGCACATAGATGAAGGCCAGATGCGCATCCATGGCGCGGCAGGCCAAGAGGCAGCCTTCGATCAGGTGGTGCGGATCGTGGCGCAGGATTTCGCGGTCCTTGCAGGTGCCGGGCTCGGATTCGTCGGCATTGACCAGCAAGTAATGCGGGCGTCCGTCGGACTGCTTGGGCATGAAGGACCATTTCAGGCCCGTCGGGAAGCCAGCCCCGCCGCGGCCACGCAGGCCGGACGATTTGACTTCATTGGTGATCCAGTCGCGTCCGGAATCGATGAATTCCTTGGTCCCAACCCATGAGCCGCGCTCACGCGCGCCGTCCAGCCGCCAGTCGTGGTGGCCATAGAGATTGGTGAAAATGCGATCCTTGTCAGCGAGCATGATCAGCTTTTCCGCTTCAACAAAAAGACAAACCAGGCAGCGATACCAATCGCTGCCCCCACTGCCGCAGCCACGAAGCTGGGCAATGCAATATTGAGAACCATTTCAAAGCCGGTGACGATGAACGTGCCCAGCACCGCATAGACCACGCCAACTGCGTAGTCCGCGATCGTCAGAGCCCGAAAATCGATGCCACCAATGGTCATTTAGCGCGGGTCCTTCCCGAATACCTTGCGATATTCCTCAGCGCCGCCCTTGGCGAGCGCCTTGGCCTGCTTGAGCCAGTCGTCACGCTCGATACGACCCTTGAAGTTCAGGACGTCGTCGACACGGGTAATGTCGGCCTTCTTGAACTTTGCGATCTGGTCATAGCGAGTGATGCCCAGAGCATTGAGCTTGCGCTCAATCACCGGACCGACGCCCGAGATCAGTTTCAGATCATCGGCTGGACCTTCCGGCCGCTCGAACAAGGGCGTCGAGTCGCCCCCCTTCTCGGCGGTCGGGGTGACCTCCTTGGGATTGGCCGCGGGGGCCTTTGCCACAGGCTTAGACTTCTTGACCGAAGCCGATGCGCCGCCTTCGGCGGGCTCGGCGGCCTTCTTCTTGCCCACGGCCTTGCCATCGTCGACGGCTTCCGCGTGCGACTCGGCGCCGGTGGCACCTTCGCGCATGGCAGTGTTCGGCTTGCCGGTAGCCTTGGCGGCGGAATCTGCCGATTTGCGTTCGGCTTCGGCCTTGGCCTGGCTGACCTTGGCTTGCTTCGGGGTGCCCTTGATGGCCGGCGCGTTCTCGGCGGCCACATCCTTGGGCTTTGCCGCAGTGTCGGGCTCAGTCTTGGCTGCCGGTGCAGCGGCGGGTGCCGCTTCTGCCTCGGGCGCCGGTGGCGGCACGAATTTTTCGCGCTTGGCCGTCGGCTGCTCGAGCAATGTGGTGCGGCCACCGATGGCGGCAGAGGTCTGACGCTCGATCTGCGGGCCGGGCTCGATGGTGTCACCTTTGCCAGCGGCAAAGGCGTCCACGATTTCTTCCATGCGCTCGGGCGTCAGGTCTTCGTAAACGTCGTGATAGATCATCACCATGGGAGCGTTCACGCAGGCCCCGAGGCACTCGACCTCCTCCCAGCTCATTGTGCCATCTTCATTGAGATGGTGCGGCTCGGGATGGATCTTGTTCTTGCAGACCTCAATCAGCCCCTCAGCTCCACGCAGCATACAAGGCGTGGTGCCACAGACCTGGATATGAGCGTTCTTGCCCACGGGCTGGAGCTGGAACTGGGTGTAGAAGGTCGCCACTTCGAGCACGCGGATATAGGGCATATCCAGCATCTCGGCGACCTTTTCGATGGTCGCACGGGTGACCCAGCCATCCTGATCCTGCGCACGCATGAGCAGCGGGATGACGGCAGACTGCTGACGGCCCGCCGGGTAAAGCGCGATGCGCTTTTCGGCCCAGGCCTGATTCTCAGCGTTGAACGCAAAGCTCGCCGGCTGCACCGACTCGTCTGCAAGGCGTCGCGTAGACATCAGCGATCCACCTCTCCGAACACAATATCAATCGACCCCAGGATCGCGGTCACGTCTGCCAGCATGTGTTTGCGGCAGAGATAGTCCATGGCGCTGAGATGGGCGAAGCCCGGCGCACGGATGTGGCAGCGATAGGGCTTATTGGTGCCGTCGGACACCAAATAGACGCCAAACTCACCCTTGGGGGCTTCGACGGCGGCGTAAATCTCGCCAGCCGGCACCTTGAACCCTTCAGTATAGAGCTTGAAGTGGTGGATGAGCGCCTCCATGGACTGCTTCATCTCGCCACGCGAGGGCGGGACTACCTTGCCGTCGGTCGAGGACACGGGGCCCTTGCCGTCCGGTGCATTCAACTTCTTCACGCACTGGCGCATGATTTCGTTGGCCTGGCGCATTTCTTCCATGCGAATCAGGTAGCGGTCATAGCAATCGCCATTGGAGCCGACCGGAATGTCGAATTCCATCTCGGCATAGGCGTCATAGGGCTGGCTTTTGCGCAAGTCCCAGGCCGCGCCGGACGCGCGCACCATGACACCGGAAAACCCACGGCCCCAAGCCTCCTCGAGCGGCACGACGCCGATATCGACATTGCGCTGCTTGAAGATGCGGTTGCCGGTGAGCAGCGTGTCGATGTCCTTGAGGGCCGCCGGGAATTCGTCGCAAAACACGGCGATATCGTCGATCAGCGCCTGCGGCAGATCCTGATGGACTCCACCGGGACGGAAATAGGCGGCATGCATGCGGGCGCCCGATGCGCGCTCATAAAAGACCATGAGTTTTTCGCGCTGCTCAAAGCCCCAGAGCGGCGGGGTGAGCGCGCCAATGTCCATGGCCTGGGTGGTTACGTTCATCAGGTGCGCCAGGAGGCGGCCAATTTCAGCGTAGAGCACGCGAATGAGCTGGCCACGACGCGGTACCTCAAGCTCGAGCATACGCTCAACGGCCAGGGCAAAGGCGTGCTCCTGATTCATCGGCGCCACGTAATCGAGGCGGTCGAAATAGGGAACGGCCTGCAGATAGGTCTTGTACTCGATCAGCTTCTCAGTGCCGCGATGCAGCAGTCCGACATGCGGATCGACGCGCTCGACCAGCTCGCCATCGAGCTCAAGGATCATGCGCAGCACGCCGTGCGCCGAGGGGTGCACCGGGCCAAAGTTCAGAGTGAAGTTGCGAACGTCGACTTCAGACATCAGTTCTTCGCCTTCTCGTCACCCGGAAGCACGTAATCCGTACCCTCCCAAGGCGACAAATAATCGAACGATCGGAATTCCTGGGCCAGAGTTACTGGCTCATAGACCACACGCTTGCGCTCTTCGTCATAGCGGACCTCGACGAAGCCGGTCAGCGGGAAGTCCTTGCGCAGCGGGTGACCATCGAAGCCATAGTCCGTCAGGATACGACGCAGATCGGGATGTCCGGAGAACAGCACGCCGTAAAGGTCATATACTTCGCGCTCGAACCAGTTGGCGCCGGCAAAGACGTCGCAGATGGAGGGGACGGGCGTCGCATCATCGGCTTCCAGTTTAACCCGGATGCGATGATTCAAATGCGGGCTCAGGAAGTGATAGACCACATCGAAGCGGAATTCGCGCGCAGGATAGTCCGCGCCGCAAACATCGACAAAGCTGATGAAACGACATTTCGGATCATCGCGCAGGAATGTCGCCACATTGACGATGGAATCACGCGCAACGGTGACGGTCAGGTCACCGAAGGCCACTTCAAAACCCAGGACGGCGTCACCCAGGGACGCCGCAACGTGCTCGCCAAGCGTAACCAGCGGGTCGACAGCAATCGGCTCGACAACAGTTTCGTCCATGCCCCTGCCCTATCGTTCGATCGTACCGTCGCGGCGAATCTTCTTCTGCAGAAGAAGAATGCCGTAAAGAAGCGCTTCTGCCGTCGGCGGACAGCCCGGGACATAGACGTCGACAGGCAGCACCCGGTCGCAACCGCGCACCACGGAATAGGAATAATGGTAATAGCCGCCGCCATTGGCGCAGCTGCCCATGGAGATCACGTAGCGCGGCTCAGGCATCTGGTCATAGACCTTGCGCAGAGCTGGCGCCATCTTGTTGGTCAGAGTTCCCGCAACAATCAGAACGTCGGACTGGCGCGGCGAGGCGCGCGGGGCCGTGCCGAAGCGCTCGATGTCGTAGCGCGGCATCGACATCTGCATCATTTCGACAGCGCAACAGGCCAGGCCGGTCTGCATCCACATCAACGAGCCGGTACGGGCCCAGGTGATGAGTTGCGACACGGTGGTCACAAGAAAACCCTTGTCGGCCAACTCATTGTTAACGCCGGCGAAGAACGGATCATCCGCACCAACAGGCTTGCCAGTTGCCGGATCGATCGCACCCGTGGGCTGCGGAGAAACCAGTGTCGAACTGGACGGGCTCAATCCCATTCCAGAGCTCCCTTACGCCATTCATAGATAAAGCCGATGGTCAGCACCGCCAGGAAGATCATCATGGACCAAAAGCCAAACCAGCCTACGTCCCGGAAAGCGACCGCCCATGGAAAGAGGAATGCCACTTCAAGATCGAAGATGATGAAGAGAATCGCCACGAGGTAGAATCGAACATCCACCTTCATGCGGGCATCGCTGAACGCGTCAAAGCCCGCTTCAAAGGCCGAAACCTTTTCTGGATCGGGACGCTTCACTGCCACAAGGAACGGCGCCACCAAAAGGGCTACGCCAATCAAGGCAGACAAGGCGATGAAGATGACGATGGGCAGGTAATTGCTGAGCAATTCAGTCATGCGGCAGCCTAAAGTTCAAACCGGCCAGAGGGGACCGAGAAGCGCGCGGGCCACATTGCGATTGGGGCAAACAGGCCGATGCGCCGGTGATGGGCAACGGCTTAGACCTTCCCCCCAAACGTTTCAAGGGAAAGAAAATATGACCAAAACATTCATGTAACAACGAGGCGATATTTCGCGCTTCCCGCCCCGCTTGGAGCCAATCAGGGCAATGGAATTGCTCCAAACGCGAGTTTGCTAGCACGCCCATGTCGGGCTCGCCTATACGAGGATCGTCAAAAGCGGGATCGATCTGTCAGACGGCAAACGAACTAGGCGCTCCAAAAAACCAAAACGGCGGACCGAAAGAATCGGTCCGCCGCGATGGGCTGCAAGATTGAGAACTCCGGGGCGGAGGCCGTCCCGGAGCACTACAAACTTAGAAGTGGTAGAATACGCCGACGGTGGCCTTGGTCGACTCGAAGAACGAGTCAGCGCCAACGGACGAAAAGTCGCCCTGGCCGACGATTTCACCACGGACGGTAACAACGTTGTTGACGGCGAATTCAACGCCACCACCGAGCTGGTAGACGGATTCGGTCGCGGTGCCATTGTTCTGGAAGCCAACGCCGCCCAGTGCGTAGATCAGAGCGTTGTCGGTCACGATCGCACCAGCGCGCAGGTTCGCAAAGAACTCGCTGGTCGAGGTCGCCGTGTTGTTCCAGTTGTAGTCGCCGGTGACTTCAACGCCAAGCAGGACCGGGTCCATCGGAATGAAGTTCACGCCGACAGCAGCACCAATCACACCATAGGTGGTGCTTGCGGTGGAACCGGCATAGGCGTTAGCGCCGGTGAACTGACCGCCGAGACGGGCACCGACGTAGAGGCCTTCCCAGTCAAAACCAGCCGGAGCATAGATCGGCTCCGGAGTGGTCGGGATGATGAGGTCAGCGGCCTGAGCGCCACCAACCATGAGAGCCGCGGCGGAAACGCCAATGGCCAAAGAACGTACAAACATGTCTTGCACTCCCATAGAGTTAACCGTAGTCGACCGATAGATGCCTGACGGGCGCGTGGCTGACAAGAGCGCGCGCCACCAAATTTGGTAGCGCGGATAAGATTTGATGACCATTTCCGGGCAGGTGTTGCACGAACACACCGGAATTGGTTCAATTTGATACAATTGCCACGTTCCGTCCCGTGCCCGCGCGATTCTTGCAGGCAATTGTGGCAACGAACGCCTCGCTGCCATTTAGCTGACATAATTTCGCCAAGAACGCAATCGGCCCCGCATGCGCGCATGCGGGGCCGATGAGAACAAATGCCGGGTGGGCACTAGAAGTGGTAGCTGGCGCCCAGGGTGAACTGATTCTTGTTGTTGCCGCCCTGGAGCGGGAAGCCGTGCAGATATTGGGCACGTACCGAAATATCCTCAGTCACTGCCAGTTCGACGCCGCCGCCGAGAAGGGCGTCTTCCTCATTGGGTGGGCCCATGTCGATGCCGTAGCCGCCGGCGGCATAGACAACCACGTTATCGGAGACCACCAGGCCGGCCCGACCAAGTATCTGGCCGTAGGACGTTTCGCCGACTGTTCCGTTCTCCAACAGGCCGCTGACCGCCACTTCGGCTCCAAGCAGGTAAAAGTCGAACTGGGCATTCACGCCGGCCTGAATGCCCAGGCCGTATTGCGTGCCACTGGTCGAACCGTTCTGCGCAGTGCCATGCACACCGGCGTAGAACCCGCTCCAATCAAACCCGGCAGCCTCGACCATGGGCAATTCGGCCTGGGTCGATGTGGGCACGGTAATGAGGTCCGCCGCCATGGCAGCACCGGCCGGAACGGTGGTGACAAAGGCCGCTAGGGCAAATGTTGCTGCAACACGCATTGCCGTCATCCTTGTATTGAACCATCTGATGGAGCCGGAACGTCCCCCTGCATGCGGGGGTTCCGGGATGGTTTCCTCTGCTGCGACCACGCTCTCGGCTGTCTGCACAGCCTTTGACGGGGTCGCCGTACGACCGGTTTTGCAGGCCTTTGAGGGCCAAACGCCGACAGTCAGAGGGCCAGAATAGGGCAACCAATCAATGTGGCCACAAGGCCACACTCAGCCATCAGCTTGTCGGCAACATCCCCACAAGCACCGGCTCGGGCCGGAACTTGTCAGGAAAAATCTCTTCAAGGGCCACGATCTTGGGCAGGTCGTGGACCACGATATAGGGCCAGTCCGGATTGAGCGTCAGGAAGTCCTGATGGTATTGCTCGGCCGGATAGAAGGCCTTGAAAGGTTCGAGCGTGGTGACGACCGGCCCTTCGAACAGGCCGGTGGCGTCCAATTGTTCGATGTAGGCCTGGGCGACGCGGCGCTGGTCCTCATCTAGCGGGAAGATGGTCGAGCGATATTGTGTGCCGCGGTCGGGGCCCTGGTAGTTCAGCTGCGTAGGGTTGTGCGCGACCGAGAAATAGACGTGCATCAATTCGCCAAAGCTGACGATCCGCGGGTCGTATGAGATCTCGACCGTTTCGGCATGGCCGGTGTCCCCGCGGTTGGTCCTGTCATAGGTCGCGGTGGACGCCTCGCCCCCGGAATAGCCCGAGACCGCGTTGGTGACACCCTTGACCCGCTGGAACACGCCCTGGACGCCCCAGAAGCAGCCGCCGGCGAACACAGCAGTCGCGGTATTGCCTGTTTCGACCAGATCCAACGCCGGGGCCGGAATCACCACAGGCTCTTCCTGTGCTTGCGGGGACACTGCGGCAAAAGGCAAGGCGAGGGCGGACAAGGCGGCAAAGCCTGCCAGCAGGCGGCGGCGTGGCAGACGACCTGCAAATGCGAAATGTGGCGACCGGCTTTCTGGCATCTTGAAACCTCATGCTGAACATCTGCCAGCATATACGGTCATCATGCGCCCGAAGTTACGCCGGATCACCCGGCTCACGACTATATGATGAACGGCACCGCTCATGCGCGGCGACGCCAACCTGAACCAAACCAACAATGTTACGGAAAAGGTGGCGCGAGAGACGGGGCTCGAACCCGCGACCTCCGGCGTGACAGGCCGGCGCTCTAACCAACTGAGCTACTCCCGCAGCGCTTGCGAACAAGTCGTTCGCGCAACGTGGCGTCCATGTACTGGGCGCCTATTGTGAAGTCAAGCGCCCTGCCCGCATTCTGTCGCAGAAAAAGCTAAATTGTCCGACGGGGCTGTGGATAACTTTTTAAGATCAAGGGATAGGAGCAAAATGCTGATGCATTGGGTCAGCACAGCGCAATCGCGGGGACATTGGATAGGGACGCCGCTTTGCAGGTCTTGCGGGAAGGCTCCCGCAGATGGCCGGATGATCGGCCTATTGCGCAAATGCAGGTAAATGGTGGGCGATGACGGGCTCGAACCGCCGACATCTTCGGTGTAAACGAAGCGCTCTACCAACTGAGCTAATCGCCCACAGCGGCCGGAGCCGACTGAGTGGCGCCCTGATTAGGGCGCAAGCCCCTGCCCGTCAACTGACATTTGCAGGAATAGAAACGGCCCCGGCGAAATCGCACGGGACCGATTGCCAAAGTCCGGCAGAACGCAATCTTAGTTGATGGCGTCCTTAAGACCCTTACCGGGCTTGAACTTCGCCTGGTTCGAAGCCGGAATCTGAATCTCGGCACCAGTGGCCGGATTGCGGCCGGTCGAAGCCTTGCGCTGGGAGACGGCAAAGGTGCCGAAACCGACCAGACGAACTTCGTCGCCGCCCTTGAGAGCAGCAGTAATGGCTTCGAACACTGCGTCAACCGCTTCGGCGGCCTGTGCCTTGGTGATCGTAGCCTTGTCGGCAACGACGCCAACCAGATCGTTTTTGTTCATAGCGTTTCCTCACAGTGAATGCCCGCCGTCTCTGGCGAACGAAAACGCCGACAACCTTTTGTGATTCTGCGCTTGGCGCAAGGAAATCCGGGGGTTTTCGGCTGCCCGACGGTGCAAAGCTGTTAATGAACCGGAAAAAACGCCCCCGCAAGCCCGCATTGGGCAAAAAGCCCCGTATTCCGGGGATTGTCCCCGTTTTGCCTAGCCGGGGTGCACCGTTTGCACAGTCAAGGTGCGCCGGATACCCATCATCAGCGGTACCGCCAGGAGATAAATGCAGATCGCGACCAGCCAAATCGCGCCCGGCCAGCTCGGACGCAGGCCATGATAGGTCATGGAGAAGAAGAGCGGCCCGAACACCGATGCGAGGCTGACCAGGCTCGCCAGGACGCCCTGCAACTGGCCCTGCCGTTCCGAATCGACCTGCCGGGTCAGTAAGGATTGAAGAGCCGGCATGCCAATGCCGCCGAGGGCGAATATTGGCATGATGACAAAGACCAGCCAGCCTTGCCCGGACAGGGCCATGACCAGCATGGCGGTGATCTCGCAGGCCATGCCCAGCAAAAGCGCCCAGCGTTCACCCAGCCGCGCCACAGCGGGGCCGGTGAGGAAGGCCTGCGCGATGGCGTGCAAGAGACCATATGCCCCCAGGGACAACCCGATCATCATGCCGTTCCAGGCAAAAACGTCTTCGCTGAAGATAGCCCAGATGCTGCCATAGACGGTGCCGACGAGATTCATGATGAGATAGATCGCCATGAGCGGAATCAGCGCTTTGAACGTCAGCGCCCACGCCAGTGGCTTGAAAGGGTTAAGCGTGCTCCAGGTGAAGCGTGTACCCTTCTGGCCGGGACGGGATTCAGGTAGCAGGAACAGCGCCAGTGCGAAGTTGGCGGCGTTGAGAATCGCGGCGATCAGGAAGGGCGAACGCAGCCAGATATCGCCAAGTATGCCGCCCAGCACGGGGCCGACAATGAAGCCGATTCCGAACATGGCATGGAACAGGCCGAATCGCCGGGCCCTTTGTTCTTCAGTCGAAATATCGGTGATGTAGGCGGTCGCTACCGCCATATTGGCGCTGGTGATGCCAGCAATGGCGCGACCGATCACCAGCAACCAGAGCTCCGGAGCAAAGGCCATGACCAGATAGTCGATGGCCGCACCCGCCAATGAGACCAACAGGACCGGCCGCCGGCCGAATCGGTCGCTCAATACGCCAAGGATGGGCGAGAACAGAAACTGACAGGCCGAGTAGAGCGCCAGCATGACGCCCAAAAGCATGGCGATGTCAGTAGTGTGGCCCACATCGCGCAACAGCGCGGGCAGAATGGGGAAGATCAGACCGATACCCACGGCATCGAGCATGACTGCGGCAAGAATGACGACCAGCGCCTTGTTCATCGGGCAACTCCAGACACACGCACCGCATGGGATAGGACCTGAAAGGCAGTTAAGGCCAAGCCCGGTCGATCCAGCTGGTGTAGTCAAACCGACTTTCGGCAGCAAGACAAAGGCGGCAATGAGCCGACGAAGTGACAAGGCGTGTCAGCAACCCGACTCGCCTTCTATTGGAGTGTGGCGAGCAGGTTGGGCAGCAAGGGAGGAAGGTCATCGCTCAGCATGCCCGGGCCGCCGAAGCGGTTGGCCGCCTCAGCATGTAGCCAAACGGCGGCGCTGGCCGCTTCAAATCCCGGCATGCCCTGGGCGAGCAGTCCGGCGGCCATGCCGGCGAGAACATCCCCTGCCCCCGCCGTTCCGAGCCAGTATGGAGCATTGTCGTTGATTGCAGCACGACCGTCAGGTGCGGCGATGACGGTGTCGCGCCCTTTCAGAATTACATAAGCACCTGATCGGCTGGCCGCGGCGCGCGCGCGCGCCAGCTTGTCGCCCTCAAGACCGGAGAAGAGCCGGGCAAATTCGCCTTCATGGGGCGTCAACACGACTGGCGCGGCTCGCCGATGGATCTGACTGAACAATTTGTCCGGTCGGTCGGCGAAACTGGTCAAGGCGTCGGCGTCCAGCACCAGCGCTGTTTTTGCAGCCAGTGCAGCATCGACATGCGCAATGGTTGCCGGGCCGATGCCGGCCGCTGGACCGATGACGCAGGCATTGTGCCGCTCGTCCGCAAGGATTGCTGCGGTGTCTTCGGCAGACGACGCCGGTCGAAGCATGATGGCTGTAACATGGGTTGCGTGGACCCTGAGCGCGTCTTCGGCACCAAAAAGCGTAACGAGACCTGCACCGATCCTGATGGCGCCCATCGCCGACAAACGCGCTGCACCGGTCTGCAATAGGCCGCCGGACAGGACTACGACATGTCCGCGATCAAACTTGTGGCTATCGCTCGCCGGGCTGGGCAGCGCCCACAGACCTGGCGCGTTGCGCCAGGTCTGCGGCCCGATTGCATCCAGGACACTATTGGGTATGCCGATATCGGCAAGGGTCAACCTGCCGCACAGATCGCGCCCCGGCATCAGCAGGTGGCCGGGCTTGCGTCGAAAGAAGGTTACGGTCGCATCGGCGTTGACTGCGATGCCCCTGACCGCGCCGGTGGCGCCATCGACGCCGCTGGGCACGTCGATGCTGACGACGGGCAGCACGGATTTGTTGACGGCCTCTATGACCGCGCCAAGCGGCCCAGTGATGTCCCGGTCGAGGCCAGCACCGAGCAAGGCGTCCACGACCAGGGCAGCCCCTTCGAGCGCCAACGGACCTGTCTCGCATGATCCCGTCCAGCGGGCCGCCATTTCTGCAGCATCGCCACGCAGGCGTGTCTGGTCCGTGGACATCCAGAGACGCACCGGCCAACCCATGTCCTGCAGCAGGCGGGCGACGACGAAGCCATCGCCGCCATTATTGCCAGGTCCGCACAGCACCAGGACCGGCAAGCGTGAGTACGTGGCGGCGATCAAATCGACAACCGCCCGGCCGGCTTGTTCCATCAGGTCCAGGGACGCAATACCAGACTGCACCGCCAGACGGTCGGCTTGTGCCATTTCCGCGGGAGTCAAAAGGGCATCTGGGTGCTGGTGGGCGTCTGGGTAGCCGAATTTGGACATGTGAACGATTGGAAACTTCAGATTAGGAACAAATTTACATCGGATGCGCCATTTGAATATCGATTGGGAAAACTCCTTAAAGTGTAACCTTCAGATTGGTTTCGATAGTGACAGTTGGGAGGGGGGCCCATGTCATTGATCGCCACATTAGATGGCCGCGGCCTGGGCGCAAAGGCCAGCTTACATGATGTCCGTTTCATTGGGGCGCTGGCGGGACGCTATGCCCTGCCGGAGCGCCGCCAAGGCGACAATAGCAGGATTCCGGTCTACGCCTGCCGGCTCTGCTCAATCTCCACCCGCTTACTGGTTTCCGTCGGGCCTGTAGTTGGAAAAGAGGGGGAGAGAGTTTCCTGTCACTTCACTGAGTTCGGCATGCTACGTGGACGCATAACGCGCCGGCTGGCATCGGGCTTCGTTGCCGAACTGCATATGAATGCCAATGAGCGCGAGAAACTGGCGGCCAAGATCGAGTGGCAGAAAAGGCATGTGCATGCGCAGGTGCCGGACAAGCGCGAGCACAAGCGCGTTCAGCCACGCGACCCGCGTAGCACAATCGTTTTGGCGGATGGTCAACGCCTGCCCTGTTTCGTGATCGACATGTCTCGTTCGTGGGCCGCCGTTTCCGCCCATTGCTGGCCAGAGCTGGGCACGCCGATGGCGCTGGGCCGCATAGTCGGCCGGGTGGTACGTCACCTCGAGGTCGGGTCCGCACTCCAGTTTATCCAGCCCCAGGCGTTCGAAGAGCTTGAGCACCTGATCAAGCCCGCCATTGCGCCCACGCCGTAGCGTATGCCATTGGTCACCGATCTCGATAAAATGCGATCAATACGTGCAATGCCGCGTTGACGGGGCTGATGCATGCTCTTTCGACCACCAGAGGGAGGTCGGAATTGCCCGAAGTTCTGGAACGTCCAACAATTGCCTTGCACGGTATCGCCAGCGTGGCGGGACGCTATGTCATCGGCGAACAACCAACCCACCCCGGAATCAACCTGTTCGCCTGCCGGCTTCGCATGATTGCCAGCGACAGTCTGCGGCTCACGGCCCCCGTCATTCCGCAAATGGGTGAGCAGGTTACAACCAGTTTCAACTCCTTCGGCACCCTGACCGGCCAGGTCACCCGCCAGTTCGAAGACGGGTTCGCAGTGAGTATCGAGCACGATGCTGCAGGACGTGATCGTCTCAATGCCCGCATCACCAGTTTCAGCGAGAAGCTCTGGACGGCAGAGACGGACCGGCGAGCGGCCCAGCGCATAATGCCAAGCAATCCACGCACCGTGATCGCGCGCCCGGACAATTGGTCCCAACCCTGCCTGATCGTTGACTATTCGATCTCCGGGGCTGCGGTATCGGCGGCCTTTCAACCCGAGGTCGGAGAGATCGTCACCGTTGGCCGGGTCACTGGCGAAGTGGTGCGCCTATTCGATTTCGGCTTTGCGGTGCGCTTCTTCGAGCCGCAGAATGCCGATCACCTGGAGGGGCTCCTGGAGGCCCCGGATGAATGGCGCGATGTGATGCGCCGGACCTTCAAGGCGGTCTGACGGCGTTTCGACACCAAGCGGCTTTGCAGAGCTAAAAAGAAAGGGGCCCGAAAGGCCCCTTCCCTGTTTTTATGTCCGCTCGACTTAGGCGGAGTAGTACATCTCGTACTCGACCGGATGCGGTGTGTGCTCGAACTTGACCACTTCCTGCATCTTAAGGTCGATGTAGCTGTCGATGAAGTCATCATCCATGACGCCACCCACCTTGAGGAAGTCGCGGTCGGCCGAAAGGCTGTCCAGCGCTTCGCGCAGCGAGCCGGAAACGGTCGGGATTTCCTTGAGCTCTTCCTTGGGCAGCTCGTAGAGATCCTTGTCCATCGGGTCGCCCGGGTGGATCTTGTTCTTGATGCCGTCGAGGCCGGCCATCAGCAGCGCGGTGAACGCCAGATAAGGGTTGGCCATCGGATCGGGGAAGCGCACTTCGACGCGCTTGGACTTGGGCGACTGACCAAACGGGATACGGCAGGACGCCGAACGATTGCGAGCCGAGTAGGCCAGCAGCACAGGAGCTTCAAAGCCCGGCACCAGACGCTTGTAGGAGTTGGTTGTCGGGTTGGTGAAGGCGTTGATGGCCTTCGCGTGCTTGATCACGCCTCCGATGTAGTAGAGGCACTCCATCGACAGACCAGCATACTGATCACCGGCGAAGAGCGGCTTGCCGTCCTTCCAGATCGACTGGTGGCAGTGCATGCCCGAGCCGTTGTCGCCATAGACGGGCTTGGGCATGAAGGTTGCGGTCTTGCCATAGGCATTGGCAACCTGCTGCACGGCATATTTGTAGAGCAGGACGTCATCGGCCGATTGGATCATCGGCTTGAACTTCATGCCGAGCTCGTGCTGGGCCGAGGCCACTTCGTGGTGGTGCTTTTCGATGATGACGCCCATCGAGCCCATGGCTTCGAGCATCTCGCCGCGCATGTCCTGGGCGCTGTCGAGCGGCGGAACCGGGAAGTAGCCCTTCTTCAGGCCAATATGGTGACCGTTATTGCCGCCTTCATAGTCGGCATTGCTGTTGATCGGCAGTTCGGAGTGATCAACGGAGAAGCCAACGTTATAGGTCGAGGTGGAGTACTTCACATCGTCGAAGATGAAGAATTCGGGCTCAGGACCGAACACCACAGAGTCGCCAACACCCGAAGACTTGACCAGGGCTTCTGCCTTCTTGGCGATGCTGCGCGGGTCGCGGTTGTAGGGCTGGTAGGTGGCCGGCTCAAGAATGTCGCAGTTAACCGCAAGGGTCGGCGCTGCAAAGAACGGATCCATATAGGCGGAGTCCGGGTCGGGCATCAGCACCATGTCGCTTTCGTTGATGGCCTTCCAGCCCGCGATCGAGGAGCCGTCGAACATCACACCTTCTTCGAACATGTCGGCGTCCACCACCGAGGCGTCCATGGTGACGTGCTGGAGCTTACCGCGCAGGTCGGTGAAGCGCACATCGAGGTATTTGATGTTCTCGTCCTTAATACGCTGAACAATATCGCTTCCGGTGGTCATTAGGTCTTCCCCTGTCAAATGCGGAATGCTTGTTGTTGAGTTTGGCGCGGTGCGTCAGAGAGGGAGGGTCTCAGAGCGCGTCGTCGCCGAATTCGCCAGTACGAATACGGATGGCCTGCTCGATGGAATAGACAAAAATCTTGCCGTCACCGATGCGGCCGGTCTGCGCAGCAACGCGGATCGCCTCAATGGCCTTTTCAGCCAGATCATCGGGACAGACGACTTCGACTTTCACCTTGGGCAGGAAATCCACCACATATTCAGCGCCGCGATAGAGCTCGGTATGCCCTTTCTGGCGCCCGAAACCCTTGGCCTCGGTCACGGTGATGCCCTGCAGGCCAACTTCCTGCAGCGCTTCTTTGACTTCGTCGAGCTTGAATGGCTTTACGATAGCCTCGATTTTTTTCACTCTTGCCTCCACAGGCCGTTTTCGGCGGTTACCGGCCAGATCGTATGCATGGGCTGTGCCAGCCTGCCAAAAGGCCCAAAACCACAATTATTCCAATACCTTAACTGGCTCCGCAGACACTGCTCCAACCGGCCGCCACGCGACAGCTGATTAAAAAATGGGCGGAAAGGTCACTTTCTGCTCATTTTTGCCGGAACGCAAATTTGCAATTGCCGCACAATTGGGCGGTCCGGTAGCGTGACGGCGCGCCAATCAAGCTTTGACTGGCTTACACTCTTCATATAGATGCATCGCCAACCCGGCCGACGGGGACCCTTGCGGGTGTGGCGGAACTGGTAGACGCACTGGATTTAGGTTCCAGCGCCGCAAGGCGTGGAGGTTCGAGTCCTCTCACCCGCACCATATGGCCTTCGGCCAACACTATTAATCAATACGGGATCAGACCCCAATGCAGGTAACAGAAACCCTCAACGAAGGCCTGAAGCGCAAGCTGAGCGTCACAATCCCGGCCGCGGACCTCAATTCGCGCCTGGACGTCAAGCTCGAGGAGCTCAAGGGCCAGGCCAATATCAAGGGCTTCCGTCCCGGCAAGGTGCCCACCTCGCACCTGAAGAAGGTCTATGGCCGCTCGGCCATGTCGGAAGTCATGACCGACGCGATCAATGCGACCGTTTCAGACACGCTGGACAAGCGCGAAGAACGTGCCGCCGCGCAGCCCAAGGTTGACCTGCCGGACGATCAGAGCGTCATCAATGACGTGCTCGATGGCAAGGCCGATCTCGCTTTTGAAGTCGAATATGAAGTGCTGCCGCCCGTCACGCTGATGGACATCAAGGGCGTCAAGCTCAACAAGCCGGTGGTCGAAGTTTCCGAAGAGGAAGTCGATGCCGAAGTGAAGCGCGTGTTCGCGCAGAACCGCGGCTATACCGACAAGGGCGAAGACGCTGTCGTTGCCGATGGCGACCGACTGGGCCTTAGCTTTGTTGGCAAGATCGACGGCAAGGAATTCGAGGGTGGCTCGTCCGACCATGCGCACCTGACTATCGGTTCGGGCGAGTTCATCCCCGGCTTCGAAGAGCAGCTTGTGGGCATGAAGAAGGGCCAGACCGGCGAAGTGAAGGTGACCTTCCCCGAGGACTACCAGAACGAAGATCTAGCCGGCAAGAAGGCGACTTTCGAGGTCACCATTCTGCATGTCGATGGCCCCAATGAAGGCGAACTGGACGACGAGTTCGCCAAGCGCCTGGGTCTGGAAGATGTGGCCGCACTGCGCAAGGCCGTCCGTGACCAGATGGAAAACGCGCTGGCATCGATGGGCCGCCAGCACTTGAAGCGCCAGGTGCTGGATGCGCTGGACGACGGTCACAAGTTCGAGGTGCCGGCCCAGCTGGTCGACGCCGAGTTCAACACGATCTGGCAGCGCGTCGTGCACGAGATCGAGCACCATGGCCGGTCCTTCGAAGACGAAGGCACCACCGAGGAGGCTGCCAAGGAACAGTATCGCCGGATCGCCGAGCGTCGCGTGCGCCTGGGCCTGGTCGTTGCCGAAATCGGCAACACCAATGAGGTTCAGGTGACTGACGAAGAGCACCAGCAGGCTCTGATCGCCGAAGTGCGCCGCTTCCCGGGCCAGGAACAGCAGGTTTACGACTATTACCGCAAGAACCCGCAAGCCCTTGCCAGCCTGCGCGCCCCGATCTTCGAGAACAAGGTCGTCGACCACATCATCGAGTTGGGTGAAGTCACCGACAAGAAGATGACCCGCGAGGAACTCGCCAAGCTGATCCAGGCTGACGAGGACGAGGTTCCGGAAGAGCACCACCACTAAGGTGGCGCCAGCCAAGAATTGAAAAGGCCGCCTCCGGGCGGCCTTTTTGTGTTAGCGCGCAACCGGTCCGCGCTAGCCTGCCATTTCGGCGAAAAACCCCTCGGGGCCGTCGACCTCCACCAGTTTCCGGCGTTCGATCTGCAGGAAGCGCGTGCCGATAGCCTTGAGAAAGGCGCGGTCGTGGGTCACCAGGATGGTGGTCGCGCCCTGCTCTCTTATGTCGACCTCGAGTTGCTCCTGCCCCGGAATATCGAGATGATTGGTCGGCTCATCAAGCAGGTAGAAATTGGGGCGCTCCAGTCGCAGGGCGAGGAGCGCAAGCCGCGCCCTCTGGCCCAGTGACATGGTGCGGATCGGTTTGGATTGCCGATCGGGCAGAAACCCGGCACCGGCCAGCAAGGCGATGATGCGGCGGTCGCCTTCATCAAAGCGATGCAGCAGGTAATCGAGTGGTGACGGGTCGAGCGGCAGCCAACCAAGTGACTGGTCCATATAGCCCGGTGTGAGTTGCGGGCTGATCCGTAACCCAGGCGGCGCCTGACCTGACAGAGCCTGGGTGACAAGCCGCATGAGCTGGGACTTTCCCGTGCCATTGCGGCCAAGCAGGACAATTCGATCCCCCTGGAAGATGTGGAGCTTTTCGATGGCGAACAGTGGCTGACCGTCGGGCGTGGTGATGGCGACGTTTTCGAACGCCATCATTACGCGTGCCTCGGCGCCGGAATTGCCCAGCTTGACGAGCCCGGTGCGGTCCTTGTGGGCTTCTTGCACCTGGGTCTCAATCTTTTCGGCGCGATCCCGCAATTGCTTGGATTTGACGGTGAGCAGGTCGCTACCGGAGTTGATGCCGATGTTGGTGAGCTTGGCCGCCTGCTTGCGCAATTGTGCGACCTGCTTGAGATCGCGTTCGCGCTGGGCGGCAGCGGCGGTAACAATCTGGTCGAGTTCGGCGCGCGCCGCGGTATAGCTCAAGGGCAGATAGACCTGCTCGGTGGGCCGGAGAAATAGAGTGCGATTGGTGGCCTTGTCGAGAAAGGCGCGGTCATGGCTGGCAATAATGAGAGGAATGTTCCGGGCAGCGTGGGCCAGCCAGTCCTCAAGCATCAGAATCCGGCCGAGATCGAGATGGTTGGTGGGCTCGTCCAGCAGCAAGGCATCGGGCTGGGTCACCCAGGCTCGAGCAATCAGCGCCATGCGCTGCCAGCCGCCACTGAGTTCCTGCAACGGCCTGTCGCGCAGTTCCTGTGGGATTGAGAGCTCTTCCATGATCACGTCCACGCGCCAGCTCTCGCTGGCAAGGGTTTCCGTCTCAAGCGCAGATGCCACGAACTCCATTGCGGTCTGGCGCAATGCGGTTTCAGGCACTTCCTGAGGCATGTAGCCGATGGTGAGGCCACGCGAGCGTGTCACCTCGCCGTCGCTGAGTTCCGCCTGCCCCGCCAGGGCGCGCAGCAGTGTGGTCTTGCCACGGCCATTGGGCGCGACGACACCGACGCGGTCCTGCTCGCCAATCGTCAGGGTTAAGTTTGAAAACAGAATTTCGCCTGCCCGATGGCCGGCATTGCGGAGATTGATATTGCCCATGAAAGTCGCTCACTGGTGCGGCGCCTGCAACAGGCGCCAAATGCCTTGAGATCAACGTCCTGGTTGAAACCAGGCCGCCAAGAAGGGCAAACCAGAGGAATGGGAACGGGAACTGGCGTCCGGACCTAGTCTGGTCAGCCCTGCAGCGTCTGCCACAGGGCACAAACGGGACCACGCGTGCGATGCGTCTGAAATACGATCATCTGCAGCCTCCCCGTTGGAATGGACAACAAGACACACCTAACCGCGTTGCCGAAGCAACGCAAGTCAGGTCAGACCAGATAGAAAAGCAGGCTGACGCCCAAAAGCGCGCCTAAGCGCGAAATACGGAAACTGGCCAGCCGGTACGCAATACTATCAAATCCGGCGATCGGCCAATATCCGAGAGACGCAGAACCAACCTTGACCGATTGATACGCAATACCCGGTTGTTCGGTTCGCATACGGCAACTCCAGACAAAAACCGTATGTCCATAGGTCTATCAGCGCGCGCTTAAGAAAGTGCTTTCAAGAAGGAAACGAGGAGTAAACCTGCCGCCCTATCTTGGGACGAAACTGTTCCTTTCTTGCGCGGGGGAGCGTTCACATCCGTTCCGCTTGACGAGACGTGATCACCTTGGCTGTGGGAATTGCCTGGACGGCCAGACCCTCGGAAATGCCTGCTATATGCTAGAACTTGGACTTGCCCGATTCGGGCACGAACCTTACGGAAAGTGCATGTCGCCAGATCTCTTCGGAAGCGCCGCTCCCAATCCGGAACCGCCCAAGGAAACGAAGCCAGCCAAGCCGGCTGTCCGTTCCGGTGCGGAGCCACCCGCGGAATATGGCGCCTCAGACATCGAAATCCTAGAAGGGCTCGAACCGGTCCGTCGACGCCCCGGCATGTATATCGGGGGCACCGATATCAACGCCTATCACCATCTGTTTGCCGAGGTGATCGACAACTCGATGGACGAGGCGATTGCCGGCCATGCCACGCGGATCGAGGTACATCTGGGGGCCGACGGATACATCACGGTTACCGATAATGGCCGTGGTATCCCGGTTGAGAAGCATCCCAAGTTCCCTGCCCGTTCAACGCTGGAAATCGTCCATACGGTCCTGCATGCCGGTGGCAAATTCGACAGCAAGGCCTACGAAACCTCCGGCGGCCTGCATGGCGTCGGCGTCTCGGTGGTCAACGCGCTGTCCGACGACATGGTCGTCGAGGTAGCGCGCGACCAGCAGTTGTACCGCATCCAGTTTTCGCGCGGCCTCGTGGTCGAGGATGTCGTCAATGTCGGGAGGGTGCAGAACCGGCGCGGCACGACCACGCGGTTCCACCCCGATCCGGAGATTTTCGGACCAACGGCGCATTTCTCGGCGGGCCGCATTTTCCGCATGACCCGGGCCAAGGCCTATCTGTTTGGCGGGGTCGAACTGCGCTGGAGCTGCGATGAATCCCTGGCGAGCGATGAAGTGCCGGCCAAGGCGGTGTTCCATTATCCCGATGGCCTGAAGGACTATATGACCGCGCGCATCGAAGGCGAAACGCGGATCACCGAGGATATCTTTGCCGGGCGCAGCGGCAGGCCGGGCAGCCATGGCTCGGTAGAGTGGGCCATTGCCTGGACCATTGGCGATGGCGGCGTGCAGTCCTACTGCAATACTGTGCCGACCCCCGATGGCGGCACGCATGAGGCAGGCCTGCGCATGGCTTTGCTGCGCGGTCTCAAAAACTACGCCGAGCTGACCAAGAACAAGGGCGCGGCAAATCTGACAGCTGAGGACGTGCTGACCAGTTGCGCGGCCATGCTTTCGGTGTTCGTGCGCGAGCCGGAATTTGTCGGTCAGACCAAAGACAAGCTGGCCTCAGGCGAAGCGACGCGCATCGTCGATAATGCCCTGCGTGACGCATTCGACCATTGGCTGGCCGCCTCGCCGCAGCAGGCAGGCAAGCTCCTCGACTGGGCCCTGGAGCGTGCCGAGGAACGCCTGCGCCGGCGCAAGGAAAAGGAAATCGACCGGGCCAGCGCCACGCGAAAGCTGCGCCTGCCCGGCAAGCTCGCCGACTGTACGCAGAACGCGGCCCAAGGCGCGGAACTGTTCATCGTCGAAGGGGATTCGGCGGGTGGCTCGGCCAAACAGGCTCGCAATCGAACCACGCAAGCCGTGCTGCCGCTGCGTGGCAAGATCCTGAACGTAGCAGGAGCCAGCCGTGACAAGCTGGCGGCCAACCAGTTGATCGCCGATCTGGTGCAGGCCTTGGGCTGTGGCACGCGAGACCGCTACACCGAGGATGATCTGCGCTATGATAAGATCATCATCATGACCGACGCGGATGTCGACGGGGCACATATTGCGTCTCTGCTGATCACTTTCTTCTTCCAGGAAATGCCGCGCCTGATCGAAAACGGGCATCTCTATCTCGCCCTGCCCCCACTGTACCGGATCAGCCAGGGCGGCAAGACGCTTTATGCACGTGATGACGCGCATCGGGCCGAATTGCTGGCCAGCGAGTTCAATAGCAAGGGCAAGATTGACACAACCCGCTTCAAAGGCCTGGGCGAAATGCCTTTCGCGCATTTGCGCGAAACGACAATGTCGCCCAAGTCGCGTACCCTGCTGCAGGTGAAAATTCTCGATGATCGCGATGTGACGCGCAATACGGTTGACCGCCTGATGGGAACCAAGCCCGAGGCCCGTTTCGAGTTCATACAGGAGAATGCGGCCTTTGTAACGGACCTGGACGTCTGAGTCCGCCTTAACCGCGTTGCAGTGTGAATGGCCCATGACCGTTGACAGTCAAGGGGTTTGCGCTATGGTCCGCGCCGCTGGGCAATTCCATTGGACCCGACTATGTGGGCCAGATTGGTGTTCTATCAGCGCGACATTGACCCCGGCGCGATGGACTTGCCGCTGCAATGTCACTTACGCGGATGCGCAATAGTATTTCATAGCCCATCCGCTCTCATGCAAGGGACGCGCGCCCCAAGGGCAGAACTTGCGCAATTCCAATGACCGGCGCACCGGCCCGAACCCTTCGGTCCGGACAGGCATCGGGCAGACCGCTGAGTGGAACGACCAACTTTGACCGACGACTTTTCTGGACTGGGCCTTTCGAGCAAAGTTACCGAAGCGGTAGCCGCAGCAGGCTATGACAAGCCAACCGAAATTCAGGCACAGGCCATTCCCCACCTTCTGGAAAAGAAGGATCTGATCGGCATTGCCCAGACCGGCACCGGCAAAACGGCATCTTTTGTGCTGCCCATGCTGACGCTGCTGGAAAAGGGGCGCGCCCGCGCGCGCATGCCACGGACGCTCATTCTGGAACCTACGCGCGAACTGGCCGCGCAGGTCGCCGACAACTTCGAAAAATACGGCAAGAATCATCGCCTCAACATGGCGCTGATCATTGGCGGGGTTTCATTCGAGGAGCAGAACAAGAAGCTCGATCGCGGCGTCGATGTGCTGATTGCAACGCCTGGGCGTTTGCTGGACCAGTTCGAACGTGGCAAAATCCTGCTCACGGGCGTAGAAATTCTGGTGATCGACGAAGCCGACCGCATGCTGGACATGGGCTTCATCGACGATATCGAAAAGATCGTTTCGCGCCTGCCGCCACGCCGCCAGACGATGCTGTTCTCGGCCACGATGGACAGCCAGATCGAACGGCTGACCAAGAAGTTCCTCAAAGACCCGGTGCATGTACAGGTGTCGCGTGCCGCATCGACTGCAGACACCATTGACCAGAAACTGGTCAGGGTGGGGTCCAAGCCGGACGAGAAGCGTGCTGCCCTCAGGGCACGAATCGAGGCGTCGGTGGGGCTGACCAATGCCATAATCTTCTGCAACCGCAAGCGAGACGTGGCGACATTGGCCCGCTCGCTGCAGCGCCACGGCCATTCAGCCGGCGCACTGCACGGCGACATGGACCAAAAGAGCCGCATGGAAACGCTGGACGCGTTCAAAACCAACAAGCTCACCTTGCTGGTGGCCAGCGATGTGGCGGCCCGGGGACTAGACATTCCGGCTGTCAGTCATGTGTTCAACTTCGACGTACCGGTGCATGCCGAAGACTATGTGCACCGCATCGGTCGTACTGGCCGCGCTGGCCGTTCAGGCGTTGCCTATACACTTGTTGGCCCATCCGACAGCAAGCATCTCGATGCCATTCTCAAGCTGATCCAGAAGCCAATTGACTGGCTGGAAGGGGACAAGCCAAAACCGGCGGCGGAGGAGAGTGATGCCTCCAAGTCGGATGCGGAAAAACCCAGCCGCGGCCGGCGCGGGCGAGCCGCCGCCAAGCCAAAGACGGAGTCCCGGACGCGAGCCCAGGCTGAGGCCGAGGCCGCACTCGAAGCGCCCGTCGAACCAAGGGACAAGACGGAACCTGCGCCCAAGAATACCAGGAAGCGCGCACCCAAAAGGACGGAAACGCCGCCGGACGATTCGCCCTTCGGCGATGCGGGTCCTATCCCGGCGTTCTTGTTGCGGCCGGCGCGAATTACCCAATAAACGGCGCAATGTAGACCTAAATAGGTAGCATTATTGCCAACTGGTGCTTGTTAGAACGGGGTTTGGGGCTGTATTTATTAGCCACGACTCAATTAACGTAGATCGATACGGTCGGGGCGCAAATTTGCGCGGGGTGGGTAGTGTCGGACCAAGAATTCACGCGTACGCTGGGATATGCCAACGCGGCGTTTGATTTGCTCAAGCGCAGCGGCATCCCGCCTTATCCGCAATTCTATGAGCTGCTCTATACTTATGCGACCGGCGTGAACCCCTCGCTGAACAATCGCATCAACGCAATTTTCCGCAGCGGAACGGTTCCGTCTTCGGAACTTGCGGAAACGCTCTATAACGAGTTCCTGAAGTCCGACGTCAATGACCGTATGTCGAGCGTGTCGGAGCGGATGCACGCCCGGATCGAAGCGGTGCATGATGCCATCGACACCGCGATGACCACGGCAAATGCCTATTCCGGCTCGTTGCAATCGGCCAGCGGTGATCTGGAGCGTGAGCTCGATGCCGAAGGCATGAAGGCGCTATCCCTGCGATTGTTGGCCGAAACGCGGCGCATGCAGGATACGAATCGGCAGCTTGAGAGCAAGCTGGAGGCGTCGCGCGAGGATATCGCGGCCCTGCAGCGAGACCTGGACGACGTGCGGCGCGAATCCATGCTCGATCCGTTGACCAAGATCGCCAATCGCAAGAGCTTCGATGAAGGCCTGGCCGATGCGATCGCAGCGGCGGCGGATGGCGGCACGCCGCTTTGCCTGATGCTGCTGGATATCGACTACTTCAAAAATTTCAACGACACCTACGGGCACCAGACCGGCGACCAGGTGTTGCGCCTGGTGGCGATGACGCTGAAGTCTAATATCAAGGGCAAGGACCTAGCGGCCCGTTATGGCGGTGAAGAATTCGTGGCTGTCCTGCCCTCCACAGATCTCGATGGCGCCGTCATCGTGGCGGAAAATATCCGCAAGGCGATCCAGGCAAAGGAACTGCTCAAGCGCTCGACCAATGAGAAGCTGGGGCGGATAACGGCTTCCTTTGGTGTTGCGGCCTTCACGCCCCAGGATAATGCCATGTCGCTGATCGAACGGGCCGATCGGTGCCTCTATGCGGCCAAACGGGCAGGCCGCAACAGAGTTGTCAGCGAAACCGAGCTGATCGAGATCGACGATGCCTCCGAGAGGGATGCGTCGGCCGCCTGATCAGCCAGCTTCCGGCGTTAGTTCGACACCCAGACCTGCGAGCATCTGCCAGTATTCAGGATAGGTCTTGCCGGTACAGGCCGGGTCCAGAATGACGATATTGGGCACAAGCAGCCCAGCCAGCGCAAAGCTCATGGCAATGCGGTGGTCGTGATAGGTCTCGATCTTGATGCGCGAATTTCGCCCCTGGAGCTTGGTGGCCAGGTTTGGATCTGCTGCAACGATCAGGTCGTCGCCCTCTTCTTTGGCCAGTCCCGGCAGGATGCGATTGAGCTCATTGGCAACAGCACGGATGCGGTCGGTTTCCTTGACCCGCAAATTGGCAATGCCGACAAAGCGGACTGGGCGATTGTTAAAGGCGGCGACGACAGCGATGGTCGGCACGGCGTCCTGCATCTGAGAGCCATCAATGACTTCAGGCATATTCGGGAACTGCGCAAGCACTGCCCGCGCGGCCGCATCCGGCTGGGAAAACGCGTCTGCTGCGATTCCCAGGTCGATCTTACCACCAGTGAGGGCCTCGATGCCCCATAGATAGGTCGCGGCAGACGCATCTGGCTCAATGTGGAAGTCGGCTGCGCTATAGCCGGTGGGCTGCACCAGCCAGGAACCGTCTTGCTGATCCTCGACCTGAGCACCAAAGGCCCGCATGGCACCCAAAGTCAGGTCGACATAGCCGCGGGCGCCGATATCCTTGCCAGCCAGGGCGACTTCGATTGGTCCGTCCCCGCGCGGCGCGGCCATCAACAGGGCCGACACATACTGGCTGGACAGCGAGGCATCAATTTCCACGCGGCCGTGACCGAAAGAGCCCCTGCCCTGAATAGTCACTGGTGGGCAACCCGTTGGACTTGCGGCGTCAATCCCGAGCGCGTTCAGGGCATCCACGAGCGGGCTGATCGGTCGAAGGCGCATGTCTTCATCGCCATCGACAATGACCGTCCCGTCAATTGTCGCAACGGCAGCGGTGAGGAAGCGCGTTGCGGTTCCGGCATTGCCCAGAACCAAGGGTGCATCAGGAGCTGTCAGCCTCCCCGTGCTTGTGACCAGAAAGGTGGTGGCATCAGGTTCGTCGACTTGCACGCCCATTTCGCGCAAGGCGCGGGCCATCAGGTCCGTATCCTTGCTCTTGAGTGCCCCTGTCAGCCGGCTGGTGCCCTCAGCCAATGCGGCAAGCAGCAGCACACGATTAGTGATCGATTTACTGCCCGGCGGCGAAACGCGACCGGACAGTGGACGATCTGGAGGGGTGATGGTCAGAGCAGGCGGAAGATCGTTTTGCATGATGCCGGATCAATGCCTTACCTGAGCGGCGTGCGCAACTGGAGAGATACGCGTCGACAAGGCTCTGACTGTCACGCCACCCTGTCGTCGCTCCACTTGGCGATCAGGCGAGCGTCCGTGCCTCGGCCAGTGCCTTCAAGTCGGCCGGTGCCAGGGTGACGCTTTCACCGCAGCCGCAAGCGCCCGTCTGGTTTGGATTATTGAAGGTGAAGCTGGAGCCCATCTTGCCCGCTTCAAAGTCCATGACGGTGCCGAGCAGATACATAGTCGCCTTGGGATCAACCCAGACATTGACACCCTTGTCCTCGACATGGTCGTCGCCAGCAATTGGTGCCTCGACATATTCCATGGTGTAGGACACGCCCGCGCAGCCAGCGTTCTTGATACCGACGCGCAGGCCAATAACCGGCTTGTCGGAATCTTCAATGATCTCGGTGATGCGCTCGGCGGCGGCATCTGTCAGCGACATGATCTGGAACGGCATGGCCTAAACTTTCATCGGCGTTTCACGATATATAGAGCGAAACGCGCAAAATTACCACCAGTTCAACGCAACTTGCGCTTCCTCGCTCATTCGTGAGGCATCCCAGGGCGGGTCGAACACCATGTTGACAGTGACGTCCTGAATGCCTTCAACACCCCGGGCGGCGTTTTCAACCCAGCCTGGCATTTCACCGGCGACTGGGCAACCGGGCGCCGTCAAGGTCATGTCGATGGTCAAATTGCGTTCGTCATCCAGGTCAACCCGGTAGATCAGGCCCAACTCATAGATGTCGACGGGGATCTCGGGATCATAGACCGTTTTCAAGGCCCCGATGAGATCGGTCGTGATGCGTTCGACTTCTCCTTCGGGGAGGCTGGTCGGCATGCTTGGCGCGATACGGGTGTCCGTTTCGGCTGTGGTCTGGTCGATCTTGGTCTCTTCGGTCATATCAGCCTTCCTCAGGCGAAAAATTTCTGGGCACGCTCAATGCCGTCCACCAGCGCATCCACGTCGTCCTTGCCGTTATATAGGGCGAAGGAAGCGCGACATGTAGAGGTAACGCCAAATCGGGACAGCAGCGGTTGCGCGCAATGGGTGCCCGCACGCACAGCAATGCCATAGCGGTCGAGAATGGTGGCGATATCATGGGCATGGGCGCCAGCGATCTCGAAAGAGAAAATGCCGCCCTTGCCCGGCGCGGTGCCGATCTGGCGCAGCGAGTTGATGCGTCCCAGCCGCTCCTGCGCATAGGCGGCAATTTCGTGCTCATGGGCGGCAATCGCTTCGCGGCCAATGTCCTGCATGTAATCCAGCGCAGCGCCGAGACCCATAGCTTGGACGATTGGCGGCGTGCCGGCTTCGAAGCGATGGGGCGGCTCGTTATAGGTGACGCCGTCAAGTGTGACGGTTTCGATCATTTCGCCGCCGCCCTGATAGGGCTGCATCTCGGCCAGCAGCTCATATTTGCCATAGAGCACGCCGATTCCGGTGGGCCCGTAAAGCTTGTGACCGGTCATCACGTAGAAATCGGCACCGAGGTCCTGCACATCCACGCTGGTATGGACAGCTCCTTGCGACCCATCGACAAGCACCGGGATGCCGCGGGCATGGGCCATCTCGACGATTTGCTTAATTGGATTGACCGTGCCCAGGACGTTGGACATATGCGTAACGGCGACGATACGGGTGCGGTCCGTCAGCGATGCCTCGAAGGCCGCCATGTCGAGGACGCCATCGTCATCGACATCGATCCACTTGATCACAGCGCCTTTGCGTTCGCGATGAAAATGCCAGGGCACGATGTTGGAGTGGTGCTCCATGATCGTGGTGACGAGCTCGTCGCCCTCATTGGTCCGCGGACCGACAAAGGATGATGCGACCAGATTTATCGCTTCTGTGGCAGATCGGGTGAAAATAATCTCTTCGATACGACCGGCATTGAGGAAGCGGCGCACGCTTTCGCGGCCCGCCTCATAGCCTTCGGTGGCCCGATTGGCGAGCGTGTGCAGGCCTCGATGCACATTGGCATATTCGTGCCTGAATGCATGGTCCATGCGGTCCAGGACCTGGACCGGCTTCTGAGCCGAGGCGCCGCTATCGAGATAGACAAGCTTGTTCCCGTGGATCTGTTCGGACAGAATCGGGAAATCTGCGCGGACTTTTTCGAGGTCGAAGGTCATGGGGGTCACCCCCTCCATAGCTTTGCCGCTGCCTTGCGGGCCCGGCGACGCGCCCCTCCCCTAATATGGGGAGTGTGTAATTGGGCGTGTGACGAGCCTACTGGCCGTTCATCAGCCAACCATCGACGATGCCCTGCAAAGCTTCATTGAGTTCTTCATCCTCGATTGGATCAAAAAGTTCCGCAATGAAGCCGCGCACAAGCATGGTCTCTGCCTCGGCCTTGGGGACGCCGCGGCTCATCAGGTAGAACAGGCTGTCCTCGTCGATCATGCCGCAGGTCGAACCATGGCCGCAGACCACGTCGTCAGCATAGATTTCGAGTTCGGGCTTGGACAGGATCTCTGCTTCATCCGAGAGCATCAGGCCCTGATGCATGAACTTGGCATCGGTCTTCTGTGCGTCGCGGGCAACAACGAGCTTGCCCTGTACGACAGCTTTGGCGCGACCGCGCACAATGGATTTGAACAGCGGCTGCGACGAGGTGTGCGGCACCGCGTGCAGCGTTTCCATGGTGATGTCGGCGTGCTGACCATCGGCCACCAGATTGAGGCCAGTGAGATCGGCATGGGCCCCTGCACCGGCCATGCGCGGGAACACATGGGTGCGTGCGAGACCGGCGCCGGCATGGATCACCAAGGTGCGCAGCTTGGCGCCATCGGCGAGCTGATATTCATTGGTGGCGAAGTGCGAAACGGCGCGGGCGCTGAGGTCGATGGTGATATGGGTCACCACCGCGTTCTTGCCCGCCGACAAGTAGGTTGCGTGATTGCCGACATGGGCCGCATCGGAGCCCGAGAAGGTTTCGACAATGGTCGCCGAGGCGTCGTCTGCCACGAAGATCTTGAGCGCATCGGCGACGTGGGCCGCCTCGCCTTCAACGCGACGCTCCACCTGAATGACCGGATCGACGCTGCTCTCCAGCGTGAGGGTCAGTGCCTCCTTGGCCAGCGCCCCGTTGATATGCACCAAGACGTCGTCACGAGTGGTCAGCACGCCGCCCTCGGCCTTGCCGACGATAACGCCGGCTGGGGCTGTGGCGGCATTCTGGATGGCACCATTGGCAATCATCAGATTGAAAGCGCCGGGAATGCGCAGCGCCGGAGCGCTGGCTTCATTGGCCGCGGTTGCCAGCGGCGGGATCGCCCGCAGCAGGGTTTTCAGATCGGTGTAGTGGTAGCTCTCGACGCGACGGGTCGGCAGGCCCGCCACAGTGATGCGCTCGGCGGCAGCATCAGCGCCGGCAGCTTTGAGCTGGGCGATAAGAGCGTCCTCGGCGGGCCCGAGGCGGACTGGAAAGTTTGCGCGCATGATTTAGGCTGCCTCTCCGCCATAGCTGGCATAGCCCTTGGCCTCGAGCTTGAGGGCCAGTTCCTTGTCGCCGCTTTCCACGATCTTGCCGTCCGAGAAGACGTGCACGACGTCGGGCACGATGTGGTTGAGAAGGCGCTGATAGTGAGTGATGACCAGCATGGAGCGCTGACCGTCGCGCAGGGCGTTCACACCCTTGGAGACAACCTGCAGCGCGTCGATGTCGAGGCCGGAATCGGTCTCGTCGAGTACGGCCAGCGAGGGCTTCAGCAGTGCCATCTGCATGATCTCGGCGCGCTTCTTTTCGCCGCCGGAGAAGCCGACGTTGAGCGGGCGCTTGAGCATGTCGTTGTCAATGTTGAGCTGGCTGCCAGCCTCCTTGACCAGACGCATGAAGTCGGGCGTCTTGAGCTCCTCCTCGCCGCGCGCCTTGCGCTGAGCGTTGAGCGCGGCCTTGAGGAAGGTCATGGTCGCAACGCCGGGGATTTCAATCGGATACTGGAAGGCCAGGAACAGGCCGGCAACGGCGCGCTCATCGGGCTCCATCTCCAGGATGTTCGCGCCATTGAGCAGGATTTCGCCCTCGGTGACCTCATAGTCTTCCTTACCAGCGAGCACATAGCTCAGGGTCGACTTGCCCGAACCATTGCGGCCCATGATGGCATGGACTTCGCCAGGCGGGATGATGAGGTTCACACCCTTGAGGATTTCACGCTCGTCGATGCGGGCATGCAGGTTGCGGATTTCAAGAACGGGAGTGGTCATTTCTTCTACCTTCTTCAGTCTGGGCGGCGTCGCTGCCGGCTCTCAGGACTGGTCATCAATTTCGTTCAGGCCTTGGCGGGCGTGGGCAATTCGACACTCTCGTAGCCGCCCGGTTTCCGGTGATGGACGCGCAGAACACCATGCTCAGGCAGTTCGACCACATTGGTCTCTGTCTGATTGGCGACGCAGATATATTTCAGCATGCCCGTTCCGGTATTGGTGAGCTGGTGCGCCAGTTCGGCCCGGCCGGCAGGCGCGCCGAGCACGTCACCCACGGTCACCTTGTGGGACGTTTCGCCGAAACGATAGGTCCCCTCACCTTCCAGAATGACGATGATCTCGTCCTCCAGGTAGTGGACATGGAACGGGAAGGCGGATTCGCCCGGCTGTACCTCGAAATAGCTGGCGCCAAGCATGGTCAGTCCCATAGCCCGAGTGAAATTGGCTCCGTGTGCACCAATACCAGGACCCCGATCGTGTCGCTTGAGTGCCAGGCCGGACAGGGCGACGACAGGTTCGATACTCTTTTCCATCAGCCCACGCTGCCTTCAAGGCTGATCGCGATCAGCTTCTGGGTTTCGACCATGAATTCCATGGGCAGGTGCTGCAGCACATCGCGCACGAAGCCATTGACGATCAGGGCCACGGCATCCTCTTCGGAGAGGCCGCGCTGCATGCAGTAGAACATCTGGTCGTCAGAAATCTTGGACGTGGTCGCTTCGTGCTCGAAGACGGCCGTGCCATTGCGGCTCTCGATATAGGGCACGGTGTGCGCCCCGCACTTGTCACCGATCAGCAGTGAGTCGCACTGGGTGAAGTTGCGGGCATTCTTGGCCTTGGCATGGGCCGAGACCTGACCGCGATAGGTGTTGTCCGAGAAGCCGGCGGCAATGCCCTTGGAGATGATGCGGCTGGACGTGTTCTTGCCCAGGTGGATCATCTTGGTGCCGCTATCGACCTGCTGATAGCCGTTGGAAATGGCGATGGAATAGAACTCGCCGCGTGAACCGTCACCGCGCAGGATACAGCTCGGGTACTTCCAGGTGATGGCCGAGCCGGTTTCCACCTGGGTCCAGGAAATATGCGAGTTCTTGCCACGGCAGTCGCCACGCTTGGTGACGAAGTTGTAGATACCGCCCTTGCCGTTCTTGTCGCCCGGATACCAGTTCTGGACCGTCGAGTACTTGATCTCGGCATTGTCCAGGGCAACCAGTTCCACCACCGCGGCATGCAACTGGTGCTCGTCGCGCATCGGGGCGGTGCAGCCCTCAAGATAGGACACGTAGCTGTCGTCATCAGCGATGATCAGCGTGCGCTCGAACTGGCCGGTTTTCTTTTCGTTGATGCGGAAATAGGTCGACAACTCCATCGGGCAACGGACGCCCTTCGGGATGTAGACGAAGGACCCATCGGTGAAGACGGCGCAGTTGAGCGTGGCGTAGTAATTGTCCGAGACCGGCACCACCGAGCCCAGATACTGCTTGACCAGATCGGGATACTCACGAATGGCGTCGGAGATCGAGCAGAAGATGATGCCCTGCTTGGCCAGTTCCTCGCGGAAGGTAGTGACCACGGAAACCGAGTCAAAGACCGCATCAACCGCGACATTACCGGAGAACGGCGTACCGGTCGGTTCGCCCGCGCCTTCGACGCCCGCCAGAATGGCCTGTTCCTTCAGTGGAATGCCGAGCTTCTCGTAAGTGCGCAGCAGTTCGGGATCGACTTCGTCCAGGCTCTTGGGGCCACTGAAGGACTTCGGCGCCGAATAATAGCTGATCGCCTGGAAATCGATCTTGGGATAATGAACCTTGGCCCAGTTGGGCTCTTCCATCGTCTGCCAGCGGCGGAACGCTTCTAGACGCCATTCCAGCATCCATTCGGGCTCGTCCTTCTTGGCCGAGATGAAGCGGATGGTGTCTTCCGTCAGGCCAGGGGGGGCGACGTCGGACTCGATCTCTGTTTCGAAGCCGTACTTGTATTTGTCGACGTCGAGCGCCAGCACCTGCTCGACCGTCTCCCGGTCGATTTCTTCCTTGAGGGTCGGAATGTTGTAGTCCGCCATGCGGCTTCTCCTTTATGTCCCTCGGCGGTTCAAGGCCGCCGCGAACGAATAGTCTGATGTGGCGGCTAGGCCGCTTTCCCTGCCCGCTTCTGGCGGGAAAGGAGCGTTTCAAATCCGGCAAGGAACGCCTCTGCGTCCGCCTTGGTCGAGTTCCAGCCGAAGCTGACGCGCAAGGCGCAATTGGCGATATCCCTGGGCACGCCCATGGCAGCAAGCACATGGCTGGCGCCGACCTTGCCCGATGAGCAGGCGGAGCCGGACGATACAGATAGTCCCATCAGGTCCAGTGCCATCATCGCGGTCGCATTGCCCACACCCGGCACGGCGAAATTGGTAACATTGCCGATACGGTTCACACCTTGGCCGAAAATGACCAGATCCGGCGCCAATTTCCTCAGATCGGCCTCGACATGCTGCACAAGGCCCGACAGTGTTTCGTCATCATAATCGTTCGCCGCTGCCGCCGCACCAAAGGCTGCGATCAGTGCCGCCGATTCGGTGCCCCCCCGGCGCCCCTGTTCCTGGCCACCGCCGGGAATGAGCCGCACCGTATCGGCATGTGATTTTACCAGCAGCGCGCCAATGCCGGCGGGCGCGCCGATCTTGTGGCCACTCACCGCCACCATGTCGGGAGCCGAGGTGGCAAATTCCAGTGGGCGTTTACCAAAGGCCTGCACCGCATCGATGAAAAGCGTGTGACGCGTCGGGCCGACAAGCGCGTTGATCCGCTCAATGGGCTGGATGACGCCGGTTTCGTTGTTGACCCAGTGCAGGGCGACCAGAAGGGTTTCACTCTGTTCGTCTGCCTTTTGCAAAGTGGTCGCCAGTTGATCGAGATCAATGCGGCCTTCGCTATCCAGTGGAACGGTCCAGACAGGCAGGCCCGTGGCTTCTGCTGCCCTGCCAACAGCTGCGTGCTCCCCCGCACTCAGAGCTACGGCGCCTGCCGAGAATGCCCTGGCACCGCCCAGGATGGCCTGGGTGATAGCTTCGGTAGCGGAACCGGTGAATACGACCTGCTTGGGTTCGGCGCCCGCCAGTTCGGCCACTTGGCGCCGCCCTGTTTCAACCAGATTGCGCAGCGCGCGGCCATGGGCGTGAACGGACGAGGGATTGCCCACCAGGTCGAGCGCAGCAAGCATGGCTTCCCGCGCTTCGGGGCGAAGCGGAGATGATGCATTGTGATCGAGATAAATGGCCGCTCTCGTCATTGCGCTTTCCGGACGCATGTGCGTCCCATATAGCTTCCATGCCTGCAGCGGGACGCTTCTTGCGTCCACGCAATCAAACACTTCTTGAAATTTTACGCCCAACTTCATTACAAGGGGCGCTCCATTGGGCCGTTTCGCGGCTCAAAACCAAGTTTCGAATAATTCTAAACTGGTGTTTCGGACCCATGTTTTAGGGAGCAGTCCGCGCTTAGTCAAGCCGCGAACCGCTTTCCGCCAGAGGGTCCGGAGGGCCAAACGGACAGAGCCAGAAAAGGCCGGAACAAACTTATGCCAGAAGTGATCTTCAACGGCCCGGAAGGGCGCCTGGAAGGCCGGTACCAGCCGGGTAAGGAACCGAACGCGCCCGTGGCGATCGTGTTGCATCCTCACCCGCAATTCGGCGGGACGATGAACAACCAGATCGTCTACAATCTCTTCTATATGTTTGCCGAGCGTGGCTTTTCGGTTCTGCGCTTCAATTCACGCGGCGTCGGCCGATCGCAGGGCGTGTTCGATCATGGCATCGGCGAGCTCTCGGATGCGGCTGCGGCGCTGGACTGGCTGCAGATCATCAATCGGGAATCGCGCGGCTGCTGGATCGCCGGATTCTCCTTCGGTGCCTGGATCGGCATGCAGCTCTTGATGCGCCGTCCGGAGGTGGAAGGCTTTATCTCCGTATCGCCGCCGGAGAATCTCTACGACTTCTCATTTCTCGCCCCCTGCCCGTCCTCGGGCCTGATCATCCATGGCGACAAGGACCGCGTAGCCCCGCCCACTTCGGTGCAGAAGCTGGTGGACAAGCTCAAGACGCAGAAGGGTATCACCATTGAGCAGCAGATCGTGGAAGGGGCGAACCATTTCTACGAAGGCAAGGTCGACGAGCTGACCACGCGTTGCGCCGAATATCTCGACCGTCGCCGTCAGGAGATCGCGGACGGTGGCGGGCGCTAACGAGAGCGCAATTGAGACGGTCATTCGGAGGAACCTCATCCTGAGCAGGTCGAAGGATGAGGTTCCGGATGTACCGACCTCGTGGTTCGACAGCTCACCATGAGGTCTCACAAGGCTTCAGTGAATCAAATGACCCAGTTTAAATCAGACTTCCTGCGCACCCTCTCCGAGCGCGGCTTTATTCACCAGACATCCGACGATCAGGGTCTGGACAATCTGTTCGCCACCGAAACCGTCACCGCCTATATTGGTTTCGATCCCACAGCCGCATCGCTGCATGTGGGGAGCCTGATCCAGATCATGATGTTGCACTGGCTGGAAAAGACCGGCCACCGTGCCGTTGCCCTGATGGGTGGCGGCACCGGCATGGTCGGTGACCCGTCTTTCAAGGACGAAGCGCGCAAGCTGATGACGCCTGAGATGATCCAGGCCAATATCGACAGCATCAAGCGGGTGTTCTCCAACTACCTGACCTTTGGCGATGGACCAAAGGACAGCGTGATGCTGAACAATGCCGAATGGCTGATGCCGCTCAACTACCTCGAATTCCTCCGCGATGTTGGGCAGCATTTCTCGGTCAACCGCATGCTCAGCTTTGACTCGGTCAAGCAGCGGCTGGATCGCGAACAGTCGCTGAGCTTTCTTGAGTTCAACTACATGATCCTGCAGGCCTATGACTTTGTGGAGCTTAACAAGCGCTATGACGTCAAGCTGCAAATGGGCGGTTCGGACCAATGGGGCAATATTGTCAATGGCATCGATCTCGGGCATCGCCTAGGGACGCCGCAGCTTTATGCGCTGACCTCGCCGCTGCTGACCACGGCTTCGGGCGCCAAGATGGGCAAGTCGCTCAATGGCGCCATCTGGCTCAACGAAGACATGCTCTCGGCCTATGATTTCTGGCAATACTGGCGCAATACCGAGGACGCGGATGTGGAGCGGTTCCTGAAGCTCTATACAACGCTGCCACTCGATGAGATCGCCCGGGTCGTGGCCGGCGACATCAACGAGGCCAAAAAGCGGCTGGCCACTGAGGTGACCGCGATGCTGCGGGGTCGAGAGGCTGCTGAGGGCGCTGCGGAAACGGCGCGCGCGACGTTCGAAACTGGCAAGCTTGATCTGTCCCTGCCGACTGCCGAAGTCAATCATGCCGAGCTCAATGCCGGCATCGGCGTGCTCAATGCGCTGGTCAAAGTGGGCCTGGCCACCTCGAATGGCGAGGCGCGGCGGCATATCTCTTCGGGCGCCGTAAGGGTCAATGATGCCGTCATAGACGATGACAAGCTCGTTCTGGCGGACAATGCCTTGCTGGCCGAGGGGGTTATCAAGCTTTCCATCGGCAAGAAGCGGCATGCGCTGCTCAAGCCGGTCTAGAGCGTTACCAACGCGTCCCAAAACTGCGATATCTGTTCGAAAGGCACCCTGGCGGGTGCCTTTCTTATTGAGCGCCCTCGGGGGGCAGCTCGCGGGCGCGGAATTCGAACATTTCGCGGAAGATCCCGGGGGCCAGGATCGAGAGCGGATTGACGAGGAATTGCGGATCCTCAAGCGGCCCGCGCACCGCGAAGGTGACGCCAACAAGCCCCTCGCCATCGCGGCCGCCAAGAAGTGGCCCCAGGATGGGCAATTGCTGGAAGATATTGTTGAGTCCAAAGAGCGGCACATAGGTGCCACTGAGATCGTATTGGCGCTGATCGGTATAGATGAAGCCGCGCATGGTGCCGCCAACGGTATCGCCAGCCAGTACCGCATCGGTCACCTCGACCCGATCACTCTTGCGGATGAAGTCCACTTCCCCGGCCCGGAAATCCAGCCGGTTTCTGGCCGCAATAGCTGCCCGGGAGTCGGAGTGATTACCGAGGATCTGGACGACGTTGTTCTCGTCGACGATGGCGAAATTGCGCATGACCAATCGCCCGACCTCCTGGTCGAGCCGGCGGTTGGTGGTCATTACCAGGCTGCCTGATCCGCCGGCAAGTTGGGAGTAGATGCCGAGCAGGCGCAGCACGGTACCCGCATCGTTGAAAGCCATTGAGAGCGTGCGCCCATTGGGGGCCGGATTGGTGGTGATCGAGACTGCGTTGCCCTCGTCGAACTGGGCCGTGAGATTGACCCGTGAAAGGTTTTCGCCGCGCAGCGACAGATCGAGGTCCAGGTTAAAGGCGGTGGTCGCATAGTAGCCAATGGCGCGATCAAGTTGGACATCAAGGACTATGGACTGGTCAAATTGTGTGGACTGCACGCCGCCGCTGCCCTGCCCCAGGCTGAAGAAGCGGCTCAACACAGGCTTGAGGTCGAGCTGGCTCCCTCGAATGCGGACGACGAACCCACCGTCCACCGGCGTCAGGTCCACGGTGGCGCTATCACCTTCGCTCAGCGCGAAATTGGTGAAGTTGGCGGCCACGAGACCTTCTGTGGCGTGGTAGTCGAGCAAGCCGGTGAGGCGGACGCTGCCGAAGGTGAGTGCGATATCTTCGAGATGGGTCACTTCGCCATCGGGACGGATGATCGCCGTGAGCAGGCCCGGCGTCCCAACCGCCTTGGAGATCCCAAGATCGCGTATGGTGAGACTGGCCTCGGCCAGATCCACTGACATATGCAGCGCACCTCCCTCCAGCTGCTGCGCCACGAAACGGACCCGCCCGCCTAGAAATTCGGACGCGTCGAACCCGAAATCGGCCAGGTCGGCCACGTCGATGGTCGATCCCAACCGGACCACAGGATCGGTTTCCGGGGTTCCTTCAATCGAGATTTCAGCGGCCATGCCGTCGATCTCGGCAGTGCCGCCGAGCTGATAACTGTCCTGTGAAGCGGAAAAGGACAGTTGGCCATCTCCGATCAGCCGCCCCTCGATGGGCTGCGTACTGGCAAAATCAGCCACGGTCCCGTTGACCACATAGTCGATATCCATTTCGCGGCCGGTCCGTTCGTCACCCAGGGCAATGGTGGCCACCAGCCCGAGATCGACGGCGCCATTTATGCTGGCCAGATCAACCGGCAGCGCCGCCCCGCTGAGGGCATCTGGCTGCTGTTGCTCGATCAGGGCCAGCAGGGCAGGAATAGGCGCCATGAGGTCGCCGGAAATTTCAACAATGCTTTCACCGGGCACGGAATTATCCATGACCAGGGCCGGATTGGAGACGTCAATCGTGCCCGCCTCGGTTTCCAGGGTACCGCCGCCACCCGCGATCGACATATTGGCGTCGTCCAGGCGCAGGCGCGTTTCGCCGGAGATCAGGATCGGCGGCATTTCCGGTGTCGGCTTGATGGCAACGCCTTCGCCAACAATATCGATCTGCATGCTGTCAGGCGGAATTGGCACGTCTTCGTCGCCTATTGCCAAGGTTCCGACGGGAAAATTGAATCGCAAGCGGGCGTCCTTGACCCGGCCCTCGGTGACATTGGCAACGAACCAGTCCCGGCTCTCGCCCGACATGACATAAGGCCAGAGGCGCTTGAAATCGTCCGCTGTCACCCCCTGCCCGGCTATCGTCATGTCGAGACCCATGCCGGCCTGCACCATGTCGATCCGCCCCGCCGTTTCGACGGTGGCGCCGGGTTTGGTCGCAGTCAGGCGGTCGATACCGAGCGCGCCATAAAGGGGGGCGGACCAGCCGGAGAACTCGACAAGGTCGAAGGGGGTTTCGGGCGCATCCATATCATCGGGGTGAATCATGACATCGCGCGCGGTCAGCGACATACCGATGGTCGGCCCATAGGCCCGATCGAGGCCCAGGGCGAATACGCCGGAAACACGCGCAGACGAACGCCCTATCCGCAATGCTCCCTCGGCGAGACGGAATTGGCCGAGCTCCGGATTCCAGGTGACATCAAGTATCGAGCTCGCCACGGGGAAATAGTCATCAGCAAGACGCAGATCGAGGCCGGTCAAATCAAGCTTGAAGCCCCCCCCCACGAGCTTCCCCTCGTCGGCGGTGAAGGTCACGTCGATCGAGATCGAGCCCGCGCCGCGCATTGCGGCCACGCTGTCGCGATCGTCGATGAAGGGCACAAAGGCGGAAAAATCGAGATTGGTCAGATCGGCCTGGAGACGCCTGACACCATCCGGGTCGACCGAACGATCAATTGTGCCCACAACAGTCTGGCCGCCGATACGCGCGCTGAACTCGCCGGTCACCCGCTCTTCACCAGGCACGGGTCCAATTTCGAGCGATACCGCCTCGAACTGCCGGAACAGGCCGTAAATGGGGTCTGCCATATCGATCAGCCCGTCGCGGACGACGAGCCGGGAGAAACGCCCCTGTGTGGTCTGCTCGACGAGGTCAGCGATGGCCAGTTCACTGGCCTCCAGATTGTAGATCAGCCAGTCATTGTCCGAACGCATGGGCGGTGCAACGCCCTTATCGAAAGAAATGCCTTCCGACGAGATCGCAACGGCCGGAAAGCTATCGTCGCCTTCGAGAACCCGTACAATTGGCGGCCCACCCTCGGGATTCTCCTCAACCTCAAGCGTTCCTGGGCGCGGGCCATAGAGGTCCTGGACGATCTGCACATGCGGACCGACAATGGTGATGGTGGTACCCGGCTGACCGAACAGGGCGCGGGCCGGAGAAAAGCCCACTTCCAGGGCCTCCATCTGTACGCGGGCGCCGGACTTGCTGTCGGTATAGGAGACGGGCGCGAACTGGATGACTGGCCAGACACCGCCTTCGAGCGCGAGCGCCATGTCACCCATCTGCAAATCGGCCGACTCGGCCACGAAATTCTGCACGAAACTGCGGATAGCCTGGCCGGTAAAGGGAACGCGGATCGGCGTAATCAGCATAATCGCGTAGAGGATGAGCAGGATCAGGCTGGGCACACCCAGAACCCAGACCGCAATTCGACGCGCGCGGCGAAATCCGGCCGAGCGAGCCTGCCTGTCTGATGGCGGCGCCTGAGACGGATCTGGTTCTGCTAGTTGGTTCACTGCCACCACGTCAAAGATCGGCTGGGTCAACCCCTCCCACCGGAAACAGAATCATCCACCTCAAGCGGTGCATTGATTGATGATACCGGCTGGAATGTGGCGCTGACACCCTCTATTCAAGCAGCAGCACAGGATAGGCCATGACACATCTTAAAGCCGGCGACCCAGCACCCGACTTTGTCCTGCACCGTGATGACGGCTCAATCATCGCGAAGGCAGAGCTGATTGGAAATCCTGTGGTTATGTTCTTCTACCCCGAGGACGACTCGGGCGGATGCACCGACGAAAACCAGCAATTCTCAGCGCTCTCAGATGCGTTCAGCGTTCGCAACACATTTCTGGTTGGGGTGTCGCCCAACACGCAGGAAAGCCACCTGAAATTCCGTGCCAAGTACGATCTCAAGGTTCCGCTTGCGTTCGATCCCGACCTGTTGATGATTGAGTCTTTCGGCCTGTGGCAGCTCAAAAAGCTCTATGGCCGTGAGTTCATGGGGCTGGTGCGGACCAGCTTCATCATTGATGCAGAGGGGAAGATCGCCCGCATCATCCGTGCGACCCGCATCAAGGGGCATGCTGCCAAGGTGCTGGCAGCGCTAGATGAGGTCCTTGCTTCGGACCGCAACTAGCAGCGCTTTCGCCTTTCTTAACCAAACGCCAGCATAGTTTACTAACCATGTTTGGCGCGTTTGGGGGTTGTAGCGTTGGGTCACTCTGCCAGTTCTGAAGGCGGGAACAGCCGGCCAGTGCGGCGTGGCGTCCACCCCGCGCTGTTCTACAGTATGTTTGTACTGCTGCTCGGCGGCAATGCGCTGCAGGGCACCGCTCTGCTGATGGCGCCAGACATTGCCCGGCTGCTCAGCGGACAAAACGAGATGGTCGTCACGGCCTATGAAGACAGGCTGGCGCAGATGCGGGTCGAAATTGATCGCCTGCAATCGCGCAATTATGCCCAGGCGGGCGATATCAATCTGCAGCTCCAGGAACTATCGGTGCAGCAGGAGGCTTTGCTGGAACAACACCAGCTTGTCCGGGCACTGGTGACCAAAGCCGACGAGCTCGGCCTGGCGGCCCTGGGGGGTGTTGATGAACAGATTCCCCACACGCCGACGACAGCCAATGGCAATCCGGATGTTGCGGCCACCTCGGCGGCTGTGGTCCAGATGATGGACGAAACACAACAGGCGATGAATGGCATTGCCAGCGCCGCGACTGAGCGTACGGCAAGCATAATCGGCGAGTTGTCCAAGATCGGTATCGAAGTGGACCTTCCCCAGACCGCGCTGAGTGGCGTCGGTGGGCCCCTGTTGGCGGCCGAGGGCGGTGCGGACGTGGCTTCTCCGTCGCTCGATGACGCCAACGCGGTAATGGAGGCCCTGCTGCAATACAAGGCGGCGCGGGACAGTCTGGAACTGGCGCCCGTGCATATGCCCATCGTGGGGAACTTCCGCCAGAGTTCGGGCTATGGCAATCGGAAAGACCCCTTTACAGGGGGCCGCGCTTTTCACTCCGGGCTCGATTTTGCCGCGCCGACAGGAACGACCGTATTGAGTGCGGGCAAAGGCGTGGTCATCTTTGCCGGGCTACGGTCAGGCTATGGCAAGGTGGTGGAAGTAGCACATGGAAACGGGCTGGTGACGCGCTATGCCCATCTGAGCGCATTTCTCTCGCAAAAGGGTCAAAGGGTGCAAACGGGCACGCCAATCGCCAAAGTGGGCTCGACTGGTCGCTCGACCGGACCGCATCTGCATTTTGAGGTGCACCGTGCCGACAAGAGCGTCGACCCAAAGCCCTTTCTTGATACCGGCAAGCGCATTCTGGCGATGCTGAACTAGCAAATGAAGACCTCGGACGGTGTCCGGGTTCTTCATTTGCTGCCAGGGCTAGTCTTCGGCTGACACGTCTGTCGCCACGCCGACGCGCTGGGCGAGTGCGGCTTCCATGAATTCGTCCAGCCCACCGTCGAGCACGACCGAGGGCTGGCCGCTTTCGACGCCAGTGCGCAGGTCCTTGACCATCTGGTAGGGCTGCAGGACGTAGGAGCGGATCTGGTGGCCCCAGCCGATATCCGTCTTGCTGGCGGCCTGCGCGTTGGCCGCTTCTTCGCGCTTCTGCAGTTCCATCTCGTAGAGCCGGGCCTTGAGCATGTTCATGGCCGTGGCGCGGTTCTTGTGCTGGCTGCGTTCCTGCTGACACGCCACGATGATGCCAGTGGGCACGTGGGTGATGCGGATGGCCGAGTCGGTGGTGTTGACGTGCTGCCCACCGGCACCAGAGGCGCGGTAGGTATCGACCTTTAGATCGGCTTCGCGGATTTCGATGTCGATATTGTCGTCCACAACCGGGTAGACCCAGACGCTTGAGAAGCTGGTGTGACGGCGCGCGGCCGAGTCGTACGGGCTGATCCGCACGAGGCGATGCACGCCACTCTCGGTCTTCATCCAACCGTAGGCATTATGCCCCTTGATCATGATGGTGGCGGACTTAATGCCGGCCTCTTCACCATCGTGCATTTCGATGGTGTCGACCTTCATCTTCCGAGCCTCGGCCCAGCGGGTGTACATGCGCAGAAGCATGTTGGCCCAGTCCTGGCTCTCGGTGCCACCGGCGCCGGAGTGAATTTCGACGTAGCAATCATTGCTGTCGACTTCACCGGAGAGCAGGGTTTCGATCTGGGTGCGCCGCGCTGTCTGCATCAGTTCGAGCAGAGCGTTTTCGGCGTCGCGCACGATCTCCTCATCGCCCTCGGCTTCGCCCAGTTCGATCAGTTCGCAATTGTCCCGAATACCAGCTTCGAGCTCGCGCACCGTCCTGACGGCAACGTCCAGTTCGTCGCGCTCACGCATGGTGACGCGGGCCTTTTCAGGATCATTCCAGAATTCTGGAGATTCGGTTTGCGCGGTCAGCGCGTCGAGACGGAGTTGAGCTGTATCCCAGTCAAAGATGCCTCCTCAGCAGGGTCAGAACCTGCTCGATTTCGGCGACGGTCTTTTCGATTTCCGTGCGCATTTGTCTTCCTTTGTGTGTGGGGCACCGTTTAGCGAAACGGCACCCCCGGATCAACCCATGCGGCGCGTGAGCTTGGCATATCGCTTGATGGCCGCTTCGCGCTTGAGCCGTGACAGCCGATCTAGGAAAAAGATTCCATTCACCTGGTCGATCTCATGCTGGACAACGCGGGCGGGGAACCCGGTCAACTCCAACTCCACTATGGCGCCGGCTTCGTCTTCAAAGCCGATCCGGGCAAAGCTGGGTCGCGTGATCTCGACCTCGACACCGGGCATGGACACCGATCCTTCCTTGCCAGAGACCGGGTCGCCCCCGGTTTCGATGACGCGCGGATTGAACAGAACGCGATAATCGCGGCCGGGTGGTGGGACGATGCTAACAACTGCGACAGGGGCCAGCATGCCGATATGGACTGCCGCCAGCCCATAGGCCTGCGCTGCCTGCGCGGCGTCCAGCAGTTTCGTCCCGATTTGCATGAGCGCCGAGTCCACTGCGGCGGGCGCTGCGGCGGCGTGAAAGCGGTCATCGGGGAAGAGAATGAATGGCACTACATCATTACCCATGGCTGGCATTCATCTTCGCCATCTTGCAACTCCTGCCCCCTGCTGGTACGTCGATCCTCGGCTGGTCCCGTAGCTCAGCAGGATAGAGCACAGGATTCCTAATCCTGGGGTCACGCGTTCGAATCGCGTCGGGATCACCATTCCGCCCTCTCTATCTTTGTGACGATCTCGCGCCGAATAGCGTCTGCCAGGGTGAGTGGTCCGGCCATGCCAACCTTGTGGCGCGCCAGGGCAAAGCCCAGAGCCACCGCCCGTTGTGGGCGGGTCATGTCCTGACAATAGGACCAAAGAAATGCCCCACAAAACGTATCCCCTGCCCCGGTCGCATCCCTGACCTCTCTGTTCTGTAGCTCGGGGGCATAGGTGGCAGAGCCTTTCTCCGAATGCAGCGTCACACACTCATGCGTCCTTGCAACGAGCAGCCAGCCGGGCTGCAGACCAGCGCCAATTTCGGCCGGGCTTGCCTTTCCCAGGAGACGTGTGAACTCCTCGCTATTGAGGTGCAGTATGTTGGTCTGGGCCAAAAGGCGGGCGAACCCGTCTCCACCCGGCGCAATCCAGGCCATGCCGGGGTCGAGCGACACGATCAGCTCCGGATTGTCGATGCGGGCGCGTTGCAGGATCCGGGCGATCAATTCAGGCGATGCCGGATCGAGGTATGAGGTGACGTGGATGGCGTCGCAGCGGGCGATGGCAGCGGCCAAAGCCGCCTGCTCGCGTTCCAGCCAGTTTGCGATGGCGGCATTGGCGCCATGGGCGGTCAGAAGTGTGCGGCCGGCCTGTTCGACGATGGCAAGGCAGGTGGCTGGCGGGACCGCACTTGTTTCTACGCCCGACGCGTCGACCCCCCAGCCGTCGAGAGCCTCGAGATGCGGCCGGGATTGCCCCAGTGTGCCAGCAACACCGAAAAAGGCCAGATCAATCTCATGGTTGCCATTGAGCCGAGCCGCTACACGGGCGGCATTGAAGGCGGAGCCGCCGAGATAGTCGGCAGCGCCAAGACGCTGCAGCAGCTCGACCCCGCGCTGCGCCTCCTCGTCGGAAACGGGTGTTTCGACCAAGGGAGAACCATCAATGCGGAGGGCATCGAGGACCGTCGCGCAGTCCTGCTGCACGACGAGATCGCGATTCATGGCACCCAGAAAGCCCAGTCTTGTCATGCAGCGCTGGTATCGCCTGCGCGGCAAGTGGGCAAGCAGGATCAGAGCCCGAACTTTTCCAAGGTTGCGTCATATTCGTCGCGCAGGTCTTCCCGGTCCCAATCCGAGGCCCAGCCAGCCTCGATGGCGTGCTTGACCGCGTCGGGCAAGGCTTCCCACTTTGCCTCCCAGGCTTCGCCTTCTTGGGTCCAGTAGCCAACCAGTTGGTACCGCTCGGGCGGTAGCTTCAACTCATGGCGCACATATTTGCGAATGGCCCGGACGACGCGCTGTTCCCCGGCGACCCAGACATAGCCGCTGCCCGAAGGCAGGGGGCACGGCGCGCACGACATCTTCCATGCGGATGGGCGCGGCGCCATTGCCGCTCTTGTGCAGCCAGGTGATCGTGGCCTTGGGGTGATGCGGCAATTTTTGTTCGTGCTCGACCTCCGCCACTTCGACAAAGACCCGGGACTGTACCTGAGCCGGCGTTTGCTCGAGAATGCGGGCCAGTGTCGGCAAACCAGTGGCGTCTGCAACCAGCAATTGCCAGGTGACGTCCCTGGGCGGGGCATAGAGGCCACGCGGGCGGTTAACGGTAATCGTGTTACCGGGCTTTGCCTGCTGCGCCCATTCACTGGCGAGACCGCCCTTGTGCACCACGAAATCGATATCGACTTGCCCGTCATCCCGACGGTGACGGCGAACGGTGTATGTCGAACACCGGATCGCCTCTCGGCCTCCAACGGGGTAGGTCCAACGCCCTTCCTCATCGATATGGGGCAGATGCAAGTGGCCGGTATCCGGATCGGGGAAGAAAAGGCGCAGATATTCGTCCGCAATGCCGGTTTCCGGGAAGTCCGACAGTTCCAGCCCGCCAAATGTCACCCGGATCATGCCGGTTGTGAGATAGCGGGCGGCAAGGACCGTGGCGGCTGAGGGTGCGACAAGCGTCGTTCAGGATCGATCCGGCTCACAATGCTGCCCCTTTTGCGCTGTCTTCTCACTGCCATTGGTTAAGGCCAGCCCAGGTGTCCAATTCAGGATTTTCTAAGCGCCACTCCAGTTTCATCCACCCCCACGCCGTTAATGCGGGCGAAGGTGTTGACTGCTAGAAGCCAGGACGCCCGGATTTCTCCCGGAAGGAAAAACATGTCGAAGATCATCAGCAAGCTGGCAAAAAGCGCGGCGGCGGCGGGAACGGTTCTGGCGCTTGCCGCCTGCTCCTCATTTGGCGGCGCGACGGCACCGGCCGCGTTGGCCCCGGCGCTGTCCGCGCGTATGGACCAGCCCAATGCGCGGCTTGATTCACAGCAGGCCATCGGCCTGATCAATGCCTATCGTGCGACCCGCGGCGTGGCGCCACTGACTGCGGATTCAGGCCTGAATGCGACGGCACAGGCGCTGGCCAGTCAATATGCGCAGACCGGCGCTGCTCCGACCAAGCCGCAGGCATTGGTGCAGATGAAATTGAGCGCCGGCTATTCCAGCTTTGCCGAGACGTTCTCGGGTTGGCGCAACAACGCCGCCGACGCTGTTGGCCTGGCTGCCCCGGCGAGCAAGGCCGGCGTTGCCGTGGCCTATAATCCATCATCAAGCTACGGCGTCTATTGGGTGCTGGTCCTTGGCAACTGAGGTCAAAACGATTGACGCCAGGGGGCTGAAATGTCCCCTGCCCGTTCTTAAGCTCGAAAAGCGCCTGACCGACGCGACAAAGGGGACAACAATCGTGGTGCTGGCGAGTGATCCGATGGCGCGGATCGATATTCCGCTGCATTGCCGGCAGAACGGGCACGATTGCGCCGTGGCGACGGCCGAAGACCACATGGAGTTTACAGTGACCGTTGGGGCCGCCAGCCCGGCCTAGAGATCGGCGGGACGCGGACGCGGCAGGGCGATATCGAGGCCGCCGGCAGTCAGGCCGGGGCGCAGGACGTTCTCGATAGCAGCGCTTTCGACCGGCGCGGGCGTGCCGAAGATCGGCATGTGCGCCGGACGGGGCCGCGGCAGGGCAATGCCGGTGCGGATGCGGCCAAGATCGATGGCAGTGTATTCGACAACAGCGAGCTCTTCGGTCAAATAAGAGGGTTGGTCTTTCAGGCCCATCGGGAAGGCCGCTTCCTGGGCCGCCACATATTCCTTGGCGTCCTTGCCGCAGATCAGAGGTCGCATGTCGACAGGCGCGGCGCCGACGGCATTGGCAAGCGACAACACGCTCTGACCGGTCGGTTGCAATCGGCCGCCAAGGGCATTGAGAAACAGTTCGGCAGCTCGTTCATTGCGTTCGCGACCGGATGAGCCGCCCAGCACCACCGCCAGAAGCTGGCGCCCATTGCGATTGACCGTAGCGACGATATTGAGGCCGGACGCGCAGACATAGCCCGTTTTCATGCCGGTGGTCCCGGCAAAGCCTTCGAGAAGGCCGTTGTTGGATTCGTGGCGCGCCTTGCCCAGATTGACCACGCCAGTGCGGAACATGGGCATGTATTGCGGGAAACTCTGCTCGATATAGAGCGCGATAATGGCCATGTCGCGCGCCGAGGAGACCTGGCGCGGGTCATGCAGTCCGTGCGGATTGACAAAATTGGTAGCTGTCAGCCCCATGCGCCCGGCGGTCTCGTTCATCTTGGCGACGAAGTCTGACTCGCTGCCACCGACCGTTTCGGCGATGGCGACAGCAATGTCATTGGCCGATTTGACCACTAGAATGTAAAGCGCGTCCTTGAGGGATACGGTGCTGTCGATCTTGAGGCCGGATTTGCTCGGCGCCTGGTTATAGGCATTGCGCGAAATGGTCACCGGCGTATCAAGGGTTACCGTGCCCTTGGCCAGTTCCTCGAAGGTCACATAGGCCGTCATCAGCTTCGTCAGCGAGGCGGGATGCCAAGGCTGGCCGGCCTCTTCCGCATAGAGCACTTGTAAGGTCGCACGATCAACCAGCAGCATTGGATTGGCCCAGGCCTGGTTCAGGCCGGCAAAGGTCAGGACCAGGGCGAGCAGCAATCGACGGACAAGCAGCAAGGTGGAGCGACTCCATACGGCATTTCGGAAAGCGGGCCCCTCATACCAGCCGATCCAGGCAAGCTCAAGCGAGGCCCGGGCACCTGACAGCCATGTGAAGGTGCTGACACGGCCTGTCACACCACAGGTACACCGTTGCATCAACGAAATGGAGACAGATGATGACCACCTTGCTGACGATACTGACGCCCGGCTTCGCCGATTGGGAAACCGCATTGCTCAATGCCGGCGCACGAGAATATTACCGGCTCGACACCCGCTTTGCGACGCCCGGCGGCGAACCGGTCACGTCCGCAGGTGGACTAAGGCTGGCGCCCCAGCTTGCCATCGAAGAGATCAATCCCACCGACTACGACGCCCTGCTGGTCAATGGCGGTAGCATCTGGCAACAGCCGGACGGCCCCGACCTGACCAAATTGCTGCAATCTGCCCAGGCGGCGGGCGTGGTGATTGGCGGGATCTGCGACGGTGTCATTCCGCTGGCCCGTGCCGGACTGCTCGATGACAGGCGCCACACGGCGAATGGTCCCGAGAGCCTGCCACAGACTGGATATGGCGGGGGCGCGTTCTTTATCGGGTCCCCAAGGGCCATTCTTGATCGCGGCATCATCACCGCGCCGGGAACCGCACCCGTGAGTTTCATGGGGGCAGTTTTGGAAGCGCTGGGGCTGCGCACCGGAGACCTTGACTTCTATCTCGGCCTTTATGCTGCCGAGCACCACGCCGGAGCGCCATCGGTTGGACCGTCGTAAAGTCTCGGTGCCAATTGTCGGATTTGGCCGAGTGTTATGCGCTGCGAGCGGTGACTGGCGCCTTAAGCAAGCGCCCCCAAAGAACGAAAAGCGACAACGCCAGCAGGACAATGTTGACCGGCAGAACGCCGTATTCGCCACGCATTGTGTGCAGTCCAAATGCCAGAACCTGAATCACCGAAAAACCAACCGCTGCCAGGGGCGTCAGACCAGGCAGGGTACGGGTAGCAGCCGGCAGGATGATGCCGATGGCGCCCAGAATTTCAATGGTGCCGACAAATCTGGTCAGCAATTCGGGGTAGTCGCCGGCATAAGTGAGGCCCGACGCCACCAAGGCGTCGATGGGCTGGCTTACCTTCATGAACCCGGCCATCACATAGACGCCGGCCAGCAGGGCCTGGCCAACCCATAGCGCGATGTTCCAACCCTTCTTTGTATCTGATCCACTCATGGCATATCTCCTCCCGATTGCGTTGCACCCTGGTATAGACTAGTAACTGTGTCTATATTAGTGACTGGGTTACGCAGACAAGGAGGCACATAGATGTCACTTACCGATACTTCGCAGCACTCCAATTGCTCGGCCATGTCGGATGTGCTGAACCGCATTGGCGACAAGTGGAGCGTCCTGGTCGTCGGCATGTTGGGCCAGAACGAAATCCTGCGTTTCAACGAACTCAAGCGCCTGATCAATGGCGTTTCCCAACGCATGCTGACTCTGACGTTACGCAATCTGGAGCGTGACGGGTTGGTGACGCGCACCATCTATCCCGAGGTTCCGCCGCGGGTAGAATACAGTCTGACCGAACTGGGCAAGACCCTGCAGGTGCCGATCAGTGCCTTGTGGGACTGGTCAGCGGAAAACCATGGGGCCATTGTCGAGGCCCGGGCGATCTATGACGCCCGCGAGTCAACCGTGGCTGCGGACAATTCACGCAAGATTGCCTATGCGCGCGGCTAATCGCGGGTTCAGGAATCGTTGTGGGCCATATGGCTGAAGCGGTTCACGTCACGCGGCGGCCGTGCGAGAACTTCCCTGCGCGCCTCGGCACGCCGACTGGCCGGCAGGTTTAGCGCGTTGACCAGCGAACGATATTCCTGCCGCGCGCTCATATGCGACATGGATGGCACACCACCCAGCAGTTCATCGTCCAGGGGGTCGAACACGGTCATCCCCGTGGCGAAAAGTGAGCGGAAAATAACCCGCTCGGCAATACCATCGGCAACGCGGCAGCCAAGCCGCATGGCGATGCGCTCGAGCATGGTCTGCACTTGACGCATGTTTCTTGATGAGAGCATCGAGATGCGGTTGCGGACCAGAACCCAGTCGATATTACGACCATCAATGGCCAGGCGTTCGGACCGCGCGCGTTGCACCAGCCTTGCATAATGGCTCAATTCACGGGGCTCTCCAGTCACCGGGTCAACCTGGGCCATAACGCTGAGGTCGATCAGGCTGTCATTGACCGGTGTGATCAAGGTATCGGCGAGGGAATGGGCCAAACGCGCCAGATTGGTATCAAAGCCTGGGGTGTCGATAACGATGAAATCGGCCGTGCCCTCGACCTCGCCAATGGCCTGACGAAACAGGTCGAACTCGATACGATGGTTTTCGCGGGCCGAGTCACCGCGGGCCAGCGGAAGATGATAGTGCGTCGTGTGCGGCACGCTGAGGCCTTTGGCCCGCGCCCAGTCCCGTCGATTGCGCACATAGTGCGTCAGAGTCTGCTGGCGGCTGTCGACATCGATAGAGGCCACCTTGTGGCCCTGGTAGAGCAGGTACACGGCCAGATGGAAGGCGGTGGTCGACTTGCCCGAACCACCCTTCTCATTGCCCACAACAATGACATGCGCGCCTTGCCGCACCATCGAATCCTCAAATCAGTTGCCGGAGTGTGTTGATTTGGGGCCGATGACACAAGGGAAATCATGGTGGACGCATGGGGAATACCTCAATCCAACAGTCCCAGAATTGCGCATGGTCACCGCCCAGCACGGCTATTGCGTCATTTCTATGAACTTTCCATGCGCTTGACGCATGCAGGGGGTGTCCGCGCGACGCTAGCTGGGCCCGGACTAGACGTGCATCCTCCCCATGCATCGCGATCAACCAAAAGGGATTCGACCCATGTTTGTGCGAGCCGTCTGGCGCTTAAAGCGTCTGGTCGATGTCAAGCAAGCGTTGCGGGAAATGGACGTTCCTTCAACGCGAGACGCCGATCTGCTGGGGATTTCTGGCCCTGACTTCTCCAAAATGACGCGGTCCCTTTTCGACCGCTGACTTTCCGAACCACGCAAACCTATTTCAGGCGGCCGCCGGTTGACCATCCGGCGGCCTTCTTCTTGCCCGATCCATGAATGGCTACTTAACAGGCACTGCCCAAGCCTTGCACCAATTGCATAGCTAGTTTGACCATTCTCTATCTCCTCACTGGAGATAAGTGGACCTATATCTCTGTTCGTAAACAACAGGAGACATCCGATGGACATTCGTAAGACCTTCAAGAAATGGGCCGCCTACCAGCAGACCGTCCGTGAGCTTGCCGCTCTCGACAACCGCCAGCTCAATGACCTGGGCATCTCGCGCACCGACATCAGCCGCGTTGCTCGCAATCATGCCGACGCTCTATAACATCGACGGCTCAAACATCGTAAACCGAACGCTCGCCTCTCTTTGAGATGCGGGCGTTTTTGTTTTCGGAGCTCTCGTGCTCCGGACACGCGAAAACGCCGATTGCTCCAAGCCCGCGGGCTTGGTATCTGGCTCGCCATGTCACATGAACCCATTCACATTATCGGCGGTGGCCTGGCCGGATCCGAAGCCGCATGGCAGGCCGCAGAGTCCGGTGCCAAGGTCATACTCCACGAGATGCGGGGCGTGCGGGAGACCGACGCGCACCAAACCGACGAACTGGCGGAACTGGTCTGTTCCAACTCTTTCCGCTCGGATGACCATGAGCAGAACGCCGTCGGGTTGCTGCACGAAGAGATGCGGCGCTGCAACTCGGTCATCATGCACGCGGCTGACCAGCACAAATTGCCGGCAGGTGGTGCCCTTGCCGTCGACCGGCACGGGTTTTCGCGCGCGGTGACAGAGGTGATATCAAACCACCCTAATATCAGCATTGTGCGCGAGGAAATCGCCGGCTGGCCACCGAGCGAGTGGCAGCACGTAATCATTGCGACGGGTCCCTTGACCTCTCCGGCGCTGGCCGAGGCCGTCCTGGAAAAGACAGGCGAGGATTCGCTGGCCTTTTTCGACGCGATCGCGCCGATCGTGCACTATGACAGCATCAACCACGACATCGCCTGGAAACAATCGCGCTATGACAAGGTCGGGCCGGGCGGTACGGGAGCGGATTATCTGAACCTGCCAATGGACCAGGATCAGTACTTCGCCTTTGTCGAGGCTCTGAAGAGCGCGCCTCTGCACGAATTCAAGGATTGGGAAAAGGTCCCCTATTTCGATGGCTGCCTGCCGATTGAGGTGATGGCAGAGCGCGGGGTGGAAACCTTGCGCCACGGCCCGATGAAGCCGGTGGGCCTGACAAATCCGCGGAATCCGACGGTCAAACCCTATGCCATTGTGCAGCTACGGCAGGACAATGCGCTGGGTACGCTGTGGAACATGGTCGGGTTCCAGACCAAGATGCGCTACGGCATCCAGGCAGAAATCTTCCGCATGATTCCGGGGCTGGAGAACGCGCAGTTTGCGCGGCTTGGCGGGTTGCACCGGAATACATTCATCAATTCGCCCAAGGTGTTGGCGCCGGATCTCAAGCTGAAAGTTGATCCACGCATTCGCTTTGCCGGACAGGTGACGGGCGTCGAAGGTTATGTGGAAAGCGCCGCGGTCGGGTTGATCACTGGCCGGATGACAGCCGCCGAGGCGCTGGGGGGATCGCTTGCAATTCCGCCGGCCACGACGGCGCTGGGCGCCTTGATTGGCCACATTACCGGCGGGCACATCGAGGCAGAGAGCTATAGCGGCGCACGCAGCTTCCAACCGATGAACGTCAATTTTGGCCTGTTTCCGGAGGTGACGGTCAGCAAGCCCGAAGGCGTGAAGCGCTGGCGCGGCCCGGAAAGGACTATTGCCAAACGACGGGCCATCACGAGCCGGGCGCTTGATGACCTCAGGGCCTGGGCATGACGGCTTCGGCGCTGGCCGAGTACCTTTGCACCCACATGCCGCTTTCGCGGTCGATGGCTGTTTCAGTTGTCTCGGCCAGCAGCACAGAAGTCGTACTTGAAGCGCCCCTGCCCCCCAATCTCAATGTCCACGGCACCATGTTTGGCGGCAGCATTGCCACCCTTGCGCTGTTGGCGGCGTGGTCGGTCGTGCATCTTCGGCTCGAGGAGGAGCAGTTCGCCGGCGAACTCGTGGTCAGCCGTTCTGAAATAGACTATCTGAGACCCGTTTCTGGCTCGGCACGGGCGATCGCACGGCTCGACGGACTGGATTGGGATCGCTTTTCCCGCCAATTGGACCGGCACGGCAAGGCGCGGCTGACCGTCACCGCCCAGGTCCTGTCAAACGAGCAGATCGCGGCACGGATGGTTGGGACGTTTGCCGCAATCGCCGATAGTGAAGCGGAAATGTGAAGCCCGGCAGGCTCTATCGGTTCTGCAGCGTCCACCAGGCGAGGCGCGCAATCTTGCGCCAGTCGGCATCATCCTGTGGGGCCGCGTAGAGGTTGGTGCTTTGCTTTTGCCAAAGCTCGAGTTGCGCCTCAAGGACCGGTAGAACGGCAAAGGCCGGACGCAGTGGAGACGGCAATTGGGCTATGGCCAGCCGCGCCTTGTCCAGATGGTCGCGTGCCAGTTCAGCAATCTGACTCAGGGCCGCGTGCAGCCCCTCGCTCTCCTGACCGGCAAATATTTCTTCCTCTCGCACACCGTTGGCTTCCAGGATCGACCAGGGCAGCATGATGCGGCCTTGCGCCGAGACAAAGCCAAAGGCGCGAAGATGACCGATCATGGCCTGGCCGACCCCAAGATGACCGGCAGCATCACCCGGCTCGACCGGCTCGCCCTCGTTTAGGATCATGGCGGCGAGCTGGAACAGCGTCGAGGCGGTCTCCCCGGCGTAGCCTTCAAAGGTTTCCAGATCGGGCATGGGATCGTCATAGAGATCGAAGCGGCGCGCTCCGATCAGGCGCAGCAGGGTACCTGTCGGCAATTGGTAGCGCTCAAGCGTTTCAAGAAGGGAGGCGGCCAAGGGGTTCTGTTGCACGGCACCGTGCCCCTGCCCCGTTATGGCGTCGCTCCACCATTGCAGCCGGATTTCGCCCGGTTGTGGACCGGAAACGCGGTCCCGTACGGTGGCGATATCCGTATTGAAGGCGTAAAGCGCGGTGACACCCGGACGCGCCGCGGCAGGCAAGACGAGAGTTGCAAGATAGCGGTCGCGATCCCCCTGGCGCAAGGCTTGCGCGGCAAAGTCGAAGCTCTCGCCCGCCATCAGCGGGCCTTTTCCACGGCGATAAGCGCCGCACCGACTGCGCGTTCCTCGGCCAGCAGGACATTGTAAGTCCGCACGGCGCCGCCGGTCTGAGTTGCCTCGATAATGATCCTGTGATCGCGGAGCGCCTGACGAATTGCCGGATCGATGGCCACAATATCCGTCCCCAGACCGATCAGGAGGACATCAAGTTTTGACGCCTGAGCCAGAACGGGGCTCAGGCTCTCAAGCGTCAGTGCATCAGCCGAGGTCACGCCCCAGCTTTGCATACCCTCGGGCAGACAAAGCAGGGATCCCTTGTGGGACATTTCGGCAAAGCGGAAGCCGCCATTGCCATAGGCATCAATGCCCACTTGGCGCGGAAAGCGACCTTTTTCGAGGGCGCTCATGAACGATCAGCCTGCAGCACTGTCCGAGGATTCTTCGGCATCAGTCACGTCCTTGCCTCCATCTGCCTGATCGGCCCGAGAAGTCAGACCGAGATAGATCAGGATGGGTGCGGCGATAAAGATGGACGAATAGGTGCCAACCAGAACGCCCCAGGCCATGGAGATGGTGAAGCTGCGAATGACTTCTCCACCAAAAACCACCAGGGCCATGAGCGCCAGGAAAGTCGTAGTTCCAGTCAGGATGGTGCGCGGCAAGGTGGAGTTGATGGCGATATCAATGATCTCAGCCAGGGCCACCTTCTTGTACTTCATACGGTACTCGCGGATTCGATCGTAGACCACGACCGTATCGTTGAGAGAATAGCCAACAATGGTCAGGATCGCCGCGATGCTGGAGGCATTGAACTCGAGCCCTACAAAAGCAAACAGGCCGATGGTGAGGATGACGTCGTGCGCCGTCGAGATGATGGCGCCAACGGCAAATTGCCACTCAAAGCGGAACCAGAGATAAACCAGAATGCCCAGCAGGGCCACGCCAAGGCCAATAGCGCCTGTCATGGCCAGCTCACTCGAAACGGTCGGTCCAACCGTCTCGGTACCGCGCATGGTGTAGTCGAGTGCCTCGACAGCCAGTCGAACCTCTTCAACAGCGACTTGCTGTGCTGATGCGCCGCCATCCTGAGTCTGGACACGCACAAGCAGGCTGTCGGCCTCACCAAAGCCCTGCACCTGCACGTCGCCAAGGCCAAGCTGGGACAATGCTTCGCGAACATTGCCGGGCTCGGCGACGCCGTCATTGGCCTGGATTTCCATGGACGAACCGCCACGGAAATCGATGCCTAGGTTCAGCCCGTGAATGCCAAACCAGCCCAGCGACAGAATTGAGGCCACTATCGAAAAGGCGATGACACCTCTTCGAACAGCCATGAACGGTATTTTTGTACCGTCTGGAATGATGCGCAGCAACTGGATACGCAACGTCTTCGGACGCGCCCACTTGTACCAGCGGCCGACGATGAACAGGGTCACGAGATAGGCCGTGAACAGCGTAGTCAGAATACCGATGGCCAGCGTAACAGCAAAGCCCTGCACCGGGCCCGAGCCAAGATAGAACAGCACTACAGCCGCGATGAGCGTTGTGATGTTCGCGTCAAGAATTGTGGCCATGGCGCGCTGGAAGCCCGCCTCAATGGCAGCAATCTTGCTGCGGCCAGCCGCCATCTCCTCGCGAATGCGCTCAAAAATCAGCACATTGGAGTCCACCGCCATGCCGATGGTCAGAACGATACCGGCAATGCCAGGCAAGGTGAGTGTTGCCCCGAGCATGGACAGCACACCCAAAATAAGCGCCACATTGATGATCACCGCCAGATTGGCAAAGACACCAAACAGGCCATAGGCCAGCATCATGAAGACAACCACCGCAATGGCGCCGATGATGCCGGCCGTAACACCGGCGCGGATGGAGTCCGCACCAAGCCCGGCGCTGACCGAACGCTCCTCCACAATATCAAGGCTGGCAGGAAGCGCGCCCCCGCGCAGCAGCACGGCGAGGTCGTTGGCCGATGCGGTGGTGAAGCTCCCGCTGATTTGGCCAGAACCGCCGGTGATCGGTTGCTGAATTACGGGCGCGGTGATGACCTGATTGTCGAGCACGATGGCAAAGCGCTGGCCAACATTGTTGGAGGTAATCTCACCGAAGGTGATCGCTCCTCGGGTATCGAACCTGAAGCTGACAACCGGGATACTGCGCTGCTGGTCATAGGCCGGCTGTGCATCGACCAAGGATTCACCACCAAGCGCGATGTCTTCATAGAGCAATTCACGCGAGCCGTCCTGGCTGGGCAAGATCATGGTGCCCGGGGGCAGCCCCTGTGCTTCAGCCTGATCGGCGGTCATGCCTGGATAGACCATGTGAAATGTCAGGCGCGCCGTTTGGGAAATGATGTTCTTGAGGCGGGTAGAATCGCCAAAACCGGGAACCTGGACCAGAAGACGGTTGGTACCCTGGCGTTGAATGCTCGGCTCGGTTGTTCCCAATTCGTCGATACGGTTGCGCACGACCTCAATGGACTGCGCCACAAGGCTCGACATGCGCTGTTCGATACCCTCGGGGGTCAGCGTAACTGTGACGAGATTATCCCCACGGGGAGCGATGGCGATCTCATTGGTGCCACCGACGCCGGAAAACATCTGTCCGCCGACCGTGTTCTGCAAATTCTCTAGGGCCGTCAGGGCGGTAGCCTGCTGGCTGGCATCCATCAGTTCGATGGTGATCGAGTTGGTCGTCGGATCAGTGGTGATGATGTTCCCGATGCCGTTGTCATTGGCCAAGATGCTGCGTGCATCGCGGCGCAGATCGGCAAGGCGTTCTGTGACAATGCTTTCTTCGTTGACCTGCAACAGCAGGTGCGAGCCACCTTGCAGGTCCAGACCCAAAACCACGGTTTCGCTCGGCAACCAGTCGGGCAGCGCGTCGCGTGCCGCTTGCGGCAACATGCTGGGCAGCGCGAAGAGCACGCCCAACACGATGATGGCGAACATGACAATGGTACGAATGGGCGAAAACTGCATGGAAGAGCGTCCTGAAAGCAAAAGCCGGAGCCCTAAGGCTCCGGCGAGCAGACTGTGCCAGCCTTAGGCGGGCTTGTTGTCGTTGACCGGCTCGGACTTGGAGCGCACATCAGCAACCATGCCGCGCACGACCTTAACCTTGACACCCTGTGCAACCTCAACTTCGAGGTCTTCACCGTCGACGGCCTTGGTGACCTTCCCAACAATGCCACCAGTGGTCACGACGGTATCACCGCGACGGATGGCCGAGAGCATGGCTTGTTGCGCTTTCATGCGCTTCTGCTGCGGGCGGAAGATCAGAAGCCAGAAGATCAGCACCAGAAGGGCGATCGGCATAAGCTGGATGAAGATGTCAGCCATGCCACCAGGGGCCCCAACCGCGTCCTGAGCATAGGCGGGCGTTACAAACATCAAGCGAACTCCTTATTGATTCTTTTTTCGTGCGTTGGAGGAAGGGGCGGCCCGGTCCTGTGTCAACAGGCGGTGGACGCTATCGGGCTTGCCTGCACTTGCGCCCCGGCCAAAATCGCGCGGACTATACATTTGGGGTTGGCGTATTGCAAAGCCAATAAGGACGCGCAGATTGCCGCGTGAAAGCTGAAGGACCACAGGGTGAAGACCAAGGACTATCTGAGCCGGATTGCGGACGCGCTTGAGACCATCGCAATCGCCGTGTCTCAGGACGAGAGCGCCAAGCGTTTCGAATTGGGAGAAGCTAACGCCTATCATTGGCAGGGGGAAAGTGGCCAGTTGATGGCTATCCCCAAGGTTAGCCGGGTTCCCTTGTCGATGCTGCGCGGCATCGATCAGGTGCGCGATATTCTTCTTGCCAATACCGAGCAGTTTGCGCGCGGTCATGGCGCCAACAATGCCCTGCTATGGGGTGCGAGGGGCATGGGCAAATCCTCGCTCGTCAAGGCAATTCATGCCGATATCAGCGCCCGCGAGGAGTTTGAGCGGCTCGTGCTGGTGGAAATTGCCCGGGAGGACCTGGAGTCCCTGCCCCAATTGATGCGCGCGATCGCCTCCGGGCCGGCGCGGTTTATCGTCTTCTGTGACGATCTAAGCTTCGACAGTGGGGAAACCAGCTACAAATCCTTGAAGACGATCCTGGATGGCGGTCTGGAAGGCCGGCCTGACAATGTGCTGTTCTATGCCACCTCGAACCGCCGCCACCTGATGCCGCGTGACATGATCGAAAATGAGCGCTCGACTGCGATCAATCCAAGCGAGGCCGTCGAGGAGAAGGTTTCCTTGTCTGACCGATTCGGGTTGTGGCTTGGCTTTCACAATTCCGACCAGGAAAACTATCTCGCCATGGTCGCAGGCTATGCCGACTATTATCGCCTCTCAATTGATGCGGACACGCTGCGGGCACGGGCCATTGAATGGGCCGCCACTCGCGGCTCCCGCTCAGGCCGGGTCGCCATTCAGCTCGTGCGGACACTGGCGGGTGAAGAAGGCAAGGCCGTTTGATATTTGTCGACGCACGGCAAATCAAAAAAGGCCGGAGCACCACTTCCGGCCTTTTCCAATCTGGAGGTCTGGATTCGCCTCAGCTTGCCAGCAGTGGCACCGGATCAACCGGGGTAGCGCCTTTGCGCAGCTCGAAGTGGAGCTGTGGCCTGGATACCGAGCCGGTCTGACCCACAGCGCCGATTGTGTCGCCGCGACTGACCACGGCACCCTTGGCGACGCTCATCGAGGCCAGGTGAGCATAGGCTGAGACATAACCATTGGGGTGACGGATCAGAACGAGGTTGCCATAGCCCTCGACGCCAGAACCGACATAGATAACAGTGCCGTTTTCAGCGGCCTTCACAGAAGACCCCTCGGGCACATCGATGTTGATGCCGGTGCCGCGCGAGGCTGCGAAGTCGGTGATGACACGGCCGGACACGGGCCAATGGAATTTCTCGCCCGAGGCGGTGGGTTCAGCGGCCGGAACCGGCGTGGTCGGTACAGAGGCGACCTGGGTTACTTCGGCACCAGAAGGCGCAACTTCCGGCGCAGGCGGCGCGGACTTCGTGGTGGTCGCCTGCTGCAGGACATTGCCCCCGGACAGATTGGACGGTCGCGAGGCTGGCATGACCGGCGCGGACGTGTCCTGACTGGCGCTGGCCACTTCGACGCGCTGAGTATTCAACAGATCGGAGCGACCGGGAATGATGATCTTCTGGCCAACAATGATCTTGTCGGGCGAGCTCAGGCCATTGGCGTGCACGATGGCCTGAGTGGTCACATCATATTTGCGCGCGATGGTGTAGAGCGACTCGCCGCCCGCAATGGTGTGCGTGTAGGCATTGGCATTGGCGTCGGCCTGTACCGGCACGTTGGAATTGACCGGCAATGCGGCGCTGGAAGGATTGGTGCCCATGGCGACGGCGGCTGGAACGGCCGGCAGCGGGGCAAGATTTTGCTGAGCAGGCATGGCTTGCGTGTTTCCCATAGATGACGACGAACTCAATGCAGGCAGGGCCTGGGTCTGCACCGTGGCGGCAGATGCTCCGATCGGCGAAGTGGCACCGGAGGGCTGCATGAAGCCGCCATTGACCGGCGCCGTTGGCAGCGTATTGCCGCCGTTCCAGGCTGCGCCGACATTTGCCGGCGGCAGAAATTCCATGCTGGCAACCTGCACCGGCTGGGGCGCACCTATGGTCGGAGGCATGGGCTGATTGAGGGTTGCGGGGGCCGACTGCGCGACCGAGCCCGTGACGGTGTTGTCGCTAAAACTGCGACCCCCGAGGCTCGAACAGCCGGACAATCCAACGGCGGCGATCATTACACCGGCAACGGCGACCGCACTTCTATGGGTCCGCGGAAAAACGCGAATACTCATCGGCTTACTCGTACGCAGGTACTCAACAACTGAGCTTGACGCTACGCCGGTAAGGTAAAGACGAGTTTAAGGTCGATGCGATTTGAGCGAAATCGTATCGGGGTGATTCAGAGGTGGGTAAGGTTAAGGAGGCGGCCCTGGACCCCAAAGATGAACGGGAGGCGCAATGCTTCCCCTATGACCTTTTGAGGGAGAGGCCACCTAGCCGTTTGAGGGCGCCGTTATGAGTCTGCTGAAGCGCGAAAGGCGTCACGGTAATGGCATTACCCCGGCGCAGGACCTCGAAGTCCGCCGCGGGATCGAGCGGTTGGGGTGTTTCGGGGATGGCCATGAAAAACTGGCCTTCATTGTCGCTTGGATAATAGCGAATAGGTGAACGCGAGAAGCGCTGATGCGCGACTGCAGTAAGGCCGACGACTTCCTCGGTGGTGCAGAACGGGAAATTGACATTGTAAAAGACGTCGTCGCCGTCATGCGCCGCCAGGATGGCCGACACCACTTCGGCGCCGTAGCGGCGGGCATTGGCCCAGTCCGGCTTGTGGGAGACTTCGTAGTCCATGGACTGGCTCATGGCGATGCCGATGGCGCCTTGCAGCACACCTTCGCGCGCACCCGCTGCCGTCCCCGAGCAATTGACGATATCGCCCAGATTCTGGCCGGCGTTGACGCCCGAGAGCACGAGGTCCGCCGGCCTGTCACCCAATATATGGGTCATGCCGGCAACCACGCAGTCAGCGGGCGAGCCGCCAGTGACGGCGAACCGCCTGGGCCCCCTGGAGTCGAATGACAGTTCCCGGCCAAAGGTGAAGCGATGCCCAGCTCCGGACTGATTGCCGTCCGGGGCCACGATCCACACATCATCAGACATCGCGTGGGCGATATCGGCCATGATGGCGATGCCGGGCGCATCGACACCGTCGTCATTGGTAATGAGGATGCGCAGGCTCATCTATTTGCCGCCGATGGAGGTCAATCCGCCCATATAGGGCTGCAACGCCTCGGGGATGAGCACAGAGCCGTCTTCCTGCTGGTAGTTCTCCAGCACCGCAATCAGACAGCGCCCGACAGCGGTACCGGAGCCGTTGAGGGTGTGAACATAGCGCGGGGCCTGCTTTTCGCCGGATGGGCGATAGCGGGCATCCATGCGACGTGCCTGGAAATCACCGCAGACCGAAACCGAGGAAATTTCACGATAGGTGTCCTGCCCCGGAAGCCAGACTTCAAGGTCATAGGTCTTGCGGGCACCAAAGCCCATGTCGCCCGTGCACAGCGTCATCACCCGATAATGCAGGCCAAGGCGATGCAGCACGGTTTCGGCGCAGGCGAGCATGCGCTCGTGCTCGTTGATCGATTCTTCGGGCGTGGTGATGGAGACCAGCTCGACCTTGTCGAACTGGTGCTGGCGCAGCATGCCGCGCGTATCGCGCCCGGCGGAGCCGGCCTCGGAGCGGAAGCAGGGCGTAAGAGCCGTGAAGCGCAGGGGCAGTTCTTCTTCGGCAAGGATGGATTCGCGGACGAAGTTGGTCATCGGCACTTCGGCGGTGGGGATCAACGCCAAGCGACCCTCGCCATGGGGTGTGAAGAACAGATCTTCCTCAAACTTGGGAAGCTGCCCAGTGCCATAAAGGGCATCATCGCGGACCAGAACGGGCGGCTGGACTTCGAGATAGCCGTGCTCGGTGGTGTGCAGATCGAGCATGAACTGACCCAGGGCGCGCTCGAGCCGGGCGATCTGGCCCTTCAATACAACGAAGCGGCTGCCGGAGAGCTTGGCGGCGAGTTCGAAGTCCATGTCCTTTTCGGCGACGCCGATTTCGAAATGCTCCTTGGGCGCGAAGGCAAAGCTCGGCCTGGCCGGACGCGCCTTTGCAGCGGTTTCGGCGGTGCCATTGGCGCCGAAATATTCGACATTGTCGGCTTCATCCTCGCCAAAGGGCACATCGTCGAGCGCCATATTGGGGATGGCCGAGAGGGCGTCGCGCAGTTCCTTTTCCACGGCGCGTTCTTCGGCCTCGCCAGTGGGGATGTACTCCTTGAGCGCGGCAACCTCGGCCATCAGCGCCTGAGCCTTGGCCTCGTCCTTCTGGGCCTTGGCCTGGCCGATCTGCTTGGAGAGGCTGTTGCGCTTTTCCTGGGCTTCGTTGAGCTTGACGATGATGGCGCGGCGGCGTTCGTCGATCGCGATGAGATCGGAGGACCGCACGGACACGTTCTTGCGCTGGCTCATGGCCGCGTCGAAAGCGTCAGGGTTGTCTCTGATCCACTTGATATCGAACATTGCTTGCTACGGGCCCTGCCCGCCTCTTCATCGCTAGCGCAGGCCTTGGGTGACGAGCCCGGAACACGCCTGCGAGCGCTTCGGGCACAGAATAACTGCGCCCGAAATCGAGCGCAGCTAGTCGGAGGATGAGCCAGACAGCTCCGCATCCTGTGCGGCCAAAGCCGCCTCGCGGCGCTTCTGCACGTAGCGGACCGACAGGATAGCGAGTTCGTAGAGAGCATACATCGGCATGGCAAGACCGATCTGCGAGATCGGATCAGGCGGAGACACGAGGGCGGCCAGGGCCAGAATGCCCACGATCGCGTAACGGCGCCCCTTGCGAAGCATATTCACATTGACCAGATCGATCTGCGCCAGCAGCGTCAACACGACGGGCAACTGGAAACAGATGCCGAAGGCCAGGATGAGCGTAGTGGCGAGGCCAAGATATTCAGAGACCCTGGCGAGCAACTTGATTTCGTCGGTCTGCATACCAGCAAAAAAGCCAAGCGCAAGCGGCAGCACGACGAAGTAGACCATGGATGCGCCAAGCAGGAAAAACACCGGTGTGGCGACAAGGTACGGGATAAGTGCCTTGCGCTCGTGCTTGTATAGCCCCGGCGCCACAAAGCCGTATATCTGGGTAGCCACATAGGGAAAACCCAGGAAGACAGCGCCAAAAAGCGAGAGGTTTAGCTGGGTGAAGAAAAATTCCTGCGGGGCAGTATAGATCAACTCCATATCGCCCGGGTTGGGATATATGGAGCGGTATGGGTTCAGCAGAACGTCAAATATCTGACCTGCGAAAATGAAGCACACCATCATCAAGGCCACCACTGCGATGGCGCTGCGGATCAGGCGCTTGCGCAGTTCGGTCAGGTGCTCGAGCAGTGGCGCTTCGCTGCCGGCGAGCTCGTCAGCAATCTCGGGCTTGCTCTTGTCATCGATCTTGGGCTGCGTATCGGCCATTTATTCTGTCTTTCCGGCCGTTTCGGCAGTCTTCTTGCGCGGGGTGCGAGGCTTGGCCGGTTTTTTGGCCGGCTCAGCGGTCTTGACTGTCGCCTTGCGCGCGGGCTTCGCAGTTGCGCTGCGCGCGGGGCGCGCCTTAATGGGTTTTGCCGTTTCGGTGGTAGGCGTATCAGCAGCCTGAGCCTTTGCGGACGGTTTGCGGGCCGACCTGGATGCTGGTGACTTTCCGGATGCGGCTTTCGCCGTGCCAGACTTGGCACTAGCAGACTTGGCACTAGCAGACTTGGCAGTGGCAGACTTGGCAGTGGCAGACTTGGCAGTGGCAGACTTGGCCGCGGCTGGCTTTGCCGCGGTCGCTGTGCTGTCCGCCGCCCTGGATGTCCGCGCCGGCGCCTTCACCGGTTCGGGCTTGTTGGTCGTAAAGCCGTACTCTGCAGCCATTTCGTCCGCAGACTTCTTGGCAGGTGCCATACCGGCCTGTTGCTGGATGGCCTCGACCACGCTCTCCTGCCTGGGATCGGTCGGCTTCAAGGCGCCACTGGGGCTCTCCTGACCGTCCTTGCCCATGCTGTTGAAATCCTTGCGAATCTCGTCGGCAGTTTTCTTGAGCGGCGAGGTAATCGAGGTCCGCAGATTGCGCACCTCATCAAGCCCCGTGGTCCTGTTGATCTCGCGCTGGAACTCGCGTCCCATGCGCTGGACCTGACCAATCACCTTGCCAATCCTGCCCATGACAACGGGCAGGTCTTTGGGGCCGATAAAGATCAGCGCAAACACGCCGATCACCAGCATCTCTGTCCAGCCTAGGCCGAGCATTTATTCAGTCTCCGGACGACGGCCAGGCCGCCTCTCGTGAAATGGTTCAAGGTGGTGCCGCTCAGGCGTCCTTGCTCTTGTCCACTTCCTTGGCATCGACGGTGCTCGGCGCATCTGCATGTAGACGCTCGGCAGGTTTGTCGTCGTCCTTCATACCCTTCTGAAAGGCTTTAATGCCGGAGGCAACCTCACCCATCATGCCGGAAATCTTCCCGCGGCCGAACAGCAGGATAACGACGACGGCAACAACGAGAATGCCCCAAATAGACGGCGCGTGCATAATGGTCTCCCTAGAACTCTGTTACGCGTTACACGCGATAGATAGACCGAGAAATAGGTTCAAATGCACCTGAACACAAGAACGTGTTCCTTTTCACCCTCGGGAAAACCCGATTCACGGTCACGTTTCCTCATCTTCTGGCTCCAGATCGCCCAGATCGGCAGGATCGAGCGGATCTTCGTCGTCGCGCAGGGCGCCGTCGAGCGGCAGCGGAATCTGCATATCAGCCGGCAGGCGACCCGACAGGAGGCCCGCACCCTTGAGTTCGTCCAGTCCGGGCAGGTCGGACAGGCGTTCCAGACCAAAGTGATCGAGGAAGGCATCAGTGGTGCCGTAGGTGACTGGCCGACCCGGCGTACGGCGTCGGCCGCGCATGCGGACCCAGCCGGCCTCCATCAAGAGATCGAGCGTGCCCTTGCCGGTGGCGACGCCGCGCACCTCCTCGATTTCGGCCCGGGTCGCGGGTTGGTGGTAGGCGATGATGGAGAGCGTTTCGAGCGCTGCGCGCGACAGCGGGCGGGTCTCATGTTCTTCGCGCCTGAGCAGGAACCCAAGGTCCTCGGCAGTGCGAAATGCCCAGCCTTCGCCGCGCCGGACAAGGTTGACGCCACGCTCGGCATAGACTTCCTGCAGCCGCAGGAGCAGTCCCGGTATGTCGACCCCTTCACCCAGATAAGGCGCAAGGTCGGAGGGGCGCAAAGGCACGTCCGACGCGAAAAGCAGGGCCTCAAGAATACGCAGATGGCGGCGCAAGACTTCGCCGGACTGTTCACCAGCCTGTTGCTCACTCACTGGATTCACTCCGCCGGCGGCGCATGAACAAGGGGCCGAAGGTTTCGGTCTGACGGATGTCGATCTGCCCCTGCCGGACCAGTTCCAGGCTGGACGCGAAAGAAGACGCGCGAATGGTGGCCCGCTCGCCGGGCGTCGCCAGATAATCGACCAGGTAGGCGTCGAGCGATATCCACTCCTGGCTTTCGCCAATCAGCCGCTGGAGAATGTCGCGCGCGTCCTGCAAGGACCACACGGTGCGCAGGAGCGGGGCATAATCTGTGGCGATGCCGCGTTCGCGCTGGCTCGAATAGGCCTTGAGCAGATCGTAAAGGCTCGCTTCCCAAATCGAATGCCGGGCAATTTCCATGGGCTCGGGCGCGCCGCGCGGGTAGATCTGGAAGCCGAGGCGCGGCCTGTTCATCAATCTGTTGGCCGCCGTGCGCATGGCTTCCAGGCGCTTGAGCCGGAACTGCAGCATGGCGGCGAGCATTTCGCCGCTCGGCTCGTCGTCTCCGGCTGCCTGGGGCACCATCAGGCGGCTCTTGAGATAGGCCAGCCAAGCCGCCATGACGAGATAGTCGGCGGCGACCTCGATGCGACGCACGCGCACCTTGTCGATGAAGCTGAGATATTGCTCGGCAAGCGCCAGGATGGAAATGCCGGAGAGGTCGACCTTCTGACGCCTGGCCAGATCGAGAAGCAGATCCAGCGGCCCTTCATAGCCTCCCACATCAACACGCAAAACGTCTTCGACGGCCGGAGGCGCCGGTGGGTCGAACCAGTTGGTTTCTGCCTGTGTCATGGGCTGTCGATCAGGATGGCGATCATGCGTCATCCTTGTCCGCTGGCGCGGCACGCGTCAAGCAAGGCCATTCCGGCGTCAGAGCAAGATGCAGTCGCCGCCGGCAGCTTTTACGTTGGTGCAGATATTGGCTGCACTTTCGCGGGAATTGGCGGGCACCAGGACGCGGAAGTAGATGCCGCGTTCCCCCAGATCGACGCGCTGGATCTCCAGGCTCGCGCCACCGAACAGCACCCCGTAGCGGGTGGCGATAGCCTGCGCAGACTGGCGGGCGGCCTCTTCGCTGCGCTGTGAGGCCAATTGCACATAGGCCGAAGCCGATCCGCCGGAAGCGGTTGCGGCCGCCTGTTGCTGGGCAGGCGGTGTCGCCACGGGTTCAGACGCGACCGGCGCAGGGGCTGCATTTGCGGCAGCAATAGCTGCCGATGCCAGGGCGGCGAAATCGGACGGACGCTCCATCGGTACGCGAACCGTGCTGCCGGGAACGGCAGTTCCGGTGGCGTCGACGACGGCAATGTCCGAACCAGGTTCAGCAAAGCTTGCCGCCGGCACCGGCGTTTCCGGCGCCGTCTCTGTGGCGGCAGCAGGCGTGGGCGTTTCGGTCTGCGCGCTGGCGATCAGATCGGGGGTCGAGAAATCGGCGCCCGGCACCTCGGGGACATCAGGGCGGTCGACCGGCAGGATAGCCGAACCGGCCAGGCTGTCATCACCGCTGACAATGGTGCCGTCGGGCCGCACGGTGACAGTGCGCACCTTGCGATTGACAAGACCGTCCTGATTGGGATCGACCGTGGTTGCCCCGGAATCGTCGAGCACGCCGACGCTAGTGGGGGCGCTGTTGGCGGCAACGACCGCCTCGGTATCCGCCTGGTCACGCGAAACCAATTGCTCGTCATCGCCGGTATTGGCACCGGAAATCTCGTTGAACACCACAGATTGTGGCGCTTCTGTCGTTTCCTCTACCTGCGGAACTTCCTTGGTAGGGGTGGTATCAGCGACCAGCAATGGTGCCGGCCCGGTCGTGGTTCCGCCCTGCCCCAGGACCCAATACAGACCAAATCCGGCAACGGCCAGCAGGCCGACTGCCACCAGAGGTCCGACCACGGCGCGGTTGATGCGGCGCGGCTCACGCTGCGGCTCGGCCAGGGCTTCGGTTTCGTTCGCGGTGGCATCGGGATCGCCGCGGCCATTGCCGTTGACCCATTCCACATGAGCACCGGTGGCGGCGGCGGCGGCCAGGATGGCTTCGTCCACCGAACTCATATCATCGGTACGGATTGGCGGCGCCGACTCGGCGGGCTTTGGCGCCACGGACTTTGCTTCGACGGCCTTGGCAGCTGCCGGTGTGGCGACTGTCGGGGTCGCGAGGCTGCGCAGGGCGGGGCTTGCCGGAGCGGCTGCAGGCGGCGCCATACGAACGGCCGGGCCGACCAGACGCTCGATCTCATCGAGCGGGTCGACAGGCTCGTCGGCCTTTTTGGGTTGAACCGGTTCCGGTGATGCGGACACTGCAGGCTGCTGCCGTTCGACGGCCTGCGTCGGGGCCGGCGGCCTGGCCGAGCCGTCGCCAAGGCCGAATATGGGGGGCATGCCGAAATTGTCGTCGCTACGGGGGGGCGGCTCGGGTTTTGCTTCAGGCGCAGCTGGCGCTGCGATCGGCTCCGGGGCCGAGAGGTCTGTTGCGAGTTCAGCCGCGATCAGATCAGCCAGGCTGTCCTGGTCGAGTGGCGCCAGATTTGCTCCGGCCGGCTCGGTGGTGGTGTCGTCCGCCTGCTGCGGCGCGTGGGTGACGGCGGGCGCTGGGCTGGTGGCAGTACTGCCCTGCCCCGCACTGAGGCCGACATCGAACGAGAACGGCTCGGCTTTCGGCGTGGCGGGTGTCGTGTCAGCGCCGGGTATGCGCACTGGTGTCGGAGCGGGCCGGGGCGCCTGGCCTGTGGCGCTGGGAGACAGATCGGAACGGGGCGCGGGCTCTGCCCGGGGCTCCCCGGGAATGCGCACGGTCGATGGCTGTTCCTTGGCTTGCGGCTGGTCGCCACGCGCCTCATCGGCCATCAGGCGTGCCAGCTCGGCAATGAGATCGTCGGGTGCTTCAGTCTGTGCGGCCATCGATTGCGGTTTCGCTGACGTCATTTGGCAGCGCCCCTAGAATGCGGAATGTCCTGTCAAGGATTTTGCCGCGTATTTTCACACCAATGCGCCCGAATTATGAAAGCTCTTCGGGTGCAGAGACCCCCAAAATCCCTAAGCCGTTGCGGATTACCTGGCGAACGGCGTCGACGAGTGCGAGTCGCGCTAGGGTCAACTTCGGGCTCGAAGGGTTAACAAATCGTAACTGCGGATCATCCTTGCCCTTGGCCCAGAAGCCATGCAAGGCCCCGGCAAGCTCGTGAACATAGAAGGCAATCCGGTGCGGCTCATGGGCAATCGTGGCCGCGGCCACGGTGCGGGGCCAGGCGCCCAGCAGCCGAATCAGCTCGATATCTGCAGCGCTGCCAAGCAGTTCCAGCTCCGCGCCAGCGAGGGCAATAGGCGAAACGTCGAGCTCGGGCATGTCTCGTTCTGCTGTTCGGAAGATCGAGCAGGCGCGCGCATGGGCGTATTGGACATAAAAGACCGGATTGTCGCGCGTCTGTTCCTTGACCAGGGCGAAATCGAAATCCATGGACGCGTCATTGCGCCGGAACAGCAGCATGAAGCGGGTCGCATCGGCGCCGACTTCATCGACAACGTCGGCCAGCGTGACCAGGTCGCCGGAGCGCTTGGACATCTTGAATGGCTCGCCATTCTTGAGCAGCCGGACCAATTGGCAGATGCGCACGTCAATATCGGCTTCGCCTTTGGACACGGCTTTGACTGCGGCCTGTAGGCGTTTGACGTAGCCTGAGTGGTCGGCGCCGAGCACATTGATCATGTGCTTGAAGCCGCGCAGATATTTGTTGCGGTGATAGGCGATGTCAGCAGCGAAATAAGTGTAGGAGCCGTCGGACTTAATCAGGGCGCGATCAGTATCGTCGCCATAGTCGGTGGCGCGGAACAAGGTCTGTTCGCGATCTTCCCATTCCTCGGGCGTCTTTCCCTTGGGGGGCTCAAGGCGCCCTTCATAGACCATGCCTTCTTCACGCAACCAGTCCAACGTGGTCTGGATGTCGCCGCCCTGACCGTGCAGGGTGCGCTCAGAAAAGAACACTTCGTGATGGATGTTGAGCTGTGCGAGGTCGGCCTTCACCAAGTCCATCATGGCGGCAAGGGCCGCTTCGCGCGCGATCAGAACGGCCTCGTGCTCGGGCATATCCAGCAAAGACTTGCCGTATTCGGAGGCCAGCGCCTTGCCGACAGGCACCAGATAGTCGCCCGGATAAAAGCCGGGCGGAATCTCGATGGTTTCCCCAAGAGCCTCGCGATAGCGCAGCATGGCCGACTGGCCAAGGATGATGGTCTGCCCACCGGTGTCATTGATGTAGTATTCCCGGGTGACATCATAGCCCGACCAGGCCATCAGGGACGCCAAGGCATCGCCGAATACGGCGCCACGAGTGTGACCGACATGCATCGGGCCGGTGGGGTTTGCCGAAACAAATTCAACATTGACCCGTTCACCCTTGCCCAGATCGGAACGGCCGAAATTCTCGCCCTGTGCGCCGACGGCCTGGAGCACCTGATGCCAGATTGAATCTGCAAGCCGGAAATTGATGAAACCGGGGCCCGCAACGTCCACCGAAGTCACGTCTGGCGCCGATTTGAAGCGCTCCACCAGTCCGGAAGCCACTTCGCGCGGGTTCTTGCCCAGCGGCTTGGCCACGACCATTGCGGCATTGGTCGACAGGTCACCATGGGCGGGATCGCGCGGCGGCTCCACGACCACGCGCGCAAGCAACTCGTCCTCGAGCTGGGGATAGTCGGCACGCAGGGCCTCGATGACCCGGGTAGTGAAGAGGGCAAAAATGTCCATGTCAAACCTGTGGGGAGACTGTCCTGGTCACGTTCCCCCAATGTAAAGTGGAAACACTTTTTGCGGGTAACGCTCCTGTGGCGCCGGGGTTAACGGAAATCCGGTCGAGCGTCAAACAGACGCTGGTGTTCATCAAGGGCATAGGGATCGGTCATCCCGGCAATAAAATCGGCGACAATGCGCGCGCGGTCTGCCCCCTGCACTGCCCTGCCCGCGTCACCCCAGCGCCCCGGCATGTCCGCGTCGGACATGTAGGCTGCAAACAAGCGCTCAACGACAGCCTCACTCTCGCGGACCGGCACCATGACGTCCTCATGGCGATAGACGCGCGCAAACAGGAAGGATTTTAGCGCCTTTTCAGCGTCCGCCACTGCTGAAGAGAATTGCACCAGTGTCCGCCCCGCCAGCCGCACATCCTCGGGGGAATCGACTCCGGCTGCGGCAATATTTTCCGAGCCGGTGGCGATGACATTTTCGACCGCCCGGGTGATCATCCTCCGCTGGACTTCATGGGTCTGGCGTTTGACGGCGATACCGGGATAACGCTCCAGCACTTCCTCAACGATCGGCCCGGCCATTGGGACACCGATGAAATCATGTAAGGTCACAAGGTTGGCGCGCAGCGCGTCGTCAATGTCGTGCGCATTATAGGCGATATCGTCGGCAATGGCGGCGACCTGCGCTTCGAGGCTTGCATAGGTGGCGACCCGCAGATCGGCAGGCGCGGGAATTTCGGCGAGGTCCACCAAATGCGGCAGCGGCCCATTGTGCTTGAGGATGCCTTCGAGAGTTTCCCAGGTCAGATTGAGCCCGTCATGCTCGGCATAACGGTTTTCGAGGCGTGTAACGACGCGTAGCGCCTGGACGTTGTGATCGAACCCGCCAAAGGGCTCCATGGCCCGGTCGAGCGCCCGTTCTCCCGCATGGCCAAAAGGGGTGTGGCCCAGATCGTGGCTGAGAGCGATGGCTTCCGCCAGGTCCTCATCGAGACGCAACGCCCGGGCAATAGAGCGCGCAATCTGGCTGACTTCCAGTGTGTGGGTCAGGCGATTGCGAAAGTGGCGACCTTCATGGGCAAGAAATACCTGGGTCTTGTGTTGCAGCCGCCGGAAGGCAGTCGAATGGATAATCCGGTCGCGATCGCGCTGGAATTCAGAGCGCGTGGGGCTTGCGCCGGTGCCGAAAAGCCGCCCCAAGGACTGGGATGACTTGCTGGCATAGGATGCGATGTCTCTCATCTGGTCTCTTCCGGGCCTTTGCAACGGCGCATTGAACGCCTATCTTAGGACGAGCGTTATGACATTACGACTGACCCGGGATTTCCCATGACCGACGCCGCACTTGCCGATGCCCCTGCCGTAACCCTTTCAGACCGCGCCGCCAAGCGTGTGTCGCGCATCCTGTCCAAGGAAGCGCCTGGCACGGTGCTGCGCGTCTCGGTGGCCGGAGGCGGCTGCTCGGGCTTCCAATACGAATATAATCTGGTGCAGGAAACGCCCGGCGAAGATGACCTGGTTCTGCAAAAGGGCGACGCCACGGTGCTGATCGATTCCCTGAGCCTTGAATTCATGGGCGGAGCCGAAATCGACTTCGTTGACGACCTGATCGGCCAGTCGTTCCAGATCAAGAACCCCAACGCCGTCGCTTCCTGTGGCTGCGGAACCAGTTTCGCCGTCTAAGCTTCACCTCCTGTGCACCGGACGCAAAGGTCCGGGCGGATCAGGAGGAATCACGATCATGACCAGCCGCATCGACGCCGTGATGGATGCCGCCATCGCCAATCAGAAGATTGCCGGTGCGGAGGTGATTGTCACCCGTCATGGGGATATCGCCTACCAACGGAGCGCCGGATGGTTTGACCGTGAGGCGGATCGCCCGATGATCGACAATGCGATCTATCGGCTGGCTTCGCTCACCAAGCCCATTGTTGGCGCGACGGCCCTGGCCATGGTGGACAAGGGAATGATCGGGTTGGAAGACCAGGTGAGCCGGCATATTCCGTGGTTTGCGCCTCGCCTGAAGGACGGACGGGAAGCAGAGGTCACAATCCATCATCTGCTTACGCACACTGCCGGCCTCGCCTACAGCTATCCGCAGGACCCGACGATTTCGACGGGTCTGGGACCGACAGAACTGGACCTGGAAGAAAACTTTGCCCGTGTCGCAAGACACCCGCTCGATTACGAGCCAGGAACGGCGTGGCAATATTCCGTCGCCATAGATGTTCTTGGCGCTGTGCTGGCGCAGATTCATGGGGGCACGCTGGATGACGCGGTGAAGACGCACATCACTGGTCCGCTGGGCATGGCCGGGACAGGTTTTTTCGTGGCCGACGCGAAACGGCTGGCCAAGCCCTATGCCGATGGCATGCCGCCCGTGCCGATGTCGGATCCACAGACTGTTCAAGGCGACAACGGACCTTTGGTCTTCTCGCCATCACGCATATTCAGCAAATCGGCCTTCCAGTCCGGCGGGGCGGGCATGGCGGGCACGCCCGCAGACATGCTGCGATTCTTCGAAGCCATGCGCACTGGCGGCGGCGGGGTGGTGCGGCAAGAGACGGTTGCGCGCGCGTTCTCAAATCAGATCGGCAATGTCGAGCGCGACCCAGGGCAACGCTTCGGCTATCTTGGCGCTATTGTCGACGATCCGGTTGCTGCCAATTCACCATCCGCCGAAGGTGCGATCCAATGGGGCGGCGTGTACGGACACTCCTGGCTTGTCGACCCGGCCAACGGCCTTTGCATTCTTTCCATGAGCAATACCGCAGTTGAGGGGTGCACGGGGCGCTATCCAAAGGATATCATCGCCGCCGTCTATGCCGACCTGATCTAAGGCGAAATCCAATGACCCTGCGCGTTGCTACCTGGAACATCAACGGCATCAAGGCCCGGCTGGAGCTGGTGCTGCGCTGGCTGGAGGAGGAGAAACCTGACATTGTCGGCCTGCAGGAGATCAAGACCGTCGACGAGGGCTTTCCGAAAGCCGAGTTTGAGGCGCTCGGCTACAATGTCGAAACGCATGGGCAGAAAAGCTGGAACGGGGTGGCCCTGCTCTCCAAGCTGCCCTTTGACGAGGTGCATCGCGGCCTGCCTGGCAATGACGAGGATGAGCAAGCGCGGCTGATCGAGGGGGTGTATTCGGTCGCCGGAGGCATTGTGCGGGTATGCAATATCTATCTGCCAAATGGTAACCCGGTGGATACCGAAAAATTCCCCTACAAGCTGGCTTGGATGGATCGGCTCAATGCCTTTGTCGAGGGCCGGCTGGCGCTCGAGGAGCCGTTCATCCTGATGGGTGACTTCAATCTTATCCCTGCACCGATCGACGCCCACGACCCCGATGCCTGGTGGGGCGACGCGCTCTACCGGCCGGAGAGCCTCGAGAAGTTCCGTATTCTGAGGAATATGGGCATGACTGATGCCTTGCGAGCCATCACAGCCGAAGAGGCCTATACGTTCTGGGATTTCCAGGCGGGGGCATGGCGGCGCAATGCCGGCATCCGCATCGACCATGTGATGCTCTCCCCGCAGGCGGCGGACCGACTGGACGATGTAGTTGTGCATAAGGATGTGCGCGGCTGGGACAAGCCCAGTGACCACGTGCCCGTGGAAGGCGCCTTCAGCTTCTGAACAGTCAGAACTCGGCGCTGACCACCACGCCTGAATTGGCCATTTCAACTGCAGCGGCGCGCGTTTCGGGCGTCGCCACCGACATGGCGCGCTTGAGCAGTTCCTCGGCTGCTGCGAGGTCGCTGGTGCCCAGGCAGGTGGTTCGCGCGAAGTTGAGCCACATCAGTCCCTCGGCGGGACGCGGCGGATAGCTCTCCATGCCGTTGAACAGAAGGTTGCCCAATTGCGCCTGGGCCAGGCAGTGCCCCTTATGCGCAGCCGATTGCAGCCAGCGAGCAGACAGCATGGGGCTCAGGCCAAGCCCGTCTTCCTGCTGATAGAGCAGACCGATACGATATTGCGCCTCGGCATCACCGAAATAGGTAGCCGCATGCATCAGCATCCGATGATATTCGGCCGGGTTCTGGGAGACGCCGGCTTCGGGCACGCCCATGCGGAAATACTCGCCCAGCTTGACGAAGGAATTGGCGACGATATCGGCTTCGAGCCCGCGGGGCGCGGTATCGGCATGCTGATTGGCGATCTGTGCGAAGTAGCCGAAGGCCTTGACCGGGTCCTTGTCGACCCCTTCGCCATTCTCATACATCGTGCCCAATTGCCAGAGCGCCAGAGGCCGACCGGCGGCAGCGTCGCTCTCGAGCGCGGACAGATAGGTATCATTGGATACAAAGGCGCCCGTTCCATCGAGCGTGCGGGCGAAGTCAAGCGCCGCATCGGCCGCCGTCTGGGCGTACGCTGGGGCGGCCAGGCCAAAGGCCAGCATCGCTCCGGACACGGCGCAGGCAAGGGACTTGTCCCAAGTGGTGCGCATAACACTCCTTTCGCCCACAGTGCCGTGGGCGCTACCGACTGACGATCCCCGTAGCGGGCTCGTCGTTGCGGTGCCCCGGTCGGGCACACCGCATCTGATCAATAATAATATTGCCCGAATGAAGTGGCCGGACAAAGCAAAGTCTGAACAAGTCGTAAATGCGCTTTGTGACCGCATTCGGCCCATCCCATCACAACGATGTTCCATGCGCAGCGCACCGGTCTGGCGCGCGCTTGCCTGGGGAACCATTCTGGTTCGCAAATGGGTGTCCATTGCCACCGTTTCTGGCGCTTCGCGCCACTCGTCCTAACCTGCGTTCACGGGGAAGTTGACTCAACCCAGGCGCGCCTTCGACGCGTCAGGAGGAGTGATCGCATACGCCCCCGAATGCCATGCGTACTGCTTTAGGGTTAGATTGTGGCGGGAAACATCGCCAAATCGTTGATGTGAGATTTCCGTATTCTGAATCGGTATCGATGTTGCGAAATCGTCACAGATGCTGATGCCTGCTTCGCCGCACATTGTGCCAGGCAGCGCGGCGTGAAGTTGACGGGCGGGCAGAACAGCGGCTGACCATCGCCCGGGCGTTTCTCAAGAATCCGGCCGTCCTGATCTTTGACGAGGCCACCAGCGCGCTGGACAATGATAGTGAGCGGGCTATTCAGCAATCCCTGCTCTCACTAGCCAAGGGACGTACGACGCTGGTGATCGCCCACCGGCTGTCCACGATCCGCCACGCCGATCGTATCCTCGTGCTCACGCGCGAGGGGATCGTCGAGGAAGGTACGCATGACGCATTAATGGCCAAATCTGGCGTCTATGCCGATCTGCACAGCCTGCAGGGGCGCCTATAGGCTGGAAGCTCGGGCGCCACAGCGGTGACGCCCGCCGCCACCGGCAGGTGTTCTGGAAGACGGGCACAAGGTTCCTGAGCCACGATGCCTCCTATCCAATGTGGCCCCACTCCCTAAACGGGCTTTCGCGCCGAAACATCGGGAGTGGGTATCGACGGCATGGGTTTGCCTGGCTCAGCTCAGGCGGGTGAGTGCATCCTGAATCTTGGCGCGCCGCTCGACGGCGGCCTCGCGGCGCTGCTTTTGTTCTTCGATGACCTCTTCAGGCGCCTTGGCCACGAACTGCTCATTGCCCAGTTTCTTGTCGATCTGGGCGATTTCGCCGTCGAGCTTGGCCACTTCCTTTTCAAGACGCGCCTTTTCGACAGCAATGTCGATGACGCCCGCAAGGGGCAAGGCAAAGGTGGAGTCCCCGACAACAAATTGTGCTGACTCGCCCGGCACTTCATTCTGCGGAGAGATTTCGTCGAGGCGGGCCAGGCGGGAGATCAGCGAAGTGCCCGCCACCAGACGGGACAACGTCTGCTCCCCTGCCCCGGTGACGACCATTTGCAGCTTGGCCCCAGCCGGCACATTCATTTCGGCCCGCACCGAGCGGACATTGGAGATGACATCGATCAGCCAGGCCAGCTCGGCATCGGCGGCGGCATCTTCCAGACCCGACAGGTCTGGCCATTCGGTGGTGATGAGCATGCCGTCGCGCGCTGGTCCAAACTTTCCGGTTTCGGCCCAGAGTTCTTCGGTCACGAAGGGCATCATGGGATGGAGCATGATCAGGATCTGGTCGAGTGCCCAGGCGGCAGTGGCGCGGGTCTCGGCCTTGGCGACCTCGTCCTCGCCATTGAAGACAGGCTTGGCGAACTCGACGAACCAGTCGCAGAATGTGCCCCACACAAAATCATAGGCGCTGTTGGCCGCTTCGTTGAACTTGTAGTCCTCAATGCCGGCACGGACCGCCACTGCGCCGCGCGCGGTAGCGCCCACAATCCAACGGTTGAGCGCCAGCGTGTTGGCCTTGGGATCATAGCCCTCAACGCGGCGGCACTCATTCATCTCGAGGAAGCGCGCAGCGTTCCAGAGCTTGGTGACGAAGTTACGATAGCCTTCCACGCGGCTGATGGCGAGCTTGAGATCGCGGCCCTGTGCGGCCATGGCGGCGAGGGTGAAGCGCGTGGCGTCGGCACCATATTCGTCGACGAGCTTGAGGGGATCAATCACGTTCCCCTTGGTCTTGCTCATCTTCTGGCCCTTTTCGTCGCGGACCAGGGCGTGCATGTAAACCGTGTGGAACGGCTCCTTGTCGAGGAATTCGAGGCCCATCATCATCATGCGGGCGACCCAGAAGAAGATGATGTCGAAACCGGTGACCAGCACATCGGTGGGGTAGTAGCGCTTCAGCTCGGGCGTCACATCCGGCCAGCCCAAAGTGGAGAAGGGCCACAGAGCCGAGGAAAACCAGGTGTCGAGTACGTCCGGATCGCGGGTCAGTTCGACCGGATTGCCATAGTGCTTTTCGGCCAGGGCCTTGGCCTCGGCCTCATCATAGGCGACGAAAGCCTCGTTATCCGGGCCGTACCAGGCAGGGATCTGGTGACCCCACCAGAGCTGGCGCGAAATGCACCATGGCTTGATGTTTTCGAGCCAGGCGAAATAGGTGTTCTCGTATTGCTGCGGCACGAATTTGGTGCGGCCTTCGCGCACCGAGGCCAGCGCCGGCTCGGCCAGCACATCAGCCTTGACCCACCACTGGTCGGTCAGGAAGGGCTCGATGACGACGAGTTTGGACTTCTCGTCGTGGGGCACCATGATCTTCTTGTTTTCGATGTGATCGAGACCGCGAGTCGCATCCTCTTCGGCCAGAGCCGTCAGGTCCGCGACGATGGCCTTGCGCGCCTCGAAGCGATCAAGCCCCCGATAGGCTGCCGGAACGAACTCATCGCTGACGATAGTCCCGCGCGTCGTGAAGACATTGATGGGTTCCAGACCGGCGCGGGCGCCAACCTCGAAGTCGTTGAAATCGTGCGCCGGGGTGATCTTCACCGCGCCGGTGCCCAATGTGGGATCGGCATAGTCGTCGGCCACGACGGGGATACGGCGCCCCACCAGCGGCAGTTCGACGAACTTGCCGATCAGGCCCTGATAGCGCTCGTCTTCCGGATGCACGGCCACGGCGACGTCGCCCAGCATGGTTTCGGGACGGGTGGTTGCGACGATGATGTAGTCGCGGATTTCCGTGCCGGTGACATTGCCCTCTTCATCGGTCACCGGGCACTCGTAGGTCACGCCATCGGCAAGCGGATAGCGCAGGTGCCACATGTGGCCCTTGACTTCGATATTCTCAACTTCGAGGTCCGAAATCGCAGTCTCAAGGCCCGGATGCCAGTTAACCAGCCGCTTGGCGCGGTAAATGAGGCCACGCTTGTAGAGTTCGACAAACACCTTGGTCACGGCGCGAACCATTTGGTCGTCGGGTTGGCCACGATCGCCCATCGTGAATTTCTCGCGGCTGAAATCGGCCGAAGCACCAAGGCGCTTCAACTGATTCATGATCGTGCCGCCGCTCTCGGCCTTCCACTCCCAGACGCGATCGATAAAGGCGTCGCGGCCCATGGTGCGGCGGTCAAGCTGCTTTTCGGCAAGCTGGCGCTCGACGATCATCTGGGTGGCAATGCCGGCATGATCGGTGCCTGGCTGCCAGAGAACATCCTTCTTGAGCATGCGATTGAAGCGCACAAGAATGTCCTGAATGGTGTTGTTGAGCGCGTGACCGATATGCAGGGAACCAGTGACGTTGGGTGGCGGAATAACGATGGTGAAGGTTTCAGCACCCGGCTTGGCCCCTGCCCCGGCCGCAAAGGAATTTGTCTCCAGCCAGGCATCATAGATGCGGCTCTCAACGGCGGCGGGTTCGTAGGTCTTTTCTAGCATTGGGCTACTCGCAACAGCAGCGACCCGCCAGGTGAGACCTAGGCGGGCCGGAGAAAGGTTGGCAGACTTCAAGCAAATGCTGCGTGCGGGGTCAACAGCAACCAGCCCGGGTGCGACGGCGTTCCGTTCCCATACCCGCTATCGCCCATGGCGCCAGGATCAGCCATGAAAGACGCCGCCAAGCCAGGAACGATAATTGCGGGGCTGATCGCAGCAACGGCAATAGCTGCGGGCGCACGGACCATGGCAGGCGACACGGCCGCAGAAATCAGAGCCAATAGCGAGCGCCTTATCTGCATGCAAAAACGAGTTGGCTACGAGCTTGGCGCAGCGTCGACTGCAGATGCAACTAAACGCGATCAACAGGCGCTTGCGGGACTTGGACTTACAGCGGCGGCTCGACAGCCTGCCGCGGCCACCGACAAACATGGTCCAATCGACGAAAGGCCTCTAGGGTCACTCGCCGCGGGAGACGCGGGCGATTTCCTTTTCCACCATGCGCTCGACAACCGCTGGCAGGTTCTCGTCGAGCCACTCCTTGAGCATGGGGCGCAGCATGTCGCGCATCATCGCTTCGATGGTCAAGCCAGGATTGCCAATGCCAAGGGCGCTCAACTTGCCAATAGAGCCGCGGACTGCAGCACGCGTCGCAGGCTCGAGCAATTGATCGGCCATATCGGTAGTCAAAGTCGGATCCGGCAGGGACTCAGCCTGGGCAACAGGCTCTTCGATGACAGGCTCTGGCTCCGGCGCAGCCTCAAGCTCAGGATCAAAAGCCGGCTCCGGCTCGGGCTCGGGCTCGGGCTGGACTGCGGGCTCCGGCGCAGACTTGGCGGCGGGGGCCGGCGGATCGGCCGGCAGCTCACGCGCGGGCGCCGGCTCAAAGCTGGGCAAGTCGTCTTCGGCGTCGAAGGTCACATCCTCGGCTTCGACCAGTCTGGGCGCCTCGGTCTCAGCGCTCTCCGTGTCCGCCAGGATGGAATCGAAGCTGAAGCCATCAGCATCTTCGCCCTCTTCAATGATCTGGGAAGGCGACAAAGCCAGGGGTTCGATGTCGTCCAGCATATCGCTTAGATCGCGATCATCCTGATCCCCTAACGGTTTCGCGGGCGCCGCCTGCATGGGGGGCGGTGCAGATTGCGCGGAGGGACGGCGCGGTGCACCAGCGGCATCATCATCGGCAATGATCTGTCGGATGGACGACAAAATCTCGTCCATGGACGGTTCTTTATGTGCCGGCTTGTTCATCAGTGCCTCTTACTCATGCGCCCGACCGGGTCGACGTCCGCAGCCGACAACCCTGATTCGTAAGCATTAGCTTAACCATTTGGAGTCGACTTAGGAATCATCCCAAGGCTGTAAGTGATGGTCTTCCACGAAAAGTTGAGGCCGGGACATGCCCGGCCATAAGATCTTGCAGTGCCTTGGGCGATCTATTCGACGACCGTCCGCAATTCCTGCCAGACATCCTCGACCGCCTGAGTGTAGGGCACGGCCGTCTTGATCCGGACCGGCAACCCGAGGTCGCGCGCTGTCAGGCGCCCCATGGCGCTCAGCAGGGAGAAGGTCGCCACGGTCTTGCCGTTGGACGCATTGATCAGTGCTTCACGTGCGCTGGTCAGATCGGCTTGGGCGTTGAGCACGTCGAGCGTGGTTGCGGTACCCAGGTCACGCTCCTGAATGACACCATCGAGCACGGTGTTGCTGGAGGTGACCGCAGCCTGCGCCGCACTGATCTGCGCGTCAGCACTCTGGATGCCGGTCCAGGCAGAGATCACGGCCTCCCTGATCTGGTCATAGACACCCATGGCGTCCACTTCCGACTTGATTTGATTGAGATTGGCCTGGCGCACGCCAGAGCCGATAGCGCCACCCGCATAGATGGGAATGTTGATCTGGAAGCCAAGCGACCCGCGAATGCCGTCCTGTGCGCCGCCGGAGGGGCCCGTCCAGCTCGTGCCAACAGAACCGGTCACCGTCGCGGTCGGGCCAAAGGCGGCTTTCGCCGCGTCGCTGCTGGCCTGGGCCGCGCGAATGCTGGCCTTTGACAGCAGAATGGCCGGATGGCCGATTTCGGCCTCCGAAATGGCGGCGTCGATCGAGCGCGGAATGAGATTGGCATAGTCATGGCTGGTTGAGAGACCTTGCGGGCGCTGACCGACCAGACGCTGGAAGGTGGCTTCGCTTGTCTGCAGGGTGCTTAATGCGGCCTGATAGGCGGCCTGGCCCTGGGCAAGTCGAGCCTCCGCCTGCGCTACATCAATGCGGGTGCCTTCGCCGACATCGAGGCGGTCCTGCGCCGACTGCAACTGCGCCTGGAAGAAGCTGATGTTCTCCTGACGCAGGGACAGCAAGTCCCGGCCGCTCAGCACCGACATATAGGCTTGCACCACCTGGAGCAGAACATTCTGCTCGGTATTGCGGATCTGAAACTCGGCCACTTCGGCCGCGGCCCGGGCCGCTTCCACACGGGCGGCGGTACGATTGTTGTCGTAGATGGTCTGGTTGTACGAAAGGCCTGTCGAAAGCGATTGCCCACTGGTCCAGTTGCCGCCAACAAGGCTAGCACTCTGGCTGCCGCTGATCGAAGCGCCAATGGTGGGAAGGGCGCCCGCCTTTGCCTGAACGATGCCTTCAGACGAGGCTTTGGCGCTGAGCAAGGCAGATTGCAGGTCCGGTGCGTGATCATAGGCGGCGGCCAGCGCCTGGCTGATTGATTGCGCGTGCGCAGCGCCCAGCGATGCGCCGGTCAGCAGAAGCGCACAGGCAGTCGTCCGCAAAAAACCAAGACTATTCATAAACCCGTCTCCTGACCCATTCACCCATACGCGTAGCAAATGGGGTTCACAACCGACTCGGGCCAACCCTACCAAACATTAATTGCATCTTCATGCCCGTGCGTGACCCGATAGCAACAAAACGCGTCAAAAGACGAACTCTTCCGGAACATCGTTCGACAGTATTGGGGGCAGCATGGCGTTGAAATGCGTCCCTGAGATCACACCGTCTGCTTGCCGAATCCATACCGTTGCTACCCCCGTGCGACCGGCGCCGATCACCGCCACAAGCCGTCCACCCGGCGCCAGTCTTTGCAGATAGGTATCCTGAACATTACCTATCGCCCCTTCGAAGAGCATGGCGTCGTAAGGGCCTGCATCCAGAGCTTCGTGCTCCTGGGTGAGAACCGAGGCGTTCGCCACGCCGATCCGACTCAGATTGTGGACCGCAATCCTTGCCAGGTCTTTATCAGGTTCATAGGCGACAACCGAGGCGGCGATTTTACTCAGAACGGCCGACGAGTATCCCGTGCCGCAGGCGACATCGAGAACACGGTCAGCCGGATCGATGGCGGCCAGTTGAGCGATGCGGGCAAACTCAACCGGCGAGGCCAGCTTCCGTCCATGGCCAATGTCGTGCTGGGCATCACTATAGGCGAGCGCGGCGCGATGTTCGGGCACAAAGATTTCCCGAGGAACCGTCAACAACGCGGATAACAGGCGTGGCTCGACTACTGAACTCACGGCGACCTGGCCGTCGACCATAGCCTTGCGCGCCAATGAAAGATCGTTCCCGGCCATATCCGCCCCCCGCCTGCATATGCCGGACGTGAATATGCAAGGATGCTATCCGAGGCAAGTGTCTGCCGACTCGCGCGGCAATTTATTCGCTATCGGGCGCCGATTGGGCGTTAGCGGGTTTAGCTGGGCGCGGTTTGCCAGGATCGACAGGCTGATTGAGCCTGGTTCCGTCGGGGCGGCGGCCCAGATCATCTATATTGTCGTCCTTCTGCTGACCCGGTTCCGTTTTTTCGGGCGCGCTTTCGTTTTTCTGGTGGCTTTTCGTCATTTGCATTTCCCTCGTGGAATGGAGGGGCAACTGACATACAGGCCAAGCGTTCCATAAAAGCAGGCCTCAGGAACACTAGTTCAAGCATCGGCCCTATTCCCGTCGGCCGGAGGGGCTTGGCCGCTTGAACTGGTCGGTCAAAGCCAGGAGCACAACCATATGCAGGCGCTCCGGCGTAGTGGGGGGCTTGAGGCATTTGACTCGAGACGAGACGGTGTAGCGCGCGCCGTTTCGTTCCCCTGTCGCCGTGTAGACGAGGTACTTGCTCGCTTCGTCATAGTAGGACGCGGTGACCTTGAACTGCATAAACTGCCCGCCTGTCCCAACCGGCTAATTGGACACGCTTGAATAGTATGCACAGGCCGACCGCCGCCGTGCTGGCCAGAAAATTCACAGTGCAACACACAACCTATTGCATAAGCGATTATCGTCCAATAGGTACAGCGCCCAGAGGCCGCGTGGCGGAGTGGTTACGCAGCGGATTGCAAATCCGTGTACTCCGGTTCGATTCCGGACGCGGCCTCCATTTCCAAATATGACCAAAGCCAACCGAATCGCCCTGGGTGGTGCGAACCTTTGCAAGCGGGTAGTTTCCGCGCGACCAATTCCCAGGAACTGCCATGACCATCGGCGCGCCAACGATCACCCGGACAGATTATGCCCAACCGGTCATGGCCGGCGTATTGGCGGCAATTGTCGGCTATGCCAGCACCTTCACGCTCATTCTTGCAGCCCTCACGGCAGCTGGCGCTTCGCCACAGCAAGCTGGCTCCGGGTTGTTCTCGATCTGTATCGCCATCGGCATTCTCAATATCGTCGTGGCCTGGCGCATCCGCATTCCGGTGAGCTTTGCCTGGAGTACGCCCGGAGCGGCCTTTTTGCTGACCGTCGGCGAGCCGGTCGGTGGCTTCCCGGCCGTGGCCGGAGCGTTTCTAGTGTGTGCGGCTCTTGTTGTCCTGACAGGGCTCATCAAGCCGCTGGCCCAGGTCATTGCCGCGATTCCCGCGGCGATCGCCAACGCCATGCTGGCGGGGATGCTGCTGACGCTTTGCCTTGCGCCACTAAACGCGGTTGCCGAGATGCCCTGGCAAGCCCTGCCCGTCATAGTCGTCTGGGCCGTTAGCCTGCGTTTTGCACGGCGCTATGCGGTGCCGTTGGCGGTCGTCGCGGCTGGCATAATTCTGGCGACCACAACTCAGTTGCCTGAAGGGACATTCGGCAATGCCTGGCCGGCGCTGGTGCCGGTAATGCCCAGTTTCACCATCGACGCCATCGTGCGCATCGCCCTGCCGCTCTATGTCGTCACCATGGCATCGCAGAACCTGCCTGGCCTGGCCGTAATGCGCGCCAATGGATACGCGCTTCGCCCGTCGCCGCTCTTCACCCTGACCGGGGTCGCCAGTGCGGCAACGGCGGTTTTTGGCGGGGTGACCAGCAATCTGGCGGCGATCACTGCTGCAATATGCGCGGGCCCGGAGGCGCATCATGACCCTGACAGGCGTTGGCCGGCCCCGGTCGCGGCCGGTTTCACCTATCTCGTGCTTGGTCTTGCTGCCAGCCTAGCCGCAGCATTCATCGCCGCTGTGCCGCCGCTGCTGATTCAGGCCGTGGCCGGGCTGGCGCTGTTTTCCAGCCTGGCTGCCGCACTGGCGGGAGCTCTGGCCGTTGAGGAGGTGCGTCTGCCCGCAATCCTGACCTTCGTGACAACCGCATCGGGGATAACTGTTGCCGGAGTCGGGGCACCGTTCTGGGGATTGGTTGGCGGAATCCTTTTGCTGCTCCTGCTCCGTCAAAGGCAGACCCATTGAATACCCAATTCCTCATTCTGGCCGGCGGCAGCGGGAGCCGACTGGGTCAGGTTCGCAAGGCAGAAATCCGCCTAGGCGGATCGTCCCTGCTGGAAAGGGTCGCCAATCGGTTACGCATTGAGCGAAGCACACTTTTCATCTCCACGGGTGCTGGCCTGCCAATGCCCAGTGCAATTGGCACTGCCCTGCCCGACCTCGACACACCGCTTGGAGGCCCCTTGGCCGGCATCGTCGCGGCGGCGGCGCATTTGCGCCATCATGCACCAGGGGACAGTGTGCTGCTCTCGGTTGCAGTCGACACACCGTTTCTACCCGAGGACTTTGCTGCTCGGTTGCTGGCGGCGCTAGAGCACGGGGCACGGGCAGCCAAGGCGTGCTGGCGGGGCAATGCCTATCCAACCAACGCGGCCTGGCGGCTGGCCGACCTGCAGGACCTGCCTGAGCAAGCGGCGGCAGGGACGGTTGCACAAAGTCCCAGGGCGCTTCTGGCGCAATTGGGCGCTGTCTCTGTCGATTGGGAGACGACGCACGCCTGCGATCCCTTCGCAAATCTCAACACCATTTCCGACCTGCTAGCCCTCTCTCACCGCGTGCAGGGTTCATCAGACTGACAAGATATTCACATGAGATGAGATTTGGGGCTTGGCAAACCGGATCGGTTTGGTTACACGGACCTCGCTTCGCCAAGACGGCGTTGCAAAAAGTGTTCCGCGATAGCTCAGTTGGTAGAGCAAGCGACTGTTAATCGCTGGGTCGTAGGTTCGAGTCCTACTCGCGGAGCCATTTCTTCCCCTAATTCGACTGAATAGTGTGTCCGGGCGATTGCTCTTGCCGTGCTAGAGGCGTAGGACGGCAGCGTTTTCGACTGTCCAGCGATTTCCCATGACCACCATTACCGCGGCCCCCGCGCCCGACGCGCAGCGCGCTGCCCTGTCCATTATTCTTGCCGTCAGCGGCGCCCATTTCCTCAATGACCTGCTGCAGTTTCTGCTTCCGGCGCTTTATCCCTTGCTCAAGGAAAATTACGGCCTGAGCTACCTGCAGATCGGCCTACTGACGCTCGGGCAGCAAATTACTGCCTGCCTGCTGCAACCGGCCTTCGGACTGTCGGGCGACCTCAAGCCCAAGCCCTATTGGCTGGCCTTGTCGATGGTGATCGTGGCTGCAGGCGTTGCCATGCTGGCGGCGGCCAGCGGGTTCTGGCTGCTGTTCTTTGCCGCAGTGGTCCTCGGTACCGGCTCAGCACTTTTCCACCCCGAAGCATCGCGTGTGGCGCGCATGGCGTCAGGCGGGCGGCTGGGCTTTGCCCAGTCGCTGTTTCAGGTCGGTGGCAATGCGGGAACCGCCCTTGGCCCCCTGGCCGCTGCGTTGATCCTGCTGCCAATGGGCCAGAGTAGCGTCTTCTGGTTCCTGATCGTTGCGGCGCTCGGCCTGCTACTGATGACCCATGTGGGCCGCTGGTTTGTCGACCATCAGCGGCAATTGGCGTTGCGACCGACAATCCCAGTCAGTAAGCCGGCGCTGTCGCGCCAGCGCCTGACCGTCGCCTTCGTGGTGATCGGGGCCTTGCTGCTCAGCAAATTCATCTACATCGAGGGCCTGAAGAGCTATTACGCCTTCTTCCTGATCGAGAAGTTCGCCCTCTCCGCCCAGGAGGCGCAATTCTTTCTCTTCGCATTTTTGGGCTCGGTAGCGGCGGGCACATTTATTGGCGGTCCCGTGGGTGACCGCTATGGCCGGCTGACGGTGATCTGGGTGTCCATATTGGGCGCCCTTCCATTCACGCTGGCCCTGCCCTATCTCGACCTATTCTGGACCTGCGCCATGAGCATCATGGTGGGCCTTATTCTCTCATCGGCCTTTTCGGCGATGGTGGTCTATGCCCAAGAACTGGTACCGGGCAAAGTCGGGATGGTTGCGGGTTTTGTCTTTGGCTTCGCCTTTGGCATCGGCGCGCTGGGCGCTGCAGTCATGGGAGCCCTAGCGGATTGGATCGGCATGATCGCCGTGTTCCAGATTTGCGCCTTCCTGCCGGCACTTGGTATTCTGACCGTATTGCTACCCAAGACAGCCGAACTGCATCCGGAAAGGAAACAAGCATGAGCAATGGCATGGAAGCCGACAGCGAAAGCCAGATCACGCTGACCCGTACCATTGCAGCGCATGTCTCCGACGTGTTCGCAGCCTGGACAGACCCGGCCCTGATTGAGCAGTGGGAGGCCGATGAGGCCGAATTCGACGCATTCGAAGGCGGACAATACCGTTTCGTGACCTTTGCCGAGGATGAAGGCGAGGAGGACCATGAAGTCAGCGGCGAGGTGCTGACCTATGTAGAGGACGAGCGGCTCGTCCTCTCCTGGATCCACAAGGACGAGGACGAAGAAAGTGAGTTGATCTTCGTCCTCGACATCGTGTTCAAGGCGATAGCGGACGACAGCACCAGCATCACGCTGACCGAGCGCGGCCTGCCGCACGCAGACGCGCAGACGCGCATCTTTTCGATGGAAGCCTGGAGCGCCGCACTTGAGGAACTGGCTGAATTGATGGAATAGCACTGAACCGGATCGGCGTTGTGGGCGTATTGCCCAAGACAAAGAGGTTCGATGTGTCCACCGTTTTGGTCTGGCTGCGCAATGATCTGCGCCTTTCCGACAACCCCGCCCTGGATGCAGCACGGCGCTCTGGCGAGCGCGTGGTTGCGCTTTACGTGCACGAATCCGACGAGGCAATCCGCGCGCCTGGCGGTGCGGCACGGTGGTGGTTGCATCGGAGCCTGACGGCTTTGGGCGAGGACCTCGCCGACAAGGGTATCGCGCTGCGGGTCGAGAACGGTCGTGCCGCCGAGGTCGTTGAGCGGATTCGGAGTGACGACGAGGCGGGCGCGGTGCATTGGAACCGGCGCTATGCGCCCGGGCAGAGAGAGGTCGACGCGGCTGTCAAGGCCGGTCTGCGCAAGCAGGGCGTGGACGTCAGGTCGCACGCCGGGAATGTATTGCTGGAGCCCTGGGAGATCGTGACTGGGCAAGGCAAACCCTATTCGGTTTTCACGCCGTTCTGGAAGGCACTCAAGGAGCGCGATATTGCCCGCCCCCTGCCCCAGTCTGCGAAGGGAAAAAACGTCACCGCAGGCCAGATCGACAGCGACTACAGGCAGCCCGAATGGGCCGGAAAGCTCACACAATATTGGGACATTGGAGAAGCGGCGGCACAAGAACGGCTTGAGCAATTTCTCGAGGAATGCGTCGAGGACTATCCCAAGGGGCGGGACTATCCGGCGCGGGCGGTCACCTCACACCTCTCAGCGCATCTCCGATTTGGCGAGATCAGCCCGAGGCAGATCTGGCACACGGCATGGGCCTTTGCTCACGCCCATCCAGATAGCACGTCTGCGGTCGAGAAGTTCCTGTCCGAATTGGCATGGCGGGATTTCAGCTATCACCAGCTTTATCACCGCGACGACATTGCCAACAAACCGATGCAGGCCAAGTATGGCGACCTGAAATGGCGCCACGCGCCGGAGCAACTCAAAGCCTGGAAGACCGGACAGACTGGCATCCCAATCATCGACGCCGGGATGCGCGAACTATGGGAAACCGGCTATATGCACAACCGGGTGCGCATGTTGGTTGCCTCGTTCCTGACCAAGAACCTTCTTATCGACTGGCGCGAGGGCGAGCACTGGTTCTGGGATTGCCTAGTTGATGCCGATGATGCGAACAATCCGGCGAGTTGGCAGTGGGTGGCTGGCAGCGGCCTGGATGCCGCCCCCTATTTTCGCATTTTCAATCCGGTAACCCAAGGTGAACGGTTCGACCCGGATGGCGACTATGTGCGACGCTGGGTGCCAGAGGTGACAGCATTGCCCGACAAGTTCATCCATGACCCGAGCCAGGCGCCCGAAGGGGTGCTGGAGAAGGCCGGCATTGTGCTGGACGAAACCTATCCGCGCGCCATCGTGGATCTCAAGGAGACCCGCCGACGTGCGCTCGATGCCTTTGGGGCGCTATCCGCCGAGGCATGACCCGCGCAAATCTATGCTCCAATGGTCGTGTGCTGAGACCGGGCCTTGCGTATCATGGGAACTCAAGGAAAAGCGCTGCCGAATCCTGCGCTTGGCGCTTGCCGCGCCATGATCGCCACCCTACGATAAGTCTCTGTTCCTCCCAGAAAATAGAGTCATGGCCAAGCACGAAGACCTTATCTCCGCCATCGGCAATACGCCGCTGATCCGCCTCAATCGCGTCTCCACGCTGACGGGGTGCGAAATCTGGGGCAAGGCGGAGTTTCTGAACCCCGGCCAGTCGGTCAAGGATCGCGCGGCGTTGTTCATCATCCATGACGCGGTCAAGTCGGGTAAACTCAAGCCCGGCGGCACCATCGTGGAGGGCACGGCCGGCAATACGGGCATTGGCCTGACATTGGTGGCCAATTCGCTCGGCTTTAAATCGGTGATCGTCATTCCCGAAACGCAAAGCCAGGAGAAAAAGGACGCATTGCGCCTATATGGCGCCGAGCTGCTTGAGGTTCCGGCCAAACCCTATCGCAATTCCAACAACTACATCAAAGTGTCTGGACGCCTGGCCGAAAAGCTTAATGCGGAATTGCCAAACGGGGCGGTCTGGGCCAATCAGTTCGACAATGTCTCCAACCGCCGGGCTCACGTGGAAACCACGGGACCGGAAATCTGGCAGCAGACCAATGGCCGAATCGACGGCTTCATCTGCGCGGTGGGTTCTGGCGGCACGCTGGCCGGGGTGGCAGAAGCGCTGCGCGCGCGCAATCCTGACGTCAAGATTGGGCTGGCGGATCCCGAAGGGGCAGCGCTCTATGAGTACTATGCCCATGGCGAACTGAAATCATCGGGCGGGTCGATCACAGAAGGCATCGGCCAGGGGCGCATCACGGCAAATCTGGAGGGCCTCAAGGTCGATATGCCCTACCAGATATCAGACGCAGAAGCCCTGCCCTATATCTACGACCTGCTTGAACATGAGGGCCTGTGCCTGGGCGGTTCGAGCGCCATCAATATTGCTGGGGCCGTGCGCATGGCGCGCGATCTCGGGCCGGGCAACACTATTGTGACAGTGCTGTGCGACTACGGTAACCGCTATGCCAGCAAGATCTTCAATCCGGCATTCCTGCGCGACAAAAACCTGCCGGTTCCGGCCTGGATGGAAGAGCGTACACCCATCGACATTTCGAGCGTGATGGAGCCCGACCCAGCATAGTTTGTCACCGGCAAGACAGCGAACTTTCCGCAAGACACATTGCTGCCAACGGCTTGCCTGATAAGCTGCCAATCCATTCTAGCGAGTAGGCACGTTTGTTCGGCATAGACGACATACTCCGCGCCATCGTGGCGGACATGCATCTGGTGGCGCTGATCATGGGCGCCGTGTATCTTCTGGCCTTCGTGTGTGCGGTGCGGGAAATTCTGAACTCGCGCACCTCGCAGGGCTCGATTGCCTGGCTGCTGTCGCTGATGCTGCTGCCGATTCCGACAGTCTTCTTGTATCTGATCTTCGGCTGGAAGTTTTTCGACGACTACGCAACCGACCGCATGCAGAACGGCCGCGCAAACAGGCCGCTACGGGCCCGTGACCTTGCGCTGATCGACGGAGACACAGACGCCAAATGGCCGGTGCAGGTGCAGGTTTCAGAATTGCCGTTTCTCAAGGGCAATGATGTGGAGCTGCTGGTGGATGGGCAAGCAACATTTGATTCGATATTTGCCGGGATCGAGGCGGCCAATGAGTATCTTCTGGTCCAGTTCTACATAGTGCGGGACGACAGGCTCGGGCAGGAACTGGCCGAGCGGCTGATCGCCAAGGCAAAAGCCGGCGTCGCGGTCTATATGCTCTACGATGACATCGGCAGCACCGGCATGCCCAAGCGTTTTCGGCAAGAACTGCGAGACGCCGGCATCAAGGTCTCGAGCTTCAATCAGCGCCACAAGTTCCTGCGGCTGTTCGGTGCGACGCGGATCAATTATCGCAACCACCGCAAGATCGTTGTGGCCGATGGTCACCATGCCTGGGTGGGCGGGCACAATGTCGGCGTGGAATATCTTGGTGAAGACCCCAAGGTCGGCCATTGGCGCGATACTCATGTGCGCGTGTCGGGGCCGGCAGCGCTGGGCTGCGCCCTGCTGTTCCGCGAGGACTGGGAATGGGCCACGGGCGAGCGGCTGCCCAACCGCCCCCCCTCAGAGCTGAAAAGTTATGGCGATCAGTCCGTATTGGTGATGGGCAGCGGACCGGCGGACAAGCTCGAAGAATGCGCCATTGCCTTTACCGATCTGATCGGGCGCGCCCGAAAGCGGCTGTGGATCGTCAGTCCCTATTTCGTGCCGGACACAGATATTCGGACAGCATTGTTCGCGGCCCGACTACGAGGGGTCGATGTGCGGATCATGCTACCGGACAATCCGGACCATGCCCTGGTGTGGCTGGCCAGCATGGCGCATGCAGATGCCATGGTGCAGCATGACATTGCCGTCTATCGCTACACAGATGGATTCCTCCATCAGAAGGTGGTGCTGATGGACGAGGAAATGGCTACCGTGGGCAGCGTCAATTTCGACAACCGCTCCTTTGCCATAAATTTTGAGATCACCTTGTGGTTTACCGACGCCGAAACCATTGCCGGGGTCGATGCCATGTTGGCAAGGGACTTCGAATCCTGCCGCCGTGTCGGACTCTCAGAGGTAAACAGTCGCCTCTGGGCACTCCGCCTGGCCACGCAGGCCGCTCGCCTCTTGTCCCCCGTCTTATGAGGCTTTGTTGATGACCGAATTCCTGTTTCGCGACGACAGCTATCTGCAATCGACTTCTGCCCAGGTGGTGGAGGTCACGTCCGATGGCGGTGTCATTCTGGATCGGACGGTGTTTTACGCGACATCGGGCGGGCAACCCGGCGACAGCGGCCAGATCACACGAAGCGATGGCAGCCGGGTCGAAATTGCGACCGCTGTGCATCCCGATGGGGACAAAACCTGCATTGTGCATGTGATGGCCGACGGTTCGGCGCCCCCCCAGACCGGCGAGACGGTTTCCGTGGAGATTAATTGGGATCGCCGCTATCGCCTGATGCGCATGCATACGGCCTTGCATCTGTTGTCCGTCGTCTTTCCATTCCCGGTGACCGGCGGCTCGATTGGCGAAGACAAGGGGCGGCTGGATTTTGACATGCCGGAGGTGCCAGCTGATCTTGCGGCACTTGAGGCCCAGCTCAATTCCATGATTGAAGCCGATCACGCCGTCACTTCAGAGTGGATCAGTGATGCGGAGATGGCTGAGCAAACGGACCTGATCAAAACAATGAAGGTCAAGCCTCCCATGGGCCAGGGCAAGGTGCGGCTGGTGCGGATCGGAGACGTTGATTTGCAGCCCTGCGGAGGCACCCATGTGGCAGGCACGGCCGAAATTGGACGATTGGCGCTGGGAAAGATCGAGAAAAAGGGCAAGCAGAACCGGCGCGTCAGCCTGCTATTTGCCTGAGAAGCGACCTAACGTCAGCGAATGGGCGGCGCGTAGAGCAGGCCGCCATTGGCCCAGAGTGCGTTCTGGCCGCGTAGCATTGCCGCACCAGTCTGCGGTCCGAAATGACGGTCGTAAAGCTCGGAATAATTGCCAACTGCCCGAATGGCATCGGCCATGAAGGTTGGCCGCAGCTCCAGGGCGGCACCATAGTCGCCCTCAACGCCGAGTACCCGCCGGACGGCCGGAGTCCTGGCGGCCGACAGCGAGTCGATATTGAGGCTGGTCACCCCAACTTCCTCGGCCTCGATCAGGGCGAATATCGTCCAGCGCACAATCTGGAACCACTGATCGTCCTGATCGCGCACCACCGGTCCAAGGACTTCCTTGGAAATCCGTTCAGGCAGAATGCGATGCTGCGCGGGATCGGGCAGTTCGCGACGAATAGCCTGTAGCTGCCGCCCCGAGGCCGAAATTGCCTGACACAGCCCGCTGCGATAGGCCGTCGCCAGATCGGCGATCTCTTCATAGGCCACGGCGCGGTAGCCGGTCTGGTTGAGGAAGAAAAATTCATCGAGGGCGTCGATCTCGCCATAGCTGTCGGCCACGCAAATGCTGACATCGTCCAGCTCATAGGCGGACACGACACCCATGGCATTGGGCACGAGGAGTGCCTGACCGTCGAAGAAGGCCGGTGCTACATAGCGCGCGCCGTAGCGAATATCGCGTCCCATGGTCCAGGCACCGTTGCGCATGAACACATCCACCGCCCCGGTTTCGAGCGGGGCAAAGCGGGCTTCGCCCCGATAGGAGCGAAATTCGATCAGGTCGGGATTGCCAAAAATGGCCGCCGCCAGTGCACGGCACAGATCGACATCGAAGCCAGACCAACGGCCATCGATGTCCTGCTGGGAAAAGCCCGCAAGTGGATTGCTGGCGCCGCATATGAGAAAGCCCCGCTCCCGGACTGCCTCAAGGGTCTGTGCACCTGCGGGCGCGGAAAACACTGCAGCCGTCGCCATGGCGGTCAGAAACAGCAATGACTTGAACAACTTGCTCACCAGGATCGGCCTTCCACTTCCCGCTCAGCATATTGGACGGCACACCAGGGGGGTCAAGCCGCCCTCCGGCTCGACCCCCCGTTTTTTGGTCTCGAAAGCTTTGAGATCTAGTGCAGGATCTGGCTGAGGAACAGCTTGGTCCGCTCATGCTGCGGATTGGAGAAGAAGTTCTCCGGATCGTTCTGCTCGATGATCTGCCCCTGATCCATGAAGATCACCCTGTTGGCGACCTGACGTGCGAAGCCCATTTCGTGGGTCACGCAGATCATCGTCATGCCTTCTTCGGCCAAGCTGATCATCACCTCAAGCACTTCCTTGACCATTTCGGGGTCGAGTGCGGAGGTTGGTTCATCGAAGAGCATAATCTTGGGCTGCATGCACAGCGAGCGCGCGATGGCAACGCGTTGCTGCTGGCCACCGGAAAGCTGGCCGGGGAATTTGTTGGCCTGTTCCGGGATCTTGACCCGTTCCAGATAGTGCATCGCCGTTGCTTCGGCCTCGGCTTGTGGCGTGCCTCGCACCCAGATCGGTGCCAAGGTGAGGTTCTGCAGGATTGTCAGATGCGGGAACAGATTGAAATGCTGGAACACCATGCCGACCTCGCGTCGCACCTCGTCGATGCGCTTGAGGTCTGCAGTCAATTCTGTGCCGTTGACGATGATCTGTCCCTGCTGATGTTCTTCGAGACGGTTCATGCAGCGGATGAGCGTCGACTTGCCGGAGCCCGACGGACCGGCGACGACAATACGCTCACCCCTCATCACTTTGAGATCGATATCGCGCAACACATGGAAGTCGCCATACCATTTGTGCATGCCGACGACATCGATCGCCACATCGGTGTCGGACACCTTCATCTGGCTGGCATTGATGGCGCGCTCTTCGGCGCTGTTGGAGGAAATGTCGCTCATTGACGTTACCCTTTATGCCCGGTGTCCAGTCGCCGCTCCATCCAAATGGAGTAGCGGGACATGGCGAAACAGAAGACCCAGAAGACCATGCCGGCGAATAGATAGCCCGTTATGGCCTGGGTGGGAGATGACCAATCGATATCGGAACTGGCCGCCTGTACGGTGTTCAACAGGTCAAAAATACCGACGATAGACACCAGTGAGGTGTCCTTGAACAGCGCAATGAAGCTGTTGACGATGCCAGGAATTACATGTTTCAGAGCCTGGGGCAGGATGATGAACCACATGGACTTCCAGTAGCTTAATCCCAGTGACGAGGCCGCCTCATACTGCCCCCGCGGCAGGGCCTGCAGGCCTCCACGGACGACCTCGGCCAGATAGGCCGACGAGAACAGCGTCACACCGACGAGCGCACGCAGCAGTTTGTCGACCGTTGTGCCCTGCGGCATGAACAGCGGCAGCATCACCGACGCCATGAACAGCACCGTAATCAAGGGGACTGCGCGCCACAGCTCAATGAACATGATGCACAGCGTCTTTATGATCGGCAGTTTGGATTGCCGCCCAAGGGCCAGCAGGATGCCGATCGGGATCGAACAGATAATACCGACAAGCGAGATGATCAGGGTCACCAGCAGGCCACCCCACTGCTCGGTCGGCACAGGGCGCATGCCCAGGACACCGCCATTGAGCAGATAGAAGCAGATGACCGGGTAAACCACGAAGAACAGAATCGCATTGGTGCGCTTGAACGGCACCCGCGGGATTGCAAGCGGGACGATCAGCAAGGCGCCAAGGGCGAAGACCAGATTTGGCCGCCAATACTCTGCGGCAGGGTAGAAGCCGTAGATGAAGAAGGTCATGCGCGCCGAGATGTAGGCCCAGCATGCTCCAGCGGTTTCAACTCGACATTGCTCAACCGTGCCGCCGGGCGGCACGGCATCGCCCCCCAGGAAGTTGGGCATGACGAACCCGTAGATGGGCGGGATTGCCCAGATCAGCAGCACGATCGCCAAGATGGTCAGCAGACTATCGCTGGGCGTTGCGAAGAGGTTGCGGCGGGCCCAGGCGATCGGGCCGGCCGTGTTGACCGGCGCGGGGGCCGGATCAACCATTTGCTCTCGAACGAAGGAGAATGACATGCTGGACCTCCTAACGTTCCACAAGCGCGACACGCGCATTGTACCAGTTCATGAATGCCGACGTCGTTAGCGACAAGGTCAGATAGACCAGCATGGTGATGGCGATCACCTCGATGGCCTTGCCCGTCTGGTTGAGTGTGGTGCCCATAAAGACGTTGACCAGTTCAGGATAGCCGATGGCGGCACCAAGAGACGAGTTTTTGGTGAGGTTTAGATATTGGCTGGTGAGCGGCGGAATGATTACCCGCATGGCCTGCGGCACAACGACCAGACGCAGCCGGTCTCCTTCCCGCAATCCAAGCGAGGACGCCGCCTCGGTTTGCCCCTTGTTGACGGCCTGAATGCCGCTGCGCACGTTTTCAGCGATGAAGGCTGCCGTGTAGATGGTCAGCCCCAGGACCAAGGCGACCATTTCAGGGACAAGCTGCAGGCCGCCCGCGAAATTGAAGCGCTCCAGGACCGGGATCTCAAAGGCCAGGCTGGCGCCGGTCACCCAATAGACCAGTGCCGGCAAAGCGATGACGATGAGGACCGGCAAGGCCAAGGGCAGCTTGCCTTCGGTGGCCGCAGACCGCTGATCGGCGGACAGCATGGTCCAGGCTACGCCAAGCGCGACCAGCGCGGCGCCGAGAACAATCAGCCCTTCGCCAAGCCCGGCGAACATGCCACCAAGCAGGAAATTTGCCACTGCCCAGCCGATGGCGAACCCGATAAAGACCCGACCATAGCGGCCATAAGGGGAAAGGCCGATACCCGCAAGGACCAGTGCGCCGATCAACGGGAATACCGGACCCATGGACAGCGCCGGGACGACAGTTCCGAGCAGGCTGATGGCGAGATATCCGACCCCGAAGGTCACGATCAGACCGGCGATCCGGGACGCCCTAGAGACGACTACTGGATAGTGCCCCGTCTTGGTTCTGACACGCGTTGCCCAGACGACCATGGCAATGGCGGCCACGAGGGCCAGAACAGCCGTGACAGCGACCCAGAAGATTTCCGCATCAGGCAATGGACGCGGAATGATAATGCCGCGCTGGTTTACGAAAATGCTCAGCGGCAATTCGAAGGACTGGCGCACCGCAGGCATGGCCTTGAGCACGGCGAAATACCAGAAGAAAAGCTGCAGCAGCAGCGGGATATTGCGGATGACCTCGACATAAACAGTCGCACATCGGGCGATCAGCCAGTTTGAGGACAGACGCGCAACCCCGAGCACGAAGCCGAGCAGGGTCGCAAAGAAAATGCCGATTACTGCGACGAGCAAAGTATTGAGCAGGCCGACGACAAAGGCCTGCCAGTAATAGGAGGAGCGGTCGAACGGAATTAGGGTGAAGCTGATGCCAAAGCCAGAGGTCTCGAACAGGAAACCAAAGCCGGTCGACTTGTTCTGTGCGGCGAGATTCTGCGCTGTATTCAAAATGATCCAAGTCAGGAAGGCGATAACGAGGCCGGCCACTAACACCTGGTAGATGATGCCTCGAATTACCGGATCATTGTAGAAAGCTGTCCGCGGTGGTCCCGCGATATTGTCCTGGACGGCCATTGGGCGAAAGTCCCCTTAGCAGAGGGCAGCATGGCGTCAGCATGGCCTATTCCAGGGACGACTCGCCAACGCCTGACCGCCCCTGCGATCAGGTTGCCCCCGTCGGAATTCCAAGCTCTGCAACCTGCCCAATACGAACTGGCGCCCCATGAAGGGGCGCCAGCACTGTTTCGCCTTAGCGGATGGGCATGGAGTACTGCAGACCACCGTCGGTCCACAGTGCATTCAGGCCACGCTCAAGGCCAATGTCGGTCTCGGGACCAACATGCTTCGCATAGGATTCGCCGTAGTTACCGACATGCTTGATGATGCGGTAGGCCCAGTCGGCGGTAAGGCCGATCGGTGTACCGAAATCACCCTCCACGCCGAGCAGGCGCTTGATGGCCGGATTGTCGGAACCAAGCATTTCATCAACATTGGCCGAGGTCACGCCCAGCTCTTCAGCTTCGAGCAGCGCGTAGTAGGTCCAGCGGTTGATATAGAACCACTGCTCATCGCCCTGACGGACGGAGGGGCCAAGCGGCTCCTTGGAGATGATTTCCGGCAGAATGGCATAATCGTCCGGATTGCCGAACTTGGAGCGCTCAGCAGCCAAAGCCGAGGAATCCGTGGTGTAGACGTCGCAACGGCCATCTTCGAAGGCCTTCACCACTTCGTCCTGGTCGGTGAACACGACAGGCTGGTAGTCCATGCCGTTGGTTTCGAAGTAGTCAGCGGCGTTGAGCTCGGTGGTGGTGCCGGACTCGATGCAGATGGCCGCACCGGACAGATCCAGAGCGGACGCAATGCCGTCAGCCTTGCGGACCATGAAGCCCTGACCATCGTAGTACATCGTGCCTGCGAACATAATGCCCAGATCGGTATCGCGGCTCATGGTCCAGGTGGTCGTGCGCGACAGAATGTCGATTTCACCGGCGGAGAGAGCGGCAAAGCGCTCCTGGGATGTTAGCGGTGTGTAGCGGACGGCTTCTGCGTCATCAAAGATGGCAGCAGCAACGGCACGGCAGAAGTCGACTTCAAGCCCGGACCAGTTGTTGTTGGCATCGGGGGCCGAGAAGCCTGGCACACCACCAGTGACACCGCACTGGATATAACCCTTGGCCTTTACGTCATCGAGAGTAGCGGCTTGAGCTGCCGTCGCGCCGAGCCCCAGCGAGGCCGCGATTGCAATCGATACGAGCGCTTTTTGCATTTGCATTTTTGCCTTTTGTTTCCTGACCCTGTGTTTTCGAGGCCGACCAATGTTCCCGCGGCCCCGAGAGCACCACCGCTTTGAGTGCGGTTTGGATGCTGCTAAGCATGCAACCTTCTATTGTCCCTAACGTCAAGGGCCGATGGCACGTTGAGTCAGCAAGTCTGTCTCTTTTTTAGCCAGCCGCGTGACGTGAACCGTTTTTGAGCATTACCGAACCATGTCCGATAAATCCCCCGAAAAGTCCGGCAACCATTCGATCGAAACCATCCTGACCCATAGTGGACGGAATCCGGACAATCAGTTCGGCTTCGTCAATACCCCAGTCTATCGCGGCTCAACAGTTCTGTTCAAAACTCTGGCAGATCTCGACGTCCAGTCACAGGCCTATCTCTACGGGCGGGCCGGCAACCCGACCACCGAATCGGTCGAGCACGTAATTACAGAGCTCGAAGGCGCGTATCGTACCAAGCTGGTACCCTCGGGACTGGCCGCCATAACCATTGCGCTGATGGCTTGCCTCAAATCGGGTGACGATATCCTGATCACCGATAGCGCTTACGAGCCGGGCCGCAAGTTTGCAGCCGGTTTCCTTGAGCGAATGGGGGTCAGCGTTCGCTTCTACGACCCCAGGATCGGCTCAGGCCTTGCTGACTTGATGCGTCCGAATACCCGCGCCGTGCTGGCCGAAAGCCCCGGTTCCCTGACCTTCGAAATCCAGGATATCCCTGCCCTGGCTGCGGTCGCTCATGCCGGCGGTGCCCGACTGATCGTGGACAATAGTTGGGCGAGCCCGCTCTATTGCCAGCCCCTGTCCCTGGGAGCCGACATAGTCGTGCATGCGGCCACAAAGATGTTTGTTGGGCATTCAGATGCCTTCGCCGGAACGATCTCGACGACCCGGGAAGCCTGGGAAGACGTGGAGCGCGTTCGCACGCTATTGGGCTTCTTCACCTCGGGAGACGAGGCGTTCCTTGTTGCGCGGGGCCTGCGCACCCTCGCCATCCGGATGAAGGAACATCAGCAACGCGCCCTCGAAATTGCCCGATGGCTGGAGACGCAGGACGAGGTCGCAAGAGTGTTGCACCCCGGCCTGCCCAGTCATCCCGACCACGCGCTGTGGCAGCGGGACTTCTCCGGGTCGGGCAGCCTGTTCGGTTTCGTGTTGAAACCGGCCCCAAGGGCCGCTGTGGCCGCTTTTGTTGACCACATGCAGATCTTCTCCATGGGCTATTCCTGGGGTGGCTACGAAAGCCTCTGCCTGCCGGTATCGATCACCAAGGCCCGGACCGTGGTGCCGTGGACCGAAGAGGGCCAGCTTTTCCGGGTGCATATAGGCTTGGAAGGAGTCGAGGATATCAAGGCAGATCTGAGCGCCGCGCTCGAGCGCTATGCGCGATCGCGATGAATAAGTTGCAGCACCCCGTCCAGCGGCTTCAAAGTGATCCGGCCATCGGATGACTGGCTGAAGAGCCAGTTCTTGCTCGCAAAGAAGTTTCGGACGAGATAGGCGCCCAGCATGCCAACGATCAAGCCGGCAAAAACGTCGGTGGGATAGTGCGCACCCACCGGCACACGGGAGAGGGCCACGATCACGCCGATAACAAAGAGAACCGTAAACAGGCGCGGATAGATGAATCCGACCACAAAAGCCGTGGCTATCGCCGTAGTTGAATGTCCGCTTGGAAAGCTTTGAAACGTCCAGTCATTCATGAAGTTCTGGAACGAGAAGGCTCCAACGCTATCGAACTCTTCAGGCCTGCCGCGGCCAATAAGTCGCTTTAGGATAGTGGTGATGAGTCCCGGCACGCCGACACCGAGAAACACAAACGCGGAAACGGTGGCCAACTCCCCGGTGGCCCGACGCCAGACTCCCCGCAAGGGGAACATCGCGAGCCGCAGCAGAATCATCAGTGTCAGGCTGGGAATGAGAATCCAGTCCGACAGACCATAGTCGGTAATGAAGAAAAATGGTGCACGCCATGTGTCCGGCCACTCGATGGCGCCGCGGGATGAAAGGACGTCTATACTGGCCAGCAGACCCATAATGGCAACCATGGCGACCAGAAAGAGCGGCCACGTCTTGCGGTCTAGGCCGAGAGGCCAAGGTTTTTGGAGATCGATCATGGCTTTCTTGTCCACTGTCCCACAATGCTTCGTCAAGCATGTGAGCAGCGTCTCATGTGGCCTTGCCCTTTGCCTCCGAACACGGTATCGGAAAGCCGCGACGTCGGAGTGTAGCTCAGCCTGGTAGAGCACCGGTTTTGGGAACCGGGGGTCCAAAGTTCGAATCTTTGTACTCCGACCATTCGCCCGCATCGGTTGAGGACTTTGCATGACCGCCCGAATCTACCGCCCCGCCCGCAACGCCATGCAGTCTGGCAAGGGCAAATCCAAGCAATGGATTCTGGTCCACGAAGCCACCACGCCGCGCAGTATCGATCCGCTGATGGGCTATACCAGCAGTTCCGACATGAACCAGCAGGTTCGTCTGTCGTTCGAAACGCTGGAAGAGGCCGAAGCCTACGCCAAACGCAATGGTATCCCCTATTCGGTCCAGCCAGCCCATGAGCCTACTCCGAAGCGCGTGAGCTATCCCGATAATTTCCGGTCCGACCGCAAGACGCCCTGGACCCACTGAGCCCGCTGTTCAGATCTTGATTCGCTTTCGCGCCGCAAGAGATTGCGGCGCTTTGCTTTTTGGCGATAGCATTGCAGGGCCATTTCTCGTTTGTGGGTCCTTCATGCTGTTCCGCCTGCTGCTGACTTTGCCATTTATGCTCCTGGCGTCGGCCGGCCCGGCTCAAGCCGCCCCTGCCCTATGGCAGGTCAGCGATGAGGACAGCTCCATCTGGTTGTTTGGGTCTGTCCACCTGCTCAGGGCGGATACCAATTGGCGCAGCCCGGAGCTGGACAAGGTGCTGTCGAAGGCTGAGCGCGTCTATTTCGAGACAGATCTCAGCGTGGAGGCACAGATGGCTATGATGCCGCTGTCGTTCGAGCTGGGCTTCAACCGCGATGGCAGGCTCCTCAGCGACATCATAGGGGCAGAGCTTACTGATCGCGTGCGGGACGCTGCTGGCAGGTATGCCATACCAATGGCGACGCTGCTGACAATGAAGCCCTGGATGGCTGCTACGACCCTATCAACCGGACCATTGCTGGAGTCGGGTTATGAAGCCGCACATGGCGTCGAAGCCGTGCTTGCGGCAGAGCTCAACGAACACCGGCTGGGGTTTCTAGAAACGCCCGAGCAACAGCTCAACTTTCTCGCTGGTGGGAGCCTCGAAGAACAGATCGCCATGCTCGAAGGGACGTTGGATACGCTGGACGTCATGCAGTCCGATATCGACGAGATGGTGCGGGCCTGGTCCGAAGGCCAGCCCGAGCAATTGGGCGAGCTCTTCATGGCGCAAATGGGCAGCTTTGACCAGGGCATGGTTGAGCGCCTGATCGACTTGCGGAACGCCGATTGGGTCCAGCAGATCGAGGACATGCTGGGGCGCAATGAAAGCGCGCTGCTGGTGGTGGGCGCGGCGCATTTGGCTGGCGACGCCAGCGTGGTCAGGCTGCTGGAGGCGCGTGGATTTTATAGCGAGCGCCTGCAATAAAAAAGGCCGGCAGCGGAAGCTGCCGGCCAGATCTTCTAGCTGGCGGTGACAATCAGACGTCCGCGAAGCGGGTCCACTTGCTGTCGTCTTGGCTGGATTTCACCGACGCGGTAATGAACTGCATGCCTTCGATACCGTCCGCCATGGTGGGCAGCAGGCTCTCGAATTCAGCACCTTCACCACGGATAACCGCAGCAAACTGGCTATAGAGCGTCGCGAAGGCCTCAAGATAGCCTTCCGGATGGCCGGCAGGAATACGCACATTCATCGAGGCAGCCGGGGGCACGGAAATAGAGCCGCCGCGGGTCAGCAATTGCCGCGGCTTACCGAATTCGGTGAACCACATGTAGTTCGGGTTTTCCTGGCTCCATTCGAGACCGCCCTTGTCACCATAAATGCGAAGCTGCAGGCCGTTCTCCTTGCCAACCGCAACCTGGCTGGCCCAGAGCATGCCTTTGGCTCCACCCTCGAAGCGCAGCATGATGTGGACGTTGTCGTCCAACTGGCGGCCCGGCACGAACGCGGTCAGATCAGCCGAGACGGCTTCCGTCTTCAGGCCGGTGACAAAGCGAAGCAGATTGTAGGCATGGGTGCCGATATCGCCGATACAGCCACCAGCGCCGGAGCGCGCCGGATCAGTGCGCCAGGCGGCCTGCTTGTTGTCTTCGTCAGCCGGTTCGGTGAGCCAGTCCTGAGCATATTCGGCCTGAACGACGCGAATATTGCCCAACGCCCCCGAGGCAACCAGTTCACGCGCCTGACGGATCAGCGGATAGCCGGTGTAGTTGTGCGTCAGCAGAAACTTGGCACCATTCGCCGGCTTGATGTCAGCCAGCTTGCGAGCGTCGTCCAGGCTCGAGGTGATCGGCTTGTCGCAAATGACGTGGATGCCCGCCTCCAGAAATGCCTTGGTCGGGCCAAAATGCATGTGGTTTGGAGTCACGATGGACACCGCCTGGATCCCATCGGGGCGGGTGGACTCAGCCTTGGCCATCTCCTCATAAGAGGTGTAGATTCGATCCCCGGCCAGGCCGAGGTTCTTGCCAGACTCCTTGGCTACGTCCGGCCGCGACGACAGCGCGCCGGCAACCAGTTCGAAATCGCCATCTATGCGGGATGCTATGCGGTGGACCTGGCCGATAAAGGCCCCCGTACCGCCTCCGACCATACCCAGACGAATTGGCTTTGCACCATTTTCAGCCATTTTTCTCTCCCTGCTCCGCTGGCTTACGACAAGCCGAGCATCTTGCGATTGGCGGCCTGATCGGTACCGCCGCTGGCAAAATCGTCAAAAGCTTTTTCGGTGACACGAATGATATAGCTCTGGATCAGCTCAGCGCCTTCGCGCGCACCATCTTCCGGATGCTTGAGGGCGCATTCCCATTCGAGCACCGCCCAACCCTTAAAATTGTTGGCGGCCATTTTGGAGAAGATTGCCGGGAAATCGACCTGGCCATCGCCAATGGAGCGGAAGCGCCCTGCCCGATCCACCCAGGACTGGAAGCCGCCATAAACGCCCTGGCGACCGGTCGGGTTGAACTCGGCATCCTTCACGTGGAAGGCCCTGATGCGATCCTTGTAGATGTCGATGTAGTCGAGATAGTCGAGCTGCTGCAGCACAAAATGGCTCGGATCATAGAGCAGATTGGCGCGCGGGTGATTGTTCACGCGCTCGAGGAACATTTCGTAGGAAACGCCATCGTGCAGGTCCTCGCCAGGGTGGACTTCGTAGCAGACATCGACACCTGCATCATCGAAGGCATTGAGGATCGGCGTCCAGCGGCGAGCCAATTCGTCAAAAGCTTCCTCGACCAGGCCGGCCGGACGTTGCGGCCACGGATAGAGATAAGGCCAGGCCAGAGCGCCCGAGAAAGTAGCGTGGCCCGTCAGGCCGAGGTTTTGCGAAGCCTTGGCGGCGTGGAGCATTGTCTGCACCGCCCATTCCTGGCGGGCCTTGGGATTGCCGTGCACGGCGGCAGGCGCAAAGCCGTCAAAGGCGGTATCATAGGCGGGATGCACGGCGACGAGCTGGCCCTGCAGATGGGTCGAAAGCTCGGTGATCTCAAGGCCGTGGCTATTCACAATGCCCTTGATTTCTTCGGCATAAGTCTTTGAACTGGCGGCTTTTTCCAGATCGATGAAGCTCGACACCCAGGTCGGAATCTGCACGCCCTTATAGCCCAGGCCAGCGGCCCATTTGCAGATGTTGTCGAGATTGTCGAAGGGGGCGGCATCGCCCGCGAACTGCGCCAGGAAAATAGCCGGGCCCTTGATGGTGGTCGCCATGTGGTCTCTCCTCTTGTTGCCCCGCAAGCCGCGCGGATGGGGCCAGTCCTTTTACTTCTCTTTGCGGGTTTTGCGGCCCCGCATATATCATGGGCGGCGATCTCTCGCCGCCCTGACATGTTAGGTGATAGTTTTGACCCGTGTGCAACACCTGTCAATGAAGTACGTTCGTCAGGCCTTCAGCAGAGCTTGCGCTTCTGCAATGCCGAGTGCGCGCGGACGCTCGCAGGTGGTAGTCAGCGTGAGAACCTGACCAGTTTCACCGGCCTTGAGCAGACCTGTCATTACGTCGACCACGTGCAAGGCAACATCGAGGCCACAGCGGGCGGTCTCGCCATTCTCGATCGACAGCATCATGTCGGCCAGCCCGGCGCAACGGTAGTTGGCGCGCGGTGTGTCCTTCTCAAGGTCCTGGTTCGGCTTGCCAAACGGATGATCCCACGGCGTGACCGGGGTCCGCGTGCCTTCGATGCCCGTGGTGACCAGGTCACCGCCGAAGAAGTTCGGATCAGGCACGAAGATCGAGCCATCGGTGCCGTAGAGCTCGATATTGTGGTGGCCATGCGCCGCGACGTCCCAGCTCGCACCGATGGTGATGATCGCGCCAGAATGGAATTCGAGCACACCATGGATGGTCGTCGGGGTTCCAACCTTGATCATAGTGCCCTTGTAGGGACCATCGGCCGTCACTTCACGCTCAGCCCGGGCCATATTGGTGAAAGCCGAGAGGCGCTTCACCGGGCCGAGCAGATGCACGAGATTGGTGATGTAGTATGGACCAAGATCGAGGATCGGGCCACCGCCGGGCTGGAAGAAGAAGTCCGGATTGGGGTGCCAATGCTCCATGCCGCGGCTCATCACATGAGTCGTGCCGCTCATGATCTTGCCCAGCTTGCCCGAATCGATGATCTCGCGGGCCTGCTGGTGGGCTCCACCCAGGAAGGTGTCCGGAGCCGAACCAACCTTCAGACCGCGTTCGTCGGCCGCCTTCTTGAGGGCCAGACCCTCTTCGACAGTCAGCACGAAGGGTTTTTCCGAATAGGAATGTTTGCCGGCCGAAATTATGTCGTTGGACACCTGATAGTGGGTCGAGGGGATCGTCAGATTGACGATGACATCGAGCTCACTGTTCTTGAGCAACTCGTCCGGTGTCTGCGCTGCCACACCGAATTCGTCGGCCCGCAGCTTGGCGGCCTCAGGCCGGATATCGGCCACGGCGCGCACATCGAGCCCCTTGAACAGGGGCGCGAGGCGCAGATATGCGGCTGAGATGTTGCCGGCACCCATGATGCCGACGCCATAAGTCTTTGCCATGGATCAGACCCCGTAACTTTTGAGAGCGGCGGCAGTATTGCGTGCGAAGCGAATGGCATCGCTCGGCTTGTCGTGCTCAGCCACGAAATAACTTGCCTTGGTCTTGGCCTTGATCTGGTTGATGTAATTCGGCCAATCCAAGGTGCCAGTGCCGACGTCGGCCCAGCCATCTTCATCGGTCTTTTCACCGGCAGGCGCGATGTCCTTGACGTGAACCGCGGTGATGCGGCTGCCCAGCTTATCCATCCAGAAGATCGGATCTTCGTCGGCGCGGATGACCCAGGCCAAATCCATTTCCCACTGCGTGTCGGGAGAAGCCTCGAGAATAAGCTCGATCGGCGTCTTGTCGTTCGCGTCCCTGGTGAATTCCCAGTGGTGGTTGTGGTAGCCAAAGCCCTTGCCGGCAGCTTTGAAGGCTGTGGCAATCTTTGCCAGTCCCTCGGCAAATTCCTGCCAGTTTCCACCGCCAGTGCGGAAGGCTTCAGAGGGCGGCGCGGGGCAATAAACGGTCTGAATGCCGACCGTATCGGCAATCTTGAGTGCCGCGTCGGTGTTCTCGAGCTGGCCATAGCCCATATGGGCCGTCGGCATGGTGAGGCCTGCGTTTTTCAGGCTCTGGGCAAGAGCCGAAGGATCCTCGAACTGGCCGCCCCAGCCCTCGACCTGGGTATATCCCAGGCTGGAGAGAGTCTTGAGCGTATCGTCGAGAGACGCCTCGTTGCGGGCGCTATAAAGCTGGTACGAAAAGTCCATGATTGGCCTCGTCAGGATGTTTGAAACACGGTGTCGCGTCGAACCGGGAGATAGCCTGGCCAAGGGCTGGCGTCGCCTCGCCCGGACAGATCGACTGCCGCAAAAGTAAAGTGGATGCCGGAAGCCCGGCGGAGCAGCGCCCCTTGGGGCGCCACTCTGTGATTTGCTCTATACGGGCTGCTAGAGACGCGCTTCGGTTCCGGCGTCGAACAACGAGCCGCGAGCAATGTCGAAACCGACGGTGATCTTGTCACCTGCATTGATGTCGATGTCGGCGCTGCACCGGAAGGTCATCGGCAGGCCGGCGATCTTGGTCCAGGCCAGGGTCTCAGAACCCATGGGTTCGACAATCTCGATCTCAACTTCCGTCTTGAATGGCATATCCGCCGCTGCATCACCGACAAAGATATGCTCAGGCCGAATGCCCAGGACTACCTTGGTTTCACCAGTTGGTGCGGCGATGTATTCGTAGGCTCCTACCGGCATGGCGGTACCATCGTTGGAAGTGAAGGTATCGCCGTTCAACGTACCTTCGACGAAGTTCATCGAAGGAGAACCGATAAAGCCCGCCACATAGAGATTGACCGGCTTGTTGTAGATGGTGTGTGGATCCGCCAACTGCTGGATGACACCATTCTTCATGATGGCAATCCGATCAGCGAGGGTGAGCGCCTCGATCTGATCGTGGGTCACGTAGATCATGGTGTTCTTGAGACGCTGGTGGAGGCGCTTGATCTCCACGCGCAGATCGGAGCGGAGCTTGGCATCGAGATTGGACAGCGGCTCGTCGAACAAGAAGACATCGACATCGCGCACCAAGGCGCGGCCGATAGCGACGCGCTGACGCTGGCCGCCGGAGAGGTTGGCCGGCTTGCGCTGCAGCAACGGCTCAATCTGCAGGATTTCAGCGGCGCGCTTCACGCGCTGATCAATTTCCGCCTTTGGCATGCCAGAAACACGCAGACCAAAGCTCAGATTCCGTTCGACCGACATCTGCGGATAGAGCGCATAGGACTGGAACACCATTCCGATGCCGCGATCCTTGGGTTCTTCCCAGGTCACATTTTTACCGTTGATGAAGATCTGGCCGTCCGAAACATCGAGCAGGCCGGCAATGCAGTTCAGCAGAGTCGACTTGCCGCAGCCCGAAGGGCCAAGCAACACGATGAACTCGCCCTGCGCAATGTCGAGGTCGAGATGTTCGAGGACTTTGACGTGGCCGAAGTTGAGCGAGAGGTCTTTGATGGAAACACTTGCTTGCATAGGATCTTATCCCTTCACGGCGCCGGCGGCGACGCCGCGTACGAACAGCTTGCCGGACACAAAATAGATGATCAGCGGCACGAGCCCGGTCAGCACGGTCGCGGCCATGTTGACATTGTATTCAGGCGAGCCCTGAGCCGAGTTGACGATGTTGTTGAGCTGCACAGTCATGGGCAGGTTCTGCGTACCCGCAAAGACCACACCGAACAGGAAGTCGTTCCAAATTCCGGTGACCTGCAGGATGAGCGCCACGACGAAGATCGGCAGCGACATGGGCAGCATGATCTCAAAGAAGATACGCCAGAACCCTGCCCCGTCGACACGGGCGGCCTTGAACAGTTCCACGGGCAACGACGCAAAGTAATTGCGGAAGAGCAATGTCAGAATCGGCATGCCAAAGATGGTGTGAACGATAATGACAGCCTGCAGCGAACCGAAAATGCCCAATTCGCGGGTGATCATCACCAGCGGATACAGGAACACCTGATAGGGTATGAACGAACCGAAGATCAGGATGGAAAAGAAGATTTCCGACCCCTTGAACCGCCAGTTCACCAGCGCATAGCCGTTCACGGCGGCAATGAAGATCGATACCACCGTGGATGGAATGGTAATCTTCACCGAGTTCCAGAAACCTGGCGAGAGCCCTTCACACGTCAGGCCCGTACAGGCACTGGTCCAGGCCTTGAACCAGGCGTCCAAGGTGATCTGGTTGGGAAGGGCGAAGATGTTCCCAAACCGGATTTCCGGCATGGTTTTGAACGAAGTCACCACCATCACATAAAGGGGAAACAGAAAGTACAGGCTGAAGAAGACCAATGTCGCGTAGAGCATGATCTTTTTCGGCGTAAAGAACGGCTTAGGCCTTGGCCCGCGCGGCTCTGTGCCTGCAGTGGGGGTTGTCGTCGGTGCGGAGCCCGACATGGTAGCGGTCTGGCTCATCAGCGACGCCCTCTTCCACCGAATTCAAGATAGGCCCAAGGAACCATAATGATCAGCACGGTCACCAACATCATGGTTGCGGCAGCGAGGCCTTGACCGATATTGCCGCCACCAAACATGTAGTTGTAAACGTACTTGGCTGGCACTTCCGAGGAGATGCCAGGCCCGCCATTGGTCAGAGCCACGACAAGGTCATACAGACGGACAATGCCCGAGCCGATGAGCACCACGGCGGTCACCAGGACCCCACGCATCATGGGCAGAACAACCGACACATAGGTTCTCCAGGTCGGGATGCCGTCGACACGAGCGGCCTTCCAGATTTCCTCATCAACCCCGCGCAGCCCCGCCAGCATGAGCACCATGCAGAAACCCACACCCTGCCACAGGCCCGCTATCAGCAGAGCGAACAGCACCATGCGGGGATTGGCAATCCAGTCAAAGGTGAAGCTTTCCCAACCCAGATTGCGCATCGTGCCTTGCAGACCGAGCGTGGGATTCATGATCCACTGCCAAACCAAGCCTGTTACGATGAATGAGAGAGCGAAGGGATAGAGCATGATGGTACGGAAGGCGCTTTCAAAGCGGATCTTCTGATCCATCAAGACCGCAAGCAGGAAACCGATACCGAGGGTAAAAACCAGCGAGAACACACCATAGGTGACCAGATTGGTGACCGATACGTTCCAGCGCGATGTCGCAAACAGACGCTCATACTGGTCGAAACCGACAAACTTGCCAGTCGGCAGCAGCCTCGAGTTGGTGAAGGAAAAATAGATCGTCCAGACGGTACAGCCGATAAACACGATCAGCACCGTCGCCATCATGGGGATCGCTGCGATCTTGCCGGATAAATTGTGCAGGAAAATTCTATTGAGGAGACTAGGCCGAGCAGCTTGCTCCGCACCCTCCCTGGTGTGAACGGCTGTGTCCGCCATTACTTCTCTCTCCATAAGGAAGTGGTCGACCTTTTCGATCAAGGTCGACCACAGCTTTCATCGATGAGGCAACAGCCTCACCCAAACGGGCTGTTGATTAGTCAGCCTGTTCGATGATCGAGGCATAGCGCTCGATATAATCGTCAACAGTGATGTTGTCGTCATCGAGGAACTCGATGTTCAGATCCTGAAGCTGCTGCTGGGTGTCGCTGGAGAGCGCGAAGTCACCGGAAGGCAGCAGGCCGTTCTCAAGCAGGCCGAGTGCCTTCTGCATGCAGGGATTGGCAGCCGACAAATCGATGTCGGTGCGGATCGGCATGGAGCCCTTGACCAGGTTGAACTTGAGCTGGGCCTCTGGCGAGATCAGCAGGCGGGCAAGATCAGCCTGAGCCTGGATCACAGCCGGATCGGTACCTTCAGGCAGAACCGGGAAGTAGAAGGAGTCGCCGCCGCCGGTGAGCTGATCGCCCATACCGAGAGCCGGCAGACATTCATAATCTTCACCCGGGACGCCACCGGCCACCTGCAGGTCGCCCTGGAGCCAGTCGCCGTGGATGTTGCCAGCGGCTTCACCGGTCAGGAGCTGATTGCCCACGTCACCGAAGGACGGAACCATCATGTCCGGCGAGATCACCTTACGGAGAGAATCCATGGCTTCGGCAACTTCGCGGAATTCCGGACCCCGGACCGCATCTGCGCTCTTGTCGCGATTGACGGCCAGAACCAGGTCCGAGCCACCAATACCGGACATCAGCACGCCCGGGACACCCGAGATCGGCCAACCGGTCGCGAGACCGAACGGCAGAATGCCGGCTTCTTCCAGCGCAGGCCAGGAGGCCACATACTCATCCCAGTTGGTCGGCACCGGCTGACCAATTTCTTCATAGGCGGCGGTGGAGAGCCACAGCCAGTCCCACGAGTGGATGTTAATCGGCAGGCAATAGAGACCACCTTCATAGCGGCAGGCCTCAAGCAGGGACTGATCGACATAGAAGCTGTCGAGGTCCATATCGGCGACCACGTCGGTCAGGTCGCGCATCAGGCCGGCCTGGATCAGCTCTTCAGCGTCACGGCCAGTGTTCATCTGCGTGGCACCCATCGGGTCGCCGCCGATGATACGGCTGATGATCACAGGATTGGCGCCGGTGCCCGAACCGGCCAGAGCGCTATCCACCCAGTTATTGCCGGTTTCTTCTTCGAAGACCTTGGCGAATTCGGCGATTGCCGCGGCTTCACCAGCCGAGGTCCACCAGTGGGTCACTTCCAGATCCACAGCGTAAGCGGACGTGGAGCCAAGGAAAGCAGTTGCCATAGCGGCAACCACTGCGAACTTTTTCATAGGTTGTCCTCCCAACGAACACGAGGAGCTTATGCTCCAGCGATGCACCAATTGCATAGCTACCCTTCCAATCAGGCAACCCACAATTGTGTGTAATCGATTGCACTACAGCGTAAAAAACGGTTGTGCAATCGATTTCAGGAGTTTCATACAAGCCTTGCGGACCTGTCAAGTTCGTTTTAGATCGTTTCCATACCTGACAGCGAGAGGGGGCGCTGCCAGCAATGATGGAAACGAGAAAAACGCCGACGATTCAAGATGTTGCGCGTTCCGCGAATGTATCGACTGCCACCGTGAGCCGCGCCTTGTCGAGCCCCGAAAGGGTCAGCGAGAGTACACGGGCGCGTGTTTCGGAGGCCATTCGTGTAACCGGTTACACTTTGAACCAGGCGGCGCGGTCTTTACGCCAACGCACGGCAAAGACCATCCTGGTGGCCTTGCCCGACATCCGGAATTCCTTCTTCTCATCCATCCTGGATGCGGTGGAGCGCGAGGCCACCAACCGGGGCTATGGCGTGCTTGTGGCCAACCTGTTCAACGCCAGGGCACCAGCCCAACGATTGCAAGATTACATGCTGTCCAATCGAGCCGACGGATTGCTGCTGCTTGATGGCTCGCTGGATCTCTCGTCACTGCAAACCCTAGTCCGGCCGCCCAATTCAGTGCCGCTGGTCGTCGCCTGCGAGGAGATTCCGAACTCGGGATTTCATACCGTTCTGACTGACAATCTGTCGGCGGCCGAGCGCGCGACGCGTCATTTGATTGATCTGGGTCATCGCCGGGTCGCGCATCTCCTGGGGCCTGAGGGAAACGTGGTCGCACGTGACAGACTGGCCGGCTACACCAAGGCGCTGCCTCGTGCCGGTCTTGAGGTGCAACAGCAATGGCTGTTTCGCGGCAACTTCGACATGGAGAGCGGATTTGCCGCCGCCGCACATTTCATGTCACTGAGCGAGCGTCCGACCGCAGTCTTCGCCGCCAATGACGAATCGGCAATCGGCTTCTTGTCGGGGTTACGCCAGCATGGCCTGACTTGCCCTCGTGACATCTCCATGATCGGTTTCGACGACCTCGGGGTTGCCGCACATTATACGCCACCACTGACGACCATGCGGCAACCGCGAGAATTGCTGGGGCGGATGGCCGCCGAAATGCTGATCGACATTCTGGAGGACGCAGAGCACCGGCGCGGACCCATGCGCATCGTCCTCAATTCCGAACTCATCGTTCGCGAGAGCACGGCACATCTGCCACTGAGAGCTAGTGGCTGAGAGCATTTGCTTGAGGGGTATGGTCTTGGGGGAAAAATGGGTTAAACAGGCCCTGTTCGGTCCCGTAGCTCAGCTGGATAGAGCAGCAGCCTTCTAAGCTGTTGGTCACAGGTTCGAATCCTGTCGGGATCGCCAACCCTTTCCGCGATTGCGGCCGTCCGAGCTAGCGGGCGCAGGCGTCAGGGCTATTGAACGTCCCCAAAAAGGGTTGTCCGCGCTGCCGAATTGCGTCAACCTGCGGTCGCAATTGGGGGCAGATCCACTGGCAGACAACGTAAACCGACCCACCATCGTATTGTTCGATCTCGATGGGACATTGGTGCACCACATCAATCCACGTGTGCTTCAGATGCTGGAGTTCCTGGACGACTGCTCGCACCGGGGCGGTCGGCTCGTTGCGCGATTTCGGCTGGCGCGCCGAAATCTGACTGCCCCCAATCACAGCCCCAAACTGCTGGTCCATCGGGCAATTCATAAGGTTCGGCGCAAGAGCGTCGAGCAAATGCTCGAGCCGTGTGGAACCATGCGTAGCGTGCTGGAAACGCTTAAGGCCGAGGGCGTGACCCTGGGCGTTGTCAGCAACGGGCTGGGACGGGGCTACGGCCATGACGTCCTGCAGACTTTTGATCTACGGAAGTATTTTAGTGCAGCGATATTCCGCGAGGATGTGTCCCGCGGCAAGCCATGGCCCGATTCGATTGTTGCGGCGCTGCATGGACTGGGCCGCGATCTGCGGCGCAACGATGTCATCTGGTATGTCGGGGATCAGAGCAAGGATATCGGCGCGGCGCTGGCTGCCTCACAGGTGATTGGCCAGACCATCCGACCCATTGCATTGGGGGCGCGGGCCGCACTCGGAGCAGTGGAATCTCGCCTTTCACCCAGCCAGATCATGTGGACGCCGGCCGATTTCGAACGAACGGTTCAACAGACCTTTGACCTATATCCGGCTGATTCGCCGCTGATGCTGCACCTGTCGGCACCGCAACTCTAAAATCTAAAAATCAAACCCCATCTGGTTCACCTCTGTCGACCTGGCTGGGCGCGCAGCCTTGTCGGCTTTGGGGGCAAACAGCGGTGGTTCGGTCACGACATTGCCGTGCGCCTCAGTGGGTTCCGATTTTTTGCGTTGTGACCGATGAGGCGGTGCAGTCCTTTCGGTTGTGACCCCTGTGGCTGTCCCTGACACGCTGGGCACACTTGCTGGCGCCGCTCTTTCCTCGGCCGATTCAACCTCGGGATCCCGCGAGGCGATCGCATTGAGCCACTTCACCGCAGCGTTGAGTTTGCTTGCCTTGAGCGTGTAGAGGTTCTCGCGCCCCTTCTTTACCTCGACGACCAGACCGGCCGTCTTGAGAACGCGCAAATGACGTGAGATGGCCGGACGGCTGATCGAGAATCCGTCCGCCAAGGTGTGCACGGGGATAGGGCCCGACATCAGGATTTCAACGATGCGGCAGCGCGTGGCATCCGCCAGAGCGGAATAGATGGCAATAGGGGGCTTCGAGCGTCTGGTCATGCCAGCGGTTAAAGTAACGGCAGCGTTACCCGTCAAGCCACCTTGGCACCGGCAAGGGATTGTTCACCAGGAATCTGTGTCTTCCCTCGTATTTGCTTCAGGTAAACGGCACCGGAAAGAGATTGGTCACACCCGCGCCACACGATGCCGGCAAGGAGGACGGATGATGACCAAAACCGCCGATACTCAAGCCAGAATTGGCATGCGACTACGACGGGCCTATTCCAGGGCCGAACTTGTCGTGGATGCCATTGTCCATATACTCGGGCTTGTGGTTGCGGTGGCCGCAGGGTCCATCCTACTGACCCTGGCGCTGTTGCAGACGGCCCCAGAGGCTTTCCCGGCCCTGGTCGTCTATGTCGCGACCCTTGTGGTGGTGCTGGGCGTATCGCTGGCCTTCAACCTCTGGCCAAATTCGCCGGCCAAGAGTTTTCTGGCCCGGCTGGACCAAGCGGCGATCTTCCTGTTCATTGCCGGCTCGTATACCCCGTTCCTGGCTGTCCTTGGGCACACACCGAGTGGTGTGGTGATGATGAGCCTAGTGTGGGGTGCTTCGCTAGTGGGGGTGGCGCTCAAGCTAATTGTGCCGGAACGTTTTGGGCGAGTTGCAATTCTACTTTATCTTGCGATCGGCTGGAGCGGTGTGCTGGTGTTCCAGTCGCTTGGGCAGGCACTGCCCTCCTCCACATTGTGGCTGTTGCTGGCGGGCGGGGTGACCTACTCGGCCGGTATCATCTTCCACTTGTGGGAAAAGCTGAAATTCCAGAATGCCTTATGGCACGTATTCGTGGTGGCTGGCGCCAGCCTGCATCTTTGGGCCGTCATCGACTGCATGGTCATTGCTCGGCTGTAATCCTCGGGTGCTCCACCACATCGCCTGCCGCGATACCCAGTTCCTCCGAACGTCCGCCAGGGATTTCCAGCACGAATTGCACTGGCCCATCCGAGGGAATGGACGTGGTGTCGTGGGGGCGGGCATTGGCATGGATGTTCAGGATCGTGCCATCCGCTTCGATGAAGAGCATGTCGAGCGGAATGAAGGTGTTGCGCATCCAGAACGAAACCGGGCGCTCCTCCCGAAAGTCGAACAGCATCCCCGCATCGTCTGCCAGTTCCTGACGATACATCAGCCCTTGAGCGCGCGTCTCGGGGGTGTCTACAACCTCAACGGTGAACGCGTGGTTGCCACTTTCGGACTGCACGACCAGCCTTGTCTCATCGCTGCACGCGGCAAGCGGGAGACTGAACAACATTGCGGTTGTAAACGCTGCAACGACCCGCAGCGGTTGGGAGACCCGTTGGGTCGAAATCGGCGAGTTGTTCATTTTCGGGCAGCTATCCCTGCTGTGCGACTATGAGGCCCCTAGTGCGAGGACGGCGCCTCGCCCCAGCCATCGGGCCGAATTTCGGCAACCATCAGGCCCTTGGGGCCCTGACCGTAACGCACCAGCACGAATTGTCCCGGACGCAATTCCGTGATGCCAAAGCGACGCAGGGTCTCCATGTGGACGAACACGTCCGGCGTGCCGTCTCCGGCAGAAAGGAAGCCAAAACCACGAATGCGGTTAAACCACTTCACCTCCAGCCGCACCATGCCTGAGGTCGCTTCGACCACAACATGGGTCCGAGGCGCTGGCATCTGCGATGGATGGCGGGCTGTGGATTCGTCCATGGAGACAACCCGGAAGGCCTGCAGGCCACCGGGGCGGTTCAGGGCCTCGACGACAATGCGTGCGCCCTCATAGGCGGTCTGGTAGCCGTCGCGGCGCAGACAGGTCACGTGTAGCAGCACATCAGCCATGCCATTGTCAGGAACAATAAATCCAAAACCCTTGCCGGCATCGAACCACTTTATCGTCCCCGCAACCTCGATGGTATCGCTGGCTTGCTGATGGTCGCGCTGCATAGGGTCGTCACGCAAAGTTCCGCCCGACTGTGTCAGGTTGATGGCGTCACGGCCCTCACCACTGCCTTTGGCCCCCATATTCCAAACGCCTTTTCACTCGCCCGCAACAAGCGGGTACTCCTCACTAGATTTGCGCAGTGTCGCCGATTCAGCGGCAAAAGTTAAGAAGGTCTTGCGATTTTGTTGACAGGTGCCTGTGCCTGTTGTTGCGAGGCGTGGTTGGGCTTGGTAGGCCTTGGCCGCAATACACAGCCAAAGGAGACTGCCTTGAAATATCTGCACACCATGGTGCGCGTCACCGATGTCGAGGAAAGCCTGCGGTTCTATTGCCAGGGCCTGGGTCTCGAAGAGGTGCGACGCACCGACAATGAGAAGGGCCGCTTTACCCTGATTTTCCTGCGCGCCCCGGGCGATGAGGGCGGTGAAGTCGAGCTGACCTACAACTGGGATCCTGATCCCGAACCCTATGCCGGCGGCCGCAATTTCGGACATCTGGCCTATCGGGTGCAGGACATTTACGCCCTCTGCCAGCACCTTTCCGACATGGGTGTCACCATAAACCGGCCCCCGCGGGACGGACACATGGCCTTTGTGCGCTCGCCCGACGGGATTTCGGTCGAGTTGATTCAGGACGGTCATCTCGACCCCAAGGAGCCATGGGCCTCGATGCCCAATACCGGCACCTGGTAGCAATCTGCCAGAGTTAAGCTTTCGCTAACCGTGCCGCTTAGCGCGCGGTTAGCGAAACCGCTCTAATTTTAGCGACCGAACCCCAATGCCCATTGCCTGTTGCGCAATCGCGACACGCCTCGGGAAGGTCGCCATGTCTCGTCTGCTCCGTCTGCTCGCCGTCACTGTTGCCACCACCCTCTTGCTGGCCGGATGTCTGCCCATGGCCATGTTCGCCAGTGGCAGCGGCGCCGGATATTCGGGGCTGAAGCAAGATTGGGGCACCTATGTCAGCTCCAACAATGTCAATGCGCTGTGCATTTCGCCCAAGCTGCGATTCGTCATCTGGGAGTTCGAAGGGCGGTTCGGGCGCAAGGTGGTGATGAATTCGGGCTATCGGAACCCCTTCCACAATGCCTCGGTGGGCGGCGCCGACAGTTCCTATCATACCAAATGCATGGCTGCGGACTTCTACATTCCCGGTGTCTCCAAGCAGGAGCTGATCGCTTTCGCCATGACGGTGGACGGCGTGGGGGGCCTGGGCTGCTATCCGGGCCGGGCCTTCATTCATGTCGATGTGCGCGATCGGCCCCGCGGTTATCGGCGTCCGGTAACCTTTTCGGGCTGTTGATAAGTCGGCCCGGCGAAAAAAAGCGTACGGGATCAACGTAAACAGGGTTGCACAATCAAAAGCACCCCATTATACGACGCCCATCGCGCTGATGCGCCCTTCGTCTATCGGTTAGGACGGCACCCTTTCACGGTGCAGAGAGGGGTTCGATTCCCCTAGGGCGTACCACCTTCCCCCATGCTCTTCGAGCATGCGGCAAGGACAAAGCGATGACCGTGCGCCCATCGTCTAGCGGTCAGGACGACGCCCTCTCACGGCGTAAACAGGGGTTCGATTCCCCTTGGGCGTACCAAATAAATCAAGCTCTTAGCCTGAGCGTTGAAAAACCAGTATAATATCCGTGTAATATCCTCGAGCGAACAATGGCGAGCGTGCACGATCGTCGTGGGACACACTTGCTTATGGATCGCCAGCGGTGCAGACGGTCAAAGATTGTCGGGTACCCCCTACAGGGTCGACGAAGTGACGTATTCAAGCCGGGTGACCGAACCGGTCTCTCTTGAAGTAGACAATGCTTACGATCCACCGGTGTGAGCTCTTGATACACTGAGCTTGTTGGCCGGCTCGTCCGGCAATGAATGCTCGGGCTCCTAAACTCAAAGGACTTCGTTTCGGCACACCGTGGAAATTCTCGATTGGTTGCTCCCCTCAAAAATATGCCGTGCCGGTAGCCATCATCCGAAAGAGTGAGAACCAGCTAGAGGTTGACGCCTGAGGGGTCCACCTCACACACGGGGCACTTCTCGGCGGAAATCAACACCATAGTGGAGCGAAGCATGACGGACCTTGCGGGAGCGGGAAATTTGCCGTTCCCTAGACCTCATAAGATGACTGGTCAAGTCATGTTAATGCGCAGGCCGACAGGTTTTGACGCGTATGCCAAATCGATCGCCTGGCGAAGCCAGGCAATGAAATTCGACAGATGCAACAAGCCCTTTCCAGACTAGATCGCAGGTTCTACCGGGCGGCGATACTGATAGATACCGACGTCGATGGCGCTCTCGGTGAACCCGGCTTCGCAGTAAGAAAGGTAGTAAACCCATTTGCGCCTGAAGGTTTCGTCATAACCGAGCGGTGCGATCATCGGCCAGCGCTCAAGAAAACGCTCGCGCCATAGACGGAGGGTGCGGGCATAGGACTGGCCAAAGGTCTCTACCTGTTCGAGCACCAAGCCATAGCGAGTACCGAACTCCTGCATAACCGTCTTGGTCAGCAACATGCCACCGGGAAAGATGTAACGCTGGATAAAGTCCGGCCCTGCCTTGTAGTTATCGAAATCCCGCTCCTGGATGGTGATCGCCTGAATGGCGGCGGTGCCACCAGGCTTGAGGCGGTCATGCAGGGTCTGGAAGTAACTTGGCCAATTGTCTTCGCCGACTGCCTCGATCATTTCGATCGAGCCGATATGGTCGAATTGCCCCTGTGTATGGCGATAATCCTCAAAGACAAGGGTCGCAAACTGGTCGAGTCCCTGACGCTTCAGACGTTCGAGACCAAACTTCAACTGCTCGGCAGAGAGGGTGATACCGCGCAGATTAGCCTTGTAGTCGCGCGCAACGGTCTCGGCAAACCCGCCCCAGCCGCAGCCGATTTCGAGCACTGAGGCGCCTTCGGTAATACCGGCCATGTCGGCAACTCGATGATATTTCGCCAGTTGGGCCTCTTCCAGGCTTTGATCGCCGGACGTGAATACCGCCGACGAATAGGTCATGGAGGGATCAAGCCACTGGCCATAGAAATCGTTGCCGAGATCGTAGTGCTCGGCAATGTTCTTCTTTGAGCCTTCCAGCGTGTTGCGGCGCGAGAGATGGTAGTGCAGATCGGCGGCAGCGCGGCGGAAAAAGCCCTTGCCAGCCTGATCGAACATCTCCCGGTTCTGCAGGAAAAAGCGGAATAACGCTGTCAGGTCGTCCGATTCGATGTCGCCATTCATGTAGGCTGCCGCAAAGCCGACTGTGCCGCGGTGCATGGCCTCGGAAATGACCTTAAAATTGTTCAGCCGCAAGGTGGCATGCTCGCCAGCATTGCCCTGCCCCACCGTGCGTGTGCGCCCATTGGGAAAGACCACGGTCAGCGAGCCGTGCATAGGCCTGCCGATCAGGGAAACGCCAACTCGTTCTACCAGCCAGGACGTCAGGTGCGTCCAGAGCGAAGTGCCAGTCTGAGAGTGTTCGACGGCTGTTTTTGTCATGGTGCCGCTTGGTCCAACTTTAGCAATAAAATGGCGGCGCAACGCGTGCCCGTCGCCAAGCATGAGTGTCAGAATGACCCTGCAAGTGAGGCGTCGCCTCCCACAGGACACCAGGAGATAGTTTAGCCCTCGCAAGCGGATATGCAAGTCGCCTGACACTTTGAGGCGACCACATGGCCCATATGCCAGGACAATACGCATCCGATATGGGATCAGATCTGAACTGGATCAACGCGGGGGGCTGGCAATGTCAATCAGCCGGAATTGGGGCAGTTCGCGACCCTGGTAGTGATCGATCGACAGGCCACCGGCAAAATGCAGCGGGCCATCACCATCACGCATCAAGGTGTCTCCCAAGGCAGTGCCAGCAGCCCTGAAGGCAATGGCCTTGAGCTTTGCGCCGTCGTCTGAGGCCAGCGAAAAGCTGATATGGCCGCCCTTGCCCACAATTTGCGGGAAGCGCGCACGATGGGCGGGAAAAGCGAAAACCGGTGAAGGATTACCGGCGCCATAGGGCCCTGCACGCTCGAGATTGTGTAGCAGATCAATATTGGCACCGCGCGCAGTCAATGCTGCGTCGATCTTGAGTGCGGAAGCCGCGCGGGCTACCCCCACACTGGCGCTGAGCTTTTCAGCAAGAAACGCCCGGAACGGCCCCAGATCGCCGGGGCGCAGGCTGACACCGGCCGCCATGGCATGACCACCACCCTTGGGAATAATGCCAGTTTCAACGGCCTCGATGACGGCGCTGCCCAGATCGACGCCCGGCATGGATCGGCCCGAGCCGGTTCCGGTGCCGTCGGGATTAAGAGCAATGGCGAAACTGGGGCGCTCGTAGCGTTCGCGCAACCGCGCGGCAATCAGGCCGACCACGCCGGGATGCCAGTCGGCGGAGGCCAGAACCAGGACGGGCGGCCCTTCGCCGCTGCCGATTTCGGCTTCGGCGGTCGCGGCGGCCTGCTCCACGGCCTCGACTTCTATACGCTGCCGCTCTCCATTGAGTTCGTCGAGCTGGGCGGCGATGACCATGGCCTGATGCTCGTCGTCCAGCGCGAGGAGGCGTGTCCCCAAGGCCGCGTCGCCAATGCGCCCGCCGGCATTGATGCGCGGGCCGATGAGAAAGCCCAGATGGTAGGGATTGAGCGGGCCACTTGCGCGGGCCGCCAGGGCCAAGGCCGAAAGGCCAGGTTTTTCACCACGCCGTGCGACTTCCAGACCCCGGACCACAAAGGCGCGATTAAGGCCGGTCAGCGGGACAACGTCGCAGACGGTGGCAAGCGCCACCAGATCGAGCAGGTTCAGCAGATCGGGCAATCCAGTATTGCCACGGTTCCGCAGTGCACGATTGACCGCCACCAGAACCATAAAGGTGACGCCGGCCGCGCAAAGATAGCCCAGGCCGGAAATGTCATCGGGCCGATTGGGATTGACCAAGGCATTGGCGGGGGGCAGGTCGTGATCGACCAGGTGATGGTCGATGACCAGAACATCGGCGCCCTTTTCGCGGGCGTGGGCGATGGGTCCCTCACTGGTGGTGCCGCAATCGAGCGTGATAATCAGGCTGGCGCCGGCCTCGATCAGCTTATCCATGGCCGCGCTGTTGGGACCGTAGCCTTCAAAGATCCGATCGGGAATGTGGACCTGGGGCTCGATACCGAAATGCCTCAGGTATCGCGTCATCAAAGCGCAGGAACAGGCGCCGTCCACGTCATAATCGCCAAAGAGCGCAACGGATTCATTGTCTGTGATGGCCTTGGCCAGGCGCTCGGCGAGATCGTCCATGCCGGTCATGGTCGAAGGATCGGGCATCAGGGCCCTGATGGTCGGCTCAAGATAGCTTTCAGCGGCCTCAAGGCTCACGCCTCGGCCGGCCATTATCCGCGCCAGGATATCGGGGATACCGGTCCGCTGACCAATGGCCGTGGCATTGCGCGCCGCGCCCATGTCGAGCCGATCCACCCAGGCACGGCCGGAGACCGATTGGGTGATGTCCAGAAAAGGGCGCGGGGTTTCGGGCATAGGTGAGGGTTATGGGATTTTGAGTTGGGTGGGAAGGGGTTGACGGCGAAGAGCCCCCTCATCCGCCCTTCGGGCACCTTCTCCCACAAGGGGAGAAGGGTGGCACCGCGAGCGCCGCTACCGCGCGTGCCGCGCCTTGATCCAGCGCGTAGTCTGGCTCCAGCTGCGCATGACGACGGTCGAGGTCTCGACCCAGCCGCGCCGCAGGCGGACGCCGTCGGTGAGTGAGCCGTCGGTGACGCCGGTCGCCGAAAACAGCACATCGCCCGCGGCCAGTTCGGTCACGTCGTAGATGCGGTTGGGGTCGGTTATACCCATTTCCTTGGCGTGCATGCGCTTGTCGGGCGTATCGAGGATGAGCTTGCCTTGCATCTGCCCGCCAATGCAGCGCAGGGCCGCGGCGGCCAGTACGCCCTCGGGAGCGCCGCCGGAGCCGAGATAGATATCCACGCCGGTATCGGCCGTGTTGACGGCATGGATGACGCCGGCGATATCGCCGTCACTTAGCAGCTTGACAGAAACGCCAGCCGTTCGCAGTTCTTCGAGCAGGCCGCCATGGCGCGGGCGATCGAGCACGATGGCGGTGATTTCGGAGATCGGCACGCCCTTGGCCTTGGCCAGCGCCTTCACATTCTCGGTCGCCGACCATTCGATATGCACGGTTTCGGGGGGGTAATCGGCGCCGATGGCGATCTTGTGCATATAGACGTTGCGAGCGACGTTGAGCAGACCGCCGCGCTCGGCCATGGCGAGCACGACAAGCGAATCGGGCTGATTCTTGGCGCACAGGGTGACGCCTTCAAGCGGATCGACCGCAATGTCGACCTCGGGGCCCTGCCCCTGACCCACCGACTGACCGACAAAAAGGTCATCGCATTCGAACTGCTCGCCCTCGCCGATAACGATGCGACCGGAAATTGCGACTTCGTCCAGTTCAGCTTTCATGGCAGCGACGGCGGCCTCATCGGCAGCCTTTTCATTGCCCTTGCCGCGCCATTCAGCTGCCGCGATGGCGGCCCGCTCGGTGACCCGCACCATTTCTAGCGTCAAGGTGCGGTGCAGATTAGCAGGATCCCGACCGTCTTCGACCTTGCTGAGCTTCATGTTTCCCCCTGAAGCTCTTCCGGGCAGGTCAGAGCTTTTCGATGCGTATCAATTGTGGTTCGCCGACTATGAACCCATCATCGGCAATCTGCGCAAGCGCTTCGCGTACCGATGATTCCAAAGTCTGCTGGGTAATCATCACTACCGTCCGTGCTGGCGACCCATCGGGCGCTATGGCTTTGGCACTCAAATCGGACCGCTGGATGACAGAATCGATGGAGATCGACTTTTCCCCCATGCGCGTAGCGATGGCGGCGAGGGCGCCCGGCACATCCTTGGCGCTGAGGCGGATGTAGAAGCCACCTTCATGGGCGCGGTGCGGCGCTTCGCGGTAGGGCAAAAGTTCGGCGCTGGGCACGCCGAGCGGCGGTACGCGGGTGCCGCGGGCGATGTCCAGAATATCGGAAAGCACCGATGAGGCCGTGGGCGGGCCGCCAGCGCCCGGACCGGCCAGAAGCAGCTCGTGCACATGGTCGGTTTCGAGCGCGATCGCGTTCATTACCCCATCGACGCCGGCGATAGCGCTGCCCTTGGGCACGAAGGTAGGATGGACGCGCTGCTCAATGCCGCTTTCGGTGCGCTCGGCAATGCCCAGCAGCTTGATCTTGTAGCCGAGTTCGGCGGCCACCTGGATATCGTGCTGGGTGATGCTGGAAACGCCCTCCACCCGTATCTTTTCAGGGGCGATTTCATAGCCAAAACAGAGGGTTGAGAGGATCGAGAGCTTGTGGGCGGTATCGAAGCCTTCCACGTCAAAAGTCGGGTCGGCCTCGGCATAGCCAAGGGCCTGAGCGTCCTTGAGGCAGTCGGCAAAGGATATGCCTTCATTGCCCATGCGGGTGAGGATGTAGTTGCAGGTGCCATTCATGATGCCGAAGACCTTGGCGATACGGGCAGTGCCCAGGCCTTCGCGCAATGTCTTGATGACCGGTATGCCCCCGGCCACGGCGGCCTCGAAGCCGAGTTGGGCGCCAGATTCTTCGGCAAGGTGTGCCAGGGTGACGCCGTGCTTGGCCAACAGGGCCTTGTTGGCGGTCACCACCGGGCGGCCGATCTCCAGCGCGGCCTTGACCGATGCAAAGGCCGGACCATCTTCGCCACCGATCAGTTCGACAAACAGGTCGATGCCATCCCATTTGGCCAGGGCGACCGGATCGTCGAACCATTCCAGGCCGGAAATATCAATGCCGCGGTCGCGGGAACGCGAGCGCGCGGCAACAGCGACGACTTCCAATTGGCGGCCAAGTTTTCGCGTCAGTTCGGCGCTGTCCTTTTGCAGGATTCGCACCAGCGTGGCACCAACATTGCCCAAGCCGGCAACACCAACCCGCAGTGGCGCCTGCGTGTCGGTATCCCCCAATTCGGCCATGGCCTTGAGAATGCGCGTGCGCGTCTCGCTGCGCGGTTCGCGCCCTTCGCGCAGGTCGAACACGAACAACGGATCGCCGGCAACGATGCGGCCGAAACGCGTGGGCGTCCAACCCCTTGCAGAGATGAAGGATTCGACGGCTTGGCGGAAAGACTGGATATCACTCATGGTGGCGACATGTGCATAGGAAATCGCCTAGCCGTCAATAGGAGTTGCCAAAGGAAATGGACCGATCGCACGACCGGCCCGCTCTTCCTGCCTATTCGGTCTCACCGGCCTTCACCGCGTCGGCAATCAGCCCAATGTATTGCGGATAGCCCCATTTGAGCGACAGGGCGCTCGGCGGGGAGATGGCATTGATGAGCTCGGCTCCAATAACGTGGGCAACGGCCCCTTCCTGCACTTGGGGATGCAAAGCGATGACAGGATTGCCGAAGAAGGCGGCATCGTCCTCCGGCGTCTCAAAATAGGAGATCAGCGCGTCGGCGGTGAGCTGTTCAAAGCTCTCAAAGCTGAGGGAGAAAAAGAAGTTCTCACCCTGGGCCAGTTCGGTCACGCTGGGGGCCGAAATCAGGCCGGCATCGACCAGGAATTTCACCCGGCTGTCGAGATTGGCATAAACGGCCACTTCGCCGTTGTATTCGGCTACGGTGGCAAAGCTGGCGCCTTCGACTTCGGGGTATTTGGCCGTTTCGTCGATGATGAATTGCTCGAGTTCATCGACCAGCGCCTCGGCCTCGGTTTTCTTGCCCATAGCCTCGCCGGTGATGGTGATGGTCTGCTGCCAGGGGGTGCTCCACGCCGTTTCCGGAAATGCGACGACCGGTGCAATGCCGCTGAGCATTTGGTATTCTTCGGCAGTGAGGCCGGAATAGACCGCGACGATGAGGTCTGGTTGCAGCGCGGCGATGGCTTCAATTGGCGCGTCGAACCCATCCGGCAGGATGGTCGGGAAATCGGCGCCAAGCGCGTCGACCGCGTCCTTGGTCCAGGTCAGGGCGCCATCCTCATCGCCACCATAGCTGAAATAGGGGATACCAACCGGCACCTCGCCCAGTGCAATCACGGCATCCTGCGCGGCCCATCCCCAGGTGACGATACGCTGCGGCTTGGCGGGAATGGTCGTCTCGCCATAGGCATGGGAAATGGTGACGGGGAAGGCCTGCGCGTCGGCAGCAGCGGCCAAGCCAAGGGCTATGGCCAAGGACAGAAAGAGGGAGCGGAACGACATGGATCACCCTTTGGCTGGAGTTGGTCCTCCATACAAAAGGTGACCTGTTTTGTCATGTAAATTGTTGGCTAAGCTTTGAGCGGCACGACATTGCCCTGCCCGGCCTTGCCACCGAGCAGCTTCTTGACGTTGCGCGCGGCCTGGCGGATGCGCTGTTCGTTCTCGACAAAGGCCAGACGGATATATTGATCGCCATATTCACCAAAGCCGACACCCGGTGCGACGCCCACACCGGTTTCCTGGATCAGCAGCTTGGCGAATTCGAGAGACCCAAGATGAGCGAACTGATCGGGGATCGGCGCCCAGGCGAACATGGTGGCGCGCGGCACGGGAATGGTCCAGCCCGCGCGGCCAAAGCTTTCCACCATGACGTCTCGGCGGTGTTTGTAGATCTTGCGCACCTCATCGACAACTTCGTCGGAGCCGTTGAGGGCGGCGACCGCGGCGACCTGAATGGGCGTGAAAGCGCCATAGTCGAGATAGGACTTGACGCGCGCCAGGGCGGCAATCAGGCGTTCATTGCCAACAGCGAAGCCAACGCGCCAGCCAGGCATGGAATAGGTCTTGGACATCGAAGTGAACTCGACGGCGATGTCCATGGCACCGGGCACCTGCAAGACGGAAGGCGGCGGCACGTCATCGAAATAGATCTCAGAATAGGCCAGATCGGACAGGATGAAGATGTCGTTGGCCTTACAGTACCTGACAACCTCGGTGTAAAAATCGAGATCGGCGGTGTAAGCGGTCGGGTTGGCCGGGTAGTTCAGGACCAAGGCGATAGGCTTGGGGATTGAGTGCCGCACGGCCCGATCGAGCGAGCGCATGAAGTCTTCGTTCGGGTCGGCCGGCATGGAGCGCACGACGCCACCAGACATGATGAAGCCAAACGAGTGAATGGGATAGGTCGGATTGGGCACCAGGACCACATCACCCGGGGCGGTAATCGCCTGGGCCATGTTGGCAAAACCCTCCTTGGAGCCGAGCGTCGCCACGACCTGGGTCTCGGGATTGAGCTTCACGCCGAAGCGGCGGCCATAATAGCTCGCCTGGGCCTTGCGCAGGCCCGGAATGCCCTTGGAAGTCGAATAGCGATGGGTGCGCGGATCGGCCACCGTCTCCTTGAGCTTGTTGACGATGTGGTCCGGGGTCGGCAGATCGGGATTGCCCATACCCAGATCGATAATATCCACGCCCTCGGCGCGCGCCTTGGCCTTGATGGGGTTGATGTGCTCGAACACATAGGGGGGAAGGCGGCGGATGCGATGGAAGACTTCGCTCATTTGATCCTCGGATGGCCCTATGGGGCCTGAAACTGGCCGCGCCGCGCCAAAGCGCCACGCCTCTATCATGTTGAGGCTGATTATCGCGGAATTATGGTTGTCTACGGGTTAAGCGGCCCAAACGGACCGGAAACAAATCTATTCGGCTCTTCCCGGCCAGTTCCTGGCCATGTGGGAAGAGCTATCGGGCGCTTGCCGCCGCTGCCTCGAAGCGAGCCGCCACCGGATTGCCGGCGAGCAGTGCTCCAAACCATGCAACAGTGAACGGGGACGCCATGTCTCTTGCCCTTCAGAAATGACTTCTGATACCACCCAAGCGTGGTCAGCGCCTTTTTATGGCCTGAGACAAGTCTTGTAAATGCCAGCGAGCCTTTACATGTAATCACCTTGTCGGCCACAGCGCGGCCGGGGCTGTTCGGATAGGTGCATGGGAAAACGCGTCGCAATCGCAACAATCGGCACTTCTGGGGACGTTCGGCCCTATCTGGCGCTGGCCAAAGCGCTGCAGGACGACGGCCACGATGTCGTCCTGGGCACAAATGCCGATTTTGAAGAGATGGTTACCTCGCATGGGGTCGAATTCCACAGCCTGGGAACCAAGATTCAGGACTGGCTGCAGGAATCGCGATTCGACAACGCGATCAGTCAGATGAAGCTGCACCATTTCCCGCAATTGCTGCGCGAGGGCCAGGCCCTGGTGGAACGCGCCGCGCGCAATGCCTGGGCCATGTCGCAGGGTGCGGACGCGATTGTGGTCAACATCAATACCAGTTTCGGCATCGACATCGCCGAAGCGCTGGACATTCCCGTCATCATGACGGCGATGCAGCCGCTCAATCCGACACGAGAATTTCCCATCTGTGCCTATGAGGTTCCCGATCTGGGCCCGACCTTCAACAAGCTCAGCTATATCGCAATGAACCTGCAGCAGGCCTATTACGACATGCCGCGGGACCGGGTGCGCAAGCAATTGATGGGGCTTGGTCCCCGCAAGCGCGGCGGGCTGTTCAAGGATAGCAACGGTAACAACATACCGACGCTCTACAATTTTTCCGCGACGGTTTCGCCCCGCCCGCGCGACTGGCCGCAGACCGCCGTTGTAACCGGGTTCTGGTTTCTGGACGACAATAGCGGCTGGGAACCATCGCCCGAATTGCAGGCCTTTCTCGATGCAGGGCCACCGCCGGTCTATATCGGCTTCGGGTCGATGCCCTTCGGGGCGGAACGCAATACGCAATTGCTGCGCTCGGCGCTCGAACAATGGGGCGGACGCGCCATCGTGGCGCGTGGCTGGGGCGGCATCAATCCCGCCGATTTGCCAAACACCGTCTTTGCGGTTGCAGAGGCGCCGCATGACAAGCTGTTCCAACTGGTTTCGGCCGTGGTGCATCATGGCGGCGCCGGCACCACGGCAGCGGGCCTCAGAGCTGGCCGGCCGACCTTCACCGTGCCGCAGGCCTATGACCAGCGCTATTGGGGGCGCCGCGTCAGGGCGCTGGGGTGCGGGCCTGCCCCCGTGCGGCTGCGGGCGATCACGCCGGAAATTCTGGCAAGTGCGCTCTACGAGCTAACTAACAACAAGGCGATGGCCGCCAATGCAGCGACCATCGGCAAGGCGCTGTCGGAGGAAAAGGGCCTGGAGACGGCGGTCCGGTTCATCGAGACCACCATCGAAGCTGCAGAAGCTGGCGCTCGGCGCTATCCGGTAACCGGGTGAACCGCCGCGAGCACATCGATCCGACACAGGTTCCGGGGCCCTCGCCTGCGGTGGTGCAGCCGATGCAAATCTGCCTAGTTGGCGCGGGCGGCGGCATTGGCCAGCAACTGGCCAAGACGCTGGCGGTTCGGCACAAGGTCGCGGCGGTGTATCGTCGTCCGCCCGCGGGCGTGCCCAAGAGCGTTCATGCCGTGCAGTTCGACGACAAGATCGGGCTGACCGAGGCGGTTGGTGCTGCCGAGGTTGTCGTGCATGCGGCGCTAAACACCAAGGCACGCGGGCGGCAGTTCATTCCGGCCAATCAGGCGACGACCGAGCAGTTGCTGGCGCTGATTTCCCCGGAGCGGTGCAAGCTGTTTGTCTATTTCAGCTCCCAGGTGGTCTATGCAGCGCTTGATCCGAAAGAGCACCCGGTGCAGTCCGAGGATGCAGATCTGGCGGGCACCAAGCGGCTTGATGCCTATACGCGGCTAAAGCTGACGGAAGAGGCCCGGGTGATAGCGGCTTGCCGAGACAAAGGCATCAATTATCTCATCGTGCGGCCGACCATGGTGATGGGACCGGGCATGGCCTGGTCCAGCGGGATAGTCGACGCCATGCGCATGGCGCCTATCGGTCTGAAAAACCGAACCATAAACCTCATTCATGTGGCAGATCTGGCTGGACAATTGCTGGCGCTGATCGAGCGCGGGGTGGCCAACGAAGTGGTCAATCTCGGCGACCTCGATGTGCGCTCGGATGACTATTTCAGGCATGCGGCGGGGCTGGCACAACGGCCAATCCTGCTCGCGCCTGACTGGCTGGGCAAATTCGGGGGGCGATTTATCCCTTCGACGCTTTGGTTTCTGGGCCATGACGTGCAAGTCAGCTCGGACAAGGTGAAGGCATTGAGCGGGGTGGAGACCGGGCGCACGCTGGCCGACTTCTTCGAGCCCCCTGCCCGCGTTGTCGATGCGAGGAGCCTAGATGACATTCGTGACACGGTACGGAGCGGCAAGCCCTACCACGCCATAGGACGCGGCTATTTCCTCTGGTTCAACGACCGCAAGCAGACCGACCAATTGGTCATGGAGCATTATTCGGGCGTCATTGGCCTTGCCGACAATGCCCTGACGGTGAAGGCCGGCACGACGCTGCGCGCTATGCTCGGCCATCTGGTGCCGCGCGGGATGACGTTTGCTACGCTCCCCGAATTTGTCGATATTTCTGCGGGTGCTTGCTTTTTCGCTGAAGTGCATGGCAGCAGTGCCGAACACATCTCGATGTATGACCTGATCACCTCGATCCGCTATGTGGACGAGACTGGCGAGGAAAAAGTCTCTCTGCGCGACGATGCCCTCTGGGACCGGCTGCGGGGTGAGGGCGGGATCGTTGTCACCGAAGTGACCTTTGCGTGCCGACCCAGCCGACTTCTGGCCAATACCATCGAGTGGCAGAAGGAAAGCCGGCTCGAGGATTATGTAGCCGGCGAATATCGCGTCAATTTCAGCACGACAGTTCATTGGTATCCGCGCAGCCACGAATTGATGGTTTACAACGTCAATCCGGTCGACGGGCCAGAACCGGGTGACCGGCGCCCTTTTCCGCCGATGCGCGGTTCGCCGCACTGGATCCAGAAGCTGCTGCTCAATCTGCGAATGCGCGGGCGGCAGCGGATCGTTGGCTCCTCCGAACGTGTACTGGCGCCCTGGACCGGAGTGCCGGCCAAGCATTTTCTGGGGAAGTTCTTTCGCGAGACGCGGCGGCGGGTGCGCAATATGGAGGTGTGCGTGCCCGACACCCATGCGGCCGACTTCATTGCCAAGCTGCGGCGCCATCTCCCGGAGATGCAACTGATGCCCGGCCAGGGGATCGGGGTGCGGTTCACGCGCGACCCAGCCAGTGATCGCGGCTTTGTCTGGGTGGAAATGACCTCGCGGGACGCGTCGCAGATGCATGCCATGGTGGAGATGGCGCGCGCCGCCTGTGGCGAGCAATTCTGGCTGCACCGCGGAAAATATGTGCCCAACGGCATTGACGTGGAGCACCTCTACATTCCGCGGCACGTCTCCCCGAAATAGAAATGGCGGCCCGGAGGCCGCCATCACAGTTCTGAATATAGCCAATATCAGTGGGTGACGCTGGCACCCGCATCGTCGGCCGGGTCGACCTTAGCGGCCACGGCAGGTTCAGCGTCGAAGTCCCACTCGATCGGCTCGGGCTTGCGCACCAGCGCCCGCTCGATGACCTGATCCATGCGTGAGACCGGCACGATCTCCATGCCTTCCTTGACGATATCCGGAATCTCCTGGAGATCGCGGACATTTTCTTCAGGGATTAGCACGGTCTTGATGCCGCCACGCAGGGCCGCAAGGAGCTTTTCCTTGAGACCGCCGATCGGCAGAACGCGACCTCGCAGGGTGATTTCGCCGGTCATGGCGACATCATTGCGCACTGGAATGCCGGTCATCACCGAAACGATGGCGGTAGCCAGGCCAATACCAGCCGAGGGTCCATCCTTGGGGGTGGCGCCTTCGGGCAGGTGGACATGAATATCACGCGTATCGAACATGGGCGGTTTGATGCCGAAGTCGATGCAGCGGGACTTCACATAGGCCTGAGCTGCGGTGAGCGACTCCTTCATCACTTCCTTGATGTTGCCGGTGACCGACATGCGGCCCTTGCCCGGCGTCATCACGCCTTCGATGGTGAGCATTTCGCCGCCGACCGAGGTCCAGGCAAGGCCGGTGACCAGACCGACCTGGGCTTCGGCTTCGATCTCACCGTGCTTGAAGATCATCGGGCCGAGATACTCGGCCAGCCGTTCTTCGGTAATCTCAATCGACTTGACCTTGGTGCGGACGATGTCGGTGACCGCCTTGCGCATCAGCTTGGAGATTTCGCGCTTGAGATTGCGCACGCCGGCCTCGCGGGTATAGCCACGAACGACCTTCATCAGCATCTCGTCGGAGAGCACGAATTCGCCGTCGGCCAGCCCGTTTTCCTTGGCGGTTTCCGGGATCAGGTGCTGCTTGGCGATCGCGTGCTTTTCCTCTTCGGTGTAGCCGGAGAGGCGGATGATCTCCATGCGGTCCATCAGCGGGCCAGGGATGTTGAGCGTGTTCGAGGTGGTCACGAACATCACGTCCGAAAGGTCGAAATCGACTTCCAGATAGTGATCGTTGAAGGTGCTGTTCTGTTCGGGATCGAGCACTTCGAGCAGGGCCGATGACGGATCGCCGCGGAAGTCCTGACCCATCTTGTCGATCTCGTCGAGCAGGAAAAGCGGGTTGTTCTTGCCCACCTTCTTGAGCGACTGGATGATCTTGCCGGGCATGGAGCCGATATAGGTTCGGCGGTGCCCGCGGATTTCGGCTTCGTCGCGCACGCCGCCAAGGGCCATGCGGACAAATTCACGGCCGGTCGCCTTGGCAATGGACTTGCCGAGCGAGGTCTTGCCGACGCCCGGAGGACCGACCAGGCAGAGGATCGGGCCCTTGAGCGTACCGGTGCGAGCCTGCACGGCCAGATATTCCAGAATGCGTTCCTTGACCTTTTCGAGGCCATAGTGGTCCGCGTCCAGGACCTTTTCGGCCATGGACAGGTCGCGCTTGACCTTGGACTTCTTGCCCCAGGGCAGGCCCAGAAGCGTATCAAGGTAGTTACGAACGACCGTGGCTTCGGCCGACATCGGACTCATGCCCTTGAGCTTCTTGATCTCGCCTTCGGCCTTGGCGCGGGCTTCCTTGGAGAGCTTGGTCTTGGCGACGCGCTCTTCGAGTTCGGTGATTTCGTTGGCGCCATCTTCGCCATCGCCCAGTTCGCGCTGGATCGCCTTCATCTGCTCGTTCAGGTAATATTCGCGCTGGGTCTTTTCCATCTGTCGCTTGACGCGGGAGCGGATGCGCTTTTCCACCTGCAGGACGCCGATCTCGCCTTCCATAAGGCCGATGACCTTCTGCAGGCGCTCGATGACCGAAACGGTTTCGAGCAGATCTTCCTTTTCGGGGATCTTGATGACGAGATGGCTGGCGATGGTGTCGGCCAGCTTGCTGGCATTCTCGATCTGTCCGACGGCCGCGACGACCTCAGCCGAAATTTTCTTGTTGAGCTTGACGTAGTTCTCGAACTCGGACTGAGCGGAACGGGCCAGAGCCTCGACTTCGGTCGCATCTTCCTCAGGCTCGGGGAGCACGGAGGCCTCGGCCTCGAAATATTCCTCGGTCTGGAGATAATTGTCGATGGTGGCGCGATTAAGCCCTTCCACGAGAACCTTGACCGTACCATCAGGCAGCTTGAGGAGCTGCAAAACGGTGGCGATGGTACCGGTGGGGTAGATCTGGTCGGGCGCTGGATCATCGTCCTGCGCATTCTTCTGCGTCACGACGAGGATGTGCTTGTCGTCGCGCATCACTTCTTCAAGCGCCTTGACCGACTTCTCGCGCCCCACAAAGAGCGGCACGATCATGCCGGGGAAGACGACGATGTCGCGCAGCGGGAGGACCGGGTAAACCCGGTCCCGGCTTGTTTCGCCGGTGGAGGTAACTTCCGACATCACATATCCTTTCCGGGGCGCGCCGGAGGGAGGAATTGGTAGCGCGCCCGTATTGCGACTGCCCAATCGTTATGAGGCTGGGCGATTCAGGTTAATAAATAGGGTGGACCGCCCTGCCCGCAAGTCAAGCTTTGCGGTTTTGTGACCAATAGCGTTACTTCGCACAGGAGATATGTGCAAAAGGCCGGAACACGGGTGTGCCTTGGCTGCCGAAACGAATGTGGTGGCCTGCCTGCATATCGGCATGTCAGTCTGACCCTATATGATCCAGTCCGTCGAGGAACCAGACATGCCCCCCATTCGACCCAGACGAATTGACTTTATCGGCGTTGCCACCGCCTCGGGTGCGTCGGTGCGGGGCTGTGGCATGGGGCCGGAGGCCCTACGCGTAGCGGGTATGCTCGAGGCCCTGATCGATCTCGAGCTTGACGTTGCCGACCATGGCGACTTGCGCAATTCGCATGCGGGTTTATCCACGACCCCCTTGAGCTGGCGTACGGTGGAACAGCGAAAGGGCGATGTACTCGAGTTGGCGCAGCAGGTCAGCGACGCGGGACTAGGAATTTTGGACGCCGGTCATTTTCCTGTGTTCCTGGGCGGCGATCACTCTATCGCGATAGGCACAGTTTCTGCGGTGGCCAGGCATTGCCTGCCGAAACAGAGGCCGGTGCATGTGCTCTGGGTCGATGCCCATGCGGACTACAACACCCCCGAAACCTCCCCCTCAGGCAATCTGCATGGCATGCCGCTGGCGCTGCTGTGCGGGGAAAAAGAGTTCGATGCGAGCTATCGTGGCGACTGGCTGGGACGGATCGATCCGCGCAATGTGACCGTTTTCGGGGCCCGCTCGGTGGACCGCGAAGAGCGAAAGCTGGTGCAGGCGCGCGGTGTCGAGGTGATCGACATGCGCAAGCTTGACCAGCTCGGCATAGTCGCAACCATGCAGCATGTGATCGACAAGGCCAAAGCCGATGGGGCGCATCTGCATGTCAGTTTCGATGTCGATTCGGTCGATCCCAGTATTGCACCTGGCGGCGGTACGCTCGTGCCGGGAGGCCTCAGCTATCGCGAGGCGCATCTGGTGATGGAGATGCTGCATGACAGCGGGCTGGTCGGATCGCTCGACGTGGTGGAGCTCAATCCCTTCCTCGACCATGGCGGCAAGACGGCGACGCTGATGGTGGACCTGGTCGCGAGCCTGTTCGGTCGATCGATCATGGGTGAGGAAGCCGGTCCCGTGGAATTCGTGACGCAGGATTAGCATCCACACTCTGGACAGGGTTTCCTTCAGGGGGAAGGGAACAAAGAAAAACGCCGGGCACTGGGCCCGGCGTTTTCACTTTTCAGTGTCAGGACACTACGCCGTTGCCGGCGCCTCGTCCTTGTTGCGCTCGGAATAGATGTAGAGCGGACGCACGTCCTTGCCCCGCACCACATCCTCGCTGATCACCACTTCTTCGACGCCTTCAAGCGAGGGCAGGTCGTACATGGTGTCGAGCAGGATGCCTTCCATGATCGAGCGGAGGCCGCGGGCACCGGTCTTGCGCTCGATGGCCTTCTCGGCGATGGCCTTGAGGGCATCCTCGTGGAAGGTGAGTTCGATCTCTTCCATCTGGAACAGGCGCTGATACTGACGAACCAGGGCGTTCTTGGGCGCGGTGAGAATTTCGATGAGCGCAGGCACATCGAGATCTTCCAGCGTTGCCAGGACCGGCAGGCGACCGATGAATTCGGGGATGAGGCCGAACTTGACCAGATCCTCGGGCTCCACCTCGGCCAACATTTCACCAACGCGACGATCGTTCGGATCCTTGACGGTGGCGGCAAAGCCGATGCCCGAACCCTCGCCACGCGCGGAGATGATCTTTTCGAGGCCCGCAAATGCGCCGCCGCAGATGAACAGAATATTGGTCGTGTCCACCTGCAGGAATTCCTGCTGCGGGTGCTTTCGGCCGCCCTGCGGGGGCACGGAGGCAACGGTGCCTTCCATGATCTTGAGCAGGGCCTGCTGAACACCTTCGCCCGATACGTCTCGGGTGATCGAGGGGTTGTCCGACTTGCGGGAAATCTTGTCGACCTCGTCGATATAGACGATGCCGCGCTGGGCCTTCTCGACATTGTAGTCGGCAGACTGCAGCAATTTAAGAATGATGTTTTCCACGTCCTCGCCGACATAACCGGCTTCGGTGAGGGTGGTGGCATCGGCCATGGTGAAGGGCACATCGAGGATGCGCGCCATGGTCTGGGCCAACAGGGTCTTGCCTGAACCGGTGGGGCCGATCAGCATGATGTTGGACTTGGACAGTTCAACATCCTGGTTCTTGGCTGCGTGGTGCAGGCGCTTGTAGTGATTGTGGACAGCCACGGAGAGCACGCGCTTGGCGCGGAACTGGCCGATGACGTAGTCGTCAAGCACCTTGCAGATTTCTGCAGGTGTGGGCACGCCCTCGGAGGACTTGACCATGGAGGTCTTGTTCTCTTCGCGGATGATGTCCATGCACAGTTCGACGCATTCATCGCAGATGAATACGGTCGGACCGGCGATCAGCTTACGCACTTCGTGCTGCGACTTGCCGCAGAACGAGCAGTAAAGCGTGTTCTTGGAGGTTTCGCCGTTCGTCGTCTCTTTGGACATCCAGTCACTCCCGGGGGTTGAGCACCCCCAAAATCAAGCGTTAACAGGCAGGCTAACGCTCAAGGCATAAAGAAAGTCTAAGCCGAAACGACCTTAAAGGCCGTTCCGGCTCGGTGCAATTGCGCTTGGATCACAGTCCACGGCGCATCAGCATTGTGCTTAACGCGCGCCAAGTCAGGCGGATGCCTCCGGCACTGCGCGTTTTTCCATGACCGCATCGATCAGGCCGAAGGCCTTAGCCTCTTCGGGCGACAGGAAGCGGTCACGCTCCAGAGCGTTCTCGATTTCCTCATATGAACGGCCGGTGTGCTTCTCATAAATCTGATTAAGACGACGCTTCAAACCCTCGACTTCCTTAGCATGAATCAGGATGTCGGTGACCTGACCCTGGAAGCCGCCGGACGGCTGGTGGACCATGACGCGCGAATTGGGCAGCGAGGTGCGCATGCCCGATTCACCGGCTGCCAGCAGCAGCGAGCCCATCGAGGCGGCCTGGCCCATGACCATGGTGGCAACGGCCGGACGGATGAACTGCATGGTGTCGTAGATGGAAAGCCCAGCCGTCACCACGCCACCCGGCGAGTTGATATACATGGCGATTTCCTTCTTAGGGTTCTCTGATTCGAGAAACAGAAGCTGGGCGACGATGAGCGAGGCCATGTTGTCCTCGACCACGCCGGTCACAAAGATGATGCGTTCGCGCAGCAGGCGCGAATAAATGTCGAATGCGCGCTCGCCGCGGTTCGACTGCTCGACCACCATGGGAACGAGCGTATTCATGTAAAGATCGTGCGGATCCCGCATATGGTTTGCCCCTTGACCTTGCCCCGGGTCGCGGACCGGATAGCAGGCTTGGTTGGTTTGGACTTGCCCTGCACCATATCGCACCCTTGGCGAAACAGGCTGGGCGTGCCGGAAAATAGAATCAGCGCGACAGGCTGATTGCAGTCGACGCCGCCTTAACGGGCGGTAAAGGCAGAGATAGGCGGCAATGGGGCAGGCTTCAATAGTCCGACCGTTTCTCGCCCATTTCTTGTGGCTAAAAGGTGAATGAAGCCAAATTGTCTCAATTTAGCTGAAACCGACCGCGATGCCCTTTTTGCGGAAGTAGGCCTGCATCAGCTTGCGGCCCTGACGATTGCCCTGGGCCAGCTTGGCGGTTTCGAAGGTGGCTTCCTTGATCCCTTCGCGTGCCATGGCGCCCTTTAGCGCAGCGATATGGGTATCAAGGTCTTCGTTGTCGTTCTGGATCGAGGCGTAGATGGCGTCGATTGCCTCGGAATAGGTGATGTCACTCACAGGATTTATGCTCCTCGAAACTGTCGCCCTCTTCCCTAGCGATTTTTTCGACAGGAGCAAGGCGCGAGGGCATAGGCAGATCCAGCGTCACGTTCTAGATTTGACCAACCGATCAAAAAAACATCAGCCCCGAGACTATGGCCGCAATTACTCAAGTCAAGCCGATCACCGATGTTCCATCGCTGTTAAGCGCAAGCGCGGCGCCACAGGATCCTAAGTTCTACCAGGACCCTTACGCTTTCTACGCGCGGCAACATGCGAGCCACCCGGCCTTCTTCTGGGAAGAGTATGGGCATTGGTGCTTTGCCGATTTCAAATCGGTCAGCGCCCTGTTGCGCGACAAGCGGTTCGGGCGGGATATTCTGCATGTGGCGAGCCGTGAAGAGATCGGGCTGCCCGGGCCCAAGCCGCATGTGGCGGACTTCGATCTGACAGAGAAATTTTCGCTGTTGAACCTGGAGGCGCCGGCCCATACGCGGCTGCGGACGCTTGTGAACCGTGCTTTCGTGTCGCGGCAGGTGGAGCAATTGCGTCCGCGCATCCGGCAATTGGCGCACGAGATCATCGATGGGTTCGAGGGCGCGGAGAGTGTTGATCTGATCAAGGCCTTCGCCGCGCCGATCCCTGCGATAGTGATCGCCGAAATGATCGGATTGCCGGCCGAAATGGCGCCGCAATTGCTCAACTGGTCCAACCGTATGGTGACCATGTATATGTACAATGTCACCCACGAGACCGAACTGGATGCCAATCAGGCGGCGGCGGATTTCACGGCCTATCTGCGTGACGTGATCGCGGAACGGCGCAAGGCGCCGCGCGAAGACCTGCTCACCCATATGCTGACCACGGACCGCGACGGCGACGTGCTGAGCGAAGACGAGGTGATATCAACCGCCATTTTGCTGCTCAATGCCGGGCATGAGGCGACGGTGCATACGACTGGCAATGGGGTGAAGTCGATCCTGGACAGCGGGCTCGACCCGCAGAGCCTGTTCGCAACGCCGGAACAGGCGGAAAGAACCGTGGAGGAATGCCTGCGTTTCGATGCGCCCCTGCACCTGTTCACCCGCTATTCGCTGATGGACACGGACGTGGACGGCATTGCGCTGCGCAAGGGCGACGTGATCGGGCTAATGCTGGGGGCGGCCAATCGTGACCCGGCGCGGTTCGCCCATGCCGACCGGTTCGATCCGTTCCGCACGGATGGCGCCCATGTCAGCTTCGGCGCGGGCATCCACTTCTGCATCGGTGCGCCATTGGCGCGGATCGAGTTGCAGGAATCGATGCGTGTGTTGTTCGAGCGGCTCCCGACCCTCAGGATCGTCGAGACACCGCGCTATGGCGATGTCTACCACTTCCACGGGCTGGAGAGGTTGATGGTGGGGTGGCGCTAGTCCTGCATGAAGCGGGTCGCAAGCGTAACCAAGCCGGCCAACAGGGGCAGCGTGCCGAGGGTCCCCGCCATTGCAAGCACAAGCATGCCCGGGCCCGGATCGGTCCAGGCCAGCCAGGCCAATACGATGGCGGCAAGCCCCGAAGCGATTCCGCTGATGCGGTGGACCAATGTCCAGGCGCGATCGGATGGAATGGGCCAGGGCATGCGCAGGCCGGCATAGGAATGGCGCTCGGCCTCGTAGATAACGACGGCCAGCACCAGCAAAATGGCCGACAGGCCAAAAGCCGTGATGCGGAACATATCGATGTCCGAGCCGATGCCATTGAAAAGCAGTCCGAGCTGGCAGGCCGCGGCGACGGCCAGAAGCAGGCTCAGCGCCGGGTCCAAGATATGCCTGGTCTTGGCAAGGTGGTTCTTGGTCAGCGCATGTCCGAGAAGAAAGAAAGCTGCCAGAAGAAAAAGCTGTAGCGACGGCGCGATGGTCAGGGCGAGATTGCGCGGCCATAACCAATCTACAGTCGAACCGCGCCAATGTGCCGGGAACGCGTAACCCTCGGGGATGTTGAGGACAGCGACACCGGCAACGGCCAGGGTGACGATGAAAATCAGGATGTGAAAGCGCGTGACGAGACTGGGCATGGCAATCAGGTGAGCAGAGCCGCCCGAAATACAAGGTGGACTTTGTTGCCATCAGGATCGCGCAAATAGGCGCCGAAATAGTCTGGTGCATAGTGCGGTCTGAGGCCGGGCGCCCCCTCGTCCCGACCGCCGGCCGCCAAGCCTGCAGTATGGGCCTCGATCACGGCGTCCTTGCTTGGCGCGATGAAAGCCAGCATCGCGCCGTTCCCAGGTGCTGCCGCCTGCCCGTCGAACGGTGCATAGACATAGAAGCGCGGATATGGGGACTTTCCCACCCAGCAGAGCGCCTCCGGTCCGCCATCGGGCTCTACCACGCGCCGACGAAGGCCAAGCGGCAGAAGCACGGCATCGTAGAACTGACCAGCACGTTCGAGATCGTTGCTGCCGACGGTCACGTGGCTGAACATGACATCTCCCAAAGCAAAGGGGCCGGTTTCCCGGCCCCTCGCAATATTCGAAATTCCAGCGATTAACGCTTGGAGAACTGGAAGGACCGGCGGGCCTTGGCCTTGCCGTACTTCTTGCGTTCCACAACGCGGCTGTCGCGGGTCAGGAAGCCACCCTTCTTGAGAACCGGGCGCAGGGCCGGTTCGAAGTAGGTGAGGGCCTTGGAGATACCGTGACGAACGGCACCGGCCTGACCGGACAGACCACCACCGGCGACGGTGACATTCACGTCATACTGATCGAGGCGCTCGGATGCGACGATCGGCTGCTTGACGATGAGCTGCAGAACCGGGCGAGCGAAGTACTTGGCGAACTCGCGACCGTTCACGGTCAGGGTGCCCTTGCCTGGCTTGATCCAGACACGGGCGACGGCGTTCTTGCGCTTGCCGGTGGCATAGGCGCGGCCGAGGCTGTCGAGCTTCTGTTCGTGGACCGGAGCGGTGTTCACAGCCGGAGCGGCTGCGGATGTGCCGAGGTCTTCGAGGGAGTTGATGGTTTCAGCCATATTACTTCACCCGCGCATTCTTGGTGTTCATCGCAGCGACGTCGAGCTTGCTCGGATTCTGCGCTTCATGGGGATGCTCGGTACCGGCGTAAACGCGCAGGTTCTTGAGCTGGGCGCGGGTCAACGGACCACCAGGCATCATCCGGCGAACGGCGTTCTCGAGGACGCGGTTCGGGAAACGGCCTTCAAGCAACTCACGCGCGGTGCGGTCCTTGATGCCACCGGGGTAGCCGGTGTGCCAGTAGAAGCGATGCTGGTCCAACTTGCGACCGGTCAGCTTCACCTTGTCGGCATTGATGACGATGATGTTGTCACCCATGTCCATGTGGGGGGTGAAGGTCGGCTTGTGCTTGCCGCGCAGACGCGATGCGATGATCGAAGCCAGGCGACCCACGACCAGCCCTTCGGCGTCGATCAGGACCCACTGCTTTTCGATCTCGCTCGGTTTTGCCGAGTACGTGCTCATAAGCGAATTCCCTAAGATTCAAGCAGCCGGCCCACGCATGGACCGGCCAGTTCGAGCGGGTGTCTAAGGGAGATTCCGAGTATCGTCAACTCCCATTTATTTCTCCAAATAAATCAATAGCTTATGGAAGTGGTATTATTTTACCGCACCCGATGCATGTCGGCAATGTAGGCAATTGAGAGGCCGGCCAGCATGAAGGCAAGGGCCTGATGGCCCACGGCAAGACCGATGGGGACACTCATCAGCAAGGTTGCAATGCCCAGACCCACCTGCAGCAGCACGATGGCACCGATGCGCGGCAGCCAGCCATGAACACCGCCAAACCCGCCATCGCGATATCGGCGCCAGATCAGATAGCCGACGAAGGCCACGATCAAATAGGCGATGCCCCGGTGGATGAATTGCACGGTCAGCGCATTCTCGAACAGGTTACGCCAGGCCGGATCCATGGCGAACAGCCCACCTGGAATGATGGCACCGTCCATCAATGGCCAGGTCTGGTAGCCCATGCCAGCGTCAAGACCGGCCACAAAGGCCCCTGCCCCGATCTGCAGAATGAGTGAGACGAGCAGCAAGACCGCTGTAGTCATGTGAAAGCGGGTAACCCGCCCCAGGACCCGACCTGGGGAGAGCGAGCGGGCTACGTAGATCAGTGCGATGAATAGCAAAGAGGCGGCCGTCAGGTGGGCGGCTAGGCGGTATTGAGATACCGAGGTCAACTCGGTCAGGCCCGATGATACCATCCACCAGCCCAATGCGCCCTGGAAGCCGCCAAGTACAAACAGGCCAAAGAGCGGCCAGGCGAGTTTCCGCGGCAGGCGCTTCTGGAACAGGAAGATGGCAAAGGGTACGATGAAGAGCACGCCAAGGAAGCGCGCGACGAGGCGGTGGAACCATTCCCAAAAGAATATGAACTTGAAATCGTCCAGGCTCATCCACGAGTTAATCACCGTATACTGCGGGATCTGCTTATAGGCCTCGAACTCGGCCTCCCATTCGGTCTGGTTGAGCGGCGGAAGCACGCCTGAAATGGGCTTCCACGAGGTGATGGAAAGGCCGGAATCGGTCAGGCGGGTGATGCCCCCGACAACCACGATGAGCAGGACAAAGGCAGCCAGCCCGTAGAGCCAGATGCGGACAGGTCGCAATGGATCATTTGCATAGCTGACTTGGCCCGGTGCGGCATCTTGCTTGGGGGTCACGGCACGGTTTCCGGTTTCGATAAGCGTGCGGGAGTGGTAATCCCCTCATCCTTGCCTCGCAACAGCCCAGATGCCGCACATGAACCAGCGCAGCCGCAAATTGATAGGCGCCTTCCTTCTGGTGGGTTCGATCATCCTGTGGTCGATCCTGGCGACCTCGGTTTACCTGCTGCTTCCCGAGGGACTTCCCGGTCTGGTGCTGATCGGGTTCTTCATCGTCGCCGGGATGGGCTGGATGCTGCCTGCAATGCCGTTGATCAAGTGGATGGCAAAGCCCGACGAAACACAGGGTGACCGACGCTAAAGCGAGTTCATTCAGAGGATTAACCAGTTAATCTGCCAAGTTGGGTGAACAATCCGCCGCTGGCAAAGACATCGACATAACGTCGCGCCTGGAAGTACCCGTTGAGCGAGACGCGCGGCAATTGGCACAACTTGTGCAAATGGTAGGGATAAAGACCGCCCGGGCGCGTTGTAACCGCCGTGCGAAAACCAAGCTCAACTGCCAGATCAAATTCGCGTGGACCGCAAGAAAGCGGGCCACCCAATGGATAGGAAAAGTGCTTCGGCTGGATGCCGAACTGTGCTTCGATAATATCGACGGACTGGATCATTTCGTTGCGTGCCTGCTCAAGCGGAAGCTTGGCAAGCTCGTAGTGGTGCACAGTGTGCGCGCCAATGGTGCAGAGGGGGTCTCCGGCGAATTGGCGCAGCTCCTGCCAGTCCATAATCAGGTCGCGGCATTGCTGGTGCAGATCATAGCCATAGGCGGCGGTGAAATCGTTCAGAAGCGCAAGCCGCTCGGGTTCGGGCATTTTGCGCAAGCGCCAATAGAGACGGTCAAAGGCCTCTTGCTTTTGCGCCAGGGTTCGAGTCTCGACATATTCGGTCTCTCCGTCCTCACTGAAAGCGACGGCTTCCTGACGGGCGATGATGTCTTCAATGGCCTGCCACCAGAGCTGCCCGACGCCGTCGACGAAGGCCGTCGGGACATAAAGCGTGAACGGCGCCTCATGCGCCCGCAGGATGGGCAAGGCATGCTGGAGATTGTCGCGATACGCGTCGTCGAAGGTCAGGACGACAAAGGGGCGGCCTTTCCTGCTGCTCGCGAGACGCTCTAGCGCCTCATCGAGGCTGACAATATCGATGTCCAGCTCGCCCAATCGCTCGAGGCAGTAGTCCAGGAAGGCGGGCTGCACCTGCAGGATGGCGTTGGGCGAAAAGTCAGCCGGCGGCGCTGGTAGCACGCGATGGAGGGTGAAGATCACACCGCGCGAGCGCGACAATAGCCGAAACAGGCGCGGCATGCCGGTGAGCCAGAGCAGCTCAAAGCTGGCGCGAATTGCGGTGTATTTCAGCGACATTGTGGGGTCCGGGCGATCAGGCCGCCACCGGCTCGGCCAGGGCAGCGATCTCGACCTGGGCCAGACCTGCGTCTTCTAGCACCCGGCGCGCCGATTTCGCGCTGTCCAATTCGGCCTCGCTATCAGCAACCAGCACGACCCGGCCGCCGAGTTCAACAAACATGTCCAGCGTGGAGGCGCCGCCTACCCGGCCGGTCAGCACGATCACAACTTCATAGATGTCGCCAAGAGCTTCGACCAACGTGGCTGGCCGGCTTGACCGATGATTGACGCCGGTGCCAGTACCCCAAGTCACCTCTGCGAAACCATTGTCGGCGGATTTCTGGACCACATCGCCGAAGCCGGCATGCCCATTGCTCAGATCGCTGATCCCGGTTTCCGCTGTACGTTGGCCGGTGCCCGCATCAATCAGAGCGACGCTGAGCCCCCGGGAGATGGCATCGCCCACCAGGTTTTCTGCCAGCATCCGGCTCGCCTGGCCGGAAAGATGGTCGGCCAGCAGCAGCAGATGGGTGCGACCCAGGACCAAGTCAGACACCAAATCGGCGGAGCGGATGATCTCCGAAGTGGCAGGTGCCTTGTGCATCATCCCTCGTTCCGCCGCAGGGTCTTCTGGGGACCATACTTGCCGGGGGACCGGCGGCAATTCCGACTCGTTGTCCCAGGAAGCAGGTGGCACCGGACTGGCGGCGACTTCTTCGCGTTGCGGCACAGGCACATCTATGGACAAGTTGCGAATGTACTGGCTTGACGCGTCGACCCTTGGCTCGGCCAAACTTGAATGTTTAACTTCTTGCGGCTCGGGGGCAGAACGCGGCTGCTCCACGGCGCGGCCCGGCAGCTCAGCAACTTCCCGGGTGGGCTCAATTTCTGGAGGTGCGGCCACACCTGCCGTTAGGGCCGGCTCGTCCATCTCATCGAGTTCCGCGACAGCGTCGGCAAGTTCCACCTCGACCAACTGATGATCTTCAGTGGTGCCGGTATGGCCGGTCGCGACACCAACACTTGCCTCGACCTCATCGTCCCAGCGCTGTTCGGGCTCCAGCTCGTCAGCGTTGAAAGGCGATTCTTCAAGCGTGTCCGTGGCCACAGGCCTGCGGACCACCGGCGCCAGCGCGCGTCCGGACATCAGTTCGCCAAAAGCGACGGCGCCAACCTGCACGATGATCGACACGACACCGACTGCGAGCATTATGAAGGACGTTTTGGGGGAGGCCGGAGTGACCGAAGGGGCAGCCTCCGAAACCACACGGACATCGGGCAGTGCGGAATTGGAATCGACACGCGAGGAGGCCTCATTGAAGCGTAGAAGATAGGCTTCAAGCAAATCGCGCTGGGCCTTGGCCTCGCGCTCAAGGCCGTCAAGGGTCACGGTTTCCCGCGTTGCCAGCGAGGCGCTCGACTTGGCCCGTGCCAGATCAGCTTCCAGGGAAGCGGCAAGGTCCGCTTCAATCTGCGCTTCAGCTTCAAGAGCATCGGCAACGCGGGCCCCTTCAATGCGAAGCTGACTATCGAGTTCGGCGATCTGAGCATTGAGCGCGCGAATGGATGGATGATTCGAGAGCATGGTCGCCGAGCGCTGTGCCCGCTCACCCTGCAAGCGGGCCTTCTCTTCGCTGAGGCGTTGAATGACAACGGAATCGCGCACATCTGCCACGCCCTCAATTGGCTGGCCGCGTTCGATCAACCCGCGGATCAGCGCCGCGCGCGACGCGGCCGTGTTCTTGCGCTCCTGCGCAGCCGTGATCTGCGACGAGATATTGGACAATTGCTGGTCGAGGAGGCTGGTATTGTTCTGCCCGGTGAACAGGTCGTTCTCGACCCGGAAATTAGCTACCGCAGATTCAGCTTCCTGCACCGAAACGCGCAGTCGGTCTATTTCTGCGCGCAGCCAGCCAGATGCATCAGCGGTATCGGAAATGGAAAGCTGTGCGCGGCGGGCAACATGGGCCGAGGCGACGGCGTTGGCGACGCGCGCGGAAAGCTCCGGGTCGGTGGTGCTGACCGTCACCGAAATGATCCGAGAATCCCTCTCCTGGACAACATCAAGACGGTCGTACAATGCAGTGAGCACTTTCTCGTCGATGCTATTGGGCGTCACGGCACTGCGGCCCACGACCTGCATGATCACGGCAAGAGGCGAAAAACCGGACGCGGCGCCATTGAACTCGGCAACAGAGCGCAGATCCAATGCATCAATCACCCCGAGCAGGGTATCGCGTGATTTCAGCAGCTCGATCTGACTGGACACCACACCCACCTCATTTCCCGAGGAGGAAGGCGCCTGCTCATTTGAGGCTCGAACATAGGGGCTCGACCGTGGCTCGACGAGAATCGCCGAGGTCGACTCGTACATGCGCGGCTGGAACATCAGCACAACAAACGTCGCGACTAGCAAGCCAAGTGTGATCAGCAGAATGCGCGGCAATTTCCCCACAATTGCCGATAGCAGGGCCGCCACATCGATCCGCGTATCATCCATTGGTGGTTGTTCGTAGGTCATGGCGAGCCCTCAATACTGATTTAGAACTAAGCCAGCCATGGTCAACATTGAGTTAACCGACCTTGCAGCGCGCAAACCAAAGGAATGCCCATAAGCGAATTCTTAACCATGTCAGACCAGACTGCGGGCAACTCGAAGGCTCAGGATTCTTATGCGCTGGCTACCCCTTTTTGCCGTCATCATGTCACTGACGCTGGCTGGCTGCGCCACAACGCGACCCGCTAGCTATTTGGTGGACACCAAGGGACCGTACCAACTCGATACGGGTGATGTCGTACGGGTTTCCGTCTATGGCGATTCTGAACTGAGCAAGACCTACAAGGTCGACGACAAGGGCGCGATTGCCTTTCCGCTTGTCGGGCCAGTACTGGTGCGCGGCAGCACTACCGAGGTCGCCGCCCAGAGACTCGCCCGGGCCCTGGCAAATGGCTATATGCGCAATCCCGATGTTGCCGTGGAAATTGACCAGTACCGTCCTTTCTATATCCAGGGCGAGATCAAGACCGCCGGCCAGTTCCCCTATGTTTACGACATGACGGTGCGCGCCGCGATCAGCACCGCCGGCGGCTATACCGAGACAGCAGACCGCAACCGGGCGGTTGTCTATCGCCGTCAGGGCAATGAGATGGTGAAGGGGGCCGTCGATCTGGACTTCCCCATTTTCCCCGGCGATACGATCGTGGTGCAGGAGCGCTGGTTCTAGTGGCAGCGGCTGGTGGTTTGCGCATCCTGCAAATCCTGCGCGCGCCGGTCGGCGGGTTATTCCGGCATGTTGCGGACTTGACCCGCTATCTTGCCGCACAGGGCCATGACATCGGACTGATCGTCGACAGCGTCGCCAATGACGCACAGACGGAAACCTTGCTCAAGGCTCTCGAACAGCATGCGTCCCTTGGCATCCACCGACTGCCGATGCCGCGCCAGTTTGGACGTGGCGATCTTCGGACGCCGTTTGCCGTCACCGCCCTGGAACGTCGGCTCAATGTTGACATCTTGCATGGGCACGGGGCCAAGGGGGGCTTTTACGCTCGACTGGCGAGCTATGGCCGCCACAAGGCCAGGGTCTTCTACACCCCACATGGCGGCGTGCTGCATTTCCCGGCGAACCAGATGTCGGGGCGTCTGTTTCATGGCATTGAGCGCCATCTGATGAGCCGCACTGAGGCGATCATCTTTGAAAGCGCCTATGCCCAGCGGACCTATTCGGCGCTGATCGGCGCTCCGACATGTCAAAGCGCGGTCATCCATAATGGCTTGCGCGCCGAAGAGTTCGAGCCGGTGGTGCCGCAAGACGATGCTGCAGACTTCGTTTTTGTTGGCGAATTGCGGGAGCTCAAGGGGATTTTCCCCCTTGTGGAGGCGCTTGCCCTGGTTTCGCGTCCCGATGGCCAGCCTGCACGGCTGGTGATGGCCGGAGACGGACCCCAGCGCGCCGCGCTGGAAGCACGTGTCCGCGACCTTGGCATCGCGGATCGGGTCGACCTGGTCGGTTCGCAGCCCGCACGCAGCGTTTTCCAGCGGGGGCGATGCGCCGTCGTACCTTCCCTGGCAGAGTCCCTGCCCTATGTGGTCATGGAGGCTGCCGCAGCGCAGCTACCGGTGATCGCCACCCAGGTGGGCGGCATTGCCGAAATATTCGGACCTACCGCGGACAGCCTCATTAAGCCGAACAGCGCGCAGCATCTTGCCAGTTCGATGAAGCGGATTCTGGCCGATCCGGATGCCGCCAAAGTGGAAATGCACGCGCGGCTTGCACATGTCTCGGCCCAATTTTCTGTAGAGCGCATGGCAGGAGCAATTGAAGACCTCTATCATAGGGCAACCCGACGGTAACCTTTCGGAGATTTCACGATACCGTCCTGCGTGATTTCACCGAGTATAAAGGTCTGCCACGCCATCATGCCGGGCAAAACCAGAAAGCGCCGGTAAGCCTCATGTTTCGTGTCGACCCCAAGAAAGCCTTTGAGGACCATGCGTCCCGCAATCTTGCCGCGGGCGATACGCGGCTCTCAGACAGTGCCGAGCGCATCATTGCTGCTCCTGTCGAGCGCACGCTTTCTGGCGCGGTCGTTGCCGGGATTGCACAGATCATCGAGGCCGCGTTGCTGGCGCTGCTCGGCTATGGGATACACCTTGCCTATGTGGAGCCGCGCCAGGACGGGTTCTACATTCCGGTCATCCTCGCAAGCGTGCTGATTGCCAACATTGCGTTCAACGCCGTGCGTTCGCATCGCATTACCGCCTATCGTACGGTTCTCTCGCAGACGGGTCGTGTGCTGGGTGCCTGGGCGGGTGTCATGCTGATCCTGACCGTCGGCTTGTTCTTCTTCAAGGCGAGCGACATGGTCTCCCGGGTATGGCTGTTGAGCTGGTTCCTGGGCGGGGCCGCGCTCCTGGTGATCTACCGGCAAATCCTGCGTGGCTTGGTAACACGCTGGACGGGACAGGGACGCCTCAAGCGGCGCACGGTGATTGTCGGTGGCGGGGCTGATGCAGCGCTGCTCATCGATCAGATTCAGGCCGGAGCAGACAAGGACATCAACCTGCTCGGCCTGTTCGATGATCGCGAGGGCGAACGCTCGCCCGACATGGTTTCGGGTTATGAGAAGCTGGGCAGGGTTTCGGAGTTGATTGAGTTCGCGCGGCGCACGCCGGTGGACCTGGTGATCGTTTCCATGCCGCTCTCGGCCGAAAAACGGGTTCTCGACATGCTGACCCAGCTTTGGGTGCTGCCGGTGGATATTCGTCTGTCCGCGCATATGAGCAAGCTGCGCTTTACCGAGAAGGCCTATTCCTATGTCGGCGAACTGCCCGTGCTGGATATGGCCGATCGTCCGATTTCGGACTGGAACCTGATCTTCAAGTGGGTTTTCGACAAAGCGGTAGCTCTGAGCGCACTGATCCTGCTTTCTCCGATTATGCTCATCGCGGCCATCGCCATCAAGCTTGAAAGCAAGGGCCCCGTGTTCTTCGTGCAGAACCGGCACGGCTTTAACAATGAGCTGATCCGCATCTACAAGTTCCGCTCGATGCGGACAGACATGCTCGATGCGACGGCCGCCAAACTTGTGACCAAGGATGATCCAAGGGTCACACGCGTTGGAAAATTCATTCGCCGCACTTCCATCGACGAATTGCCGCAGCTCTTCAATGTGCTCAAGGGCGAACTGTCTGTCGTGGGGCCCAGACCCCATGCGTTGCAGGCCAAGGCGGCCAACCAACTCTATTACGAGGCAGTGGAAGGCTATTTTGCGCGGCATCGCGTCAAGCCGGGCATGACCGGCTGGGCGCAGATCAATGGATGGCGCGGCGAAACCGACACGATCGAGAAGATCATGCAGCGAGTGAACCATGACCTCTATTACATCGAACATTGGTCCATTTTGTTCGATCTCTACATTGTCCTGATGACGCCGCTGCGCTTGTTCGCATCGGAAAACGCCTATTAACCGGACGGCATCTGCATTGCGCGATACTGCACTACTTGCCCTGCCATCTCTCGCCGGGTTGGCGCCGATCCCTCCTGCCCTGGCCGACTAAACTATCTGCGTGGACTGCATCAGCCTGCGCGTCGCCCCCCCAAGGTAGTTCGCGGCCCATTCCTTGACGAGCTGGACGCCACTTCCTCGGCCATTGGGCTGGAGGATGGGACTATCGCAGCTTTACGGCCAATGGCGGCGCCCATGCAGTCGAGGGGGGAGCATTTCGGAGATGGGCGGGTCGCACCGGGCCATGCTCGGAGTGGTGAACCCGGCTGTATTAATGATGGCGGAAGCTGGCTGACCTCAACTGTTCGCACAGACGAAACACTTGTCGGCTTCGTGCATCAGGAACGGGTCTGCGACTACACTGTGGGTCGCACCGACAAGTCGATGGCTATTGCCACCTCAGGCGAAGACGGGCTGACCTGGGCCAATCGGGGTTCAGTCATAGCCGGCACCGATCACCCGCTGCGTGATCAGATCACTGGGGAAGGCGGCTTTTGGCTCCTGGATGGTCATGACGGCTTTCTCTATGCCGATTGCCTGAGAAATACCGACTGGCAGACCGTTGTCGCCCGGGCGGCGGCAGCACCTGACTGTGCCTAGTCATTGGCAGCGCAGTGGTATCGATACGCAATCATCGCCAGACCCGCAGCGAGGTCCCAATGGTGTTGCTGGCCTCGCTGGTCGGCATCGTGATGTACGCGACGCTGCATGAAGGCGAGCACTGGCGGCATATGTGGCTGTTTTACGGGCTGGTTTGGGGCGTGAACGTGTTTTGCCTTGGAATTGTTCCGGGGGCAGAAGCGGACACGGCAGCCGCCGGTGGTGCGTCAGGGCCAGATGGCGCCTGAAAGGTAGCGCCGGGCCAGATCCATAGTCCCTTCGGCAAAACCTTCGACATGAGTTTGCGCCAGGCCGGTTTCGCAGTGCGACCCTATCCAGGCCAGCAACGCCATGCGACGCAGCATGATCATGGAATCGAGCATTTCAATATCCTGGACGGAGAGCGGACGACGGGCCTGATAGGCTTCGAGCCAGGCGGCCTTGAGCGCCGGCACCGCCTTGTGCGTTTCATGGAAGGAAATGGCGGCGGCAAAGTCGTAGCCAAACCAGCACAGGCCGCAATCGTCAAAATCGATCAGGCAGACTTGGTTACCCTCCACGAGCAGATTGCCCAGCCGCATATCCGCATGGATCAGGCCATATCGGTCCGGCCCGGTACCGTAGTCCGCCAGACGCTGTCGCAGCAGCGTTTCTGTACGGTCGAGAACGTCGCGCACTTGGGTTGTTACACCTGGCGCCACGCGCCAGTCGCCCCAGTGACCGTCAGCATCCAGAATGGCGCCGGCTGTCCATGCCTGCCGCTCAAATCCGGCCGGCCGCTGCCAGTCGATCGCGTGTTTGTGCAGGCCCGCCGCATAGCCGCCCAACACCGAGAACAATTCCACCAGATTGCTTTCCGGCGTCGGCTCATGGCCGGGAATGAAGTGGAAAAGGACTGCGTGATGCGTATCGCCAGTCGCCGTCGTGAAGCGTTGCAGCAGCTTGCCATTCTTGCCAACGATGGGCTCGGGAATGACCAGTTCGGTCTGCCGGTGCAGCGCCTCGAGCCAGGCCAGCTCGCTCTCGATATTGGCCGTACTTTGATAATCAGGCCGATGCACGCGCAGGCAATAGGCCTCCCCGTGCGGCGCCGAGAACAGGAAGGTGTGGTTTTCCGAATGATTGATCAGCCGCCCTTGAGCGCCGACCAATTCGTCCCAATGCGGAATGGCATTATCCAGGTCGCTCACCTGCAGCGGCATGGTCGGCTCCGGCTTGGGCAAAGGGTTCGCTATCGGCCCCGAGAAGTCGCTTTAGAGTGAATGGTCGGAGCGGCCGGATTTGAACCGACGACCCTTTGTCCCCCAGACAAATGCGCTACCAGGCTGCGCTACGCCCCGACTGCGCGGAGACATAGAGATTCCGGGCCTTTAGCGCAACCCTGTTTTTGAGGTGGGTGTGAACAAACCAGAACAAAATGAGCCTGAATTGGCGGTCGTGGGACCAAAAGTCCCACGAAAGTCCCACGGATATAGGCGAGTCATTCACGTTTCGTTCCGCACGGTTGGAACAAGTGTCCGTTGCGGATGTGTGCGAAAGTTGGCGTGGCCTCGACCGCTCGGTATGTAGAGCAGCTATTCTGAACTCTGCTCTCCACCGATAGCGGAGAGACCCGGACGATGACCGGCAGCTTTGTCCCCTGCCCTGGCCACAACGACTGAACGTGTGGTGGGGCCCCGAGAATTCCCACTTCAATCAGGGGATATCCTACACATAGAATTTGCACCGCACGTTCAGGAGAGTTGCGGGCATTAGGGAGCGAATGAAGCGGGGCGCTACGGCGTCGTTGCAGCGCCTTTATAAACTGGGAGCTGAATCAGCCGCTCCTAATTATCCGCACAGACTTGCACCGGTGCACCAGCTGCGGACGGGCCATTCAGCGCCTCGTTCGGCCCCAAGAGTGAAGTGGAAGTTTTTCATACGCTTAGCGTCCAGCATCGGTATCAGGTCGGAGAACTGCGAGCGAGTAACGTCAAGCCCAACGCTAAGTGAAAGGCGGTGCGGGGCTTTGATCAGAAAACCGACGTCGTCGCTATTTGTCTTCCGCTGCGTAGGGACCATGATCATGACGACCGCTGGCCAAGAAAAGCGATCCTCCGGCATGGTCAACAGCGCCGGCGCGACAATATAGGTGAACTCGGTCAATTGTCGGATCGGACCGTTCTGTACACCTGCCCAAAATTGACTGAGCAGCTGCCAGCGACTTCGCCACGCCAGTCGCCGCTTTCCTAGGCGGGCAGCAGTAGTCGGCGCGACTGCTCTTGTTTGAACTTCATGGTTCTGCAGCACCCACAAATCGCTGAACCAGCCTGTGGCAAATGGACACAAAATCAACCGCATTCGCAACTAACCATCGGCTACCCTCGTCATCTACACATGACGTAAAGTGGGGGGCGGCGCTGACCGGCGACCGCCATCAGATGGAGGCGCCGATTGCCGACCACGGCGGAGCCCCCGCCGGACGCCAGATTCCCACCTAAGAAGACATGCGCAGTTGCCGCGCTTTAGGAGCGAGAATCAGCAAGCGGCGTCGTACCGCTCCACCAAACCTATTCGTGCTCTGCCATCGACCAGTTCGAAGTCGACGTCGGCGGAATCGATGAGTGGCACAATGCGAAATCCGGATTGTGAAAGGAGAGGATCACCCCCGGTAGGAGCGCTCGAATATGTTCGGAATTGGCAAGGCCAAGGGACCCCGAACTTGCGACCTCTGCCTTCGGAGTGCAAAAAGGCCTTATTTCACCATTTGGTTATGCTTTCTAACATCATGAAATATAACAGATGTTATTGTATAACGGAAGACGGTTTTGCCTCTCTTGGTACGCTGGTTTGTCCCAAAATTGTCCCAAAACGTGACCTCTGCCTTCCTGGCGAGGTTTTGACGTGTGGACTTGAGAGGTCCTCCAATCCTCCCAAAGTAGTGAGTTACGTGCGCCCATGACTAAGAAATTCGCTTCGCAAGGTGGAAAGTAAGTGGCGTTATCGATCATTTGCCCGAACCACACGTCCCTGCCCTGCCGTAACCGGCGCAAAGAAAAAGGCGGGCATTGCGCCCGCCTTTTGATGATGGCCGTTGGCCAAGACGTTAGTCGTCCTTTTCTTCCTCACCCGATGAGGCCGTCCCGGTTTCGACACCGGGTTTCCTCGTCATGTTCATGCCAAAAGGCTGCAACGTGCCAGCCGGCTTGCGCTCCGCCCTGGTCGAGCTCACCTCCATCACGGGATCGTCCTTGTTGGCATCGTCACCAAACAGGATGGCGCGCGCACCCTCGACTTCCTTACCCTTCTCGAGCGCCACGATATAGCTGTCTTTTCCCTTTCCTGACCGTCCGATCCTGACGCGCAAGGTGGCGTCCGTGCCACGCAGGGCGCTCAGGGCGGCGGCAATATCGATCGTGCCGTCATAGCTGTCATATCTGGGGGCATATTTGAGCCCGAGCGTCTTCATCTGCTCCAGCAGCGACTGGTCGTCGGACGGGACATTGAGGACAACGGCGCTGAAGTAGCCGGCGCGATCCTGCGGATTGTGTTCGAGGCGGAACGCCGCGCCGGATTTGATCCATTCCTCGATCTTGCCCGGATCCTTCTCGGCCATCGCCTTGGTCTCGAGCAGACGGCCGATCATCTCGTCGGTGCCGACGTCGCCGAGGCCGCACAGATTGACCAGCCGCAGCTGTTCGGCGCCCTTTTGGGCAAAGCTCCGATTATGGGTCCGAACCAGCTCGTTCTCCCTGATTTCCAGCTGCTGCTGGATCTCGTCAATGGCCTTACCCTTGCCCAGCCTAACGCTGGAAACATCCAGCTTTCGGGGCTTTTCGACGCCTGACCGCTTGTCGCTACTCTTCTCACTCAATTCAACAACCTCTTGTTTTGCCAGCCGCGAATCGGCTTGCAAAAGATTGTCACCCGAATCAACGTAAGCCGCAATCCAAAGCATCGATTCGGAAATCAAGCCTAAATAGACAGGTTTTGCACATGGCAATTTGCTTCGCGCGCTGCAGCTTCATTCAGCGCTCTCAAGGCCACTCAATCTTGCTGGCTGCCGCCTATATCGGGCGCGCCAGGCTCGCTGCACCCTATCCGACAACCGACTATTCGGACCGGGAGGATCTGCTCATTCCCATGCGCACTCTTCTGCCTCAAGACGCGCCGACCGAATTTGAAGATCCCTGGTTCCTCTGGTCGGAAATGGAGCGTGCCGCGCTGCGCAAAGATGCGAGTCTGGGTCTGCACCTCATTCTAGCCTTGCCGGCGCCGAACGAATTTCCGGCGCCATTGTATGAAGGCCTGGTGGAGAGCTTCATCACCGATCTCATCGCGCCCCATAGCCTGGCCGTGAGCTATGCTGTGCACCGACCCCATCTTGGGGGCCGAGGCAAATACATGGACTGGCTCGAGAACGGAGCATCGCCGCAGGCCTATGCCGCAGCGCTTTCAAGCAGGAACCAGCATGCTCATGTGCTGATCTCGGGCCGACGCCTGACAGCGGCCGGCATTGACCCTCGCCGGTATACCGCACTTGACCCCACTCATGGCGGCAAAGGCGGTGCGCGCGGCGGCGTCGACTGGCCAAGACTTTGGCACCACCACCAGAACGCCTTTTTTGCCCGTCACGGACTTGGTCTGCGCGTAAGGCCCTGGGCGAAGTATGCGGACACACATCTTGGACCTGATCGCGCCCGCGCCGCGCGGCACACAGATGCCGCCATTATCGAGCGGGCCAATCGTTCAGCGGTCTCGGATCCGGTCCAGTTGCTGAAGCTGGTGGCAACGCGGCCCTTCAATGAAAGAGACCTGCGCGAAATTGTGGATCGCTACGCACCAAGAGCTCACCCCTATGACCGGGACAGTGTTGATGCAACGCTCGAGTTGCCCAATGTCGCCCGGTTGGCCTATCCAAACAGCGAGATCCGATCGCCTTGGTATGCCACCGCGGAGCTGCAACGCGCGGAGCAGTCATGCAAGGCGCTTGCTGAAAAATTGGCGAACAAGCCCTTTACGCCTCAATCCTCCTACTCATCTGCGTCGGCGAGTTCGACTGGCTCCTTGACGATCGTCGAGGGGCTTGAGGCCTCGGGCTGGGTTGACGCGCCAGACGACAATTCCGCCGACACTATTGCTGAGGCCATTCATGGATGGCCCAGCCTTCTGGGCCTCGGCCACAAGATCGATATCCGCCGACAGACCTACAGCTTGCCTAAAGATGGAATTGTGGTCCTCGACCATGCTGATGCCGTCACCCCGTTCGACCTCGAACGGCTGCTTGATGCGACCAAGGCAAGCGAAAATTCCAAGTTGGTTCTGGTTCGGCGACCGAGCGTTCTGAGTCATCAGCGCAGTTCATTGCTGGACGCCCTGTTCCGAGCGGTTAGTCCTGGGGCTATGCCCAGCAGTTACTCCCCTAAAGAGTACCTTCTTGTGCGGGGTATGCTCGACGCCATGGCCCGCGAAGAGCGGATCGTCTTTTCCACGCATACTGACCTGCTCACGACGGCCAGAGAGCTCTTCAAGAAGAATAAGGCAGCGGGCAAGTCACCGGTCTTTATCTGTCCGGATCACGAGTTCGCGGCGATGCTGCGCCTTGAGCGACTGCCAGTCCGAGCTGTCGCACCTTCCACCGATACCATCGTGGTGCACTGCGAGCCCAGTTTTGGCAATCTGTCCCTTCTGGGCCTTTTGGCTTCGGCCAACGATCTCACTTTGCTGGTAGATCGCCGATATTGTCCGCATTTTTCTGCGCTTTGTGAACAAGCAGAGACTTTTGTGTCTTGGCCCAGCTCAATTGCAGTTCCGCGCTCGGGTGGCTCCAGTGATCGTTCACCGATCGATGCTTTGTTTGCCCAGCGGGACGCCAAGCCTTCGCCGACCGAGTCTCGAGCCGAGGCGACCGATGAACTGCACTCTGCGGCCGCACAGGATGTGGACTTCAAACGGTCAGCCAACGTTCACCAAAATCATACGACCATCGGCGAGGAGTCCGACTACCTCTCCGATGCCCCTGATGACCTGCCCGAAGATCTTCTCGACGAAGCCGAACCAGATCCCGGGTTCGAGACTGAAGATGACGTGGACGAGGACTTCGAAGATTGGGAGGGACAGGAAATGGACCTTGACGATATCGAGGATACCCATCGGGATGGTGGCGGATAACGTCCGTAGGCAAGAGAGGATTGAGCGCGTTCAAGAGGAGGGCGCAGGACCAACACATATTGCGCAGGTACCTGCCGACGGCCTGTTGGTACCTTGACATCTCGCCCCTGAGATTCAGGGCAAATGATGAGACCAAGTCGGCTTGATGCACGTCATTCAATCTCTATAATTTGGATGCCTGCCGTACCCGGTCGATTGTTGGTTGGGAAATTGCTTGCCTAATCGAATGGACCTGAATGACATCGAGGGAAACGAGCTTTCCTCAGCCCCTCATCAGCGAGCACCGATTCTGAGCAATACGGTCTTCACCGTGCGAAACAAGATAATAATGTCGAGGTCTAGAGAGACGTTCTTCAAATAATAAAGATCATAGGCAAGTTTCTCGACTTCTTCATCCGCCGTCTCCGCATAGCCTTGCGACACCTGCGCCCAGCCGGTCAATCCCGGCACCAATATTTGGCGGTTAACATAGAGCGGAATACGCGCCTCGAGGGCTTCGGCAACGGCAACCGATACCGGGCGCGGGCCGATGAAGCTCATGTCGCCTCGCAGGATGTTCAAGAGTTGGGGAAGTTCGTCCAGGCGCAACTGCCGCAGAATATGGCAGCCGGGTATGACCCTGCTGTCACCCTCAACGGTCGACCCGGCATGAGGACCCTTGTACATGGTTCGAAACTTGTAGAGGCGGAAGGTTGTCCCGGCATAGCCTCGCCGTTCCTGAACGAACATTGATGGACCACCATCCAGTATGCGGATGTAAATCCAAATCAGACCGCACAAGAGCGATGCAGGCAGTGCCAGCAGCAGGACACCACATATGTCTAGCGCTCGCTTCAGCCGATAGTAGAGGATCTGCGACGGCGAATAGGAAATGTCAGCGAGATCAAACGCTGCCAAATCGACCTTTCCGAGTGTGAGCTCGAGATAGCTTGGCCAGGCTTCTATTTCCATGCCGCGCAAGTACATTTTTGCAAGCTGTGCAGACCATTCGGGGCTGTGATGGGTTACCGGATCAATCAAAATCCTCCGGTATTGCTGGCTGACCTCATATGGCTCAATGACGGGTAGCTTCCATTTTGCGGCGTCAACGACGGCGCTGGCACCCGGAAAAGCCAGCAGCGCAACACTGCGGCGAAGCCGTCGAACCATGGCAACATTGCCGATGGTGACGAAAAATATGCTTGAAGGCATCGTCAACAAAAAGCCCAAATAGCTCACGGGCACCCGCAGCGCTGACAGGATGGCAATGGAGAAAGACGCAGCGAAGACCATCACGGCCAGAGACAAGGTAAACGGATGTGTTCGACGTGCCCCCGCCAAGAGCAAAGCGAAAGCAATCACCGGAATTGCGAGGGCAGCAAGGGCCCCCGTCAGAATATTGACCCAGTCGGACCGCCCTGCGGCCAGCATTGTCAGGACGTAGATGGCGAAGGCCGATGTTGCAGCAAGGATGATGAAGGGCGCCGCCGCCGCCAGCAGAGATAGATAGAACGGCTGCCGTCTTCTGGCGCCTAGGGAGATGACCCCCTCCAGACCTGACGGACGCTGATTATTCTCATGCATGAATTCGGCAGATCCGTTGAATGCTTACGCGCAACCGAATTGGCCCGGCGATCATGTCGGTTCAGTCAAACAAGTCAACCGAAGCAAAGCCGGGTGCAGCAGCGTCCTTGGCGGAAAGCTGAACCGCATCAACATCTACCGGCCACTCGATGCCGATTCTGGCATCGTCAAACCGGATGTTCCGATCACATTCAGGCGCATAAAGGTCGGTGACCTTATAGACCACTTCTGTGTCGGGCTCGAGCGTGACAAAGCCGTGAGCAAAGCCTCTGGGCACCAATATCTGATTCCACTTGGCCGCGGAGACCTCGAGCCCGACCCATTTGCCGAAAGTTGGTGATGAACGTCGGATATCGACGGCCACGTCGAATATCGCGCCCTTCACGACTCGGACCAGCTTGTCCTGTGCATGGGGCGGCAACTGATAGTGCAGTCCGCGCAACACGCCCTTGGCGGCCGAATAGGAATGGTTGTCTTGAACGAACACAAGATCGATCCCTGCGGCCGCGAACTTGTCGGCGTTGTATGTCTCGGAAAAAAATCCCCGGTCGTCGCCAAATTTCGCCGGAACTATCTCTAGCACATCGGGAATGTCGAGACGGCGCACTTTAACCACGGGGAATCTCCGTCAGCCGGCGGAGATAGGCCCCGTATTCGGTCTTTTTCAGGCTCTCAGCCCGGCGCAGGATGTGTGCATCGTCGACATAGCCGAGCTCGTAGGCGATTTCCTCTAGGCACATGACTTTGGCGCCCTGGCGATGCTCGATGGTACGCACGAACGCCGAGGCTTCATGCAGGCTGTCGTGAGTGCCGGTATCGAGCCAAGCATAGCCGCGCCCGAGCTTGGCTACGTTTAGCGTGCCTCTTTCGAGATAGGCGTTGTTGACGTCGGTAATCTCCAGCTCGCCCCGAGGCGAGGGTTTCACGTTAGCAGCGATGTCAAGCACGTCGTTGTCGTAGAAATAGAGCCCCGTCACCGCCCAGTTCGACTTGGGCTGCGCCGGTTTCTCCTCGATCGTCAGCGCCTGCTGTGTGGCAGGATCGAAGGAGACGACGCCATAGCGCTCGGGATCGGCCACCCAGTAGGCGAACACCGTGGCGCCGCTTTCCCGCATCCGCGCTTCCGCGCACAGCTCGGAAAGGCCCGCACCATAGAAAATGTTATCGCCGAGAATCAACGCGACCGGATCACTACCGACGAAGTCGCGTCCGATAATGAAGGCTTCCGCCAGCCCGTTGGGCTCGGGCTGCTCCGCATAGGACAGCGAGATCCCGAAGTCAGAGCCGTCACCGAGAAGCGCCTGGAACGAGGGCAGGTCGCGCGGCGTCGAAATGATCATGATTTCCCGGATCCCCGCCAGCATCAGCACGCCGAGCGGGTAATAGATCATCGGCTTGTCGTATATCGGCAGCAATTGCTTGGAAACCGGCAGTGTCACAGGATATAGCCGTGTACCACTACCACCGGCGAGAACGATGCCCTTCACGAAGTGGCTCCATTGCGATTTGTAATGTATCCGTTCTGATTGAGGAAGAATCGCCTGTCAACCGAAGTCTAGGGGCAGGCGAGAATACACGCAGGGGCGCCAAAAAGTGCAACGTTTAAAAGGTCTGTTCGCCGACCGCACCCTTCTGGTCCTGTCCCTGATTGGTATGGCCCTGACCATCTTGGGGGCCAAGCTGACGCTCGTGGACCAGTACGGCAGCAACGTACCGTTCTGGGACCAGTGGGACGCCGAAGCATTGCATCTCTACGCCCCCTACCTCAACGGCACGCTCACCCTCAGCGACCTATTCGCTGCGCACAACGAGCATCGCATCTTTGTCACGCGGGTGTTCAACATCGCCCTGCTCGAACTCAATGGGCTCTGGTTCCCGATGCTGCAGATGGTGGCGAACGCCGTCCTGCACGTCCTGATCCTCGTCGTCATGGTAGCCGTACTTGGCCGCGGCCTGGCGACGTGGATGAAAGTCGCACTGGCGCTCTTTACCGCGCTCGCCTTCGCGCTTCCGTTCGGGTGGGAGAATACGCTGGCGGGGTTTCAGTCCCAATTCTATTTCGTCTTCGGGTTCTCCTTCTTTGCCATCGCGCTGATGGCGGGCCAACGAGCATTTTCGCGGCTGTGGTGGCTGGGGTTCCTCTCCCTGCTACTCGCCAGTGTGAGTATGTCATCCGGTGTCCTTGCAATCGCCGCCCTGATTGCGACGGGGCTGCTCCAACTGGCCGCAGGCGTTCGTCCGCGCTCGATTTTCGAGATCGTAGGTATTCTGCTACTCACGCTCGCGTTCCTGCTCATTTATCAGACCGTGCCGGTGGTGGAGGCGCACAACGCGCTCCGTGCCGACTCCGTCACGGAATTTCTGATGAGCCTCGCCACGGTAGCGGCTTGGCCAACCCGCTTCTGGCTGGTCGCTGCCATCGTCATCAATCTGCCGATCACGATTCTGCTTGTGCGCACGCTCCTCCAGCGCCAGCCGCTCGGCAGCCACGCGTGGGTTTTGGTGGGAACAATGGCCTGGGTGGCGCTTCAGTGGGTCTCGTTCGCCTATGGCCGCGCCGACGGCGCAACTTCTTCCCGCTATGCCGATACGCTACTGGTTGGTCTTGTCGTCAACGTCGCGGCAGCCCTTCACCTGCTCAACCAGTTTCGAGCATTTGAGCGCTGGTTTGCCCTGCCCGCTTACGCCGTTGCCATCTTGGCTTCGGTGGTCACGTACGGCTCGGACACATTTGGCCACGTCAGCAGTCGTGGCCAAATGTATGAAATGCAGATCGCCAACATGCGGGTTTTCTTCGCTACCGGAGATGTTGAAACCCTCCGGGCGACCCCCGCGCCTGCCATCCCCTATCCGGATGCCGATCGCCTCGCGATGATCGCCACCGACCCCGCCATCCGCAGCGTGCTGCATCCGGAAGTGACCGGCGTTCAGCCGACCGCCAGTCTTGTACTGCCTTCCTTAGTGAATTGGATGTTTAGGGCGACACAACTAGTCCTGCTACGTGCGCATTGGCTCGTCGTGCTAGCCGGGCTAGTAATATTCGTTGTGGCGACTGGACTTGTATTGTTCAGACGCGCAATCAAGGCGCACAACAAAAAGTGCTAGATTGAGATGGATGGACTTCCGGTCGTAATAAACCTATTGATTGCCACCTGTTTTCAGGTTGCTCCGACAATATTCGCCGCTTGGGTTTCAGCTTCGTGGCTCGCGTCACGAAAAGTGCCCGCAATAAATTCAGTCGCTACTTTGATTGCCGGTTTGACTGTGCTCGGACTGGGGACGTTCTGGCTGGCGTTTGCTACGTCGCTTGCAGTTGGGCCGATCAATTGGGCGTTTTGGGTCGGCCTAGCGGTTACTGCGGTTGCTGGCGTTCGCAAACGGTCAACTCTCGATGCGGATATAGGATTGGCCTGCGCCCTTTGGGGGCTTTCGACAACAGCGTTACTCCTGTGGGCCTTCGGTCAGACTGGACTGACCGGTATGACAGAAGCCGCCCGCATCAGATTCAGCCACCCCTTGCCTGGCGATAACGTAATTCCCTTCGAATTCGCACAGCACCTGCGCGCCGGACACATCCCAACCCCAATGCATGGTGACTGGTTGAGCAGTGACCGCCCTCCCTTGCAGACAGGACTTTACCTCGCACTCGCGTTGCCTGTTGGACTTGCGGCAGAGGCAGCATACCAGATAGTGGCGACGCTTCTTCAGATGTTGGTCGTTCCTACAACGTATATAATTCTGCGCACTTTTGGAGTCGTAAGGACATCTGCCGTCTGCGGCGCGCTAGTTGTAGCGCTGTCACCCCTAGTCATAATTCATGCTACATTCGTATGGCCAAAGCTCTTGCCGGCAGCGATGCTTCTTTTGGCGTGGGCACTCCACTTTGGTCCTTCGTACCCCGCAATGAAACACGACTGGCGCGCGGGTGCGATCGTTGGGCTTCTGTCTGTTGGGGCCGCTCTATCGCATGGTGCATCGATATTTACACTGTTGGGTTTTGCGCTTGCGGCTCTCGCTACTTGGCGAATCTCGACAGTTCGGTACGCGATCGCAGCACTTGTAAGTTTTGTCGCTACGTATCTGACCTGGGCCGCCTACCAGACATTCGTCGACCCGCCCGGCGACCGCCTCATCAAGTGGCACTTGGCCGACGTAGTACCGGTCGAGGACTCCCGGTCTGCGCTCGAGGCGACACGCGATGCCTACTCCGATATGACATTCCCTGAATTCCTCGGTCGAACGTGGGAGAAGTTTGGTAACGCCACGGTGGGGGCTCTCGACTTCGTTACGCTTGGCCCGCAGGAAGCCTTCCGAAGCGCTGCGTTCTATCATTTCATGCCCGCCATGGGCGTGGTCGGAGTGCTCTCAGCATTTGCGGTATTGATATCGCTTGCCGGCCGCAGGCGCCCTCTCGCGGTCGCGGTCTTGCTATCATTTGCTGTTTGGATCGTATCGATTTTTAGTGTGTCCGGCGTTGTGGTGCACCAGTCAAGCTATTTTCCGATAGTTGCCAGTATGATCCTCTTAGTGGCGCTGGTCGGGCGTTGGCCATCTCTGGCAGCGGCGGTAGCGGGTGCTCAGCTAATGTTCGCTGTGGCGCTGTTCCCACCTATCGGGTAGTCGCTTCACGCCCTCCGGAACGAATAATACCGGTGCCCCAGAAAGCTCGTCACGGCCGGGGCGAGGACGCCAATAATGTGGGCGATGTCGTCAGCGTTCCAGGTGAAGTTGATCACGGGGAAGACGAAGCGGGCGAGGCAGACGCTGATGACCCAGGTCAACCCGAGTGCGAAGAGGTTGACGATCAGGAAGCGGGTGAATTCCGATCCGGTCGAGCGGCCCGAGGCGGTGAACACGAACAGCTTGGCCAAAACGAAGGCCGTCGCCATGCCGCACAGGTACGCGATCACCACTGCGTACTCGAAAGGCATCACGAAGTTCAGCAGATAGCGCGAGCCGATGTTGACGGCGGCTGCGAAGCCGCCGGTCAACAGGAAGCGGACGAACTGGTTCGATAGCATGTCAGGCCGCGCTGCGCGAGACGGCGTGGGCGGGAAGGACAGAAACCATCTCCTTCGCGAACCGCACGCTTTCCGAAATCCCCCGGTCCTCAGGATAATAGTAGCAGGTGTCCGCGATTTGCAGCCCTGCGATCGGGGTTTGCACCGGCGGGATCTTGGCGGCAAAGCCCGGCTCGCAGATCGGCTGGGCGTGCCGGAGCCGTCCGACTTTCACGTCGACAATATCCGCATCGGTAATCTCGGGGTTGATCATCTTGATGTACGACCGGGTCTCTGCCTCGAAGAACTCTGCGGGCTTGTCGAACTTCTCGTGGGTCTGCGGCATGTAGTACGGCACGTAGACCACGGTTTCCGGCAGGTGGCGCAAATTGGAGAATTCCACAATTCCCGGGATCTCGAAGCGCGCATCGTTGATGTTGAGCCAGAAGTTCTTCGTCACCGGCTTCTTGATCTTGAGCAGCACGCACACCACGCCGATATTGTGTATCGCGCGATACTTCTGCTTCCAGTCCTCCGGCAGCGCCGGCACCATCTCAGGGATATAGGGGGTGGGCGCGGTAGAGATCACATGGTCATGGGCGGTGAAGCCCCTGTCGCGCGCGGCGATGCCGGTGACCCGGCCGTTCTCGGACACGATCTCACGCACCGGATCGCCGAGCAGGATGGTCCCACCCAAGGCCTCAATCTTGCTCACCAGCGCGTCGACCAGCGTCTGGGACCCACCCTCGATGTAGCCCAGTTCTTCTTGGAGTAGCGATTTCCGCGAATTGCCGATCCGCTTGACGCGCGTCGCCAGCCAGGCCGCCGAAACGTTGTCGGCATACTCGAAGAACTTGAGGTCCAGCAGCGGCTTCCAAAGCAGCTCGTAGGTCCGCCGCCCCATGCTGTTGAGGAACCAGTCCTTGCCGCTGACGTGCTCGAGGCTGTCGAAATTCGGCCGCTTGGTCTGCCAGAAAGCGGTGAGCCCGTAGCGGAACTTGTCGATGAGGCCCATCTTCGGAAACGTCAGTAGGGAGATCGGGTCGCCCCAGCCATAGGTCTTGCCGTCAATAAAATAGCCCATGGACGTTTCGCGCCACACCATTTTGTCGCCGATGCCGAGCTCGCCCATTAGCGAGAACAGGGGTTGGTCGGGCTTGCATACGAAATGATAAAAGCGCTCGATCGACACGCCGCCGAAGTCGAAATGCGCCGCCATCCCCCCGGCCACCTTGTCGCCTTCGTAGACCGTGACCTGATGGCCGGCTTTCAGGGCATGAAAGGCCGCGGCCAGACCCATGGCGCCGGCGCCTACGATCGCTAGATTGGCCATCTCAGAACTCCAGAACGATTTGCGAATAGACGGGGTGGCGGTGTGTTTCTTCAAGCGCTGCCAACAGGGGGGTCGCGGGCACGCCGAAGATGCCCGGCCAGTCGATTATGTCGAACTCGTCCGGGGTCACGAGCGCTTCGAGCTGCTTGGTCGTGAAGGGCGGGTTCTTGTCGATGACTGCATAGGCGCGCAGCATCAGGTCGAACAGGCTATAGGGGATTTTCACGATCGGAGTCTTTGCGCCGGTCGCCGTTCGCAGCTGTCGGATGAGATCGACGTAGTAGAGCTTTTCGCGCCCCGAAATGTCGTAGGCCTCGCCAGGCCGCGGCGTCTGGATGGCCGAGATGATCACACTGCAGAAGTCGCCGGCATAAAGCGGCTGCCGGATGTATTTGCCGCTCCCCGGGATCGGGAAAACCGGCACCTTGGCCATGAACCGCGCCAGCCAGCCGAGATGCTTGCGGTCGAACCAGCCGAACATCAGGGTTGGCCGCAGAATGCAGGCTGGTATGCCGCTGTCGACGACCAGCTTTTCCTGGGCCTTCTTGCTCTCGGTGTAAAAGTCCACCGCGATCGAGTTCACGACAGACGACGAAATGTGGACGATATAGTCGATACCTGCGGCGCGCGTGGCTTCGAGGACGTTTCGCGTCGCCGTGACGTTATTGTCGATGAATGGCTGTTCCTCCAACGCGCCGATCTGCGCGTGGTTCAGGATCAGCGTGCCGCCACCCATGAAGGCCTGCTCCCAAGCGCCGCGCTGCGCCAGGTCGGTCTCGATGATGGTGATGTCGGGATGAAGCCGGCGCAGCGTCGCGACGTTCGCCAGATGCTTGTCGATGGCAATGATGTCGTAGTCGCCGCGGGCCTTGAGGCGCGTGATGAGGTTCTGGCCGACTAGTCCAGCGGCACCGGTGATGATCAATCGCGGCCTTGTTGTATCAGTCATAGCGGTCAAAGCTTGGTCCGGTGAAAAATGGCAGGGGGGACGAATCGGATGATCGACATGATCGGGCGCCAAATCCAGGGCAAATAGGGCTTGACTCCGCGGGGCCGATCAGCGAGCGCAACCAGCTTCTGGGCTATGCCGTCTGGCTTGGACCACAGCGCACCTTTTTTCTCGACATGGGCGGTCATGGGTGTGTCTACGAAGCCCATCCGGATCGCTAGCGCACGTGCCTTTCCCTTGGCCAAGCGATGCGCGATCCCTTCTACCAAAGTGGTAAGGCCGGCCTTGGCGGCGCCATAGATGTAGTTGGATTGGCGGCCACGATCGCCGGCAACAGAGGAGATGGCGATTAGCACACCACTGTTTTGACTTTCGATGACGTTGGCGACGGCCAGACACCACACAGCGGCACTGAGGAAATTGACCTGCATAGCGGATCGCGCCGCCGCCAAATCGCGCTCATCGGCATGCTGGTCACCCAGAACGCCATAGAACACATAGGCCACGTCAAGATTGCCGCCAGCCTGCCCAATCATTTCCGCCAGACGCCGATCCGGCGCCGGTTCGCTGGCGAGGTCGAGCACGATGGTCTCGCAGCGAGAAGCGCCGCGAGCGACAAGATCCGTCTGCAGCACAGCGAGCCGCTCGGGATGCCGGGCGACAAGCACAAGCCGGTCGCCGCGGGCCGCGTGGACCCGAGCGGTCGCCTCAGCGATCCCGGACAGAGCACCAAGGATAATTACAGTCTTTGCGCTCATGACTTCGACACACGCTCCCAGAAGCTGGATTGAATTTTCGGGTCTTTGAAAGTGGCGAATTCGCGCCACAGGGGATAGCCGGCCCGAAACATCCGGGCGGGCATACGCCCATCCTTGGCAGGATAGAGTCGACCGTCTGCCTGGGCGACAATGACATCAAGCTGCGCCATTAGGTGGAGCGTCTTGGCGCCGCGATTGGCGAAGTCGAGCGCCATGGTGGCGCCCTCCATCGGAAATGATAGCATACCGCCCGAACTCTTGCCGCCCAGCGTTTTCAGTACCGCCAGAAAGGAACCCTGCCCCGATGCCGATATGGTCTGTAGAAGGCGGGTAACCGCCTCCTTGGCCGCCTCCGTCGGGATGACGCATTGATATTGGTAAAAGCCGGCTGCCCCGTACATCCGGTTCCAGTTGCGAAGGGAGTCGAGGGGATAAAAGAACGGCTGGTAGTGCTCGCGCCGAACGGCCGAGCCTCGGGTCTGCATCCAGTTGTAGAAGTTGTTGAACACGCGGATCGAATGGCGATTGAGCGCCCATTGCGGAAAATCAAGCGGGAGCGAGGGCTCTGCCCCCTTTTTCGGGGCGGCGTACTCCCCATCGTTGCACCAGTTGGCCCGTTGGAACACGCCTCGTCCGAGCTTGGGGCCTTGTGCCGCACAATCGATCCAAGCCACGGTATGCTCGAATGCGGTGCTCTCATGGGCAAGCTTGAAAAAATCTCCCACCGAGCTAAATGCGATCCGCTCGTTTTCCAGCCAAGCACTACCGATGCGCGAAAGCTGTATTTCCGCATCGACGATAACGCCGGTTAGCCCCATGCCGCCGAGCGTTGCCAAGAAAAGGGGATCGCCGGATCGAATGGGCTGTAACGTCCCGTCACTTCGAGCGAGCGTAAGGGCGCGTACCGCACAGCCGATGCTGCCGGCGCTGTGATGGTTCTTGCCGTGAACATCGTTGGCGATGGCACCGCCTAGCGTAACGAAGCGCGTTCCCGGCGTGGTGGGCATGAACCAGCCCGAGGGAACAAGGATCTGGTTGAGCTGATGCAAGGAAATGCCAGCCTCACAGCGCAGTATACCGGTACTGCGATCAAATTCGATCAGCCGATCGAGGCCTGTCATGTCAATCAGGCGCTCGTTGGGATTTAGGTTGGAATCCCCATAGGATCGTCTCAGTCCAACCGGCAGAGTGGTGTGGCCGGAATTGTCGCTTAACAAGCCCGCTATTTCGTCGGGAAAGCGTGGTGACGCGACCTCATGCGGGACTGATATGGTGCGTCCCCAGGAATTGTAATCGAGGCGCGTCCAATATCCGGTCATATTACCGAGACCACGAATGCGGTGGCCGCGATCGCGCCGATCATCAGGCTGGAGCGATCGCGCAGTGCAAAAGTCACCGGATCATCGTTTAATTCGCCGCGGTGGCTCAGCAGCCATATCCGAGAGGCCCAGATCAGGACCATGGACACCACGCCCCAGAGCCATTCTGGTCGCGTGTAAGCGGTCTCGGGGTAGATATCGTTGACGATGTAGAGGCTAAGTATGAGCACCGCCACCATTTCGGTCGCCACACCTGTTGCCAGGGTCAGCGGCGCATCGCCGGTGCGATAACCTCGGCCCGATATGGGCACATCTCCGTCAGACTTCCTGGCCGCCTGCACGATCTCCACGTGCCGTTTGGCAAGCGACAGCGAGAAAAAGAAAAAGAAAGAAAACATTAGCAGCCAATGGGAAATCACCACTGGCAGCGCGACAACGCCGATGACGATGCGGAGTGTATAGAGACTAGCAAGAACAAATATGTCGACCATCACCAAGCGTTTAAGTATGACAGAATAGGATAACGTGATGGCTAGATACAGCACCAACAGCCCGGCTACCGGCATCGAAACAGCCATGCTGATTCCCAAGCCTGTCAGGATTAGCGCAACAGCGGCAATCAGCGCCACACCAGCATCAATATCACCGCTTGCGATGGGCCGAAAGCGTTTGGTCTTGTGATTTCGGTCAGCGACGATATCGAGGACGTCGTTGATGATGTAGGTACCAGATGCCATCAGGCTCATCGCCAGGAATGTCACCAACGCGGCCCTTACCGCTGCAAGGTCAAGATATAGGTGGGCCAAAATCAAAGGGGCGAAGATCAGAACATTCTTAGACCACTGGTGGACGCGCATCAGCCGCATCCATTGTTTGGCGGAGCGGTTTCGCCCCTCAAACTCTGCCTCGATTTCACAAGGCAGTCCCTCAACGGCACGGCGTGTCGAGGGGCTCACACCCACGATGATGGCGGCGTCGGCAACCGCCCAGATCGGAATGTCGGCAGAGCTGTCACCGGCATAGACAAAACCCCCAGGAAATGCCGAAAGCAGATAGTCACGCTTATGATTTCCTTTGAGATTGTGGTCGGAATTGGTGCCCACTACGCTGTCAAAAATCGGTAGATGTTTCGCGATCGAATTGGCTACCCGTTGATCCGCCGCGGTCACCAGATGCAGCGCACGTCCCAGGGCCTTCTGCTCGTGCAAATACGCGACAAATTCCTCGTTGAACGCGAGTGCCTGCACGTTTACGGGAGCGCCGTCGATGACCTGTCGCTTGAAAACCGCTTTCCCACTAGCGATAGATGCCAGGGCCACTAGGGCATCCATGGGCGAACGAAAAAGTAGCTGTACAAACTGTTCAATCAGCGTGTCGGTCTTTAGAAGTGTCCGATCCAGATCGACGATCAATGGAAGTGGCAAACCGGCCACCTCATTCAACGCAGGCGCCACAGTCACAATGCCCCCAGTCACAATCTCAAAGGTAGCCGTGCTATTGGCCACCTACAACGGTGAGAAGTTCCTAGACGAACAACTCGCTTCGATCCATACCCAAACTTACCCTGAAATCGATATCTTGGTCAGTGACGACGGGTCAACTGATGCTACCAAGAGCATCTTGCGGCAGTGGCGCCAGAGGTGGACCAAAGGCAAAATCTCCATCAAGGATGGCCCGCGCCAGGGATTTTCTGAGAACTTCCGCTCTCTCCTTGTGCGCACTCCGGGCAGCTACACTGCCTATTGTTTCGCCGATCAGGACGACATCTGGCTGCCCCACAAGATTGAACGCGCCCTGTCGATGCTGGACGCGGCGGCGCCTGGACCAGCGCTGTACGGATCGCGCACGCGTCTGGTCGACGAACGCGGCACACCTATCGGTCTGTCGCCACTGTTCACGCGCCCCAAGAGTTTCGAAAACGCGCTCGTGCAGAGCATGGCCGGCGGCAATACGATGATGCTTAACCCGCAGGCTTTCGCTCTCCTGGCCGAGAGTTCGCATCGCGCCAGTTTTGTGACTCATGACTGGTGGGCCTACATGCTTGTCACCGGCGCTGGTGGTACGGCCATATATGACCCCGAGCCGAGCCTGCTCTACCGTCAGCATGCCGCCAATATTGTGGGGAAGAACAGCGGAGTGATCGCCACCTTCCGCCGCCTTGGCGGTGTGATGAGTGGACAATTCCGAGACTGGGCCAGTGCCAACATCGCGGCTCTGGAGACCTGTGAGGATATGCTCTCGCCGCAAGCCCTATCCACGCTGATGCGATGGAAGCAGGTACACGAGGCCCGTCCGCCAGTGGGGCTCAGGGCGCTGCGCCAGGCGGGGGTCTACCGCCAGAACGTGCGGGGCAATATCATGCTGTATCTGGCCGCCCTGATGGGGTGGCTCTAGTTAGCGCCCCCTTGTCCAAGCCATGGCGTTCCAGTACAGACCCACCCAAACAGAACAGGCTGGCACGTGTGACTCCATTTTCAAGCAATCTCTCGCTGACCGTGAAGTTGGCCCAGCGTGAGTTTGACCAACGCTTTCGTGGCTCGATGCTCGGCTGGTTTTGGGCCCTTATTGCACCATTGGCCATGCTGGCGGTCTTCTCGCTGGTCTTTGGCGTCATCTTTCAATCGCGCTGGCAGCGGCCCGGCACCGAGGTCACGGCAGAGTATGCCTATCCGCTCTTGCTGTTCTCCGGCCTAATCATGTTCAACTTCTTTTCCGACCAGTTCAACCGAGCGCCCAACCTGGTGCTTGAGAACGTGTCCTACGTCAAGAAAGTGGTGTTCCCGCTCGACGTTTTGGTCGTAGTCAGCATGCTGACTTCGCTGGCCACGGTCGTGATTTCATTCGCCGCTTTCCTGGTCATCTACCTGGTCATGCATGGCCTGCCCCCGGCGACGATTCTTCTACTGCCGCTGGCCCTGCTGCCCTTGGCGATGATCACCATGGGGATAAGCTATCTTTTAGCATCCCTAGGGGTATTTCTGCGCGACCTAAAGCATATCACACCGCCCCTCTCGACGGCGATCCTGTTCATGTCTTCGGTCTTTTACGACCCGGCAAGCCTGCCTGAACCCTATAATTGGCTGATCACTCTGAACCCGATCACGCCCGCGGTTAACCTTATGCGCGACCTTGTGTTTTGGGGCCAGGGCCCAGACCTACTCACCTATTCGAGCTATCTGGCTTTCGCCGCAATCGTGCTGCTAGCTGGGCTCGTTTTTTTCAGACGTACAAAGAAGGCTTTTGCTGATGTCATCTGACGTGGTGATCGACGCGGCGGGCTTGGGCAAGGCATATCTGATTTATGCCAAGCCGCAGGATCGGCTCAAGCAGATGCTGTTTCGCCACAAGCGCTACTACACAGAGTATTGGGCGGTCCAGAATGTGGACATTCGCATCGGCCGCGGTGAGACCGTGGGCATTGTGGGCCGAAATGGATCCGGCAAATCGACGCTGCTGCAAATGATTGCGGGTACGCTTACCCCCAATTCGGGTACGCTGAACGTGACGGGCCGGGTGGCTCCGCTGCTTGAACTGGGGGCCGGGTTCAATCCCGAATTTACCGGCCGCGAAAATGTGCGTCTGTCTGCCGCCATACTGGGCCTATCCAACGCACAGATCGACGAACGTGAGCCCGCCATATTGGATTTCGCCGGCATTGGCGATTTCGTCGACCAGCCGGTCAAGACCTACTCATCGGGCATGTATGCCCGGCTGGCATTCGCCGTGGCAGCCCATGTTGACGCCGACATTCTGATCGTTGACGAGATCCTGGCTGTCGGCGATGCGGCCTTCACCCAGAAGTGCATGCGCTTCATTCACAGGTTCAAGGAACACGGCACGATCCTGTTCGTCTCCCACGACACCGGCTCGGTCAACGCCCTGTGCGACCGGGCGATCTGGATGGAAAATGGCCAGGTCCGCGCCGAAGGCGATGCGCGCGATATTTCGCTGGCCTATCAGGCGTCCCTGCATGGCGAGATCGATGGGCGCTCATTCTCGATCACCGGGCGTCGGCGCGACATGCCTCGGCAGCGCCAGGACGTCAGACATGAAATGATCAGCGGCTCGACCAAACGCAACGAAATCGAGGTGTTTGAGTTTGATCCCAACGCGCCCGCCTATGGAGCGGGCGGAGGGCAAATCGAAAGCGTCGAGATAGCAGACCTGGCTGGCCACAGACTGGGAGTGGTAGAAGGAGGAACGGAAGTTCGCCTTACAATAAGGGCCGTGGCCCGAGAACCCATGAAGCATCCGATCTTGGGGTTTCACCTCAAGAACAGGCTAGGGCAGGAAATATTCGGCGACAATACTTATCTCGACCATGCAGCCAATCCGCTAATGCTCGAGGCCTCGGAAATGGTAGAGGCGCAGTTTACCTTCCAGATGCCCTATTTGGCTGAAGGCGACTACTCGCTATCGGCGGCGTTTGCGAGCGGTTCACAGATTGATCACGTTCAACATCATTGGCTGGATGACGCGCTGTTGTTTCGGTGCGAAGGCGGCCACGTGAGGTTGGGGCAGATCGGGATTCCCATGCACTCAATCAATCTCCACAAGCTGAACGGTACACCGGCGTGATCGCGCAGAAAAAGGACACTGGAAATGCATGACACCGCATTGTTGTCGGGTGCGAAATTCTTCGAGGCTTACGCAAAAGACATGCAGAAACCCGGCTTGCGAATACTTGATCTCGGCGCGATGGACGTGAATGGCAGTCTTCGTTCTGCAGCACCGGCGGGAGCGGAATATGTCGGTATCGATATGGCGGCAGGCCCTGGCGTAGACATAGTCTACGACCCAGCGCAGGGTTTCCCGGCCGAGGTCAGCGGTTTCGATGTCTGTGTATCGACGTCGACCTTCGAACATGACGACTTTTTCTGGCAGACCTTCCTGGAAGTCTGCAGCGCGCTCAATGAGGGCGGGCTGTTTTATATCAACGCGCCATCGAATGGCCCTTATCACGCCTATCCTGGTGATAGCTGGAGGTTCTACCCTGATAGTGGGCTTTCGCTCGCTAAATGGGCTCGGCGTATGGGGCAACAAGTCACATTGCTGGAGAGTGGCGTACTGCGGCGAGATAGTGACGTCTGGAATGACTTTGTAGCCGTATTCCGGAAAGGGACACCCCTTTCGGGTGCCAGCGAGAACAGACTGCTGGACCTCTTTCCCGATGCCATGAATCTCCGGCACGGCGAAGTCAACGATATGAAAAACGTGGTTCCCGACTTTACCGCTTGATGGAGATAAACCGTTTGAAATGTGATCTGTTTTACTCGATACCAGAGTTGACATACGAGCCAGAAAGACTTGTGCCGCCATCGCCCTGGCTCGGACACGTACCGTTTGCATTCTGGATCATTGCCAATCTCAAGCCGCGCCGCGTGGTCGAACTTGGAACGCAGAGCGGCAACTCGTTCTGCGCGTTTATGCAGGCGGGTCACGCGCTCGGATCGACCCAGAACTATCACGCCGTGGACCACTGGCTGGGAGACGGACAAACCTGGGAGTATGAGGCCAAGGATTATGGAGATAGTATCTATCGTGAACTCGATCAGTACCTCACCGAGCGCTATAACGCTCCTGGACGATTGATACGCTCAAGCTTCGATGATGCACTGTCGCAATTCGAGGATGGCTCGATTGACTTGCTGCACATCGATGGGCTTCATACCTATGAAGCCGTGAAGCACGACTTCACTACCTGGTTCCCCAAATTGTCGTCGCGCGGGGTATGCCTGTTTCACGACACCCAGGAGCGCGAGAACGACTTTGGCGTCTATAAGCTCGTCAACGAATTGCGAGATCGCTTCGCCGTTCTGGACTTTGAGCACTCTCATGGTTTGGCTGTGGTTGCAGTCGGCGACGAGGTTCCCGACGCCGTGGTCGCGTTGTGCAATCGCAAGCGCGATTCACTTGGCTTCGACCCCATAGATTTTTTTGCTCATACGGGGCGCTCGGTCGTCCAGAGCTTCTCGCTACGACAATTTGTAGCGATTCAGGCGCAAAAGGATGCGCTCGAGGACCGTATTCGGCAACTCGATGCCGAGCTTAAGGCTGCACACAGCAAGCACGACCAGATGGGGTTTCTGTCTCATCAATTCAGAGACGAAATCATCGCACATACGCGGGCGGTCCGATCTTTCGCGCCGGACCTCGTTAATGCACGTGCGCTCCTGAACAGCGGGTTCTTCAATCCGACCTATTATCGCAATGCGAGCGGGTTCGTCGGCAGTGATCTTGAAGCGGCCTTGCACTACACCAACACCGGTGAGAAAGAGGGCCATAAGCCGTCCGACCGCTTTGACCCTACCTACTACCTCGACAACAATCCCGACGTGAAGGCGGATGGAGGATGCGCCCTTTTGCATTTTGTTTTGAATGGCCGCGCCGAGGGGCGTCGGCCCAGCTCATAAGTCGCAATTGACCTGAGCCCCAAGTCCCCTCCGGCCTTAGGGAAAGTCCTTGGCTTTGTTGACGTGGGACCCGATTTTGGACCACCCGGCTGGGGATTTCCCGGGGTAGCACTCACGGCGGACCGGATGCGCCGGAGGCATTCATGAGCGATATCGGTGGTTTGTTGCCGATGGCGCTGTGAGGTCGGACCTCGTTGTAGTCTCGACGCCATTCCTCCATTTTCTGGCGGGCGTCGTCAGGGGCATGTCACCCAACCGAGGGAGGATTTATATGTGGCCTGGCATTTTTTTGATCCTGGGCGGAAATGCTATCGAGTAATCCTCGTGAGCAATCGACAAATTGGGTGAATAATAAATGTCGAAGCCCAGTCGTGCGCCCCAGCGTTTTTTCATAAAATCTACCTCACGATTAAAGCGCTCGACTTTTTCTGGGCTATCCTCAGCACCGCGAGAAATACTTTCCAAGTGGTAGAGCTCTGCGTAGGGCGTCCAAACGTTGTGGTAGCCCAACGCTTCTACTTTCAGGCAAAAATCGACGTCGTTAAATGCAACCTCGAGGTCCACCTCGAGGCCACCCGCTTGTTCAAAAACGCTTTTACGCACGAGTAGACAGGCGGCCGTCACAGCCGAGACGCCACGGATAATTTTCAGCCTTGAGAAATATCCAAAGGATTGGGCAGGTGCATGCTTGTGATCGTGTCCGGCAACTCCGCCTATCCCTATTACTACGCCTGCGTGTTGAATGGTATCGTTCGCGTAGTATAGCTTGGCGCCAACACACCCGACGTCGTCCTGCACTGCAAGAGACACCATTTCTCCGAGCCACCCGGGTGAAATCACTTCAATGTCGTTATTGATCAGGCCAATGATGCTTCCTCTGGCGTGGCCTGCCGCGAAATTGTTGATCGCCGAATAGTTGAATGGCTTGTCGTAGGATAGCACTCGGACTTGGGAATGCTCTTCGAGCGTGTCAAACCACTGGATAGTCTCGGGTTCCACTGACCCATTGTCGACAACCAGAATCTCGAAATTGCGGAAATCGGTTCTATCTAGAATTGAATCGACGCACCCCTTGATAAGTGGCAGTCGATCACGTGTGGGAATGATGAGTGAAATCAGGGGGGGCGGGACGGGAATCGGATAGCAAAAGCGGTACACCGGAAGGTCGTCAATCGCTTTTGCTGTGGCGCCAGGGTTGCTGCGGCCTGCATGTTCCTCAAGCGCTCTTAGCCCTGCCAAATAGGCATAGCTCTTCGCACTGCCGGCGCTGGCCGTTGAGCCCACGGCGGCGCGCCAATGGTAGAGAACTTTGGGAATGTGCCGGATCTGCCCGGGCTCGAGCTTTTCGACGATGCGCAGGTTCAAATCATAATCTTGGCTGCCCTCAAAGCCTTTCCTCCACCCGCCCACGGCCCGAACCAGCTCGGTACGGTGCACAGTGAGATGGTTGAAATAGTTCTGAGAGCGGAGCTGATGGATAGAAAAATCAGGTTTGAAAAATGGATCGTAGCGGTTCCCCTTTCCGTCGATCTTGTCTTCGTCGGAATAGATCAGCCCGGCACCGGGATGCGCCGCGACCTCAATCGCAATTTCGAGCAGCGCATGGGGGCGCAACACATCATCATGGTCCAGAAGCGCGAACCAGTCACCGCGGACAATTTCGAGCGCGCTGTTGGAGGCTTCCGAAATATGTCCATTGCGCTCGCGAAAGACCACGTTGATCCGCGGGTCCTTCGCGGCATAGCTTTCCAGTACCGCCCGTACCTCTGGCTCGGTGGATGCATCGTCGGCGATGCAGAGCTGCCAGTTTTGGTAGACCTGGTTGACGACGCTCTCGATCGCTTCGATCAGTAGTTCCTTGGGCGCATTATAGACGGGCATCAGCACCGAGATCAGCGGCGGCGCCGACAGCTCCCGCGCCATGCCCTTCATCAATGCGATTTCGCCCTCGCTGAAGGTATCGTAGCGCCGCACCCATTCGGCATAACCGGCGCCCGTGAGGCCAAGGACCTCACGCGAAACCGAACGGCTGACTACGTGCTGGAGGCCAAAGATGCCGTCCTTTCGCAATATACGGTAGGATTTGGTCAGCAGCCTTACAGCGTCATCAAATGACCTCACCCGCGCCGCAGCAAGACGGGTCGCGCGTGCCGCACGATGCAGTGTGGTCGAGATTCGGGTCAACCGAAGCCCCTTGGCAGCAAGCGCTCCGGGCCCGTCATGCGGGTCAAGGCGCAGCCGGAGCACTTTCTGACCCAACTCGAAATACCCTGCGGGCTGGTTCTTGGTGATGGGAAAGCTGACTGCTAGACCTTCAGAAAAGTCACTGCCGGTGTCCAGATAAAGCTTCGCGTTCAGCCAGTCCGGTTCAAAACTGGCGTCGACAAATTCAAGCTTGTAGGTGCCCGGAGGCATGGGTTTGGACGGGGTCAACAGCAGGCGCGGGTCGGCGCCGGTAAACAGCCAGTTCGTGGCGGACTTTTCATTGACGAGTGTTTCGATGTCCCCAATTGGGGTCAGCCCGAACTTGATTGGCCTAGGCAGAATGGGCATCGATCGCGTCCCCTATGCCTTTGGCGCGCTTGAGAATCGCTTCACGGCGTCCCTCCAGTCACTCATGCGGTGGCCGAAGGTCCGGGTAAATCGACCCGTGTCCAACCGCGAATTGGCCGGCCGCCTGGCAGGGGTCGGATAATCTGCAGTCGTAATCGGCTCGACCCGCGCCGAGGGGCCACCGCGGGCGGCCGACTGGGCGAACACTTCCGACGCAAAACCCGCCCAGGTGGTCGCCCCTTCATTGGTCAGGTGAAACACCCCGCGCCAATCCTTCCCATCGGGGCTGGCCACAATGGTCCGGCACACCGCCAGCACGGCCTGGGCGATATCGGGGGCATAGGTCGGCGTGCCCTGCTGGTCCACCACCACCCGCACCACGTCGCGGTCCGCAGCCAGCCGCAGCATGGTGCGGGCAAAATTATGGCCCCACGGCGCGTAAACCCATGCCGTGCGCAGCACCACATGGGCCGGATTGACCGCCGCCACCGCGTGCTCACCGGCCAGCTTGGAAGCGCCATAGACGCCGGTGGGGCCGGTCGGGTCGCTTTCCAGATACGGCTCGGCCTTGTCGCCGCCAAACACATAATCGGTCGAAATGTGCACGATCGGCAAACCGGCCTCGGCGGCAGCCGCTGCGACGCCGGCGGCACCGTCGCGGTTGATCGCATAGGCCAGCTCGACTTCGCTCTCGGCCTTGTCGACCGCTGTATACGCCGCAGGATTAATCACAATGTCAGGCTTGTGGCGATCAATGGCGGCGCGAACCGAGGCAGGGTCGGTCAAATCGAGTTCGGGACGGCCAACGCATGTGACAATGTTGTCGGCCGACCCGACAAATGCCATGGCCCGTGCAACCTGGCCATCCTGGCCGATGACAAGAAGCTTGGTTGCCATGTCAGGCCACCTGACCCAAGCGCTCGCCAGCGTAGGTCTTCTCGCGGATAGGCCGCCACCAAGCTTCGTTAGCGAGATACCAGTCGATGGTCTTGGACAGGCCACTGTCGAAGGTCTCCACGGGGAGCCAGCCCAACTCGCGCTCGATTTTGCTGGCGTCGATGGCATAGCGTCGGTCATGGCCCGGGCGATCGGTAACGAACGTCATCAGGTCTCGATAGCTCTTGCCAGCCGCCCGTGGACGCTTGGCATCGAGCAAGTCGCAAATGGTCTGGACCACCGAAAGGTTGGTGCGCTCAGCGCGGCCACCGATATTGTAGCTCTCGCCAGGAACGCCACTGGTCGCAACCAGCGCCAAGGCACGGGCGTGGTCCTCGACGTAAAGCCAGTCGCGTACATTGGCGCCCTTGCCGTAGATGGGTAGGGGCTTTTCATGCAGGGCGTTCAGGATCACCAACGGGATCAGCTTCTCGGGGAAGTGGTAAGGGCCGTAGTTGTTCGAGCAGTTCGACAAGACCGCGGGCAGTCCATAGGTGTGGTGCCAGGCGCGCACCAGGTGATCGGACCCTGCCTTGGACGCCGAATAGGGCGACGATGGGGCATAGGGCGTTGTTTCGGTGAAGACACCGCTATCGAAGGGCAGGTCGCCGAACACTTCATCGGTGGAGATATGGTGGAATCGGAAAGCCTCCTGACGGTCACTAGACAAGCCCCGCCAATGGGTCAGCGCCGCGTCAAGCAGACGAAACGTTCCCACCACGTTGGTTTCGATAAATGCTGCCGGGCCGTCGATTGACCGGTCGACGTGACTTTCGGCCGCCAGATGCATCACATGGGTAATGTCTTCCTGCCGCATGATGTCGAGCATGGCATCGCGGTCGCAAATGTCGGCTTGATAAAATCGATATCGCCCCGAGGTTTGTGCGCTCGCGACCGAGCTCAGATTGCCTGCATAGGTGAGCTTATCCACATTGACGACAACTGCATCGTCACGTTCGGCAAGTAATCGCACGACAGCTGAACCAATAAAGCCGGCGCCACCAGTAACCAAAATCTGCAATGCCATATCTCCGGTCTGTCGATGTTTGATGATCTACCTCTGCGCAATCGCGAAGGCAAGCCAAGAGGTTATGAGGGCGGCCAGTGGAGGCAAAAAGGACAAGAAAATAAAGTTCGACGGACACCCGAATGTAGCGCCTAGCGAGAGGGCCCTGGATTTCCCGGTCACTTCATCACCAGCTAGAAACGTGCAGCCAAGCTGATCGATTGATCGAGTCCCGCCTCGGCTTGCCCCCGCCATCGAGTACGGACTTGACCATGTCATCCGGACCCGAACGCCGGGGATCATGCCAACCGGACGGACGCGAAACACAAGGTGCAAGTGATCCTCACAGACCAGGGGGCGTCCAAACTACGCTGCAGCCATGGACCACGGTGTCAATCTCGATGTTCATGAATATAGACTAACTCCAAACGTCCAGATCGACATTCTCTACATAGCGGGCCACGACGTTCATCGACCGCCATCCCCCCGCCCTCATGACCTGGAGGATGCCTCGCCCGTTCAGCACCAGTTGCTGCGCGGCTCCGACGCGGAGCGAATGGCCCGACACTTTGGATGGTCCGTCCATCTGTAACTCCGCCCGGTTCGACAGCTTCTTAAGTACGCGACCAATGGTGAGCGGTTCGAGATAGAGTGCCAGCGCCCGGTTCCGATAGACTGGGCGCAGCAGCGGCCCTCTGGTCGCACCGGTGGCGGCGAGCCATTCGTCCACGAGCTGGCTGCTGCGCGTCGAGAGTTGGGCAGTTCGGCCGGCACCTTCAGGATCGTTCTTGGCCCGGCGAATGAGGACGCTGTAGCGTCCATCATCGCGTTTGGTGAAATCGGTGACTGACAAGGCCACCAATTCGCCCCGGCGACACAAAGTATCGAAACCGACGCAGACTAGAACCTTATCTCGTAAACCAATGAGATCATCGGTGCATTGGGCGAGGAGGCGATCCCGCCTTTCGGCCGTGATGCCCAGCGCCTGCTGGGGACGGGATGGCTGGGCCCGGCTGGCGCGCCGTATGGCCAGATCAACATCGGCGTCCCGGGTAGGATCGCCCTCCTCTGCCAGGTGATGGAGCTTGCGGATGGCAGCAAGGCGACGTTTCAACGTCCCGGGCTTGAGGCGCATTCGCTCGGTCTCGATATAAGCGGCAACCGTCTCGCTGGTTGCTGGCAGGAAGGGCACCCGGCGCTTGCGGCACCAGGCGGCAAAGAGCCCGAAGTCGCTCCGATAGGACCGGAGCGTATGATCGGAAAAGGCGCCATCGAGCCGATCGATGTGCTTGAGCCAATGAGCGGTCATTTCGGGGCCACCTGCGCATTGGCTTCGGCCTTCCGTCCGCGCCTAGTGGACGGGCGTTCTGCGGTCTTGGTAGGTGCCGGGTCATCGGCGTGATGATCAAGGATAGGCTTGATCTCATGGCCTTTGAGAAAGCGGCGCGTCTGGAGCTCAGTGGCGAGGGCCAGGACCTGCGAACGGTTTTGGGTGATGAGCTTGATGGCCCGGTTCAGCAGACGCTTGATCGCCCTGTCGGCAAAATCGAAGGCCGCCTCGCTATTGGGGTCGAGATGCCCCAAACTTTCATAGAGCCCCCATTCGCAATAGCCCCGCGTCAGAAGGGATGTCGCCATTTCGATATCGATGGCCGCACCGGAGTGCGCACCCATATCGCCCAGGATCAGATCGGCCGCACGTCCGGCCATCATGATCGTGACGTGATCCTCGAGGTGTTGACGGCTGAGGATCCCGCCTGGCGGCACCGTCTGCGTGAACCCGCCGCTGGCACCACGCGCAATGATCGAGACATGCCTGACCCCGATGCCCAAACGCGTCGCAACAAAGGCATGGCCGGCTTCATGGATTGCGACGGCCCGAATTTCGTTGGGGGCACGGTCATCGGGCGGAGCAATCACATCGATCACATCTTCCACCGTCAGGACCCGCTGATCATGCCGGGCCAGGCCGCGCGCCTGTTTGACCCAGGCCTCAATAAGGGCGGGCGTGGCCCCGAGGGCGAGGCGGGCCACCGGTTCGAGTTCGCTTGCCGGAATATCAGGGGCCAGGTAGTGCGCGAAGATGGCTCGGAGCTCGTCCTCTGTTTGGGGGACGGGGATGTGGACACGCTGTTCCAGGCGCCCCGGGCGCACCATCGCTGCGTCGAGGCGCGAATAATAGTTCGTGGCGCCGATGAGCATGATCGGCCTGCCGGAGGTGCGAATTCGGTCGATCTGCTTGAGGAAAAGGTTGACGACCGGGGTCCACCATTGCCGGTCCCGCGCATCTAGACTGGCGCGATCGGGCAGGCCGTCGATCTCGTCGATAAAGCCGATTGTTTTGTCGTCCTCAAGCAGCGTGTCGAAAAAGCGGACGATGGCCTTGCTGACCCCTCCCAGATGCCCGTCGCTCCGGTTGAACCAGTCGCCCATGGTCGCCGAGACCGTGCGCCACCCGGCAGAGCGGGCCAGGGCCTCGGCCAAAAGCGTCTTACCGGTCCCCGGCGCCCCTTCGAGCACGGCAAAGCGCAATTGACTGGCCGGCAGAGACCCCTCGGCGACCAGATTAAGTTCGTCGAGGCAGGTCATGGCCCAGCTCCGAACCGGCATGGGCAGCGGAAGGTCCTCGACACGCGACCCAATCGTGCGATGCATGACGATCCTGGCCCTGCGCTGCTTCTCGGCCAGGGCCTTGATGCGCCTGACGCAATCGCGTGCCGAACTGCCGGGACGCATGGCCATGACCAGATCGAAGAAGTCGAGATGTTCGACATCTTCGTCCCCAAGCCCAACCGGACGTTGCCCGCAGAAGTCACGGATGGCGCGCTTGACGACGGCAGCATCGATCTCGGGCAGGTCGAGGCGCAGATCAGTCGTTCCCTCGATCTCGGCGGGCAGGATTTCGGGGGCATTGGTGGTGCAGAACACGCTGTGCACTCCAGAGATCAGCTGCGACAGCACTTGCGGCACGACCCAGTCATTCCGGTCCTTCTTGGTCTCAGTGAGGCTCAGAGTTTTCACCTCAGGATGGCTGCGCTGGATTTCCTTGCTGATGGCGCGCGCCCAGGCAGGCGTCGGCGCTATGATCTGGATGACCTGAGCCACGTCAGAGCGCAGTGCTTTGCGGATGGGTGCTGTCCTGCCCGAAAGGAGGGCGCGGACCAGAGCACGATCCGGTCGCATGGGCTTGGCCTCGGCCGCGTCAGCCGCCTCAGCAGTGTCGAACTCGTCGTCATCGAGGACGAGCGTCATATTGGCAAGATTGGACATGGGGGTTCCTTTCGCGGACGCGCTTCTCGCGCCGCGGTTTTGAATGGTGAAAAGGAGGATGCGGGTGGCCAATGCCACCCGTCAGAGCACGGGCTTCAGGTCTTGGACCTAAGTATTGAGGCCTATGCCCTGGGACCTATGCCCTGTGCCTCGGCCAATGGCCGCCAATGCTCGGGTTTGACCCTTGAGCCGGCCACGAAATTGGCGGCGCCCGATGGCGTGTCGAAACCGACATCCACGGTCAGGACCAGATGATCGCCCTTATGGACCAAGCCACCATCGTGGAGCAGGTCCTGACGATCCTTGAGCGCCGCGCTGCCGGCCGAGGGAACCGGATCGAGCCGGACCTGGCTGCCGGCCAAAACCCAGAACTTGCCGTCCTCAATCCTGGCCCTGGCGGTGACGCCGCAGCTTTCCATGGTAAGGAGCTGGTCCTCCTCCACTTCGTTTGGCGCCCCTTCGATCGGTTCGGTGGGCATGCAGTTGGGGGTGGTGGGCTCGAGAAGCCCGGCCCGTTCCACGCGTTCGAAAAAGGAGGTGACGAAGCGGTCCGTGGCCGCATAAGGACCGGAAGCGAGCCGATCGCCGGCCGGAAAGGCATTATTGAGGAGTGTAAGGCCGGGATGCTTATTGACCATGCGGGCGGCAAGACGCTCGGCCACGCGGGCCTGGGCGTCATCGAGGACCTGGTGCTTGTCGACCGCGGCGATGATGCGGTTGGGCAGGCCATTGCGCCTCAAATGCGCGCCCCAGGCAATGCGGCAGGCCGTGTCCCCGGAACGGCCGACATAGACCGCGCTGCCATAAAGGGCGAGGTAGATGCCCTTCTGCCGCAGCCGCGGCTCCTTGACGAAATAGGTGCGGTCGATGCCCGAAGCAAAGAAGATATCGGGCTCAGGCGCAATGACCTTGAGGTGCTGCACGCCCTTTTTGGGGGCCTCGGAGGTCGATGCCTTCTGGCGCAAGGGCGGATTGACCCGGCGCGCCACCTGGCTATGGGCATCGATGAGACCGGAAGAGGTGATGACGAGCGCGCCCTCGCGGATCAGCGCCATGATCGCCTGGCCGGGGCTGGGGTGATCGGGCAGCAGGGCCATGAGATCGCCCAGACTGGCCGAACCGGTCTCGTCGATCGCGGCCAGGATGGCGATCTGGCTGTCGAGATCAATATGCGGATCGGCGACGAGCCCTTCGAGGGCCATCATCTGACGGGTGTGGGGGAAATCGCTCGAAGCGAGCTTGCGGGCGGGCGCATCCGCGCCCAGAATGGCATCAGCCATTGGGTTTCTCCTGTTACGGCAGGTTGCCCCTTGGTTAGGCTGGCAGTGTGCTCCAACACACTGTCAGCCGCCTCTGGTTCGCCTGGGCGAACCAGCGTCTCATGCGGAGACGCGGCCTCGGGATCGGCCCGGAATGGAACCGACGCTGATCAGGAGAGCCGAAGTTCTTCTGGCTGTCAACGCCGATGTTGGCGCTTTGTTCTTCTTGGTTAACGCGCCTCGAGGATGGCCAGGCCAATTGCCTGGAACGGGCCCGGTTTTGCGCGATTCGGACGCTTTGAGAGGACCGGAAATCCGGCAAATGACCGATAACGCCGGAACCGTAAAACTTTGAATCCCTGCTGCCGAGATTCGTCCGACATTAACCACGCGATCGAGGATCACCTTGCAAGATCGGCGGGGATGCTCATCTTTGCAGCGTCGGTGCCAAATGGCCCGATATGGTCGGAACGTTCCCTGCAAGGAGCGGCCGACGGAGGTCTGCAAACCTTCCGTCGACCTGACCATGAAACCTCCTGCTCTAACAGGTGATGACATGGCTAATGCCTTTTCTACCGACGCAAACGCGTCGGGCAAGTCCTATTCCTCTTTCATGCCCTATTCCCCGCCGGCGCTGGTCGCCGGGTTGGTGCAGCACGAGCTCGTTGCGGGCCCTACGCAGCTGACTATCCTGCGCATTGTTGACGAGACCGGCAGTGCCAGTCTTGGGGATATTGCCGAAGGACTGGGCGATCATCCCGATCCTACCGGCGCCGTTTTGGTGATGGTCGACCTGGAAATCCTGGTGATCGACTATACCGACGTCATCGATCAGCATTCTGTGGTGCGTCGCGCGCCGGAAACGCCTGGCCCGGTTGACGCCGAGGCCGAGGCCCGCCGCCCGAGTACCTTTGGCTGCGAATCTCTTGAGGTGAACTCCATCTCCACAACGACAAGCGACGCCGCCCTGCCCACCGGTATCGAACAGTTGGCGACCTCGCCCCTTGTTCCCACGGTTGTTGTGGCTGCGGGTGAGGCGCGCCGCGGTCTTGGCAAGCTTAGTGCTCTCAATCGTCCCGGGATCTATGCCCTGATTGGGGAGCGTCAGGTCTATGTCGGCGCCAGCGCTTCCGTGGGAACCCGTGTCGCCTCCGGCCAGCAGCCGATCGGCGACATCAAGCATATCGTGGTCATTACTGACACGAACGATACACTTTGCGATGAGGACGCCCGCGCCGCCGAGCGGATGCTCTTCGCGCGCATTGAGGCGACCCGCGCATTCGCAGTGATGAACGAGCTGCCGATGGGCGCCGCTATCGATGCCCAGCGCTATAGTGAGCTTGACGGCTTTCTCGGCCGGGCCTGCCTGGCGTTGCGCCACCACGGCGTGATGTTCACCCATGGCGCGGCCCGTGCGGTACTGTCAGGTCCGCGCCAGGAAGCCGGTCGCGTCGCCCCACTGCGTCCATTCAACGAAATGCCGGACGGAACCTGCATGGAGCTCTGCTTCGATAACGGCCTTGTTGCTCTGGCCGCTCGTCAGAGCGACAATCGCTGGATTGTGCTCGAGGGCTCCGACATTCGCATAGAGACTGCGGCAAGCGCCAATTCGAGTGTCCGCTTCCTGCGCTCTGCCTGGCTGCACGCCGGCCTGCTCGAGCTCTCAGCTGATGGCCGCAGCTTTGTCACGACCCGCGACCTCGTCTTTAGCAGCGGCAGTGGGGCGGCCCAGTTCTGTGTCGGCTCCAAGGGCCGTACGCGCGACAGCTGGGTCGCTATCGACCCCGACGGCGGCATTGATCCTGCGACCCCCGCGCTGATCGCCGCTTAAGGCACTACCCAATCCATCCTTCACCAGACGGATCGCTCGCCGCGCGAGCCATCCGGTTCATGGAGCGTGCCCCTATGGCCGAAAATGACATTGACGACGAAGCCTTCACCCCCGCCGATCTCGAAGCCCTCGCCAAGTCCGCGCCCAACGCCCCGGACTGCCTTGCCAAGGAGGTGCTGACCAAGTCTCTCAGCGCCAAGGCCAAGGGCCTCATCACTCGCGGATCGAGTATCATCATCCTCAAGGTGCCTGACGCCGAATGGGTGGAAGTCATCGTGAGGCCGGCTGTCAAGCTGGCCAGCACGGTTACCGTCTACACCGCCACTGAACGGAACTCGGCCAAAAGGACCGAAGGTGACGTCGGCGCGAATGCGCTGCATGCGGTTCAACGGGGCCGCTGCCTCATCTTCATCTCGCAGGATCCTCAAGGCATCCTGGACGCTGCAGTGCTCACAGCGGCCGATATGGTGGTCACTATTGCTCCGCCCACGACCGCATTGCTGCGCAAGGTCATCAAGAGTGTGACCGGCGGCAGGGCTCGGGGTGTGACCCCTGACATGGCGGCTTTGCCCATAACCGCCATTGTCACCGCCATTCGACCCGGCATTTCCGCCAGGGAATGCGTCGCCAACCTTCAGCGCTCCATTCTGCCGCCGCAGGCAAAGACCACCTCCGCAGTGCCGCCTTTGGCCGATTTGCCACTGGCTGAGGATTTGCGTCAGTGGGCGGATTCGACGCTGGCCGAGCTGGAGGCGGTGAAGGCCAAGTACCTTGGGCCGGACGCACTCATCTTTGGCGTGCTTGAGGGCGAGCCCGGCTCAGGCAAGACGCTTCTGGCACGCTCTCTCGCTGAAAGCTCCGGCTGGACCTTCGTTTCGACGTCGGTTGGCGAGTGGTTCACGTCTGGAGATAGCAACCTTGGCAGCGTCGCCAAGAATCTCAAGGCTTTTATCGACCGTGCGATGGCCGCCGAACCGGCGGTCGCGTTTCTGGACGAACTCGATGCGCTGCCAAACCGCGCCACTATGGATGCCCGTGGCCGCGATTGGTGGGTGCCGATCATCACACTGTTTCTAACGGAGATCGACCGGTTGCGGGCGTCACGAACACGTGTCCTGTTGCTCGGCGCAACGAACTTTTTTGAACGTCTTGATGCGGCGCTGATCCGTCCAGGTCGGCTGCAGCAGCGCATCGCCGTACGAGCGCCCCACACTCGCGAGGAGATCCTGGACGTCTTCCGTTTCTACCTCGGATCAGACCTGGCCGAGGCCGATCTCCTCCCCCTGGCGCAGCTCGGCCTTGGCGCAACGCCCGCCATGGTCGAGGGCTGGGTGCGTGAAGCCCGCGCTGCGGCGCGCGGTGCGGGGCGGCCGTTGTCGATTGACGACGTCCTCGCGCGGATCATCCCGGAAGACAATCGCCTCCCATCCGATATCCAGGCCATAGCCCTCCACGAGGCCGGCCACGCACTGATCGCCCATCGCCTCGGTCATAAGGTCGACTTGATATCCATCGTCCCGCAGGGCACGACAGGTGGCCACATTCGCAGCGCCTTCCCCACCCTCGTTCCGACCTTGGCGCACATCCGGGATATGGCGACGATCATGCTTGGCGGTCGAGCGGCCGATCTTGTCCTGGGTCGTGGTGCCAATTCCGGGGCTGCAAGTGATCTTGAGGGTGCCACGCGGCTGCTGATTGACGCGCATGAGAAGCAGGGGCTGGGACAGAGCCTGCTCTTCGGCCCTGCCGCGACAGGAAAACCCAGCGCAGTCACGATTTCTGCAGTCGCAAACGAGCTGCCGATTCTCCTTCGCCGCGCGATGGGTATGGTGGAAGCGGAACGCGAACTCGCGATCATGCTGGCAGAACGGCTCGCCGAATTCAAAGTGCTGTCAGGCGCCGAGGTCATCAAACTTCTTGGAGCTGGACCGCTTGATGCAATGAAGCTGGAAACGAAGCGGATGTCCCGCCTTGTCGCCGAGCCCACGGTCGGTCAGCAGGTGTAGCGATGGCGAAATTGACAAAAGCAAGCTTGCAGAAAGGTCTGCGCGCCGCGATCCAAATCCAGAATGGAAAGCTCCCCACGCGGGCCCAGCTTGATGCAGCGCCCGTTCTATCTCAGTGGGTGCTGTCCGAGGTAGGCTCAGGCCTTCATTGTCTTGTGGGGAACGTCAGCGGGCATCCGCTTTTGGATCCAGGATGGTGCACGACCAGCGTCGTCCTCGTCATGGACCCGCATCATCGTTGGGCGCGCACGGTTAGTCGTCTCTATCGCCTGGCCGAGCCGCTGGCTCTGGAGATACCCGACAAAAGCTAGTGAGGGCGACCCGTGCCGCCGGTGCGCATGCTCCTTGATGCGGGCCTGGCGCTATCAAGCGAGCATTCGAGCTAGCTCGCTTGATAGCAATCGCGCTCCTTGCCTGCCTTCGCAGGCGCGATTTGTTCCTTGCCAGGCTTGCTTCGACAGTGCGGGGGAAAGGGATGCACTATGACCAAAACCGCCGCTTCTATCGTGCTTGCGCTCTGGGGTAAGGGCGGTGCCGGCAAGACGTCGACCGCAATTGCCCTCGCAGGCCTGGCGGCGGCCGAGGGCCGCCGCACCGTTGTCCTCGACGCCGACCCGCAGCGTTCGGCCAGTGAATTTCATACCATGAGCAGGAACCCGACGTTCAACGTTCACAGCACGGAAGTGGGCGCGGTTGCCACGCTTCTGGGTAGGGCCAAATTACGCTATGACGCGGTGATCATCGACAATCCGCCTGCCCCCTATCGCGGCTCACACGCCATAGCCCAGGCCGCCGGAATTTCGATCGTTTGTGCAAGACCTTTCAGGTTTGATCTCACGTTGGCTCTCGAGTGGGTCGACTTCTTGAAACACGCCCACGCGAAGCCTCTCGTGGCACTCATCGCAGCGCCGCCATTGCGTCATGGTATGGCGCCCCCGACCATTCGTCTCGCACGCGAGCGCTTGAAGGCCGCCGGCGCCACTCCCTGGCGCCACCAGATCACGCATCGGCTGATCTATCCGGAGCTCATATTCCGCGGAATGACCGTCGCCGACCTGCCAATCGATGCGCCGGCCCGCTCCGACTACGCACGTCTGTGGTCGGCGATTTGCGAAAGGAACAACTAGTGTCTCCACTGAAACCTCCCCTGCGCGCAACGGCCAGCGCCGCCGACTTGGCTGACGAAGGTGAAGCACGCGTCCAGATCTGCTATCGGCTCTCTCGGGAGAAACGCGACATGCTGCACCGCCTTGCGCTCGACCGCCGCACCAACCTGCAGGGCCTTCTCGATGAAGCCCTGGGAGACCTCCTCGCGAAGCTGCAGGTCGATAATTAATTGAGATCGCGTGCTAGCTTGCTGTCTAGCCAGCATGCGATCACTCTTGCTCGCTCGATTGCCAGCATGACCGCAAACCGTGGGGCGAGCGAGAATGAAATCTGGCCGATATACCAGGGCCAGTCTTTGTCATAGCGATCGTCGTGCTTTGTTGACTGATGGCTTGCAAATGGTGGGCAGTCCGTCATAGGCCCGTACATCCAGTTTTGGGCTCTGATAGGTATCGTTGCCAAGGGCGTTCCAAAACCATCACATTCTACAAAGCAAAACCGTTTGTGACTTTCGTCATCTGGCCGGATCGTAGGATCACCATTGACCGGATGACTAGCCGTGACCCAACTCTACCTCACCCGCCGCCAGGTGGCCGAGCGCTACCCAATTTCGGAGCACACTTTGGCCAAGTTGGCGTCGACAGGGCGGGGGCCGCGTTACTACAAGCCCACTGACAAGGCGTTGTACCGACCCGAAGACATTGAGGCCTGGATCCACGCATCCGCGGTTACGCCGTTGGTAGAGACTTCACCCGGAAACAACCGTTCCCACCAAAATCGCGCGATTTCCAAGAACGCCAGGGTCGGTCGTGGAACTCAAAAACGGATGCCAACATTCTCCGACCCGCTACCCACCGGTCGCGGTCGAAAATCGCTTACGCCCTCACCAAAATCGGCCCTGCGCAAGGCGGAGTGATCGACCAGCATCACACCCTTGGCGATCATCATAAGTGGCCCAGACGCGGTTGACCGTATCCAGGCCAAGCACATTGGAAACGTCATACAGTGTCTTGAGGGGCACAAGGGGCACGTGGTCACCTTCGCACCATCACTGGCAAAGCACAAATTGACCCGCTAGATTTTCGGAGACCACGGCCTTTGCGGCGTCGGTTGTACCTCGAATTTCGCCAGCATGGCGCTGGTGGCTTTTGCTGTCGGGACCGCTTTCCAGCCGGACCGGCGACCGGCATAGGCCTTGCCCGCCGTATAGAGTGACTTGTGTCCGGCGACTGCCGCAATTTCCGCCGCCGACTTGCCGGCCGCCTTAAGATTGGCAATCGCCTGGTGGCGCGTCGTATAGAGGGCAAATGGCGCCAGCCCGACATGATGACACGCCCGCCGCAAGCGTGCGCCAAGGCGATCGATCAGTCTCTCCAGGTCGCCAGAACTTGCCCTCGCAAAATCCACGATCAACTGATCAAGGGAGGCCGCTTCGCCAGGCGCAATATCGACAAGGTCAAGTTCCCTGAACGCACACAGACCGCGTCCGTTAGTCGTTTTACGGGTGCGCACGACCAACAAATCCCCCTGCCGATCGGCATCGGAGTATTCAGACGGTCGCAGGCCAAGGAAAACGCCATGCTTGATCAGGCGGACGAGCAGCTTGTCGTCGGGCTTTCCGCGTGTCCACAAATATCGGCAGACCGTTCTAACCTCTGTCATAGAGACGCTCTTCCGCTTTTTTGCGGACGTCCGGGATTCGGCGCTTCTAGCCCGCGGACGCGGCCGATCCTTGAGAGCGTCACGATACGCGGCTTCCTGCTTCGGAAGGATAGCGCCAGTCGCCAATGCCTCATCGACTGCCACTGCCAGTGCCGCGTAATATTTGCGGATGCTGGCTGGCCGGTATTCGTTGTGCCGCCCGCCGAGATAGCTGATCGCTTCCAACAGCGTCGCAGGGCGACCAATCGCCTCCCCGGCACGACGCATCAGCATGTCAACGCGTTGCAGATATTCGATTGCGGTACTGTCCTGCCGGGTCACCAGATTTCCCAGGCCATCCACTCTATCCATCTGTGTTTACCCGTTACTCGACGGAAATTTGTCGCCCAATTTCTCGTTCAAGGTCTGGCAAGGAACAATCGCTGTTGGCCTTCTGGTGGAGCGGGTAACGTCTCTTGCGCGCGCGGTAACACTTTTCCCGCACCGCCTCTCGGCTCGGGAAAAGTGTTACCTGCCAGACTCGGCGGTCCGGCCATCAGGATTTCGGGTCGTTCCCAACCACACTGGCTTCGATCACACCCGGCATCGGCAAGGTGCGCTGTCCGTTAGCCTTCATCGCACGCAGGCGCGCAACACTCTGGTCGACCTTGGGATGGCGGTATCGGAGCAGCGATTTGATATCGACATGGCCGGAAAAATCCATGACCTGTTCACTCGTCCAGCCGGCATCGAAGCAGCGTGAAATAGCCTCGTGACGGAAGTCATGCCAACGCAGCGTCCCCACCGACATCAGGTCCTCCCGGCCCATGCTCCGGGCCCGGCGAGCGGCGCGTGCGCGGGCATATTCGAAGGCTTTCTTGAGGGCATTGCCGGAGATCTTGAAGATCTTGCCGCCCGCTGCGCGACCGGGCAGCGCCTCCAGGATTTGAACCGCGCGCTCTGACAACAGAATGTGGCGACCCCTGCCGTTCTTCGCGTCTGCCAACCACACCGTGCCGCCGCGCCGGTCATAGTCCTTCCACTCGATGCGCAACTGCTCGCTCCGGCGGCAGCCTGTCTCGAGCGCAAACTCGGCCGCCAAGGGCACAATTGGATTTTCGGCCATGACCAGTTCGGCAAACAGCAAGGCCTCCTCATCTTCGCTGATACGCCGGATCCGCTCATCAATAGCCGAGGGGGCTCGAACCCGCTCGAGCGGCGAGCGCCTCAGGTCGTATTGCCAGGTGGCCGCCTCAAAGATTGGCTTGAGCAGGCGGAGATCGCGTTTCACCGTGTTGGGTTTCACCTCCTCGAGGCGTTCGACGATCCAGTCTTCGAAGTGGTCTTCTGTCACGTCTGAAAGGGCGGTCGAGCAGAGGACCAAATTATTTCGGCGAAAGGCCCGGAGCCGGTAAAGCTCACTTTGCGCGCCCTTGACACGACGCTTGCCTGCTTCGAGCGACTTTACTGCACCGTCGATCACATCGCCGACCGTGTTGCGATGGCCAGCCAGCCGATCGACCTTGTGGCCGCGATCCTGATCGCCCAGCACCTGCCGAACAAAACGGCGCGCCTCGTCCAGGTCATCGAAACTGGTATTGTGCTGCGGGAAGCCTTTGCGCCGGATTTTGACCTGGTAGGAGGTCAGGCGGCCATCGGCGGAAATGCGTTCATAGATGTAATTTTCGCCGTCGAGTTTGATGGTCGGCATGTGTCGGTCTTTCGCTTGGTGGCGAAAAGGTCCTCGACACTCTGGCAAGGCACAAACCGATTCGATGAGATGCGTTGTCCCAAAACCTGTCCCAAACTTAATGTTTTACATCAAGTACTTAGGGGAAGTGATGGCGCACCCGACAAGATTCGAACTTGTGGCCTCTGCCTTCGGAGTGCAGAGGAAACGTGCCTGCTCGATTTGCCTGACGTCTGTGACGCTAGCATTTTCAGCGCTCTGCTGATAGATACCTCATCAACGTCAGCAACGTCTCTGTGGGAACATCTGTGGGAAAGCAGCCAACCTCCCTTATCGACACTCCATCGAAGCGAGCCAAACTGGCGCCCCGGCGCAACCCATACTGGCAAGGTATTGGCGGCGGGCGCGGCGGCGTAAGCCTCGGTTACAGAAGAAGTGTCGGCCCCGGCGTGTGGATCGGCAAGATTGTCTTCGATGGCAAGCGCACGGAAGAGCGCCTAGCCGCTGCCGATGATGACGGCGCCGAGGCCGGAGCCCTGCCCTTCCGATCGGCAGTGACGTCGGCTCTGGAATGGGCAAAGCGGAAGCACGCCGAGATCGAAGATGCCGCGGGCGCACGCCAAAGCAAGGTGCCCACCGTCGAATCCGCCATCAGCGAATATGTCATTTACCGCACCGGCCGATCGGCGCGAGAAGGTGCGAACGCCTCTGGTCGACTTCGCAAACACGTTCTTGCCGATCGCGTGTTCAGCGCGCGGCCGCTGGCGAAGTTGAGAGAACCGCATTTTGATGCTTGGCGCGACAAGCTGCCCATCGAGGGCACCAGCGCCGCCGACGAGGCCGAGACGCCGATCATCAGCCGGGCAACATTCAACCGCCTGGCGTCAGACTTGCGCGCTGCGTTGAACCGTGCGGCCGAACGCTATCGACGCGAATTGCCCGCACATGTCGTTGCCGAGATCAAAATCGGCACGAGAGCTTTGCCGCTGGGCGAGACGGCCCGCAAACAGATCCTGAGCGATGCCCAGGTGCTCGCCATTGTCAGGGCCGCGCAAGATCCCGAGATCGATCCCGAAGGTGACTTCGGCCGCATGATCGCCGTCCTGGCGACTGGTCCTCGGTTCAACCAGGCTGCGGGGCTTAACGTGGTCGACCTACAGATCGGTGCCAAGCGCCTGATGGTGCCCGGCGCGAAGAAAGGCCGGCGCGCTCGACCGAAGCCGCCGGCAGCGGTTCCACTCGACCAAACCATTATCGACTTGCTGGCGCCGGCCGCCGCAGGCCGCGACCCGGACGCGCCTTTGCTTGAGCGCTGGGGCTTCAAACGCGGCAAGGGAATCGGCTGGGAACGCGACAAGCGCGTTCGCTGGACTGACCCGAACCAACTCGACGAGATGTGGGCGGCGACGGTCAAAAAGGCCGGCGCGCCAGCAGGAGCGATCCCGTACAGCCTACGCCACAGTTCGATCGTGCGAAGTCTGCGCAAAAACATTCCAATTCGAATAGTCGCCTCTCTTCACGACACAAGTACGGAGATGATCGAAGCGCACTATGGCAGGTATATCACTGAGTTCACGGACGAAATTGCGCGTCTCGGAGTATTATCGTTGTAGTTTGTATGTCGCTTTGCAATACAGCGACATACAAAACAACCAAGGTCAAATCCGGACAACTTGTCCGTCAAGTGCCTGATTTCGCAGGATTATTTTTCATCTGACGTCCGACAACATGCTGGACGACCACGATCGTTCGATAGTACCCAATTAGTCAGAGGCGAACAAATGTGCGCCGATGATTTCAGGAGACTATCGAAATGTCCGATATTGTTGACTGGCCGAGCCGGAAGTACTTGACCGTGCCGGTTATGGCCCAAGTCCTCGATCGAAGCCCGGCCACCATCTACAGCGCTGCAAAGGAAGGGCTGATCAAGCTCTACAGTTTCCGAGGCCGCACCGTAGCAAAGACCGAGGACTTTCAACGCTTCGCCGACGCTCAACTGGAAGACTGGACGCCCTCACCAAAAACCAAGAACGCAACTGCCGCCCGATCAGGGCGAGCGAATGCCGCTTGGGAGGGTTGAGCGCTATGCCGGTAATCGACCGTGGCGACCACTACCACGTTTTCGGCCAGTCCACCGACCTCTGGGCTGTAGGCGACGCTCTCTACTTCCCAAATGGCGTCACCGAGGAATGGCAGATGCGGCCGGCCCTCGACACGGACTTGCCCCACCCGCATCTGCAGCATCGCCCTGGCGCCATGAAGCTGGTGCGCCGGTGGCCCAACGGCATCATGTACTACCAGTTGATCGTGGTTCCACCCACCAGACGGAAGCTGAGCGCATCGAATTGCGCGTGGGCGGTCAAACGCGAACTTCGCCGAAACGCTGACTTCCGCCGAATCGTGACCGAGCTCGACGCAGGACGAACCCCCGACTTCGCGGCATGACGGCGAGCCAAATCAAAATGGAGATGGACTAATGGGGAAGCTCTTGCCAGGTCATCTGCCTCTGGACGTGATCAGGGAGATTTTTGTCCCTGACTATGAGGCCGGCACGGTCGTCTACGCTGAGCGCCCCCGTTCTCAATTCGACTCGGATCGGGGCTTCAACAACTACAATTCGAATTGGGTTGGGCGGGAAGCCTTAACCGTTCAGGTTCGGGGACGGTGCTCGGGGCGTATCACGGTCAATGGCATTCGGTATGGGCTAAGTCGCGCTCGGGTGATTTGGGCGCTCTACCACGGCGAATGGCCGAAAGCCGAGGTCGGGCACCGCAATGGCATAGTGTCAGACGATCGGATCGTGAACCTTAGAGAACAGACCCGCTCCGACACCATGATCACGCGACGCGCTGTCAACAAAACGGGTGTCGTCGGTGTGTACCAACTGCCCAATGGCAGGTTCTATGCCTGCGTCAGAAATCGAGGTCAGTATTTCTACGTCGGAAGCTTCGATACCCTTGAACAGGCTCGGGCGGCCCGTGAAGAGGCGGCTCTGAAAATACAGGGTGAATTTGCCCGCGTCACCGCAGCGACCAATTGCGCGGGGGGGGCAAGATCGTGACCCACTGGCGAGCCACAAGCCGCAATCCTCATGAGAAGAGCACGGCGGCCTTCTTGATGGCCGGGCATGAACGGCTTGCCCATCAGGAGGGGCCCGCCTTACCGCTCTGGATTCCACCCCAGGACCTCGAGAGCGTCGAACCCTCGGCCAAGCGATATTGGGCGCTGCAGAACCCGGCGCTGCGCCAGGCCGAGAACGTTCGGCGCGCCACAGCGACCGCCATGGTCGACAAGATCGTACGCCCGGAGTTGGCAGGAAGTTATGATCATCCGCACGTCGAAGCCGTGATCAATCATCTCATGCAGTTGCAGCGGGTCGCCTTGAAGTCCTTCTACGACGTGATCGACGAGATGCCCTCCCCTCCTGGCATTCAGCCAGCGAATGCAATCATCTATTTCACAAAGTCTGCTCTGCGCGCTCAGCACGCCGGCAAGACCGAGAACGCTCTCGACGAGCTAACTGCAAAGCTCCTTTCCCGCGGCATCCCCGTCGGCGAAGCGAACAACTACGGCGTGAACAGAAACCACGTTCGACGGGCGGAAAAGGCGTTTCTCAACAGCCTCCTGCGCATTGTTAATCGCTTTGATGAGGCTCACCAGAACGCAGTCCTGAAAGCGCATTTTGGCTATTGGCGTGAACGGGTCGCGGTGCTCTTGGAAATAGAGGCGAAGGCGAGTGTGGTGCAGCGCTTTCGTGGCCTATCGGGCAAAGCGCTGGTCGACGCCATTGATAGACACCCAGGCATGTTGACCACCTATCTCCGGCATACTGGGGCCGAGGCGGCCTGATCATGGACGATCACCAGCAAGGTAGTTGCTCGTTTTTCACGCCGTCTGGCAACGTATATTCGCGCAACCTGCCAGAGCAACATGGCCACCAGAACTCGGAGATCGTCATGAGGCTAGTTCAGAAAGAAGACGACGCGCCGCTCACAGTGGCGCAGGCCGCGGCTGCGTTGGGGCGCTCAAGCACATGGGTTCGCGACCAGATGACAATGCGGCGCCTCGAAAAGCACCCTTCATCCACACCGCGCCGGGCAATGGTGACAGCAAGGAGTGTGGCCGTGGCGAAGCGGTCGCTGCAGGACGTTGGGGCCACACCACGGCCAAGTCTTCGACTCATCGTCGACAACACAAGAATTTCGAAATGAGGCGGCAGCCGCGGTTCGCCCCCGCACAGCAAAAAGGCCGAGCACCCCGGCAAGGGTGACCCGGCCTCGAAAAGGTCATTGCACGAAAATGAACGTACCAGAACTCTTCACGGAAGCCAAGGTTTCCGGGGCTTCCGCAGCGGCGGCAGAGGTCCAATACACTATTGCGACAAGCGACCGGCCAATCGCGAAAAGGTTCGCCGCAATCGCGGGAAAGCCGACAAAGCGCAGCAGCGACGCGCCACTTTCTTCAGGGCACGCGACAACCTCTTTTCTCATCGGCAACGCCGCCGAAATGGCCTCGCAATTGGCAGCCACGCTGGAGACGCTGGATGTCAATCAGGTGCTGATCTGCGCGCCGCCGCCGGAGGGGCAAGTGACTTGGCGGCTGGTCGTTGATGATAAGGTAGATGAGGTTGAGGGCTCGATCTCGCGCACCAAACGGTTCTTCCAGGCGCCCGAGGGTCCAGGACTTTGCCCCCTGGACTTCGACACAAAGGAATTTCCGAGCAGCATAAAGGCTCGGCTGGACTCGCTGCGTACTCCGCTAGAAGCGATCTTTCCAGCTTTCGCAGAGGCGGCCGACGTCTCGCGCCCCTCGATGTCCACCGGCATCAGACACAAAGGAACTGGTACTGAGACGCCGAAACAGGGTGGGCTTCATCGGTATTTCATCGCCAAGGACGGGCAGGATGTACCCCGATTTGCCCGCGTGGTACGCGATCGGCTGGTCCTCAACGGCTGGGGCTGGCCCCATGTGACCGCTGCCGGCCGCGTCTTGATCAAGACGATCATAGATTTCAACGCCACAACCGACCAGTCGAGAGTTTGGTACGAGGGCAAAGCGATCCTGGAGTCCGACGAGCTCGAATTTGTCCCGGACGCTCGCAAGGCCGTAGTTCGGGCTGGCGGCTTTCTTGACACAAGCCTGTTGCCAGACCTTTCGGACGCAGAGCGCGCCGAGCTTAACCGGATCGAATTTGAGCTTCGCGCTGAGAAGGCCGACGAGGCTGAACGGGTGAGGCTCGACCACAAGCAACGTATGCGCGGTCGTGTCCCTAACATCCAGCCATCTGGCTTCGCGGATTTCAACGAAGACCACAATCAGGCAGTGGAGAAGGACATATTGCAGGGCGACTTCCCCATCCTTCTGGACGATGGGCGGCTCGTCACGGCACGGGAGATCAGCCAGGCGCCTGGCCGGTATGCCGGCCAAACGTGCCCGGATCCGCTCGAGCCAGAATACGGGGCGGGGAGAAACGTGGCGATCATCCTCAACGGTGGAGGGGACACACGGATTGAGAGCCAAGCTCACGGCGGCCAGACTTTTCATATCCGCATGAAGGTCAGCGACTTCTTCGAGGAAATCGAGGAAGAGCCGGCCACGCAGTCTGCCGAGCGGGTCATCGTGCCAACCCCGTTCGTCTGGGAGGACCCTGCTACAATACCGCCTCGCGAATGGCTGTACGGGGGCCACTATCTGCGCAAGTTCATCAGCGCCACAGTCGCGCCCGGCAGCTTGGGCAAGTCGAGCCTAGTCCTCGTAGAGAACATGGCAATGGCAACGCAACGCGCCCTCTTGGGTGTGATGCCTCATGGTCGCTATAATTGCTGGTACTGGAACGGTGAGGACCCGTTCGACGAGATCAAGCGACGTGTCCACGCGGTGATGCTCTACTACGGCATTGAGCGAAGTGAGATCGAGGGCCGCTTCTTTTACGACAGCGGGCGAAGCACGCCGTTGACCATCGCCAGACAGACTAAGGACGGTGTCACCATTCACGAGCCCGACTTCAAGGCGATAAAGGCCGCCATTCGTGCACGCTCGATCTCGGTATTGTCGATCGACCCATTCGTCAGTTCGCACCGTGTCACTGAGAACGACAACGACGCCATGGCCATGGTTGCCCGCAGTTGGGCTCAGATAGCCGACGAGCTCAACATCAGCATAGAGCTAGTGCATCACGCCAGGAAGCTCGGCGGCAGGGAAGTGACGGCCGAAGACGCCCGCGGCGGTGGCGCCCTAGTAGACGCCGCGCGCGATGTCCGCACCTTGACCCGGCCAGCGAGCGACAAAGAACTCCGGTCGATCAGCCCCGACGGCGACAGGCGCAGCTTCTTCCGCTTCGGCGACGGCAAATCGAACCTCACCGCGCCGGCCGGAAAAGACACCAAGTGGATGACGCTCAAGAGCCAGCACCTTGGCAACGCCACCCCCAACTATCCAGCCGGTGACAGCATCGGCGTAGTCGCCGAGCACAAGCCCTTGGCTGTAGTAAGCTACACCAGCGACGATGACACCGCCGCAATTCTCGACGAGCTCCGTAGCGGCGACTATCGGGACGACCCCCGCTCACCGGACTGGTCAGGAAATGCAGTGGCAAAGGTTCTAGGTCTGGAGCCCAAAGACGAAGACGACAAAGCGGTGATCGTCGCTCGGCTTCGCGAACTCAAGGCTGCGCGCCTCATAACAACCGTCAGACGCCCAGATGCCAAAAGAGTGCACCGAACCTTTGTAAAGGTCTGCGAGCAGTGAAAACCGTGCACTATCAAGGGCTTAACATGATTGCTCCAGTCGCGTCTGACTGGAGCAGACTTTGCACCGCTCCAGTCAGCCTGTTTCGGCCTATAGTGCGCTACGCACTGGAGCGGCTGAAACCCCTGCAAATCTGGGCTTTGCTCCAGTGCTCCAGTCGCAAAACAACTGGAGCAAAACCAACTGTAGCAGCTCCAGTGCTCCAGTGCTCCAGTCCTCCCTTTAGGGGGACTGAGCAACTGGAGTGGGCGACTGGGGCAAATGGCCTAGAGGGGGCAAAGGGAGGACCAACGCAACAAAGGACAGAACGTCTGGGCGGTCTCCCAGGAACCAGACCTTATAGGGCCATCCCCCGTTTCTGCCTTTTCGAGCGACCGGCATGATCACTCCGCAGCAAAATCCACTGCTGGCCTGGTCAATGTCAGAGGAAGGACAAAACATCCTTCGCCAGCGCGCCCTGGAGAATATCGAGTTGATCCGAGCAATGCCCCGGTGCGGGGCGAAAGCGAAGTCGACGGGGTTGCCGTGCCAGCAACCAGGATCAGGGCGTGGCGGGCGTTGCCACTACCATGGTGGCGCGAGTACGGCCGGCGAGACTTGGGGGCTCCGGCAGTGGTCTGATAACCCTTCGCCAGTTGTCGCACGGCGGCAGGCCGCCAAGGCCAAGTGGGTGGAACGCGCGGAAGCGGAGCGCGAGGCCCGCTTGGCTGCCATGACACCAGACGAGCGTGCTCGGTATGGCAAATGGTTGAGCGCCAGGCGCCCCGGATCCAAGGACGATCGAGTGGGTACCAAATTGCTTTCGGCGATCGACGGCGCTGCGCCCCGGCAGTTGTCCGATCTAAGCGTCACTGAACTGCAGGCCATGATCGACGCGCTCCAAGCCGAGAAGCGCGCATGGGAATCCCATCATGCGATGGAACAACGACTAGGAGTTTTTGGATGACCAACGAAGAACGCGCCCAACGCCTGCTCGCACTCGATGAAAAAAGCCTGGTGGCCGCCGAGATCGCCATGGATCAGCTTATAAAGGGGCTGGAAGACCCGAAGACCCCGCATACGGCGCGGTCAAATTTGATAGTCACGGCGTTGCGTGCGAGTGGACGGCTGGACGTCAAGGCGGGTGGCGACAAGCCGTTGGAGCCTTGGGAGATGTCTGCCGACGAACTGCAGCGGAACATTGATCGATTGCGCCGGGAAACCCTGGAGAGGTCGCGGCCCAAAATCGAGGGCGCCGCTCGCAGGATCGAGACCCCCGCGCCCGGAACCAGCGCCTCCGTTTTTGACTAGGCTTTCTTCGCTGGCAAAAACGAGTAAGGTGCTCCTGCAAAAGCGCCGCGACCACCGACCCCCATTGGAGGGACCATGGACGTGCTTTCACTTTTGGTAGCAGCTATCGCCATTGCGGTTTCGCTCCAGGCAGCCCTGATCCTTGCTGCCGTTGCCTGTATGTTGTTCGCTGCAATCCCGGCAACAGTCGGCTGGCTCGTTGGTCTCCTAGCCACCCCCATTCTGCGGTCAGCAGCTAATCAGCAGGGACGACAACAGACGCGGCTGACCCGGTGATGAAGTCAGTGGACTGAGAGGCTGGCACTGGCGCGTGTTTCGCGTAGTGCCGTTCGGCAGTTGCGGCGCTGATGCCCAGCACTTGGCCGATCGTGTAAAATGACACGCCGTTTCGGGCCATGAGCGTAGCCGCCGATCGCCTGAACGCATGCGGTGAGATGCCAGTGGCCTTTGGTTTCTTACCCCGGACGATTTGTTGGTCCGAAAATCCTGCCTTGATCGCCGCGACCTGCAAGCTACGCCAAAGACCCGAATTCGCGTTTCCCAATACCAGGTAGTTTTGTCGTTCTGAGTGAGCCCGCTCGAGCACCATGCGCAGGTTGCGCGACATCGGCACTGAAGCGCGACGCTTGTGTGTGCGGACTTGGCCTGGGATGTCCAAATGGACGACGCCGATTTCGAAGTCGACCTGGCCCCACGTTAGGTCGAGCAAAGCTTGTCGACGCCCGCCGGTTTCGATGCTCAGCCATAGAAATATTTCAAGTTTCGATAGCCGAGCGCCCCGGCGCATTGTGCGCGCCGCGTCAAGCAGGCTCTGGAACTCCGATAGCGTTACCCATCGCTCCCGCGGCGGGCTGGCCTTGGGCAACTCGAAAATCGGCAACATGGATCGGGGGAAAAGCTGTGCGTGGGGGCCGGAGGCGTACCGAAGAGCTGCGCGGAGGTACGAAAGCTCTCTCCTGGCGCTGGAAGGCTTACTAGGCCGGCCAATAGCCCCTTTGACCCGCGCGGCGACATACCGGTTCACCATTATCTGGTCGATCTCGCGAACGCTGACTTGACCGAAATGGCGTTCAAGGTTGTTCCAGCACCAGTCCGCTTGCTGCTTTGCGGCAAGATTTGGCTCGACGTGCTGCCATCGATATGTGTCCCAAGCAGCCGCAACGCATAAATCGACAGTGTCCCCGCCTAATTCGCTTAATAGTCCTGTCAGGTAGTTTATGGCTGTCTGTTTGCCCACGAAAGAATGACCCTCCTAAGTCGCCCCTCCGCAAAATGACAGATATCTATAAACAAGACTGGTATATATTCTGTAGTATTGTTCGTGTATCATTTGTAACAACTGGCACCATACAAATGATACAGCGAATTATGCTTGACGTATGCGCTTTAATCTCTTTAACTGATCTTAGGCCTGCAAAGCCTTTTGATGCCACAGAGTGACGATGCTTCATTTCTTTCCAGATGTCCGGGGTCCGTGTGCGAATGTCCAAGCCGCAAGGCTAAAGGCATGCGGGGCCGTCGCTGTGGCCGGCTTTGCAACCCCGGATAAGGACACTCGCCTGCAAAGCGAGTTCGGAGCCACAGACAATGAACAACGTTATCGACCTGGCCGCCGTGCGCGCGGCTCGCAGAGCATCTGCCTGCACCTTCACGATCTTCGGCGACCTGAGAAGACCGCTGCCGTCTGACATTGTTAGTGTCGGCGTTCTCGGCGATTTCGAAACCGCCGCCGATATGTTCCAGCACATAGCCGAGGCGCGCCGCGCCTCCGGCAACGAGATAAAGGCGCTTCCCGCGGAACTGGCCGAAGAACCCGACGGGCGGTATTGGGCAGAAGGCTATGTGACCTATGCCAGCGCACTTGCCCTCCGAGACCTTTGCAAGACCCTCGGCTTTGCGATCCAGGCAGCTTGATTAAATGGGGCGCTTCGGCGCCCCTTTTCGCGTCCTGACGTCCCACATAATCGTTGTTTTTGGCGGTTTGCGCTCAACATGCGCCCAACCGCCACGCTTAAACCCTTGGGCGCAATGGCAAAGCCACTGTATTACTAATCTAGTACGCGCCTTTTTCGACGCACTTTTGGTTCTGATCACTTCCGCAAGGCCGAGGCAATGAAGAGGCCTCTCAGCGGGCCTGGGCCGCCGAAGAGGAAGAGCGGGAACGGTGGGGCGGCGCAACCCCGCCACCCGCCCCCCGGATACTCCGAAACGCATCAAATGGGTGCGTGGGCCACCCCAAAACAAATTTGCAGTTCTCCCAACTTTTGGGGACATGTTGTCAGATCAGGCTCACAGCCCAATTTGCGCGTTTTGTCGTCGAAACTTTCCTGTTTTTTCGAGCAGCGGGCCCCTCTAATTTTGCTTGTGTACCAAGTCGTCAACAGATGCGAAGCGATGTACATCGGCAAGGAAGAGCAAGACGCCATTCACTCACCATCCTCCAATGGAGCGATGGGGCGAGACGACATGATTGGCTTTCTCGCGCATGAGTTGCAGCACGCCGGGCCGGACCAAGACAACATTGCCTTTCGTCTCGATAACGCGCTGGCCCTGCTTGAGCGAAACGCCCTTGGCAGGACAGCGCAGCAACTCAACACTGACGAGTATCGAGTGCTATCTTCCGCCCTTTCAACGGCAAGTGCGCGCGCCTATGCAAACCCGCCGGCCGGGCTTTCCAATGCGCAGGTCATGAGCGGGCTGCTGCTCGTTTCGCAGCTTTTGATTTTCTGGGCGCTGCCCGACGAGACCCGGGCCGCATCATCAACGATGGCCGGGCGCCTTCGCGATTTAGCCCGAGTGCTGCGCAACCACATGCACAACGCCAACCTGTTGAATCGGGTCCAGGAAGGCTTGGCCGCCGATATGATGACCGACGCGCCGCCTGTGAAGTCGCGCGGCCTGCCGGTGGATTCGACAGCGGCGATGAAGCTCTTTATCCGATCCATGACAGCGCCGGGGCACGTCGATGCAGCATAGCCCCGAAGTCCTGGACAGTTTGGCGTTTTCTGCTCGTGATCGGCAGGAAAATCGTCTATTCTCAAATCTCCACGCATTCCGCGGCATTCGTGAAGCCGCAATCACCGCCGCCCATTTGGTGGCAACGCAAACAGAATTGACCCCGAGTAGCGGCGTATAGCCCTCCAAGGTCTTCAAAGCGGCCCTCATGCGACGAGGGTATGGTGCGTGAATGTGGGGCGGTGGCGGAAACACCAATAACTACACCCAGCAGATCCGAGACGATGAAGCTGCACGCCAGGAGCGAGTTCGCACCGGCACCAAGCGCATCGAGGACATGTTTGGCGACCAGTTCGATGACGCCTTCTACGACAAGCAGGCGCAGAGCTATCTGGACTTTGCCAATCCGCAATTGGATGACCAGTTCAAGAACGCCGCCAAGCAGTTGACCTACTCACTGGATCGTCGTGGCGCGCTCGACAGCACATCGCGCTCGAGCCTCGAGGCCGACTTGGGCAAGAGAAAGGCCCTTCTGAGCACCGAGATCAAGGACAAGGCCAACCAGTTCAAGACCGACGCCATGGCCGGTGTTGAGGGCGCGCGGTCGGACCTGATCAACACACTCAACGCCACGGGCGATGTCGACGCCACTGTCAACAGCGCCAACGCCCGCGCCAAGGTTCTCTCCCAGCCAGTGGCCTACAGCCCCATCGCGCAGGCATTTTCCGACTTCACTACCGCCCTTGGCCAGCAGGCCGCAGCCGAAAAGGCCTTTGCTTACGGTGCGGGCCCACGCCCGGCGGTTTCCACCGGCCTCTTTGGCTCGCGCCCCGGCGCGGTCGTGAACACGTAGGAGGGTTGAGGATTGTGCACCCCCTTAATTGTCGCTGGCCTCGCCCTCACCGCCGGCAGCATGGTGGCCAATTCGGTCGCTCAGAGTCAGATCGACACAGCCCGAAATGACGTGCTCCACGCTGAGCTTTCCCGGCAGCAGGGCTATGACGCACAGATCAACGACCTGAACACGCAATCCCAGGACCGCTTTGTCGATTGGGAAGGCCAGCAGGACGCGCGGGCCGATGACCTGGCCAGCATGTTCGCCTCATCGGTTGATGACCCGAACATGTCGGCAATGCTGCCCACGTCGGCCAGCAATATCGTCAACAATGAAACTGCGAAGCGGAAAGCCGACGCCCAGGAGTTCGTCGATCAGCAGTCCGGCGCCCTTGCGAACATGCGGTCCTTCGGCGATCTGCTGGGCGAGACCTCACTGCTGCAGGGCCGCGATACGGCGAAGGTCGGGCAATTAGGCGGCTTCAAGATCGGCTCGCAGGGTCTGGTCCCATACGAACTCGATGAAGCCAATCGAGCCGGCGACGGTGCAAAATTCTTTGGCGATCTGCTGCGTCTCGGCGGCACGGTTGCGACCGGCGCCGGCATCGGCGGCGGCTCTATTGCGAGCATGTTCGGTCAGGGATCCACGGGCTTCGTTCCTGGCCTGACCGGGCCGTCCCTCGGTCTACCCGCCAACCTTTATTACGGGGTCTGACTATGACCATTCAGTCCAGCGGCGCATATAACAACCCAGCGCTCGGTCAGGCAGCACAGAACATCGCTGCGATGTTTGCGCCGCCGAGCGCTGGCGAACTCGCCGCCTATAGCACGGCCCGCGCCAACAATCAGAAGTCGAACATCGTCGCGCAACTGGCGGCCGATCCGAAATACCAAGGCTTCGACCACCAGGCCATCTTGGCCGATCTGTTCGACCCGACCCAGTCTTTCACGCGCGTTCAGATGGATGATGCCACCAACCGGCGCGGTCAGGACATCACGGCGGCCACATCACGGGCCAACAACGCCGACACCAACCGCACGACCCTGATCAGCAACATGTTCGACACGCTTGATCAGGGTCAGATTCGTCCCGCACTGCCCGGCGACATTGCCTCAGCGTTTGCGCTTCCGGAGCTGCCCCAAGTTGTAGGCGCGCCCAAGCCGCTCACTCAGGATCAGGTGCTCGGCGGTCAGACCCAGCGACTGATCGACGACGGTCAGCTCACTGATGCGAACCTAATTAGTACGGTTATGGGGGACGTGCCCGTCGAGAACATTGTCGGCCCCAATGGGCGACCGATGACCGTTCCACGCGATCAGGCGCATGGCGCCGAGCCCTACTTCAACCCCGGCGCCGAAGCCAAGCCGACAAATGGCGTTGCCGTGCTGCGGGATGGCTCACGCGTTCCAGCGGTTCAAGATCGTGACGGGCGCTGGAGACATGCTCAGACGGGCGAAGAATTGCCCTCCGACATCCAGATTTTCGCGACTCCGCAAGCGCAGGGCACCGCAGAAGAAATCGGGATGGTCTCTAAGCCCACCGGGTCGCAGATCGAACAGCAGCTTTTGGATATTGCGGTGGCCAAAGACACCGCGGTCGCCCTTCGAGACAAGATTGCGGAATCTCCCGCCTCGCAGGGCGCTGTCGGTTGGCTTCGTGGTACCGCACAGAACTTCATTCAAACCGGCGGCGAGCTCGGCCAGTACTTCGGTGGCGACGTTGAGGCGATCCAAGAGCGCATTAGCAGCGGCCTTGAGGATCAGAACCTGGCAGGCGCCTTCGACACCAACATTCCTGCGATCGAGCTTCTCGCGAACTTGCTGGCCTTCCAGTACGCCAAAACCACGACGGGCGAGCGGCTATCCAATGAGATGCTGCAGACAACCCGCGCGGCTCTTGGCCTCGATGGCTTGACGGCAAACCAAGCGAGTTCCCTTGCGCGACTTGATCAGGCGATCGCCCAGATCGAGAGCCAGGAGCGAATCCTTCGGGAGGCTCGGACAGATGGCGTTGATGCAATCGGTGGCGCCCGTCCGGCCCCATCCTCCGGCAACGTCCTGCCAACGCCCCAGACACAAGCTGATTTCGACGCATTGCCGCCGGGGGCGCTCTACATCGATCCCGACGACGGAAAGCAGTATAGGAAACCCTGATGGCCCCGCGCTTCAACGGCATCCCCGTCAGCACAGGCAATCGTTTCGGCGGCGTCCCTGTCCAGCAGGAGCCCGGCGCGTACGACGAATCCCTGGCCCGCGCGAGCGAGATGAGCCAAGTGTTCAATCGCGAGCCGGAAGCCGCCGAGCCGTCCTTCATGGACAATGTGCTCGGCGCGCTTGGCTATGCCGGCAAGACGGCCCAGATCGGCGCCGACCGCTTCGGCGAGGGTATGGCGAACGTGGCGGGGCTTCCTGTAGATGCCGCAAACCTTGCTATTGAGGGCATCTTCCGCGGAACTGACGCCGTGCTACCTGGTGATCAGTCCTGGCTCAAGACCAGCAGCAACCCGCTCGGCGGTAGCGAGAGCCTGAACCATATCCGTACCGGTGCGGGCCTAGTGGACTACAAAGCCCCCGAGGCGGAAGACTGGTTTCAGGCTATCTTTGGTCGAGTTGGGGAAGAACTTGGTGCTTCGGCGCTGCCGATCACGGGCCTGGCCGCTGCGGGCGGGCGTATCGGGGCGAAAGCAGCGCGCGATAGCTCCAACTGGTTCGTCCAGAATTTGGTTGCCCCCGCCGCAGCTTCGCCCAGCAAATTCATCGGCTCAGAAGCCGCGGGCGCGACCGCTGCCGGCATGGGTGCAGGCATCGCCAACATGTTCGCAGATCGAAATACAACGGGCGGCCAAGTCGCCGACATGTTGGGTGCCCTTGGTGGCGCTGGTCTCTACGGTGTTGGAGCCACCTTGAGCCGGGGTTTAGGTCAGGCGTTCAACGCCATTCGCCAGAACCCGAACTACATCGATCAGACCGTAAAGGACGCGGTAGTTGACCGACTCGGTACAGCCGCCGGTCTAGATGGGACCGACCGCCCGATCGACACAGACGAGCTCGTCGAACTGATCACGCGCGGCGGAACTCAGCGCCCATCCGACGTTATTCCAGGGTTCCAGGAGAGCGTCGCTGATGTCACCGCCAATCCTGGGCTCGCGGCATTTGAGTATGGCCGGCAGTCTGGCCCCAACGCTGGCATGTTCACCACACGCCGCAGCGCCAATAACGAAGCGGTTGACCAGGTCATGGAATTGCTTGCGCCCGAGCAGACGCCGGGCGCGTTCCGCTCCGAGCTTGAGGCCCAGCGTGACCTTCGTCTTGCCGCCGCTGCCGATCAGGTCAGCAGCGCGGAGAGCCAGTTCAACCAGATCATCCAGAACCTGCAGCCCCGCATGTTGGCCGAGGAACGCGGCGCAACGATCCGCTCCGGGCTCGAGAACGCCAACCGCAGCGCCCGTGAGCTTGAGAGCATGGCTTGGGAAGGGCTCGATGGCACTGTCGACCCCGGCCCGCTGGCCGATACTCTCGACAGCACGCGCGGTAATCTCACAACCGCCCGGCAGCAGGCCGTTTCTGATCTCAACCAGACCGTCGACATTCCGCGCAGCCTCGCCGGCACAGCCGACGAGCCCGTCACGGAAGTGCAGGTCCGCGAACTGATCGACATGCGCTCCAAGCTATTGGATGAGCAGCGCATCGCCCTGTCCGGCCAGCAGCCGGATCGGAACCGCGCCAATGCCATCGGCAGCCTGATCGACGACATCAATGCATATATGGACAGTGACGCGATCGACCCGGCCCTGCGTGCTCAGTTCGACGACGCCCGCACCGTGTCGCGCGACGTCAATGAGCAGTTCAACCGATCGAATGACCCGATCACCCAGACCCTGGCGCGAAGTGAGGGCCGCCCGGACCTGCCCGACAGCGCCGTTGGCCCGCGCTTCGTCCAGCCCGACAACAAGCAGGCGTCCAATATCGACCGGCTGTTGGCCACCACCGATCTGACCTCGCATGGCGGCTCGGTGCGCGAAGCCGTGAAGGATGAAATTCTGGCTGGTATTCGGCGTAATGGTGTAACGCCAGCCGGGCTTGAACACCATCTGAGCCAGTTCACCCGCGCCTTCGACCAGTTCCCCGATCTTCGGGATGAAATCGAAGGCGCGGTGCAGGCTGGGCGCGGCCTCGAGGATGCCAATGCAGCCGAGTCGGCGCTGGTGCGTGATCTTGGTTCGGCGGATAACGCCCAGGCTGGCAAGGGTACCGTCGGGCGGTATCTGCAATATTCCGACGCCAACTCCGAGCGCGCCATCTCCGAGGTCTTGAGCGCCAAGGATCCGGCAGCGGCCGCTGACGAGCTTCTGTCCTTTATCGGCGACAACCCCAGCGCCGTAGAGGGCGCTCGTGCGGCCTTCTGGCAGAAACTGCAGAGCGAAAGCCGAAGTGCCGAGAGGTCAGTTGGCGGGGAAAGAGTATGGCGCGGCGACTGGCTCAAGTCGTTTCTGGACAAGCCTGCGACGGCGGCTGTGGCCGAACGGCTCTACCGCGACAACCCTGAGCATCTGGCCAACATCCGCGACATCGCGAACGTCCTCGACAACACCGATCTACGGGTTCGGGCCCGTGCGCCGGCTTCGTCTGGCACGGCGCAAAGTGTCAATCCCGTGCTCACACCCGAGACACTGCAAAGCCGCTTCTACGCCTATATGCGGGGTCAGGTCAGCGGCACCTATTTGGCCACGTCCATCGCTGCGGTTGTGGCCCGCCGAGCGGTTCGCAACGCTCAGTCGGACGCTATTGAACGGCTGACCGATAAGGCGCTGCTCAATCCGGAGTTCGCCGCCGAACTGCTCAAGGAGAACAACCCGGCAAACCGCGCCGCGTTGGCGAGGAAAGCTCGTACATGGCTGGGCAATGAAGCGTCCACTTTCGTAAATCTGCTCGACCAGACCGACGAGGAAGACGGGCCGAATATCGAGGACAGGCGCGAACCGTTGCGCATCGTGGTTGAGGCCGACGAGGACAACATCATCGACGCGGTAGCAAGGTAGAGCGATGGCAGAAGATGTCTTGATGACGATAATCGCCGAAGCGCTGGGCGAAGGCCCCGAGGGCATGCGCCGCGTCGGTGAAACGATCCTGAACCGCGCCGCCATCCGGGGTTTGACACCCGAGCAGGTCGTACGCCAGCCGTACCAGTACACCGGCTTTTCGGCTCCTGGCCCCGCGGCTGTTGCCGCCCAGAAGGATCCGCGCGTGATCTCGGCCGCCGAGGCCGCGTGGGAACTTGCGCGCCGCCCTGGTGATCCGACGAACGGTGCCGATCACTATCACGCCGACAATGTGAGCCCGTATTGGGCTGCCGAGATGCCCAGCACCGGTAGTTTTGGCCGACACGACTTCTACGCATCTCAACCAGTGCCGGCAGAGGCCTTGGCGCGGCTTCTGGTGCCCGAGACCCGGAACGCCCCCTTGCCGCGCGCTCGGCCAGCGAGTCCGATGGACCAGATCGCCGCCATGTTCGCCGGCAGCTTCGACGGAAGTGGCCAACGCCAGGACACCGCTGCCGGCCTCGACGAATATGTCCAGCGCAGCCAGAGCGCGCCGCGCTCCATCGCCTCGAATGACATGGTCTTCGGGTCCGGCATTGTCGATTCCCACAATCGGGGCGCCAGCGCGGCGCCGAAGGGCCTGGCCGATTTGCTCGAGGCGTTCGTCCGGCCAAAGGCCCCGATGACCACCGGTGTGCGCCAGACCTACGCCGCCCAGGACGCAGCGGCGCCGCGCCCAGCCATGCACGCAATGAATGGCGACGACCGGGGCGAATGGGTGGAAGGGACAATCATTCCGCTGCGCCAGCCTTCCAGCGGCGTCGGCCAGCCGCCGGCCACACGCACCGTTCAGAGCGTCCCGGTTCCCCGGCAGGCCGCGCCTCAGATGACCACTGCCCAAATCCGTGCGGACAATGGGCAAACTCGACAGACTGCCGGCCGCCCCGTTGCTAATCCCCAATCGCGCGACTCGGTGGCCTTGCGCGAGGCCGCTGCCCGCACCGCCGCCATGTTCGGCTTTGGCGCCCCGACACTGGACGTCTATGGAGCGCCCATTCCCGCGAGCGGCGTTCCCTATGCGGCCAACTCGGTGAACAACGACAAGGATCAGCGGCGCCTGACCAACACGGCCATCATCGACCGCAACAGCCGCCAGGTCGCCGAAATGCACGGGATTGTCGAACACCCCCAGGTGGCGAACGTGACAATGCCCACACCGGTCAGTCAGCGGCCCCAGCAAACTCAGCAGAGCGCACGGGTTGCGGTCACGCAGCCGCCGCGGCGAGTGCCGTTTTCGATGCCCACGCCGCTGTCCCAGCGACCGGCCTCTTCGGCAATGTCTTATATCCAGCCCCGAGCTTCGGCGCCGGCCAATGCCGCCACATCTGCAATCGCCCGGAGCTTCGGCAGTGGTGGGCAATCGAGCGGTGGGGATGGCGGCGGGTCTTCGGGGGCTGGCAGCTTCCAGGGTGTTTCGTCGGGCCGGACCTACAACGCGGGCCAGCGCTACTCGATGGGCGGCGATACCTATGTCGCCAACGCCAACGGCAGCTTCACCAACGAGCGCACCGGGCGGACGCTGGTCGGCTCTTCGGGTCGACGATAGGGCGCTAGCAGCGGAATTCCTGCTTTAAACCCTCGACGGCGGCCATAACGAAGAGGGCAGGCGCATGATCATCTTCTGTTCAGAGGTCGCGGTCGACGGGCTTGAAATAGAGCGGGACGCAAATATGCCGAACCCGAAACGTCGCGCCAGTAAGCTCGTGCGTGTGAGTGGTGCGGAACATAAGCTTGGCGTCACCATCATGGAATTCGACGTCAGGCCTAGCTTCCTTAAGACGTTCCTTCCAACTGGCCATCCCCTGGTCAGCGCGCTGATTCCTTGAATATATGATCATTTCGCCAGCGTCTTGGCCCGGCAACCCGGTCGAGTATCGGGTATCCAACTGCGCGAAACCCTTGAGTAGCCAGTCGTAACTGCTATGAATCTTGCATTCGGCGATCCACAAGAACTGACCCTTCGCTTCCACCACAATGTCACAGTGCCCCCCGTATTGGGTATCATGTGAAGCTTGAAAGCCCATCGCCTTCAAAGAGGTGACCAAGTCGATCGACAGGGCGTCTTCGGAATGATCGAGTTTCACATGACGATTCTTGGTCATCTCGGAACCTGCCCAATCAACTGCAGCTTCGACTGCCGATAGTTGATCTGCGTGGCTCTTCGCCAGGATCATGCGTAGGTGAATTTGCCCGGCATCAGACCTGCCAAGCAACCCGTATACTTCTTCGAGACTGTATAGCTTCTCGGTCAATCGTCAGTCTTTTCCGCTAGGAACTCGGCGGTCGGGACGAAAAACGGAAACACATGGCGGGCGTAATCAGGAACCAGTTCTCCGGTTTCTGGATGCACAAATTCACCGGTACGCATGACCTCGGCGAACTCATCGTCCGTGAGTTCATGCTCTTCGCTGTCGTCATCTACGAACATGGCCTTGGAGTCCAAAATCGCCAATTTAGTGCTGGTCAGTATCTGAATGGCCGTCAGCACATCACTGTCGACTTCAGCACGTTGCGCTGCTTTGGCGAGCGTTTGGAACGTCAGCATCTTAAGCTGTTGGCTCGATCGGGCGGTCAGATAGTCGACGATCCGTAAGCAAAGCTCCGCCGCAGGCTGTCCGGCCCACTCTGTGGAGATCTTACGTTTCAAGTCGACGACTGACATGACCTTCTTCCAGCTATTCGGCTATCGCGGCCAAGTGCTTGTTAACGCGGGATCTGACGTGTTCGAAGTCTGCTAGGCCCATGCAGCGTCGAACAATGGCAGCAGTGATAATCGGATTGTCGGAAAGACCTATGCGAGAATTGCCGTGAATGCTCAATTCGGGCGTGGACGTCCGCTTGGGCCCGATGCTTCGGTCCCAAGCAACGCTGATCCTGAATGGTTCTATCTCGGTCTGAAGGTTACCTTTGCCGCCGATATGGTAGGGCTCCTTCCTCAAGTCCGAGTTGCGCCCCCGCATCTTTTCATCCTTTAAGGACTTCGTGGTGGTGCCGAACCCAAGCTCGACTACATGCCCCTCATCCTTGTCACGGTACATGCTGTTGATCAGCGGAAACAGATTTTCCGGCATGACAAGCGCTTCATATCCTACCGCGGCATTAAACGCCTCTCGCAGCCGATCGGCAGCAACATAGGCTACGTCGCTGTGCATGCCCTTGGGGTAATCCGTTCTGGTATCAACGGACGCACCCTCGTGTGGAATCCACACAACGTCTAGGGCTTGCAGTCTAATGTTTCGAACCCCAACAACCTCATCGAAGTCGGACAATGCATCGGCGGCCTCGTCACCCAGATCGCCCACGTTTAGCTCTTCGCGAACAGTTACAACCCGCACGGAGGCGAATATGAGGCCAACTCCGTCCTCACCATTCTCTCTGGCGACGAGCGTCGGAATATTCGGTGCTTTTCTCAAGTCCGCTTCGGCCAGCAGCGACGGGTATGCCTTTTGAAATTCGCTCTCTGGGATTGGGAGCGCGAGAGCAGCGGCTCTCAACGAAGCGACATCATCCCTGCTAAGGCTGAAGAACTGGACGAGCTTCTCACCACAAAGAATGTGCTCCTTCATGGCATTCGTAGCTAGAGCCTCCTGCTCGGCAGAAAGAGCGTTTTCAGCAATAGATTTCACCGTCCGGTCCCAGCCCATACTTCTGGGCAAGCCGTTTTCTGCCAAGATCTTCTGACCGACATGCCAGGGGACCCGGCGCCGCATTGCACTGATCATATTGTCGGACGCCAACATCTTCTCCCTTTTGTGCTGACGTTACACGCTAGTGCGCTAAGCTCAAGGTAGGCACGCTTACGGAAACGCCTTTTTCAGCAACCTAATAAACCTCCCGGCCCTATGCCGCCGCCACATCAGGATAATCCGACTTATGCCGAACAAGCCCAGCAATTCGGAAAAAGACGCCCTCCGGTTCGTTATTGACCGCGCGCTAAAGGCCAGGCAGGCCAAGAGAATGTTGATCCGCAGTCTCGCCGTCCTTTTCGCGATGGTCGCCTTGACCTTTCCGGCCACTGCCGCGCCGCTCGAAATGTGCGGAAACCGACCGAACACGGCGGACAAGACCTGCGTGGTCGACGGCGATACGCTCTGGCTCAACGGCGAGAACATTCGGCTCAAAGACTTCGACACGCCCGAGCCGCAGACCCAGATATGCGGTGGCGCCGCGGAAGTTGCTCTGTCCCATCAGGCCAGCGCCAGGCTGCTCGACCTGCTGAACGGCAATGAATGGACGATCGAGCGCTTTGGCTACGACAGCACCAGCAGCCGGCGCACTTTGGCGACAATCTGGATCAATGGGCGCGATGTTGGAGACATTTTGATTGCCGAGGGGCTGGCTAGACGCTGGCCAAATGGCCGGGAATTTTGGTGCAACTGACGGACCTCGCTTAGTTGCTGTTCTCGATACGCACCAGAATTCGCTCACACTCCCTAAGGATCGCCAAGCAATCCGAAAGAACGTCGCCGATTGGGGGCGCGTCGCGGTAGAAACCGTTGATTTTGGCGTCAATCCGTCCGAAAGACGCGGTTATTTCCGAGCCTATCTGAGCGGCCAGCTCCGGGTCATCGGCAATTAGAGCGGTCGAAAGCTTGTTCAGGTGCCCTAAGCCAATGGCCAGAACCTCGACCTTGGCGCTGTATTCGTGCAGCGCTAGTTTCGTCATGTAGAGTGAGGTTTGGCCATACGAGAAAGGGCGGACCAAAGGGTCAATTTCGCACCCCTCGAGTCGCGGTAGAAGACGAATAATCTTTTCTACATCGGAGATGGAATTCTCCAGTCCGTCTCTAAGGTGAGCCTTGACCGTTCTCAGTGGCGGCAACAAACGATCGGCTTTCCTTCGAACATTCCAATCGATCGCGATTTGAGCGTACTGCCCAATCATCGCTGCTGTCGCCACCACTAAGCTGGCGACAATCCACGGATCCGGATCGACTAACTCGTCTCGACTCATTTGTGCCCCCACTCGTCCTTGGAGCGAAAGCTAAGCCATTCCGGCCTTGCCGCAAGGGCCGGATGAGGCCCTGCGCGCACCACTGTGTGGGAAGGAATTGTGGGATAGCAAGGCTGAGCAGCCTTAAGTTATTGATTTTCTTGGCGCACCCGACAGGATTCGAACCTGTGACCTCTGCCTTCGGAGGGCAGCGCTCTATCCAGCTGAGCTACGGGTGCATACGCAACTGTCGGGGATCGCGCCCCGCCTGAACGCGCGCAAACTAGCCAAAGCTGGTTGGTCGCGCAACGGTGTCCGCGATAGTTTTTTTTCGACTGCGCACGACATCTACCGTTATTGAGTTGATCAGATCGACGATGTGACCGGCGGCTTCGCCGCAACGAGGCAATCTACACACGATCGAGGCATGTCAGACATCGGCTAAGCTGCTGCAGCTCAGCGTAGGACTTCTTCGAGATGTGCATCAACATTTGATCCCCAGCTTCTATCTAGCTGGTCGACATACCAGAGGCTTCTTGCCCTCCGACCATGAACAAATGACGCCTGACTTGTTAGTCACCCACTGCCGCCATGGCGACCGGGTGGGGGCGAGTGTAGGTGGCTTGAAGCGGCGTCAACCATCTGGTGGGCAGAATGGCTGCGAAGCACGAGATCTACCCACCGCGACCCAAACAGACAAAGAGGGTGGCCGAATTCTTGGGAGCGCTGTGTTCGGATTAGTCGACAGGCCGTCCCTGTCGGCCAGCCTCCGGTGGCAAAGCTATGCCGTGCGACAGCCTTTGCTGTTCTCCTTCAGTCAACATTCGCCGAACAGAGAACGATCAAGACAGGCGGTTCGGCAGTGGCGTCATAGCCATTCAGAACGGTTCTAGTGTCTGGGTCTCGGTTGCAGTCGTGACTGCGCCAAGGCGCGTGTCGCTCGGCCCAGCCGCTATTGGTCAAAGCCGAAATCCCATTTGTCAGGCCAAGTCGATATATCCAATTGACCGGCGGGCAATCTCATCCCGGCTTTCCTCGTAGCCGGCGTCAGCATAGCGCATGACGCCGAGTGCGGTGTCATTGGTGAGCGCATGAGAGAGCCGTTCGGAACCCGCTGCAGTGCCATCAGCAACGACAGTCACACCGGCCGAGGTCATGTAGCCGGCATAGCCACCACCGCCCGAATGGACGACAACCAGATCGGCCATTGAAGAACACAGCAGCATGGCGTCGAGGATTGGCCAGTCGGCAATGGCGTCCGAGCCGTCCTGCATGCGCTCGGTCATGATGTTGGGGTGCGCCATGGCCCCCGCGTCAAGATGATCGCGGCTGAAGGTGATCGGGCCGGCGAGTTCGCCCTTTTGCACCATATCATTGACCGCCAGCGCCAGTTCGGTGCGCTCGCCATGGCCAAGCCAGGCGATGCGCGATGGCAGCCCCTCAAACGGTACGTGGCGCCGGGCAAGCTGGATCCAGTTGGTGACGATGCGGTTGTCCGGGAACATCTGCAACAGGCGATCGTCGATCTTGCGGATATCCTCGGGATCACCGGATTGGGCCATCCAGCGGAAGGGGCCGATGGCGCGGGCAAAGAGCGGGCGCAGATAAGCCTCGGTGAAAATGCGGATATCAAAGGCGTTCTCGACTCCGCCGTCCTTGGCGTGGGTTCGGATCAGATTGCCATTGTCGAAAACCTCGGCGCCGCGCTCCTGGAAAGCGAGCATGGCGCGAACATGGTCGACAATGGAGGCTCGGCTGGCCGCCATCAGTTCGGCAGGATTGGACTTGCGCATCTCGCGCACCTGTTCGAGCGAATAGGCCTTGGGCACATAGCCATAGACCAGGTCATGGGCCGAGGTCTGGTCGGTGACGATGTCGGGCGTGATGCCGCGTCGCGCAATCTCGGGATAGATGTCGGCGGCATTGCCGACCAGGCCAATGGACGTCGCACGCTTTTCGCGGACCGCAGCCGCGATCATTTCGAGCGCTGCGTCGAGATCGGGCGCGATCTCTTCGAGATAGCCGATTTCCTTGCGCATGGCCGCGCGCTCGGGGTCGATATCGACGCAGAGGATCGCCGCGCCCGCCATGCGACCCGCCAGCGGCTGCGCGCCACCCATGCCACCCAAGCCTGCAGTCAGGACAAAACGCCCCGCCAGATCGCCGTCAAAGCGGTTCTCTGCAATGCGCATGAAGATTTCGTAGGTGCCCTGGATGACGCCCTGGCTGCCAATATATTGCCAGGCGCCGGCGGTCAGTCCGCCCCAGCAGATCAGGCCCTTGCGTTCCAGTTCGTAGAACACTTCGGCCTTTGCCCATTGCCCGACGATGTTGCAATTGGCCATGATGACCAGCGGCGCTTTGGCGTGGGTTTTGACCAAGCCAATCGGCTTGCCCGACTGGATGATGAGCGTTTGATCCTCGTCCATGGTCTTGAGCGCATGAACGATGGCGTCGTGGCTGGCCCAGTTGCGGGCCGCCTTGCCCAGGGCGGCATAGACGACGAGATTGTCCGGGTCCTCACCGACGCTGAGCACGTTTTCGAGCAGCCGCAACAGAGCTTCCTGGCGCCAGCCGCGCGCGCGGATTTCATTGCCACCGGGAATGGGGAAGCGCGGGTGACGGGGATTGGAGGTCGGCATGTCTCAGCCCTCCTTGGACAGGGCGTAGGACGCCAGATCTATGCCCATAGTCTTTTCGACATGCGGATAGACGGATGGATCGAGCACGCTCGAAGACAGTGGAATGATGGATTTGGGGACATGCAGCACAAAGATCTGCATGCCCTCCTCAAGCTGGCCGACGCTGAGCGGCTCACCCTCGCTCGAAAGCGTGGTGATGACGTCGGGGAAGGTCGCCTGGCGGGCGCCATCGCGGGTATCGACAGCCATATATTCATTCATGACATGCAGCACGGCGCCACTTTCGAGCGTGACAGTCCCGACGTCGAAGGCCTCGCTGGTATAGGTCACCGCCTTTTTGGTGATCTTGCCGTCGACCAAGATCGCCCCGCCCGTGGTCTTGACGATGGCTTCGATGATTGCGCTGCCGCCCTTGCCTTCGGCCGCGATGATCGCCTCGCCGAGCTTGAGCGCCAGCGAAATGCCACCCAGGGCTGCATGGTCGCGGACATAGCTGGCGCGCACCGGGTTGCGGCAGGAGGCAATAAACCCCCCGGACATGTCCGAGGCGGTGCGGAGGATCGGGGACACCTTGGCGGTGGCGCCGCGTGTGACCAGCTCGATATAGCGGTTTTCGTCGCGATTGCCGCCCACGGCGGTCTGGATCATCGGTTCGGGCGAACCGGCCAAGCCGATCGAGCCCATGTCACCTGTGGGATGCGCCCGGATGTCGCCAACGGCGTCAACCACCTTCAGCCCAAGCGCGGCCGAAGGCAGCCAGCCATTGAGTGTCGAGGACTTGCCATTCTGACCAACCATCAAGCCTGCCAGCTTCTCGCCCAGCGCGTCCTGGAGCAGCTGCACCGCCTTGATGTAGTCAACGCCGCGCATTTCCCAGGGCGTGGTCGAGGCCGGTGCGCCGATGGCAGCCGCGGTTGCGATCCAGTCGTTGTCGGCCATTTCCTCCACCGAGACCAGTTCGGGCTTGCCGATCGAGACCGCCGCATAGCCCAGCATACGGCCGTGATCGGCCCAGCCGCCGCCGCCTGCCGCATAGACCGAGCCGCCTTTGACGGCCGCTTCCACGTCATTCTCGGTAAGGATGCGTCCCATCATGCTGTCTCCTGCAAGTCTTTATCGAGCCGCTGCACCGCGTCGAGCAGCACGGCGGCACCAAGCGCGATGTCCTCGGCGCTGGCGGATTCTTCCGGTGCGTGGCTACGGCCCTCGACACAAGGCACGAAGATCATGGCGGCCTTGGTGATGCGCGCCATCCAGGCCGTGTCATGTCCGGCCCCGGAGGCCATGCGGCAATGGCGGGCGCCGTTGGCGTCGCAGGCGTTATCGAGCGCAGTGAGGACATCGGCATCGCAGGGCGTCGGCATATTGTCCGAAAGGACGCGCGGCTCCGGCACGGTGACGCCGGTCTGTGAGGCGATGCCCGCCACGCCTTCGCGCAGTTCAGCGAGAAAATGCTCCATGTCGGCGCGGCGCTCGGCGCGCACATCGATCAGCATAGTGACGCGCGAGGGCACTACATTGGCGGCATTGGGTTCCACGCGGAATTCGCCGACCGTGGCCGCGAAGTGGTATTCGCCCGCCGCCAGATCGGTGGCAAAGCGCTCGACCGCCAGCGCGATCCAGGCCGCTGCGGATAGAGCGTCCTTGCGGCTGCCCATGGGTGTGGTGCCGGCATGATCAGCGCGCCCCTCGACCACGATTTCGATGCGGGTGATCCCGGCGATGGCGGTGACGACACCGACGTCGAGCTCCTCGCTTTCCAGCACCGGTCCCTGTTCGATGTGGAGTTCCAGAAACGCGGCGATGTCGCTACGTGTTCGCTGAGCGGCCGCGTTGCCGCCGACTTCGGCTATGGCATCGGCAAGCGCAAGGCCAGCGCTTTCGCGGCTGAGCCATTCGTCGGGACGTGTCCCGGAGATGCCGCGACTGCCAACGCAGGACACGCCGAAAATGGAGACCTCCTCGGCGAGAAAGTCAACGATTTCAAGATTGTGGTCGAGTGCTATGCCCTGGTTCTCAAGGGCACGTGCCACCTCCAGGGCGGCGGATACCCCCGCGATGCCGTCATAGCGCCCACCGTCGGGAACCGTGTCGGTGTGCGAACCCAGCATGATAGTACCAAGGCCAGGTTTCCGGCCCTTTCGCGAGCCGATGAGGTTGCCGGCTGCGTCGATGTGAGTGGTGAGGCCGGCGGCCTGGAAGCGCTGCGCCAGCCAGTTGCGGCCCTTGAGGAACATTGGGGTGAAGGCGCGGCGGGTGTAAGGGCGGTCGGGTTCGGTGATTGCGGCGAGGGCCGAAATGTCTTCTTCGATCCGCGCGGAGCTGGTGGGCAAATTTCGGGTCATGCGCGTGTCTCGGGCCGCACGAAGCGGCCGGTTCCGGGCGCCGACAAAACATCTGTTCCATCAAACACCTGCTGGCCACGCAACCAGGTGCCGGCGACCGTCCAGGGCAGTTCGATGCCGTTATAGGGGCTCCAGCCGACGACATTGTAACCACTGCGGGCCGCGTCATAGACCTGGCGGCGGTCGACCAGAACGGTGATGTCGGCGTCCTTGCCGAGCTCGAGCGCGCCCTTGACGTGGTCGAGGCGGAAGTGGCGTGCGGGGTTTTCGGCCATCAGTTTGGCGGCCCAGGTCAGGGGCACGCCATGGTCCAGGGCCCCCTTGATGAACAGCGGCACCATGACTTCTAGGCCGGGGACGCCCGAAGCGTTGGCGAGCATGTCCGGATTGGTCTTGCGATCCTCGGACCAGCTGACGTGATCGGTCGAGACGAGAGTGACATTGCCGGCCGCGACATGCTGCCAGAGTTTTTCCACTTCGGCGCGCGGGCGGATTGGGGGATTGATCTTGGCCTTGCCGCCGAGCCGGGCGACGTCGTTTTCCTCATCCAGCGTCAGATAGTGAATGCAGCACTCGATGGTGGCGGCGAAACCCTGGTCGCGGTAGGTGCGGGCGATCTCGTAGCCGCGTGCCAGCGAACAATGGACGACATGGGCCGGGCAATTGGTCTGCGCGCCGGTCTCATAAATCTGCAGCGAGGCCAGAAGTTCGGTCAGCGGCGGGCGGCTGAGGCCATGTGCGCGATAATCGGTGATCCCGGCCGCCTTGACCTTGGCTATGGCCGCGCGGACCATTTCATCGTCTTCGTTGTGGACGCCGGCCGTCAGGCCGGTTTTGGCGACGGCAGCAAAGCATTGTTCCAACAGTGCAGGGGGGATGCGCGGAAAGCGGATCGGATCGGTGCCGAAGGTCGAGAATTTGAAGGCAGCAACGCCGGCTTCGGCCTGTTCGGCAATGCGCGAGGCTCCCTCCTCTGGATTGATCGTGCCGTAGAGAGCGAAATCGACACGCGCCTGCGGGCTCGCATGATCGACCTTGATACGCACCGCTTCGGCGGAGCAGACGAGATTGCCTTCATCATAGGGCATGTCGACAATGGTGGTGACGCCGCCGGCCGCCGCCGAGCGCGTGGACCAGATGAAGTCTTCCTGATCCTTCTGACTGAGCGAGTGGGTCTGGGCGTCGATGGCGCCAGGCAGGATCATGGCTTTGCCGAGATCATGTCGCTCGCGGGCCTCTGGGCCTATGCCTTCACCGACCAAAGCGACCTTGCCATCGCGCACGGCAACATGGCCACGCTCGATGACGCGGTCCGGGAGGATGACGGTGCCGGAGAGGCTGAGGTCGAAGTCGGACATGCTCTGTAGTCTTTCCCTAGTCAGGCGTTGGCGCGAGCGCCCTGGCCGGTGCGGCGGGTCAGCGCCCGCTCGATGGCCGAGAGGCCGTCGTAAATCAGCACGGCGAGCGTGCCCACGATGAGCCCGCCCTGCAGCACGAAGGCGGTATTGCTGGACAGGAGCCCGGCGATGATGACTTCACCGAGCGTGCGCGCCGCGACGGTGGATCCGATGGTGGCTGTGGCCAGTGAAATCACCGTGGAAAGGCGTATGCCGGCAAGAATAACCGGCAGGGCCAAGGGCAGTTCGACGCGGACCAGGCGCTGCCTGCCGGTCATGCCCATGCCCCGGGCGGCCTCGGTGACCGTGGGTGGAAGGCCCGTGAGGCCGGTCAGGGTGTTTTCGAAGATCGGCAGGAGGCCATAGAGAAAGAGTGCCACGAGAGTGGGCGCGGTACCGAAACCGAGCATGGGGACGGCCAGCGCCAATACGGCCACCGGCGGAAAGGTTTGTCCGACATTGGCGAGACTGCGTGACAATGGCAGGAATTCAGCGCCAAAGGGACGCGTTACCAGAATGGCGAGGCCGACGGCGACCGTGGTCGCCAGTGCTGTCGCAATGGCAACGATCAAAAGGTGATTGAGTGTCAGGTCGAGCAGGCTGCCCTGATTGTAGATGACCGGCTGATTGTTCTTGGTCAGCGGCTCGAAGACAAAGGCGAAGCTCTCCGGGCTGACCAGGAAAGCCACCAGCAAGGCCAGGACGAGGAGGCGGATGACGAGGCCAATGCTCATGACGGCCTCGCGGCGCACTTGGCCAGCTCGTTTCGGCTGATGCGACCAATCAGCTTGCCGTCTTCGATGACCGGCAAGGCTTCCCGCCCCGTCCAGAGGCATTCGGCATAGGCTTCGCGGAGGCTGGCGCCAGCGGAGATCGGATCGCCCGCAGCTTCGCCAGGTTCAACCAGGGAAAGCACTTTCGCCAGCGAGAGCATGCGGAAGGGCCTGTCCCCACCAATGAGTTCGGCGACGAAATCGGTGGCCGGATTGGCAATGATTTCTTCGGGAGCCGCGTATTGCAGCAGCTTGCCGCCATCCATGACAGCAATGCGAGAGCCTAAATGGATGGCCTCTTCCATGTCGTGCGTCACCAGCACCACAGTGGTTTTGAACCGCTTCTGGATGGCGAGAAGATCGTCCTGAGCCTTGGAGCGGATGACCGGGTCGAGCGCGCCGAAGGGTTCATCCATCAGCAGGATATTGGGCTCGGCGGCCAGGGCACGCGCCACGCCGACGCGCTGCTGCTGCCCGCCCGAGAGTTCATTGGGCATGCGGTCACGGAATTGACCCGGGTCGAGTTGAAACAGCGAAAGCAGTTCGTCTACCCGATTGGCAATGCGGGACTTGTCCCAGCCGAGCAGATGCGGAACCGTGCCGATATTCTGTCCCACGGTGCGGTGGGGAAACAGGCCATGGCCCTGAATGGCGTAGCCGATGCGGCGGCGCAGTTCATAGGCGGGAACCTCGCGCGTGTCCTGCCCGTCAATCAGCACCGTGCCAGAGGTCGGCTCGACCAGCCGGTTGACCATGCGCATCAGCGTGGTCTTGCCCGAACCGGAGGTGCCCACAATGGCGCAGAGTTCACCCGCGCCGATGGTCAGGGAAACCCTGTCGACCACCGTTGTCTCGCCATAGACCTTGGTCAGCTCTTGGATTTCGATCATTGGGCACGCTCCCTGGTGCTGACCATTTCAACAAAGGCATCGAGGACCACTGCGGCGGCGAAGGCCAGGGCCACGGTAGGGACGGCGCCGAGCAGCACCAGATCCATGGCCGTCTGGCCGATGCCCTGGAAGACGAAGACGCCAAAGCCGCCGCCGCCGATCAGCGCGGCGATGGTGGCAAGGCCGATATTCTGGACCAGCACGATGCGAATACCGGTGAGGATCACGGGAAAGGCCAGCGGCAGTTCCACGGAGAACAGGCGCTGGCGATTGGTCATGCCCATGCCCCGCGCCGCGTCATTGGCAGCCTCGGGCACGTTGACGAGGCCCACCACGGTATTGGAGACGATGGGCAGCAGCGAATAGGCAAAGAGCGCAACCATGGCGGGAGCGACGCCTATGCCCGAGATGCCGATGGCCGCCGCACCCGGCACATTGGCAGCGACCCAGGCCAGCGGCGCGATCAGCAGCCCGAAAAGGGCGATCGATGGGATGGTCTGGACGATATTGAGGGTGTTGAGCACGGCGGCGCGCAGCGGCTTGACCCGGTAGAGCAGGATGCCCAGTGGCACACCGGCAAAAATGGCGATAGCGACTGACCCGAAAGCCAGAAGCAGATGGGTGCGGGCCTCGGCCCAGAAAGCCGGCGCGCGAGTGGCGAATTCCTTGAGAATCGATAGATCGTTCCAGGCGCCACTCCAGAGCAGCGCTGCCATCGCCACCCCAACCGCTGCGAGGATACCGATGCGCTGCCATGGCCCGAATTTGAGCCGCGTAAGAGCGTCGGTGACCATCAGCGCAAAGGCAAAGGTCAACAGCCAGAACCCGGCGCCGGGCGACACTCGAGAAAAGGTGTTGTCAGGGGGTGTTAGAAACGTCGCCGACTGGCCGATCAGGACGAAGAGCGTGGCCAGCACCACGAAGCCGACACCGAGCTTGGCGAGAGGATTGACGCGCAGGAGCATCATCCCGACGCCAACAAGCAGGACCAGGCCGAGCAGGATTGCCCAGGGCGCATTGAGGGCGGATGAAATCAGCACTCCCTCGCCCAGGACAATGCGATTGGCGCGGTAAACAGCGAAGGGAAGGAACACCCCGGCTGCAGCGATAAGTGCGATCAGCACGCCGAGCTTGTCAAATGCCAGCCATGCGGTGCGGCTTTGGCTCGTGATATCGGCGGTCGTCATAAGGCCCCCTCGCTGCTGGTGGAAGGCAAAACGTCACTTGGACGCTGTCTGGATCGCCCCGGCATATCGAGGCTGTCCGCGACCGGCGGGGTGGCGCGCATCTGGCATCGCCACCCCGGCGGGCATGGCCTCCGCCAGCGGCGAAGGCCGACGGCTCAGCTCAGAAAGCCGTTGGTTGTCAGGAAATCGGTGGCCACGCTGGACGCTGCCTCGCCGCCAACCTGCACCCGACCATTGAGCTCCTGCAGGGTTTCGAGCGTCAGGGCCTCGAAGACCGGCGCCAGAAGTTCCTCAATCTGCGGGTATTGGTTGAGCACTTCCTCACGAATGATCGGGGCGGGCTGATAAACCGGCTGCACGCCCTTATCGTCCTCGAGAACCTTGAGGCCCGAAGGGGCGATACCGCCATCGGTGCCGTAGACCATGGCGGCGTTGGCGCCATTGGTGCCCTGGGCCGCTGCCGCGATGGTGGCCGCGGTGTCGCCACCCGAAAGGGTGATCAACTGGTCGGGCGAGAGGGTGAAGCCATAGACTTCCTGGAATTTGGGCAAGGCGGCAGGCGAGTTCACGAACTCGGCAGAAGCTGCCAGCACCACTTCGCCATCACTGGCAACATATTCGCCGAACTGGGTGAAGGTATCCAGGCCATTGGCCTCGGCTACATCCTGTCGGATGGCCACGGCCCAAGTGTTGTTGGCGGGCGACGGGGTCAGCCAGACGATCTGGTTGGCGTCGTAATCGAGCTTCTTGGCTTCCTCGTAAGCCGACTGGGCATTGTTCCAGAGCGGATCGTCGGCCCGTTCGAAGAAGAAGGCCGCGTTGCCGGTGTATTCGGGATAAATGTCGATTTCGCCCGCGGTGATGGCTTCGCGCACGATCGGCGTGCCGCCGAGCTGGATCCGGTCTTCGACCGGAATTTCGTTGGCTTCGAGCATCTGCTTGATGATGTTACCAAGGACACCGCCCTCAGTGTCGATCTTGGACGATACGACCACCTGTGCCTGCGCGGCCGTCATGGTCAATGCGAGCGCGGTGGCCGCACCCATCAGCGTTTTCGTTAGGCGCATGACTCTCTCCTTTGTGAGCCGGAAGCTTCCGGCTGTCCCTACCCTGTGAGCACTGTCAGTTCATGACAGTGGTTGTTTCAGTCCCCGTCTGTGGGCCGAGTGCAAAATACTCGTCCAACTCCATAATGGCGGAATGTGAAATCAGTTCGCCAACAAAGTCATCGGACGCCAGAGCGGCTTCCACCGCCTCGACTTCGGCCGAGAGGGGGCGGTCCTCGCGGTAGAAGGCCGCGTGCCGGCGCACCAGCTCATAGACCATACCCGGCACATTGCCCGGATTGTCCCCCGAAATATCCATCGCCTGGGCAGCGAGCAGGCCCTCAAGGGCTGCAAGGCGGCGCAGCGCCCCGGCCTGACGTTCGAACCGCTCGACGACCAACGGGAGAAAGGCCGCCTCATCCTCAAGACCATTGGCAACAACGAGAGACTGCGCGGAGATCGCGTTGGAAAGCGACAGGCAGCGCACGAACAGTTCGCCCGCCAGCTTGATGACCGGTCCGAACCCGGTTGCGATTGCCCCCGGCGTTACAAGGTTGACCGGCAGATCGCGCCGGCCGCCATTGCCCAGCAGTACGCAACGATTGAAGGAATTGCGGGCGACATGGGCCAGCGCCAGTTGGGCGGTCTGCAGGAACACCGTGACATCGAGCGGCAGCGAGCCGCCTGAGGTAAGCACCTGACCGCCAGCGACCACCGGATTGTCATCAGTGCGGCCTGTGGCCGCCAGAACCGTGCGGCCGGCGACCGTAAGACTCTCGAAGGCGGTGGCGAAGACCTGGCTCATCATGCGGATCGAGAGCGGGTCCTGGACATGGGTGCCCGTGGGCCAGTCCCAGCCCATGGCGTTGAAATAGAGCCAGGCCCCGACGCCGGCTTCCCGCTCGGTCCCGACATGGGCCACCGCTTTCCAGGGGTCGCGGGAGGCGCCCAGCGCTCCGGCCGTGGTCAGGCCGGTGGCCAGCAGAACGCGCACCGTGGTAGCGGCCTGACGGATGGCTCGGATGGCGGCCGCGTAGCCGACGGCATTGGTGGAGACCGAGGCGAGGCTGTCGCGCGGGGCCAGCTTGAACGGCTTGAGGCCGGCGCGCGCCATGGCTTCGGCAGCGGGCAGGCGTTCGCCTGAATGATAGGCCTCGCCGACCCCGGTCAAGACGGCGCCGATCTGACCCATCAATCCAATATCGGCGCAACCGATGGAGCCGGTGCGGCGCACGACCGGGATGACGTCCGCCTCAAGCAGCCTTTGAAAGGCCGAAACCAGCTCCGGTGTGCAACCGACGCGTCCGGTCAGGGCCATATTGATCCGGATCGCCAAGGCGTTGCGGACGACTTCAAGCGGAAAGGCATTGCCCGTGCCGAAGTGGTGGGCGCGTACCAGGCCGGTACTGAAGGCATCAAGATCGTCGTCTGACCAGGAAACATCTTTCATTGCCCCCACGCCAGTGGTGGCCCCATAGACCGGCTGCCCGGAATTGATGGCTTCTTCCATGACCTGGCGGGCCTTGTGCACACGCTCAAGCGCTGCGGCATCCGGCACGATCAACGCGCTGCGCGAACCAATCCGGACAAAATCAGCAAAGCTGAGCGGCTTGCCTTCAAGCCGGATTGTTTCGGTCGGTATGGCGATTTGCGCGTTCACGTCGTCCGGGTCTCCTTGCAAGGACGACGCTATTGGAAAATCTTGAACCATGGGATATCCCAAAAGCTGAACAGGCTATGTTCTATCTGTGGGCACGTCGACTATGTGCTCAACAAAGAGGCATCGAGATGGACACTTCGACCTTGCTTCTGGTCGATATTGTTCTGCACCAGCGTAGTCTGCGCGGCGCAGCGCGGCATTCGGGACGCCCGGCAGCGAGCATCGCCGCCGCTTTGGCGCGCTGCGAAAGCGCGCTTTCGATCAGTCTCTGCCAACGGGCCGGCTCGGGACTGGCTTTTACCCTTGAGGCCAATCGTCTCGCCCCGTCAATCGCCGAAGCGGCCCGCCTGGCACGTTGCCTCTACGCCGCCGGGACCGATCCTTTCCCATCTCCGGTGAGACTGCAAGCGCTGGGACGATTTGTCGAGGTGGCCGAACGGGGCAGCATCCGGCAGGCAGCGCGGGCCTTGATGCTGGGACAGCCGCAATTGTCCAGGCAGTTGGCTCATCTCGAAACCGCCCTTGGGCACAAGCTGCTCGAGCGGGGCCCCGGCGGCACGGTGTTGACGGAAACGGGCCGCCGGGTCTGGGACGATTGCAGCCGGTTGTTGCAGCTCTGGGGTCAGATATCGAGAACCTCAGAGGATCGGTTTCGTCGCGCCCAGACGACCGTGAGGCTGGGCTCGATCATGCCGCTTGGCTACGAAAGCGAGATCGCCCGGCAATTGGCAAAGTTGACGGCGGGTTGGGCGGCCTCCCACCCCCGGCAACCGCTGTTCATCAGTTCCACCACGGCCGAGGAGCTGCTGCGGGGACTTAAAAGCGGTGCTTTCGACGTCGTCCTCCTGGATACCGAGACATTGCCCGAGGATCTCGAAGGCGCGCCCATAGCGGCGTCGGGACTGGCGGTCGTGGGAGCCAAGGGCAACGATATTGCGGCCGCGTTGCAGGACCGGCCGATTGCCTTGCCCAGTCCACGGAGCGGGCTGCGACTGCGCATCGACACGCTGCTGGACATGACGTTCGACGACACCGAAAGGAACCGGCTGACCTTGGTTGAGATCGACTCGATCCCGGTCATTCTCAACCTGGTGCTGCATTACGGCTTCGCGTCCGTGCTGCCCTTGGCGTCAGTCGCCTCGATCCGCCCGGACTTGCACAGCATCCCTCTGCCGTCGACATTTGACATGCAATACTGGCTTTGCTGGCTCAGATCTGCGGGGCGTTCAGCCGCCGGAATAGCGGTTCTTGATACGATCAGGCGTGCAACCATGCATGCGCCCCCCTGATTGTGCCTGCAATGACAACGCAGCGCGGCTCTGTAAGAGCCGCCGGATAAGGGGACCATGTGCCATGACGAAGACCTTTGACGCGATCATCATCGGAGCGGGTCAAGCCGGTCCGCCCTTGGCCGCGCGATTGACGGCGGCGGGCCAAACCGTGGCGCTGATCGAGCGCGAACAGGTGGATGGCACCTGCGTCAACACGGGTTGCACGCCAACCAAGGCCTTGGTGGCCAGCGCAAAGATCGCGCATTCGGTTGCCCATGCGAAAGAATACGGGGTCAGCATCGGTGCGACCCCAGAAGTTGACTTCAATGCGGTGCTGCGCCGGGCCATGGCGATCAGCGAAAAGTCCCGCAGCAGCGTGGAAAGCTGGCTCGATGGCATGGTCGGGTTGACGCTTGTGCGCGGTCATGCGCGCTTTACGGGACCCAAGCGCATCAGCGTGGGCGGCGACAGCTATGAGGCCGATCAGATCTTTCTCAATGTCGGCGCGCGTGCCGCCATTCCCGATATCCCCGGTCTCGATCAGGTCGAGGCGCTAACCAATTCGGACCTGTTCTGGCTGAAGGAACGTCCTCAGCATCTGGCGATTGTCGGCGGTGGCTATATCGGGCTCGAGTTTGCGCAAATGTTCCGGCGCTTCGGATCTCGCGTGACCATCATCGAGCGCGGCCCGCATCTGGCCGGCAAGGAGGATCCGGAAATCTCTGAGGCGATCCGCGACGTTCTGGAAGCAGAAGGCATTGCGGTGCGGACCAATGCCGAGTGTATCCACTTTTCGCGCTCGGAGACCGGGCCCGTGGTGGGGGTGGATTGCACCACCGGCGAACCCGAAATCGCCTGTTCCCACATCCTGCTCGCGGTCGGCCGCCAGCCAAATACCGACGATCTGGGTCTCGAGCAAACGCGGGTGGAAAGCGACAAGCGCGGCTTTGTTCGGGTCAATGATCGCTTGGAAACCAACATCCCCGGCATATGGGCCCTGGGAGACTGCAACGGGAAAGGCGCCTTCACCCACACCTCGTATAATGACTTTGAAATTGTCGCGTCCAACCTGCTCGATGGCGGCGACCGCAAGGTCTCGGACCGCGTCATGAGCTACGGTCTCTACATTGATCCGCCATTGGGCCGGACCGGGCTGTCGGAAGCCCAGGCCCTTGCGAATGGCCACAAGGTCCTGATCGGCAAACGCCCGATGACGCGGGTGGGCCGCGCCGTCGAAAAGGGTGAAACGCAGGGCCTGATGAAGATTGTCGTCGACGCTGAAACCCGCGCAATCCTGGGTGGCGCAATATTCGGGCCGGGGGGAGATGAAGCGATCCATTCCATCCTGGACATGATCCAGATGGGGGCGAAGGTGGATGCGCTCACCAACACAATGCACATCCATCCAACGGTCGCAGAATTGGTCCCAACCATTGCGGGCGAACTGGCACCCGCTGCAATGCACGAACCGTGAGAGCTTCCAGCGGCCGATTGGCGCGACGCGAACTTCAGTCGCCACCAGGCCCAGCTAAAGCCCCGCGCCTACCGCCCGGAGGCTCCGTCAACCGCACGGATAGGCGCCGGTCCGGATGAATGGCGTTCTACCAAATGTCCGGTGACCATGATTCGCAGCGGAACCGCAGGATTGCTGCGGTCGTGAACCCTGTCGTCTAGTAGTCGCGCGAGCCCTGCCCCGATCTCCTGCCCAAGCGTCTTTACCGTCGTCAGGTTGGGGGTGATCTGCGTTGCAGCAGAGAAGTCACCGAATCCGATGACGGTGACATCCTGCGGGATGCGGTAGCCCAGATGCATCAATTGTGACATGGCGGTCAGCGCCAGCCCGTCATGCGCACAGAAATAAGCGGTGGGTTCAAACCCCTCTTCCTGAATCTCGCGCAAGCGGTCGAGGAACTGATATTCCGCATCGAATGTCATCTGCCGCAGCTGCACGTCCGGGTGCATTTCCAGCACCTCGCGCAGTCCGTAGAACCGCTCCCGGCGGCCCCGATAATGCGGCGCGCCATGCACATAGGCGATCCTGCGATGACCAAGATCTAGAAGGTATTTGGCAACCGCCGCACCGGCTTCGTGGTCGGTCCCGTGTACCATGTCAAAGGTCTCAAGCGGTTCTATCCAACCATTGCGCACCAGTGGAATGCCCAGCCCCTTCACCTTGTACATGCTCTCGCGCATATGCGGTCCAACCATGGCGACTCCGGCGCAGTTGAGCGCAAATGCTTCAATCTCGTCGACCAGATGGGTCCAGATCATGCGCGCCTGATAGCCGCGGCGCTGGGCCTCGGCCTGAAAGCCGGTCTGTATCAATAGATGCAGCTCGGAGTTCACAAGGTCGGCATCGTGGAAAACAATGCCCAGCAGATTGGGTGTCTCCGCGCTGACTGGACGCAGATAGCCCAGATCAGCCGCAGCCTGTTGCACAATCACGCGTGTTTCTTCGCTGACACCGCTCTTGCCCGAAAGCGCCCTGGATACGGCGAACTTGGAAAAGCCAGTCTGCTTCGCTATCGTGGCGAGTGTGACACGTGCCAAAAGTGCTCTCCTGAAAACCTAACTGCTGATAGACATCCTTTCATCATAACGCAACATAACTCACACTGATCGCGTTAGGTTACATCTGTGAGCAAGAAGCAATTATGCAGTCCCGTGGCGGCAGGCTAATCTGGCCGCCCAGACCGGCTTCGCTTGGTTGGCCCCAATAGATCCGCCCAGGTGAAAACTGCCTGCCATCGACCAGAACACTGACTGGCAAGGCCTGGCGCGTGGGATTGAGCAGCCAGAGAACCTTTCGCCCATTCTCGTCCTGGTGCAGGCGGGCTTGCAGCCGGTTGTCCGATAGCTTGACCCGCTGCGCGCGTCCCGCCCATCCCAGCACCTCAGCGAAGTAGCTCAGATTGCCCGCCTCGCTCTTGGTGAAATAGCCGACACCCGGATGCGTGCCGACCAGCAAACTCCGGCCGGAACCGAAGCTGTTTTCAACAATGGCGGCGCGACCATCGGAGAAATTGCCCAGAACACGTCCGCTCGTTGGTACGTAAGACTGCAGGAATCCGCCGCCCCGAACAGTCACCCCGGCAAAGGAGAAGGTGATGCGATCGCCGATATCGGGCATGAACTCGACCTCGGCCTCCCGCGCGCCGAACACGGCATCCAGCCCATTATTGGGCTGAACCGTGCCGACCTTGCCGCGGTCGCCGAAATAGCCTGGCGTCGCTTCCGATATCAGGGTCCCGCCCGCTGCGACCCAATCGGCAAGAGCCTTGGCCGTCTGGCTGGTCATGCTGATTGGATAAGGCGCATAGAGCACGTCATAGTCGGCAATGTCGTCGACATGCACCCAATCGGCCTGCACACCATTGTCGAAAAAGCCGCGATAGGCGCCCCACATGGCTTGTCGATAGGTTTCCGGGCAGTGCTTGTGATTGAGCAGGTAGTCCCAGGCCTGCGCCTCGGGAATAACGAGGATCCCGATATCTCCTTTGACCGGCCGGGCCGAAAACAGGTCCTGTTGCTCCGGTGCGTTAGACCACTTGGCGATGGTGCTGGCCATGTCGGAGCGTTTTGTGCGGCTGCCATCCATGCCATAGGACCCGAAGGCGCCGAATAGCGGACCGTCCAGCAGAGGGCGATAGCGCAGATTGAGCACCCCGGTCGCCCCGGCGGCGAAGGAGGTCATGGTCAACAGCCGGATGTCTTCGGGTTCCATGACCCGCGCGTCATCCTTGTCCCGGCCAAGTACCTGGGGCTGCATCCACAGCGGACCGCCGGGACGCTCGGCATGCCACCATTTCTTGCCCCGCGCCGCCGCGCGAGTCAGATCGGGACCGAAGAAGTTCTGCCACGGCTTGAAGCCACGGCGACCCGGCACCCATGTGAGCCCGTAAAGCTCAACCTTGGACGCGGCCAACCAGTCGTCGGCACCGTTCGAGGCCATATTGGGAATGGCCCCGCCCACGCCATGCGCCGCAATCAGGCAATCCTGATCGACTGACCGGATCGTATCGATGCGCCACTGCATCTGGCCATAGTAATTGTCGCGCTTGAATTCGAGCCAATCCAGGTTCTGCGGATAGGCAGCCACTTCCCGCGGCGCCTCGATGTCGTCCCAGTCGGCATAGGAATAGCGATACCAAGCCTCCGCCAGGGATTCGAGATCACCATATTTTTCCTTCAGCCACAGGCGGAAATCGGCCTGCATGTAATCTGAGAAATCGACATCGGCCGAATAGTTGACCTCGTTCCAGACATCGTAACCCAGAAGTCCGGGATGCCCCTTGTATCGGGTCGCCAATGCCGTCAGGAATGCGCCGGCCGCTTCTTTGACCTCCGGGCAGTTCATTGTGAGCGACCCTGCCCCGCCGCCATTGTGCGCAAACCCTCCGACCGCGGCACTGACCCCCATGGAAGCCTCCAACGGGCGCCCGTCGGACCGGATCTGTCTGGCGTGCGCGAACTTGCGATAGGCCCAGTCTGGAACCGTATGGGTCAGCTCGGCAATAATGGTCTTCATGCCGCTCTTGGCGGCCAGATCCATCTGACGGTCATAATCCTCCCAGTCATACTGACCCGGCTTGCGTTCGATCGCCGACCACATGAACCAGTGGCGGAAGACATTGAGGCCGTCCTCCGAGGCCACGCCATAGTCCCTGTCCCAATCTTCGCGCGGCGGGTTGGACTTGCGGAAATAGACCGCACCAAATGGCGTCTGGGGAAGCTTATCAAGCGGCATTATTCTGTCTCCAGGCAATAGGATACCGTCCGGCGTGAGAACGCCGATGCTGGCTCCAGTGATGTGAATGGCTCAGCCCTTGGCGCCGGCCAGCGCCTCAAGAGTGCGGATGAGTCCCGAGTGATCCTTATCGCCGTCACCCAATGCGAGTGCGGCATTCATCAGTTGAGCGGTCGAGGCAGTATTGGGCAGCGCCACCTCCAGCGTTCTGGCAGCGTCAAGTGCCAGGGCAAGGTCCTTACGATGCAGGCGGATGCGGAACCCAGGGTCGAATGTGCGCTGGATCATGCGCTCGCCATGCAGTTCGAGTATGCGAGAGGAGGCAAACCCACCCATCAGCGCCTCGCGCACCTTGGCCGGATCGGCGCCGGCCTGCTTGGCAAAGGTCAGCGCTTCGGCGACTGCCTCGATGGTCAGAGCCACAATAATCTGGTTCGCAACCTTGGCCGTCTGCCCATCGCCGACACCGCCGACACGATTTATGTTTTTGCCCATGAGCTGGAACAGGGGCAGCGCGCGGTCAAAGATCTCCTCCTTGCCACCCACCATGATCGTGAGCGCGGCGTTCCTGGCGCCCACCTCTCCTCCTGAGACAGGAGCATCAAGATAATCCACGCCAATTGCCGCCAGTCTTGCCGCAAAGTCTTTCGTCGCCACCGGGGATATCGAGCTCATGTCAATGACAAGATCGCCCTTGGAAAGACCCTCCGCGACGCCCTCGGGGCCAAACAGCACCGCTTCGACGTCGGGCGTGTCCGGCACCATGAGGATAACCACGTCAGCGGCCTCTGCCACTGCCCGCGGACTTTCCTTGGCCACAGCACCGGCGTCGACCAGATGTTGTGACGCCGGCTTGACGCGATGTACAAGCAGTTCGTGTCCAGCGGCCAGCAAATGACCGGCCATGGGGCGCCCCATGACGCCCAGTCCGATAAAGCCGATCTTCATCGATCAACCCTCCTTCCGATAGGGAGCCATCCAGTCCAGGCCCGCACTTGTGGTTGTCGCCGGTTTGTATTCGCAGCCCACCCAACCGGCGTATCCCAGCCGGTCGAGCGCAGCGAGCACAAAGCCATAATTGATTTCACCGGTGCCAGGCTCGTTGCGGCCCGGGTTGTCAGCGATCTGCACATGACCGATCCGGTCGAACAGGCGTTCGAATGTGGGGACCAGATCCCCCTGCGAAATCTGCATGTGGTAGAAATCATACTGAATCTTGAGGTTATCCACGCCGGCCATGGCCATGATCGTCTCGGCATGATTTGTCGTGGACACATGATAACGCGGCATGTCGCGGCGATTGATCGGTTCAAAAACCAGCGCGATGCCTGCATCGGCGAGACGCGGTGCCGCATAAGCAAGATTATCCGCCAACGTCCGGTCCAGCAGTGCTGCATCCGCTCCTTCCGGAGCAAGCCCGGCCAGGCAATTGACCATCGGGCAATTCAACGTCCGGGCATAGCTCACGGCCTTATCCAGACCGGCCCGGAATTCTTCGATGCGATCGGGAAGGCAGGCAATGCCACGTTCACCCGCAGCCCAATCCCCGGCAGGAAGGTTGAATAGGGCCTGGCCGACACCGGCCTGGCCCAGAGCGTCCGCGATTTCGTGCTTGTCCAGTTCGTATGGCGAAACATATTCGACGGCTCCGAAGCCGTCTGCGGCGGCTTTGGCGATGCGTTCGATAAGGGGGACTTCCTGGTACAAAAACGATAGATTGGCGGCAAATCTTGGCACGAGATAATCCTTCTAGGCACGGAACCGGGTGCGATGCATCATCCGCTTGTTGCGCGGATCAGGGTTGGGCACCGCCGAGATCAGGCTCTTGGTGTAGGCCTCACGAGGTGCGGTACAGATCTGTTCGGCCGTTCCCAGCTCAACCAGTTTGCCGCGATGCATCACCGCGACCCGGTCACAGAAATAACGGACTACTGAGATATCGTGGGAGATGAAGATGAAGCTGAGGTCGAGCCGCTTCTGGATCGACAACAGCAGGTCCAGAATTTGCGCGCGGATCGAGACGTCGAGCGCCGCCGTGGCTTCATCGGCGATGATAATCCGTGGATCCAGCGCCAGCGCCCGCGCAATGCCGATGCGTTGCCGCTGTCCCCCAGAGAACGCATGCGGATATCGCTCGCGCATTGCGGGGTCCAGACCCACAAGCTCAAGCAATTCGGCCACCCGGTCGTCCAGCGCCTTGCCACTTAGTGTGCTGGCCACCACGAGGGGGTCACCAACTATGTCGCGAACGGTCATGCGCGGGTTGAGCGAAGCGAACGGATCCTGAAAAACGAGCCGAACCTGGCGATGAAAATCGCGCAGTCCCCGCTTGCTCAGTCCAGTGACCTCAACCGGGGCCTCCTGCCCAAAGAAGGTGACATCGCCTGAGGTCGGCTCAACCGTGCGCAGCAGCATCCGCCCCAGCGTAGTCTTGCCCGACCCGCTTTCGCCCACAATACCCAGATTTTCTCCGGCGCGTAGATCGAAGCTGACATCGTCGACAGCCTTGAGCGCGAAACTTTTGCCTCCGAGCCAGCCCTTTGTCGCACCATACACCTTGGTCAAATTGCGAGCAGAAAGGATAATCTCTTGGCCCACAGGCGTTTCCACTCGCGTCGCCGCGCGGCGGTTCTGTTCCAGCTTTACGGTCGAATCCAGCAGGCGCTGGGTATAGGCGTGCTTGGGCGTGTAGAAGATCTCATCGACACTGCCGAACTCGACAATGCGCCCGAAATGCATGACCGCCACTTCATCCGCGACCTCGGCGACCACCCCCATGTCATGGGTGATTAGCAGCATGGCCATGCTGCGGCTTTCCTGCAGCCTCTTGATGAGGTCGAGTATTTCAGCCTGCGTCGTGACATCGAGCGCGGTCGTCGGTTCGTCGGCGATCAGAATGTCAGGGTCAGAAGCAAGAGCCATCGCGATCATGGCACGCTGACGCATACCGCCGGAAAACTCGAACGTGTAGCGGTCCACCATCTTGTCGGGATTTGGGATTTCCACCTGCCGCAGCAAGTCGATGGTGCGCTCGCGCGCCTCGGACTTGTTCATCCTGCTGTGCAGCCGAACCGCCTCGATGATCTGGCTGCCAATGGTGTGAACCGGTGACAGCGAGCTCATCGGTTCCTGAAAGATCAGTCCTATGCGGCCGCCACGGATCGAGAGCAGCTCTTTGCCGCGTTCATCCAGTGTGGCGATGTCGATGTCGCCCTTCTGGTCCTTGAGCAGGATGCGGCCACCGGCAATCGCGCCGTTGCGGTCGATAATATGCATGAGCGCCCGCGCCGTGACGCTCTTGCCCGAGCCGCTCTCGCCGACCAGGCACAGCGTCTTGCCCCGGCGCAGCTTGAGGTTAACGTTGCGGGCAGCGTGCAAGACTTCGGTGCGCAAGCGGAAGTCGAGACTGAGATCCTGGACCTCAAGGACAACATCCTCGTCGAGATCAGCGGTTCTGGCGGTCATTTCCGGACTGGTCAGCATGGATCAGGCCTCATAGGGGTCGGCGGCATCGCGGAGACCGTCACCAAGAAAGTTATAGGCCAACACGGTCACGACAACGGCCCCTGCCGGCCAGACGAGTTGCCAGGACGCATTGGCGATGGTGCGCACGTTCTGCGCTTCCTGCAGCAGGACGCCCCAAGACACGATTGGCGCCTTGAGGCCGATGCCAAGGAAACTCAGCGCCGTTTCGGCCACGATCATGGTTGGCAGCGCCAGCGTCACGACTGCCAGGATGTGGCTGGTGAGCGATGGCAGGATGTGTCGGAATATGACGCGCCGCTCGCTCGATCCGTCAAGCTTGGCTGCGGTGACAAAGTCTTCTCCGCGCAGTGCGAAGAACCGGCCGCGCACCTCGCGCGCCAGGCCCGTCCAGCCAAAAAGCGACACGATCAGAGTAATAATGAAATAGACCATTAATGGCGACCAGGTGAGGGGGATGGCCGCCGCCAGACCGAGCCAGAGGGGAATGGTGGGCATTGAGGAAATGACCTCGATGACGCGCTGGATCACGGTGTCGACCACCCCGCCATAGAAGCCGGACAGCGCCCCCAATATCACTCCGAGCACGAGGCTTATGCTGACCCCGACCAGACCGATCGACATGGAGATGCGGGTGCCATGGATCAGCCGGCTCAGCAGATCGCGCCCGAGCCGGTCGGTGCCAAGCAGATACATCGTGTCGTCGTGGTTGACGGGCCCCAACAGATGAATATTGGCGTCAAACAGCCCCCACATTTTGTAGGGTGCGCCTTGGACGAACAGCCCGACCGGAACGATCTGCTCAGGATCGACAACGTAGCTGCGGCGCAGGGAGGCGGGATCGACTTCCATGGTGTAGCCGGTCACATGAAGCTGAAAGCGGCTGGAGCCGTCCGCATCGGTGACGAAAAAGCCCAGGTTCTGCGGCGGTGCATTGGTGAATTGCGGACGCGACGCATCCGGCACGGACGGCGCCAGCACTTCTGCAAACAGCCCCACGAGGCAGAAGAACAGGATAACGAAACCGGAAACCACCGCCAGCTTGTTGCGCGAGAATTTGTACCAGATCAGCGTCCACTGGTTTGCATCGCCCATATCGCTTGTCGCCTTGCTGGGCTTGAGCGGCGTGGTCGATGGCCCGGTTTCGGGCTCCTCGTCGATGAAGGTATGAACTGTCATCATGTGAACCGGATTCGAGGATCGAGAAGGGCGAGCAGCAGGTCGGACACCAGCATGCCGATCAGGGTGAGCACCCCCATGAGCAGGATGAAACTGCCTGCCAAGTACATGTCCTGGCTAATCAGGGAGCGCAGCAGTAGCGGCCCGGCGGTGGGCAGGTTGAGTACAATGGCGGTGATGGTCACGCCTGAAATCAGTTCCGGTAGCACCCAGCCGATAGCTGACACGAATGGATTCAGCGCGATCCGCACCGGATACTTCAGCACCACCTTGTAGCCCGGCAGACCTTTTGCCTTGGCGGTGATCACGTAGGGCTTGTGCAACTCGTCCGACAGGTTAGCGCGCAACACCCGGATCAGGGCAGCCGTTCCCGATGTGCCGATGACAATGATCGGTATCCACAGATGGCCCAGAAGGTCCACGAATTTGCCCCAGCTCCAGGGCGCTTCGACATATTCGGGCGAGAACAAGCCACCCACGCTCTGGCCGAAATAACGGTAGCTGAAGTACATCAGCGCCAGCGCCAAGATGAAATTGGGCACGGCGAGGCCGACGAAGCCCACCAAGGTAAAGAAATAATCGCCGACGGTGTGACGGCGCACCGCCGAATAGATGCCGATTGGCAGGGCCACCGCCCAGACGAAAAGCAGCGAGGCGATGGAAATCGCCAGCGTCGAGCCCATGCGCTCCCAGATCAGCTCGGCAACCGGCCGGTTCCACTCAAAGGAATAGCCAAAATCGCCGCGCAGCAGAATGCCGCTGATCCACTTGAAATACTGCACCCAGATCGGGTCATTAAAGCCGTATATCTCGCGCAGCCGCTCGACCTGACGGGGGTCAACATTGGCCCCCGAGTCCTGCATGGACGCGATCATTGAGGTCACATAGTCGCCAGGCGGCAGCTGGATAATCATGAACGCGATCAGCGACAGCCCGAACAATGTCGGGATCATGTACAGGATCCGTTTGATGACATAGCGCAACATGAGCGTCTCCTCCCGCCCGCATCAGCTCCAGTCGAACTGAATCGCGTCCAGGCTCGACAATTGTGCGATGCTGACACGAACGCGGCCTTCGGCAAGCGTGAATTCAAGCTCGTCCCCACTCGCGGCGCGACGAGCCCGACGAAGGGAACGGCCTTCAGGGACGCGAACTGAGACCGTGAGCGGCCCGATCGGATAGACCTCGCGGATCGGTCCCTTCATCATCATCGGATTTGTAAGGTTGTTGATAAGGACCAGCAGTGTCCCCTCGCCTTCACGCACCGACAGGTCGACCACGCCCCTGCCCTCGAGTTCGACATCGGGTCTCTTGCCGAGCGCCCAATGAACGCTGTTGGCGATCAGCCGCGCATGATCGCCCGCCAGGACTTCCCAGAAGATCGCCCCGATATTCCACGGAATATAGACTGTGCGCCCGCCGCCTTCATGCTCGCGCGCAATCACGGCTGCACCTTGGGGCGCCTGGCGCGGATAGACCTCCTCCATTGGCAGATCAGGGAAGTCCGGTACATAAAGAAAGGGATGGACGGTGTCTGGTGCGGCGTCCACGCCGATCAGTTGCGTTCCGCCCATGATACGGGCCGCCCCATCAAAGCCCCGGGTGATCGGATGCTCGCCATTGAGTGCTACATAGGTGTTCTTGACCGGTCCGCGCACGGGGCGAGTGACCGTGTAACCCAGCAGGTCAGCCAGCAGCGGATTTTGGCGTGCCTCATTGCCTGGCGTCCGTGTGCCCGTTTCATGCGCCACGACCAGCGACCCGCCACGCGACACATAGGCCTTGATCGCCTCTGCCTGCTCTTGGGAAAGGCAGGTCGAGTTGGCCAGGATCAGAACCTTGTACTGGTCCATCCGCTCCGGTGTCATAGCGGCATCAGAAAGCATTTCGAATGGCAGCCGCGCCTCGACCAGCGCCTGGTAGAATCCAAGGTCATGGGCCTCGGCCTCACGGCGCGAGGCGTGATCGTAATGTCTGAGAGTGGTCGTGGGATCTAGAATGGCGATCTCCGCCGTCGGGACTGTTTCGGCCAATGCGGGCTCGAGCCGGGCGTGCAGGGCGAAACTGTCGGCCACTGGCGCAATCCAGCGCTCATCGGGGACGACGCCATTAAATTTGGTGAACCAGGACAACAGGCCCTGTGTGGTGCCGCTATCGATCCAGGCCTGGATCTCGGGACCGAGCGTGACCGCATCCTTCCAGCGATGAGCCTCCTCCGGGCCGATAGACGTGATGAGAATGGCCGGACGATCGCGGAAAGTGGCGCGCATGCGCTTGCCGTTCCGGCCGCTCATCCAGACCGGTTCGGTCCCCTGTCTGCCCTGATCGTCCACGCAGAGGAACGGACAGTATTTCTCGATTATCGGCAGGTCGAATTCCATCAGCGAAACCGAACCCATGTTCGGAATGAAGCTGGTATGGGGCTTGATGGCCTTCATCGCCTCGTCCCATTCAACCACGAGCCGGCTGAGCTTGCTGCGGCGCCATGCACCCCAAGCCAGCCAGGCCGGGTCATCGAGACTATTGGTCAATGGTAGCTCATGCCCCGATGCAGCCCTGAAATCGGTGCGGCAAGCGTCGCAATAGCACACCCCGTGGCCCTGCCAGCGGTTGGCGAAAATGGCGTCGATGTCGTAGTTCGCGGTGATCTCCCGCAGCACCTCGGGCATGAACTTGAAGTTGTAATCCGAATAGGCGCAGGTAACCCACACATCCGGAAAAGCCCAGTGCCGCATGCGATTGCCGGCCCGATCCACCATCACCCACTCTGGATGGGCATCTGCGGCATCCTGATGGATGGCGTGCGGATCGACGCGAGCCATAACGTGCATATCGAGCTGCCGTGCGCCCTCGACAAGTGCCCCAAACGGGTCGGTATCGCCGAGGAATTTGCTGACATAGTGCAGCGGGACCTTGCTTGGATAATAGGCCACATAGCCGCCCGCACTGATACACGTGGCGTTGGATTGCGTCCGCTTGAACACGTCCACCCAAAAGGCCGGGTCGAAACGGATTGGATCGTCTTCCGCCAGCGTCAACTGGGTCCAGCGCGTAGCCGTCCGGTACCAGTCCGGAGTGCGCAGGTGATCGGTCGATTTGGGTGCAGCGTCGAGCATGGCAATCTTTTGGGTGCGAGTTTAGAGGAGCGCCGACCCCGTGAGGTCGGCGCCAGCGTCGAGAGGACGCGGAGTAACGGCTGGCTAGCCCTTGAAGAACTGCTCGGGTCGAGCAGGTCCGGGCGTCGGCCAGCCGAACGAGTTCGGCATGGACTGCATCACGTTGACCATGTCGTTCTTGACGATGCCGTAGCCATCGGCCGGCAGGCTGACGCCGAAGGTCATGAACAGATCCGCAGCATTTTCAAGGATTTGCGCCATGATCTCTTGCTGCCGGGCCGCATCGCCTGTGCCGGTCAGTTCACGGTAGAGATCTTGTTGCGCCTTGACGGCAGGTGGTGGCTCAATTGAGTCAGGATTATCCGGCTGGGTGAAGTAGAGCGACCACCCGGGAGCATAGAGGGAATTGGCGTTTAACGGCACAAAGTACCGCGCGTCCAGCATGGCCGCGAGACCAGAATTGGCGCCGAACTGGTGCGCCGTGGCGTCGAAGGCACGACCGCGCCGCACCCGTTCTTCCCAGAGCGATCGATCCATTGTGCGCATTTGCACATCCAGCCCCACCTGGCGGAACATGGGAATGGCCAGCTCGAACATGTCCAGGAAGGTTGTCCGGCTCTGATCGATCTCGAAGATGATCGACAGGCGGCGACCTTCCTTGTCGAGGCGGTAGCCCTCCCCGTCCTTTTCCGGCACGATGGCATCGAGCATCTCATTGGCCCGTGCCGGATCGAACTCGGTGAAGTCCTTGGCAAGGCGCTCATTGTAAAGCGGATCGCCTTCAATGATCGAGGCCTGTGCCGGGCTGCCCTGCCCGATAAACACTGCGTCAATCAGTGCCTGGCGATCTACCGCAAGCGACATCGCCTGGCGGAATTCGACCGTATTGAACAACTCGTTCTTGGTTGCATCGGTATGGTTGAGATTGAGCTGGAACACCATGACGTTCGCAGCCGTCTCCCTGAGGGTGTAGAAGCCGTAATCGCCGCTTTCCATGCCATCAAACAGGGTCGGCCTATTGGCAGGCGTCGCGATGTACTGATCCATCAAGTCGATTTCGCCCTGCAAAGTCTTGAGCAGCAGCACTTCGGGGTCTGCGACCATCTGATAGACCACGCGATCGAAGTAAGGCAGTTGTGTGCCTTGCGTGTCGACCTTGAAGTAGAATGGATTGCGCACAGCCACCGATATTTCGGTGTTCTGCCCTGGCGCCTCGGTGAAATACCAGGCGTTCAGGGTTGGACGATTGGCGTTCTGGAAGAAGGTATTGTCATCCTGGAAGCCGACCTCGCGCTGGAAAAGCGCGATCCAGCTTTCCATCCCGGCCTCCTGCGCCAGCTTGTCGGCATCCGGATTGTAACGGATATGGAACTGCTCGAGATAATGCTTGGGGCAGCGGGTGAGTTGATCGTTCTGAGCCCATGCAAGCTGCTGCAGGAAGAAGCCGTTCGGGCCAGCGAAGCGGACCTTGAAGGTCGTCTCGTCGATCACTTCAAGAACGGCCTTTTCGCCGTCCACCGCCCAGAATGACTGGGGCCCAAGATTGGTCTGCTCATCGGTGAAATAGGCATCGTACCAGAACTGGATATCGGCAGTTGTATAGGGCTGGCCATCGGACCATTTATGCCCCTCGCGCAGCTTGATGGTGTATTCTGTTGAATCCGCGCTCACTTCGTAGCTTTCGGCCACATTGGGAATGACTCCGGTCCATTCCGGATCAAAGCGGACCAACGGTTCATAACCCTGGTATCGCACCAGCATCGAGAGCGATCCCCCGCCCACCAGCGCATGCTGCCAGTCGCCGCCTTGCTGCCCTGCCCGCTCCAGCGGAGTAATCACCAGCGGGTTAACCGGCAGGCGCTCGGCGACAGGCGGCAATGCCCCGGAATCGACCTCGGCCTGCAGAAAAGCGGACTCCGGCGTGGACTGACCACGCGCCAGTCCTGACATCAGGAGCGACCCAGCAAACGCGGTCGACGCCGCGATGAATGCCCTGCGGCTAATATGACTCATCTTCCCCTCCGTTAGCTAACTTCTTTGTTTTCTAGCTAACCAAAGGCTACTCTAATGAAAATTGTTAGGTAAAGTGTTATGTTTAAGACGCGTGGGTTCTTCAGGGAGGCGCATATCCTGGCCCTGCAGGCTGGCTAAGCGGCCTGGCGCTGCGAAGGCCCGAGATTGTGGCTAAACACCAGACAAGTAACGCCGCCTTGCTCTGACAAACTCGAAACGGGGCTGCGCTGTCTCCGACATCGCGGTCGGTCGGAATATTCGGCTTAGTGTGCAACTATTGCATGGTCGTAGGCGCGAAGACGCGAGCCCGAAAGAAAAAGCGTGTGCTGATTGCGGGCGTTCAGCGGCGATCTATCCTCGATCCGACATAGGCCCGCAACAATTGCGCCAAGGCCTCCAGTGATTCCATATGCGTGCGCTCCCAGCCATGCGAACTGTCGAGCGAAAAGCACACCAGCCCCACCCGGATGTCCCATCCCGCCTCGACCGCCGCGGCGCTATCGGAGCGATAGTGGCGGAAGGTATCGCGGACATGGGGGATGTCATGCTCGGCGCAGAGCGCCAGCATCCGTCGGGTCATCCGCTCATCGAACGGGCCTTGCCGGTCGCGCATGGCGATGGTCACCGCATCATCACGGCTGGCCTGGTTCGGCGCGGTGACCGCATTGTCGATGGCGAGCAATTCCTCCACCTCGGGGCCGAACCCGTGGGTGCCTCCAATACCGGTCTCCTCGGCAATGGTGAACATGGCCTGGAATGGCGTTGCCACCCTGGTGTGACCATCGGCAATGGATTTGAGCACGGCGAGCAGCGTGGCACAGCCCGCCTTGTCGTCGAGATGGCGGGAGACGATGAACCCGTCGACGATCTCAGGCTGGGCATCGATGGCGACCATGTCGCCGATATTGAACCCGGCAGCGACAAGCGCGGCCTTGTCGGGCAACACGGCATCGATGCGGATTTCGAGATTGTCCCAATCGGCCGGCTGGGTGTCGACTGCAGTATTGAAGCGATGCCCCGAGGCCTTGAGCGGCAGAATGGTGCCGCGATGGGTTGCGTGGTCGGAGAACACTGTGACCCGCGCGCCTTCGGCAAAGCGGGCCGCCCAAGTGCCGGTATTGCGCAGGGCCAGCCGGCCATTGGGCTTGAGTTCGGTGACCATGGCGCCGAGCGTATCGAGATGGGCTGCCAGCGCCCGGCGCGGCGCACCGTCGCCAACCTCGACATAGAGCACGCCGCGGCGGGTGTATTTCGGTACGAACCCCAGCTCGCGCAGCCAGCCATCGACCAGCGACACGGCCCGGCCTGTCATGCCGACGGGGCTGGGGGTCTGTAGCAGTTCGAGCAGGCAATCGCGCAGATGATCGGTATCGATCATGGGATACGGCGCCTTTTCACCCGGCGCGGGGTGGCATCTTCGCTCAGGAACCGATCCATCAGCCTGGCCTGCAAACCCAGCATGTGCTGTTCGGCCTCGGCCATGTGCTCGGCCAGGATCGCAGCGGCGGCATCGGCATCGCGGCGGCGCATGGCCGCGATCAGATCGCGCTGATGCTCGATGCCGGACTGGCGCAGCACCGGTTCGGGCTGGACATAGATATCCTGGGCAATCGCCAGATCCTTGAGCAGGCGCTGCAGGAACCGGCAGGTGAAGGCAAGGATGGGATTGTCGGCATATTCGGCCACCACGCCATGGAAATCGAGCTCGGCCATGCGCTGGTTCCAACGTTCGGTCGCATCGGCGGGTTCATGGTCATAGACCGAGATGATGGCTTCGAGCCGTTTCAATCCGGCTTCGTCGATATGCGGGGTGGCGCTGGCGGCCACCAGCGGTTCGAGCGCCTTGCGCATCTCATAGATATTGGCAATCGAGAGGTTCTTGGCGAACAGGAAATTGGACAGCAGGCTCATAGCCCGCCCTTCCGACATCCGCTCGATAAAGGCGCCGCCGCCTGGCCCCGTGCGCACCGAGATCAGCCCCTGCACCTCGAGCGCCTTGAGCGCTTCACGAACCGTGCCCTTGCTGGCGGCGAACTGGGTGATGAGGTCGCGTTCCTGCGGCAGGCGGTCGCCGGGGGCCAGCCCGTGCTCGACAATCATGCGCTTGATGGCATCGACAATCTCGTCGGTCCGCTTGCGGCGGGGCAGGTCGGTCAGCGCCGGGTCGATCTCGTTCATGCCATATCCGGTGAAGTCAGGCGCGGGGCGCTGGCGATGAGCGCCCGCGTGTAATCATGCTGCGGGGCGGCAAAGAGGCGGGCAGCGGGGCCAACCTCCACCACCTCACCCAGATACATGACCGCGACACGATCGGAAATCGATTCGACCACCGCAAGGTCGTGGCTGATGAACAGGTAGGACAACCCCAGATCGTCGCGCAATTGCTGGAGCAGGAGTAGAACCTGGGCCTGAACCGACACATCGAGCGCGCTAACCGGTTCGTCCAGCACCAGGATCCGCGCCTCGGCCGCGAGGGCCCGGGCAATGGCAATGCGCTGGGCCTGACCGCCGGAAAACTCGTGCGGGAAGCGCTCAAGCGTATCGAGCGGCATCTGCACCGCGTCGACAAGATCCTTCTTGCGGCTGGCGCGCTTGCCGGCGTCATAGCCGCAAAGCAGGCGCAACGGCACGTCGAGAATCTCGCCGATGGTCTTGCGCGGATTGAGCGAGGCCACCGGGTCCTGAAACACATACTGAATGGTGCGGCCAAAGGCGCGGGAGCCGGTAGCGGCCAGCTCGGCCCAAGGTTTGCCGTCGATCTGCATGGTGCCCGAGGTGGGGGCTTCCAGCCCCACCAGCATGCGGGCCAGGGTGGACTTTCCCGAGCCGCTTTCCCCGACAATGCCCAGGGTCTCGCCGCGTTGCAGATCGAGGGAAATGCCCTTTACGGCGTGGACCTCACTGGCCTTGCGCCCGAACAGGCGGCGCCCGCCGCCAAAGGTCTTGACCAGGTCGCGCATTTCGACAGCATTGTCGCTCATGTCCGGGCCTCCACAAAGAGAGGGCGCACGCGGTCGAGGAAGGCCTGCCCTTCCCCTAGTTCGGGTACGCAGGCGATCAGGCGCTTGGTGTAGTCATGTTGCGGATCGCGCAGCACAGCGCCGGTCTCGCCCTGCTCGACAATTTCGCCATTCTTCATCACCGCGACGCGGTCGCAGACCTGGGCGACGACGCCGAAATCATGGGTGATGAGCAGGAGCGCCAAGCCCCGTTCCCGGCGCAGGTTCTGCAGCAGTTCGAGAATGCGGGCCTGGACCGTGACGTCGAGCGCGGTCGTGGGTTCGTCGGCAATGATGATGTCGGGGTCGTTGGCCAGCGCCATGGCAATACCAATGCGCTGGCGCTGGCCGCCCGAGAGTTCATGCGGATAGGCGCTGGCGCGGCTTCGGGCGTCACGAATACCCACGGTGTCCATCAATTCGATGGCGCGGCGATGCGCTTCGGACTTGCCCACGCTTTCATGCACCAGAATGGCCTCGGCGATCTGTTCGCCGACGCGGAACAGAGGATGGAGCGTGGTCAGCGGGTCCTGGAAGACATAGGCGACGCGGCCGCCACGCAGGCCGATCAATTCCTGTTCGCGCAGGCAGAGCACTTCCCTGCCCCCGACATAGACGCCGCCAGCGGTGATGACGCCGGGGGGCGAGGCCACCAGGCCCATCAGTGAAAGCGCAGTCACCGATTTGCCCGAGCCACTTTCCCCGATCAATCCGAGGCATTCGCCCTTGCCGAGGCGGAAGCTGATATCGCGCACGGCAGGCGTGATGGCCTTGCCGTCATCAAAGCCGGTCGAGAGGTTGTCGACGACCAGCGCCGGCGCGTCTTCGAGCGTGGCGGCGGGTTTGGTCCTGCGCGCGATCTTGGTCACCGGCATGGGGCGATCCAGCGCCCCGGAGCGCAGGCGCGGGTCGAGCACGTCCCGAATGCCATCGCCAAGCAGGTTGATGCTCATCACCAACAGGAAGATCATGATACCGGGGATGATCGAAGCATGGGGGGCGGTGAAGAGCTGTGCGCGGGCCTGACCGAGCATCGAGCCGAGATCCGAAGTCGGGGGCTGGGCGCCCAGGCCAAGGAAGGAGAGGCCCGCGGTCTCGAGGATCATCCAGCCCACTGTGGTGGACATGGTGATAACGATCACCGGCAGCACATTGGGCAGCACTTCGGTGAAGAGAATTGCCGGATGGCTCTTGCCGGAGAGGCGCGCCGCATCGACGAATTCACGATTGCGGATCGAGACCGTTACGCCGCGGATATTGCGGGCGAAGAACGGGATATTGACGATGGCAATGGCGTAGAGCGCATTGAGCAGGCCCGGCCCCAGCGCCGCCACGATTGCGATGGCAAGCAGGATATAGGGGAAGGCCATGAGCATATCGACAAAGCGCATCAAGATGCTGTCGGTCGCTCCGCGTGCATAGCCGGCCACCAGCCCGATCAACGATCCGAAAATGGCCGCAAGCGCCGTGGCGCTGACCCCCACGATCAGCGACACCTGCGTGCCCCAGATCAACCGGGAGAGGATATCGCGGCCCAGATGGTCGGTGCCGAGCAGATGCCCGTCGGCGAGGGGCGGCAGCAGACGATTGGGCTGGTCGGTGATGTCGGGATTGGGCAGCGGCAGCACCGGCGCCAGCACGGCCAAAATGACGATGAAACCGAACAGGAAGAGGCCCGCCGCCGCGAGGCGATTGGCCATCAGCAACTGCCAGTTGCTGCGGCGCTTGCGGGGTTCGGGCGTGGACAGGGTCATATCGGTCATGCCTTGAGCCTCGGATCGAGCATGGCCTGGGCGACGTCGGCCAGAAGGTTGATGAGCACATAGAGGGTGGCGGCAACAAGCACGCCGCCCTGCACCAGCAGCAGGTCGCGGGTGGAGACCGCCTTGACCAGCATCTGCCCCAGACCCGGCCACTGGAACACAGTTTCGATATAGACGGCGCCGCCGAGCACGAAGCCGGTCTGAATGCCGATCACCGGAATGATCGAGACCAGCGCAGCCCGGAAGGCGTGGCGGTAGATCACCGCGTTTTCGCTCAGCCCCTTGGCGCGGGCGGTGCGGATGAAATCCTGGCGCAGCACTTCGAGCATGGCCGCGCGGGTGAGGCGCGCCACGACGCCAGTGGCGACAATGGCCAGTGTACCGGCGGGAAGAATGAGATGGCGCAGCAGGTCGGGCAGGTCGCCGCCGCCATAGACGGCATACATGCCCGAGGCGGGCAGCAGCCGCCAATGCACGGCGAAGAGCAGGATCAGCACCAGCCCGAGAAAAAAGGCCGGCATGGAAATGCCGATCAGCACGAAAAAGGTGACGATGCGGTCGGTCCAGCCAAACTGGCGGACTGCCGAGACGATGCCGGCCAGAATGCCCAGCACCGAACAGATGAGCAGCGAAGCCCCGGCCAGAATGAGCGTGGCGGCGAAGCGGTCCAGCACTTCGTCCAGGACCGGACGGTTGAGAATGTAGGAACGGCCGAAGTCACCCTGCAGCAGATTGCCGACCCAGATCAGATATTGCTCGGGCCAGGAGCGATCCAGGCCCAGGACCCGATTGATGCGTTCGACATTTTCCGGCGTGGCATAGGCGCCGAGCAGCGCCTGAGCCGGATCGCCGGGGATGAGCTTCATCACCAGAAAGACGATGATCGACAATCCCAGGATCACCGGGATCGCGGCCAATAGGCGCTTGCCGATATAGGCGGTCATCTCTGGTCCTCCTCGCGCTGCGGGGCGTCGTGGCATCCCCCTCACCGACCTGCGCCAGGTTCCGGCCACCTCTCCCCGATCGGGAGAGGCATAAATGCCAGGCGCTGAGCCTGTCCTTCTCCCTCCCGGGGAGAGGGGCCCAAAGAGCCGGATGAGGAGGGCGCCCCATCCGGCACGGATCTAAGGCTCTAAGGCTTGGAGACGTCGTGCAATTGCAGCAGGAAGCTGGGCTGCAACGAGAAGCCCTGCACGGCCTGGGTGGTCACCGCGTTCTGCTGCCAGTTGGCGACAAATATCCAGGGCGCGTCTTCATAGACGATTTCCTGCATCTGTTTGTAGAGATCGCCGCGTGCTTCGATGTCGGTTTCCACCCGCGCCGCTTCGAGCAGTTCATCCACTTCTTCGTTGGAATAGTACGAAGAATTGAATCCGCCCTCTTCCGGCCAAGCACCCGTGCGCAGAGTCAGGAAAGGCAGAACGTCGGGATCGTTGGTCATCCAGGCCATTTCTGCCATGTCGACATCCTCGCCGAGACCCGGATTCACGATCCCCAGGAACGTATTCCATTCATAGGTCTCGATCGTGACGTCGAACCCAACGGCCTCGAGATCGGCCTGGATGGCCGTGCCCATGGTAACCGGATCGAGCATGCCCGAACCGCCCTCGGTGACATAGAAGGTGACTTCGGGGCTATCGACCCCAGCTTGGCTCAGCAATTGCCCGGCCATGTCAGGGTCGTACGGATAGGGCTCGAGATTTTCGTTATAAGCCCAGTTGAACGCCGGTGCGATCGGGCTGTCCGAGACCGTGGCCGTGCCCTGCAGAACCTCGTTGACCAGAGCCTCCTTGTTGACGGCATAGTTCGCGGCCTGGCGGACCAGCTTATCGGCGAATGGACCGTACCGGGCGTTGAGCATCACATACCAGACATGCGGCCCGGCCTGCTCATAGACCTCGAACGCGGAATCCTCCTCGAACTGGCTGACATTGTCGGGCGGAACTTCGACCATGACGTCGATGCCGCCTGAAAGCATTTCGGCAACCCGCGTGTTGGCATCGGTAATCGGCCGGAAGACCACGGCCTCGAGCGCTGGCGCGCCGTCCCAATAGTCGGCATTGGCCTCGACCACGACACGGGTGTTCGACTGCCATTCGACAAACCGGTACGGACCTGTCCCTGACGGATTGCGCCCGTAATCGTCCACATTGTCCATCACGCCCTGTGGCGACACGATGAGCCCGGTGGGGTAGGCGAGATTGGACAGAAACGGTGCGAAGGGTTCGGTGAGAACAAACTCGACGGTGTGCTCGTCGATCACGTTGACGCTCTCGACGGCCGAAAAGTTGAACGAGAGCGGGAACGGACCGGTATCGTAGTATGGATGGTCCTCATCGAGCATGCGGTCGAAGTTGAACTTCACCGCTTCGGCGTTGAACGGCGTGCCGTCGTGAAACGTGACACCTTCACGCAGATTGAAGGTATAGCTCAGCCCATCGTCGGAGATCGTCCAGTCCGTGGCCAGGGCGGGTTCGACTTCCAGGGTGCCATCGGCATAGCGGACCAGTCCGTCATAGATATTGACCAGGATGCGGAAATCATTGACCGCAGTGGAAACCTGCGGGTCGAGCGACTGTGGCTCGGCAATCTGGCCGACGATCAGCACATTGGGTGGCGTCTGGGCGGCGGCTGGCGAAACCAGCGCCAATGCGGTGGCGGCGAGCAGCGGCGCCAGTCCGTACCATTTGGATGTCATTGAAACCTCCTTGCGTTCCCTCAACCATTGCCTCCCAGCCCTCACCGTGAGACAAGGCATAGGTAATTTATCATCATAAATAACGCCTGTCGTCAATTTATGCTGATAAATATCGAGAGGAGGATTTTGCCAGCATGACCTTTTCCATCGTTGCGCGAGATTCACAAACCGGCGAGCTGGGCGTTGCCACTGCCACGGCCGGGCCGGCCGTTGGCGCGCTGGTGCCCCATGTGCGCGCCGGCCAGGCCGCCATGGCGACGCAGGCGATGACCAATCCCTATCTGGCCGTCGACACCCTTGCCGCCATGCCCGCTGCCGATGCCGAGAACGCCTTGCAGGGGGCGCTGGCCCAGGACCCGGAAAGCGATCGGCGGCAGGCCATCGTCATCGACGCGCAAGGCCGCATTGGCGCCTGGACCGGCGCCCGATGCGAAGAATATGCCGGCCACGCCATGGACGAAAACGTCGCGGTGGCCGGAAACATCATTGCAGGCCGCGCAGTGCTGGACGCGATGCTCGAAGCCATCAAGGGGCCCGGCGATCTGGCCGAACGCCTGTTTGCCGCGCTCCAGGCTGGCAATCTTGCTGGTGGCGACAGGCGCACCATCACCTCCGCAGCGCTCAAGGTGGCGCGCAACCAGGCCTATCCCGAGGTCGATCTGCGCGTCGACTGGTCGTCAGACCCGATTGCGGACTTGTCCGACCTGATGTCCCGCACCCGGCACGGCAGCTATGCGGAGTTCTTTGCAGCCGTGCTGCGCCGCGGCTCGGGCAGTTGAGAGCTGACGTCGGGCACAGTATCACGTGCAGACCGCTATCGCACCGCCGGGCGCCTGGCCAGTCGGGAGCCGAGCAGTTCGCCGTGTTCGCTCAGGATCGAATAGGCGATGCCGCAGATCAGCGAATTGATGCGGCGTAGCGAGCGGACGGTCTCGAGGTGCAACTCGCTGGTTTCAAAACTGTTGGTATTGCCTGATCGCAGGCGGGAGAAATGCCCGCCCATGCTCTGACGCTCCATGACGCCGACCGCATCCTTTTCGGCCACCAATTGGCGCGCCGATTCCAGATCTTCGGAGATCAGCACGTTGAGGGCAAGTTGGAGATTGCTCAAAACGCGGGCGTGGAGATCGATGAGTTCGCCCCAGCCTTCTTCGGAAAAGGTCAGGCGTCGTTCCACCAACTGGTCGGCAACCCGCAGGATAGGACGGGCGATGATATCGGCCGCCTGTTCGAGACTAACGGCATAATTGCTCAGGTCTGAGGCGCGAGCGGTCTGGCTCTCGTCCATCGCTTCCCATTCGAGTTGGGCCAGGAAGAGTTTGATTGACGAATTGGACTGATCCACCTCGGGCTCCAGGGCCTTGACGCGGCGGATGGCAACTTTGTCGCCGGATTTTAGGATTTCGATGACAGGTTGCAGCATCACCTCGACCATTTCGCTCATACGCAGCAATTCCCGGGTGGCGCTGGCGAGCGCCATGTCGACACTGCCCTTGTGGCCACCCGACAGCGCCGTCTGGCGGAAACGGGAGACGTCGCCGCCCTCCCCGGCTTGCGCATCGCGCACGAGCCGGTTCAGCAGGTCGGATACGGGCGCCGAAAGCGGCAAGCCGATGACCATGACGACAAAGTTGAAGGCGATATGGAGCAGGCTGGCCTGCTGACCGACATTGCCCGGCAGGCCGATGGCCGCAAGCGGCCAGATTTGCATGAGAACAAGACACGCCAGCGCCGCACCACCGCGCAGCATGATCGCCCCAATTGCAATGCGACGCGCCCTCACATCACCACCGCGAGTCATGCCATAGGCGATTAGTGTGCCGCCAAGATTAGCGCCCAGCACCAAGGCCGTGGCGATCTCCAACGGAATGATGCCGGCTGCCCCGAAGGTGATGATGACCAGCACGCTGGCCACCGACGAATAGGACAGCCAGGTTATCAAGGCCGCAACCAGAAACCCCGTCCATGGATCACCCTTGAGATAGTTCACCACCGAGCCGAGTAACTCACTGTCGCGCCAAGGCGCCGTGGCCTCGGAGACCATCTGCAGGGACAACAGGACGAAGGCGATGCCCAGCACCATACGCCCCAATTGCTTCGTACGGCGCTCAGCGCCGCGCAGAAACAGCACGCCCCCTACGATAATCAGAGGCGCGATGAGGAGCGACAGGTCGAACGAAAGAATGCTGGCAACGATGGCGGAGCCGAAATAGGCGCCGAGCACCAGGGCGAGACCAGTGGCACCCGCCAGCAAGCCACCCGAGGCGAAGCCCGAAGCCAGCGCAGCCACGGCCGTCGAGCTTTGCAGTGCGATCGCCATCACCGCGCCGACGGACGCCGCCGCCAGGGCGCTTTGTTCTGCCCGGGCCAGCGTGCGCTTCAATTGAGCGGAATAGGCCCGCTCAACCGCGGTGCGCACCATGCGAACGGCCCAGAGCAGCAGGACAATGGCCGCCACCAGGTGCACAACGATGAAATACATTCGGTCTCCTCACCCTCCGACTCTGCGATCTCAGCCCGCCACCTCATCATGTTCAGATGAACATATCTAGGGCAATGCGCTGCAGCCATCATTGTGAACATGTGGCGCGAGCACGATAGATGCCACACAACATACTGATATTTCATGGGCTTCTCGAACGAGGAACGAGCAAAACACAATTTGAATGTTCAAATGAACATTTTTTGGTTGCAAAAGTGACATGGCTCGGCTCCAATTCGGCCTCGTCCTGAGGCAGGGAGGCCTCAGCGAAACACATAAATGGGAGAGAGCATGTTCAAGAACGCATTGTTCCTGTCAGCGGGACTGGCTGCGATGATGACCGCAACGCCAGGCTTTGCTCAGACAGAAATCGCCTGGTGGCACGCAATGGACGCCGAACTCGGTCAGCGGCTGGAAGCCATTGCCCTGGGTTTCAATGACAGCCAGGACGACTTTGTCGTGGTCCCCAGCTACAAGGGCACCTATCCCGAAACATTGACCGCCGCCATTGCGGCGTTCCGGGCTAATGAACAGCCGGCCATTGTGCAGGTCTTTGAAGTGGGCACCGGCACAATGATGGCCGCCGAAGGCGCCGTCAATCCGGTCTATAAGCTGATGGCCGACAATGGCGAGCCATGGGATCCGAGCGCGTTCCTCGCGCCGGTCACTGGCTATTACTCGGATACCGATGGCAACATCCTGTCCATGCCGTTCAATTCGTCCACGCCCATCATGTACTACAACAAGGACGTGTTTGAGGCAGCGGGCCTCGATCCCGAAATGCCTCCCAAAACCTGGGCCGAGCTGGAAACGATGAGCCGGCAGATCATGGAATCGGGCGCGGCGCCCTGCGGCTTCACCTCGGGCTGGATTTCCTGGGTGCAGCTCGAAAACCTCTCTGCCATCCATGACCAGCCCTATGGCACGATGGAAAACGGCTTTGGCGGATTGGGCACCGAGTTCACGTTCAATGGTCCGGTGCAGGTCAAACATTGGGAGAACCTCAAGAACTGGGCCGATGAAGGCCTGTTCGAATATGGCGGCCCAGTGGGTGGCGGCGATGCACCGCCGAAATTCTACTCGCAGGAATGCGCCATCTACATGAACTCCTCGGCCTCACGCGCCGGCGTGATCAACAATTCGGGCGACTTCGAGGTCGGCTTCGCACCCCTGCCCTATTACGACGACGAGATAGACGAACCGAAAAACTCGATTATCGGTGGCGCTACGCTGTGGGCGCTCAATGGCAAGGACCCGGCGGTCTATGAAGGTGTCGCCCAGTTCTTTACCTATCTCTCAAGCCCTGAAGTCCAGGCCGAGTGGCACCAGGCAACCGGTTACCTGCCAATCACCAATGCCGCCTACGAGCTGGGTAAGGAACAGAGCTATTACGAGGCCAATCCGGGTTCGGAAATCGCCATCAACCAGATCACGCGAGGAACGCCCTCCGCCAATTCCAAGGGTCTCCGCTTCGGCAATCTGACCCAGGCCCGCACCGTGGTGGATGAAGAGTTCGAAGCCCTGCTTTCGGGCAGCAAGACCGCCCAGGAGGCACTCGACGCTGCCGTTGAACGCGGCAACCAGATCCTGCGCGACTTCGAAGCCGCCAATAGCTGATCCTCCCCGGATTGTCCCGCTGAGTGCATGCGGGACAATCCACCCGGGCGGCATGGACACCGCCCGGACCTTCCAGTCGTGACCATCGGGGGAGCTCTCGGCCCATGCAAACCAAGCGCACAATTTTTCCCAACAAGCTGTTGCCCTATGCGCTTCTGGCGCCGCAACTGGCCGTGACGCTGATCTTCTTCATCTGGCCTGCCGCGCAGGCGGTCAAATCGTCCTTCGAGCGCGAGGACCCGTTCGGGTTTCGCACCACCTTCATCTGGTTTGAGAATTACACGCGACTGTTTTCTGAGCCCGGCTATCTCAACTCGCTCACCAAGACGGCGATCTTTGCAGTTTCGGTAACGCTGCTGTCGATGAGCCTGGCGCTGTTGCTGGCGGTGGCGGTCAACCGTGTTCTGAAATCCAATCGCACCTACACGACGCTGCTGGTGTGGCCCTATGCGGTGGCGCCGGTGGTCGTCGGCATTTTGTGGTGGTTCATGTTCAACCCCACCATCGGCATCGCGCCCTATATGTTGCGGGGCCTTGGGATCGACTGGAACCATCGCGTCGATGGCAATCAGGCGATGATCCTCGTCGTGATTGCGGCGAGCTGGAAGCAGATTTCCTACAATTTTCTGTTCTTCGTGGCCGGGCTGCAATCGGTGCCGCAATCGCTCAATGAAGCAGCGGCCATTGATGGCGCCGGTCCCTTCAAGCGGTTCTGGACCATTGTCTTTCCGCTTCTCTCGCCGACGACGTTCTTCCTGCTCATCGTCAATATCAATTACGCCATGTTCGACACATTCGGCCTGATCGACGCCACCACCAATGGCGGTCCGAACCAGGCCACGAACATCCTGGTCTACAAGGTTTATGCCGACGGTTTCCTCGGCCTCAATATCGGATCCTCGGCCGCCCAGTCGGTCGTGCTGATGCTGATCGTCATCGCCCTTACTGCAATCCAGTTCCGCTATATCGAGCGGCGCGTCCAATATTAAGGAGCCAAGAGAATGGTCGAAAATCGCCCCTGGCTCAGCTTTCTCACCCATCTGGTGCTGATTGTCGGCGTCGTTGTTGTCGTTTTCCCGGTCTACCTAGCCTTCATTGCCTCGACGCATGGCAGCGGGGACTTCATGCGCGGGCTCGTGCCCCTGCTGCCCGGCCCGCACATGCTGGAAAACTATGGCCGCATGCTCACTCAGGGCATCTCCACGGCCGGAGCGCCACCGGTGTCGATCATGCTGATGAATTCGACGATCATCGCCATTGTCATTGCCGTGGGCAAGATCGCCATCTCGCTGCTTTCGGCCTATGCGATCGTGTTCTTCAAGTTCCCGTTCCGGCTGCTGGCGTTCTGGATCATCTTCATCACCCTGATGCTGCCGGTCGAAGTGCGCATCATCCCCACTTTTGCGGTGGTGGCCAATCTGGGGCTACTCAATTCTTACGTGGGGCTAACGCTGCCACTGATCGCCTCAGCGACCGCCACGTTCCTGTTTCGCCAGTTCTTTTTGACCGTACCGGATGAGCTGATGGAGGCGGCGCGGGTAGATGGGGCGGGGCCCATGAAGTTCTTCCGAGACATCCTGTTGCCGCTCTCCCGCACCAATATCGCGGCTCTGTTCGTCATCCTCTTCATCTATGGCTGGGTGCAGTATCTCTGGCCGCTGCTGGTGACCACTGACAGCCGCTATTACACGGTGGTCATGGGCATCAAGCGCCTGGCGGCGACCGCTGATTCCGAACCCCTGTGGAACCTCGTCATGGCCTCCGTGATCCTGGCCATGCTGCCCCCCGTCCTTGTCGTCATTTTCATGCAGCGCCTGTTCGTCAAAGGCCTCGTGGATACGGAGAAATAAGCCATGGCCACGATCGACCTCATCGACCTCAAAAAGAACTACGGCAACGTCCAGGCCGTCAAAGGCGTCAATCTCACGGTTGCCGATGGCGAGCTAATCGTGCTCGTTGGCCCCTCAGGCTGCGGCAAGTCCACACTGCTGCGCATGGTGGCAGGCCTTGAAACCGTTACCTCGGGCCGCATCGAGATTGGCGGCAAGGATGTTGTGCGGGCCGAGCCGGCCGAGCGCGATATCGCAATGGTATTCCAGAACTACGCGCTTTATCCGCATATGAGCGTGCGCGGAAACCTCGAATATGGCCTGAAGAACCGCGGGACGCCGCGCGCGGAAATCGACCGTCGGGTGCAGGACGCTGCCGACATTCTCGAAATCGGACCGCTGCTCGAACGCAAGCCGCGCCAGCTTTCAGGCGGCCAGCGACAGCGCGTCGCCATGGGCCGCGCGATTGTGCGCGAACCGGCTGCGTTTCTGTTCGATGAACCCCTGTCCAATCTCGACGCCAAGCTGCGCGTGCAGATGCGGGTGGAAATCCGGCGCCTGCAACGCCGCCTCAAGACGACCAGCCTCTATGTGACGCACGACCAGCTCGAGGCCATGACCCTGGCCGACCGGTTGGTGGTGATGAATGGCGGCCTGGTCGAGCAGATCGGCACACCAATCGAGGTCTATGACCGACCGGCCACTCTGTTTGTCGCCGGCTTCATTGGCTCACCGCCTATGAACCTGATCCCGGCAGCCTCCCTCTCCGGCGGAGAGAATGCGGAGGCGCTGCAACTGGGTGCGGACACCGACATTGTCGGGTTACGGCCGGACCAACTCCATCTCGAGCGCCCTGAGGGGAACGCCCTGACACTCGCGGGCACGGTGGAATTGCTTGAGCCAGTCGGCGGCGAGAGCCATCTGCATGTGCAGATCCCCGGCACCGAGCAACCGATTATTCTCACGGTGCAGGGACGGCCGAAACTGGAGGAAGGCGACACCATCACGATCTATGCCCGCCCCGAGAATATCCACCCCTTCAACCAGCAAACGGGCTGGCGGACAGACGCCAGCTAGACCGCTGCAAGTAGAGGCACACTTGGACGCTCCAACACGCATCATGACAGTCGAAACCATGCCAGGCCCCAGACCAGACGCGGTGCAGGCCCATCGCGGCGCCTCGGCCCTCGCGCCGGAAAACACCATTGCTGCGTTCCGCAAGGCGGCCGAACAGGGGGCAAGATGGGTCGAGCTGGACGTTGCCCTATTGGGTGACGGAACCCTGGTGGTGATCCATGACGTTACGATCGACCGCACAACGTCAGGAAGCGGCTCTCTGAGTGACATGCGGCGCTCGGATCTGGATGGGCTGGATGCCGGAAGCTGGTTCGATGGCAGGTTTGCCGGAGAGCCGCTGCCAACCCTTGATGCGGTCATCGCGGAACTGGGCGCTCTTGGACTCAATGCCAATGTCGAGATCAAGCAGCACGCCCATCATCGTTCGCTGGATCAATTGGTGCAGACGGTGCAGACCGCGATCGCCCAGCGCGCGCCCCAGACCGAGATCATGATTTCCAGTTTCGATCCGGAGGCCCTCCGGGCCATGCACACGCTGGAACCGGAGCTGGAAATGGCCATGCTGTGGGGGCGTCCGCCCGAGGACTGGGAGGCGCAGCTGGCCACCATTCCGGCCCGCACAATTCACATGCATTTCAAGGCGCTGAGCATTGGCCTGCTGGAGGAGACCAGCAAGCGCGGCATCCAGGTGCGCGCCTGGACCTGCAACAATCCGGTGCAACTGGTTTCGTTCTGGGATGCCGGGCTGGCTGGCGTCATTACGGATGATCCGAGCCTGTTCCTCCCATAGCAAAGGGCGCCCCGGTCATGCTTTCGGACCGACAACGAGATATGTTGACGTTGATCGAGGCGGAAGGCGCTCAATATATTGAGCAACTCGCGGCGCGGTACGCGCTGACGACGCAGACGATCAGACGCGACATCAATGCCCTCTGCGACCTTGGCTATGCACGCCGGTTTCACGGCGGAGTAGATGTGCCGGTTGGGGCCCGCAATATCTCGGTCAACGCGCGCGCGGCCCTCAACAGCGATGCAAAGCAGCGCATTGCGCGCCGCGTTGCCGAGGCTATTCCGAATGGCTCCACCGTGTTTCTGGGTATTGGCACCACGGTGCAATTTGTGGCGACTGCCCTGCGTGACCATCAGAGCTTGCGGGTCGTCACCAATAACATGGACGTCGCCCTGACCTTGAGTGACACACCACAGATCGAGGTGCACATGACCGGGGGCATCATGCGCCACAATGACCGTGACGTCGTGGGCGCTGATGTGCTGCACTATTTCGACAAGTTTTACGCGTCGCACGCTGTGATCGGCGCGGGCGCGCTGAATGCCAGCAAGGGCATATTGGACTACAGCTACTCGGAAGCGCAAGTGACCATGAAGCTGGTGGAAAATGCCCGCCAGCAGTTTCTGGTTGCGGATATGAGCAAATGGTCGCGGGATGCGTCGGTGCGGGTGGTGCCGTTTTCGGACGTTTCGCATTTCTTTACCGACGCCCTGCCCGATCAGGATCGCGTGCACAAAAGTCTAGAGACGTCCGGCATCCGCGTCGAAATCTGCGGGGGCGATTTATGAGTTTTCGCGGCCCCTCCCCGCAGCCTGCCGAATTACGCGGCGTGCGCTACTTGTTCACTGATGTCGACGACACGCTGACAACCGGTGGACGCCTGCTGCCGCAAACCTTCCAGGCGCTGTGGGACCTGCACAATGCGGGGGTTTCCGTGATCCCGGTGACTGGTGGCTCTGCTGGCTGGTGCGAACATATGGTACGGGCCTGGCCGGTTGCCGCGGCGATCGGAGAGAGCGGCGCTTTCCTGATGACCACCAAAGGCAATACGGCGCAGATACAGTTCTGGGAGGACGAGGTGCTGCAGGCGCGGCGGCAGCAGCACCATCTCGAAGCCGTGCGTCCCCTATTGGGCGGGTTCCGCTTCGCCCACGACCAGAGGCTCAGGGTCGCCGATGTGGCCATAGACATTGTGGGCAAGGCACGATCGGACGTCGAAGAGCTGGCGCAGCGGATCCGGGAGATCGGCGGTACCGTGGCCGTAAGCTCGGTGCACATCAACACCTGGATTGGCGAGTACAATAAGCAGACCATGAGCGAGCGCCTGTTGGCCGAATGGGGCATTAGGGGCCAAGCGATCACGGACACGGTGAGCTTTGTGGGGGACTCGCGCAATGACGCGCCCATGTTCGCCATGGTGACCAAGTCCTTTGGCGTCGCCAACATCATCCCGGTTCTCGAATATCTCCCCGCCGCGCCGCGCTGGGTTTCCACCGGGGAGGCGGGCCTCGGCTTCGTAGACATAGCGCGAATAATCATTGCCTCCCGAAAGGCGTAGACACCCCGGCAGGAGTGCATGGGCCACACGCTCCCATGGCTTCGGCAGAATGTACGGGGTTACGGCAAAATTGAAGTTGCTCTTCTAACCGCCGTCCGTCAGCGGCCAGTACGGAGCGCAACTGACCGGGAAAAGTGCCCGTATTGTGCTTCGGTAAAATTCTGCACCCAAACGTTGGGGATCGACGCGGGCGCGGAATGCACTACACTTCCCTCGGAGGATGGGCGGCCACGGTTCTCGTTGGCCGGACAAGGAGGAAGAAAAGCATGGATCACGAAGAAGACCCCGGGCTCGATTTCATTGAGGGCTTTTCGCTGCTGGCCGGCGCCATATGGATTATTGGCGCACTGGTGCTTGGCGCGATGGTGATGATGGGGCTGGGTCGCGTCTAGACGCCGGGGGCCGGGCCGATTGCTCTGAAATCGTCGCTGCGCTCAAGACAGGCCGCGTAAAAGGCACCCAGGCGCGTATCGACTGCCAGCGCAGCGCGGCGACAGGAATCAAGGCTGCGGGCCGGATCGGCGCCTGCTCCTAGGGTGGCTATCAAGTCCCGATGGGCGGTTTCGAGGACGGCGAACGCCTCGCTCTGGCGCATAGTGCTGTCGCCGACCAGAATATGGACCGGTTCGCGGCCAGTCATGCCTTTGAGTTCGACAGCGCCTGCGGGCAATAGCGCCAGTTCGGCTGCCGCCGAGGCGGTGGTTTCGGTGACCAGTATGTCATAGCCGACCGCGCGGCAGCTGCCTTCGATGCGGCTGGCAACATTGACCGTGTCGCCGATGCAGGAATAGTCGAAGCGACGCTCAAACCCCATATTGCCGACCAGCGCGGGACCGGTGGCGATGCCAATGCCGATGGCAATGGGCTCGTTGCTCGCGGCGTTGAGCCGCTCTAGAGCCTCGCGCATGGACAAGGCTGCCAGGCAGGCGCGCGATGCATGGCGCTCGACATCGACCGGCGCATTCCAGAAGGCCATGATCGCATCGCCCATGAACTTGTCGATCGTTCCCTGTTCATTGACGATCGCCTGGCCCAGCGCCGCAAAGAGCCTGTTGAGGATCGCCACCAGCCTGGCTGGCGTGGTGCGTTCGGCCAGCGCCGAGAAGTTGCGCACATCAGAGAACATCACGGTCAATTCGCGCAAATCCCCGCCGAGTTTGAGCAGCCGTGCATCGGCCTCGATGCGGGTCAGCAAAGATGGCTCGACATAATGGGCGAAAGCCCTCCGGATGCGGCGGCGGTCGGCATCGGTGACGGCAAAGCGGAAAAAGGCCATGGCGGCATAGAGCAGCAGCGCGCCCAAGAGAGCAAAGCTGGGATCGATCAGCAGGCGCGGTTGGGCAAAGGCCCACCAGCTTGCAGCCAACAGCAGTCCGGCAATCAACAGCGAGACAACGAGGCCAACGACCGGACCCGTGATGATGACCGCCAGGACAATTAGCAGGCCCGCCACGGCAAAGACGATCATTTCCAGCCCGCCGACCCAATCGGCCCGGTCAAGGAAGGAGCCGGTCAGCATCTGCTCGATTATCTGGGCATGGATGGACACGCCCGGTACGGCCGTTCCCAATGCACTGGCGCGAATGTCGAGCAGGCCGCTGGCGGATGTGCCGACAAGAACAATGTGTCCGGCAATCTGTGGCGCAAGGTCACGATAGCCATCGACCAACAGTTCATGGGCTGGAACATAGATGTCTTCCGGCAGATGGCGATAATAGATCCAGATGTCACCGCTCGGCCCCGTTGGGACGGCGAAATCGCCGATGCGCAATTGCTCGACCGTTCCAGCCCCCGCGCTGTCGCCGATCACGACGAGCGTCGACACGCCCAGAGCCACCCGCAAGGCTTCGGCGGAAAGCGATGGCAGCACCGCGTCACCATTGCGCCAGAGCATGGGAAGGCGGCGCGCCACCCCTGCCCCGTCCCGGTCGAGGCTGGCCACGCCAAGACCACGCGCTGCTTCGGCCAGGATCGGCAAAGGCTGGGCCGCGCCGCCCAATTGCGGCACCTGCGCCAGAGGGTCATCGCCAGTCATCGCCAGCCCGGATTTCGGCTCCAGACCGGTAACCGTCGCGCGACCACTTTGGGCAAGGCTGAGAACAGTCGGGCCGGCGGAGAGCGCCACGGCAAATGTCGCGTCATAATCTTGGCTGCCCTCCACCCTGCCGGAGGGTGACAGGCGGTCCGGCTCGCTGAACAGCAGGTCGAACACGACAGCGGCTGCGCCCAGTTCAGTCAGGCGGTCGGATATATCCGCCATGGTTGATCTCGGCCAAGGCCATTGCCCTTGCGCGGCCAGAGAGGTCTCGTCAATGTCGATGATGCGAATGGGCAGGTCGGGCGGGGCCTCGCGCGGCCGCAATTGCTGGAACAGATCGAAGGTGGTCTCGCGCGCCACCTGTACTGGATATGGATCGGCAGCGCGCAACAGCGTCAGTCCGGCAATGACCAACAGGCCAAAGAATAGCGCCAGCCAGCCGCGCCTACCCATGCGCTAGTTGTACCCGCCGTCGGCCACGATGGGGCGGCCACGCACCTCGCGGCGGAAGTCACTGGGGGACGTTCCCGATATCTTGCGGAAAGCCTTGTTGAAGGCACTCAGCGAGCCAAAGCCACTGTCCATGGCGACCGCGAGCACGCTGGTCTCGTCGCGCATCAGCAGCGCCTGCGCATAGGAGAGGCGCATGAGATTGATGTAGTCGTTCAACGTCATGCCGGTGGATTTCTTGAATACGGTCATGGCGTATTTGGGATGAATGTCGGCCGCCACAGCGATATCAACCGAATCGATCTCTTCGCGGAAATTGTCCGCGATAAAATCGCAGATGCGCACCACGATGGGGGACGTATGCTGATCCAGTCCGCCATCGTCAGACACCGGCCCGGTTTCGGGCAGCAGGCGATAGGGCGAGAAGCGCAGCCGCTCGATGCGCAAAAGGAGTTCGTCGACGGCCAGGCTGGCCTTCATCGGATCGCCGGAGCGGGCATAGTTGACCCAGCGCTCAAAGTTGACGGGGTCAGCTGCGTCGGTCGCATTGGACAACAGCGTCGCCCCCTGCATCAGCCGCGCCTGAACGTCCGCTGGCAGACGGAGCCGAAAAAAATGTACCAGCGGCAGATGCCCACCGGCATAGACAAGATCCTCAGAGGCATCATCGAGCCGATGGGGTTGCCCACCCCAGAACAGGGCAAAATCCCCCGCCTCGAAGCGCGCTTCATGCCCGGCCATGTGGTAGTGCGCCCAGCCGCGCACGACATAGTTGACCTCGACCTGCGCGTGCCAATGGTCCGCCCGCATCAGGCGTGGCGTGGTATGAAACATCTGAAGCGCCGTCGGCAGGCGTTCGACGCCATTGGGACGAGGCTCGTAAAAAAGGCCAGTATCCATCTTACTTTCCGCCCGGTCCGCCTACCCGAAATCGGGGTATGCCACTTGCGGGCGCGCTAACTTAGAAATCACTTGGCGCAAGAGCAATTGAAAAGCTTGTCTTTGGACAGGCCGTTCGCGCCTGCCGGGCAACGAGCCGGCAAGAATTTTTGGATTGAGCATCGGGACCCTCCGAAAATGGCGATTTAGCTGATGCTCTGGTGAGGAAGACTACATGACCGACAAGAAAATCCGCTGGGGCATCATTGGTCCGGGCAGCATTGCAAAGGCCTTTCGTGGCGGCCTGAACGACAGCCAGCACGGCGTGCTGGCGGCCATTGCGACGCGCAATCCGGACCGGCCGGGCCTGCAGGAGTCCTTCCCCGAGGCGCGCATCGTGCACGGGTATGAGGCGCTGCTGGCGGACAAGGAGATCGACGCGGTCTATATCGCTGTGCCCCATACCGGCCACGCCGAATGGGCGGTCAAGGCAGCCCAGGCCGGCAAGCATGTGCTGGTTGAGAAGCCGCTTGCGCTGTCCGCTCATGAGGCAGACGCGGTGTTCCATGCCCACCGCAAGGCCGGCACCTTCGCGGGCGAGGCTTTCATGTATCGCGTCCACCCGCAGGCGGCAAAGCTGATCGAATTGATCCAGTCCGGAGTCATCGGCGAGGTGCGGATGATCCAGTCGAGCTTTGGCTTTTCGATGGGCAAGTTTCAGCCCGAGCATCGGTTGTTTGCTTCCGCGCTGGCCGGTGGCGGCATCATGGATGTCGGCTGCTACCCGGTCTCGATGGCGCGGCTGATTGCCGGAGCGGCGATGGGCAAGCCCTTTGCCGACCCGGTAAAGGTCTCCGGCGCTGCCACGCTCAATGCCGAAGGCACGGACGACTGGGCCGCGGCGATGCTCAGCTTCGAGAACGGCATCGTGGCGCAGGTCAGTTGTGCGGTGATGGCTAATCTCGACAATGTCCTGCGGATTCACGGCTCGGATGGGCGCATCGAGGTCCCCGATTTCTGGTTCGCCAATGGCGACCGCGACCAGGGACTTGGCCGCATCGACATCATCAAAGGTGGCCAGACCGACACCTTCAGCGTCGCGGCAGAACCGCATCTCTATTCCTATGAGGCGGAAGCCGCCTCGCTGGCCATTCTCGCAGGCAAGACCGAATTCGATGCGCCCGGAATGAGCTGGAACGACACGCTGGGCAATCTTCGGGTGCTGGACAAATGGCGGTCCGATGCCGGTATCGAATTTTCGGTCGAGAAGTCCGTCAATCGCGTCCACACACTGGACAACCGCCCGCTTGGCGCCAATCAGGGCATCATCCCCAAGCGTAGCATTCCGGGTCTGGAGAAGCAGGCTTCGGCCGTGGCGCTGGGTTTTGAGGACTTCAAGACTTTTTCGTCTGGCGCGATCCTGCTGGACGCCTTCTGGGAGAAGGGCGGCAATATCTTCGATACCGCCTTCATCTATGGCGGTGGATACACAGAAAAACTCTGGGGCGAGTGGCAGAGGCGGAGCGGCGTGCGTGAGCAGGCGGCGCTGATCGGCAAGGGCGCACATTCCCCGCTCGTCTATCCAGATGTAATCGCCAAACAGCTTACCCAGTCGCTCGACCGGCTGCAGACCGATTATGTCGACATCTATTTCATGCACCGCGACAATCTCGATGTGCCGGTGGGCGAATTCGTCGATGCCATGGATGCAGAGGTGAAGGCCGGCCGCATTCGCGGGCCCTATGGCGGGTCGAACTGGACTAAGGAGCGTATGGACGAGGCGATCGCCTATGCCAGGGCCAATGGCAAGACGGCCCCGCAGGCGCTGAGCAACAACTTTGCCCTGGCCGAAATGCTCGACCCGATCTGGGCTGGATGCGTCACCGCGGCGACACCGGACTTCAAAGAGTGGCTGATCGACAGGCAGGTGACCAATTTCTCCTGGTCAAGCCAGGCGCGCGGCTTCTTCACCGACTTTGCCGGCCGGGACAAGCGCGACAATGAGGAACTGGTGCGCTGCTGGTACAATGACCAGAATTTCGGCCGCCGCGACCGGGCGATCGCATTGGGCAAGGAGCTCGGCCATTCGCCGATCCATATCGCGCTGGCCTATGTGCTGGCGCAACCCTTCCCCAGCGTGCCGCTGATCGGACCGCGCCGGTTGATCGAGCTGGAAGACAGCCTCAAGGCCTTCGAAATCAAGCTGACGCCCGAGCAGGTGCGCTGGCTGGAACAAGGCTGAGAAACGAGAAAGGCCCCGGAACGATCCGGGGCCTTTGTTCAGCCGTCGGCGAATTGGGCAATGGGCGTGGTTTTGGCGAGGTGGACCATGCGCAATGCGGCCAGCCAGGCCAGCACGGCAAAGCCAACGGCCATGAAAAACAAGGGAACGATGGCGACAAGGATTTCGGCTTCGCCACTGGCCTGGGCATAGCCTGCCGCGTTGGCGGCGACACCGGCCAGAGCCGCGCCCAGCGCATTTCCTGCGGACTGGGTGGTCGGCAGCAGGGCCGATGTGCGATCCCGCTCTGCGTCGGTGCAGGCTTCCATGATGGTGAGCATGATGTAGCCGTTGGAGATGCCAAACCCCATGCCGATGGCGAACTGGCCGGCGACCAGAACCGGTAGCTGACTGGTTTCCAATGCGAAAAGGACCGCGAGCAGGCCGAGCGCCAAAAGGACTGGACCAGTGCGGATCAGGATGCGCCGTGTCGCGCGCTTGCGCACATTCGCGACGGTGACGGACGAGCAGCTCCAGCCAATGGCCATGACCGCGCCAAGGGCCGAAGCCAGGGTCGGGCCATATCCCCAAAGCTGCTGCAACAGCAAAACCAGGTAAACCGCCGTGGCCGCTCCGGCGATTGGCATCAGCAGGAAGAGCCAGAGGCCCGAACCAACGGCGGTCCGGAGCGAAAACGCGTCTGGCGGCATCAGGCGCTCTGTGCTGCGCCGGTCCATCCATACGGCGGCCACCAGGGCAATGGCCGCGCCCAGCAGGAGCAGAGCCGCTGGTGCAGGCGGAGCGATGGCCGCGAGGGCCACCAGCATGGTGCCAGCGCCAATGGCGGCCAAACGCAAGCCGGGAAAGCCCGATGACCCGGCGATTCTTTGACTGGCAGGCACCACCAGGAGCACCATGACCCCGAAAATCAGCACCAGCGGCACGTTGACGAGAAAGGCGGCACGCCAGGAAACCAACTCTGTCAGCGCTCCTGCTCCGGCGGGACCACCAAAGGCGGCAACGGCCCAGACAACGGCCTGCATGCCGAAGACCTTGGGCACCAGGCGGCTGGGAAACAGTTCGGGAATAAGCGCAAAGCAGATGGCCGCAACGACACCTTCGCCAAAACCCTGGACGGCGCGTCCTACCAGCACTTGTGGCATTGCTCCGGAGCTTGCTGCGATCAGCGTGCCCACCAGAAAGACGCTGGCCAGCCCGATAAGCGCCACGCGGGAACCGAGTCGCCGCTTTATAAGTGCCGCGGCGGCACCGCCGACAATGGCAAAGACCAGATAGAGCGTGGTGGCCCAGGAAATCACCTCGATGCCGCCCAGCTCTTGGACCGCAGAGGGCAATGCTGTGGCCGAGAGGAAGACGTTGAAGGCAAAGAGCGAGACGCCTAGTGCCAGGATCGTGGTGACCGAGAGGTAGCGAGGCCCAAAAATCTCGGCCCACCGGCCGTCGACTGTGTCGGACATGACGGGATTCCAATTAAACAAGATTTCTCTTGTTTAATTTGATTTTTGGCGGTTGCCAACAGCATTGTGGGCCGCGTCGGTCAGGCGGGGAATTGCGCGCGCGCCCAGGCGAGAATGTCAGCGCTGGACATGGCGCCCGACACACGGCCCACCTCCATGCCCTTGTCGAACAGGATCATGGTTGGGATGCCGCGAATGCCGATGCGGCTGGAGAATTCCTGGTTCTGATCTGAGTTGAGCTTGAGGAAGCGCATTTCAGGCTGGGCCTGTTTCGCGGCGGCCTCGAACTGTGGTCCCATGATCCGGCACGGGCCGCACCAGGGCGCCCAGACATCGACCAATATTGGCAGTGAGGAACGCTTGATCTGCCGATTCAGGTTCTGCCCTGTCACCTCGGCTGGTCCATCCCCGAACAGAGGCTGGCCGCAACTACCGCATTTTCCGGCAAGCGCATTGCGGCCGTCAGGCAATCGGTTTGTGGCCCCGCACTGGGCGCAGACAATGTGTTGCATCTTAAGACCTGCTATCGATCGGCGGATTTGCCGGTATCGAGCTCATCACCATCGCCCTACCCCGCCAATATCATATAGGAGGGGAGCCAGCGAATTCACGCTGTTTACCGCAGCGCCAAAGGCGACACCTTGATAAGCGTCATTCGGCAGACAGATTCTTGCGAACAAATTTTTCCTGTTGTTCGGGAAATGCGCACAGTTACACCCTTGTGCTTACTTGCGCCCGGCGCCCCCTTGCCCTAGATGTGGCGATGCAGGTTCGCCTGCATTGTTCTCAGGGCGGGGTGTAATTCCCCACCGGCGGTAAAGGCAGCGATGCCAAGCCCGCGAGCGCTCCCAAGGAACGGGAGGTCAGCAGATCCGGTGTAACTCCGGAGCCGACGGTCATAGTCCGGATGAAAGAGAACGGGACCAAACGCCTTTGCCGGCGTGCGCGGTTATTTGGCCGCGCCCATTCTGGCATGTCGTTTCCCGTAACCCTGAGGAAACTGGTTACGGAAAGGACGACAGATGAGCCAGATTTCCTCTGCTTCACATAGCGCCGCAACGTCGGGTGCCCTCTTCATGCTGGTGGCGAGTATCGCCTTTGCCGGCACCAATACGCTGCAATCGATTTTGCCCACGCCGCTCGAGTATGGCGGCTTCGGCATGAGTTCTACCGGCATGGCCTTCTGGCAATATCTGATTGCCTCGGTTCTGGCCTTGCCGCTGATCCTGAGGATCGGTCTCTCCAACCTCAAGACCCGCCACCCGTTTGCCCATGAAGTTCGCGCCTTTGTCTCGGCGCTGGGCGTGCATGTGTTTGTCTACGGCTTCGCCTCGGGCGTGCCGATCTGGCAAATGGTGACATTGCTGGCGACCGGACCGCTTTTCATTGTCCTGGGCTCTACCCTGTTTCTTGGTGAGCGCGCCTCGAGCGCGCGGATCGCGGCCGCGCTGGCTGGATTTGTCGGTGCCATTATCGTTTCGGGCGTTGGTACCGAAAGCCTTGGCTGGCAGGCCCTGATTCCGATCACTGCCGCCGCACTTTGGGCCGGCACCGACGTTCTGACCAAATATCTGACACGTCAGGGCGAGAGCCCGGAAACGCTGACAGTTTCCCTTCTGGTGCTGATGACACCCAACCATCTGGCGATCCTGCTGGTGGCCAATGCGCTCTCCGGCGTTCTGCCCACGGCCATGGCGCCCGGCTTCCCGTTCGCCCTGCCCGACATGACCGGCATTTGGCTGTTGCTGCTGCTCGGCGCCCTCACCGCGGCGGCGCAATATGTGCTGGCCTTCGCCTACCGGGCTGCCGATGCGGTCTATCTGCAGCCCTTCGGCGATCTGAAAGTGCCATTAAGCGGCCTGGTCGGCTGGGTTGCCCTTGGCCAGGTGCCTTCGGTCTGGTTCTGGCCCGGCGCCGCCTTGATCGTGGGCGCTTCGGTGTTCATCTACTGGATCGAAAACCGCCAGGAACCTGCCACGCTGCAACCAGCATAGGTGCTTTCAAGACGACCAAAGGGGCAGGACGGACGACCGTCCTGCCCTTTCTATTGCAGGGCGCGGCAATTTGTTCCAAAAGTGGAATGGGCATTCCATGAGGATCAGATGACCGGCCAGCTTCCGCCACGCGACTTCGACAGCCTGCGTGCCGCCATTGTCGAGATGCGCGCAACCTTGCCCAAGCGGTTGATGCAGGTGGCCAGCTATGCCCTGGAGCGCCCCGACGACATGGCCTTTGGGACAACAGCCAGTATCGCGCAGGCCGCTCAGGTTCAGCCCTCAACCCTGGTGCGCTTTGCACAGAATTTTGGATTTGACGGCTTTTCGGGCCTGCAGCAATTGTTCCGGGAGCGGCTGAAAGAGCGCAACGGCAGTTATGAGGACCGGTTGCGCCATCTCGAAGCGGGTGGCATGGCGGAAACCGAAGGTGTTGCCATTCTTAACGGCTTTGTGGCAGCCGGCCATGACAGCCTGGACGCGCTGGCCGACACAATTGACGCTGCAGCGCTAGAGCGGGCCATCAGCATCCTGGCGCGCGCCGAGACCATCTACCTGATTGCACGGCGCCGCAGTTTTCCCATCGTCACATATATGTCCTATGCCTTTGGCAAGCTGAAAGTGCCCTGCCGCTTGGTCAGCACGGCCATCGGCAATGACGATGATCTGTTGGCTCAGGCCACCGCGGCTGACGCCGCTTTTGCAGTCAGCTTTTCGCCCTATGCCGCCGAAAGCGCCGCCCAGGCACGGGCGCTGAACGAAAGGGGCATTGCAGTGGTTGGCTTAACCGACTCGGCGCTTTCCCCGCTCGCAGCAAGTGCTGAAGTCTGGTTTGAACTGATCGAGTCTGACCATGCCGGCTTTCGCTCGCTTTCGGCCAGCATGGCCTTGGCCATGGCGCTGACCGTGGGCGTTGCAGAGCGGCGCCGGCAAGCCTGACGCAGTCGAGGCCGACATTTCATGAATAGAACAAACATTCCATCTTGAGATTTTGCGGAACTTGTGTTTCATTGACAGGGTCACCGCAACGGAGTTCTCGCCTTGTCGCTCGCCACTGACCAGATCCTGAATCGTCCGCTCGATGTCATCACCATTGGGCGCGCTTCGGTAGACCTCTATGGGCAGCAGATCGGGACACGACTTGAGGACATTGGGAGCTTTGCCAAATCCGTCGGTGGATGCCCCACAAACATCGCGGTCGGCACGGCCCGCCTGGGTCTCAGGTCAGCGCTGATTACCCGGGTTGGCAATGAACAAATGGGGCGTTTCATACGCGAACAGCTCGTGCGAGAAGGGGTGGAAACAAGCGGGATTGTGACCGACTCCGAACGCCTGACGGCACTCGTTCTGCTGTCGGTAGAGAACGACAATTCCTTTCCCTTGATCTTTTATCGCGACAATTGCGCCGATGCGGCGCTCGACGAGAGCGATGTCGACCCCGACTTCATCCGCTCGGCGCGCGCCGTGCTGGTAACGGGCACCCATTTTGCCCAGCCGCACAGCGACAAGGCGCAGCGTAAGGCCATGCGCATCGCGCGGGAGAGTGGCGCCAAGGTCGTTTTTGATATCGATTATCGTCCAAACCTCTGGGGTCTTGCCGGGCATGACGCGGGGGACAGTCGCTACATCGCCTCCGATACGGTGTCGGCCCATCTTAAGACTGTGCTGCCCGAATGCGATTTGATCGTGGGTACCGAAGAGGAGGTCCTCATTGCCTCCGGTGCCGACGATCTTAAAACTGCGCTCAGGACGATCCGGGCCCTGTCCTCCGCCGTGATCGTCCTGAAGCGCGGCCCTATGGGCTGTATTGTCTATGACGGGGCCATTCCCAACGATCTCGAAGAGGGGATCGTGGGCAAAGGGTTTCCCATCGAGGTCTACAATGTGCTCGGCGCGGGGGACGCCTTCATGAGCGGATTCTTGCGCGGATGGCTGCGTGGCGAGAGCCACCAGACCAGTGCAACATGGGCCAATGCCTGCGGAGCCTTTGCGGTCAGCCGCCTGCTCTGCGCGCCGGAGATCCCCACCTGGGACGAGCTGCAGTATTTTCTGGAGCGGGGCAGCCCCGAAAAAGCCCTGCGCAAGGATGAAGCAATCAACCACGTGCACTGGGCCACGACCCGTCGACGGGATATCCCCCAATTGATGGCGCTGGCCATTGACCATCGTAGTCAGCTCGAAGACATGGCAGGGGGAGATGCGCAGAAGCTGGCGCGCCTGCCAGACTTCAAGGTCTTGGCGGTCAAGGCGGCAGAACAGGTCGCCAATGGGCGCGATGGTTTTGGTATGCTGCTCGATGACAAATATGGACGAGATGCGCTCTATGCCGCAGGTGCGCTGCCCAGTTTCTGGATCGCCAAGCCCATCGAGTTGCCGGGGTCGCGGCCACTACAGTTCGAGTTTACGCAGGATCTCGGATCTCGGCTGGTGGAATGGCCGGTGGATCATTGCATCAAGGTGCTATGCTTTTTCCACCCCGATGACCCCAAGGACCTCCGAGATGAACAGATCGCCAAGTTGCGCTCGGCCTTCGATGCGGCGCGCAAAGTGGGGCGGGAGCTGCTGGTTGAGATCATTGCCAGCAAGCATGGTGAGTTGCGAGATGACACGCTGGCGCGGGCACTGACCGAGATTTACGATGCCGGTATCAAGCCAGACTGGTGGAAGCTTGAGCCGCAAAAGACTGAGGTGGCCTGGGGAGCCATTGATGGTGTCATCGAAACGCGCGACCCTTACTGTCGTGGCGTGGTGATGCTGGGCCTCGACGCACCGCAGGATGAACTGGCCGCTGGCTTCGCAGCCGCCAAGACGTCGAGGAGCGTCAAGGGATTTGCCGTGGGACGGACGATCTTCGGTGAGGTCGCGCGTGACTGGCTGGATAACAAGATGAGCGACGAAGAGGCCGTAGCCGAGATGGCGAAACGGTTCGGCGCGCTGGTGGAGATTTGGGAGCGGCCATGAGCCAGAATACAGTTCGATTGACGATGGCCCAGGCCGTGGCGCGTTTCCTGAGCGTGCAGAAGACGGTTATCGATGGCGAGACCGTGCCGATCTTCGGCGGCGTCTGGGCCATTTTCGGGCACGGCAATGTGGCCGGGGTCGGCGAAGCGCTGCATGGCATCAAGGACGCGTTGCCGACCTATCGTGGCCAGAATGAACAGAGCATGGCACACGCTGCCATCGCCTATGCCAAGGCCAATTTCCGGCGCCGCTTCATGGCCTGCACCAGTTCCATCGGGCCCGGCGCGCTCAATATGGTAACGGCGGCCGCGCTGGCGCATGTCAACCGCATCCCAGTGCTGCTGCTGCCCGGCGACGTTTTCGCCAATCGCCTGCCGGACCCGGTGTTGCAGCAGGTGGAGAATTTCGGCGATGGCACGATATCGGCCAATGACTGCTTCAAGCCGGTGAGCCGCTATTTCGACCGCATCACGCGGCCCGAACAGATCATGCCGGCGCTGCGGCGGGCCATGCAGATTCTGACTGACCCTGCCGAATGCGGGCCGGTGACACTGAGCCTCTGCCAGGACGTGCAGGCGGAGGCCTACGACTATCCGGAGAGTTTTTTTGCCGAGAAGGTCTGGGTGCCGCGCCGCATCATGCCGGATGCCGACGAGTTCGCGACGGCAGCGGCCGCGCTGAAACTGGCGAAGAAGCCAGTGATCATCGCCGGTGGCGGCGTGCTCTACTCACAGGCCAGCGAGAGTCTGGCGGCCTTTGCCGAGGAACACGGCATTCCCGTGATGGAAACACAGGCGGGAAAAAGCGCCCTGCCCCATGACCACCAACTCAATATGGGCAGCGTTGGCGTGACCGGCACATCGGCGTCCAATGCGCTGGCAGAAGAGGCCGACGTGGTGCTGGCCGTGGGCACGCGGCTGCAGGACTTCACAACCGGGTCGTGGGCGCTGTTCAAGAACGAGGACCTCAAAATCATCGGCCTTAACGTCCAGGCGTTCGACGCCATGAAACACAATGCGCTACCCATGGTAGCTGACGCGCGTGTGGGGCTGGAAGCTTTGGACGCGGCCCTTTTGGGTTGGCAGGTTGATTCCGCCTGGACCAGCAAAGCCTTGCGTGAAAAGGAAGATTGGCTGGGCGCGGCAGACGCGGCGCTAGCGGCATCGAATGTGGAACTGCCCTCGGATGCCCAGGTCATCGGCGCAGTACAGCGGGGCCGGGACAGGGCCACCCTGGTGTGTGCTGCCGGCGGCCTGCCGGGCGAGCTGCACAAGCTGTGGCGGGCCGATGCGCCGGGCAGCTACCATCTCGAATATGGCTTTTCGACCATGGGGTACGAGATTGCTGCCGGGCTTGGCGTGGCGCTGGCAAAGCCGGATGCGGACACCATCGTGATGGTGGGCGACGGCTCCTATCTGATGATGAATTCGGAAATCGTCAGCGCCGTGATGCTGGGCGTCAAACTGACCATCGTGGTGCTCGACAATTCCGGCTATGGCTGCATCAACAGGCTGCAAATGGCCACCGGCGGGGCAAACTTCAACAATCTGTTCCGCGACACCCGCCACCAGACCATGCCCAATGTCGACTTTGCCGCCCATTCTGCATCGATGGGGGCCAATGCGAAGAAAGTCGCTTCGCTGGCCGAACTGGAAACCGCGCTCAAAGAGAGCAAGGACCATGCAGGCGTGTCAGTTTTCGTGATCGACACCGACCCGCTGATCACCACCGATGAGGGTGGCCACTGGTGGGATGTGGCAGTGCCCGAAGTCAGCACGCGCCCCCAGGTCAATGCGGCGCGGGACGCCTATGTGAAGGCGCTCAAGGCGCAGCGGGCCGGGTAGGAGAACAAAATGAAAGCCAAGCTTGGCATGTCGCCCATTGCGTGGTGGAACGACGATCTGGTCGAACTGAGCGACGATGTTTCGCTCGAAGAGTGCCTGCGGCAGTCCCGTTCGGCCGGGTTTACCGGTATGGAAAAGGGGCGTCGCTTTCCCGATGATCCCGAGGTGATGCTGCCCATCCTCAAGGCGGCCGACGTGACGCTGTGCGGCGGTTGGTTCTCCGGCACGCTGGTGGACGAAGACCTGTCCGTCAACAAGGACCGCATCGCGCCAATGATCGAGTTGTTCAAGGCGGTCGATGCGCCCTGCATTGTCTATGGTGAGGTGGGCCGCTCGATCCAGGGCAAGCGCAACGTGCCGCTGGCGCAGAAGCCAAGGCTTTCGGATGACGAAATGATGGCCTATGCGCGCAAGGTCACCACGTTTGGCGAATGGTGCGCCGAGCAGGGCATGCCGCTGAGCTATCACCACCATATGGGCGCCGTGGTCGAGACCGAAACCGAACTTGACGCCTTCATGGCCGCGTCCGGCCCAGGCATTCCGTTGCTGCTTGATGCTGGGCATCTGGTCTTTGCCGGCGGCGATGTCCTACGGGCCATCGACAGGCACCACGCACGCATCAACCATGTGCATGTCAAGGACATCCGGCAGGATGTGGTCGACAAGTTAGATCGGACGCGGCAGAGTTTTCTTGATGCGGTCGCGCTCGGTGCGTTCACCGTGCCAGGAGACGGATCTCTCGACTTTGGAGCCATAGTGCAGCGATTGGCCGATCATGGCTATGAAGGCTGGTTCGTGGTCGAGGCCGAACAGGACCCAGTACAAAACCCGCCGCTGAAAATGGCGCAGGTGGGGCATGCCGAATTGATGCGCGTGATGAGCGCCGCCGGTTATACCGTCGACACCCAAGGCTTCCCAAAAGAGTGAGTCTTTTGAAGGGGCTGTGCTAAGGCCTTGCCGAACTGAATCAAATCGGAGACAGGCATGGCCCTCAAAGAAAACGATCTCAAATGGTTCCGCCCTATGTGGCGGCGCGCGGCGGTCGCAGTGTTCCTGGCGATTTGGCTTGGCTGGGAACTGCTGTTTACTCAGGATATGTTCTGGGCCGTACTCGTTGGCGCGGCGCTGGCCTATGTGGGTTGGAACTTCTTCTACAAGTTCCCCAAGGAGGAGAATGAAAATGAGCAAGTCCCCCCTCCTCGTCCGGCCGACGAGCAAGACCGGCAGGATCCATGACGTAACGCCGGATACGGCGGGCTGGAACCATGTCGGTTTTGGTCTGCACCGGATGGCGCCGGGCCAAGCCTATGGTGAAGAGACCGGCGAGCGCGAGGTTTGCCTGGTTCTTGTCAGTGGCAAGGGCCGCTTTGCCGTCGATGGCGAGGATTTCGGCGAACTGGGCGAGCGCATGAGCCCCTTCGATGGTGCGCCGCACGCGCTTTATGTGCCTGCGGGGCGGCATTGGGCGGTGGATGCGACGACCGATCTGGAACTGGCTGTCTGCTCGGCGCCGGGTGGCGGAGACTATCATGCCAGGGTCATTCCACCCGGCACCCATCCGCGTGTCACGCGCGGTACCGGCGCCAATGTGCGGCATGTCTATAATATCATGCCCGAGGATGATGGGGCGGCCAATGCGCTGCTGGTGGTCGAGGTCATCACGCCACAGGGGAACACCTCCTCTTACCCGCCGCACAAGCACGACCAGGACAATCTTCCGCATGAAAGCCAGTTGGAAGAGACCTATTATCACCGCATGAACCCGCCGCAGGGCTTCGCCTTTCAACGCGTTTACACCGATGACCGGAGCCTGGACGAAGCCATGGCGATCGAGGATGGCGACGTGACCCTGGTGCCGCGCGGCTATCATCCGGTGGCGACGACAGCAGGTTATGACCTCTATTATCTCAACGTCATGGCGGGGCCCAAGCGCGTATGGAAGTTCCACAATGCGCCCGAGCATGAGTGGATGCTGAAATAGCGTCGCTCAGACGTGCTGGTCGAACAGGATGACATTGCCATCCGGGTCGGTGACCGAGAAATTCGCCGGCCCGGAGGATTGCGGGTCAACCTCGGTGCCGACTTCAATCCCAACTGACTTGAGCGACTGCTGGATTTTACGGATGTCGGTGAAATCCGGCAATTGCTCGGAATCGGCGTTCCAGCCCGGATTGAAGGTCAGGATGTTCTTGTCGAACATGCCCTGAAACAGGCCGATTACATGGTCACCGTTTTTCATGATGAGCCAGTTCTGGGCCTCCTCGCCCATGATCGCGGAGAAACCAAGCTTCTCATAGAAGCTGCGCGAGGCTGCAATATCCTTGACGGCGAGGCTGACAGAAAAGGCACCGAGTTCCATTGGACGCTCCCTTGTCTTGTTCGCAAAGACTAAGGAGGTCGGCAGGTGGTCGCAAGGCCGTCGGCCTAGCGACCCTGAAACACGGACCGGTCAGCCAGTGGGCCGGTTACTTCGCTAACCTTGACCGCCCGACCTTCGGCCACCGACTTCAATGCCGCCTCGGCCAGGGCGAGGGCGATGAACCCGTCGGCACCGCTCGGTGCGGCCGGAGCTCTTGATTCTACACAGTCAATGCCGCCGGAGCACTTCACATAGTCGGCCGGCGGCGCGCCGGAATCGCGGGAGATGATGGTGACTATCTCGACCTCATCGATCTGGCCTTCGACAATGGCCTGCTTCACCGCCTGGAAATGCGGAACGAAGTGGCGATTAAAGCTAAACATCACCGTGGCACCCGCCTCATCGACAACGCGGAGACAGGTCTTGACCCGCTCCACGTCGAGATCAATGGGCTTTTCGCAGAAGATGGCCTTGCCGGCCCGGGCGAAGCGTTCGATCAGGTCGGCATGGGTATCGGTCGGTGTACAGACAATGACCGCGTCAATATCAGACGCCTCCTCAATCGCATCGATGGTGCGCACCTGGGCGCCGTATTGCCCGACCAGTGCCGAGGCAGCATCGGGCATGGCGTCGGCAACGGCGATTAGTTCGGCCCGCGCGTTCGAAGAAACGGCCCTAGCGTGTACTGTTCCAATGCGACTTGTCCCGAGCAGGCCAAAACGAATAGTCATCGCGAACAGACTCCAGCAAGCAACGAGCCGATCAGGGGCCCAATGGTGCGGAACAGATAGTCCAATTTTTTCGAGTCAGCGAAACAGAACTTCCAGAGCCTTCAATGCTCTCTCGCGCGCTCCAGCAGGCGCTTGCATTCGAGCAGTTCGCGCAGCACTTCGGAGAGCTTGTCGCGCGAGTCCTGATCCAGCAAAGGGCTGGCCAGCATCTGGGCGTCTTCCAGTTCCGCCTCATCGCCTGCCGCTTCGGCCTGTTCGATCATGGGCAGGATTTCGTCCAGCCCCTTGCCCTCGCCAACCGCGATGACGTAGCGCGCACCCTGATCCTTGAGTATCTTCTGCACGCCCTTGATGGTGAAACCCTGATCGTAAAGCAAATGGCGGATGCCGCGGAGCAGCATCACGTCTTCGGGGCGATAATAGCGCCGCCCACCGCCGCGCTTGAGCGGCTTGATGGTACTGAAACGGGTTTCCCAGAATCGCAAAACGTGCTGCGGGAGATCGAGCTCTTCAGCAGCCTCAGAGATGGTACGGAACGCGTCTGGCGACTTGTCCAAACCGCGATTCTCCCTGCCCACGGCAACGCGCTTGTTGCAGTTTCGCCCTTACCAGCCGGGCCTTTCGGAGAACTAGAACGCTCTTCGACCAGGCGCGTAAAAGCCTTACTTTCCAGCGCTGACCATAGACTTGTTGATCTTGGACTTCAACACATTGGAGGGTTTGAACACAAGAACCTGCCGGGGCAGGATTGGGACCTCCTCGCCGGTCTTGGGGTTGCGGCCAATCCGTTCGTTCTTGGAGCGGACCTGGAAGGAGCCGAAGGAGGAGAGCTTGACGTTGGAGCCCGTCACAAGAGCGTCCGATATCAGTTCTAGGACACGCTCTACCAGTTCCGCTGACTCCGTTCGTGAGAGCCCGACCGAACCATAGACCGCTTCGGCAAGATCTGCCCGCGTCACCGTCTTCTGCGTCATTCGCGCCCCCAAGTTGCAACGGATTCAGACTTCCCTGCAGGCATCATGGCAAACCCCATGTCACCATACATCAATGCAACCGCCAGAGCCGCATCGCCGTAGGGGATTCCTTCCTCAGAATGACGCCGCCGCACGATCTTGTCGTTTGCGTCGGCGTCGGCTTCCTCCACCCGAGAGGAACACTAACGCCTTGAAACGCTTAAGGTCAATGCGGTTAACCTGCCTACCAGCGAATGAGCGAAGCACCCCAGGTGAAGCCACCGCCCATAGCCTCGAGCATGACTAGATCGCCCTGCTTGATGCGCCCGTCGGCTACCGCCACGCTCAGAGCCAAAGGCACGGACGCAGCGGACGTGTTGGCGTGCACATCGACAGTGGTAACGACCTTTTCGGGAGGAAGGCCAAGCTTGGCCCCTGCCCCGTCGATAATGCGCTTGTTGGCCTGGTGAGGCACGAACCAGTCGAGATCGGCCACCGTGTAGCCCGTTTGTTCAAGCGTTGCATAGACCACGTCGGTGATCTTTCCCACGGCGTGGCGGAAGACTTCCGGCCCCTGCATATGCACGTGGCCCGTGGTGCCGGTGGTCGAGGGCCCGCCATCGACATAGAGCTTGTCCCAGTGACGGCCGTCGGAGCGCAGGGCGGAGGTGAGCACGCCGCGTTCGGGCTCACCCTCGGCCAGATCGACGCGTTCCATGACCACGGCGCCGGCGCCATCGCCGAACAGCACGCAGGTGGTGCGGTCGGTCCAGTCAAGCAGGCGGGAAAAGGTCTCTGCACCGATCACCAGCACCCGGCGGGCCATGCCGTTCTTGATGTAGCTGTCGGCCGTGGCGACCGCGTAGACGAACCCCGAACACACTGCCTGAATGTCGAAGGCAAAGCCGTGATGCATGCCCAGCTTCATCTGCACCAGGGTGGCGGCGCTGGGGAAGGTATAGTCAGGTGTCGTGGTTGCCACGATGATGAGGTCGATGTCCTCGATGGCAAATCCGGCATTGTCGAGCGCTGCCCGCGCTGCCGCCGCAGCAAGGTCTGAGGTGAACTCGCCCTCGGCGGCTATGTGCCTTTCCTTGATACCGACGCGTTGCTGAATCCATTCGTCGGACGTATCGACGGTTTTGGCCAATTCTTCATTGGTGACGGTCCTGGCTGGCAAGTAGCTGCCAACCCCACGAATGACGGAACGGATTGAGCTGGTCACGCCGATTTGGCCTCGGTCTCGGTTGGCAGGTTGGGGTCTGCCTTGTGGATGGGAAAACGATGCATGGTGTCGCCAATCTTGTCCATCAGGCGGCTGCGCGCCATCTCGTAGGACAGGCCCAGCGCACTTTTGTAGCCGATCTCGTCGGTGCCGCCATGGGACTTGATGACAATGCCATTAAGACCCATGAACACGCCACCATTGACGGTGCGCGGATCCATCTTGCGGCGCAAAGCATTGAGGGCGGACGACGCAAAAAGGGCGCCGATTCGGCTCATCAAGGTCGCCTTGAGCGACTGGCGCAGATAACTTGCAACCTGGCGCGCGGTGCCTTCGGCGGTCTTGAGGGCAATATTGCCGACAAAGCCCTCGGTGACCACGACGTCCACCGTGCCCTTACCGATGTCGTCGCCCTCGACAAAACCGTGATAGGTAAAGCCGGCGCCGCTCGCTTCGGAAAGAATTTTGCCGGCTTCCTTGATGTAGTCGAGCCCCTTCACTTCTTCGGTGCCGACATTTAGCAGGCCGACCGTGGGCGATTCGGAATCGAAAAGGGCACGGGCGAGTGCGGATCCCAGGATGGTGTAATCCACCAATTGCTGGGCGTCTGCGCCGATAGTAGCGCCCATATCGAGCACGATGATATCGGAACGCAGGGTGGGCCAGATCGCCGCAATGCCGGGGCGCGAAATGCCCTTCATGGGCCGCAGGCAGAACGTGGCCATAGCCATCAGTGCGCCGGTATTGCCACCGGAAATGGCGACATCGGCTTCCTTGTCCTTGACCGCCTGAATTGCCATCCACATGGAGGAAGTGCCTTTGCCCTTGCGCAGGGCCTGGCTCGGCTTCTCGTCCATGGCGATCACGGTCTCACAATGCCGGACGGTGGAAACCGGCTTGAGGGCCGGGAATTCTTCAAGCAGAGGGTCGATCTGCTCCTTCAGGCCATGAAAGATAAAGCGCGTGTTCTTGCGCTCCTTGAGCGCCAAGTGAGCGCCATGAATAACGGCACGCGGAGCGTGATCGCCGCCCATGGCATCCACGGAAATCGTAATAGAATCGGTCATTTCAGCCCGTTTTTCGGCCCGCTTTGGCGGGCAAGCAAACATATCCCATCAACGGGTCGGCGCAAGCCCTGGAAGGGCAAGGCTTCATTTCTTGTCCCCGCTCTCACCCTTGAGGCGAGCCAGCTTCGCAAAAGGCCCCTCTTCCTCATCTGTAGCGGAAACCCCGACAGACTCTAGAGTTTCATCCGGAAGTCGCGGATAGGGATCGAGCGCCAGCGCCAGGGTTTCGAGCAGCAGCGCACTCAGGTCGACCTCTGGCCCGTCGATGTGATCGGGAAAGTCGTCATTTTCAAGGTCGACGTATATTTCGGCACCGGCCGCGGGCGCCTGCTTTTCGCGCGGCGCCGGCAGGAATACGCGATCGATGTCTTCGGAAATGGTCTCGGCAACGGGCTCGAAACTGACGACCGACGCTTGCGTCGCGTCTGCTTCCAGATGGCCCAGTGCGCGCAGGCCGCCCCGCAGCGGGGTGACCGTCAGGGTCGCCTTGAACCGCTCCACAGAGAGAATGTTCATGGCCTCGGCAATGGCCTGACGCTCAGTTTCATCTGCGTCAACGGCAATCGAGCGGCCGCCGGCGGGCAATTTGTCAATCCTGACAACGGCGTCGAAAATGGGCTCGGCTGGGCGGGTCATGCGGTGGCCTCGAACCGAACCGAGCCTGCCGTGATCGCGTCTACGGGCTGGGTCGCCAGTTCCGCATCGCAAGCAAAGACATAATCGGCCAAGGCTCGCAGCTCCGGCGTATCCTGGCCATCAAATACATTGCGCGCCAGAACGCTCGCAAGCGCATCGGCGTCATTGCGATCCATTGCGTCGTTCATTGCGGCGAGCAGACCAAAGAAGATATTGCCCATCTTCTGAATCTTCTTTGGTACACCGAGATCCGAAACACCCATTTCGCGCAGCGAGCGATCCATATCCTTGAAAAACAGATCGAATACCGACTGGCTGAATTCTCGCGATCCGTCAGGCCCGTTGCGCAGGCGACGGAACAACAGCGCCATATGCAGGCTGATCATGTCGAACCGCCCTGTCACGGTATCGGGAACGCCCCACTGGGCGTAGAGGACCGGTCGCCGGGATTGCGCCACAATGGAATTGTACACGGCGTAAACCGGCTCGGTAGCAGTCTTCTTGCGGAACAAGGACATGATCATGGGATTGCGCTCGGCGTCGGTATCGGTCAAACACGGGGCAGATCGGGGTGCCGGATCATTGCCAGCTTGCCAGACGGCCAAGTTGACAGCTACACATTCCGGCGGCCAATGGGCACGCGCCCAAGTGTCACGCCTATAGTCGACAGCCATTGGGAAAGTCAAATTCATGCCTCTGCGAATTGCAAAAGCCTCCGTTGCCGCGGCCGTACTGGCCGTTGCGCTCGCCGGCTGCACCAGCAGCACCTCGCTGATCTCCAAGCGGACCCAGGGCTATGAAATTCCAGACTCGGCACTGCAACAGATCCGTCCGGGCCAGAGCCAGCAATTGGTCACATTGGTGCTCGGGTCGCCCCAGACCACCAATACCTTTGGTGATCGCACAGCTTGGTACTATGTGGAAACCAAGGTCAACCAGACCTCATTCGGCATGACCATGATTCAGGAACGCACGGTTCTGGCGATCTATTTCGACCGCAACAAGAAGGTCATTGAACGCGCCGTTTATGCGCTTGAGGACGGCAAGGCGGTTAATATCGAAACACGCCGCACGCCTTCGTTCGGCGAGGATGCGACCTTTATCGACACTATCCTGTCCTCGTTCTAAGACAGGCAGAGTCGAAACATCGGAAGCCCCGGTTCACCGGGGCTTTTTCTTTGCTTCAGGCGCGCGCCTGGCGGAGAGAGCCGAAACCCAACAGCAGGATGGTCAGCGTCGCCACAGGGATCGCCAGCAAGTTGATGGCTTCCCAACCTACGAATTGCAGCAGAAAGCCCGAGCTGAGCGACGCGATGGCGCTGGAGCCGAACACCACTTGTTCATTGACCGCCTGGACACGACCGGCCTCCTGCGGCCGATAGCTGGTTGCCAGCATGGCTGTCGACCCGATGAAGCCGAAGTTCCAGCCTACGCCCAGTAGAATGAGCGTAGTGGTGAAATGGGCAACAGTGATGCCATTAAGAGCGATCACCGCGCAGGCGATAATCAGCAGCAGGCCTAAGGCAGTGACCAAACTGGCGCCGATGCGCTTGATAATGGCGCCAGTAACAAAACTTGGCGCGAACATGGCCACTACATGCCATTGAATTGCCCCGGCCGCGTCGGTGGGAGAGTGACCGCAAAGATGCACCATGGCCAATGGGGCAGCGACCATGATCAGCGTCATGAGCGCATAGCTGAGCGCGCCGCCGAGCATGGGCAGGACGATTTCCGGCTGACGCAGCAACACCGAAAGCGGGCGCCCCTTGTCTTCTGTCGCGCCGGGGGCATGGGTCGGTGCCAGGCGGGTACCGGCGAGCACCAGCACCGAAAGCAACGAGATCACGCCGATCACAATGAAGCTGGCGGCATATTCTGCCCCCGGAATCCAGCCTATGCTCAGGGCGCTCAATTGCGGCCCAAGGAAGCCTGCGGCAACGCCGCCAAACATGACCCAGGAAATCGCCTGGCTCTTTAATTCGGGGGCAACGCTGTCAGCGGCGGCAAAGCGCACCTGCTGCATGAAGGCACCCGACATGCCCACAAGGAAGAGGCCGGCTGCAAACAGATAGAACTGCCCGAGTATCACGGCCAGCGTGGCGACTACCGAGGCGGGAATGCCGATGGCAGCGCCCAGCATCAGGCCGCGTGTTCGCCCGAGGCGATAGATCACCATGGTGGCGGTCGAGGTGGTCAGCGCCAGGCCGACAATCATGGCCGTCACCGGCAGTGTCACGGCGGACCGGTCGGGGGCAAAATTTACGGCAGCCAGGGCCGCGACTGACATGATGATCGAGGAGTTCGAACCACCAAGGGCCTGGGCGGCCGAGAGCAGACCGATATTGCGGATGGACTGGCGGTGGCTGTCAGGCATTGAAAGACATCCTTGGTGGGCGGCGGTGGACGGTGCGCCCGGCCGCTAGAGGCGTCAATGCCGCTTGGGTCAGTTCATGTCCACGCCGGCGGAGCGAGCAATGGAATCCAGCGCTGCGTTGACGAGGCCGGATGCGTCATCCTCATAAAAGGCGCGGGCAATATCGACATACTCAGTGATGACCACACGCGCCGGAATGTCCTTGCGGCGCAGCAGTTCGAAGGCGGCAGCACGCAGAATGGCGCGCAGGGTGGCATCGACGCGCCCAATGGGCCAGCCTTCTGCAAGAGCCTTGTCGACCGAGGGGTCTATCTCAATCTGGTGCTTGGTGACCCCGGTGACGATCTGGCGGAAGAAGTCGGCGTCTGCGGGCAGGTATTGTTCGCCTTCGATTTCCCGGCCGAGATGAAACGAGCCAAACTGCGCCAGTGTATCTTCGAGCGTCGCCCGGCCGATATCCATCTGGTAGAGCGCCTGGACGGCAGCGAGGCGGGCCGCACCGCGCTGATTGGCAGGGCGAGCGGCGCCGGGATCACGTTTAGGATGGTCGGTCATCTAGCTGTTCAGTTTCACTTTCACACTGGATAGGGCCAGTGCGGCTCTCGCCGCGTCACCGCCTCGATCCTGGTCGTTCACATTGGCCCGCATTCGGGCCTGCGCTTCGTTCTCTACCGTCAGAATGCCAATGCCAAGTGGCAAAGCGTCAACAACGGCCAATTCGGCCAGCGCCCTGATGCTCTCATTGGCCACCGACACATAGTGGTTTGTCTGGCCGCGGATAACACAGCCCAGCGCCACATAACCGTCGAAGCGTCCAGTTTCAATCGCCATTGCCATGGCCACGGGCACTTCCATGGCACTGGGCACAGCAATTGTTTCATGGAGCGCGCCGGCCTTTTCCAGCGCTGCGATGGCGCCGCGCTTCATTTCATCGGCTATGTCGGGGTAGGCCCGCCCTTCGACAATTAGAAACCGCAGCCCCCTGCCCGCATCTTCAGGCAGCGGAAATCGCACACCGTAGGAATCCATGGTCAACCTCCCGTTACGCGCGTCACGTTGGAGAGAATAGCCCATTTCGGGGTCGCCCGGCAGCTCTACCTCAAGGGGCGATAAACGAAACCTTTTGCTGGCGAGGCCTGGGAGCGGTCAGCCCTCATCCTCAGGCATGGCAGGGGTGTTATCCTCCAAGTCCGCAAGGAACGACCGGAAGTCATTGGCTGCAGAGAAATTCTTGTAAACGCTGGCGAAGCGTACAAAGGCCACATCATCAAGGCCCTTGAGACCTTCCATGACATATTCGCCAATCTGGTCGGAGGTGACCTCGACATCACCCAGGCTTTCGAGCTGGCGGACGATGCCCGAGATCATCCGCTCGACCTTTTCAGGCTCCACCGAACGCTTGCGCAAGGCGGTGTTGACCGAGCGCGCCAGCTTTTCGCGGTCGAAGGGCACTTTGCGACCGGTCTTCTTGACTACGGTGAGGTCGCGAAGCTGCACGCGTTCAAAGGTGGTGAAGCGCCCGCCACAGCCATTGCAGACACGGCGGCGGCGGATAGCGCCCGAATCTTCGGTCGGGCGGCTATCCTTCACTTGGGTATCGTCATTGCCACAATAGGGGCAGCGCATGGCGGGCCTTCCGGTTGTCAGCCGTAGATCGGGAAACGGTCGGTGAGCGTCTTCACCTTGGCACGAACTTCGGCCTCAACAGCACCGTTATTGTCGTCGCCATTGGTCTTGAGGCCATCGAGCACCTCGATGATGAGCTCACCGATAAGCTGGAATTCCGCCTCGCCAAAGCCGCGCGAGGTACCGGCGGGCGTCCCGAGGCGCACGCCGGAGGTGATGGCTGGCTTTTCCGGATCGAACGGCACGGCGTTCTTGTTACAGGTGATGTGCGCGCGGCCCAGAGCTGTCTCAGTCGCCTTGCCGGTCAGACCCTTGGGTCGAAGATCGACCAGCATAAGGTGATTGTCCGTGCCACCCGAAACGATGTCCACGCCGCCCTTGACAAGCGTATCGGCCAAAACCTTGGCATTGGCCACAACCTGGCTGGCATAGGCCTTGAACTCGGGCGAAAGCGCTTCCTTGAAGGCAACAGCCTTGGCAGCGATGACATGCATAAGCGGCCCACCCTGGATACCAGGGAAAATGGCCGAATTGATCTTCTTAGCGATCGCCTCGTCATTGGTGAGGATCAGGCCGCCGCGCGGACCGCGTAGGGTCTTGTGCGTGGTGGTGCTGGCCACATGGGCATGGGGGAACGGGCTGGGATAGACGCCACCAGCGACAAGGCCCGCCACATGGGCCATGTCGACAAAGAGGATGGCGCCCACTTCATCGGCAATGGCGCGGAACGCGGCCCAGTCCATGACGCGCGAATAGGCCGAAAAGCCAGCCACGATCATCTTGGGCTTGTGCTCCTGCGCCAGGGCGCGGACCTGGTCCATATCGACGCGGCCGTCCTGCTGGCGCAAGCCGTACTGAATGGCGTTGAACCACTTGCCCGACTGGTTGGGCTTGGCCCCGTGGGTCAGGTGACCACCGGCGTCGAGCGACATGCCCAGAATGGTGTCGCCGGGCTGGATCAGCGCCTGATAGACACCCTGATTGGCCTGGGAGCCGGAATTGGGCTGCACATTAGCAAATTCCACGCCGAACAACTGTTTGGCGCGCTCAATCGCCAGGGTCTCGGCCACGTCCACATACTGGCAGCCGCCATAGTAACGCTTACCGGGATAGCCCTCGGCATATTTGTTAGTCAGGACCGAACCTTGGGCCTCAAGCACAGCCTGGGACACGATGTTTTCCGAGGCGATGAGCTCGATCTCGTTCTGCTGACGGCCCAGCTCGTCCTGGATGGCCTTGGCCAGCTCCGGATCGGTCTGGGCAACCGATGCAGAAAAGAAGTTCGGGAACAGGGGCAAAGACGTGGCGGCGCTCATCGGGCGATTACCTCGTTGACGATCGTGTGGGTCGGCGTGGCGAAGGCTTTATCACGTGACAAATCGCGATTCCAAGGCCGGCAATGATGTGTGGATAGATTTGAGAAACGCATGGGGCTCCCCTGATTGCGGATGGGTGCCCAGGCGAGCGGCTCTTGCTAAGGTTCGCGTTCCCCGATGGTTCCCCATCTCTTCTCGCCAGTCGCGCGAACGCTCCTGTTATGCCGCAGCGGGGAAACGAGGGAAAGAAAAAAGTATCCGGCTCAGGCAAATTTGCCGCTCACCGGTGCTGGCGCGGGTGTCGCCTGCTCCAGCTTGCGCTTGAGCTTGGCCATGGCCACGCGCTGCATCTGCAATTTGGTGGCGTTGAGCGGCGTGATGACTACAACTTCGGTGCCGGTCGCCTCGTCAATCGCGGCAACGCGCATCTGTTGTCCCATTTGGACAAACTCAAACAGAACGTCGCCCGCGCTCATGTCACCTCACTTCCGGACGGATCATAGCGGAGTCGCTTGCCATTCAAAAGCTATGGCCCGACGCAATGCGCCGAGCCACAAAATAAGCGCGCGCTGGCAATCACGCCGTGAAGCTGACCTTGCCCTCTTCGTCAAAATTGTAAACGTCGTCGCGGAAGCTGACCGTGCCCTGGCGGTTGGCCCAGGCGGTGATGTAAGTCGTGTGAATGGGCATCTGCGTGCTCAGGCTGACATCCTTGCGCTCGAGCGAGGCAAAGGTCTGGTCGACGCGGGCCTGATCCCAATCGCCATTATCGCGCAGCAGCCAAGCTACAAGCTGGTTGACCCCTTCCACCCGGACACAGCCGGACGAGTGGAAACGGGCGTTTTCGCCGAACAGCGCCTTGGAGGGCGTGTCGTGTAGGTAGACGTCGAAGGGATTGTAGAAATTGATCTTGCAATGGCCCATCGAGTTTTCGGCCCCAGGCTCCTGGCGATACATATAATTCACCTGGGCATCGGTGATACTCGCCCAGTTAATGGTAGCCGGATCGATGGTGTTGCCGCTACCGTCATAGATGAAGATGTTCTGCTTGGCCAAATATTGCGGATCTTCCAGCATATACTTGGTGAGATCCTGCCGCACCAGCGACTTGGGAACGTGCCAGTAAGGGTTGAAATTGACCTGGTGAATCTTGCTGGCAAGAATCGGAGTGGCGCGGTCGACGCGGCCAACGACCGCCGTGTGACGCTGTTCGACCATGCCACCACCGACGGCCTCGATGGTGGCGGCCGGAATGTTCACCACCACATAGCGATCGGTCAGTTGGGGCGCCATGTTCTGGACGCGTGTATAATTGAGATAGAGCTGCTGCAGGCGGGTCGAGGCCGGCACGTTGAGGGCATACCAGGTCGCCTCGTCGATCCAGCCATTGACGATCAGGCCATGACGAGCCTGGAAGACACGCACGGCTCGGTCGGTATCGGCATCAAAGATATCGCTGGCAAACTCGACCAGCGGCATATCCCCAGAGGAAATCAGTCGGCGCTTGAGTTGAACCACAGCTGGATCGGACTTGCCCAGATTAAGCTTGAAGGCGCGCTGGGGGATTTCTTCCCAGCCGCCAGCGGCCACGAATGGCTCGTATTGAGAGATGGCAAGCTGCAGGTTGTGCAGCGTGTCATAGGAGAGGATTGGCTCGTTGGTCGCGATGGTCGCCGCCGCCGCCGCCGTATTGCCGCTTGGGTCAGCTTCGTTGATGACGCGGCTTCGCGACATCATGTCGAACAAGGAATCCTGTGCCCAGGCCGGCACAGCCGCCGATGCCCCGGCAACTGCCATGGACCGAATAAAGTTACGTCGTGTCAGCCGCATCAATCCACCTTAGAAATCGCCCGCCACCTGCCTAAAGGGCGATAGCACCGCCCCGGCGCGATCCACAATCTGGCTCAACGCCTTGTGAACCCCGTATGGCATTTGTAGCCATGCCAGCAAATGGTTTCCAACCAGGTAACTCCGTTGCCCGCGCTTTGCGGCCTAAATAAGAAACGCCAGCCTTTCGGCCGGCGTTGTTCAGCAGTTGTGGCATGGAGGCAACACACGCCACCAGCTGCCGCTCGTTCACATAGCCCCTGCGGGCAGGAAAATCAGAGCTTGTAGAGAATCTGGTCGACCCAGAAGCGTTCGAGGCGGGCAAGCGCCTTGTTCAAGCCGTCAAATTCCTCGTCACCCAGGCCACCAACCTTGTCGATGGATTTGAGGTGGCGGTCATAGAGCTCATCGATCACCTCAGCCACTTCCTCACCCTTGGGTGTGAGCTTGATACGGACCGATCGGCGGTCGGTGCGCGAACGCTCCTGGAAGATGTAGCCGGTCTCGACCAGCTTCTTGAGATTGTACGACACATTGGAGCCAAGATAGTAGCCGCGGGAGCGTAGCTCGCCGGCGGTCAGTTCGGCGTCGCCGATATTGAACATCAGGAGCGCCTGGACCGGGTTGATGTCATCCCAACCCATGCGGTCGAATTCGTCCTTGATCAGATCGAGCAGGCGGCGGTGGAGACGCTCCACGCGGGAGACAGCTTCCAGGTAAAGGGGTTTGAGACCTTCACTACGTTCCGGGTTGAGCGCCTCGGCCGCGTTCGACTTGATTGCCATTTTTGCCTCACTGTTTTCAACGTGCGATTTTTCGCATCTGATGAGGCTAAACTAGGGCCACCCGACTAAGATCGCCCTAAGCCATACGCTTAAAACTATGTTACTGGAATGCAATGAGAATTTGGCTTAATGGCGCCTTACCACGGGTGAGAAACTTGTAACCATTCCCGAGTGTTAACGAGCCCAACTGCTCTGCCTCTGGTTTGCTGACAGCTGGCCAGAAAGCCAGCATTCACCCCAGATCTTAGTGGCCATCACGACACCTACAGCCAAGGCCTGCGCGACAAGCGCCACCCATCCCAACGTCGCTAGCTCGCTGGCATGAAACAGTATGAGGGCGACCGAGCCCACTATCCAAAGCAGGTCCCCAGCTATGTTGACACGGACCAAGCGAGGCACAGACCTGGCGCTGCTCGCAATGATCAGGTTGAACAGTGCCCATGGTAGCAATCCAAAACCGATAGCAGTCAGCACCGCGTCTGGAAGAGACCACCCCAACAAGGAAGTCAGAGGGGCAGCCAAAGCGATCAGGACGATGCCGAAGGCTAGCGAGCCTGCGGCGTCCAGCCAATAGACCAGCGACGGAGCGGGTCGGCTGGTAATGTAAGTGGGCGTGCTCATTCTTTGTCTCCATTCCGGTTTGACGATGCAAAGATCGTCGGGAAGACGGGTCATCGTTTCAATTCCCTCGCAGGTAATGGAAACCCGTCGCGCCGAGTGGCATGTCTTGAAATAATGGAGGCGGGAATGTTTGAGACGATGCTGCGCGAATGGCGCAGTCGGCGCGGCATGAGCCAGATGAACCTAGCGATGGCGGCAGATGTTTCACCGCGCCATCTGTCCTTTCTGGAATCGGCTCGTGCCAGACCAAGCACAGCCATGGTGCTTCGCCTGGCCGAAGCGCTTGCTCTGCCATTACGCGAGCGAAATGGCCTGCTGGTGGCCGCCGGGTTTGCGCCGCAGTTCGGGGACAGCGACTGGCAGAGCCCGCAAATGGCCGAGATCCGACAGGCTGCGCAGTTGCTGCTCGAGGCCCATTCACCCTACCCCGCCTTGGTTCTCGACGCTGCTTTCGGGATACTCGATGCCAATGCTGGCGCCTTGAGACTGGTGGCAATGACGCCCGGGGCTGGCATCGGGTCAAATCTGGTCGATCTGGTGTATCGGCCTGGCCCGGTCCGAGACGCGATCGTCAATTGGGAGGATGTGGCGGGTTATCTCCTGTTGCGCCTGCGTGAAGCGAGCCGCCGTCATGGCCCCAGCTCCGCGGCAACGCAGGTTCTTGCTCGGGCCAGACGACAGCCCGGCGCCAGCGCCTTGGACCAGGGGGCAATGTTTCCTCGCGGCACCGTGCTCCTGCCGCTTGAATTCAGGATAGACGGGGAGATCACACGATGGTTCACGACAGTTACCAGCTTTGGCGCTCCTCAGGACGCGCTGGCCGAGGAGGTCACCATCGAGCAATTCCACCCGGTGGCTTCTCAGTCGGCCTGAGCCCTGGCAAAACGCAAGCTCAGGCCGAAGATCAGCACGATGGCTGCCAGCAGTACGACACGCACGCCAAAGCCCAGCATGCTCATGCGGACATCGGGACTGCCAGAGAGGTAAAGCCCAAGTTCCAGTGTTGTGACACCAACCAGCAGCACGGCGCCCCAGCTTGCCTTGATCCACAAGCCCACGGCGGCGAACAGCTTGGCGAGGCAAAACACGGCGAGAAACGCGAAGGCAGAAAAGCCCATGGCCGTGATCGGGCTCTGCGCCCCGAGATTGATGCCGAGGAGCCGGGACGCGTCGCTCAATCCCAGGATCAACGCCAGGATGGCGACGACGCGAATATAGAGCGAGAAATTTGGGGCCTGAAACAGCATGGCGGTTTGATACTCTGCCGATCGGGCTGCGACAAGCGGTGGCTTGGAGCGGTGGGCGAGCGCTGGTAACTAGTCCCCGACAAGGAGAGTCCCGATGACCCAGAACTGGCCCAAGCACGACATGTCCTTTCTGGCCGGACGCCGGATGCGCCGGCTGCGCCAATCCGACTGGACCCGGGCCATGGTGCGCGAGACCGAATTGCTGCCGAGAGACCTGATCTGGCCGCTCTTTGTCATCGAGGGGCAGAACGAGAAGACGCAGATCAAGACCATGCCGGGGGTTGAGCGGCTCTCCATCGATCTGATGGTCGAGGCCGCGCGGCAGGCGCGCGATGTCGGTATTCCAGCGCTGGCCATCTTCCCCAATACGCCCGACCATCTGCGCAGCGAGAATGGCGCTGAGGCGCACAACCCCGACAATCTGATGTGCCGGACCCTCAGCGCCATCAAGCAGGCCGTGCCAGAGATTGGCCTGATCGCCGATGTGGCGCTGGACGAGTATTCGAGCGATGGCCAGGACGGGCTGGTGCGGGACGGCGAAATCCTCAATGACGAGACGGTCGCGGTGATGGTCAAGTCGGCCCTGGTGCAGGCACGGGCGGGCGCCGACATCATCGCGCCATCCGACATGATGGATGGGCGCGTAGCAGCGATCCGCGCAGCGCTGGATGCAGAAGGTTTCGAGCACGTCCAGATCATGTCCTATGCCGCCAAATATGCGTCCTGTTTCTACGGACCGTTCCGGGAAGCTGTTGGATCTGGGAGCCGCCTCAAGGGCGACAAGCGGACCTACCAGATGGACTTTGCCAATTCCGACGAGGCCCTGCGTGAGATCGAGCAGGATATTGCGGAGGGCGCGGACAGCATCATGATCAAGCCCGGCATGCCCTATCTCGATGTCATCCGGCGCGCCCGCGATGCGTTCAATGTGCCGATCTACGCCTATCAGGTGAGCGGGGAATACGCGATGATCGAGATGGCGGGGGCGGCCGGGGCGATCAATCGCGATGCGGCGGTGCTGGAAAGCCTCTGGGCCTTCAAGCGCGCCGGCGCCAACGGCATTCTCACCTACTACGCTCTAGAGATGGCGCGGACGCTGGGGAGCTGATCCGGTCACAATTATGTGCCCGCTGCTCTTGCAAGCCGCGCGGAGCGTGACAATGTGTGCTGCATGACACAGGACACAGCGGCCCGCCCCTATCTACCCGATCCTTCTACTGCGCCCGAGTTGTTCGAGGGGCTGCTGACCCGGCGCGCTACGGCCTACATCATCGATCTGATCCTCATGTCGTTCCTGGTAATGGCGATCAGCCTGGTGGGCGCGATCCTGGGGTTCTTCACCTTCGGGCTGGCCTGGGTGTCGCTGGTCTTTGCCGTTCCGGCTGCCATCATTCTTTACTACGCCGCCACGCTGGGCTCGCATCGCCGGGCCACTGTGGGCATGCAGATGATGGATATCGTACTGACCCCGACGCGGGGCCAGCCGCTGGATGGCTGGATGGCGTTCCTGCATGCGCTGGTGTTCTGGATCACCATCTGGATCAGCTGGCCGGTGACGCTGCTGTTCGCCCTGTTCACGCCCCGCCGGCAAATGATCCACGACTTCATCATGGGCACGCTCATGGTGCGCCGTTCGCCGATGATGCGGCATTGGCAGCGTCACCGCATGTCCGAGCAGGATGCCTATCACGGTGGCGAGTGAGGCGTTGCTTGCGGGGCGAGAAAGCTGCTAATCTGGCCCAATATGCATCGATAGGTCCGTGATGACCGACCAGACGCCGGAAACAACCCAGCTCTTTCTCACCGCGGCGATGCCATGCCCCTATCTTCCCGGGAAAATGGAGCGCAAGCTGTTCACCCATCTGAGCGGGCGGCGGGCGTCGATGCTGCACCAATTGCTCAGCGATAACGGGTTTCGCCGCAGTCAGAACCTGATCTACCGCCCCGCCTGTGAGGGCTGCAATTCCTGCCAGTCGGTACGGATCGTGGCGCAGGAATTTGCCCCGAGCAAACGCTTCCGCCGTGTCACCAAGGCCAATGCCGATATTGTAGTGGCGGTGCAGCCGACCGTCGCGACGATTGAGCAGTATGAATTGTTCAAGCGCTATCTCGACGCCCGCCATTCCGGTGGTGGCATGACGCAGATGAGCTACCAGGACTATGAATACATGGTGGAGGACACGCCGGTGCAGTCTGTGCTGGTGGAATATCGCCTGCGCGACCTGCCCGACCAGCCGCTGGTGGCCGTAGCGCTGACCGATGTGATGCCCGATGGGCTTTCCATGGTCTATTCCTTCTACGATCCGGACATGGCCCAGCGCAGCATGGGCACCTTTCTGATCCTCGATCATATCAACCAGGTCCGCTCGGCTGGCCTCAGCTATGTCTATCTCGGCTATTGGGTGAAGGATTCGCCCAAGATGGCCTATAAGGGTGACTATCGCCCCCTCGAGGTGCAACGGGGCTCGCTGGGCTGGATGCGCCTGGAAGAATAGCGCCTCACACCACCATATCGAACACGATCAGCCCGTCGCGCCCGCCCTCGAGCGCGGCGACCATGCGCCCGCCTGCCGCCTTGTGGGCGGGGTGCTCGAGATAGGCGTCGCGCGCAGCCTCGTCGGCAAAATCCATGGTGAAGCCCTCTGTATATCCCTGATGCAGTCCTTCCGGAGATGCATTGGCACCATAGCTCATACCCAGGAAGCCGGGGACAAGTTCACGCAGTGATTCAAGTTCGGCGTAGATCGCGGATTTTTCTGCGGCGGTGATTTCCGCGCGGAAGCGGAGGAGGACGATGTGGCGTATCATTTTTGATGAGTCTCCGGAGATGGTTAGGGACAATGTTTCACACAATGATTCCGCTGCAGCCCCCTCAGCCGGCGCTCCGCGCCGACCTCTCCCCCAAAGTGAGGTATAAGGGACCGTGCGCGCCCAGGCGTCGTCCGGCCCTGCGCACCGCCATTCGAGCATGGCTCGCACGGCCTTCTCGCCTCAAACCTCTCCACCGGAGAGATTGGTTGCCTTCGGCAAGCGCTCGTCACCCTTTAAACTTATTGTTCCGTGGGAAGCCGGTGGGGGGTTGGCGGCCGGCGGTGGCGCGGTCGCCGATCCAGTCGACCAGTTCCTCGGTGGGTTTGGAATAGGTGCGGCCGGAACTGTCCGTCCAGGTAAGACCATCGGCGGCGTAGAAAGTCTTGATGTCGGAGATGCCGCCATCCTTGTAGCGCTGCAGACGCACGCCCTTGCCGCGCGCCATGGCGGCGAGCTGGCTCAGGGGGAAAACAAGCAGCTTGCGGTTCTGGCCGATGACGGCAACGCGGTCGCCATCGCAGGGCACGATCAGTCGCGCCTCGTCGGGCAGCGAGACATTGAGGATCTGCTTGCCCTTACGGGTATTGGCTATCAGGTCGTCTTCCTTGACCACGAAGCCATAGCCGGCCGAGGAGGCGACAATGCGCTGCTTGCCGGGCGAATAGACAAAGAGGTCGACAATGTCCTGCCCCTCCTCGATATCAACCATGATGCGCACCGGTTCGCCCTGACCACGGCCGCCAGGCAGCTTGTCGGCGCCGAGCGTAAAGACCTTGCCGCCGGTGGTGAGGATGAGGAGCTTGTCTGTGGTTTCGCAGTTGAAGGCCAGCTTGAGGCGGTCACCGGCCTTGAAGCTCTTCTCATCGGCAGGTGCATTGTGTCCCTTGGGCGCGCGGATCCAGCCCTTTTCCGAGAGAATAACGGTGATCGGTTCGCGTTCGATCATGGCCTCGAACACTTCAGCAGCGTCGGCGGCCGGGGCCGAACCGAGAATGGTGCGGCGCGCGCCCAGGGCGTGCGGTGTTGTGCCATCGGCCTCGAACAGGGGATAGGCCTTTTTCAGCGCCTCGACCTGCTTGGCGATTTCGCCCCACTGGCGTTTGTCGGAGGCCAGCAGAGCTTCGAGCTTGCCCTTTTCCTCAGTGAGGTTCGTGTGTTCCTTGCGAAGCTCGAGTTCCTCCAGCTTGCGCAAGGAGCGCAGACGCATGTTGAGGATGGCTTCGGCCTGGTTGTCTGTCAGATCGAAGGCCGCAATCAGGCTTGCCTTGGCATCATCCTCCTCGCGGATGATGCGGATCACCTCGTCGAGGTTGAGATAGGCAATGATATAGCCTTCGAGCACTTCGAGGCGGTTGGCGATCTGCTCCAGCCGGTATTCGGAGCGGCGTACCAGCACTTCCTTGCGGTGATCGAGCCAGGCGCGCAGCGTATCGGCCAGGCTCATCACCCGTGGTGTCGTGCCATGATCGAGGACGTTGAGATTTAGGCTGAAGCGCAGTTCGAGCTCGGTGAGCTTGAAGAGCTGTTCCATGAGGATAACCGCGTCGACGGTGCCGGCGCGCGGTTCGAGCACCAAGCGGATATCGTCCGAGCTTTCATCACGCACGTCTTTGAGCAGCGGCAGCTTCTTGGCCAGCAGCAGTTCGGCGATCTTTTCGACCAGCCGGGACTTTTGCACGCCATAGGGGATCTGGGTGACGACGATCTGGTAGACGCCCCTGCCCTTTTCTTCCTTTTCCCAGATGGCGCGATGGCGGAAGGCGCCGCGACCCGTTTCATAGGATTGAATGATCGAAGCGCGGCTTTCGACGAGTTGTCCCCCGGTCGGGAAATCCGGTCCGCGGATCAGATCGTCCATGCTGGGCGGCGCTGACAGGTCAGCGTGGACCAGTTCCTCGGTGGTGGCGGCGGGGTTGTGGATCAGCTTGAGCGCGGCGTTGCACAGCTCAACCAGATTGTGCGGCGGCACCGAGGTCGCCATGCCCACGGCGATGCCGGTGGAGCCGTTGGCAAGCAGGTTGGGGAAATTGGACGGGAGCACCACCGGCTCTTCGTCTTCACCGTCATAGGTCGGCCTGAAGTCGATGGCATTCTCGGTGATGCCTTCGAGCAGGCGCGTCGCCACCTCGGTCATGCGGCTCTCGGTGTAGCGCATGGCCGCCGCGCTATCGCCGTCGATATTGCCGAAATTGCCCTGGCCGTCGACCAGGGGGTAGCGCAGGGCAAAGTCCTGGGCCAGTCGCACCAAGGCATCATAGATCGACTGGTCGCCATGGGGGTGGAACTTACCGATCACGTCACCGACGATGCGGGCGGATTTCTTGTAACCCTGGTTCGGATCGAGCCGCAGAAGACGCATGGCGTGGATGATGCGGCGATGCACGGGCTTGAGACCATCGCGCGCGTCCGGCAGGGCGCGCTGGGTGATGGTCGACAGGGCGTAGCTCAGATACCGCTCTTCAAGCGCCTGCTTGAGATCGACAATGCGGTGATCGTCTGGCGGTGGAAGGGTATCGGCGTCGGACATGCTTGGCTCAGTTCATGTGAACGAATCAGGAGCAGAGTATAGCGGGCGCGGGGCCGAGGGCGAGAAAAGCCGCGGATTTCCTGGGGTTTGTGCACCGATAAGGCGTGACAAAGCGTCGGACAGCCATCGGCTTCCGGCTGCGTGGTGGACGTGTTCCGAGGCACGTGCGTCTCGGTAAAACTAAGTAATAGAGACGTCGCCGCCTCGGAACACCGGGTTTCTCCTGCTGTCGTGGCCCCTATTGATCGCTCGTCGCAAGGTGACCCAACGAGCAGGCAGGCCCTGGAGCGACCCAGAGCCCAACCGGCTCCCCCCGCAAAAGTTCGCTGCAGTCCGTCCGCGCGGGAGTGATGGGGGGATCATAGCCCCGCTTTGTCCCGCGGGGATAAGTGGGCCCTACTCCCGGCTCAGCATCTCGATCAGCGGTTCACGGGTCGGCGGCGGACTGATCTGCCTGGCGGACCAGAGATGCATGTCGAGGAAATGGCCGGTGAGCCGGAAGGCCTTGCGAATGTCGTCGGGCGAGGCATTGCCGCGGGCGGCCAGGAAGCTGGGGAGCGGCAGCAGGCGGTCCTTATAGGGCTCGGCGGCGGCACGGGAGACGGCGCGGCCGGATTTGGGCGAGACGTGGGTGAGATCCTCCGTCACGCCTGTTGCGGCGCAATTGGTAAGATCGAGGCCAAAGCCGAGTTCATCAAGCAAGCTGAGTTCGAACCGCGCCAGGGCCGCGCCGTCCGGGTCGTGGTCGATCAATTGCAGCGCCATGCCGAGCAGGCGGTCATGCGGGTCGCGCTCGGGCAGCAGGTGCAGATGTTCGAAAATGGTCTGGGCGAGATAGAGCCGCTTTCGGTCGGCGATGAGGCCAGCGGCACGGCCCTGAAGCAGCTCGACCGTGAAAGTGCCAAGGTGATCTTCGAGGCGGGCGCGCCAGGTGAGCTGGACGGTGTTGCCGGGCTGAAGGGTGGCCGAGAGTTTTGAGGACCGGCCGCCGCGAATGAGGCCCATATAGCGGCCGCGCCCGGCGACCATGGCATCGGCAATGACGCTGGTTTCGCCGTGGCGGCGCACGCCTATGAGCAGGGCTTCACCGGTCCATTCCATGTTAGCGAGTAGTGAATGGGGAGTAGCGAACAGCGGCGCTTCTACTCGCTATCCGCCATTCGCTACTCACTCTTCTCATTTCTTGCCGGCCGGGAATTCCAGGCCCATTTCCTGATAGCGCTCCGGATCGTCTGCCCATTTTTCGCGAACCTTGACGAACAGGAAGAGGTGGATGGGCACGTCGTACATCGCCATCAACTCCTTCCGGCTTTCCGCGCCGATAGCCTTGATCGTCTGGCCGCCGGCGCCAAGCACGATCTTCTTGTGGCTGTCGCGGCTGACATAGACGACCTGGTCGATCTTGTAGGAGCCGTCCTTCTGGATCTTGAAGCTCTCGGTTTCGACCGTGGAATTGTAGGGAATCTCGTCGTGAACGCGCAGGAAGAGCTTTTCGCGCGTCACCTCGGCCGCGGTAATGGCCATGGTGAGGTCGGTGAGGTGATCTTCGGGGAAGTGCCAGGGGCCAGGCGGGATATGCTTGACGCACCAGTCGATGAAATCCTGAACGCCGTGGCCCTTGAGGGCGGAGAGCATGAAGGTGGCTTCAAAGCGTAGACGGTCGTTGAGCGTCTGGCTGAGGGACAGCAGGCTCTCGGGCTTGACGGTATCGATCTTATTCAGGATCAGCACCTTGGGCTGGCGGATGTTTTCCAGGCCCTCGAGCAGTGTTTCGATTTCCGGGGTGACGCCGCGATCGGCATCGATGAGGAAGGCGACGATGTCGCTGTCCCCTGCCCCGCCCCAGGCGTTTTCCACCATGGCGCGTTCAAGGCGCTTTTTCGGAGCGAAGATGCCGGGGGTGTCGACAAAGACCAATTGCGCCTGGTCCAGGGTCAGCACGCCACGCACCTGGGACCGCGTGGTCTGGGCCTTGTGGGTGACGATGGACACCTTGGTGCCGACCAGCGCGTTGAGCAGGGTCGACTTGCCGGCATTGGGCGCGCCGACCAGGGCGATGAAGCCACAGGAAGTATCAGCGAGTTCGGTTGGCGTGTTCATGTCTTGGGTTTCCAGACTTTCTGGTCGACCAGAAATAGTTCGGCAGCGCGGTGTTCGGCAATCTTCTTGGACGGGCCAATGGCCTCGATGCGATCAAAACCTGTCAAATCGACGCCAATCGTGAATTCAGGTGCATGGTCGGGGCCGGTGCGCGCGACCAGTACGTAGGAGGGCGGCTCGAGCCCGCGGGCCTGGGCCCATTCCTGGAGCGTAGTCTTGGCATCAGCACGATTGGCCTGACCATCGGCGAGGAATTCCTCAAACAGGCGCTCGATGAAGCTGCGGGCCGGCTCCAGCCCCCCATCGAGATAGATGGCGCCGATGATGGCTTCGGTCACGTCGCCAAGGATGGCGTCCTTGTCGGCGCCACCGGAGCGGGCTTCGCTCTCGCCCAGGATCATTTCCGTGCCCAGATCGAGCTGGCGGGCGATTTCGGCGCAGGTTTCCTTGCGCACGAGGGTGTTGAGCGAGCGGCTGAGCTCACCCTCGTTCGACTTGGGATAGCGGCGATAGAGCATATCGGCGACCACAAGGCCGAGCACGCGGTCGCCGAGGAACTCGAGGCGCTGATAGGAGCGTTCGATGCGCTTGCCCGGCGAAATGGCGCTCGAATGGGTCAGCGCACGATCCAGCAGATCGGGGTCGGCAAAGCGGTAGCCTAGCCGGAACTGGAGCTTTTCGTGGGACTTGTCGCGCCGGCTCACTGGCCGGCCGTGGTGTCATATGGCGTGTCGCCGTAGACGGAGCGGAACATGCGGTCCCAGCGCACATTGGCCGGCCACTGCCAGATCTGCCAGGGCGGCAGATTGTCCTTGATGGAGAAGAAGCGTGCTTCGGCCTTGGCGATCAGGTTGACCGAGGGGACATAACCCACCTGGCTCAAGACGCGGCTGTCGGCGGAGCGGTCGCGATTGTCGCCCATCATGAAATAGTGCCCGGCGGGCACCAGATATTCGGGCGTGTTGTCGAGCGAGAGGTTGTCGCCGATTTCCTGGATCAGGTGGGTCGTGCCTTCGGGGAAGGTCTCGCGATAGACTGTGACTTCGCGGGTATCGCCGCTGCTGTCGGTGTCCATAGTGGTGCCCACCATTTCGCGCTCGATCATCTCGCCATTGATGTAGAGGCGGCCATCCTGCAGCTGGATGCGGTCGCCGGGCATGCCGACGACGCGCTTGATGTATTCCATGTTCTGCGGCACAGGCCGAAACACGGCGATATCACCGCGATTGGGTTCTCGGCCCAGAATGCGGTTGGAAATGGGCAACTCGAAATCGAGCAGGGTAAAATTGCCGTAGCGGCCCAGCGAGAAGGAGTGCTTGCCATAGCCCCAGACAAATTTGTTGGCGACGAAATAGTCGCCAATCATCAGCGTCTGCTGCATTGAAGCGGTGGGGATGGAAAAGGGCTGGAACAGGAAGAACCGCAGCACGATGGCGATCAGCAGCGCCTCGATGATGACCACGAAGGTCTCCACCCACTCATTGGTGGCGGATTTCTTGGTGGACTTGTCGGCAGGCTGAGTCATGGTTTTTCCCGATAATGCGGTGCCGAAGGGTTATGCGTTTGGCCCGCTGGGGTCAACTTGCTTGAGTAGCCCGCGCGGCGGGCTCAGCGGATCGGCAGGGCTTCGATGATGACAAACGCCTGTGCCAGGCCCGCGTCATCGGTGATGGTGAGATGGATATGGGGCTCGTGTCCTTCGGGCACAAGTCGCGCCAACGCCCGCGCCGCGCCATTGGTCAGGCGCATGGTCGGTTTGCCCGATGGCAGGTTCACCACGCCCATGTCGCGCCAGTAAACACCTTGGGACAGGCCCGTCCCCAAAGCTTTGGAACAGGCCTCCTTAGCGGCGAAGCGCTTGGCGTAGGACGCGGCCCGCTGGGCCCGGCGATCGGACTTCTTCTGCTCGATCTCGGTGAAACAGCGATTGGTGAATCTGTCGCCGAACTTTGCCAGCGTCTGTTCCACACGGTGGATCTGGATCAGGTCAGAGCCCAGGCCGACAATCATTTCACCCCCTGAATGCCGCGGCTGCCGGGTTTGACGGCGGGGATGGCGGCCAGTTCGGGCGGCAATTGGTCGGCTGGATAGGCCGGAACCTTGAATTCGATCAGGCTGACCAGCGGCACGCCGACATCGGCCTCGCCACCGGAGCGATCGATCAGGCAGGCTGCGGCAACGACATTGGCGCCGAGGTTTTTCAGGGCAGCGACGCATTCGCGGATCGAAAGGCCGGTGGAGACGATATCCTCGACCACGATCACCTTGTCATCGGGCCCGATCTCGAAGCCGCGGCGCAGTTCGAACTGGCCTTCCACGCGCTCCGTGTAGAGCGCAGGAACGCCAAGCTGGCGCGCGGTTTCATAGCCGGGGATGATGCCGCCGATGGCAGGCGAAACCACCTTGGTGACGCCGGGCACTTCGGCCTTGATCCGCTCGGCCAGGGCGCTACAGAGCTTCTCGGTCTGATCGGCGTACTGGAAAACCTTGGCCTTTTGCAGAAAAACCGGTGACCGCAGACCCGAGGAAAGGATGAAATGTCCCTCCAGCATGGCGCCGCAATCGCGGAAGATCTGCAAAACCTGGTTCTTATCCATCACGTCCGCTCCTATCGATATTGCCGTCCCATTCAAGGGTCGAAATCATGCCCGCCTCGCGCAGTCCGGCGCGCTGAACAGCGGAAAGACCGGGGCTGCGCTTGAGCGTTGCCAGAACATCGGTCAGCTGCGCAAGGTCGCGCACTTCGATTTCGAAGATCATCTGGTGAAAGTCAGGCGAGATCATGCGCATCACCAGATTGTTGATGTTGGCGTCGCAAGCCGCGATGGCAGATGTAATCTGCGCCAGTGAACCGGGCTTGTTGACCGATTCCATGGAAATGACGGTCGAATAAGCCTTTTCTTCGCCCTTGGTCAGGTTCCAGCGCACATCGACCCAGGCGACATCGCTGTCGTGCTTGGCGATCAGGGCGTCGGAGTGGATCGGATAGACCACGAGGGGGCTGTCGGGTTCGAGAATGCCGACCAGGCGATCGCCGGGCACGATGCCCTCGCCCGAAATGGTCACCGGAGTATGGAAATCCAGCTGAGCCATGGCTGCCTTGGCGCGCGAGCCGGGACGCTGCCCGCCCGGCACACGGAACCTGAAATCGTCGGTCGAGCGCAAGGCAAACCAGCCATCAGCCGTATCGGCCACAGGCAGGTCGAGCTTGCGGCGACGCTTGCGAATGCCCTTGATCTGCGCCAGCGCGGCGGCAAGGGGTTCGGAGCCGACCTTTCCCTCGCCCACAGCGACCAGCAGGTCGCGCTTATTCCCGTATTCGAGCGCCTCGGCCAGGGTCGTGCCCTCGCTCTCGTCGAGCATGACGCCTTCGCGTTCCAGCATCATGCTGAGCACATGTTCGCCCAAGGCATAGGCGCGCTGGGCGGCGGCTTGCCGCACGGCACGGCGAATGGCGGCGCGGGCCTTGCCGGTCGCGGCAATGCCGATCCAGTTCGAGGGCGGGCGATGGTTCTGATCGCGCAGGATCTCGACCTCGTCGCCGGAGCGCAACTGGGTGACCAGCGGCAGAATGAGACCGTTGATCTTGGCGCCGACGCAGGTGTCGCCAATGTCGGTATGCAGGGCATAGGCGAAATCGATCGGCGTAGCGCCACGCGGCAGGGCGATCAGCCGCCCACGCGGAGTGAAGCAGAACACCTGGTCCTGGAACAGTTCGAGCTTGGTATATTCCAGGAAATCCTCGGTCGAGATGCCCGAGGTCAGGTGGCTGATGGTCTGGCGCAGCGAGCCATAGGCGTGCGACTCCATCTCAATGCGACCGAGATTGGCCGAGGCGCCATCCTTGTAGAGCGCGTGGGCCGCGATGCCGAATTCGGCGATGCGGTCCATGTCCTCAGTGCGGATCTGCAGCTCCACGCGTTGCCGGCTAGGGCCGACAATGGTGGTGTGGATGGACTGATAATCATTGTGCTTGGGGACCGAGATGTAGTCCTTGAACCGGCCCGGAACGACCTTCCAGGTGGTGTGGATCAAACCGACCGTGCGGTAGCACTCCTCAGGGGACGTGACGATGACACGAAAGCCGATCATGTCGGAAAGCTGTTCGAGGGCAATCGACTTGCGCTCGATCTTGGAAAAGATCGAATAAGGCGATTTGACCCGCGCCTTGACCCGCGCGGCGATGCCGGCTTCGCCGAGGCGCTCGGTCAGTTCGGCGGTGATGGTGTCGATGGTTTCCCGGTTATCGGCCTGCATCTGTTCGAGGCGTGCCGTGATGGCCGTGTAGTGATCGGGCTGGAGAATGCGGAAGCTGAGATCTTCGAGCTCGTTGCGCATGTCCTGCATACCCATGCGTCCGGCCAGCGGGGCATAGATATCCATGGTTTCCTGCGCGATGCGGCGCTGCTTTTCCGGCGCCATGAATTGCAGCGTGCGCATATTGTGCAGGCGGTCGGCCAGCTTAACGAGGAGCACCCGTACATCCTGGCTGATGGCCAGCAATAATTTGCGCAGGTTTTCGGCCTGCGCCTCCTCGCGCGAAACCAGGTTAAGACGTTCGATCTTGGTCAGGCCGTCGACAATGGTGCCGATCTCGCCGCCGAACATCTGGTCGATCTCGGCGCGGGTGGCGTCAGTGTCCTCGATGGTGTCGTGCAGCAGCCCCACCGCGATCGAGGCGTCATCGAGCTTCAATTCGGTCAGGATGGCCGCCACTTCGAGCGGATGGTTGAAATAGGGGTCGCCCGAGGCACGCTTCTGCGAGCCGTGCTTCTGCATGGCGTAGACATAGGCCTTGTTCAACAATTGCTCGTCGGCGTTCGGGTTATAAGCCTGAACCCGCTCGACAAGCTCGTACTGACGCATCATGGAATTAGCCGCCCGCTCGCCCTGCCGAGCTTAGCGCCTGTGACAGAAATGAAAAGAGCGCCCGGCGCATGCCGGACGCTCTCTGATATAAACCGATCACCATGCGCCGCAAGGCCGGTGCACGCCATTCGAGCGTAGCTCTCATGGCCTAGTCTGCTCAAATCGCTCCACTGGAGCGATTTGCAGGACGCAGCCTAGTCGTCCCGACGCTCCGGCGGAGCCAGGCTTTCGATGCCGCGCAGCAGCTCTTCTTCGCTGATCGTATCGAAATTGATGGCGTCGTCGTCGCCACTTTCGATCATCGGCGCAGCGCTGTTTTCGGGTTCATCGACCTCGACATATTTCTGCAGCGAGTGAATCAGGTCCTCGTGCAGATCTTCGGGCGAGATGGTCCCATCACCAATTTCGCGCAGGGCAACGACAGGATTCTTGTCGTTGTCGCGCGACACGGTGATCTGGGCGCCGGAGGAAATCATGCGCGCGCGATGGGCGGCCATGAGGACGAGATCGAATCTGTTCTCGACCTTTTCAATGCAGTCTTCAACGGTGACGCGGGCCACGGACGTCTCCACACTTTGGGGGAATGAAGGGCCGCAATACACGATGGCGGAGACAATGACAAGGCTTGCAGGGCAGAGGACACGAATGCGCTCTCCGCTTTACGCAGGCACGGGAATGTGCGAATACCGAACTTAAGATTTAAAGGTATCTGTGGAATTTATTCTGCCAACCGTCTTTGGCGGCATTTTCAACAAGGGTGGCCCCTGCCCCTACGGGAGTGTTCATTATGGCCATTGATCCGCGCGAAAAGATTGCCCTCTTCATCGACGGCGCCAATCTCTATGCCACGTCCAAGGCAATCGGCATCGACATCGATTATCGCAAGCTGCTCACTGAATTCAGCGCCAAGGCCTATCTGCTGCGGGCCAATTACTACACCGCGCTGGTGGAAGATCAGGAATATTCCTCGATCCGGCCGCTAATCGACTGGCTCGACTATAATGGCTACACGGTGGTGACCAAGCCCGCCAAGGAGTTCACCGACTCCATGGGCCGACGCAAGGTGAAGGGCAATATGGATATCGAGCTGACAGTGGATGCGCTCGAGCAGGCCCCTTATTACGACCACCTCGTTCTGTTTTCCGGCGACGGCGATTTCACCGCGCTGGTAGCGGCCCTGCAGCGCCGGGGCAAGCGGATTACAGTGGTATCCACGCTGACGACGCCCACGCCGATGATCTCGGACGAACTGCGGCGTCAGGCAGATTTCTTCATGGATGTGGCAGAACTGGCCAAGACGGTCGGGCGCCCGCAGGTACAAAGGCCGGTCGAGGCCTAGTCCGCTGTTTTCTTCACCCCATCCAGTTCTGCTACGGACCTGCCGGTCCCAGCGACGCTACCTTCCCCCTCAAGGGGAGGGAGAGCACCGGCGCATGAGCGACGCTCAGATGCGAACTTAACCGCGCCCACCTTCTTTCATGATCCGGGCCTTGTCGCGGTTCCAGTCGCGGTCGCGGCTGGTAGCGCGCTTGTCATAGTTCTTCTTGCCCTTGCCGACGCCGATCAGCAGCTTGGCCTTGCCCTGGTCGTTGAAATAGAGCTTGAGCGGCACGATGGTATTGCCGGAACGGGCCACTTCCTGGTCGAGCTTGGCCAATTGCTTTTTCGAGACCAGGAGTTTGCGCGGGCGCTTTTCCTCGTGGTTGAAGCGGTTGGCCTGCAGATATTCGGGGATATGCGCGTTGATGAGCCAGAGTTCGCCGCGTTCGGGGGAAGCGTATGACTCGGCAATCTGTGCCTTGCCCAGACGCAGTGACTTCACCTCGGTGCCGGTCAGGACGATGCCGGCCTCGACCGTGTCCCCGATCTCGTAATCGAAGCGCGCGCGACGGTTCTCAGCCACCTGTCCGTGGCTGATCCAACCATTCTTGTTCTTGTCGTTCTTTGCTGCCATCGAACCTAGATAAGGCCTGCGTGACGCATTGCAAAGTCCATTGCGTCCTGCGTGGGCTTGCTGATGGGAGTCAGCGGCAGGCGGATTTCATTGGCGCAGAGGTTGAGCCGGTTGGCGACATACTTGGCCGGAGCCGGATTGGGCTCCATAAACAGGTCCTTGTGGAGGAAGGCCAGCTTGTCGTTGATGTCGCGGGCAGCATTGAAATCGCCGGCAAGGGACAACTCCTGCATCTGCGCACACAGGCGCGGGGCGACATTGGAGGTCACCGAAATGCAGCCGTGGCCGCCATGGGCGTTAAAGCCAAGCGCGGTGCTGTCATCGCCAGAGAGCAGGATGAACTCCTTGCCCAGCTTGTTGCGCTGCATGGTGGCGCGCTCCATGCTGCCGGTCGCGTCCTTCACGCCGATGATATTGGCATGGGCATCGCGCAGGCGGGCGATGGTGTCCACGGTCAGATCGACAATAGTGCGGCCCGGCACCGAATAGAGAATGACCGGAATGCCAATGGCACTGGCGACAGCGGAAAAATGCTGGAACAGGCCCTCCTGGTTGGGCTTGTTGTAATAGGGCACGACCGAGAGCACTGCATTGGCGCCAGTCTTTTCCGCAAACTTTGCCAGGGCAACAGCTTCGGCGGTCGAATTGGACCCTGCCCCGGCCACCACCGGCACGCGGCCATTGGCGACTTCGATGCAGATCTCGACCACGCGGCGGTGTTCCTCATGGCTTACAGTGGGGCTTTCGCCCGTGGTGCCGACCGGCACCAGGCCATGCGTGCCCTCGGCAAGTTGCCATTCGACAAAGCTGGCGAAGGCTTTCTCATCAACAACCCCGTTGCGCATGGGGGTGATGAGCGCCGTTATCGAACCTCGCAGCATTTTGTCGGTATTCCTCAATTGGGGTCCGGCCCGCCCGCCGGTGCAGATTTATGATAGGTGATTGGTCCGGAGCCGGTTGGCGCCGAACGGGGCGCACCTTACTTTCAACAGCGTCGCGCCACAAGGCGGCTGAAACGGCTTGTTTCGCGGTGCTCCACGCGGCTAGATGACGCCATGGAACCGCTGTTCAGCCGCCCTCGCAAGGTCCCCGAAGGACACCCGGCCTTCGCCGGGCTGCCGGCGACGCACATTTGCCTTGGCGATGCGCGCACCCGCGCGGCGGTGCATCTGCGCGGTGATTTCCGCCGGGACCGCATGCCGCTGGTCTGCCTGGCCGGCTACCACCGGAACATGAGCGATTTTTCCGCCTTTGCCGCCCATTTTCAGCGGCTTGGCACGGGCGACTGGCCGATGGTGCTGATCGACCTGCCGGGACGCGGCCGCGCCGATGACCGGCCGCGCAAGACCCCCTACAGCACCTTGGCCGATGCGGACGACCTGGCCGATGTGCTGGCAGCACTGGGCATCGGCAAGGCCGTGCTGCTTGGCCAGGGGCATGGCGGGCAAGTGGCGATGGCGCTGGCGGCAAAGCATCCGCTGCTGCTGGGTGGAACGATCCTGCTCGATTCCGGCCCGGTGACCGATTCCCGCGGCATTGTGCGGTTGCGCAACAACCTGGCCCATGTGGAAGCGCTGCGGGGCGCCAAGGCGGTCACCAGCGGGTTTCGGCGCATGCTGGGCGGTGACTATCCGGGGCATTCGGAGGCCGAGCTGGACCAGCTGGCGCTGCGCAGCCATTGGTTCGACAAGCGCGGCCGCGCCCGGCCGCTGTTCGACCCGCGCCTGCTGAAGCAGATCAAGGATATCGGTTTTGACGACATCCTGGTGGCGCAATGGCCCCTTTATGATGCGCTCGGTTGTGCTCCCCTGATGCTGTTGCGCACGCAATTGACCGACCAGCTGCGGCGCGAAACCTATGAGGAAATGGTCAATCGCCGACCCGAGGGCGTTGCATTGACCATTGCCGGTCAAGGGTCCCCTGCCCTGTTCGACCAGCAAGCCGAGATCGAGGCGGTCGCCGCGTTTGTGTTTGAAGTGGGTATCGTCAAGCGCCGGGTGGCCTGAATATCACGCGATGGCAGTGGCCAGCAGCACTGCCTGTTCCACCCATTGCTCGCGGCGGATGCGGCCCTTGACCGCGATGCGGCCTTCGAGCCAGTCGATATGCGCCGCAGTCCAGGCCGCGATCTGATCATAGTGATAGATACCAAGATCGTTGAGTGCTGATTCCGTTTTCGGCCCTATCCCCTTGATTTCCTGAAGATTATCGGCCTTTCCATCACGCGGCGCGGGTAGATCCGGCGGGCGCAATTGGGACGAGGCAGGGGCCTGGACCGGCTCGGTATCTTCGCGTTCTACCGCGCCAGCCAGGCGCCGGGCGGCCGACCGGGTGGTGGGTGCAGGCGCGTTCCTTGTTGCGGGGGAGGACTTCGCTTTGCTTGCGGTGACGGCCGGGGCGAGCTGCGGACGGGACTGATAGGCCCGGACAGACAGATGGGCGCCATAGCCAATCAGGCAGCCACCCAGATAGGCGGCGAGCACCAGCAAGGCCACTTCGATGATGTGGTCCAGCGGGATCATTCCGGTTCCTTACGGCTAAGACTCAGCCAGCCCGTCACCAGCCCGACAAGCGCAGCCACGGCCATGAAGGGCCAGTAATAGCTCAAAAGGAACAGCAGCGTTGCCCCGAATGGCCCCATGGCGACGTGCTCAGACCGCGCCGTCGGCAGCGCGAACCGAAACGACAATACGCCGGTTCTGCCGCTTGCCGGCAGCGGTCGCGTTGTCGGCCACCGGCTGCGTTTCGCCATAGCCGATGGCATAGAGCCGCTCGGGGGCAATTCCGCGCTCGATCAACGCATTGACGACAGCTTCCGCCCGGGCGACCGAGAGGGCCAGATTGCGCTGGTCGTCGCCATCGCTATCGGTATGGCCCTCGACATCGATGGCCGCGTTGGGGCAGAGCACAAGCGCCTCGGCAAAGGCGTCAAGCTCGGCGTTGGCGCTGGCCGAAATGATGGCAGCGCCGGACTGGAAGAGAATCGCATTGTGAGCGGAAAGCTCGGCCAGGCGGGCCTGACAGAGTGCCAGATTGGTTGGGGCGGAAATCGTCCCGGTCCAATCACCACCAAGGGCCGCGATCTGCGCCTCGATCCCGGTCCTGACTGCCGAGGAAGGCGCCTCGCCGGTGAGGGACCAGGTGCCATCAGCAAGTGCCAATTGGCCGGACTGCAATTGCAAAAGAGCGCGAAGGCCGATTTGCAGATTGCCGACAAACCCCTCCGGAGCCCCGATCCTGACCTGCAAGGCGCTGCCATCGGCACCGGTCAAAGCTGCGGCATAGCGTGCGGTGGCTTCGGCCGGGACTGAACCGGTCAGCTCCACCGCACCTTCGGCTGTACGCGTGGCGGAAAAGGTGTAGGCCGGATCAATCGCTGGATCGGCTGCGGGAGCATCCGCCGCCGTTTCTGGCACAGCTGTGGCAGCAGGCTCCTCAGCCGGCGCCGGTGCGGGGTCGGGCTCCGGTTCGGCTACGGGCGTTTCAGTTGCCGCCTCAATGATATCGGGCTCGACAGGCCCTCCCGTAGCGCTCTGGGGCTCAAGCAGGGCGATCGACCAGCGGGGCGCCGCGGTTCCCAAAACGACTTCTGCGTCGGCCAGAATATCGGCGGTGAGACCGACGCCGTTCGCCGTCCAGCCTGTTCCGTCAAACGCGACTTCGCCATCCGACAGCAGGGCCAGCAGATCAAGCGCCTGCAGTACTTCGCCGGAAAACGCCTCCGGCGCGTCCGTGCGGACGCTCGTATTGTCCGTCACCGCATCGCCGCCCCGCACAGCCAGGAAACGCTGCAGTGACTCGGCCGGAACGGCGCCATTGAAGACGATGCTGCCATCGGACGCCTTGCTGGCCGACCAGAGATAGGGCGCGTCATTGACGGTGTCCGGCGCATTGATCTTGGCGTCGCCATCAAGGTTGAGCACCGAGGCCTGTTCCAGGCTGGCATCTCGCGCATCTGGCGTTGCGGCCTCTCCCAAAAGAGTCCAATCGGTGCCGTCAAAGGCCGCCCTACCCTCTTGCAATGCAAGCAGCGCATCGACCGCAGCGCGGGCTTCGGCGGCGAAATTGTCCGGCGCGCCCAGCGCAACGCGGCTGGTATCGGCCACGCGGGTGCCGACATGAACCTTGAGATAGGCCTGCAGGGAAGCAGCAGGCACATTGCCAGCGAACAGGAAACTGCCATCGGGCAAACGCTCGGCGGACCAGGTAAAGGGATCTGCAATCACCGGCTCAGGCCGTGGCTCTGTCAGCGCCAGGCTCCAGCCGGATTGCGCCAGACCGCGAACGGCAAATTCGGCCTCAATGGACCCCTGGTCGATTGCTGACGCCGGTTCGCCTTCGACAGACCAGCTTGCGCCATCGAAACGCACCACGCCGCTGCGCAGCCAGGGCAGGAACTGCAGTGCCTGCTCGGCAGAGGCAGCGAAATTGAGTGCTTCCCCCGAGGCGAAGCTGACATTGGAACGGGCATTCGGTCCTGCGAGGGCCAGCAGTTCCGTTTCGACCTGCGGATTGGGCAGCAGCCCTTCAAGAGTCACGGCGCCGCTTGAATCACGACGCGCGGCAAAGCTGTAGCTGGCCGCGGCGGGGGCCTGGTAGGCCATCTCGCCCAACGAGACTCCCTGGGGCAATCCCGTTTCGAGCAGAGTCTGGATGGCCCGATAGTCGGTCGGCGTCTGGGCAGAGCCCGAAAGCGACACGACATTGCCCGCAAGGGCAAAGCGGCCTTCGGACAGATGCGCGAGCAGTTCGAGGCCGAAATCGACGGCGCGGCGATAGGCTTCCGGCGCACCCGCTCCGAATTTGAGGAAGGACACATCCGCACCATCAACCTCGGCAAATTGCGCGCGGGTGGCTTCATCGGGCACGTAGCCATCAAAGACCAGCACGTTGCCGGGCTGGCGATTGATGCTGATCCAGTAGTCCGCAATGCGTGGCGGCTGCAGCTCAACAATGGAATTGGGACCAGACAGGGCCTCGGTGACGGCCTGCGCGACTTCAATGCTCGGCGGCACGCCGGTGAGGTGGCTCACCCCATCGGTAATCCGCGCCTCGCCCTCCTCAAGCCGGGCCAATTGTTCCACCAGAAGCTTGGCCTGCTCTGCAAAGCCGTTGGGTGCGCCGGAGGCCAGGGACAGTCCGGTGGCAATCGGCACGCCAGAGACATCGGCAAGGCGCAAGCGGTCAACCAGTCTTTCTTCGGGCACATGGCCGGAAATGGCGATGCGCTGGCCGTCATATTCGGCGCGCCAGGTATAAGGGGTTACCCGCACCGGCTCGACGGCGATTTCGCCGCTGCCAATGCCGTCAGGAAGTTCGGCAAGCGCCATTTGCAAATGACCAAGGGCCTGTTCGGAACGGGCACGACCGATGGCGTTGAGCGTGAGCCCTGACAACTCGAAATGTCCAGACTCGACCAGTGCGGCCTGAGCGAGGGCGAACTCCACGCCCTTGCGCCATTGCTGTTCATCAGGTTGGCCGGATCTGATCTGCAGATCGACAGCGGCCAGGCCCGGCAGGGTCATCAGAAGCTGTCGCAAATCCTCATTTGGCACGCTGCCAAAGAGGCTTACTGCGTCATCTTCAATCGCTACATTAATGCGGTAGGGCGCGGCGAGAGGTGCGATGGTGACAGTTTGGTCGATGCGACCAATACCGGTCAGGGCGGCGAGCCGCGACATGGCGAGATCGCGTTCGGTATCGGAGGACGTTGTGCCCGACAGAAGAAGCTGTCGCCCGGAAATCGAGACATGCGCCCAGTTCGAACCGGAGGCATCGAGAGCCGCTCTGCTCTCCTCCGCCAGATTGCTCACCATGGCCGGCGTTGCCATTGCCAAGGCTGCAATCGTGCCACCCAGCACCGTCACAACACCCGGCGCCACCCATTTAAGGAGGTCCCTGATCATCCCGAATCCATTGGAAAACCGCAATTTTCAGAAGGTTAGATGATTTGCGGACGGGGACAAAGAGAAAAGGGGCAGAATGGATCTTGGGAGAGGTGTGGGCTTCGCCCATTTGAGTCTGCTGTGACCTGCAAGTCAAACAGCGCTCACAATATTCCCGGAGCAATCAGAGCACTGGGCGAACCGTGCTCCGGCGCCATTCGAGCATAGCTCTCATGGCCTTCTGGACTTGCCCGGCTCCACCGGAGCCGCGCACTCGCTGCGCGAACCGTCTGCGAAGTCACCTAAATTCGCTCCACCGGAGCGAATTTGCCTTTGGCACGGCTCGAAGAAAGAAAGGCCCGGCAGAGCCGGGCCTTTCCAAATTCAGCAGTAATCCAGGGATTACTTGAATTCCTTGGCAGCCTTGAAGGTAACCTTGTAGGCACCGTTCTGGTGAGCTTCGCCCTTGACCGAGGAGGTGAAACCACCACCCGGAGCCCAAGCGAGTTCAGCAGCGCCGTAGAAGTCGGTCTGCTGAGCAACAGCCTTGTTGGTGCCATAGACGCCAACTTCACCGGTGATCTTGATGGTTTCAGAGACGGCAGCCACGAGCTGGGCAGCGACCTGGTAACCTTCAGTGTTGTTGGTGCCAGTGTCTTCGTCGAACCAGCGACCGCCGAGGTTGATGCTGACGCCTTCAGTGACCGTAGCACCGATGGAGCCACCAACACCGGTCTGCGTGGCAACGGCAGTACCGTTGTTCTGGCCGCCGGTTGCTTCGCCCGACAGAGCGATCTTGAACATGTCGAAGGAAGCCTCAGCCGAACCCAGGACATTCCAGTAGGTGTCGTTCATGTTGTTGGCGCTGTATGCACCAGCAGCACGGACCTTGAACATGTCGAAGGTGCCGGTCACGCCAGCGTGGACAGCCCAGTTCTCAACGACGCCGTCGAGGATGCCGCCAGCCATACCGGTAACATGAGCGGTGATGCCGTCGCCAGCATATTCCAGAACACCGATAACAGTACCGGCATTCTGAGCGGCCGCAACAGCATCATACCAGCCTGCTGTGGTGGCGGCGTTGGTCGGAACTGCAGCACCGAAGGCAGCAGTCGCGTTGCTGTCGAGGTTCTCAAGACCAGCCTTGACGACAACACCATTACCGAGGTCGGACACGACCTGGATGACATGGCCACCGTCGTACGGCAGATCCTTGGCGAACATTACGCCCTTGTCGACGGCGTCCGAGTTGAACAGGCCGAGGAAGTTGAACGGCTCGTCGTCGCCGAAGTTAGCGATCGAACCCTTCTTACCAGCCATGATGGTGGTGGTGTCGCCGATCGAGACATAGGCCTCATCGATAACAACTGTGCCGTTACCAGCAGTCAGACCCGAACCAGCAACACCGGTCGTGCCGTAACCTTCATTAACGACGGTGGTCTTCCACTCGTTCTTCAGCTTGATCACTGCCGAGGCAGGACCAAAATCAGACGAAGCGGTACCGGCGAACTTGACCCAGGACTCAACCTTGCTGTCCCAGTCGTTGTCATAAGTCGTGCCACCAACAACAACGTTGTTGTTATCCATGACATTGCGGGTGCCGGCAGCGGCGTTGACGCCCATACCATTGAAGCTGCCGTTGAAGTCGCCCCAGTTGAATTCGTACTTCACGCCGCCGGTGATCTGCAGGCAGTTGTCAGCCGACGAGATGGTCAGGCCGGAGATGCCGAGCGAGTCACAGACGTCGAGCGAGGTGAGGACACCCAGATCGGCAGCGAAGCCAGCGGTCGAAAGACCAGCGGCAGCAACAGAACCGAGGATAAGGCTCTTGAGTTTCATTAATTGACCTCCAAAGTCAGTCATTTTTGGTGCCGGTTACCCAGCGGTTTGTCGAAACGCGACCACACAATTCGTGGTGCTGTGTGTTGCCGTCGCGTTGCGACCGACAAACGATCCCATGCATGGATTCGCAAGACCCACTGTACGCATGCAAAAAGCTGACGCAATCGCGGCAAGCCGGTTTTGGGGTCGTCACAATGTGGTTGCACAGCAGTTGTTGCAGATTCAGCACACAGCTGGAAACGGAGTGTTAAGCGAGTTGAACAAAGCGTTAAAATTGTAAGGTTCCTGCCACTTTGCGCCCGTGCAGAAGGCATGGATGGCCGCGTCGCAGGAAGAATGTGGCGACCTGCCCGATCTGTGGCAGAGTCGTGGAAGATATAAGGAGACCTGTATGGCTGAGGGAAAAGTAGCGCTGGTGACGGGGGGAACCTCGGGAATCGGTTTGGGGGTAGCGCGTGGCTTGGCCCAGGACGGTTGGCGGGTAGTGATTTGCGGTCGGCGGGCGGAACTGGTGAAAGCCCATAGCGCAGAGAACGGTTTTGACGGCCATGTCTGCGACGTCACTCAGCCGCAGTCTGTTGAAGAGCTGTTCGCGGGCATTGCTGCGCGTCGGGGACGGCTCGATCTGGTGTTCAACAATGCGGGGCGGTTTGCGCCGGCTGCCAATTTCGGCGATCTGGAGGTAGCCACCTGGCGCGAGATGATCGATACCAATCTCAATGGCGCATTCTATATTGCGCAGGGTGCGTTCCGGATGATGCGCGATCAGAGCCCACAGGGCGGACGCATTATCAACAATGGATCGATCTCGGCCTATGTGCCTCGACCGCATGCAGCATCCTACACTACCAGCAAGCACGCCATCACCGGACTGACCAAATCCATCTCGCTCGATGGCCGGCCCTATAATATAGCCTGCGGGCAGATCGATATCGGCAATGCGGCGACGGACATGACGAGCAATATGAGCGCCGGGTCGCTCCAGGCCAATGGCACGATGGCGCCGGAGCCGACATTTGATGTGGCCCATGTGATCGACGCGGTGCGCTATATGGCGGACCTGCCGCTTTCGGCCAATGTGCAGTTCATGACCGTGATGGCGACCACCATGCCCTATATCGGGCGAGGCTAGAATCGGCCGCCACGCGCTGATGCTGTTCTGCAAATGCCAATCTCCTCCGCTTCCGGTGCTCACGTGCTGGAGTACGCTGCGCGCCGGGTCTCGGAGATCGCCATTTTCGCCTCAGCCTGAGCGCGTGGCGTTGGTTCTAGTTCAAACTCCAGACCTTTTCGCCCCCGATCCAGGTCGATCGCACATGTCGGTCAGTAGAAAGATGCACGAAGCTGGCTTCGGCCGATGGGCGCAGATGGCCCAGGCGGTCGTCGGCGCCGATGGCGCGGGCAGGATAGAGCGCCGCCATGCGGAATGCTTCTTCCGGAACCAGGCCGACCCGGTCGATCATGAAATTGACCGCGTCGATCATGTCCAGGTCGGCGCCGGCCAGCGTACCGTCGGCGAGGCGCAGCGCGCCATCGGCACGGGTAATGGTGCGGCCGTTGAGTTCAATGGTCTTGAGGTCGGTTCCGGTCTGCGACATGGAATCGGTGACCAGGAAGATGTGACCCGGTCCCTGCTTGGCGCGCAGTGCCGCACCCATCGAGGCGGCATGCACGTGAATGCCGTCGGCAATCAGGCCGGCATGCACTGCCTTGCTGTCCAGAACCGCGCCAACAACGCCGGGCTCGCGATTGCCGAGTTGGCTCATGGCATTGAACAGATGGGTGGCCATGCTTGCCCCGGCCTCGAAGGCCGCCATGGTCTGATCGTAGCCAGCGTCGGAATGACCAATGCTGACAACGGCACCTGACGCCGCGAGCCGGGCGATCTGCGCCGGGGGCACAGTTTCGGCGGCTACGGTGCAGAGCAGGTTTGGCAGAGCCTCGGCGGCCGCGCAGAGACGCTCAAGGTCCGTCTCATCCATCGGGCGGATCAGGGATGGATCATGCGTTCCCTTGCGCGCAAGTGCCAGATGCGGCCCTTCCAGATGCAAACCGATGAAGCCGGGCACGCGGTGGTCCGCCGCTGCTACACCGGCGGCGATGGCCTGGATGTTTATCTCGGCCGTATCGGTAATCAGTGTGGGCAGCAGGGCGGTGGTGCCGAACTGTGCGTGGGCGTTGCAGATGGTACGGATGGAATCGAGTGTCGGGGCATTGTTGAACAGCACCCCGCCCCCGCCATTGACCTGCAGGTCGACAAAGCCGGGCACAATCATGCCGCCATCGAGCACCACGCGCTCGGCATGATCGGGGATATCGGCCTTGGCGACGATGCCGGTGACATAGCCGAATTCGATCAGCAGCGCCGCGTCGTCGAACCAGTTCTCGCCGTCAAAAATGCGGGCGCCCGAGATTGCAGACAGATCACTCATACCGTCTCTGTCACCTTCTTGAGCGCCGGCGGCACGTCGGGATTGAGGCCGCGATGGCGCGACAGCGCTTCGACGAAGCCATAGAAGGAGACAATCAGCGCCAGCGGGTCGGTGATGGAATGGCCAGTGGCGGCGAATGGGAGCGGCTTGGCGGCCCCCGGCAGGTCGCTGGTCAGAAATGCCTTGGCGCCCTGCCCGGCCAGCTTGTGCGCCATTTCGGCGACCGATGTTTCGGCGGCATCGCGCGCGGCCAGACCGAGCACCGGATAGCCCGGCGTCACAATGGCCACGGGGCCATGCATGACTTCGGCAGCACTGTAGGATTCGGCCTGAATGTTGCAGGTTTCCTTGAATTTGAGGGCCGCCTCATTGGCGATGGCGAAGCCGGGGCCGCGTCCAAGAACATAAAGAGCGCTGTGGCCATCCAGCGCGCCCACCATTTCCGACCAGTCGCAGGCCACGGCACGCGACAGGCTTTCAGGCAAGGCGGCCACGGCACGGGCGAGATCGGCATCCCCGCTCCAGCGCGCCAGCAAGGCGAGACCGGCGACCACCGAGGTCACGAAGGTCTTAGTGGCGGCGACGCTTTTTTCGAGGCCAGCATGCAGGTCGATGGTGAAGTCGCTGGCTTCGGCTAGGGGCGAACCGGCCGTGTTGGTGATGGCGATGGTGGTGGCGCCATTGCGCTTAGCCGACTGGGCCATGCCGACAATGTCCGGGCTCTTGCCCGACTGGGAGATGGCGATGGCCGCGGCCCGGTCGAGGCGCAAATCCTTGCCATAGATCGAGGCGACCGAGGGTCCGACTGAAGCGACGGGGAGGCCCAACGTCAATTCAAAGGCATATTTGAGGTAGGTGGCAGCATGGTCCGAGGAGCCGCGTGCCACGGTCACCAGCAAGGCCGGATCAAGGTCACGCAGGCGCGTAGCAGCAGCGTCCAAGGTTAGGGCAGAGGCATCGAGGAAACCGGCCACCACCTGCGGGATCTGATCGATTTCCTGTCGCATAAAGGTCTGAGTGGTCACGATCCGAGTGCTCCATTGCTGGTGTCTCCAAGCCGGAGCTCGGCGACGAAATCATAGGTGTCGCCCCGGTAGATGGAGCGGGTGAATTCGACGACGCGGCCAGTGCCGAGATAGGAAATGCGCTCGATATGCAGGCCAGCCGAGCCGACCGGCACCTGCAGCAAATGGGCATCCTCTTCCGCGATATTGGAAGCGCGAATGCGCTGAATGGCGCGAACCGGCCGCATATTGGTCTTTTCAAGGTGCTTGTAGAGCGAATCCGCAATGCTCATCGGATCGGGCAATACAGCCATGGAGAGACTGGCGCGCTCGATGGCCAGGGGGGTCTCCCCGGTCAGCCGAAGACGCGCAATGCGCGCCACGCGATCGCCCGCACCGAGGCCCAGAATTATGGTTTCCTCCGGAGAGGGCACATAAAGTCCGCGCTCGAGCCATTCGGCCCGCACCGCCATGCCGCGCCGCGCCATATCCTCGGTGAAGGACGTAAGCTGGGAGAGGGATTGTTCGACGCGCTGGGTTTCGGGCGCAACGAAAGTGCCCGAGCCGTGACGCTGAACCAGAACCCCTTCATGCACCAGTTGCTGCACCGCCTTGCGCACGGTAACCCGGGACACGTCGGCGCGCTGCGCCAGGTCCCGTTCGGACGGCAAGGCATCACCGGGGTTGATATGTCCGCGCTTTATGGCATCTTCTATCCAGCGTTTGAGCTGCAGATAGAGCGGCCCGCCGATCGGCAGAACGACCGGACCTTCGCCAAACATCGTGCCGGACTGTTCAGTCAAGCGACCTCCTTGGCCGGCCATTCAGCAAGACCGGCAAGACTGATGCGCCAGGATGGCGCTGCACATATAATACCAATAAAATACCATTTACCAAGCCCATTTGGCAAACTTACGCCAACATGCCCATCCCGCTGTGGATATTGTGCTTTTGAGCCCGGCGCTTTATCCCTTGGCGTAGTGATCGTGATAAGTGGTATTTTTTTGGCATTAGAGCCAGACAGGAGCAGCGGATGACAGACAGGCGAACCGAAGCCCGGCACGCAAAGGCCATTGGTCTGGAGCTGCAGAGTGACACGGAAATCCTGTCCTTGCTGGCGAAGGGCCAGGCGGAAGCGGCCCAGTGTGTCGAAGCCGCTGTTCCCGAAATTGCGCGCGGCGCCAATTTGGCGGCGCGTGCGCTGGGCAATGGCGGACGACTGGTTTATGCCGCCGCCGGCAGTTCGGGCCTGATGGCCCTTGCCGATGCGCTGGAATTGCCGGGCACCTACGGCATATCGCTTGATCGGATCGTGGTGTTGCTAGCCGGTGGCATGGACGCCTTGCGCGACATGCGCGGCGGCCCTGAAGACGATGCCCCGGCCGCCAGAGAGGCCGCCGAGGCCCTGGCACTAAATGCAAATGATTGCCTGATTGCCGTGACAGCAAGCGGACAGACCCCCTACCCGCTTGCCGCAATTGAAGTCGCCCGCGCGGCTGGCGCCAGCACGATCGGCATTGCCAACAATGCCGGTGCACCCCTGTTCGAACTGGTTGATGCGGCGATCTGTTTGTCCACCCCGGCCGAAGTCATTGCCGGATCCACGCGCATGGGCGCAGGCACTGCGCAGAAGATCGCGCTCAACATGCTCTCGACCTTGATGGCCATTCGGCTCGGCCATGTGCATGACGGCTATATGGTCAATGTGGTGGCGGACAATGAAAAGCTGCGTAAGCGCGCCTGCGGAATCGTCGCGGCGATTGCCGGGGTGGACGAGGCCAAAGCCCAATCAGCGCTGGCGGCCAGTGCCGGCGCGGTCAAGCCGGCCATTCTCATTGCCAGCGGCGCCAGCGGCCCTGCCGAAGCAGAGGCCCTGCTGAGACAGAATCAGGGTCAGTTGCGGCCTATTCTGGCGGATATGGGCTGCCAGTAAGAAGGATGGCTGCCGATGCGGTTGAAAATCCTGGTTCGCCGCGCCAAAAAAAGCCGCAGCAAATGTCGATGTGCCGTTGGCTCTCTCGTCGCCTTTGTGAACCATCATCTCAAAGGTGACATGCAATGACCACTCCAGCCAATGATCCCGACCCCGACAGCAATCGCGATCTGGTGCTGACGCGCCTGATCGATGCCTCCCCAGAAGCGGTTTATCGCTGCTGGACCGAACCGGACCTGATGACACGCTGGTTCGCGCCCAAACCCTGGTCCACACCGCGCGCCAGCGTCGATCTGCGCCCCGGCGGCACCAATCTGGTGGTAATGGCCGACGAGAACGGGACCGAATATCCCAGTCCGGGTCAATATCTCGAAATCATCCCGAACCGTAAGCTGGTATTTACCGATGCCTATATCGGCGACTGGCAACCATCAGAGAAGCCCTTTTTTACCTGCGTGCTGACCTTCGAGGCCGAAGGCGGCAAGACGCGCTACACGGCGACCGCGCGCCATTGGAGCGTCGAGGACCGCGAGGCGCATGAGAAGATGGGGTTCCATGAGGGGTGGGGTTTATGCGCCGCGCAACTCGAAGAAGTAGCGAAGTCCCTCTGAGCGCCGCACAACAAAAAACCCCGGAGGTGGTGGCACCCTCGGGGTCTTTTACCGGTCTTCGATATGTTTCAATCGCGTTCCAGTAGTGGTTAAACGGGGTCGGCACGATCAGGTTCCACAAAGACCGGTACACTAGGCGACCGCCCCGACCCGTGCGTGAAAGGTGACCAATCATGGACCGGACGACTGGAGGATGCCTCTGTGGCGCCGTGCGGTTCGAGGCGACGGGCGCACCCTATCGCGTAGGGCTCTGCCACTGCCTGGATTGCCGTAAGCATCATGGGGCCTTGTTTCATGCCTCCGCCATATTTGCCGAAGCTGCGGTATCCAAGACCGGAGGGACGAGCTCATATCGGGGCCGACATTTCTGCCCCCGCTGCGGTTCTTCGGTGTTTTCCAAGAGCGGCGATGAAATCGAGATCCATCTAGGTGCCCTGGACGCGATCGATCAGTTCCGCCCGACATACGAACTCTGGACGATCCGCCGGGAAGCATGGCTTCCGCCCTTTGACGGCGTACGGACCTATTTGAGAGACCGGGAAGGATCAGGACGAAGCGCAGCCTGAGGTTCAGGGCTGCTCAGGTTCGAGTGGCACTTCACCGGCCAGTTCGGCGACATGGTCGATTACTGCTGCCGCATCGGGGTGGTCGCCACCGAGCATGTCCGCGACGCGTTCGAGCGCCGCGATCAGCATGATCTGTTCCCACTCCTTGAGATCGGAAAACTGCTGGTGAAACTGCGCGTGCACGCCGTCGGGCGCGATCGCCAGCACTTTCTGACCCTTGTCAGTCAGCGACAGCAGCACCTGCCGGCGATCCTTCTCGCCGCGCCGGCGCTGGATCATGCCGGTTGTTTCGAGCTTTTGCAGCAGCGCCGTGGTGGTAGCCTGGGTGATGCCCATGCGGCTCGCCACATGCCCGGCGGTCTTTTCCTGCTCACCATCCAATATCTGCATGAAGATCAGCTGGGACGGTGTCAGCCCGGTTTCGCGCATCAACTGTTTGGAGTTCGACTCGGTCGCGCGCAGAATTTTGCGCATCGCAGTCAGGGCCAATTTGGTCCGATCTTCCAATAGCCTACTCCAGAGTCTTCCTCACCATATTATCGTCAGAATTCAGGGAACCCAAGCGCCTTCACAAGGGTTCACCATTCCTTAGCTATATCTAACCTGTTTTTATACGACTAAGCAAAAATGGCGCATACAGAAAATAATTTGGCACACTGCGTTCCGCGCAACCCCTTGATTTCATACGGTAGATCACGGGTTTCTGACACCAGCATGACGCAGGCGTCAGATTTTGTCGCACCGCCTGGGTTGAAATTTAGTTTTAACAAGCTAACTTTCGCCACCATGATTTACGGCAACTCAGCGCTGTTCGATGCCAGTGCCCTGCACCGGCAAACCGCAAGTGCCCCGCAAGCGAGCATTCGCACCCCCATCAGTACCGATGGTTCAAAGGTGTGGAAGCTCATCGGTGCCACCAGCGCGCTCGATGACAATTCGCTTTATTGCAACCTGTTGCAGACCACCCATTTTGCCGCCACCTGCGCCATTGCGGAGCAGGACGGCAAGGTGGTGGGCTGGCTCTCGGGCTACGTCCCCCCTGAGCATCCCGACACCTATTTCGTCTGGCAGGTCTGCGTCAACGACGCCGCCCGCGGCCAGGGTCTTGGCCGCCGCCTGATCGGCGACGTGCTGGCCCGCCCGGCCTGCCGCGCGGTGACTACGCTGCAATGCACCATCACCCATGACAACGAGGCGAGCTGGGGCCTGTTCACAGCGATCGCCCGCAGGCTCGACGCGCAGATGCGCCAGGTCGAGCTGTTCGAAAAAGACGCCCATTTCGACGGACTGCACGACAGCGAATACGCCGTCAGCATCGGTCCGTTCAGCCCCGAGAAGGTGACGGCGCTTACGAGCGCCTGATCGCACGACTTTCAGACCTAGCCCTTTGACTATCCACGTCCAGGAGACGTTCCCCATGGCCACGACAGCAACCATCACGCCTATCAATACCTTTGAGCGCGTCGAAAGCCGCGTGCGGTCCTATTCGCGCAGCTTCCCCAAGGTGTTCGACCGTGCCCTTGGCTCGACCATCTTCGACACCAATGGCAAGGCCTATACCGATTTTCTCGCCGGCTGCTCGACGCTCAATTATGGGCATAACGACCCGGACCTGAAATCGGCGCTGATCGAGTACATCTCCAACGACGGCATCGCGCATGGCCTGGACATGTTCACTGACGCCAAGGAGCACTTTCTATCGACCTTCGAGCGGCTGGTGTTGCGCCCGCGCGGTATGACCCATCAGCTTCAGTTTACCGGTCCGACCGGCGCCAATGCGGTGGAAGCGGCAATGAAGCTGGCTCGCAAGGTCACCGGCCGCACCAATGCCATCGCCTTCACCAATGGCTTTCATGGCGTGACCCTGGGCGCGCTGGCCGCAACTGGCAATGGCAAGCATCGCGGTGGCGCAGCGACGCCGCTCTCCGGCGTTACCCGGGCCGCCTATGACGGCTATCATGGTCCCGACATCAACACGGCCGACCTGCTCGAGCGCGAATTGAGCGATCCGTCCAGCGGCATCGACGCGCCGGCGGCGATCATCGTCGAGACCGTTCAAGGTGAAGGCGGGCTCAATGCCGCCTCCCCCGAATGGCTGCGCCAGATCCAGACGATTGCCCGCAAGCACGGTGCCCTGTTCATCATCGACGACATTCAGGCCGGTTGCGGCCGCACGGGCGGGTTCTTCTCGTTTGACGGCATGGGCCTTTCGCCCGACATCATCACCATGGCCAAGTCGCTTTCGGGCATGGGCCTGCCGCTGGCCATGACGCTGATCAAGCCGGAGCACGACATCTGGAAGCCGGCCGAACACAACGGCACCTTCCGGGGCAACAACCATGCCTTCGTGACGGCCGCTGCGGCGCTTGAGAAGTTCTGGTCTGACGACAGGTTCATCTCGGAAGTGAAGGAAAAGGCCCGTTATCTTGGCGAGCGCCTGGCCGCCATTGCCGACGAGCATGGCCTGACAACGAAGGGCCGCGGCATGATGGTCGGTATCGACACCGGTTCGGGCGAAAACGCCGCTGCGATCTGCAAGGCCTGCTTTGCCAAGGGCCTGATCATCGAAACCTCGGGCAGCTTTGACGAAGTGGTCAAGGTGCTCTGCCCGCTCACCATTTCCCTCGACCAGCTTACCGCCGGCATCGACGTCATGGAGACCGCCTTCGACGCGGTCCTGGGGTCTCACCGCGCGGCGGCCGAATAAGGACAAGCCAGCGATGATTGTACGCGATCTTGAATCCGCCCGCCTGGGCGACCGCCTCGTCAACTCCAATGGCTGGGACAGCACGCGCCTGCTGCTGGCCGGCGACGAGATGGGCTTTTCGTTCCACATCACCCGCATTCACGAAGGCACCAGCCACGTGTTCCACTACAAGCACCATTTCGAGAGCGTCTATTGCATCTCGGGTGAAGGCTCGATCGAGGAACTCGATACCGGCGTGGTGCACCAGATCCGCCCCGGAGTGATGTATGCGCTCAACCTCAACGACAAGCATCGCCTGACCGCCAAGAGCGAGATGGTGATGGCGTGCTGCTTCAACCCACCGGTCACCGGCAATGAAGTGCACCGCGAGGACGGCTCCTACGCCCCGGCTCCAGAAGACGCCTGAACGTCTTCCCCGAAAACTCCAACTGAAAGGCGAGAACCATGACCCAGTCAGCTTTCGACACCGCCAATCATGATGACTATCCCACGCGCCTGCCGGCCGAAAAGTGGCAGGAGCGCAAAGACCCCGTCGTCTGGGGCAACTGGACCCCGGAAGCGCCACTGACGCGTGCGCAGACCGAGAGCTTTGAGAAGAACGGCTATCTGGTCCTCAAGGATGTCTTTTCGCCGGCCGAAGTTGCTGCGCTGCAGAAGGAATCCGCCCATATGCGTTCGGGCGAGGCGAAGATCGCCGAAGACAATGTGATCACCGAGCCCGGCTCGAACGAGGTGCGCACCGTCTTCCGGCTGGATGAAGAGAACGCGCTCTTTGCGCGCCTCGCCAGCGACCGCCGCATTGCCGGCGCCGTCAGCTTCCTGCTCGATGACGAGGTCTATCTCCACCAGTCGCGCCTGAACTACAAGCCGGGCTTTACGGGCAAGGAGTTCTACTGGCACTCCGATTTCGAGACCTGGCACGCCGAGGACGGCATGCCGCGCATGCGCGCCATTTCGGCCTCGATCCTGCTCACGGACAATGACGCGCTAAACGGTCCGTTGATGCTGATGCCGGGCACGCACAAGAACTTCATAGCCTGTGCCGGCGAGACCCCCGAGGACAACCACAAGACCTCGCTCAAGAAGCAGGAAATCGGTGTGCCCTCGCATGACGCGCTGACGAAGATGGCCAAGGAACACGGCATTGACTATGCCTCGGGCAAGGCCGGGACCGTGGTGCTGTTCGACTGCAACACCATGCATGGCTCGAACGGCAATATCACGCCCTTCCCGCGCTCAAATGCCTTCTTCGTCTATAACGCCTGGTCCAACCGGGTGGTGCAGCCCTTCGCTGCCAAGGCACCCCGCCCTGCCTTCCTAAGCTCGCGTGACCCCAAGGGTCCGATCAGCATCGAGACCGGCAAGATCAGCTAAGGCCGGTATTTCTATCGCCAACGACCAATCAAATGGCTCCGCTCCCGAAAAGGGAGCGGCTGGAGACTACATGACCACCGAAAGCCCGCGCCATACCGTTGAGAAGATCGGCGGCACCTCGATGTCCCGCACCGAGGAATTGCTCGACACCGTGCTGATTGGTAACCGCAAGGGTGCTGATCTCTACCAGCGCATCTTTGTGGTCTCGGCCTATGCCGGGATGACCGACGAGCTGCTTGAACACAAGAAGTCGGGAAAGCCCGGCGTCTATGCGCTGTTTTCCAGCGCCGAGAGCGGCTGGGGCTGGGGCGATGCCCTCAGCGCCGTGGCCGACAAGATGTTTGCCCATAATGAGCGCATCTTCGCCGACGAAGGCGCCCGCCAATCGGCCAACCGCTTTGCCCGGGAGCGGGTGGAAGGCGTGCGATCCTGCCTGATCGATCTGCAGCGGCTGTGCTCGTTCGGGCATTTTCAGCTGCAGCAGCATCTGCTCACCGTACGCGAAATGCTGGCCTCGCTGGGCGAAGCCCATTCCGCGTTCAACACCGCGCTGCTGCTCAACCTCAACGGCGTCCGCGCCCGGATGATCGACCTCACCGGCTGGCGCGACGAGGGCCAGTACACGCTCGATGAAGCCATCGAGCGGGCGCTGGCCGATGTGGATCTCGCCACCGAGCTGCCGATCGTCACAGGCTATGCCCAATGCAGCGAAGCGCTGATGGGCACCTATGACCGGGGCTATTCGGAGGTGACCTTGTCGCGACTGACGGTCGTGACCAAGGCGCGCGAGGCGATCATTCATAAGGAATTCCACCTTTCGAGCGCCGACCCGCGGCTGGTGTCTCAGGATGCAGTGCGCGTGATTGGTGAAACCAATTACGACGTGGCCGACCAGCTCTCCAATATGGGTATGGAAGCAATTCATCCTCGCGCGGCCAAGGGACTGCGGCGCGCCGGCATACCGCTGCGTGTGAAAAATGCTTTCGAGCCGGAACATCCCGGTACGGTGATCCGTTCTGACCTTGATGCGCAGTCACCCCAGGTCGAGATCGTGACCGGATTGAAAAATGTCTATGCCTTCGAGTTTTACGACCAGGACATGGTCGGAGTGAAGGGCTATGACGCCGAAATCCTCGAGGCGCTGAAGCGGCACAAGGTCTGGATTATCGCCAAGACCTCCAACGCCAACACCATCACCCATTATCTCAAGGGTTCGATGAAGGCGATCAAGCGGGTCGAGACCGATCTGTCCAACGCCTTCCCGACAGCCGATATCTCCTTGCGCAAGATCGCGCTGGTCTCGGCCATCGGCCGCGACCTGGGATCGCCGAAGGTGCTGACCCAGGCCATTCGCGCCCTGTCAGATGCCGGGATCGAGCCGCTGGGCGTGCACGACCTGCTACGCAAGGTCGACCTGCAGGTCATCGTCGAGCCCGACCAGTTTGAAGCCACAATCGCGGCCCTGCACAAGGGCCTGATCGAAGACTGGGCCGCCGCCCCGCAACACAAATTGCACGCGGCAGCCTGATCCATGCCGGCTGCAGGGATGGGCAGCAGCCGGTTTCAACCGCCCGAAGAAGAAGAAATGAGGAGAACACACATGACCAAATTCGGAAAAACCGCAGTCATGGCGCTGTCCGCCATCGCCGCTTCGGCACTTGCCTCCACCGCAGTCAGCGCCGCATCGCTGGCGGAAATCCAGGAATCGGGTTCGATCCGCATCGCGGTCGCCAATGAGATTCCCTATGGCTATATCGATCCCGTCTCTGGCGAAGCCATGGGTGCCGGACCAGACGTGGCCAAGCACATTGCCGAGGAACTCGGCGTAACCGATATCGAGTGGATCACCACCGACTTTTCCTCGCTCATTCCCGGCCTGCAGGCCGACCGGTTCGACATGGTTGCCGCCGAAATGGCCATCATCCCGACCCGTTGCGCCACGGTCATCTATTCGGAGCCCAACACGTCCTACGGTGAAGGTCTCCTGGTGCCCGCCGGCAATCCCAAAGAGCTGAGCGGCTATGCTGACTTTGCCGACAATTCCGATCTGAAGGTCGCCATCATGGCCGGCGCGAACCAGCTCGACATGATGCAAGCTCTCGGCGTTTCGGAAGGTCAGCTCGTAACCATCTCGTCCAACGCCGACGCGATCTCTACGGTCTCGACCGGTCGCGCCGACGCCTATGCCGCGACCGGCCTGACCGCTAGCGAACTGGCTGGCCAGAGCGACTCCGTGGAAGTTGCCGAAGGCTTCAGCGATCCCGTGATCAATGGGACCGAACAGCGCTCCTGGGGCGGGTTCGTGTTTGCCCAGGGCAATGAAGAGCTGCGCGACGCGGTCAACGAAGTACTGGCCGAATACAAGCAGACCGACGACTGGCTCGAGACCGTGTCCGGTTATGGCTTTACCGACGCCGACACCTCGCGCTCTTTCGACATGAGCACTGCAGAGCTTTGCGCTGAATAAGCTCCGCTCATTGATCTGATCTGCCGGCGGGCGCCGCTCAATTGGCGCCCGCCGGCAAATTGGTTAAGCTTCACCGCCAAAAAGCTAGGTTGAGAACACCTTCATGGATTGGACCCAATATCTCAACCCCCTGATGCTAGGGGCTTGGGTGACCATCGAGCTGACGATCTATTCAACGGTGTTCGGAGCGATCCTTGCGTTCGCCGCAGGCATCGGCAAGCTCGCCCACAACCCGCTCATCAAGGCGATTTCGATAGGCTATATCGAGATATTCCGTGGCACCTCGCTTCTGGTGCAGCTGTTCTGGTTGTACTTCGCACTGCCGGTCGCTGGTCAGGCCATTGGCATCGACCTGCGCCTGCCCCCTGTGGCCGCCGGGGTCCTGGCACTGTCGCTCAATATCGGTGCCTATGGTGCCGAAGTGGTGCGTGGGGCCATCCAGTCCGTCTCCAAGGAGCAGTACGAGGCTGCCAGGGCGCTCAACTTCACGCCACGACAGGCACTATGGCGGGTGGCGCTGCCCCAGGCCATCCCCGAAATGATGCCGCCTTTCGGCAATCTGGCCATTCAGAATCTCAAGGATACCGCACTGGTTTCGCTCATTTCCTTGTCCGACCTGGCCTTTCGCGCCGAGCAATTGCGCAATTTCACCCAGGACTCGACGACGATCTACACACTGGCGCTGCTGATGTATTTCGGGCTGGCGCTGGTCTTGACCGCCATGATGAAACTGCTCGAGCGGTTTGTCGGCCGCTGGCGCGCCGGAGCGAGGTAGAACAATGCTTTTTGGAATTGCATGGGATACCTCCTCGGGCTGGGCGTTTGCCGTTTCGATATTGCCCATCCTGCTGATCGGCATGTGGGTGACCATCCAGGCCACCGTGCTGGGCTTCTTCATCGCGCTTGTCGTAGGGCTCGTGTGGGCAGCGCTCAAAGCCGCACCGCTCAAGATCATTTCCTGGCCCGCCGCCGTGGTCACCGAGTTTCTGCGTGACACGCCGCTTTTGATCCAGTTGTTCTTTCTTTATTACGTGCTGCCCGAATTCGGCATAACGCTGCCCGCCTTCATGACCGGGGCGCTGGCCCTTGGCCTGCAATATTCCGCCTATACCTCGGAGGTCTATCGCGCCGGTATCGAGGCTGTGGCCAAGGGCCAGCACGAGGCGGCGCGCGCCCTCAACCTTTCAGGCGGCCGCACCTTCAGCCACATCATCCTGCCCCAAGCGATCCCGCGCATTGTCCCGGCCATGGGCAACTATCTGGTGTCGATCATGAAGGACGTGCCGCTACTCTCGGTGGTGACAGTCCTCGAAATGCTCAACGTCGCCCGCATCATCGGCGATCGGACATTCAACTATCTGGTACCACTCTCGCTGGTCGGCGCGCTCTACCTTATCATGACACTGGTGGCCTCGGCCGGCGTTCGCCTGCTCGACAACTGGCTGCCCAAGCAGGGGATTCCCTTGAAATGAGTGACGAACCGATCATCAAATTCGACAAGGTCGTAAAGCGCTTCGGCGACCTGACCGTGCTCAACGAGCTCGATTTCGAGGTCAAGAAGGGCGAAAAGGTCTCGATCATCGGGCCGTCCGGATCGGGCAAATCGACCGTGCTGCGCATCCTGATGACGCTTGAAGACATCAATGGCGGCGTGGTGACCGTGGGCGGCGAGCCACTCTGGCACGAAAAGGGCCCCGACGGGTCCCTCGCCCCGGCCAGCGAAACGCATCTGCGCAAGATGCGGACGCAGCTCGGCATGGTGTTCCAGCAGTTCAACCTGTTCCCGCACATGACGGTGCTGCGCAATATCACCGAAGCGCCGGTCCAGGTGCTGGGCCTGTCCAAGCAGGAGGCAAAGCAGCGCGGCGAGGAACTGCTTGAACTGGTTGGCCTCGCCGACCAGGCGCAGAAATACCCGCACCAGCTCTCCGGTGGCCAGCAGCAGCGCGTCGGCATCGCCCGGGCGTTGGCAATGCGTCCCAATATCCTATTGTTCGACGAGCCGACCTCCGCGCTCGACCCGGAACTGGTGGGCGAAGTGCTCAACGTGATCGGCAAGCTGGCCGAGGAACACGACCTCACCATGCTGCTGGTGACCCACGAAATGCGCTTTGCCCGCGAAGTTTCGGACCGCGTCTGTTTCTTCGACCAGGGCCGCATCCGCGAGGAAGGTGCCCCCGAAGACCTGTTCACCGACCCCAATGAAGAGCGCACCCGCGAGTTCCTGCAGGCCGTGCTGGATAATTAAGGGCGCGAGTTGCCGCACATCCCCGCGATTCGAAAGGCCGCTCAGCCCTGAGCGGCTTTTTTTATGTCCGGCGGAGAGGTGCGACCGCGCGGAAGCAGACAGGTGATGAATTCGGGAGTTTGGCGACGAGGAAAATGGCGGAGAGGAAGGGATTCGAACCCTCGAGACAGTTGCCCATCTGCACCCTTAGCAGGGGTGTGCCTTCGACCACTCGGCCACCTCTCCGGCGGGGTCGGGTCTAGCGGTCCCACCCCTGGATGGCAAGTGGTTTTTGTGCGGGGCGCCACAAGGACTTGCTGCCTGTGGACGGACGGGGAACTCCAGCGCCGCAATTTGGTTGGTATGCGCGCGCATTCATGGCTTAAATCGGCGGTGTGGCGGCGGCAGGTTCCGGATCGATTGGACGACCGGACAAAGGCAAGAGGCGGAGAGCAGATGGCAAGTTGGCACAGATCCGGGCATTTCCTGGCGCTTCTGGTTGTGATGGTGTCGAGCCTGTTTGCCGGGACTATGAGCGCACTGGCGCAAGCGCCGGCGCCAATCGAGGGTGTCTGGCGCACGGCGCTCAAATCCGAAATCACCATCATGGCCTGCCCGGAAGGTTTTTGCGGGCACCTGTCGCGCATTGTGGTCCCCGAGGGCCTGTTGAGCGGGGCAGAGGCCGAAGCCGCCGCGGCGATGGCGCCCGAGGACTTCTTCGATTATCGCAATGAAGATCCCGCCTTGCGGGATCGGCCCATGCTGGGGCTGCAGATCCTCACGCTGTGGCAGGGCCAGCAGCCCTATATCTATGACGGGGAAATCTACAATCCCGAGGACGGCAAGACCTATACGGGCTATCTCGAGATGACCGGGCCGGACGTGGTGCGGCTCAATGGTTGCGTACTGTTCAACGTGGTCTGCCGGGGCGAAGACTGGACGCGGGTCCCAGCAGAAGAGCTGGAAGCGCGCGCCGCAGCGGAAGCAGGGACCGAGGCGGCAGAAGCCGCCGCCCCGGCGCAGTAGGTGCGCTACTCGTGCATTAATCGCATCTGTGGCTGGCCATTGCCGCGCAGGGCCGGCGAGATGCCGCGCAGATCCACGGTCGAGACCACACGCTGCCGATAGGCGGCGAACATGAAGTCCGGCGTGACATTGACCGGCTCATCGAACTGAATGGTAACCGTAAAGGCTTGCATAGTGTGGGCAAGCTGCACGCCGATCAGCAGGCCCTTGAAGGGCTGTTCGAGATAGAAGCCCTTGACGCGCATCCCGACCTGGAAGGGCACGGCGACACGCTCGGGCAGCGCCGCGCGGGCGGTATTCCAGTCGCGATAGCCATGGGCGCGCGCTGTCTCTTCGAGGGCGGCGCTATGGGTTATGGGGTGGCCGGATTGGGCACGGGCTTCGCGCAGGGCCTTGGCCTCGGATTTGAGGGTTTGGGCGGACGGGGTGTCGAGGGAAAACGACATGTTTCGGGCTCTCCGGATGGGAGGCGACAATTCACATGGGAGCCCGCATTGCCATGATGCGCCTTGGGAGAAACAACCGAAGGGATCATCGTCATTGAGCCGGACTTCACCATGGATCTTGCGATCCGCGAGCGGCAGGCGCCAGCAACCGGTGGAGTGAATGCGCCCTGGACGGCGCCAAGTCAAGCGCGGGCCGATCACCTGCGGTGATGGGGCGATCAGACAATTGCGTTGGGCGCCGGCGGGATTGGGCGCTAGGAAGGTCCGTCGCACAATTGGGGGAATGATGACCGAGCTCTTGCTGTTTGTTGCGGGCCTTTTGGGTGGAGCGCTGAATTCGCTCGCCGGTGGCGGCTCGTTCATCGTCTTTCCGGCGCTGCTGTTTTCCGGCGTGCCACCCGTGCTGGCCAATGCCTCCAATACCTATGCGGCCCTGCCGGGCTATGTCAGCGGCGCAATCGGCTATTGGAGCTCCATGGCGGGTTACAAGGACCGGCTGGTGCTCTATGGCATCATCTCGGCGCTGTTCGGCTATGTTGGTGCCGAACTGCTCCTGGTGGTGTCGGATGAACAGTTTTCGCTGGTCGTACCCTGGCTGATGGCGTTTGCCGTGACGCTGTTCGTGTTCGGCAACCAGATCAATACGACGCTGAGGGCCCGTAGCGGCGAGCGGCGCGGCATGAAGGCGCTCGGAGCCGTGCTGATCCTATCGCTGCTCGCCGCAGTCTGTGTCTATGGCGGGTTCTTCAATGCGGGCCTGGGTATTCTGCTGCTGGCGTTTCTCGCCATGGCCGGGATGACCGACATCCACGCCATGAACGGGCTGAAGCTCTATATCTCCACCATTGTGGCGCTGGTGGCTGTGGCGCGCTTTGCGTTCAATGCCAGCATCGACTGGTATCACGGCTCGATCGCCCTGGTGGGCGTGACCATCGGCGGCTATGCGGCGGCGCGGCTGGCGCAGTACATTCCGACGCTGTGGATCCGCATGGGCGTGATCGTCTATGGCATCGGGATGACGGGGTATTTTTTCTGGGCGGCGTATTTCGCCTGACAGGGCGGCCTAACTCGCAAGCCGGATCCACACCGCCGCGTCGTGGAACGGCGCACCGCCAAAGGGCGGGGCCGGTTCGGCGCTGGTGAGCATGTTAATGCCCTGCCCACCGCGATGGGCCTTGTTGCGATGCAGGCCTTCGGCGATCAGCACGCCGGTGCGCAGCCCGTCAAACAGGCGCGCGGTCAACTGCACCGAACCGCGATGATTGCCGACCACAACGGGCGCACCATTCGCAATGCCAAGGCGGGCAGCGTCGTCGGGGTGAATGAAGACGCTCGGCTCGCCCTCACGCCTGAGGCTGCCCGGGGTCTGGTTGAAGGAGGAGTTGAGGAAGGCGCGCGCCGGGCTGGTGGCCAGCTTGAACGGGTGCTCGGCGTCGGTGGCCTCGGTGATGGCCCAATGGTCAGCAAAGCGCGGCAGAATCGCGGGGTCGCAGACCCAGCGATAGCCCTTGATATCCGAAACGGCCTGCCAATTGGGCGCGAAGCGGAAACGGCCATCGGGCCAGGCAAAGCCATTGGCGAAGCGAGCGTCATCATCCGGACGGCCGCGATCGATGTAGCCGGTCTTCTCCACCTCTTCGAGCGCCGGGTAGTTGGAGCGCGCAAAAGTATCGGCCACCACATCGCGGTCGCTGGTGCGGAAGATCGGATCATCGCTGCCCAGACGCTGCGCGATGGCATTGATGACCTCGTGATTGGAGCGCGCCTCGCCCGGCGCATCGACCACGGCGGGTCCATAGAGCACGCGGGTGTGGCCGCCACGGGTGTAGTAATCATTGTGCTCGAGGAACATGGTGGCGGGCAGCACGATATCGGCCAGTTCGGCCGTTTCGGTCATGAATTGCTCATGGACCACGAGGAACAGGTCGTCGCGCCGCAATCCTTGCTGCACCAGGGTCTGCTCCGGCGCGACGGTGGCTGGATTGGTGTTCTGCACGATCATGGCATGCACCGGGCCACCGCCCTGCAACGCCCTGGCGTCGCCGATGAGGATCGGGCCAATCTCGGACATATCGAGCAGACGCGGCGTGCCCTTCTGCAGGTGCTTGCCGGTCAGGCGTGACTTGTCGAGCGCCCAGGTGCCGGAATTTGAGTGGAAGGCGCCGCCGCCGCGATGTTGCCAGGCGCCGGTCATGGCCGGAATGCAGAGCGCCGCATGCATGGCGGTTGAGCCGTTGCGCTGGCGGGAAAAGCCGAAGCCGAGGCGGAAGAAGCTGCGCGGCGTCTGGCCAATGAGATGGGCGAAGCCTTCGATTTCCGCGACGGACAGACCGGTGATGTCGGCCGCCCATTCCGGCGTGCGGGTTGCAAGATGGGCTTCGAATTCAGGCGAGAAATCGGTGAACCGGTCCATGTAGTCCCGGTTGGCCAGACCATCGCGCAGCAGTACATGCATGGTGGCAACGGCCAGCGCCCCATCGGTGCCGGGCCTGAGGACCAGCCCCATATCGGCCTGGTCCATGGTGGCATTGCGATAGATGTCGATGACCACCACCTTGGCGCCGCGCGTCTTGCGGGCCTTCATGGCATGGGTCATCACGTTGACCTGGGTATGCACGGCATTGGTGCCCCAGATGACAACGCAATCGGCCTCAGCCATCTGCTCGGGATTGACCCCGCCCAGCAGGCCCGTGCCGGCGATATAGCCGGGCCAGGCGAGACCCGTGCAGATGGTGTCGTATTGATGGGAATAGCCGCGCAATGCGCGCAACCGTTCGATGCCGTCGCGCTGCACATGGCCCATGGTGCCGGCATAGAAATAGGGCCAGATGGCCTCCGGACCATGCTCGGATTCAATCGCAAGGAAGCGCTGAGCGATCTCATCGAGCGCCTCGTCCCAGGAGATGCGTTGCCACTGCCCTGCCCCCTTGGGCCCGACACGGCGCAGGGGATGGGTCAGGCGTTCGGGGTGATGGATGCGCTCGGCATAGCGGGCAACCTTTTCGCAGATCACGCCAGCTGTGTAGGGATCGTCCTTGGCGCCGCGCACACGGCCAATGGTGCCGTCGGCGAGAATATCGACATCGAGCGCGCAGACCGAAGGACAGTCATGCGGGCAGACGGAGCGAATGGTGCGCTGGGCAATGGGGGCGTTCATGGCACAAGGTTAGTCTCCCCCCTGCCCTGCGACAATCGCATTGTGGTGATGGGAGGGATCAGGGGCTGTGATGGCCCGCCCCTGCGGCACGATGTCGTCAGGCCGCGAATGCCTTTGCCGCGGTCTCGGAATTGCGGCGGGCGCGGGTGCTGGCGTGCCTGGCCAATTGGGCCGCCCCGGCGTGGAACTGGGAAAAGGTGATGTGCCCGGAGGTGCCGGTGATGGTGATACCGCGCCAGTTTGGCCGCACCGCACGCACATCGGCCCAGTCGAGCTTGGTCTCGCGGCCCATGGCGTTGCGATGGGTCACCTGGCGATGATCCCAGCGGGTCTTTGTGAAGAGCCCGGCAAAGCCGATCCCGAGCGAGCCAGCCGCCAGGAGCACAACCGCCAGATAGGTGGCGATCAACTGGGTGGGGTCGGCGACATGGCCCATGATGATGACGGCAAAAAGCAGGATGGCCGCCAAGGCCGCGGCGCCATAGCAGGCGAAATATTCGACCATGGAAGGGCGCAGCTCGGCCCAGCCGCCCTCGACCATTACGGCCTCCTCAGGTTGCAACAGCCGCAAGGCAAGGAAGGCAGCATAGCCAAACGCCACCACGCCGGCCGCCCGGGACAGTGGCAGATGGTCAGTCATGGGGATGTGCTTGAGGAAAAGGAGAAGGGTGATCGTAACGAGCGGCAAAGCCACTTCCTGCCAACGCAAAGGCACGCTTGAAGTCTCCATGGTGCGGGGCCGGTGACGCAAGTTCGGCAGATTTCCTTGTCTTGAAGGGTACGCAATCGAAGTGATTTGGCCATTCACAATTTCGCCATAAGTGAGGCGGGACGGCCAGGATGGGCTCAGGGATTGATTCAAGAGCTTCAGAAAGTGAGTCAGCGCCCTGCCAATCCGATTCACGCTGCGCGTCCAGAGCATTGAAATAGCTTGATTAAATCTAGATCCGCCAAAAAAATCCACGCCGGATTGTGACCAGGCCAGTCTATCAACCTCCATGCCGAAACGTGGCAGAATTGTCTCAGCCTCGCATGCAACCCCCGTCGAGGGCATGTGCAGGCCAGTAAGACGTGAAAGGGCCTGACAACTCGCAATCGATTTAAATAGACAATTCCCTGCATGCCGCGATAGCTCTCTGGTCTCTTTGGGAGGAGAGTGATGCCGTCGTCTGCCCGCATGCCCGTGACCGCCCTGCTGGGCGCCAACATGTTCTTCTCCGGCATTACTTACGCCGCCACCATGCCCTACGCGTCGCTGGTCGGGGTGGACACGCTGGGCATGTCGCCGGGCTGGTTTGCCACGATCATGGCGGTGGGTTCGGTGCTGGGGACGTTTCTGTCCCTGTATCTGGGCTACTTGTCCGATAAGCTGCCGGACCGCCGCATCCTGGTGCTGATCGCAGCGTTGGGCGGTGTGGCTGGCCATGGGCTGATCTATCTCTGGCCCACGCAAACCGGCTTCACCATCGCCATGGCCCTCTTGATGCCAATCGGCTTCACATGCTTTTCGCAGTGTTTCGCCTATGTCCGGGTCTATTATTCAAAGCATATGCCGGGCCGGGCCGACTTCATGGTCACCGCGCTGCGTACTGTCTTCACCATTGCCTGGGTCGTCGTGCCCCCGGCGGCGGGCTGGGTGGCGGCGGAGTTCAGCATTTTCGACGTCTATCTGGCCTCATCACTGAGCTACGCGGCCGTCGCTGGGATTTTCCTGGCGCTGATGAGCGACAAATCCACCCATGTGCATGTCCCGCCGCCGGTGCGGGCGGAGGGCGCGTCGCTGCTCTCGACTTTTGCCCTGCCTTTGGGCGTGCTGGCCGGGCTGACGGGATTGATCGTGATGAGCATGGCGATGCGGATCCTGAGCTTCACCGTGCCGCTGTTCATTGTCACGGACCTTGATGGCACGGTCACCGATGTCGGCTTTTACGCGGGCATCACGGCGCTGGCCGAAGTGCCCTGCATGCTGTTTTGGGGCTGGCTGACGACGAAGCTGACCAAGGAAACATTGCTGGCCGCGGCGGGCTTGGTGATTGCCCTCTTCCTCGCCCTGGCGTCGGCTCTCACCAACATGACGGTGTTTTACTGGCTGCTGATCCTCAACGGCCTGGGCACGGCAGCGCTGATGAGCATCAACATCTCCTATATCCAGGAGGCCATCAAAGGCCGGGTTGGGCTGTCGACCTCCTTGATGGATGTGGTCGCCATCGCCGGCAATCTGCTTGGCGCGACCGCCTTTGGCGTGCTGACCTCGGGCGGGGACTATCGCTTCGCCCTGATGGTCGGGGCCGGCGTGGCGGTCATTGGCGCGGGCATCATGCTGGGTGGCAATCCGGGGCGGCTGGGGCGGTTAAGGCCCCAGCCCGTGGCCAGCTAGATTTCGCTGCGGTTCTTCTTGTGGTCCTTGGCCTTGGCGGCCTTCTTCTTTGGCGGGCGCGCTTCACCGTCGGCGGCCGGCTTTGACCATTTCGGCTTGCCCTTGTCCTTGGGGGCCGATTTTGCCGACTTGGCCGGGCGGATGGTGACGTGTTCTGCGGGCTGCTCCACGGGCCGGGTCGCCGGGCGTGTGGCCGGACGCTCTGCGGGCTGCTCGAAGTCGTCGGCCCGAAGTTTGGAAGAGCCATAGCGCTGCTTGCGGTCGGCGCGCTCGGGCCGGGCCTTCATCGGATCGTATTTTTCCGGTGGTCCGGGCGGACGGCGCTTGCCCTGCGGACGCTCGGAGCGCTCGCCCGGACCATCAACGGCGTTGATATGCACGCCCTTTTCGCCGGTGCCGTTCTTGCCCAGGGACCGCAGGAAGCCATCGACCTTGTCGGCGGCGATTTCAAAAATGCTCTCGGTATCGAAAATGCGGATCGAGCCGATGGCGGACTTGGTCACGCCGCCGGCCTTGCAGATCATCGGCAGCAGCCAGCGCGGCTCGGCGCGCTGCTTGCGGCCCAGATTGACCTTGAACCAGCTGCCGCCAACAAACGCCTCGCGGCTGCGCGGCTCGCGCGAGCCGAAGTCATCGGGCGCCATCGCGGTCACATCCTCGGGCACCGGCCGCGCCGCCAGTTGCAGACGCACATAGGCGGCAGCAATCGCCTCGGCGCTGTGGCGCTCGAGCAATTGGCTGACCAGCGGCGCCTCGTCCTCGCTGGCCGGCGCGCTCAGCGTCTCGGCCGAAAGGATATGTTCGCGGTAACGCGCATCGATATCGGCGGCGCTGGGCGGGGCAATGTTTTCGGCATCGACCTTGGCGGTGCGCAGTATGGAGAGCGCCACGCGCTTGCGGTGGGCCGGGGCGATGACCACGCAGGTGCCCTTGCGCCCTGCCCGGCCGGTGCGGCCCGAGCGGTGCAACAGCGTTTCGGCATTCATCGGCAGGTCGGCGTGAATGACCAGGTCGAGATTGGGCAGATCAATGCCACGAGCAGCAACGTCGGTGGCCACGCAGATGCGGGCCCGGCCATCGCGCATGGATTGCAGCGCGCTGGTGCGCTCGGCCTGGCTCAATTCACCCGACAGGGTCACCACGTCAAAACCACGATTGTGCAGGCGGGCCGACAGGTGTTTCACCGCTTCGCGAGTCGAGGCAAAGACGATGGTGTTGGTGCTTTCGTACCAGAGCAGAGTGTTGATGACGGCGTTCTCGCGCTCGGCGGCGGGAACAGACACCAGCTTGTAGTCGATATCGGCGTGCTGCGAGCCGGAACTGGCGGCGGTAATGCGCAAGGCATCCCGCTGGAACGTTTTGGCCAGTTCAGCGATCTGCTTGGGCACGGTGGCCGAGAACAGCAGGGTTCGGCGGTCTTCTGGCGCAGCATCAAGGATGAATTCGAGGTCTTCGCGGAAACCGAGGTCGAGCATTTCATCGGCCTCGTCGAGCACCACGGCGCGCAGCGCCGAAGTGTCGAGCACACCGCGGGTAATGTGGTCACGCAGGCGCCCCGGCGTACCGACGACGATATGGGCGCCACGTTCAAGCGCCCGGCGCTCAGTGCGCTGGTCCATGCCGCCAACACCAGCGGCGGTCTGGGCGTGCATATTGGCATAGAGCCAGTCGAGCTCGCGGCGGACCTGCATGGCCAGTTCGCGGGTCGGCGCAATAACCAGTGCCAGGGGGGCGCCAGGGGCCGGCAGAATGAGGTCGTCGCCCAGCAGGGTCGGAGCGATCGCCATGCCAAAGGCGACGGTCTTGCCCGAGCCGGTCTGGGCGGAAACCAGAAGATCGCGGCCATCCGCGCTTTCTTCAATGACGGCAGCCTGTACCGGGGTGAGGCTGTCATAGCCCTTGGCCGCGAGGGCCTGGGCGATGGGGGCAATAATTGTATCGGGTAGGGACAAAGCAGTTCTTTCGGAGCGGATTACACCATGCGTGCCGTGCCCCGACGCTGCGGGATGCTCCGACCGATTATTGGTGTCTAGCAATGGGGTTCCACCCTTATGGCGGAGTGACCCGGGTCGTGTTCAATGCCTTATAGCACGAACAAGCAAAAAGGCCGCCCGGCGGGCGGCCTGGAATTCGGTGGCGGAGACATCGGCCCGGCCCTTCGCGGGGCTCAGGGCGTTCGTCCCTCAAATCGCTCCGCTGGAGCGATTTGCCGGCTGGCCAAGGCCAGCCGTCGGCACTCACCCAACGATTTCGTCGTCGGAGAAGAAGAACTTGATTTCCTGGGCGGCGGTTTCCGGAGCATCCGAACCGTGCACGGAGTTTTCGCCGACGGAGAGGGCAAATTCCTTGCGGATGGTGCCTTCAGCGGCGTTTTCCGGGTTGGTGGCGCCCATGATTTCGCGGTTCTTGAGGATGGCGTTTTCGCCTTCCAGGACCTGCACGACAACCGGCGAGGCAATCATCTGCTCGACCAGTTCACCGAAGAAGGGGCGTTCCTTGTGGACGGCGTAGAAGCCTTCGGCCTGTTCGCGGGTCATGTGGATCTTCTTCATGGCGACGGGGCGCAGGCCGTTCTCTTCGAACTTGGCGACGATCTTGCCGATCAGGTTGCGACGGACGGCATCGGGCTTGATGATGGAGAAGGTGCGTTCGAGCGCCATGGCGGTATGTTCCTGCTTGATGCGTTTGGAAAGGTGGCGCCTTTTAGCGGGTGAGTGTGTAAGGCGCAAGACGGCAACTTGCCGCCTTTCAGCCCCTCGCCTCAAGGCAGTCGCCCTGCCCTTTCCTCGCCTCGACCACCCCATGGGCCACTTCATTGTTCTCAGGGTTGAGCGCGCTCACATCGAGATCGATGACCGGCTCGCTGACCTCGATCACCTGTTCGGTGCTGACCGGCACGATCTGCATGGTGCAGACCTCGGCGGTGCTGACGGTGGGCAAATGCACTGCCATGATCGTGCCGCGCGGCTCGGCCATGCCCGCCGGTTCCACGGCCCAGCAGGCGCCGCCGTCAAATGTCGCCTTGAGCAGAATCCTTTCGGCATCAATGCGGCAGGCGGATAGATGGGTGAAGCTGGCAACTTCCTGCGCCAGGGCAGCGCCGCCGCATAGGGCCGCGGCCAGCGCTAGCGGAATGGAAGCCATGGTCCTGCGCATTAGACATCTCCTCGGGCGCGCTGTATTGGCACAGCAACATTGCAAACGACTTTATGGACCGCTGACCTTGCTTATAGGGTCGGCGAGATTGTGGCATGCTGACGATCAATAACCTGACCTATCGCATTCAGGGCCGCCCCCTGTTCGAAGATGCCTCGCTGGTCCTGCCTGATGGCGCCAAGGCCGGCTTTGTCGGCAAGAACGGCACTGGCAAGACCACGCTGTTCCACCTGATCCAAGGACATATCAGCGCTGATAGCGGGTCGACCGAGGTCAACAAAAAGGCGCGTATCGGCGCTGTGGCACAGGAAGCTCCGGCGGGCGAAGAAACCGTGCTTGAGGTGGTGCTGGCCGCCGACAAGGAGCGCACGGCGCTCTTGGCCGAAGCCGAAACCGCCACGGACCCGCACCGGATTGGCGAAATCCATATGCGCCTTGCCGATATTGACGCGCATAGCGCCGAGGCGCGCGCTTCATCCATTCTCAAGGGTCTGGGGTTCGAGCAGGACCGGCAGAATGCGCCGACCCGGCAGCTGTCCGGCGGTTGGCGCATGCGCGTCGCCCTGGCCGCAGTGCTGTTCAGCCAGCCCGACCTGCTGCTGCTCGACGAGCCGACCAACTATCTCGATCTCGAAGGCACGCTGTGGCTGGAAAAATATCTTGCCACCTATCCCTACACGGTCTTTCTCATCAGCCACGACCGTGACCTCCTGAACAAGGCGGTTAGTTCGATCGTGCATCTCGAGCACCGCAAGCTGACCTTCTACAAGGGCAATTACGACACGTTCGAAGAAACCCGTCGCATGCAGATGGAGCTCAACAACAAGAGCCGTGAAAAGACGCTGGATCAGATCGCGCATCTGCAGAAATTCGTCGACCGCTTCAAGGCCAAGGCCACCAAGGCCAAGCAGGCGCAGGCGCGCGTCAAGATGATCGAAAAGCTCAAGCCGCCCGAGGCCATGTTCGACGAGCATGCCGCCCCGTTCCAGTTCCAGCAGCCAAAGGTGGATCTGCCCACCCCGATGATCACGCTGGACAAGGTCTCGACCGGCTATGGCGACACGGTGATCCTCAAGAATGTCACCCAGCGCATTGATCCGGATGCGCGCATCGCGCTGATCGGCGTCAATGGCAATGGCAAGTCGACCTTTGCCAAGCTGCTGGCGGGCGATATTCCGGTGATTGACGGCCAGCTCAAGATCAACAAGAAGCTCGATATCGCCCATTTCGCCCAGCACCAGATGGACAAGCTCAAGCCCGAGCAGACGCCGCTGGAACATGTCACCGCGCTGATGCCGCTCGACAATGAGGCAAGACGCCGGAGCCGCCTGGCGCAGATGGGCCTGACCACCTCGCGCATGGACACCAAGGCCAAGAACCTCTCCGGTGGCGAGCGGGCGCGCCTCCTGATGGGCCTCATCACATTTTCCGGCCCCTCGATGATGATCCTGGACGAACCGACCAACCATCTCGACATCGATAGCCGCGATGCACTGGTTTATGCCCTGAACGACTATCAGGGCGCCGTGCTGATCATCTCGCACGACCGCCATCTGATCGAGGCCACCTGCGACACGCTCTGGATTGCGGAGAACGGCACGATCCGTGAGCTGGACGAGGATCTGGACAGCTACCAGCGCAGCATCACTTCGAACAAGGACGCCAAGTCGGGCAACGGCGGGCCGGGCGTGAATGATCGCAAGCAGTCCCGCCAGGAAGCGGCGGCGCGGCGGGCCGAGCTGGCCCCGCTCAAGAAAAAGATTACCGACGCCGAAAACAGGATGAAGCAGCTGAAGACCGAGATCGACAAGATCGAGGCCCAGCTTGCCGACCCCAAGGTCTATGACGGCCCGCCGGACAGACTGATCGCCCTGGGCAAGGACAAGGCCCGGTTCAGCAGCGACCTGGAAGCGCTCGAGGAAAGCTGGCTCGAATTTAGCGCCGAACTGGAAGAAGCCGAACGCGCATAAGGGATCAGCAGGTCCCCGTGTGCGAGTAGCGTCTTCACCATCTGGGGCCATCGGCTGTTGACGGGCGCGCGATGCTGGCATTTGCTGGGAGCCCAACTTCCCGAGGCTAGAAATGACACGTCTGTCCGCCTTGATTGTCGTGCTGATCCTGTCCTTCTGCACCCTGCCTGCTGCGGCCCAGGACCTGTCCGGCCTCACCAAGCAGGAGCGCGCTGAAACGCTGCGCTTTGCGGTCAATAACAGCCTGTTCACGCTCTATCACGAGGTTGCGCATCTGCTGATCGACAAGCTGGCCCTGCCCGTACTGGGCAAGGAAGAAGACGCGGCCGACAATATCGCCACCTGGATCCTGCTCAGGAAAAACACACCCGAAGCGAACCAGGCGCTGGAAGATGCAGCGGATGGCTGGGTGCTCACCGGGGAAAGCTATGACAATTATTTCGCCGGGGACGATTATGCCTCGGGCTATAGTCCTGACCGGCACAGGGCCATGCAGATCATCTGCCTGATGGTCGGCGCCGACCGCACGGCCTTTCGCACCATTGCCAATGCCTATGACATCCCTTCTGAGCGGCAGCACACCTGCCTGTTCGACTATGAGCTGGTCAATCGCAGCCTTGATGCGGTTCTGGAAGGCGGCCAATCGGGCACATCCGTCAATGTGACCTACCACGATGGCGGAAGACGACTCCGCCTGGCCGAGCGCGCTTTCCGTGGCAGTGGCATCTTCGACGATGTGGCCGACGAATTGCGCCGCGGATATCGGCTTGACGGCAGGGTGCGTTTCACCGCCCGCCGCTGCGGAGAATCCAACGCCTTTTATGACCCCGCGACAACCGAAATCATCTTCTGCTATGAGTTGATGCAGGACTTCATGCAGCTCCATCTCGATCGGCGGGCAGAGCGCAGCCGGCACTGAACGGCGAGGTCTGGCGGAACAGGCGGTCCGCTGCCATAGGGGGTTACCATGAACAGATATGCAGCGGCCCTGGCCGCTATTTCCGTGTGCGTGTCACTCGGCGCCAGCAGCGCTCTGGCGCAGGATGAGGAGAACGTGATTCTGCGCGATGCTATGGCCTTTGCCATGCACGACGCAGCGTTCACCATCTACCATGAAGTTGGCCACATGCTGGTGGGCGAACTGGGCCTGCCTGTCCTGGGCAAGGAAGAGGACGCCGTCGACACTTTGGCAACCATCTGGTTGCTCAATGACGAGGATCAGGACTACGCCTTCAATGCCCTGATCGACGCCTCGGATGGCTGGTACTACAACGCGGTCAATTCCACCGGTTCGGGCGTCGACGAATTCTCCTACTATTCCGAACACAGCCTGGATATCCAGCGGGCCTATGCCATGGTCTGCCTGATGGTCGGCGCCGACCCCGACAATTTCGGGGAAACGGCGGATATCTATGAGCTCGATCCCGACCAGCAGGAGAATTGCGCCTATACCTATGAACAGGCGCAGGCGTCCTGGGGTAGCCTGCTTTCCGCGCATGAACTCAACGGCAACAAGAGCGCACCGATCGAGGTCGTCTATGATGACGCTGGTGAATACGAAGAGTTTGCCAGCGCGCTCAAGGAACAGGGCATACTGGAGCGGGCGGCGAACGAAATCACCAGCTCCTACGCCCTGCCCCAGCCCGTAACCTTCCGGGCCGCGCAGTGCGGCGAAGCCAATGCCTATTATGATCCGTCCGCCAGCGAAGTGACCTATTGCTATGAACTGGCTGCCGAGATGTTCAATCTCTACGTTTACGACATCGTCGGCTGGGGTGACACTGGCGAGGACACCGGGCAGGAGTGAACCGGCGACCGCCCCTTAGCTGAAACCGACATATCGCCCTGGACGGTGGTTCAGGGCGATAATCAGGTTCAGCACCAAGGCCCCGAGGATAGAATAGATCACCCGGTCAAAGGGCAGCACGAAAAAGGCGATGATCAGGATCACCGCGTCGACGCCAAGCTGAAAATAGCCGGCGCGGATGCCGAAATTCTCCTGCAGGAACAGCGCCAGGATATTGATCCCGCCAACGCTCGCCTTGTGGCGGAACAGCGAGAGAATGCCCAGCCCCATCAGCCCGCCGCCAACCAGCGCAGCAAATAGCGGGTCGATGCGTTCAATGCCGATCCAGCCCGGAATCTGGCTGGTGAAATAGGATACCATGGCCACGCTGGCGATGGTCTTGAGGGTAAAGGGCAGGCCCATGCGCCACCAGGCCAGCGCGTAGAATGGCAGGTTGATGGCGAAGAACAGCCAGCCGAAGGGAATGCCGGTAATATATTGCAACAGCAGTGCAAGGCCGGCGCTGCTGCCGGTGGTGAGCTGGACCTGCACATAAAAGGCAATGCCCAGAGATACCAGCATGGTGCCGATCAGCATGGCGAAGATATCTTCGTGCAGCTTGTGCCGGCTCGGCGTCGAGAGGTCTGGCGTCATGCCGCGGCCTTCTTTTCCCAGCGGCCGGTGGCGTCCTGCTGCCAATAGGTCAGGGTGTCAGAGCCGCCCCGCAGCGCTTTCCAGGCGTCGCGCGCCGTCTGCACGGCCGCCGGGTCGTGACCCGAGAACAGATAGACCAGCCGCTGATAGCCCTCGCCCGATTGTGGCACGGCACCATCGGCGAAAAAGCGGACGCTAGCGCCATTGGGATTGCCGGTTTCAGTGGTGATCAGAATGGGTTGCTGTGCGTCCAGTTCCTCACCGGCCAGGCCATGCGCCAGGAAGCTGTCATCGCGATAGGTCCAAAGATGGGCGTCCAGCGCCTCGGCGCGTTCGCGCGAACCGACCTCGACAACGGCGCGCCAACCCCGCTCGATGGTTTTTTCGAGCAGGAGCGGCATGACCGCCTCGAGCGGTCGGGTTTCGAGATGATAAAACAGGACTTCGGCCATGGCTCCACATTATCTGCCGCACGCTGGCGGCACCAGTTCGCCACGCGCCATGCTGGCATGCGCGAGGGCTCATCTGTGACGGTATGGGAGATTGTGCCGAACCAAGAACTGCCGCAAGGTGCGGCGCGATTCATCCCACGCTAATCTGCGCGGGCGCCAGCTTCGGACCCATATGAGACGACTGACCAGTTATCTGACGCGCCTGTTTGGCAGCGATGCGCTGATCCTGTTCGGAATCATGTGCTTCCTGCTCTGGCTGGTCAATTGCCTGCGTTCTTTCGACGTCGTCTCGGTCAAGGGCCAGGGATTTGGCACGCTGGCGCTGCAGGCGCTCTACACCATGCCGCCGCTGGCCTTGTCCTTCTTCTATATCTGCGTGGGGATTGGCGTGGTGCGGGCGCTCAGCGCCCTGCAGACAAGCCACGAGCTGCATATCATCCACACCAGCAACGGGCTGAGCGGGCTCTGGCGGGCCAGCATCGTGACCTGCAGCATTGCGGTGGCAATGGTGTTGCTGCTCGCCCATGTGGTGGAGCCGCTTGCCAACAAGCAGCTCAACCGGCTGTCGGCGGAAGTGGCCGCCGACCTTGTCAGCTCGACGCTCAAGCCGAACAGGTTCACCCAGGTCACGCCCGGCGTGGTGTTGCTGATCGGCGGACGCGCCGATGGCGGGGAAATCACCGAGTTCTTTGCCGATGACCGGCGCGATCCCGAGACGCGCCGCACTTATATCGCAGCCTCTGCCCGCGTGGTCAGCGTTGGCGAAGATTATGTGCTCGAATTGCGCGAGGGCACGCTGCAGCACACCGAGGCCGATGGCCGCTATTCGGAGATCAGGTTTTCCCGCTATGACGTGAGCGTTGAAAGCCTGGCCCAGCAGGTCGCCTATATCGATGTGCTCTCGGAGACCGACAGTTTCGGCCTGATCGCCCAGGCGCTCGAAACCGGCTGGTCGCCCGAAATCGTCAAACGCCTGCTCGACCGTTCTGCCGAGGGGCTGCGCGTGCTGGGACTGGTCCTGCTGGTCGTGGCGCTGGCCGGCTTTCCCAGCGGCAACCGCATGCGCATCAAGCTGCCACTCGAGGCATTTGTGATGCTCGTGGCATTTGGCGAGCGCGGCATCAGCGCCTATAGCCCGCTTGGCAGCGGCACAGGCGCGATCCTGCTGATCCTGGCTGGCAGCGTCATCCTCCTCCTGCGGCTCTGGCCGCGGCGCCCGATGGAGGCGAAACCGGCATGATCAACCATATCGACAGGGTCATTGTCGCCCGACTCACCAGCCGCATCGCCGCCACGGTGTTCATCTTTTACGGGCTGATCGCGCTGGTGGAATCGCTCGACACTTGGCGGTTCAGCCATGTGGCCGACGAGCGCGGCGTGCATATGGCCATTGTCATGGTGGCTATGAGCGCGGTGCGCTGGACCATCAAGACCCTGCCCGTGACCGTGTTGATGGGCACCATTTTGGGGCTGGTCGACCTCAAGATGCGACACGAACTGACGGTGATCAAGGCCAGTGGCCTCTCGATCTGGCGCGTGCTGCGCGCGCCTGTGGCCGTGCTGTTCGTCGCCAGCCTGGTGATAGCCCTTGGGGCGGAGACCATCAGCACCACGATCAACCGCGACCTGGCCCCGACCCCGCCTGGACAGGTGACGCAGTTGACCCCGCCGGGCGAGGTCTGGCTGGAGCAGCGCGGCGATGGGGTACACTATGTTTTGATGGGGCGCGGTATGTCGCAGGGCGGCTCAAGGCTGGCAGATGTGACGCTGTTTCATTTGGGCCCCAGCGAAACGCCGCGCATCGAAGCAGATGAAGCCATGCTCGAAGGCGGATTCTGGAACTTTCCCGAAGCCAGCGTGCGCACGCCCGATGGCCCGTTGCGGATCATGCGTGATCTGCGCGTGCCGACCCGCTCCACTGCGGCCGAAATCAGCCTCAAACTGGCCTCGACTGAAGACATGACATTTTTCGAGCTGGCCCAATTGCTGCAGCGAGGGGTCAGCGATCCCTCGATTTATGCTTCGACCTCGATGAGGCTGATCAAGCTGCTGGCCCTGCCGCTGGTGCTGACCGGTTCCCTGCTGATCGGCTTTGCCTTTACCGCCGGCTATAGCCGGCACGCGCAGATCGGGCCGGCCGTGCTCTATGGCATTGTGCTCGGCTTTGTCGTCTTCATCATCACCGAAATGGCAGACCGGGCTGGCGCGACCGGCGTGCTGGACCCGCTGTTTGCGGCCATAGGCCCTGCCCTTGTCGCCATCGTCATCGGTGTAACAGTGTTGCTCCGCAAGGAGGATGGCTGGACCTGACCGGTTCGGGCCGTTCCGATTTTGGCCTCAATCATCGCCCAATTGACAAGACTGGCTCTGACGCCGCATTGAAGGCGTCACAAGACAAGCGGACCTGACCATGACCTTTGCTGAATTTCGGCGCGCCCTCGGCGCGATGTTCATCGGACTTGCCCTGACCCTGGGTGGCATTGCCCCCGCCGTGGCGGCGACCGTGGTGACGGTCAATGGCGAGCCAATCAGCGATATTCAGGTTGATCAGCGCCTGCGCCTCTTCCGCATGGAAGGCAACAATACCGGCCGCAGCGGCGCGACCCAGCAATTGATAACCGAGGCCATTCAAATCCAGGAGGCCAAGCGGTTGGGCATCAATGTGTCCAATGCGCAGGTCGACGACGCATTCCTCCAGATTGCCCGCAATCTCAATGTCAGCCGCGACCGGCTGACCCAGATGCTGGAACAGGGCGGCGTCAGCTCCCAGACGCTGCAGGATCGCCTGCGCGCTGCCATTGCATGGAATGCCGTAACCGAAGCCGCCATCACCCCGCAGGTGCAGATTTCCGAGCTTGAACTGGACCAGCGCGCGGCCGAGCAGATCGCCGATTTCCAGAACTTCGACTATATCCTCAAGGAAGTGATCTTTGTGGGTGGCAGTGGCCGGTCCGGCCAGGCCAATCGTTTTCGCTCAAGCTTTGCCGGCTGCGATACGGCTGTCGAACTCTCGCTGGCCTATACCGACGTCGCCGTCGTCGATATCGGCCGCCGCCACGCCACGCAGATGCCCGATGCGATTGCCCGGGAACTGGCCGGCCTCAATGTGGGGGGCATCAGCAAGCCGCGTGCGATCGAGGCGGGCCTGTCCATGCTGGCCATCTGCGAAAAGGTGCAAGCCGAAGACCTGACCTTCGTCAAGGGCGGGCTGCGCGAGGATGTCGGCGGCGACGCCCTGGCCAAGGAAGCCGAGGCCTATCTCGAACGCCTGCGCAGCCAGGCCAAGATCTTCTACCAGTAGGCGCATCGCGGCCTGCTCAGAATAGCGGCCCATTCCGGGGGCCATTTCGCGGCCGCACTGTCTTGCGGCCGCCTCGCCTTTGGGGGACAGCATGACTGCGCCTTTGGCCGTCACAATGGGGGAACCGGCTGGTATCGGCCCCGACCTGATCCTGGCGCTTTATGCGCGCCGCCAGGCCCTCAACCTCACCCCCTTCGTGGTTTACGGACACACCAATTTTCTCAAGGCCCGCGCCCAGCGCCTGGGCCTTGAGATCGCGATTGAGGCCGTCGGAGCTGACGCCGCTGCCGAGACGTTTGCGCGGGCACTGCCCGTGGCGCATATCGAGGGCATGGTGGCCGACCTGCCCGGCGTAGCCGATGAACACGCCGCCCCCGTCGTCATCAATGCCATCTCCGAAGCCGTGCAGGCGGCCATGACGGGACATTGCCGGGGGGTTGTGACGGCCCCCATTCACAAGGGTGCGCTCTACCATGCCGGGTTCCGATATCCCGGCCATACCGAATTTCTGGCCGATCTTTGCGCCATGGGCAGCAAGCCTCGGCTACCGGTGATGATGCTGGCGCATGAAGATCTGCGCGCCGTGCCGCTGACCATTCACGTACCGATCAAGGATGTGCCGGGGCTGATCAGCCGCAAGCTGATCCTCGATACGCTGCGGGTGATGGCCCATGATCTGCGGCAGCGATTTCATATTGAAAATCCCCGCATCGCGGTGGCAGGGCTCAACCCCCATGCCGGCGAGGGCGGCTCGATCGGCCGCGAAGACGTGGAGATCATCGCGCCGGCCATTGCCGACGCGGTGGCCGATGGCATAGAGGTTGTCGGCCCGCTGCCCGCGGACACGCTGTTTCATCCGCCACATTGGCGGCAATATGATGCGGTGCTGGCCATGTATCACGATCAGGCGTTGATCCCGATCAAGACCGTGGCCTTCGATGCCGGCGTCAATGTCACGCTCGGCCTACCCATCGTGCGCACCTCGCCCGACCACGGCACCGCATTCGACCTGGCCGGCACCGGCAAGGCCTCTGTTTCCAGTTTTGCCGCGGCCCTGGCCATGGCGCATACCATGACGGCCCCCAAAACATGAGCCAGATCGATAACCTTCCCCCGCTGCGCGAGGTCATCAACGCCCACGGCCTGCGCGCCAAAAAGGAGTTGGGGCAGAATTTCCTGCTCGATCTCAACCTGACCGCGCGCATCGCCCGTGTCGGCGGCTCACTCGAAGGCGTGCGGGTGATTGAGGTTGGTCCCGGCCCCGGCGGGCTGACCCGTGCCCTGCTCGCCGAAGGGACCCGCGAGGTCATCGCCATTGAGCGCGACGCGCGCGCCCTGCCGGCCCTGGCCGAAGTGTCCGACGCCTATCCAGGTCGGCTGACCGTGATTGGCGGCGATGCCATGGAGATGGACTATCGCCTGCTGGCTGACGGTCCGACGCGGATCGTCGCCAATCTGCCCTATAATATCGGCACCCAGCTTCTCACCGGCTGGCTGACCATGGAGCCATGGCCGCCCTTTTTCGAAAGCCTGACGCTGATGTTCCAGCGTGAGGTGGCCGAGCGGATCGTGGCCCGGCCCGGCGACAATCACTATGGGCGCCTCGGCGTCCTGGCCGGCTGGCGGGCTGACGCCCGCATCGCCTTCAATGTCGGCAAGCAGGCTTTCGTGCCGCCGCCCAGCGTCACTTCGGCCGTGGTGCACATCGTGCCCAAGCCCGTCGAAGAGGGATTGCCGGTCAGGCTGGTCGAACAGGTGACCAAGGCCGCCTTCGGCCAGCGCCGCAAAATGGTGCGGCAGTCGCTGAAATCGCTCGGCGTGCCGGTGGAGGCCCTGCTGGCCGCTGCAGACCTCAAGGGCGACGAACGGGCCGAAACCCTGCCCATCGAAGCCTTCCTCGCCATGGCGCGGGCTTTGCCGGGGTTAAGAGCGGAAGGCTAACTCTCCGCCCTTCAGAGGAGAGGCGATGGCACTGCGGGCTTTTCCGGCACCGGCAAGGGCGTCACGAAGATCAGCCTGATGGCCACCAGCAGCGCCAATATCGCCGCGCCGCCGCTGACCAGCATGACACCGGGCCAGGCCCAGGCCGTCCAGGCATAGCCACCCAGCGTGCCCAGGATCGAGGCACCGAGGTAATAGGCCACCAGATAGATGGCCGAGGCCTGCGCCTTGCCAATCCTGGCGCGGCGGGTGACCCAGGCGCTGGCAACACCATGCGCTGCGAAAAATCCCGTTGTCGCAATGGCCAGACCAATGATGATGACAATGGTATCCTCGATCATCGTGACAGCCATGCCCGTCCCCATCAGCGCTACCAGCGCCCAGAACACCTTTCTTCGCCCCAGACGCTGCGACAGACCCCCTGCCCAGGTCGAGCTGACGCCACCCAGCAGGTACACAAGAAAGATCGCAGCGATGGCAGCGTGGCTGAGGTCGAATGGTGGCAGGGCCAGGCGGAAGCCGGCATAATTGTAGAGCGTGACAAATCCGCCCATCAGCAGGAAGGAACTGGCAAATAGCCAGGGCAGCGCCGCATCGTCAAAACTGGCCCGGCAGCGGCGCCAGAGGTCCGGCAGCCGGATCGGATCGCGCACGAAATGACGTGGCCGGGGCAGCAGGACAGCAACGGCGATGGCTGCGGCCACGATGAGGCTGGCCAGTATGCCGGTGCCCAGGCGCCAGCCCAGCCAGTCCGACAGAACGCCGGAGATGACGCGCCCGGCCATGCCACCAATCGCGGTGCCGCCAATGTAGAGCCCCATGGAATAGCCCAGCGCCTCCGGGTCCATTTCCTCGGATAGATAGACCATGGCAACCGCCGGCACACCGGCCAGGGTCAGGCCCATCAATGTGCGCAGGGTGATGAGCTGCCACCATACTTGGGTGAAGGGCAGCAATGCGCCCAGAATGGCCGTTGCCAGCAGGGCACCGACGATCAGCCGCCGCCGTCCGAGCCGGTCGGCCAGCATGCTGGCCGGGATCAATGCCAGCGCCATGGTGGCCGTGGTGGCTGATAGCGCCAGCGAAGCGGTGCCCGCATCGCGCACCCAATATTGCGCGAACATGGGCAGCAGCGGCTGCACCGAATAGAGCGATGCGAAGACCGAAAAAGCGGCGAGGAAGAAAGCGATATTGGCGCGGACAAATTCGGCTGTGCCGCGCTGGATGGCGGGGGCGGTCATGGGGCGCAACGGCAATTCAGCATCAGCATCACAAATCCCGAGATTGCCGCCCGACTGCTGAGTTTTGGATCGGCTTTGTGGCAAGCGCCCGCCATTCGAGCATAGCTCTCATGGCCTTTTCAGCCAAATTCGCTCCGGTGGAGCGAATTTGCCCTTAGGCACGGATCAAAGAGAATCGATCTGACTTTGCAAGCCCTTGACGAAGCTCTCAAAATTGGTTTGACGCTCGCGCTTGAGACGGGCCGCCGCGAGGATCGAGCGGACGTTTTGGACAGACTGCTCCAAATCGCGGTTGATGATGACATATTCGTATTCACCCGCGTGATCGAGTTCGATGCGGGCATTGCGCAGGCGCTTCTCAATGGTGCCCACGCTATCCTGCGCGCGACGCTCAAGCCGGGCCCGCAACTCCTCAATTGTAGGCGGGAGTATGAACACCGTTACCATATCTTGGCGGCATTTCTCATAGAGCTGCAGGGTGCCTTGATAATCGACATCGAAGAGAATGTCGTTACCTGCCGTAAGCTGCTCTTCCACCTGGGCGCGCGGCGTGCCGTAGAAATTGCCATGCACCTCAGCGGATTCGAGCAGTCCGTCATCGGCCTGCATGCGCTTGAAGGTGGGCACGTCGATAAAATGGTAATGCGTGCCGTCCACCTCGTCGCTGCGGCGGGCACGCGTGGTCACCGAGACTGACAGGCGGATATTGGGGTCCTGCTGAAACAGTGAGCGCGAAATCGATGATTTCCCAGCGCCTGACGGAGAGGCAATCACCAGCATGACGCCGCGGCGCTGAAAATCCATCTGACCCACTCTATTCGACGTTTTGAACCTGTTCGCGTAGTTGATCGATCGCCGCCTTGAGGTCAAGACCGATGGCCGTCAGCTCCACTGCGTTTGCCTTGGCGCAAAGCGTGTTGGCCTCACGATTGAACTCCTGGGCCAGAAAATCGAGCCGGCGGCCCACCGCACCGCCGTCCCCGATCAGCTTGCGCGCGGCGGCTATATGGGCGCGCAGCCGATCCAGTTCTTCCTGAATGTCAGCCTTGGTGGCCAGCAGCAGCGCCTCCTGTGCCAGCCGGTCCTGCGGCAGGCTGGCGTCGTCCCTCAGTGCCGCGATCTGCTCGCGCAGCCTGGCCTCTATTTTGGCGCGATCGCGGGACGGGTGAGCCTCAGCGCGGACCACCAGATCGGCAATCGTATCGAGATGGCTCAGCAGCACCGCCGCGATCTCGGCTCCTTCCTGCCGGCGCGCCGCCTGCAGGGATACGAGCGCCTGCCGGGCACAGTCCAGGACCAGCTCTGTCTGCTGGTCTTCATCGATCTCCCCCGCCTCCTCGCCGGTTTCGAGCACGCCGGGCAAGGCGAGAATGCCCTCCGGCCGCGGCAGGTCTGTCGTGACCTGTTGCCGGACTTGCGCGATGGCAGCCAGTACGCCGGCCAGAGCCTGCTGATTGAGTCGAACCGCCCCGGCGCCTGCGCTACGATCCAGCGTCAGCACAAGATTAATGGCGCCGCGCGCCAGTGATCTGGACAGCAATTGGCGCAGGGGAATTTCGAGGGCATCCAGCCCGGGCCCGAGCCGCAGGCGCAAATCGAGCCCGCGGCTATTGACCGATTTCAGCTCGACCCGGAGCCGCATGTCGCCAAGCTGCCGCTCCGCTCGGGCAAAGCCCGTCATGCTGGCGAGCGAAGCGCTCACTGTGCCGTTTCGGCTTCGGCGGCGCCCTCAGCCTCCTGGGCCTCCAGTGCCTGGCGCGCCGCCTCGGCCTCTTCCTCGGCCTGCGCCGCCGCCTCGGCGGCTATCTCGCGGTAGCGCGCCACATTCTGCTGGTGCTCGGCATAGGTCTCGGCGAAAACATGGCCCTCGCGCGGCGTCGCCCCCTTGGCCACGAAGTAGAGGTAGTCATGGCTGTCCGGGTGGGCCACGGCCTCCAGAGCCTCGATGCCCGGATTGGCAATGGGGGTCGGTGGCAGACCATCAATCTGGTAGGTATTGTAGGGCGTCCGCTCCTCGATTTCGGAGCGCCGAATGCCACGGTCGAGCGTCGCCTGGCCCAGCGTAATGCCATAGATGATAGTTGGATCCGACTGCAGGCGCATGCCCTGGCGGATACGGTTGACGAAGACGGCGGCAATCTGCGGCCGCTCAGACGCAATGCCGGTTTCCTTCTCGACGATCGAGGCCAGGATGAGCAGTTCGGCAGGCGATTCGAGCGGCAGATCCGCCTCGCGCCCGGCCCAGACCTGCGCCAGCGCCTGGGTCATGGCCAGTTGCATCGCGTCCAGCACCGACTGGCGGGTGTCACCGGGGGTGTAGTCATAGCTGCCGGGCAGGATCGACCCTTCGGGAGGAAGCTGGTCGATTGTGCCAGTCAGCCGGTCATCGGCATTGATGCGCTGGATGGCCTGCCATACGGTCCAGCCTTCGGGGATGGTGACGGCATAGCGCAACGGATTGCCGAGCGTCAGCTCCTTGAGGATCTCGGACATGGAGGCGCCGGCCGGGATGCTGAAATCGCCTGCCTTGATGATGGCGCTCTCCTCGACGCGGCTGCCAAACTGGCTGAAGATCATCGAATTGGTAATGAAGCCCTGTTCTTCGAGGCGGTTGGCCGTGGTGGAAAGCGTATTGCCCGATTCCACGCGGAACACGCGGTCCTCCCGCAACGGGCCATCGCCGTAATATTGCGAGGCAACATAGAAAAGACCGCCCCCGACCACGACAAGGCCGATGACCAGGAGGGTCAGCAGGCCATTGAGGATGTCGACCAAGCCATTACCTGAGCGGCGGCGGCGGCGATTCCTTCGATCGTTCATCGTATCCCTGTCACTCGCGAATATGGGCCTTGGCGGCCCTGGTTGTCATTATTCTTGCGCCAAACTGTGGCGGGGCGCCGGCATTGTTCGCAACGCCGGCGCGCAAAGACAAGGGGCACATCGCAGGTGAGTGCAATGTGCCCCTTACAATTCGTGGAAAAGCTCAAATCGTACGCATCGACTATGCGGGAAACCGCCGTCCACTTTTCCGCGCGATGCTATTGCACCTTGCGCATGACCAGGGTCGCATTGGTGCCGCCAAAACCGAAGCTGTTGGACAGTGCCACATTGATTTCCTTCTTGAGCGGCGTGTGCGGCACAAGATTGATCTCGGTTTCGACCGAAGGATTATCCAGGTTCAGCGTCGGCGGCGCGGTGTTGTCGCGCATGGCCAGCAGGCAGAAGATCGCTTCCACCGAACCGGCCGCACCCAGGAGGTGACCAACAGCGGATTTGGTCGAACTCATCACCGACTTGGACGCCGCATCGCCCAGAACGCGGGTGACCGCGCCCAGTTCGATCTCGTCGCCCAGGGGGGTCGAGGTGCCGTGGGCGTTGATGTAGTCGATCTCGGAGGCTGAAATGCCGGCTCGCTTGACCGCCGCGCTCATGGCGCGGAAACCGCCGTCACCATCCGGCGACGGGGCGGTGATGTGATAGGCATCGCCCGACAGGCCATAGCCGATCACCTCGCCATAGATCTTGGCGCCGCGGGCCTTGGCCCGCTCATAGTCTTCCAGAACGACAATGCCGGCACCCTCGCCCATGACGAAACCATCACGGTCCTTGTCATAGGGGCGCGAGGCGGCGGTAGGATTGTCGTTGAAACCGGTCGAGAGGGCGCGGGCGGCCGAGAAGCCCGCCAGCGACAGCCGGTTGACGCAGCTTTCCGTGCCGCCGGCGACCATCACATCGGCATCGCCAAGGGCGATGAGACGGGCAGCGTCGCCAATGGCATGGGCGCCAGTCGAACATGCCGTCACCACAGAGTGGTTCGGGCCTTTCAGACCAAATCGGATCGACACCTGGCCGGAGGCAAGGTTGATCAGTCGACCGGGAATGAAGAAGGGGCTGATGCGGCGCGGCCCCTTTTCGTGCAGGGTGATTGACGCATCATAAATGCCGCCGACACCACCAATGCCCGAGCCGATCAGGACGCCGGTGCGTTCCTGCTCTTCCTGGGTCTTGGGCTCGACGCCGGCATCTTCGATGGCCTGCTGGGCCGCAGCCATGGCATAGACAATGAAGGGGTCAACCTTGCGCTGCTCCTTCACCTCCATCCATTCGTCGGGGTTGTACTTGCCATCGGCATAGTCCCCGAGCGGAATGCGGTGAGCGATCTGGCAGGCGATATCGTCGATTTCGAAATCGTCGATACGCTTGGCGCCACTCTTGCCGGCAAGAATATTGGACCAAGTTGCTTCCACACCGCAACCAAGCGGTGTGACAAGCCCCAGTCCGGTGACGACGACTCGGCGCAATTCCATGGTCAGCGGCCTAGCCCCAGCGTTAGCTGGTGGCCTTGGTCAGGAAAGCGACCGCGTCACCGAAAGTCTGGATCGACTCAGCAGCGTCGTCAGGAATCTCGACCGAGAATTCTTCCTCGAATGCCATCACCAGCTCGACCTGATCCAGCGAATCTGCGCCCAGATCGTCGATGAAGCTGGCCTTTTCGGTGACCTTCTCGGCATCCACATTGAGGTGTTCCACAACGATCTTGCGGACCCGATCAGCGACATCGCTCATATTTGACTTCCCTTTTTAGAAATCGACGTTTCGTTTCGCTTCTTATTGGCGCAAAGCCAAATCATCAAGCGCACAATTGGTTTGCACAGGGGCAATGTATGCGGCCTTCTGTGCGCCCGCAAGGCAGGCTGGCAAGATCGACCGGGGCGCGAGGTACCATGTTTCTTCCGCCATAGCCAGCCGCAATTGCCAAGGTTTCCAAGGCTTTTGCCATGCAGCACCGCCATTCGAGCCTAGCTCTAATGGCCTTCTCACCTCAATTCTCTCCACCGGAGAGATTTACCCTTTGGGACGGTTCAAAGCATCGCCATGCCGCCATTCACGTTGAGCGTATGCCCTGTGATGTAGGCGGCAGAATCGCTGGCGAGGAACACCGTGCAACCGGCAATTTCCTGTGCAGTACCAAGGCGTCCAGCCGGAACGGTCGAGAGGATCGCGTCCCGCTGCTTGTCGTTGAGTTCGTCTGTCATGGCCGAAGCGATGAAGCCCGGGGCGATGGAGTTCACGGTGATGTTGCGGCTCGCCACTTCATAGGCCAGCGCCTTGTTCATGCCGATCAGGCCGGCTTTGGAGGCAGCATAATTGCCTTGCCCCGGATTGCCCATCACGCCCACCACCGAGGAAATGCCGATAATGCGGCCCCAACGCGCCTTCATCATGCCGCGCAGCACGGCGCGGTTGAGGTGGAAGGCAGCGGTCAGGTTGACGGCGATGACGTCGTCCCACTCCTCGTCCTTCATGCGCATGAAGAGATTGTCGCGGGTCATGCCGGCATTGTTGACCAGGATATCGACGCCACCCATCGCGGCCTCGGCGGCCGGCACGAGCTTGTCGACTTCGTCGAGCTTGGAGAGGTTCGCGGGCAGGATGGGACAATCCTTGCCGATTTCCTTGGCCGTATCTTCCAGTGCACCCACGCGGGTACCGGAAAGCGCTACCGTCGCGCCGGCAGCGGCCAGGGCCTTGGCGATTTCGCGGCCAATGCCGCCGCTGGCGCCCGTCACAAGAGCGCGTTTACCAGAAAGATCAAACATTTAGGTCTCCTCCGGGGAGAAAGCGATTCAAGCGCTTCAGATTGTGATTCAAGCGGGTCAGGCCCCGAGCTGGGCGGCGAATGCCTCGATATCGGCCGGCGTTCCGACGGCCTGGGCCGAGGCATCCGGTGCGATGCGTTTAGCTAGGCCCGTCAGCACCTTGCCCGAGCCGAGTTCGACCAGATTGGCCACACCACCCGCGGTGGTGAGCCAGGTCACGCTTTCGGTCCAGCGCACAACGCCGGTCACCTGCTCGACAAGGCGCTGGCGGATTTCGTCCGGATCGGAAATCGGAGCGGCAAGGACATTGGCCACGAGCGGCACCACGGGCGCCTTCATTTCGACTTCGGCGAGTGCCGCTGCCATGGCTTCGGCGGCCGGCTGCATCAGCGAACAATGGAAGGGCGCGCTGACCGGCAGCAGCAGAGCGCGCTTGGCACCCTTGCCCTTGGCAATGTCTACGGCGCGCTCGATGGCGGCCGTGGCGCCGGAGATCACAACCTGACCCGGAGCATTGTCATTGGCGACGGCACAGACCTCGCCCTGCCCGGCTTCATCGGCCACGGCCTGCGCGGTTTCAAGGTCCAGACCCAGCAGCGCCGCCATGGCGCCATGGCCCACCGGCACGGCTTTCTGCATGGCCTGCCCACGGGTGCGCAGCAGACGCGCCGCATCGGCCAGGCTGAAGGTGCCAGCGGCACACAGCGCCGAATATTCGCCCAGTGAGTGGCCCGCGACATATTTTGCGTGGTCCTTGAGCGAAATCCCCCTGGCCTCTAGCACCCGGATCACCGCCACGCTGACAGCCATCAGCGCGGGCTGCGCGTTTTCTGTCAGGCGCAGAATGTCTTCCGGCCCCTCGAACATGATCGAGGAAAGGCGCTCGCCCAAAGCCTCGTCCACCTCGTGAAAGACGGCCCGCGCCTCGGTGAACTCGTGCGCAAGATCTTTGCCCATGCCGACAGCCTGGCTGCCCTGCCCTGGAAAAGTGAAAGCGGAAATGGACATGTTCGATCCCTTTTCGAGCCAATGTGACAAGCCGCAAGCGGCCTGTCCAGTTGCCCGGCGCTTTGCCGGGAGTGTACGGCGGAGTCAAGGCGAACGGATGCGCCGCTTGCCTTCTTCCCCTCATTCCTCTATAGCCGCGCCAGCAATTCGTTTGGCCGGGGGCTGAACGGAGGGTTTATGCTTTGCATGAACAGGGTCCGGCGGACCCGGCCTCCCGTGTTCCCGCTCTTTGCAAGACTGCTTTGACGCCTTTCCGGCTTCGAAGGGGCTCCGCGCCAGGCATTGTTGAGTAAAACTCGAAAGGAAGGCGCATCAATGGCCCTCTACGAACATATCTACCTGGCTCGCCAGGACGTTTCCCAGCAGCAGGTTGAGGAACTGACCGCACAGCTCGCCGAAGTTCTCGGCCAGGGCGGCGGCAAGATCACCAAGAACGAATATTGGGGCCTCAAGGGTCTCTCCTACCGCATCCGCAAGAACCGCAAGGCGCACTACACCCTGCTCAACATCGAAGCACCGGCCACTGCCGTCGCCGAAATGGAACGCCAGATGCGCATCAATGAAGACATCCTGCGCTTCATGACCGTGCGCGTCGACGAGTTGGAAGAAGGCCCGTCCGCGATGATGCAGAAGCGCGACCGTGATGACCGCGATGGCGGTCGTGGTGGCTTCTCCGGCGAACGCCGTCCGCGCCGCTTCTAAGAGACAAGGAAGATCACGAAAATGGCTATCAAAGACCTTACCACTTCCCAGGCTCGCCGTCCGTTCCAGCGTCGCCGCAAGACCTGCCCGTTCTCCGGCGAGAACGCGCCCAAGATCGACTACAAGGATGTGCGCCTGCTTTCGCGTTACGTCTCCGAGCGCGGCAAGATCGTGCCGAGCCGCATCACCGCCGTGTCGGCCAAGAAGCAGCGTGAACTGGCCCGTGCCATCAAGCGCGCCCGCTTCATCGGCCTGATGCCCTACGCTGTCCAGTAAGCTTCAGCTTCACTGAGATTGCATCGCTGGGGTCGCGAATGGTTCGCGGCTCCTAACCGCTCCTATGAGAGCGGGACAGCCAAAGGAAAAAAAGACATGAAAGTCATTCTGCTCGAGCGCGTTGGCCGTACTGGCTCCATCGGCGACGAAGTCAACGTCAAGGACGGCTTTGCCCGTAACTTCCTGCTGCCCCAGGGCAAGGCCCTGCGTGCCACGGAAGCCAACCGCAAGAAGTTCGAAAACGAACGCGCCCACATCGAACAGCGCAATGAAGAGCGCCGCAATGCGGCCGCCGGCATTGCCGAGGGTCTGAACGGCCATGCCGTGATCATGATCCGTCAGGCTGGTGAAACCGGCCAGCTGTACGGTTCGGTTGCTGCCCGCGACATCGTCGATGCCCTGGCCAAGGACGGCTTCACCGTCCAGCGCAACCAGGTCGACCTGGCCGACCCGATCAAGACCGTCGGCGTGCACTCGGTTGATCTTTCGCTGCATCCGGAAGTGGCCGTTTCGATCACCGTCAACGTGGCGCGTTCGGAAGACGAAGCAGTGCGCCAGGCTGCTGGTGAAGACGTTACTGTCCCCACCTTCGACAGCGACGAAGATGGCGATTTCGCAGCCGGCCAGGCCGCTGCTGCCGCTGAAGACCGCTACGAAGAGTAGCCTTCGTTCAAATCTGCATTTGAAAGGCCGGGCCCAATGCCCGGCCTTTTGCTTTTGCACGACAATTGCGACAGACTCAGTGCAGCGCGCCAGTGAGTCTTGAGAAGCAACCGGCGTCAGGTGAAATCCCCGTTGTCCACAGAGTTCACAGGGGCCATCAGGGAAACTTTAACCCCCGTCCCGCTAGCCCAAGACTCAGCGCCAAAATGCATGGTTAAGAAAGGCTAACCCCCAGGAAGACCCATGGCCGAGATCGCCCGCCTTCACCCTGCCGATGACAAGTCGTTTCGCGTCGCGCCGCACAATGTGGATGTGGAGCAAGCGCTGCTGGGCGCCATCCTGATCAACAACGACGCTTTCTATCGCGTCGCCGATTTCCTGCTGCCCGAACATTTCTACGAGCCGATCCACCGCGATATCTATGAGCTCGCCGGCAAGATCATCCGCGCCGGCAAGGCGGCGGAACCGGCCACGCTCAAGACCCATCTGCCCGACCAGCTTCTGCCCGAAGTCACGATGATGCAGTATCTCTCGCGCCTGGCGGCAGAGGCGACGACGGTGCTCAATGCCGGGGACTATGGCCAGGCCATCTATGACCTCGCCATCCGGCGCAATCTGATCATGGTGGGCGAGGAAATGGTCTCGGTCGCCTATGACAGCGACGTCGAGATGACCCCGGTCAAACAGATCGAGAAGGTTGAGGGTGAGCTTTTCCAACTGGCGGAAAAGGGCCGCTATGACGGTGGCTTCCAGGCCTTTGGTTCTGCGCTCAATGCTTCCATCCAGATGGCGGGCGAAGCCTTTCAGCGTGATGGGGGCCTCTCGGGCGTTGCGACCGACCTGCACGATCTCGATCGGCAGATGGGCGGGCTACAGCGCTCCGACTTGATTATCCTTGCCGGCCGTCCCGCCATGGGTAAGACGTCGCTCGTGACCAATATCGCCTACAACGTCGCCAAGAACTGGCGGGGCGATGTGACCCCTGACGGGCATTCCAAGACCGTCAATGGCGGCATTGTCGGGTTCTTCAGCCTGGAAATGAGTTCCGAACAGCTCGCTACCCGTATTCTGGCCGAGCAGGCGGAGATTTCCTCGTCCGACATCCGCCGCGGCCGCATTCACGACAACCAGTTCGCCAAGCTGGTTGATGTGTCCAATGTGATGAGCAAGGTGCCGCTCTATATCGACGATACCGGCGGCATCTCGGTGGCCCAGCTTGCCGCCCGCGCCCGGCGCCTGAAACGCCAGAAGGGCCTGGATCTGCTCATCGTCGACTATTTGCAGTTGCTCTCGGGCTCCTCGAAGGCCTCGAGCCAGAACCGCGTGCAGGAACTCACGGAAATCACGACGACGCTCAAGGCGCTGGCCAAGGAGCTCGAAGTGCCGGTGATCGCGCTTTCCCAGCTCTCCCGTCAGGTGGAAGCGCGCGAGGACAAGCATCCGCAATTGGCCGACCTGCGCGAATCGGGCTCTATCGAACAGGACGCGGACGTGGTCTTGTTCGTGTATCGCGAAGAATATTATCTCAAGAACAAGGAGCCCAAAGAGGGCACGCCGGAGCATCTGACCTGGCAGGGCGAAATGGAAAAGGTGCATGGCAAGGCGGAAGTGATTATCGCCAAGCAGCGCCACGGCCCCACCGGCACGGTGCAGTTGAGCTTCGAGGCGCAGTTTACCCGCTTTGGTAACCTTGCTCGGGCAGACTATCTGCCTGAACGCATGGAATAGGCATGGCGCTGACTTCTGGCCTTGGTGGCCAATTGAGCATTGATCTGGGGGCCCTGGCCCGAAACTGGCGCGCCCTGGACAAGGTGAGCGCCGGCGCGCTGACCGCTGCCGTGGTCAAGGCTGATGCCTATGGCACCGGTATCGAGCAGGCGTCAAAGGCGTTGCATGCGGCAGGCGCGCGCTTCTTCTTCGTGGCAACGCCCGATGAAGGCATGGCGGTGCGTGCCGCGGTGCCGGACGCGCATATCTTCATTCTCTATGGCCTGTATCCGGGCGCGGCCAATCTCTACATCCGGCAGAATCTGATGCCGGTGCTCTCCTCCATGTCGATGCTGGAAGAGTGGATGGCCAAATGCATCGAGCGCAATGAGGCCTATCCGGCGGCCTTCCATTTCGACACCGGCATCAACCGCCTCGGCTTCCGCCTCAACGAGGCGAGCCTTGTGCGCGAGAGCATCGAAAAGCTCGGCTATGCGCCCCAAATGGTGATGAGTCATCTGGCTTGTGCCGATACGCCCAATCATGAAAAGAACCGGACGCAATTGGCACTGTTCGGTTCGGTCATGTCGCAATTTCCTGGCATTCCAGCGTCGCTCGCCAACTCAGCGGGCCTGATGACTGGACGCGACTATCATTTCCAGATGGTGCGCCCCGGTATCGCGCTGTTTGGCGGCCGCGCCGTGGGTGGCCGGAAGAACCCGATGCAACCGGTCGTCACGCTGCATGTGCCGATTCTGCAGGTTACCGAGGGCCGCACCGGCGAGTCGGTGGGCTATGGGGCCACCTATACGCTCAATCGCAATTCCAAGCTGGCCATCCTCGGCTATGGCTATGCCGATGGGTTCCTGCGCTCACTGTCGGGCACCAATCCGCGCCCGGGCGGCAAGGTCTTCATTCGCGGCAAGCACTGCCCGGTGATCGGCCGAATTTCCATGGACCTCACCGTGGTGGATGTGACTGAGCTCGGCTCCGACCTGCCCACGCCCGGCGAAGGCGCCGAAGTACTGGGCGTCAATGTCAGCGTCGACGATCAGGCCGATGCGGCCGGCACAATCGGCTATGAGATCCTCACCAGCCTCAAGGGCCGCTACAGCCGGAATTATGTCGGCGACGGAAACATCCCGGAATAGCATCACCTCCGCACGCCGCTCCAATCTTGCAATGGCGCAGCCGATTGGCCGGAGCGGCCATTAAACTCGCCATTGATTTGTTCTCATTTCGTTCTTGCCCAGGCCATCCAGTTTCTGCTAGCCTTTTTGGCGATTCAACGTCCGGATTCGCTTTGGCTGTCTTCCCGCCTATCTACGCCGTTTTGCCGCGCGCCAGTGGTCTGTCGACGCCCAGTTTCGTCCCACCGAAACGGGCGTCTATTTCTTCGCCGCTCGGCAGCCAGCTTTTGCTAGGCTGAACGACTATGAGGGTTCGGAGATCATCCACATCGTCCAGAAGCATCTGGTTGTGGATTTCTCGCAGGACGACGCCGGGTCGGGTAAGCTGATCCGGCTGATCGACTAGCGATTCGGGCTCAACACGGCCCGGAACTGGAACACGACGCGCAAGCTGGCGGAACGCTCGATCGCGCGGGGGAAAGAGTAAGCGTGGCCAAGAACCGATCCCAATTCATCTGCCAGTCCTGTGGGGCCGTCTCCAGCCGTTGGCAGGGGCGCTGCGACGCCTGCGGCGAGTGGAACACCATTGTCGAGGAACTGGTGGATTCCGGGGTTGGCGCGGGTCCGAAATCGGCCAAGGCCAGCGGCCGCCCGGCCAATCTGGTGCCGCTTTCAGGCGAAACCGAAAGCGCGGCGCGCGTGGTCACCGGTTTTGCCGAGCTGGACCGGGTGACCGGGGGAGGCTTCGTCAAGGGATCGGCCCTCCTGGTTGGCGGTGATCCGGGCATTGGCAAGTCCACCCTGTTGCTGCAATCGGCAGCGGCTCTGGCCCAGAAGGGCAAGCGCGTCATTTATGTCTCGGGCGAAGAAGCGGTCGCACAGGTCCGGCTGCGGGCGCAGCGATTGGGGCTGGGCGAAGCCGGGGTGCTGCTGGCCGCCGAAACCAATGTCGAAATCATTCTTGCCACCCTCGAAAGCGGGCCGCCGCCGGACCTGGTCATCATCGATTCCATCCAGACCCTGTGGACCGACCGCGTTGATTCGGCTCCTGGCACAGTCACCCAGGTGCGCACCTCTGCCCAGGCCCTGACACGCTTTGCCAAGAAGAGCGGCGCCGCCGTGGTGCTGGTGGGCCACGTCACCAAGGACGGGCAGATTGCCGGACCGCGTGTGGTCGAGCACATGGTCGATGCAGTGCTCTATTTCGAGGGCGACAGCAGCCACACCTTCCGCATCCTGCGCGGGGTGAAGAACCGTTACGGCGCCACCGACGAGATCGGCGTCTTCGCCATGACCGAGCTTGGCCTTGAACAGGTGGCTAACCCTTCCGCCCTGTTCCTGGATCAGCGCGACAAGGACGCGGCCGGGTCCGCGGTCTTTGCCGGCATGGAGGGGACCCGTCCAATCCTCATCGAAATCCAGGCGCTGGTTGCCCCCTCCCCGCTCGGCACGCCGCGCCGCGCCGTGGTGGGCTGGGACAGTTCGCGCCTCTCCATGGTGCTGGCTGTGCTCGAAACGCGCTGCGGGGTCCGGATCGGCGCCAATGACATCTATCTCAATGTCGCCGGCGGGCTGAAGATCAACGAGCCGGCGGCCGATCTGGCCGTGGCTGCGGCCCTGATCTCCTCGCTCACCGGCGCGTCACTGCCCGCCGATGCTGTCTATTTCGGGGAAATCTCGCTGGCCGGCGGGGTGCGGCCCGTGGTGCATGGAGCGCTACGCCTGCGCGAGGCCGAGAAGCTGGGCTTTGGCTCGGTCGTTACCGGCAAGCTGGGCAAGGCGGATCGCAATAGCGGCCTTGAGGTCACTGAATATGCGCAATTGAGCGACATGGTCAGCCGCATTGCTGCGCGCGGCAAGCGCCAGATGCCGGAACCGGAGCCAGAGGGCTGGTAAACAAATGGTTTCCGGGGAGATTATGAGGACGCGGCACCGCTAGGCTTGGCAGGGCGCATCAAAGCCGTTAAAGGTCCAGCAAAAGCCGGGGCGGCAAGACAACAGGGCAAAGACATATGCTGACTGCGTTCGACGTTGGTGTGGGTGTGCTGGTGCTGATTTCAGCGATCCTGGCCACGGCACGGGGGCTCACCCGCGAAGTCCTGTCATTGGCGACCTGGGCCGGCTCGGCCGCCATCGCCGTTTACATGTGGCAGTACCATCCCGATATTGCCCGGCAATATATCGCAGAACCCGTGGTAGCCGACATTGCCACGGTGGTCGTGACGTTCATCGTTGCGCTGATCGTACTGCATCTGCTTACCATGCGCATTGCCGATTTCGTGGTGGATAGCCGTATCGGCCCGATCGACCGCACGCTTGGTTTCGTATTTGGCGTGCTGCGCGGCATTCTGATCGCCATCGTCATCACCATTTTTGGCATCTGGCTGCTCGGCACCAATCTGCCGGATTGGGCCAGCAACGCCCAGTCGCTGCCTTATCTGCGCGACATGGGCAACACGCTGATTTCCATGCTGCCCGAAGGTCTTGAGCAGCAGGTGACCGACATTCTCTCGGGTGGCGGCGCCAATCTGACCGAAGATCCGCAGGCGCCGGCTGCCCCGCTTGAGGGCGGCACGCCGGACCCCAGCATCGATGGCACCGTCGACCCGACCGACCCGGTGGTTGACCCGGCGCCCGAGGCTTGAGGCCAGACAAGTTTGGCGGGCAGCAGCGCACCCGCCTCAATCCTGCCGACCCCATCTGTCATTGATGGCCGGCAGGTAAATGCGCTATTTGCGAGCAGGCCCCAATTCGCATGGAGAACCCGGTGACCCATTGGAACGATGACGATTTCGATCTCAATGGAGACACGCTGCACGAAGAGTGTGGCGTGTTTGGCATTTTGGGGCACACCGATGCCTCGACCCTTACCGCCCTCGGTCTGCATGCCCTGCAGCATCGCGGTCAGGAAGCGGCCGGTATCGTTAGCTTCGATGGCCGCCAGTTCTATCAGGAAAAGCGCATGGGTCTGGTGGGCGACCACTACACCGACCCCGCTGTGCTGGCGAAACTGCCCGGCAATATCGCGATTGGCCACACGCGCTATTCAACCACGGGGGAAGTGGCGCTGCGCAATGTGCAGCCACTATTTGCCGAACTGGAAGCCGGTGGCATCGCCATCGCCCACAATGGCAATTTCACCAATGGGCTGACCCTGCGCCGGCAGATCATCGCCACCGGCGCCATCTGCCAGTCGACATCGGACAGTGAGGTGGTGCTGCACCTGATCGCCCGTTCGCGCCATTCCTCCACCGCCGACCGCTTTATCGACGCGATCCGGCAGATGGAGGGGGGCTATGCCATGCTGGCCATGTCCCGCACCAAGCTGATCGCTGCCCGCGACCCGGTCGGCATCCGGCCGCTGGTGATGGGCGATCTAGATGGCAAGCCGATCTTCTGTTCGGAAACCTGCGCGCTCGACATCGTCGGCGCCAAATATGTTCGCGATGTCGAGAATGGCGAAGTCATCATCTGCGAGATGCAGCCGGATGGTTCCATCAGCATCGAGGCGCGCAAGCCCGCCCATCAGGTCCCCGAGCGCCCCTGCCTGTTCGAATATGTCTATTTCGCCCGCCCCGACAGCATGGTTTCGGGCCGCAGTGTCTATACGGCGCGCAAGAACATGGGCAAGAACCTGGCCATTGAGGCCCCGGTCGAGGCCGATGTCGTGGTGCCGGTGCCTGATGGCGGCACGCCAGCCGCCATCGGATTTGCGCAGCAGAGCGGGATTCCGTTCGAGCTGGGCATTATCCGCAATCACTATGTGGGCCGCACCTTCATCGAGCCAACCCAGCAGATCCGAGCCTTTGGCGTGCGCCTCAAGCATTCTGCCAACCGGGCAGAGATTACCGGCAAGCGTGTGGTGCTGATCGATGATTCCATCGTACGCGGCACCACATCAGTCAAGATCGTGCAGATGATCCGCGAAGCAGGTGCGACGGAGGTGCATATCCGCGTCGCCAGCCCGATGATTTTCCATTCGGATTATTATGGCATCGACACGCCCGATCCGGACAAGCTGCTGGCCAACCAATATGCCGAGCTTGACGACATGTGCCGCTATATCGGGGCGGATTCACTGGCCTTCCTGTCCATTGACGGGCTCTATCAGGCCGTGGGCGGAGAAAAGCGCGACGCCAAGGCACCACAGTTCACCGATCATTATTTCACAGGTGACTATCCGACGCAGTTGACCGATCTGCATGGACGCACGATGAGCGATCCCAAGCAGATTTCGCTGCTCAAGGAAGCGGGTTGATGACTGACAAAACCGAACTGGCCGGCAAGGTCGTCCTGGTCACTGGCGCATCGCGCGGCATTGGCTATGCCGCCAGCATTGAAGCAGCACAGCGCGGCGCGCATGTGATTGCCGTGGCGCGGACCGTTGGCGGGCTGGAAGAATTGGACGACGCAATTCAGGCGGCCGGAGGCTCGACCACTCTGGTGCCGCTCGATCTGCGCGATGGTGACGCAATTGACCGGCTGGGCGCTGCGATCTTTGAGCGCTGGGGGCATCTGGATGGGTTGGTGGCGAATGCCGGCCAACTTGGCGTACTGAGCCCGGTGGCCCATATCAAGCCCGATGATTTCGACAAGGTGCTGGCAGTCAATGTGACGGCCAATTATCGCCTGTTGCGCTCGCTGGATGTGTTGCTGCGCCAGTCCGAGGCTGGACGCGCCGTCTTCGTCTCTTCCGGCTCCGCCCGCTCTGCTCGCCCATTCTGGGGCCTTTACGCAGCCAGCAAGGCGGCTCTTGACGCGCTGGTCAAGTCCTATGCGGGTGAGGTCGCGACCACCAAGGTGCGCGCCAATGTGTATTATCCGGGTATTGTGCGTACCGCGATGCGGGCCAAGGCCATGCCTGGTGAAGATCCCAATACGCTGCCGACCCCGGCGGAGGTGGCGCCGAGCCTGATCGACATGCTGAGCCCGTCGCTTGACGAAAATGGCCGGCTGTTCGATGTCGGCACTGGCGCCTTCGAAGACATCTGAACCATGCTGGCCTTGCGTTCCTACCGCCCTGACGATCTCGACGCGCTCTATGCGATCTGCCTGCAGACGGGCGACGCCAGCAAGGATGCAACCGAGCTGCATAGCGACCACAAGCTTGTGGGACATATCTACTCGGCGCCCTATGGGGTTCTGGAACCCGAGAACGTCTTCGTCGCCGAAGATGACGCGGGCGTTGCCGGCTATATCGTGGGCACTCATGACAGCAATCGCTTCACACAGCGGCTGGAGCAGGACTGGTGGCCAGCTCTGCGCGCCAGATATGCCGACCCTTCCGGCATGACCGAAGCTGACCGGGGACGCATCGCAGCCATCATGCAGCCGGAAAAGACGCCGGCGGACATCGTGGCGGGCTATCCCGCCCATATCCATATGAACCTGCTCTCGCGCCTGCGCGGACAGCGGGTGGGCACACGCCTTCTCGATATGTGGGTCACCCAGGCGAAAGCGGCTGGCGTAAGCGGCATTCACCTGGGCGCCAGCGCCAGCAATAGTGGCGGCATAGCCTTCTGGACCCGCAGCGGCTTTACGCCGCTTCGTGAGGAGCCGGGTGTAGTCTGGTTCGGTATGACGCTTTAGTCCACGTTCTGCGGCGCGGCCGGCGTCACCAGCACCTTGTCGATACGGTGTCCGTCCAAATCAAGCACCTCAAATCGCCAGCCATCCTGCTCGAATATCTCGCCGACAGCGGGCATGTGGTTGATCTGAGACAGTACAAATCCGGCCACGGTTTCATAGCGCGCATCCTTGGGCACGGGCACGTTGAAGCGCTCGGCAAAGTCATAGACAGGCATCCAGCCTGCAACCAGCCAGGAGCCGTCCTGGCGCTGGGTCAATGCAGGCTCGTCGCCTGGCTCCTCATTGTAAATGCCGGTGATGACCTCAAGAACATCGCCATAGGTGATGATCCCCTCAAAGTGCCCGTATTCATCGACAACAAGCGCCATCTGGGCGCGTTCCTTGCGCATGGCCTCGACCACATCAAGCGCATCGGAATGCTCCATCACGACCGGAACGGGCTTGACCAGGGCACGCAGGTCCGGCTGCTTCCCGGCAACCAGTGCCGGTAGCAGGTCGGACTGGGCCAGGACGCCTTGTATGCTGTCGGCATCCCCTTCCTGCACCAGCACCTTGGTGTGCGAGGTCTCGAGGATGATCTTGAGATTGTCCTCATAGCTGTCTTCGAGGTCGATCAGCACAACATCGAGTCGTGGGGTCATGATGCCGCGTGCCGAGCGGTCGGCCAGCTTCATCACGCCCGAAATCATGGAGTGTTCCTCATGCTCGAGGATACCGGCTGTAGTGGCCTCGGCGATGATGGTACGCACTTCTTCTTCGGTGACGGAATCCTCGGTCTGGTGTCCCTGCCCCAACAGGCGCAGGACGGCCTTGCCCGTCGCGTCCAGCAGCCAGACGACCGGCGTGCCAATGAGAGCCAGCAGCGCCATAGGCCGGGCCACGCGAGCCGCTACAGCTTCAGGGTTACGCAAGGCAATTTGCTTGGGCACCAGCTCCCCCAGGATCAGCGACCCATAGGTAATCAGTACGACCACGACGCCAACGCCTGCGATGTCGGCAAGATTGTCCGCCAGCCCGACATCCTTGAGCCAGGTGGTAAGGCGCAGGCCCAGCGTCGCACCGGAAAAGGCGCCCGAAAGGATACCGACCAGGGTAATGCCGATCTGGACGGATGAGAGAAACTTGCCGGGTTCTTCGGCCAGGCGCATGGCTGTGGCCGCGCCGATATTGCCCTGTTCGGCCAGGACCCTGAGCCGCGCGGGGCGGGCCGAGACCACCGCCAGCTCAGACATGGCCAATGCGCCGTTCACCAGGATCAGCACAACAACAATGAGAATTTCTGTAAACAAGAGAGTGCACTATTGGCACGCCGCGACCAATGGCGGGGTGCTCCGACGGGCGCATCATAGGGCAAGGCGCCGAGACGTAAACAGGGCTTGGTGTGTTATCAGATGCCCCGGGCTCAGATTTGGCTATTTCTTGTCCACGTAAGGATTCTTGCCGCCACGCAGCCAAAGGCGGATTGGCGTCCCCTTCATGTCGAAGGCCTCGCGCAATCCGTTCACGAGATAGCGCTGATAGGACGCGGGCACCGCGTCCGGGCGGGAAGAGAAGACGATGAAGCTGGGTGGTCGCGTCTTGGCCTGGGTCATGTAGCGCAGCTTAAGGCGTCTGCCGGAGACGGCCGGGGGCGGATGCCCCTCAATCATGCCTGCCAGCCAGCGATTGAGGCGCGAGGTGGACACGTGCGCATTCCAGTTCCGCTCGATCTCGAAAATGGCATCCATCAGCCGATCGATATTCTTGCCGGTCAGCCCCGACAGGGTCACAAGTGGAACGCCGCGCAGTTGCGGCAATAGCCGTTCGCATTCCTCGCGCAGGAATTTGAGCGTTTCGTTCTTGTCCTCAATCAAGTCCCATTTGTTGAGCGCAATGACCATCGCCCGGCCCTCACGCTCGACCAGGTCGGCCAGGGCCAGATCCTGCTTTTCGAATGGCACGGTGGCATCGAGCATGAGCACGACGACTTCGGCATATTGGATGGAACGCAGACTATCGCCCACAGCCAGCTTTTCCAGCTTGCCGGTGACACGGGACCGGCGACGGATACCGGCGGTGTCCACCAGGTTGACGATGCGGCCTTCCCATTCCCAGGGCACCAGGATGCTGTCGCGGGTAATGCCAGCTTCGGGGCCAACCAGCACGCGATCCTCGCCCACCATGCGATTGACCAGGGTGGACTTGCCCGCATTGGGGCGCCCGACAATGGCCACATTGAGATAGCGGCGCGGGTTCCAACGCAAGGTCGCGTCATCCCCCTCCCCTTCGAGCATGTCGGGGGTGATGTCGACATCGACTTCCGGCAGGAAATCGAGATCGTCTGCGACTTCTTCGCCAAGGGCCGCAGCAGCCGCCTTTTGCTCCTCGGCCTTGTCGATGGCCGCCGAAACGATGGAATAGAGCTCAGACAGGCCCAGGCCGTGTTCTGCCGACAAGGGAATGGGTTCACCAAAACCAAGCTTGAAGGCTTCGACAAGGCCGGCTTCGGCGGCGCTGCTTTCGGCCTTGTTGCCAACGAGATGCACGTGTTTTCCGGCCTTGCGCAGCACCTGGGCAAAGCGCTGGTCGAGCGGCACGACGCCGGCCCGGGCATCGATCATGAACAATATGATATCGGCTTCGCGGATGGCCAGTTCGGTCTGCTGGCGCATGCGATCCTCAAGGCTGCCATCCTTGACGTCTTCATAGCCGGCGGTGTCGAGCACTTTGAAATGCAGGTCCGCAATGCGCCCATCGGCCTCTCGCCGGTCGCGCGTCACGCCCGGCGTGTCGTCGACCAGCGCGATCTTGCGACCGACCAGCCGATTGAACAGGGTGGATTTGCCGACATTTGGACGGCCGACAATGGCAAGTGTGACCGTCATGGCGGTTCCCCTGAAATGCGGACTATTCGGCCGCGGCTTCGGCAGCGGGCTCGCCGTCGATCGCTGCGCCATCGGCGTCGTTCGCGGCCGGCTCCGGCGCGGGCTCAGCCACCACGCCTTCGGACAACATCTGCGCCAGATAATAGGCCATGCGATTGCGGATGCCGCTCTGTGCCAGCGGATCGTTCAGCACGGTTTCAAAACTCTCTTCGGCCGCAGCGAATTCGCCCGCCTTATACTGTGCCAGGCCGAGCAGTTCTCCGGCAACGCGGCGCATCTGGCTGTCCTCGGTCGCAAGCGTGCCGATGCGCGCCTCGACATCGGCCAGCGAGCCGCTGTCGACCAGAAGGTTGGCGGCCAGCAACAGGGCCAGTTCGCGCAGGCGGGGGTTGGACTGAGTATTGGCCAGGCTGTCATAGGCCGCAACCGCACCAGCCGTGTCTCCCTGTTCGGCCAGCAGGGCGGCCTTGCGGAACTCGGCCAGAACCGGATAGCCGCCCGAACCACCGGCGGCCAGAGCATCGAGCTGGCTTATCGCCTCATCGATATTGCCGGCTTCAGCCGCGTCATAGGCTGCATAGAGTTCTTCGGAGGCCGCGGCCGATTGGCTGCTGGTGTACCAGGACCAGCCCTCATTGATCGCCACCAGAGCGACGATGGCAACGGCGCCACCGATGACAAACGGCGCAAAGCGGCGCCACAGCGCCCGCATGCGATCGGTGCGCAGTTCCTCGTCGATTTCACGGAAAATGTTCTCGTTGGACATGGTCAGCCTAAGGCAAGAAAGAATTTGAGGGCGAGCATTATCACGCGCCCCCCGGAATGCAAACCGGCTCGCCAAGGCGAGCCGGGTGGAATGGCACTGTGCTCGTTAAGGCCTATGGCCGGTCACCGATGCCCGCCGAGCATAGCTCTCCGGGCGTAGCCCCCTAAAATCAGTCCACTGGACTGATTTTGCGGCGCTTTGCACCGCCGGTGGCTACTCCCACTCAATCGTGCCGGGCGGCTTGGATGTCACGTCGTAGACCACCCGGTTGATGCCCCGAACTTCGTTGATGATGCGCGTGGCCGTCTTGCCCAGGAAATTCATGTCGAACTGGTAGAAATCGGCGGTCATACCATCGACTGAGGTGACGGCACGCAGCGCACAGACGAACTCATAGGTGCGGCCGTCGCCCATGACGCCGACCGTCTGCACCGGCAGGAGCACCGCAAAGGCCTGCCAGATCTTGTCGTATTGGCCGGACTTGCGGATCTCGTCGAGATAGATGGCGTCGGCCTGGCGCAGGATGTCGAGCTTTTCAGGCGTGATGCCGCCGGGACAACGGATAGCGAGGCCCGGCCCCGGGAATGGGTGGCGACCGATGAAACTCTCTGGAATGCCCAGTTCGCGACCCAGCGCGCGCACTTCATCCTTGAACAGTTCGCGCAACGGTTCGACAAGCTGCATGTTCATGCGCTCGGGCAGACCACCCACATTGTGGTGAGACTTGATCGTGACCGATGGGCCACCACTGAAGGACACGGATTCGATGACGTCGGGGTAAAGCGTGCCCTGCGCCAGGAAATCGGCGCCGCCGAGCTTCTTTGCCTCTTCCTCGAACACCTCGATGAAAAGGCGGCCGATGATCTTGCGCTTGGTCTCGGGGTCCGACTGACCTTCCAGCTCGCCGATGAAGAGTTTTTCGGCATCGACATGGACGAGCGGGATATTGAACTGATCGCGGAACATGGTGACGACCTGTTCGCTCTCATTCAGCCGCATCAGGCCGTGATCGACATAGATACAAGTGAGCTGATCGCCGATGGCCTCGTGAATCAGCACGGCGGCCACCGAAGAATCGACACCGCCAGACAGACCGCAAATCACTTTGCCGGTGCCCACCTGTTCCCGAATCTTTTCGACCATCTTCTCGCGGTAAGCCGCCATGGTCCAATTGCTTTCGATGCCACAGATGTTGTGCACGAAATTGGCGTAGAGCCGGGCCCCATCGGGCGTATGGACCACCTCGGGGTGGAACTGCACGGCCCAGATCCGGCGCTCCTCATTGGCAATCATGGCGAAGGGCGCGTTGGGCGAGGTGCCCACCACCTCAAAGCCTTCAGGTAGCTCGACCACCCGATCGCCGTGGCTCATCCAGACCTGATGATCGGAGCCGAGTACCCACACACCTTCGGAAAGGCTGTTGTTCTTGTGGACGGTCAGGTCAGCGCGGCCGAACTCGCGATGATGGCCGGCTTCGACCCTGCCACCCAGCGCCATGCAGAGCGCCTGCTGGCCGTAGCAGATGCCCAGGATCGGCACGCCGGCGTCGAGAATGACCGGGTCGATGGTGGGCGCATTCTCGTCCAGCGTCGAGGCAGGGCTGCCCGAGAGCACGACGCCCCTGGGATTGAGCTCTGCCATGGCAGCGCCGGCGGACTGAAAGGGATGAATTTCGCAGTAAACACCTGTTTCGCGAATACGGCGGGCGATCAACTGGGTGACCTGCGAGCCGAAGTCGACGATCAGGATGGTGTCGTTGCGGGTGGCGGTGTCTGGGTGCTGCATGGCGAGGCTTTAGCCTCGCCACACGAATTCCGCAAGGTTACGAGCCATGCAAAAACGCAAGGCTCCCCGTAGCCCTATGCGTTAAGGACCGCGATTGAGAGATTGAGGTAGGTCGCAAAGCTCACCCAGGCCAGATAGGGCACAAACAGCCATGCGGCCAGTTGATCCCGTTTGCGGGCGATGACAATGAACCCGACAATGACAAGCCAAAGCGCAACGATGATAGCCAGCGCCAGCCAGGGCATGTTCGCGCCGAACCAGGTTGGCGACCAAGCCCAATTGAGCAGCATCTGCACACCCCAAAGTGTCATGGCCGTGGATTTGGGTTGATCCATCCAGATGCGCCAGCCTGCCACGGCGATCATGACGTATAGCGTGAACCAGACCGGCCCGAAAACCCAGTTGGGTGGGTTGAGTGGTGGTTTGACGAGTTCTTCAAACCACGGACCCGGCGCCGTTTGGCTGCCGATAAACCCACCAACACCCACGACGAGAGCGAGGAAGATCGCCAAGGTGATCCAAGATTGCGGACTGCGATATTCGCTGGTGGCTGCAGACATGTTGCTCTCCCGTCGGACTTCGTTTGAGAAGAACGTTGAATAACGTGTCGTGGTTCAACCTTGAACCCGCGTGGCCCACTGGTCAATCAAGCGCCGGCTGCCCCCCCAGGCCAAGCGGGAAGCTTACGCCATCTTGCGCAGCAGATGGCAGTAAAAGCCATCGGTATTTGTACGTTGGGGTGTCAGGCAGATGCCACCGCCCGGGGTAGCCAGGCCCTCGGGAAGGTCGGTGATCAGGGTCTGGCGCCACGCGATGGTCATGTCCTGGGTTGCAAAGCCGGCATTGGCCGCCAGAAACGCGCTGATTTGATCGTCGTTCTCCTCGGGCAGAATGGAACAGGTGATATAGACCAGCGTGCCGCCCGGCTTGAGGTAGCGCGAGGCCTCCACCAATAGGGCCGCCTGTTCGGACTGGCGCTGGGCCAGCAGTTCCGGCGTCAGCTTCCATTTGGTATCCGGACGGCGACGCCAGGTGCCCGTGCCGGTGCAGGGCGCATCGACAACCACCCGGTCCATCTTGCCGACCAGATCATCCAGCGCGCCATCCTGCGGCGCACGGACCTGGGCATTGCGCACCGTGTTGCGCTTGAGGCGGTCATAAATCGGCGCGAGCCGCGAACGGTCGGCGTCATAGGCAAAGATCTGGCCCTTATTGCCCATTGCGGCGGCCAGGGCCAATGTCTTGCCCCCTGCCCCGGCGCAGAGGTCGAGCACCTGTTCGCCCTCGCGGGCACCAGAGAGGATGGCTACGATCTGACTGCCCTGGTCCTGCACCTCGAACCAGCCCTTCTGGTATCCCTCGTCAGTTGTGACATTGGGCGTGCGAGCGTCGCGCGGGCCGGCCGGAATGGTGATACCGAACGGCGCGATCGTGGTGGGCTGAGGTGAAAACCGCGCCAGCGACTTCATCACCTTTTCGGGCGATGCCTTGAGCGCATTGGTGCGCAGATCCAGTGAGGGACGCCCGGTCATTGCCGCGCCTTCTGCGATCCAGTCATCCCCGAACGCACGCTCGAGCGAGGGGACCAGCCATTCGGGCACATCGGCGCGCGCAGCCGCCGGCGCACTGGAAATATCCGCCGTCGCTCCCGCAATCTCATCTGTCGTCAGCGCCTCGGGGGCATGGCTATCGCCCTCGAAGGCCGCAGCAAGGCTGTCCGGCGTTTCACCCCAATCGCGCATGGCCACAGCCAGCACGAGGGCACGCGGGCTGTCCGTGCCCATCGCGGCTGCGTGGGAGGCGCGGCGGCGCAGGGCGTCATAGACAAGATTGCCGATGGCGGCGCGATCTCCGGCCCCCGCGAAGCGATTGTTGATGCCCCAGGCCTTTAGCGCCTCGGAAACGGGTCGGTGCCGCGTTTCGACGTCGGACAGAACTTCAATGGCGGCGGCAAGTCGGCCGGGGAGGCGCATGGATCAAACACTCGGGGCAAGCAAAAGGCGAAGGACCAGCCATAGCCAGAACAGGGCCAGGACGGCAAGACCGGCAACATAAGCGGTAAATCGCCGATAGACCCGGTTGGTGGTGACATGAATGGCGGCGTGTACGTAGCGCAGGAAGACGAATAACCAAGCCAGGCCGACGGTGAACCAATCGAGCAGGCCAAAGAGGAGAGCGGTCAGCGCGCCGACGAAGAACAGCAGGGGCAGCTGAAACTGATTGTCGAAGCTATTGGAAAGCAGCCGCGCCTTGAGCGGATAGGCGTCTTTTTCAACGGCAATGTCAGCCACCCGGATTTCGCCCCGCACGACGCGTGGCACACGCTCCCGTCCCATCCATACCAGCAGGCCCAGCGTCAAGAGGACCTGGGCAGCCATGGCGAGGGCGAGCATTTTGTCGAGAAGGGGCATGTCTTGAGGCTCCGCCAGAGAGTCGGTTTTTCTCAGTAACGTCTTGTTGCTGAATCAGTTTTCCGGCGAGCCGTGCGGCGCCGCCGGGCGCGCCGGCAACGCCAGGGTGTCTTAGCGCCCGCTGCGGTAGTTGGGCGCTTCGCGGGTAATGGTGACGTCGTGCACATGGCTTTCGCTCAAGGCTGCGCCGGAAATCTTCACGAAGACCGAGTTCTCGCGGAAGTCCTTGAGATTGTGCGCCCCGGTATAGCCCATGGACGCCCGAAGGCCACCGGCAAGCTGGTGCAGCACGGCGTTGACCGGGCCCTTGTAGGGCACCTGGCCTTCTATGCCTTCAGGGACAAGCTTCATCTGGTCGCGCACGTCCTGCTGGAAATAGCGATCGGCAGAGCCGGCGCCCATGGCGCCGACCGAGCCCATGCCGCGATAGGATTTGTAGGAGCGGCCCTGATAGAGGAACACTTCGCCCGGCGCCTCGTCGGTGCCCGCAAGGAGCGAGCCGACCATGACGCAGGACGCGCCACCGGCGAGAGCCTTGGCCAGGTCGCCGGAGAACTTGATGCCGCCATCGGCGATGACCGGCACGCCCGATTTACCCGCCTCTTCGGCACAGCCCATGACTGCGGCCAGTTGCGGCACGCCGACACCAGCCACGATGCGGGTGGTGCAGATCGAGCCGGGACCGATGCCCACCTTGATGGCATCGGCGCCGGCATCGATCAGGGCGCGCGCAGCTTCCGGAGTAGCAACATTGCCCGCCACGATACGGGTGGAATTGCTCTCGCGCTTGACGCGCTCGACGGCCTCGGCGACGCGTACCGAATGGCCGTGCGCCGTGTCGATGACCAGAAGATCGACGCCCGCATCGATCAGTTGCAACGAACGATCAAAGCCGGCGTCACCCACGGTCGAGGCGGCGGCGACGCGGAGGCGCCCCTGCTCGTCCTTTACGGCATTGGGGTGAAGCTGGGCCTTTTCGATGTCCTTGACGGTAATCAGGCCGACGCAACGGAAGTCGGCATCCACCACCAGCAGCTTTTCGATGCGGTGGCGATGCAGCAGCACCTTGGCTTCGTCCTTGGACACGCCATCGCCGACGGTGATGAGATTGTCCCTGGTCATCAGCTCGGCAATGGGCTGATTGGGATTGGAGGCGAAGCGCACATCGCGATTGGTGAGGATACCGACCAGCCTGCCGATGGCCCGGCCACCCTTGCCGCCATTTTCGACGACTGGAATGCCCGAAATCCGGCTTTGCTGCATCAGCGCAAGGGCGTCGGCCAGGGTCGCCTCGGGACCGATGGTGATGGGGTTGACCACCATGCCGCTTTCAAAGCTCTTGACCATCCGGACCTGCTCGGCCTGCTGCTCGGCGGTCAGGTTCTTGTGAATGACGCCCATGCCGCCGGCCTGCGCCATGGCAATGGCCATATTGGCTTCGGTGACCGTGTCCATGGCCGACGACAGGATCGGCAGCTTGAGCGCTATGTCCTTGGTGACATAGGTGGAGATGTCGGTCTCGGTGGGCAGAATGTCCGAACGCGCTGGCTGCAGCAGCACATCGTCGAAAGTGAGCGCCGATTCGCCGGTGATGGTGGTAATAATCTTCGCCAAGGCCAGACCCTTCCTGCCTTCTGATGAAATCCAGAACTGTTGGAATGTGAACCGGCGATTGAATGTGCGCGGGTTCAGGTTGGCGAGGGTCAATAGCACCCGAGACAGCCTTTGCCTAGAGTGCCGTGGCGCTTTGTGCCCGCCGGATTTGACCGATGACAAGATCTGACACACCCGAAGGTGATACGCTTTCAAGATGACAACTTCTTGGGTGCCGAAATGAACGATTGGCGACTTTATCTGCAATATGGTGCCGGCTGGGGACTGCTGTTGTGGCTCTTCGGCTATCTTCTGGGCATTGCCCTGTTTCCTGTCGTCCCGACGCAGCATCTGGGCTGGTACATTAGCCCGCTTGGCCTGGCGGCGACCTTTTTCGTTCTGTGGAGATGGGCCCATGTCAAAACGCTCGCACAGGGTTTGGTCGTTGGCCTGATCTGGGCGTCAATTGCGGTTGCGATGGACTATGTGTTCATCGTCCTGCTGCTGCAGCCCGCCGATGGCTATTACAAGGCCGATGTCTATCTCTACTATGTGAGCGCCCTGGTTTTGCCTCTGTTGGCCGGATGGCTGCGCGGCCGTCGCTAGCGCGTTCCGGTCCAGCCACATGCGCCTGAAGCGAACGAGCGGACGCATTTTTGACTAGGCGCATGCGGCGGATGGGCTCATAATGGCGCTGTCGCATTCGCGTCCTTTCCCCTTGTCCCATTCGCAATAGTGTCTTGATCCGCGTTACCCCGCTCATCCTGGCGGTCGCCCTGTTCATGGAACAGATGGACTCGACCGTCATCGCCACGTCGCTGCCCGCGATTGCCAATGATATCGGCACCGAGCCGATTGCGCTCAAACTCGCGCTGACGGCCTATTTCGTGGCGCTGGCGATCTTCATTCCGATCAGCGGCTGGATGGCCGATCGATTTGGCGCAAAGAATATCTTTCGGCTGGCGATCTTCGTGTTCATGCTCGGGTCGCTTGCCTGTTCCTTCGCCTATTCGCTGGAAACTTTCGTGGGCTCGCGCTTCTTCCAGGGCATCGGCTCGTCGATGATGACGCCGGTTGGGCGCCTTTTGCTGGTGCGCTCCACCCCGCGCAACGAACTTGTGGCCGCCATGGCGTGGCTGACCATACCCGCGCTGATAGCCCCGGTTTCCGGACCACTTATCGGCGGGTTTCTGACAACCTATCTTTCCTGGCACTGGATCTTCTGGATCAATATCCCCATCGGTATTGCCGGGATCATCTTTTCCAGCATCTATCTCCAGGTGCCCGACGAGCGCACGCCGCGGCCGGTCGACATGGTCGGGTTCTTCATTGCGGCTGTCGCCTTTGCCGGCTCGGTGTTCGGGCTGTCGGTGATCAGCCTGCCGGCCCTGCCGATCATCTATGGCTATATGACACTGGCGATTGGGGTGACCGCGGCCCTGCTCTATCTGCTGCATGCCCGCAAGACGAAATATCCCCTGCTCGATCCGAGCCTGTTCCGCCACAAACTGTTCCGTTCCTCGGTCACCGGGGGATCTTTCTTTCGCATCGGAGTGGGCGCAATGCCCTTTCTGCTGCCGCTGATGCTGCAGCTGGGCTTTGGACTCAATCCGTTTCAATCCGGCGCCATCACTTTCGTCTCGGCGATTGGCGCAATCATGAGCAAGTTCATTGCCGAGCGGATATTTGCGCGTTTCGGCTTTCCGCGCGTACTGGGTTTTGCGGCAGTATTTGGTGGCCTCCTGATCGCAGCGCAGGGACTGTTCACCACCGAAACACCGGTGGCAGTGATGATGATCATCCTGGTCGCTGGTGGTGTGTTGCGCTCGATATTCTTTACCGGCACCAATGCCATAGGCTATGCCGATATCTCCGACGAAGAAGCCAGCCAGGCCACCGCCATCGTTGCGGTGGCCCAGCAACTCTCGGTCGCCTTTGGAGTGGCGGTGGCAGGTGCCATTCTCGAGATCACCACTACTTTCAGCGGCGGCCACCTGTCGCTGCTCAATTTTCAGATCGCCTTTTTCGCTGTTGGGGGCATGAGCGCCCTCGCCGGCATCATCTATTTCCGCCTGCCGCATGACGCCGGCAACAATGTTTCCGGCCATCGGGCCGTCCGGGAGTGAGCGGCACCGGAACACCGGGCCGAAACAAGACATGTCGCGCGCAACGCCTCTGATCCTCGCCACGGCGATCTTCATGGAAAACATGGATTCGACGGTGATCGCCACGTCGCTGGCGGCCATTGCAGCCGATATCGGCACCGATCCGATCTCGCTCAAACTGGCCCTGACCGCCTATTTGGTGGCCCTGGCCATCTTCATCCCGATTTCGAGCTGGATGGCGGACCGCTTCGGCGCGCGCCGGGTTTTCCGGCTGGCCATGCTGGTGTTCATGATCGGCTCGATCGGCTGTGCGTTTTCCGGCTCGCTGGCCCAGTTCGTGGGCGCCCGCTTCATTCAGGGCATGGGCGGCGCGATGATGGGACCGGTGGCGCGGCTGGTGCTGGTGCGGATGACGCCGCGCCATCAATTGGTCGATGCCATGGCCTGGCTAACCATTCCGGGGCTGATTGGCCCGATCGTCGGCCCACCCTTTGGCGGGTTCCTGACCACTTATTTCTCCTGGCACTGGATCTTCATCATCAATATTCCCATCGGCCTGCTCGGAATGGCGCTGGTGGGGATCGCGCTGCCCAATGAGACGCGCAACAAACCGCGCAATATCGACGGCAAGGGCTTCGTGCTAGCCGGGCTGGCCTTCGCGCTTTTCGCCTTCGGCTGCTCGGTCATAAGCCTGCCCGCCCTGCCCCCGATTTACGGTTTTGTCGCCGCGGCGCTAGGGATCGGGCTGGGCTATTTCTACACCCGCCATGCGCTTGCAACGGAATATCCCCTGCTCGACTTGCGACTGCTCCGCCTGCCGATCTTCCGCGTTTCGGTGGTGGCGGGCAGCTTCTTCCGCCTCGGCCAGGGCGCCGTGCCATTCCTGTTTCCGCTGATGCTGCAACTCAGCTTTGGGCTTAGTCCGTTCGAAAGCGGCATGGTGACCTTCGTCGCCGCTGTCGGAGCGCTGGCCGCCAAGTTCGTCGCCAACTGGATCTTCAAACTCTGGGGGTTCAAATACCCGCTCCTGATTGCCAGCCTGGTTTCGACCCTGGGCATACTGGTGATGGGCTTTTACGTGCCTAGCACGCCCATTCCTTTGATCCTGGGCATTCTCGTGTTCACCGGCTTTTGGCAATCGACTTTCTGGACCGGCTCGAACGCCTTCGTTTTCGCGGACGTCGAGGACAAGGATGCCGGTCAGGCCAATGTCATCAGCCAGGTCTGGGGACAATTGATGTTCGCCATGGGCGTGGCTGTGGGCGGCGGCACGCTCGAACTCGCGCATCGCCTGCGCGGCGGGGGCGAACTGGCCCTGGCCGATTTCCACATGGCCTTCTTCGTGGTCTCTGCCATCAGCGCCGTCGCCGTGGTCATGTTCCTGCGCCTTCCGCGCAATGCGGGCCACCAATTGATGAGCGGCCCGCATATGCATTGATCTGGCGAAGGATCAGTTCACCGTGACCCAGCGCAGCATGAGGAAATTGTCTGGGCGCTGCACCAGGTCGATTCCCTCACGCGCGGCCCAGACCAGCGGCTCTTCATAGAGCGGCACATAGGCCGTTTCGTCCTGAATGATGCCCGCGACTTCGTCCAGCATGGCCTGGCGGGCCGCCGGATCGAGTTCCTGCTGGATCTGGGGCAGCAATTCATCGATGCGCGCATTGGAATAGCCGCCGAAGTTCCAGGTACCGAGTTGCTCGGTCGGCGTGTGTGCGAGGAAGCGGATGGGATGCTCGGCGTCGAACGTGCCCGGCGACCAGCCGAGCAGGTAGATGTCGGCATTGTCCTCGCGCAGTTCGGGCCAGTAATTGGCAACCGGCATGGTTTCAAGTTCGGCATTCAACCCCACCTGCCGCAGCATGCCGGTGATGGCCAGGCACACATCGGCGTCATTGAGGTAGCGGTCGTTGGGGCAGCGGAAGCTGAAGGTGAAGCCGTCGGGATAACCCGCTTCGGCCAGCAAGGCGCGAGCCGCCTCCGGGTCGTAGGCGGGGCGTTCGGTATGGGCTTGTGAATAGCCAGAGAGCCCTGCAGGCTGCAATTGCGCCGCCGGTTTGGCGAGACCGCCCATGATCACCTGAACGATCGCGGGAACGTCGACCGCATGCGCGACTGCCTGGCGGACGCGTTCATCGGTGAAGGGATTCCCCTCGACATTGCCGTCGGTGAAATAAAGCGTGTCCTTGTCCTGGCTGAAGCCGAGCATGATGACGCGCGCCTCGACCCCGGAGAACACCGTGACGCCATCGGTCTCTGCCAGGCGCGGCGCGTTCTGCACCGGCACGGTGGCCAGCATGTCCAGTTCCCCCGAGAGCAGCGCGGCAATGGCCGTAGCCGAATTGGTGATCGGGCTCAGCACGGCTTCGGTGAGGTTGTGTTCGGGCTCATCCCACCAATCGGGGTTGGCCACCAGGCGCGTGGCGACGCCCGGCTCGCGCCTATCGAGCATGAACGGACCGGTGCCGTTCGCGTTCAGGGTCGCGTAGGTTTCGCTGTCCCGCGCCGGCGCGGTCGCGCCATTGGCCTCGGCCCAGTCGCGATCGAGAATCATCCAGTTGGCGATGCTGTCGGGAAACAGCGGATTGGGGCCATTGGTGATGAATTCGACGGTATAATCATCGACCACCCGCAATTCGCTGACTGGCGCGAACCAGGATTTCACATCCGACTGCTCGGAAATTGCGCGCTCATAGGAGAACAGCACGTCATCGGCATTGAACTGGGCACCATCCTGAAAGGTGACGCCCTCGCGCAGCGTGAAGCGCCAACCATCCTCATCCCCGGTCAAGGGTTCCCAGGCTGTGGCCAGGGATGGCTCGATGGCCATGTCCTTGCCCCGTCGCACCAGCCCTTCATAGATATTGTTCAGGAACGAGGTGACCGGCGCCAGATTGGCGGCATGCGGGTCCATGGTCTGCGGGTCGGTCGCGGCAGACCAGCGGAAGGTTTCGGCCATGGCGGTGCCGCCGAGCAGGGCGACCATCGATGTGGCCAGGATTATTCGGGTCGTTGTATGACGCAACATGGGTTCCTCCCGGGTCATTACTGCCAAGCAGCATTTCAGCCTTGGCCGCAATGACCAAGTGCAATGTCAAAGAAGTGTTCGAATGCCAGGGGCGCTCGGTTACCGGCGCAAGTATTTTTTCTCGATCCAGCGCCACTTTGGGCGCGATAACACCTTGCTAGTCCCGGTCGCTATCCTCAGCGTCGACGCCGTTGTTCGAGCCTTTGAACCCCTTTGCCACAAGATAGGCCTCCGCCGAATCCTTGCGGCTCGAAGGCGGTTTGACGTGAAAAGTGGTCGCAAAGTGCCGCTTGAGCATGTGCAGCAGCTCATGCTCGGTTCCGCCCTGAAACACCTTGGCCACAAAGGACCCACCGGGATTGAGCACCTGGATGGCGAAATCGGCGGCGATTTCGATCAGATGCACGATCCGCAAATGGTCGGTGGCGCGGTGGCCAGTGGTCGGCCATGCCATGTCGCTCATCACCACATCGGCGCCGTGACCGCCCATGGCCTCGATCAGCATGGCGGGCGCATCCTCCTCGGTGAAATCTTTCTTGAGCAGGATGACGCCGGGGATGGCGTCCATGTCCAGATAATCGATGCCCACGATCAGCGGATTGTCGGTGGTAGACCCCACCGCACTGGCCGCGACCTGCGACCAGCCCCCGGGCGCGGCCCCGAGATCGACCACGCGCATGCCCTTCTTGAAGAGCTTGTGCTTCTCGTTGATCTCCCGAATCTTGAAGGCTGCGCGGGAGCGATAGCCTTCGGCGCGTGCGCGCGCCACGTAGGGATCGTTGAGCTGGCGTTCGAGCCATTTGGTCGAGGCGACCTTGCGACCCTTGGCCGTTTTCACCCTGATCTTGAGGTCCTTGTCGGACTTGCGGCCGCCCGTGCCCAGCGCCTTGTTATTGGCCATTGCCTTGCCTCCTGGGATAGCGGTTCGGGCGCTTCTGCGTGCGGTCGGCGTCCATCAGGGAAATCAGAATGCCTTCACGCAAACCGCGATCGGCGACGCGGACGCGATCGGTGGGCCATTCACGGCGGATGGCCTCGAAAATGGCGCAGCCGGGCAGCACCAGATCGGCCCGGTCCTTGCCGATGCAGGGATGCGCCACGCGCCGCGCGAAGGGCATGCCGAGCAGGGCCCGCATGGTCTCATCGACCTGGTCGCGCCGCATCCAGAGGCCATCGACCTTCTGCCGTTCATAGCGCTCCAGCCCCAGATGCAGCCCGGCCAGGGTGGTTACTGTGCCCGAGGTGCCGATCAGGTGGACCGGGTGCGTGCCAATCATCTGCTTGAGCTTTTCGCGGCCGCGGAACTGGCGCAGATGCGAGCCGACATGCTCAACCATGGCTTCGAAGACTTCTGGGGTGACATCGACACCGCCGAATTTCTCGGCAATCGAGACGACACCCACCGGAAGGGATTGCCAGGAGCGGATGGAGGCCGACATGCGGCCCTGGGCGCGCGGGCGTCCCCCACGAAAATCGAGCCAGGCCAGTTCCGAGGAGCCGCCGCCAATGTCGAACATCAGCGCGCCCTGCGCTTCACCATCGATCAGGTCGGCACAGCCGGTCACGGCCAGCTCGGCCTCGGTGCGGCGATCGACGATCTCCAGCTCCAACCCCACTTCATTGCGGACACGGTCGAGAAAAGCCGGACCGTTTTCCGCGGCGCGGCACGCCTCGGTGGCGATCAGACGCATGCGCCCGGGTTGATGGTCGCGCAGCTTGTTGCGGCACTGGCGCAAGGCGTCCAACGTACGGTCCATGGCGGCGTCTGACAGCCGGCCAGTGACTGAAACCCCCTCGCCCAGGCGGACGATTCGGGTGAACCCATCGAGCACGCGAAAGCCGCGTTCATGCGGACGGGCGATCAATAAGCGGCAATTATTCGTGCCTAGGTCCAGCGCCGCGTAGAGCGGCCCGCGACCGCGCCTGGGATGGGGGGCGTTTGGGGTCCGTTGGTCCGGCACGACAGGCGGGGCAGCGCCCGCCCTCTCCCTCCGGCTCTGGCCGGTAGAGACGCCGGCTCCAGCCTCGTCCACAAGGGCCGAGACCAGGGCGGACCGAACAGGTTCGGTCACTTTTGGCTCCTTTGTGCACGGTCGCTGGACCGGTTGAACCGGCCGCGCCCGAGGGCACATCATGTTGCGTTGTCGAAAACGACGGTAGAGCAAGGCAGGCGGAAGCGCAACGCAAAGCATGCCCCCCACGCCCACTGCCCCCGCGCCAATGGATGACGACATCAGCCCGATTTGCGGGGCGCATGGCCGGGCACAAGGATTTTTCCCCAGCACCGCATTATTCGCGCGCCGTTCCGCTTGCATTCGGCCCCAGCTTTGTCTAATGAGACCCCCGTCGCGCTTCGCCGCCCCCCGGGCCGCCGCGCTGACCTGCCAGCAGGCATCTGCTGGGGAATAGTTCAATGGTAGAACAGCGGACTCTGACTCCGTCGATCTTGGTTCGAATCCAGGTTCCCCAGCCAACTCAAAATATACGTTATAAATCAATGATTTGAGCCACTGTCGATTGGCTTGTCTAGTACACTTTTCTAGTACGGTGGGCCTCCCACGCCCAACTAGAATGACGAGACAAAAACAGAGGCTTCTGTCTGAACGCAGCGAAAGTAGATGTCCTGGCAAAGCCTTGGCGGCATTCGCCATTGGTGAGAAAATCTCCGGTTCGAACTATTCGGAAACCGAAAAAACGGTCCGTTAGGGTTGCCGCTGCGGTTCTACAATCCCGAGCGCGGGCCAGAAAGCGGGGTTGATGACGTAAGTGCCGCCGTCTGCCTCGCGCTCTGCACGCACTTTGAGCACTTTCAGATCATAGTTGACGTCGTGGATGTAGTACTCGTCAGCACCCACTTTTGACCCTAGAACTCCGTAATATAGAAGATAGTCCACGACTTCTGTATATTCCTCAGGAGGAATAGCAGCCTGACGCATGATATCCTCGAGGTTTGCTCTGCTCAGTTCCGACGGTTGATCTAGGAAATGATAGAGCAGGTCCTGAGCTACAGGTTTGACGTCTGTTAACTCTCGGTCCAATTCCTGCAAAAGATCTTGAGCGTAAGCCTTAAGGCCCTTCTCAATGTGATCCTCTGCTACCACGCTATGGCGAAAGTTGATGGCAAACCCGCGACAGTGGTTGAACAGTTTCAGCAAATTTCGCGGACGCATCAAGGCCCGTCCTATCAGGAGTGTCGAAGTCTCTTCGCCTTGAAAATGCGATACAAAGAGATGCCGCCATATCGTCTGAAAGTCCATAGTATCGAATGCATCCACGCGGTCGCTCAAGCGTAACCTAAGCATTTCACGCAACATGTCGGCATCACTCCAGTCGGTCGACACCCGTATTTCCTTGCCGTAGTCCGGACTGTTCTTCATCAAGTGATCGTAAACGTCGTTTCGCACAAAGACGATGCAGTGAAATATGTGCCCATCACGGCGCATATCTCTCTCTAGTTTTCGCCCCGCGTCTACGAGGCAGCGCAGAATAATGGCATCGATGACATCTACGCCCTGGGTACTCCACCCTTTGTCAAGGTTATCGAACAATACCCATATCTCTCCACGTTTACGCATATATCGGGAGATAATGTCCCTTAACTTTCTGAGATCGTGTCTGTGAACGAGTTGAGTGATTTCCGCCGCAGATAGTTTGTCGCCCCCAACCTCCCCTTTGGTTTCATAGTCTCGGGCGATATGAGCAGACAAACTCGACAATCTCTCTGAAAAGTCGCCCTCCGCAGTGAAGTCGCCAGCTTGATAAGTATCCTCTAACTCCCGATACAGATCATAAATCTCGTGATTGTGGCGATGCGAGACCCGATCTTTCTCAAGTATCTTATATGCCACCTCAAGGAGGACGAGGTACTCCCAGAAGACAGTAATAAGGTGCTGCGCGGCGCCTTGAGAGAGATGTGAAAGTATGTCTTCTTTAATTTTGATAAGCTGGTATCCTTCGGGCTTCAGGTCCACAACGACGTTGCGCCTGTTTGCTCGGACCTCGTCCCGAACTCGGATGAACAGGGCCGTTTTGCCAGAACCTTTGCGACCGACAACCAAATTGGCCTCGCCCCGGATGGCCCTCCCGAATTGGGCTGTTTCCAAATAGTATCGTCCTAGTGATGCCATCTCGTTCTCAGCACGAGGGTCGCCCACGTTCAGTGAAACCAGAAGACCTTTGTCGACAGCAACCTTCGGCTCATATTTACTGCTGTATTCAGCGACAAGAGGGCAAAAATCCGCAACTATTTCGACTATATCTTCCACCTTGCCGAATTTCTTTGCGTCATCACGTAGATCTAATGGGACCTTGTACGCAGAAGGAGCCAATAGGAGCTTGGGCTTCTCCATTCCGTCGGCAAGTCCTGCCACGAACATCGCTCGCACATTGTGAACCAGACCGTCTTCCCGGCCATCAAGCGGCAGCACCACCCCTAGAGATGAAGCCACCTGTCTGATCGCTTCGGTGGCAGAGAGGCGGGCGTCTTCGTCTGGGGTGAAGCTTCTATAACGTCCGTAGCCCGCCTTCTTTAGCCGAGAAACAAGTACCCCGACCGCATAGTCTCGGTTTGGAGGTTCGACAATGTATATTGGTGATCGCCTATCGAGGCTCGCTTCATGCTCCAGCGCAAACGGCTCAATTTCTGCGGCAAGGCGGTCTTTTAGCTCGCTAGCGTCTGAGTACTCGAAGTATCCCAGTGTGTCGAAGATACCGACCCTGTCAGAGATGGCCCTGTGGGTGGTGTCATCTCGCCGCCGTATGAGGAACGCACGCTTCCCTCGGCCGATTGCGTACCCGATTTCATAGACCACATTGAGGTTGAGAAGCGTGATGTCCGCTACGATGAACGAGGCATTGCTAATCTTGCCCACAATGGGAGAGGTCAGCGGCGACCCCGGGACGTCATTGAATGGCCAAGGTTCGTACCTTACGGGTATTGCCAACGCGTTCGCTTGACGAACGGCCGTAAAGACGTCTTCGGCGACAGCGCCGTCAGAAGGATATGCGACGAACGCTGTTTGATCCTTCAATGCCTACTCCCCATTTCATGAAACTGAAGCTGTTGCGGCTAAAGTTGGCAGATCATCCCTGTCCGCATCCATCTTTGGCAATGGCCCTGAGTCTCGCATTCGACGAATTATTGCCCAAACACAGAGGAATAGACTAGCTATGGTTTAGTTATACAAGAGTTTCGCATGACCCCTGAAGCCTTCATTGCCAAGTGGCAGAACTCGAAGATCAAAGAGCGCGCTGCGGCCCAAGAGCATTTTCTGGACCTTTGCCGGATGCTTGGCGAGCAGACACCAGCGGAGGCGGACCGGGATGGCATCGACTATGGCTTTGAGTTCGGCGCGACGAAGACCACAGGAGGTCGCGGCTTTGCGGATGTCTTCAAGCGCGGCTTCTTCGGCATGGAATATAAGGGGACCCATGCCGACCTGACGGCAGCCTTTGCGCAACTGCAGCGCTACGCAGTTGCACTAAACAACCCCCCGCTGCTGATCGTATCCGACGTCGGCACCACCATCCGTATCCACACAAATTGGACAAACTCGGTTTCAAGAATTTATGACATCCCCATAGCCGAGTTGGGTGATCCCGAAAAACGTGGGTGGCTGAAAGCTGCCTTCACGGACCCTGACGCGCTCCGTCCCAAGCAGACCCGGCAGGAGCTGACGGAAGAGGTCGCTGGTGAGTTCGCACGGCTAGCCCGATCGTTGCGCGATCGCGGCCACGAACCAGAGCCGGTGGCACATTTTATCAACCGGCTGGTGTTTTGCATGTTTGCTGAGGACGTGAAGCTCCTCCCAAACCACATCTTCACTCAGATGCTAGAGCGCGCACTAGAAACGCCTGAAGAGTTCGTTGATTTCGCGGGGCAACTCTTCGCAGCGATGCGCTCCAAGGGCGGTCGCGTGGGCTTTGAACGGATCGCCTGGTTCAACGGCGGCCTATTCGATGATGACACGGTGTTTGTCCTTACCCGCGATGAAATACGGATCGTTTACAAGGCCGCCCAACACTACTGGGGCGACATCGACCCAGCCATTCTTGGGACACTGTTCGAACGCGGCCTCGATCCCGACAAGCGTAGCCAGCTCGGTGCTCACTATACGGATCGCGACAAGATCATGATGATCATCGACCCGGTCATCGTTGAGCCTCTGTCGGCCGAGTGGGAGGTAGTGAGAACTGAGATCGAGGGGTTCATAGCAAAGGCAAACCAAGCAAGAGGTGGCGCTGGCACCCGCGCATTTAATCAAGCAAGAGCGGCGCTTGATGGCTTTCTGCAGCGGCTTTCCCAGTATCGAGTGCTTGACCCAGCTTGTGGCTCCGGCAACTTCCTCTATCTCGCATTGCGAGCGTTGAAGGATTTGGAGCATCGCGCGCAGGTGGAAGCGGAGGCTCTGGGGCTTCCCCGAACGTTCCCGCGTATCGGACCAGAAGCTGTACTGGGCATTGAGTTAAACCCCTATGCGGCCGAGTTGGCGCGAGTGTCTGTCTGGATCGGCGACATTCAGTGGAACTTGAAGAACGGGTTTGCTGCTGCCGAGAACCCAATCCTCAAACCTTTGCGCAACATCGAGTGCCGGGACGCGCTAGTCAGCTGGGTACCCGACACAAGCTTTGCGGGTGGCAAGTGGGTGTCCGCCGAATGGCCGATAGCCAATGCTATCATCGGCAATCCCCCTTTTCTCGGAAGTCGGAAGATGGCCCCTGCGATGGGCAGCCAATACGTCTCGGCGCTTCGCAAGATCTACACACGGACAGTGCCAAAGGGTGCAGATTTCGTGTGTTTTTGGTTTGCAAAAGCGCATTCGGCGCTCCGAGGCAGCACTGAACGAATGGGGTTAGTTAGCACCAATTCCCTCAGCAATGCAGCTAGTAGGCAGGTTCTAAGGGACTTGTTCACCGACCAATATCCGATAGCGGTGTGGCGCGATGAGCCGTGGACGGTGTCTGGCGCGGCCGTTCGTGTCGCCATTGTGTGCATGTCCTCTGAGCCTGTTGCGAACCCAATGCTTGACGATATGGCGGTGGACGAAATCCATTCTGATTTGCGGTCTGCTGGCACCACGCGTGGGGCCGACCTCACACTCAGCAAACCATTGCGAGAGAATGCCAATAAGGCGTATCAGGGTGTGGTCCCGCGCGGTTCAATAAATCCTACCGATGCTTCAAGACTCGGACTACCAAATGGGGACTTCGCCGTTAGCGCTGCTCAAGCGCGTGAGATGCTGGTGGCGCCGCTGAACCCCAATGGGCGCCCGAATACAGATGTGGTCGTACCCTATCTGATCGCCCGTGATCTCGCCCAACGGCCATCCGGTCGCTTTATCGTCGCCTTCGGGACGATGACCGAACGGGAAGCGGCAATGTACGAACTCCCATTCAATCATATTGCGCCCGTCAAGCTTCACCGACAGCACATGGCCCAACCCGAGGCACTAACCACTTGGTGGCAGCATTGGCGTCCGCGGCCTGAGATGAGCGCCGCCCTCGCCCCACTTACGCGGTTCATCGTAACACCAAGAGTTTCGAAACATCGGCTATTCCTCTGGCGTACCCACCCCATTCTTCCGGACAACGCCGTAGTCGTGGTGGCTCGTGAGGATGACGTCACGTTCGGCGTCCTACATTCGAGATTTCATGAGCTTTGGGCCCTTCGAATGGGCAGTACTTTGGAAGATCGGCCACGATATACGCCGACCACGACATTTCAGACATTTCCTTTTCCACACGGCCTAACGCCGGACATTCCATCAGTAGTTTCAATGGCGGATGATGCAGCGAAGCATATCGCGCACTGTGCGAAAGAATTGAACCAACTGCGAGAAAACTGGCTGAACCCGGCCGACTTGGTTCGGAGGGAGCCAGAGGTCGTGCCCGGCTATCCCGAACGTATTCTCCCGATAAACGAAGAGGCAGAGTCGTTCCTAAAGAAGCGCACCCTCACCAACCTCTACAATGAAAGACCCGCTTGGCTGCACCACGCGCACGAGGCACTGAATGAAGCCGTGGCTGCAGCCTACGGCTGGCCCGCTGATCTTGGAGACGATGAAGTGCTTGCACGCCTTTTTGCGCTCAATCAAGAAAGGGGGAGCGAGGGTCACGCAGACGCGCTGTGAAAGCAATTGGCGGGCGTTGGAACCATCTCGTCGCTACACGGTACGCACCATCACTAGTTCTCCTTCACCCTTCCTAGCGTCTTCTGCACGGTCGCCTTGGACAGCCCAACCTCAGCAGCGATTGCTCGAATGCTTGCTCCGCCCTCGCGCAGTCGCTGGATACTCGTTCGCACTTCATCCGTTACCAGCTTGGGACGACCCCCGGTCCTGCCCTGGGCCTTTGCGCGGGCTATCCCCTCCATTTGACGTTCCCGCCTGATCTCGGTCTCGAACTCTGCGATGAGCGCTAGTATGCCCATGACTAACTTCCCGGTTCGGGTGGTGGTATCTACGGCGCTATCATCCAGCACCTTAAAGGCGACACCCCTGTCCGTCAGTGCGGTGACAATCTTGTACAAGTCAGCGGTGGAGCGGGCTAAACGGTCTAGCTTGGTGACGATCAGGGTGTCACCCTCTCGCACATACTCGAGGCATCGCGCCAGTTCCGGCCGCTCCCCATCCAGGCCGGATCGCTTCTCACTAAATACCTTCTTCGCACCCGCTGCAGTCAGGCGGTCCACTTGAGAGATGAAATCCTGCTGTCCCGTGGATACGCGGGCATATGCAACGATGGCCATAACTGTACCCTTTCATCTAAAACCATGATGGACGCATCGTTAATGGACGCAAAAAGTACGGTCAAGCCACCGCGTCCAGAAAGTATAGATAAATGGACACGCGTGAGCTTCAGATATCAAGAGGGTCCATTTAACTCGTGGCAGTTTCAGCTGGCTTTGCCAGCCTCTCTAGCCTTTCGCCGTGACAGTAGCGAACAGAGGTAGCAGCCCTGCATTTCCTTCCCCCGCCAGGGTGGGCTTCGAGGCCGGGGGGTACGGGGGAGATCCCGCTCGCGCCGGGGGAATATATGCCCGTAAATCCGGCTACAATTTTTAGGCGATCAAGGGCAGACGCGATACCAGAGGGTGTCTTGGAAGACCAACAGCTCAGAGAAGTCATCGCCGTCAGGCGTGGCTGGGTAGAACCCAAACGGGAAGCTCAGGCCATCGTCACACGTCATCGTATTGGCGCCCTCGTCGCCATAAGCCAACTCACAGGTCACCTCGAAGCCCAGCCCCTGATCCCAGACCGCTGTCTTTTCATCAGGGAAGCTCACGTGGCCCCAGTCGTGCCTCGATTGGTACTGACACTCGGCAGCCAGAGAAGACCCGCCAGTGAGTCCGAGAATGGCCGCTAGGGCGATTGTGCGTAGCTTCACTGTTCCTCCTTTGGGGGTGCGTATTTTTTGGACCCTCTTGCCGGAGGCCCCCTCCCGTCCCCGTTCGATATACCTATGACAAACATAGAGTTAGACGAGAGTTCGTCGAGAGACAGTCACGAGACCAACGCGAAGTTCACGCAGCGTGTGGACCATATCAGGGGGACCGGGACGAAGTCCCCCCAATTGAGTTTCTAACGCATGGTTCAAACCAAAGCGTAGGCACCGAGTGCGTCTCTAGTTCGACCATGCCTAGCCGTCGGTGCCAAAGAGGGAGGCGCCATCAGCGGACCCGCCATCATGCGTAGGCCGGCCGCCAAGGAGCTGCGCAACACACAGAGTCCTTCATCTCGAAGGCACTCTCAGCAAAGCGATCAGATCAGCCTTCTGCCTAATGGTCAGACCGTTGGGCGAGTAGACCCCATACGTCAATCCGGCCTTCTTATGACCCAGTATTTGCGAAGACTCGTGCTCACGCACTCGTTCGCGTTCAAATGTCTGAGCGACGTTCTTTCGGAATGCGTGGAAAGTCGAAGCGCCGTCAATTTGTCGAAACAACCGGCCGAACCGTTTGCCGACGTTCCAAGATCGTTTCCGGTCCGGCCCTCCCGGGGTGAGATTTGGGAACAAGAAACCGCGTTCAGGTGCTATGTCCAGCAGAGGCAACAGAGCGTCATGTACCGGGACAACGCGAATACTGCCTTCGGCTTTGCCTTGGGGGATGTCGAAATAGCGTACTCCTTCGGCGGACTTGATATCTGATCTCTCCAGCGAACAGATCTCCTCAAGCCTCATGCCCGACAGAAGCGCGACCATTGGCAGCCAATATGCTGGATCGGGAAGGCCGGAGCTACTTCGGTCTCTGACGCGCCTGAAATAGGTGGCAATGGCATCATCGGTCCACGGAGCATTGGCTGAAACCCGTGCCCGTTTTGCCCTCCTGGTGTTAGGTGCTTCGAACGGGGTGTCTCCGGCCACCTCGCCACGTCCGACTGCCCACTCCCAAAGGCTATTCAGGGCGGACACATGCCTAGCAAGGGTGACAGTGCTAAGGCGATCTTCTGGACTAGCGCCCGCGGAAGCAAGCAACTGATCTAGACTCCTGTGCTTGGTTTCGGGAGACCGTCCCCAGTGTCGGTTTAGCTTGCCAAGCTTGTCGACGAAGTCAGACGCAGATCTTCTGTCGACGCTGGCCAGGGCAGCATCCTTTATATGGTCTCGAAACAACCGAAAAGTTGCTTCCATCTGCCCAACGGTCTGCGCGGTCAGCCGATCTCTAGGATCACGCTGCCGGTCTAACAAGAATTGCTCTGCTAAGTCTGAGAACGACTTCTGGTACTTTAAAGGAACCTGACGAGATCCACGAATGGCTGCTTGGACTGCGTCCGCCGCCGCCTCTACATCTCTAGGTAGATCCCCGGGTTCAATCTGTGACGCGTCGTGATAGCCCAGCTCAGCAAGGTATGGGCCGACATGCTCGTCCAGTAGAAGATCGAGTGCCGAAGAACGATCTTCTTCATCGCGGTGAGTCCGCTTGATCCACTCGATGCGCTGCAACGTCGACTCGAAAGTGGATTGAAAGATCTCTGATGGGGCCTCTGACGATGGCTGACGATCTAGGTCGAAAGCTCGTTGCCAATAGGCGGCCCGCTCGTTGGCCTTGACCTGCGCCACTAGCTGATCGGTCGTATAGAGGTTCTCCTGAATGGTTGCCTTTTTCAACCGAGGCTGACTTCTGGCGGGCACCGCCATTTGAAACCACCACCTCCGTCCCCGCAGCTTAAGATACCTAGTTCGCGGCGCCACACCCTGCCCTTCTCTAGTACAGTTTTCTAGTACAGTAGCTCAACTTAATTCCCGTAACAACCTGTGCTTGTTACATAAAAGCGGACTTAGGCTGGGCGTCCAGGTTCCCCAGCCACACTCTCCGACCGATTTACTCAAATTGAAGAGCCTGTGACGCTCGCGCTGATGGGTGTTGCCGCATTGTGCGTTAGGAGGCTTGGCGAATCGCTCATCCTGCGCCCGGGCGTTTTGCGGCCGGATCAGCTTGCGAGCCGAGAGTTCGGGAGTTGAGATAGCGCAGCGAGGAGAGCATGGCAGAGTGGGGCCATATTTTCAAGCAAACCCGTCGGATTCAACACTATATTGTGGCGACCAAGCCCCAACTATATTGTGGTGACCGGATCCCATATTTGTTTTTTCTTGATACAGTATGAATTGCAGGCCGAGCCCGTGTGTCCGGACCGACGGTTTAATCCAGTGTCATTTGGCGTATAGTGGAAGCAAGCGCGGTCCATGGCGGGTCGATATGACCTGTCTCAAGCAAAGTACGTTGCACCCATGGCAAGACAAGCGGGTCCATCCGCAACGGAGCAGACGGGACAGTACTCGACCCGGGTGATTGCCGCCTTTCGCTATGGCTCGCTGGCCATTGCCGCCTTGGGCGCAGCATGGGGCGTCGTCTTCGGCATCATGGGGTGGTGGGGCATTGTTGCCCTGGACGTGGCTGTTGTTGCCAGTGGGCTCTCGATCTATGCACTGGTCAGCCGCGGACAGTTCGCGCTCGGCCTGCTGATCGCCCAGGCGGTTCTGATCGTGATCGCCTCCGTCATGGCACTGATCATCGATGTGCCTACGACCGAAGCGCCGCGAGTGAGCCATTTGTACCTGCTGGTGGTGGCTGCGCTGGGGTTCCTCAACTACCGGCGGCAGGCGTCGCGGTCGCAACTGGCCCTGATCGTCGTCAGCTTGTTGCTCTTTGTGGTGTTCGCCAGTACGCCACTGGCCAACCCGTTTGTCGTCGATATGCCTGTTGCTCTGCATACAGGCGGCACCTGGGCCAATGCCATTGTAGCCACGGCCCTGCTGGCAGGCTGCGCCTATGCCATGCAGGCAGAGCTGGCGCGCAATGACAGAATTGGTCGCGACCTGATCTCCGCCATGTGGAATGAGGAGTTCCACCTAGTGTACCAGCCACAGGTGGATCTGGACCACCGGACGGTTGGCGCCGAAGCCCTCTTGCGCTGGACCAGTCCAGGGCGCGGCGTCGTGCCGCCGGCCTCTTTCATTCCGCAGGCTGAACGGGCGGGGCTGATGGTGGCAATCGGGGGCTGGGTTCTCAAGCAGGGCTGCAACACCCTGGCAGAGTGGGGAAAACATCCCGATTTCAAGCATTTGACGCTCTCGATCAATGTCAGCGCCAGCCAGATATTGGACGATGGGTTCGAAAATCTGGTCCGCGATACACTGTCGACGACCGGCGCCGATGCCCGTCATCTGATCCTTGAAATGACCGAAAGCGTGCTGGTAACAGACACCGACACGGTCGTGGCCCGGCTGGCGGGCCTGCAGGCCCTGGGCATTACCATTGCCCTTGATGATTTCGGCACCGGCTATTCCTCGCTCGCCTATCTGCGCAGCCTGCCCATCCAGCAGATCAAGATCGACCGAGGGTTTGTCAAAGACATGCTGGACGATCCGCGCAGCGCGTCGTTAATCAAGAATGTCGTCCAGATCGGGCGGGATCTGGGACAGCAGGTGTTGGCCGAAGGCGTGGAAACGTCCGATCAGCAGGCCATGCTGGCCCAAGTGGGATGCGTGCAGTTCCAGGGGTATTTTCATGGCCGGCCGATGGAGCTGGCGGATTTCGAAGCCCGTATCGCGGCCGAGACGAAACGCGCGCCGCCCGGCTAGCTCACAGGGCGGAACTGACCCGCGCCTCGAGCTCTATGTCATCGATGACCCACCGACCTCTGCCGCCGCGTTTTGCCGCGTAGCAGGCCTGATCCGCCCGCTTGAGGAGGCTGCGCACGCCCTCGCCCTGCCATGCCACGGCAATACCGATACTGGCGGAAAGTACCGCTCCGCCCGCATCGGTCGAGAGCCCGCGCACGGCGTCAATGATCTTGCCGGCGAGCATGCCAGCCAGTTCCTCACCTATATCAACGAGAACAGCGAACTCATCGCCACCAAGCCGGGCGGCGTGCCCGTTCCCGGCGGTCCAGCGCAGAACATCGGCAATCTGGCGCAGAGCGGCGTCGCCCGCATCGTGCCCACCGCTGTCATTGATCGATTTGAAGTGGTCGATATCGATATAGAGCAACGCGCATGGTGGGCTTTCGGGATCTGCGAGGTGTTTGGCCAGGCGATGCTCGAAGGTTGAGCGAGTCAGCAGGCCCGTGAGCCCGTCATGTTCGGCGGCCCATTTGAGGGCGGCCCGGCGTTCGACATCCTCGGTGACGTCGCGGATCGTGCCGGTCAGGCGTTTGGTCATGGAAGGCGTCTGAACCAGGCGGGCGAAGGTCTCGACATGGCGAATCTTGCCGTCCTCCCGGATGATCCGATACCGGATGATATCGGTGTTGATCCCGACAGCTTCGTGCTGACGCTCCGCCATTTCCCGGTCCTCGGGATGCAGATAGTGCTGCCATGACTGCAATTTGTGCGTTTCGAGGTCGGGATCGACCCCAAAGATTTCGCGCGTCCGGGCATCCCAGAAACTGGTCTGGCTGACCGGATCGAATTCCCAGATGCCCACATCGCTCGCTTCAAGGGCCAGGCGGAACCGCTCATTGGTCTGCTGCAGGGCGAGTTCGGCCTCTTTCTGCCGGGAGATATCGGCCTGTACCCCGACCATGCGCGTCGGACGGCCATCGGCGTCCCGCTCGACGATGCCACCCCGGTCGAGCCCCCAGAGCCAGGTGCCGTCCTTGCGACGCAGGCGGATTTCGGTCTCGATTTCAGCCGTCTCGCCGCGCAGATGGCGTTCGCCGCTCTCAATGGCGCGTGCGCGATCATCGGGATGGGTCAGTTCGAGCCAGAGATCGCTGGCCTGCTCCAGCTCACCAGGCGCGTAGCCGAGCATGTCGAACCAGCTCGCCGAATAGCCACATTCACCGGTGACCAGGTTCCAGTCCCAGACACCAAGGCGAGCGCGCACGATGCCATGCAGATAGGCGTCGACATCCAACTGGCCGTGTTCGTGACTAAGCATCGTCAAGTTCCAACTCAGGGCCCAAAATGTGCCCCAAGACGCAAAGATAGGATTAAGCTGGGCCCCAGAATTTAATGCCGCCGCTTTTATTGAGAAGCGGCGGCAGAGTTTTCACCAGGCTTTTGTCATCTGGCCGCGGCAGAACGCAAGGCCTTCGCGGCAGCCACCAGGTTCTGCAGCGCGGCATTCACCTCCGGCCAGCCGCGAGTCTTGAGCCCGCAATCGGGATTGACCCAGAGCTGATCGGGGGCAATGCCCCGCCCGGCCTTGCGCAGCAGAGCCAGCATATCGGCCTGATCGGGCACGCGCGGGGCGTGGATATCCCAGACGCCGGGGCCGATTTCATTGGGATAGTTGAAGTCGCGGAAGGCCTCGAGCAGTTCCATGTCCGAGCGCGAGGTTTCAATGGAGATGACATCGGCATCCATTGCGGCAATGGCGGGCATGATGTCGTTGAATTCGGCATAGCACATATGGGTGTGGATCTGCGTGTCGTCGGCCACGCCCGAGGCCGAGAGGCGGAAGCAATCCACCGCCCAGCGCAGATAGGCGTCCCAATCGGACCGGCGCAGCGGCAGGCCCTCGCGCAGGGCTGGTTCATCGATCTGGATGATGCCGATACCGGCCTGCTCGAGGTCGAGCACTTCCTGGCGAATGGCCAGGCCAATCTGGCGGCAAGTCTCGGCGCGCGGCTGGTCGACCCGCACGAAACTCCATTGCAGGATGGTGACCGGGCCAGTCAGCATCCCCTTCATGTGCCGGTCCGTGAGCGAGGCCGCAAAAGCCGACCACCGCACTGTCATCGGCGCAGGACGCGAGACATCGCCATAGATCACCGGCGGCTTGACGCAGCGCGAGCCATAGGACTGCACCCAGCCATTTCTGGTGAAAGCGAAGCCATCGAGCTGTTCGCCGAAATATTCCACCATGTCATTGCGCTCGAATTCACCATGCACCAGCACATCGAGCCCCAGCTCTTCCTGGATGCGGATGGCGCGCTCGGTTTGCTGTTCGAGAAAGGCATCATAACCAGCCCGATCGAGCTGACCTTTCTTGAACGCCGCGCGGGCCTGCCGCACCTCCTTGGTCTGCGGGAACGAACCGATGGTGGTGGTCGGATAGTCTGGCAGGTTGAAACGGGCGCGCTGCTTCTCGCGGCGGGAGGCGAAGGACGAATTGCGATCCAGGGCAATGGCCTGCGCAGCGCGGGCTTTGACCTCGGGCCGATGAATGCGCGCCGAGGCCTTGTGCGCCGCGATGGCGGCGGCGCTGGCCTCGAAAGCGGTCCGGGCAGCGCCCCTGCCCCGCTGCTGCGCCGTGGTCAGCGCCGCCACCTCCTCCAGCTTCTGCCGGGCAAAGGCCAGCCAGGATTTCAGTTCAGCGTCGAGCGCGGTTTCAGCATCGAGATCGACCGGGCTGTGCAGCAGCGAGCAGGATGGGGCAATTTCCAGGCAATCCGGGCCAATATGGTCCCATACCCTGCTGACAAGACCAAAGGCAGCGTCGAGATCGGTGCGCCAGATATTGCGACCATCGACCACGCCGACCGAGAGCGTCTTGCCGGCGGGCAAGGCCGCCAGCACGGCGTCGAGCTGACCGGGCGCGCGCACCAGATCGATATGCAGCCCCGCCACCGGGAGCCTCGCCGCCAGTTCGGTATTGTCCCGCAGGTCGCCAAAATAGGTGGTGAGCAGGATATCGGGACCGGCCTTGCCCAGCACTGCATAGGCCTTTTCGAGCGCCGCCTGCTGCCTGCTGGAAAGGTCGAGCACCAGCACCGGTTCATCGATCTGCACCCAGTCTGCGCCCTCGGCCTTGAGCTGGGCCAGCAGCTCGGCATAGACCGGCAGCAAAGCGTCGAGCAGATCGAGCGGCTCGAAACCGTCATCCTTCGCCTTGGCAAGGCTGAGGAAGGTGACCGGCCCCAGGATCACCGGCCTAGTGACAAGGCCGAGCGCCTGCGCCTCACGGAAATGGTTGAGCGGTTTGCCGGCATTGAGCGCGAACGCCTGGTCGCGGTGCAGCTCGGGTACGATGAAATGGTAATTGGTGTCGAACCACTTGGTCATCTCCATGGCCGGGGCAGCATCGGTGCCGCGGGCCATGGCGAAATAGCGTGCGTCGGGGTCGGCAATTCCAGCAAAGCGCGGCGGGATGGCGCCGACCAGCACCGAAGTGTCCAGCACATGGTCGTAGAGCGAAAAATCATTCGAGGGGATTACCGCGATGCCGGCTTCGCGCTGCAGGCTCCAGTGACGGGCCCGGAGCCCGGCGGCGGTGGCGTGCAGGGCGGCGGTGTCGCTTTCGCCCTTCCAGTAGGATTCTAGGGCCTTTTTCAGTTCGCGATTGAGGCCGATGCGGGAAAAGCCGAGATTGGCTGAGCGGGTCATGGAAAATTCCGTTTGTGACAGGCGCGCAGGTGCGCCCGTGCAAAACACGGTGCGTCCAGACGCGCGAATATGTTGGATTGCGCCCAGCACTGGCGTGAGTGCGGGCGGATCAGGGCTGGGTTGGGGTCAGAATTGACCGCTTAGCAGCGTCGCATTCGGAAATGGTGACGGATCGTCATGGTCGTGTCCTCCGGCCGATCCACCCGATCGGCTGACAATGGATAATCACGCCCATGGTAGGTCTCCTGGCTCGCGGATCGAACCGGATGCTCCCCTTCCCGGCCAGAAAGGACCAGTGGGACAACGAACACCCGTCTCCGCCAACAGTTGCGGGGGCAGCTCCGGACTTGGGGCTTTGCGCCCCGCACCGGCATTCCCTGTTATCCCCTCGCGGGGACCATGGACGAGGATCAAGATGGCGGAGGGGGACCGGGGTGTCAACAGGGATATAAAGGTTTCTTTATATCCCTGTTGCATTCAAGGACACGGCGACCCGTCGCCCCTTGTGGGAGAGGGGTGCTCTCCGCGCGCCGGATGCTGGCTGTAGGATCGCGAGCCCCCTAATCCGCTCTTCGGGCACCTACTCCCACAGGGGGAGAAGGGGGAATCTTGCGCTCTCAGACCAACAAAAAGGGGCGCCTTACGGCGCCCCCTCCAACTCAATCGCTTCGAGATCAAAAATCCCAGTCTTCGTCCTCGGTGGAGATCGCCTTGCCGATGACGTAGCTGGAGCCAGACCCCGAGAAGAAGTCGTGGTTCTCGTCGGCGTTGGGCGAGAGGGCCGAGAGGATCGCGGCGTTGACCTTGCAGGCTTCGGGCGGGAACAGGGCTTCGTAGCCCAAATTCATCAGCGCCTTGTTGGCGTTGTAGTGGAGGAATTTCTTGACGTCCTCGGAGAGCCCGACGCTGTCGTATAGGTCCTCGGTGTAGCGCGCTTCGTTGTCGTAGAGCTCGAGCAGGAAGTCGAAGGCGAAATCCTTGATCTCCTGCTTCTCGGCCTCGTTGAGACGCTCGACTTCGCGCTGGAACTTGTAGCCGATATAATAGCCGTGGACGGCCTCGTCCTTGATGATCAGGCGGATCAGATCGGCCGTATTGGTCAGCTTGGCACGGCTGGACCAATACATGGGCAGGTAGAAGCCGGAATAGAACAGGAAGCTTTCGAGGAAAACCGAAGCCACCTTCTTCTTGAGCGAGTCGCCGCTGTCATACTGCTGCATGATCAGCATGGCCTTGCGCTGCAGGAACTCGTTTTCCTCACTCCAGCGATAGGCGTCGTCGACATCCGGCGTCAGGCACAGGGTCGAGAAGATCGAGGAATAGGAGCGCGCATGCACCGCTTCCATGAAGGAGATGTTGGACAGCACCGCTTCTTCATGCGGGGTCTGCGCGTCGGCCATCAGCCGCACCGCGCCAACACCATTCTGGATGGTGTCGAGCAGGGTAAGTCCCGTGAACACGCGGATGGTCAGCTGCTGCTCTTCCGGCTTGAGGGTCCCCCAGGACGGGATGTCGTTGGACAGAGGCACCTTTTCGGGCAGCCAGAAATTGGAGGTCAGGCGGTTCCAGACCTCAAGATCCTTGTCGTCCTGGACGCGGTTCCAGTTGATGGCGCGGACCCGGGCGATCGGCTTGGCGTGCATATTCATGGGTTTGGGGGCCTTTTTCTCAGAGCGCGCAGGAGACACAGCCCTGGACCTCGGTTCCTTCAAGGGCAAGCTGGCGAAGACGGATGTAGTAGATGGTCTTGATGCCCTTCTTCCAGGCGTAGATCTGCGCCTTGTTGATATCGCGGGTGGTCGCGGTATCGCGGAAGAAGAGGGTCAGCGACAGGCCCTGGTCGACGTGCTGGGTGGCCGCCGCATAGGTGTCGATGATCTTTTCAGGACCGATCTCATAGGCATCCTGGTAATATTCCAGGTTGTCATTATCCATGAAGGCGGCCGGGTAATAGACGCGGCCGATCTTGCCTTCCTTGCGGATCTCGATCTTGGAGACGATCGGGTGGATCGAGGAGGTGGAGTGGTTGATGTAGGAGATCGAGCCGGTTGGCGGCACGGCCTGCAGGTTCTGGTTGTAAAGGCCGGTCATCATGACCTTGGCCTTCAGATCCTTCCAGTCTTCCTGGGTCGGCAGGTGAATGCCGGCCTTTTCGAACAGCTCGGCCACTTTGGGTGTCGCCGGGGTCCATTCCTTGTCGGTATATTTGTCGAAGTAGCTGCCATCTGCATATTTCGACTTGCCGAAGCCCTTGAAGGTCTCGCCGCGCTCGGTGGCGATCAGGTTCGAGGCACGAATGGCGTGATAGGTCACCGCGTAGAAGTACATATTGGTGAAGTCGACGCCTTCTTCCGAGCCGTAGAAGATGCGTTCGCGGGCCAGGAAGCCGTGCAGGTTCATCTGTCCCAGGCCGATGGCGTGGCTATCGGCATTACCCTTGGCGATGGAAGGCACCGAGCTGATATTGCTCATGTCCGACACGGCGGTCAGCGCGCGGATCGAGGTCTCGATGGTCTTGCCGAAATCCTCGGAGTCCATCGCCTTGGCGATGTTGAGCGAGCCGAGATTACAGGAAATATCCTTGCCCATGTGCTCGTAGCTCAGATCCTCATTGTAGATCGAGGCGTCGCTGACCTGCAGGATTTCCGAGCAGAGATTGGACATGGTGATGCGGCCGTCGATCGGGTTGGCCCGGTTCACCGTGTCCTCGAACATGATGTAGGGATAGCCGCTCTCGAACTGGATCTCGGCGATGATCTGGAAGAATTCGCGCGCCTTGATCTTCTTCTTCTTGATCCGCTTGTCCTCGACCATCTCGCGGTATTTCTCGGTGACCGAAATCTCGGTCATCGGCACGCCATAGACGCGCTCCACGTCATAGGGCGAGAACAGGTACATATCCTCGTTGTCGCGGGCGAGTTCGAAGGTGATGTCGGGGATCACGACGCCGAGCGAGAGCGTCTTGATGCGGATCTTTTCGTCGGCATTTTCGCGCTTGGTGTCGAGGAAGCGCATGATGTCAGGGTGGTGAGCGTGCAGATAGACCGCACCCGCGCCCTGGCGCGCGCCGAGCTGGTTGGCATAGGAGAAGCTGTCTTCAAGCAGCTTCATCACCGGCAGCACGCCCGAGGACTGGTTTTCGATCTGCTTTATGGGGGCGCCCATCTCGCGGATATTGGTCAGGCTCAGCGCCACGCCGCCGCCGCGCTTGGACAGCTGCAGCGCCGAATTGATGGCGCGGCCGATGGATTCCATATTGTCTTCGACACGCAGCAGGAAGCACGAAACCAGCTCGCCACGCTGCTTCTTGCCGGCATTGAGGAAGGTCGGGGTCGCCGGCTGGAAGCGGCCGGAGATGATCTCGTCGACCAGGCTCCTGGCCAACACTTCGTCGCCGCGCGCCAGAGCCAGCGCGACCATGCAAACGCGGTCTTCATAGCGCTCGAGATAGCGCTTACCGTCAAAGGTCTTGAGCGTGTAGCTGGTGTAATACTTGAACGCGCCCAGGAAGGTGGGGAAGCGGAATTTCTTGTCGTAGGCGTAATCGTAAAGGTCACGCACGAAGTTGAAGGAATAATGATCGAGCACGTCCTGCTCGTAATAGCCTTCCTCGACCAGATAGGTCAGCTTCTCGCGCAGATTGTGAAAGAACACCGTGTTCTGGTTCACATGCTGCAAGAAGTACTGGTGGGCAGCCTGCCGGTCCTTGTCGAACTGGATCTTGCCCTGCTCATCATAGAGATTGAGCATGGCATTGAGCGCATGATAATCCAGCGCCTGCTCGTTCTTATCCTGAGAAGGCTTACCGGCCGGCCGTTCTTCGGTGCGGTCTAATGTGAGCGTGTCCAAAACCGTTCCAGTCCCTGTCTGACGTTGGTGACATCCTCATCGGTTCCGAGCAATTCGAAGCGATAGAGGAGCGGCACGGCGCATTTTTGCGAGACGATGTTGCCCGCAAGGCAGTAGCCGGTGCCGAAATTCGTGTTTCCCGCGGCGATGACGCCGCGGATGAGATCGCGATTATTCGCGACATTGAGGAAACGGATCACCGGCTTGGGCACCGCGCCCTTGCCATCCCCGCTTCCATAGGTGGGCAGCACCAGCACGAAAGGCTCGTCCATCACCGGCGGTTCGCTTGCTGCGTCCACTGGTAACCGCACCCCGCCTACCCCCAGCCGCTCCACGAAGCGGTGGGTGTTTCCCGAGGTGCTGGAGTAATAGACGAGGCCGCTCATGTCCGGGCCCTGCTCCATGAAATCAGGCCAGATTGCCGATCATGTCGGGACGGAAGCCGGCCCAGTGCATGTCACCAGCCACGACCACGGGAACCTGGCGGTAGCCCATCTCTTCAACGCGCGCATAAGCGTCGGCGTCGGCGGAGATGTCGACCAGGGTGTAGTCGAGACCCTTGCGGTCGAGCGCACGGGTGGTGGCGGTGCACTGAACGCAGGCGGGCTTGCTATAGACGGTGATGCTCATCGTAATCCTCACAGGACTGATATTGCACGGAGGGCTTGCGCCATCCGCGGGTGGACGTTTGGGTGCAAGGCAGGCCTTCTGGCATGGACACGACCTGGCCCCTCGCAGGACTGCTCCGGCATCGCTTCAGAGATAAACGCGCGAACCATCGCTTCAGTCATTCCCAAGTCACGAGCGCGCACACGCCCGCCTGCCGTAATCCGGCTTCGTCCGGTCTGTCGTTGACGCTGTTACCAACCCCGGGCCCGCGGGAGGGCGGACCCAAGAACTTGCCCCGTGCCCCGGCCCTGCATCAGTCGTATCGCCGATGCTTGTTCCGAGGGCTTGTCCGTAGCTTGAAACCAAGCGCCGGACCGAGGATCAGGTTCGTGCGATTCACGGCCGTCGTCAACGTCAGAAAATCACAACACCTAGTGCCCCACCCCCGGTTTCAAACAAGGGATGGTATGGGTAATATGTGGATTATGGGGACAAATATCAAGCGAAACAGTGCTGTTGTGGCCTGGATTTGATCGGCGCATTACCGAGCTCAACCAGCCTCTGAAGCGCGCTAGAGTCTGGCGCTAAAGCCACGGAAAATCTCACTGTTCGGCAGGTGTGATCAGCGCTTAACCGCGCATTCACCATAGGAGAAGATCCCGATTCTCCCCGGCGCCGAAACTGTCAAGCGCAGAATTTTTGGCGCCTTGACGACAGCGTGGAGGAAATCCCCGACTATCCACAGGTGGTGATGCACCGCGCGCCCATGACCACCATATCTTGTGTGCATGTTGCCGCCTGGCGACGCCGCGGTCAGCGCGCGTTCAGGTTATCCGCCGGCTCGTGTCGCGCGGCCTGATATTCAACACCGATTTCCTTGAGCGAGCGCCAAACCACGCGGCAGGGCTGCGGCCGGTGGCCCGGCACGATCAGATCGAAGCGATCGGGAATACCGGCGACGCGAGACACTTCGAGCTTGGCGCCGGTATCGGACACATTGCGCACGATGCAGGGCAGATTGGTGAAGCCCATGGCGATGCTGGCCTGGATGTAGGTGTTCCGGCGCGGGGCAATCCGGCGTTCAAGCAATAGGGGCGAAGCCGCAGAACCGCGGAACTTGTCGAAAGGCATGGCCGAACGCTAGCCGCGCTCCGTTGCCGCCCTCTTAACGGGGCCCACGCAAGTCGATGCATCGCCCGCTTGTCCACAAGCGCCCTGCCCGGCGTAAACCATTCGAGTGCAAGTTTGCGGACAGCACGGCGGTCTCCTGTTAAGGTTTCATCAACCATAGGAGACCGGGTATGCGCGTTCCCAATGCCGGACAGGATCTGATCGAGCGCCGGATCGTGCGCGAGGGCAAGGCGATCGCCGAAACCATGTTGGCCGACTATGCCGACCCGCCCAGCTTTCAGCTCTCCGGCCTTTGGCGCCAGCTCCGCACATTAGGTGCTCGCTTCTCGGCGTTCTTGCGCGGCGCGCCGATCCGCTCCTGACCGGCGGGTATCCGCCGTAATTCCAATTTCCACCATCCCCGCCAATGCACTAGTGTCCAGCATCAGGAGGACCGATGCGCATATTGCTGGTGGAGGATAATGAGGATCTGGGCGAGGCCATTGAAAAGCGGCTGCGCTCGGCCGGGCATTCGGTCGAATGGGTGCGCGATGGCGACGATGTGCTGCCCACCGCCGAGGCGGAACCCTTCGATGCGGTCGCCCTTGATCTGATGCTGCCCAACCGCGATGGCATCAGCCTGATCGCCGAATTGCGCCGGCACAAATTCAATGCGCCCATCCTGGTTATCACCGCCCGCTCCGAAATCGACGACAAGGTCAGCCTGCTCGATCTAGGGGCCGATGATTATCTGGTCAAACCGTTCGACCTGCGCGAACTTGAAGCGCGGTTGCGCGCCCTGTTACGGCGGAGCGGTGGGCAGGCATCGAGCACGGTCTCCGTGGGCAATCTCGAACTCGACCTGGCGGGTCTTAATGCCTCGGTCGCCGGCAAGGCTCTGGAGCTGGGGCGGCGCGAGTTCCGGCTGCTGGAAATACTGGTTGCCCATGCCGGCAAGGTGGTCGCCAAGGAGCGGCTGATGAACCAGCTGTTCAATTTCGACGAGAATGTCTCGATCAATGCGCTGGAACTGCATATCTCGCGGCTGCGCAAAAAGCTGGAGGCGGCCAATATCGAGATCGGCACAGTGCGCGGCGTGGGCTACGTGGTGCGGGTGAGCGATGGATAGGACGGCGACTGCCACAAGGCAGAGACCCTTCTCGATCCGCCGCCGCATCTTCGCTCTGGCACTAGTCTTGTTGCTGGCAGCGTCGGTGGTGCTGATCGTCTTTATCCGGGACTATGCCGAGCGCGCTTCGGACCGCGCCTTCGACCGGCTGCTGGCCGCCTCGGCGCTGACCATTGCCGGCGCAGTGCAAGTCGAAAACGAGGCGGTGGTGGTGGAAATCCCCTTCGCCGCCTTTGCCATGTTCTCGGGGCAGGATCGGGTGTTCTACGCCGTAGAAGATCCCGATGCCCTTACGGTGACCGGCTATGAGGACCTGGCGGCACAGATGGGCGAGACGGTGTCTTCTGAGCCCACCTTCACTGACATCCTCTATCGCGGCGAGATCGCGCGCGTGGCCAGCGTCGGGCGCCTGATCTCCACCCCGAGTGATACCGGCTGGGTGACCATCCACGTCGCCGAAACGCAGAACCAGCGCGAGGCGCTGTCCAATGAAATCCTCTCCAATGCCGTGCTGCCGGTGCTGGCGCTGACCCTGCTGGCCATTGGCCTGGTCTGGTTCGGCATTTCCCGCATGTTCGCGCCCCTGACCGAGCTGGAGCATGAATTGCGCGCCCGTTCGCCAGACGATCTCTCTCCCATAACCGTGCCGGTACCGAGCGAAGTGGAGCATCTTGTCTCCGCGCTCAATGGCTTCATGGCCCGGTTGCAGAAGGCCATGGAGCGGGTGAGCGGGCTGGTGGCAGAAGCTGCCCATGAGGTGCGCACGCCCCTGGCCTCCCTGCGCGCCCAGGCGGAAATCGCTATGGACGAGCAGGACCCCGAGGCGCTTCGCCGGCGCGTCGGGCGCATCCACACAGGGGCCGTGCAGGCCAGCCAGTTGGTCAGCCAGCTTCTGATGGAGGCGACGATCTCCCATCGCATGGAAAACAGCGAAATCGAAACCACCACGCTCGCGTCAGTGATCGGGGATGTGCGCCAGCGCCTTGATCCCGATCAGGCACAGCGGTTGCAGATCGCATTGGGTCAGGCCGCAGAAGCCCCGTTGCGCGGTGATCGCGTGGCCTTGCGCGAAATGATGCGCAATGTGGTGGACAATGCGCTGGTCTATTCCGACGGCCCGATCGACATTGTCGGGCACATCGACAAGGGCGCGCTCAGTGTCGAGGTCAATGATCGCGGCCCTGGCATTGAGGCAGGGGAGAAATCGGAAGTGCTGGAGCGCTTCAAGCGCGGCAAGGCCAGCAATGGCAAGGTCGGGTCCGGCCTTGGCCTTTCCATCGTCGCCCGCGTGGCCCAGGCACATGGCGGCAGTCTGCGCCTGCTGGACCGGACGGGCGGCGGGTTGAGCGTGGCCATCACTCTGCCCTTGCCCCGGCGCGCCAGTAGCAGCAAAGCACTCGGCCTGGCCGCCGCGCTTTTGCTTGCGCCAGCTCTGGCACTGTCCCCGGTCCCGGCGGACGCGGCGACCACAATCTATCCCGCGCCGGACGGCAGCTCGGCCCAGACGCTCAATATTCTGGGGGTCACCGATACCCCGCTTTTCGCCCATTTCATTGCGGCCTATCAGGCCCAGCGCCGCGACGTCACGGTGGTCTACGAGGAAACCGATTCCCTGCCGCTGTTCCGGCGTTATCTGGACGGGGAAATGGAAACCGCGCCGGACCTGCTGATCAGCTCGGCCTCTGACCTGCAGCTCAAACTGGCCAATGACGGCCACGCCCTGGCCTATGATAGCCCCTATCTTGGCTCCCTGCCCGAATGGGCCCATTGGCGCAATGAAGTCTTCGGCTTTACCTTTGAGCCCGCCGTTATCATCTACAATCCCGATCTGATCGACGACGATGAGGTGCCCCGCACCCATTTGACGCTAGCCGAACTGATTGAGACGCAAACAGACCGGTTTCGCGGCAAAATCGCCACCTATGACATAGCCCTGTCAGGCGTCGGCTACCTGCTGGCCGCACAGGACCAGACCATTTCTTCGACCTTCTGGCGCCTTGCCAACGCCTTTGGCCGGGTCAATGCGCGCTTTTCGGGGTCGAGCCCAGCCATTCTCAACGGCGTTGCCGATGGGTCGCTGGCGCTCGGCTACAATGTGCTGGGCTCCTATGCCTTCGCTCGGCAAGCGGAGGGCGCGCCCATCGAAATCGTCGTGCCCGATGACTATGTCCTGGTGCTGACGCGCTCCATGCTGATCCCGAGGGATGCACCCAATGCAGAGCTGGCCAAGGGCTTTGTTGACTTCGCCCTGTCCCCGGCGGGTCAGGCCGTGGCGGCCGGACCAACGGCCCTTGGCGCCGTCGTGCCCGGCAGTGCTGGCGAGTGGACCAGCGAGACGATTGCCGCCCGTGGCCGGGGCGTTATCCAGCCCATCCCCTTGGGTCCGGGCCTGTTGGTGGCGCTCGATACGCTGCGGCGGCAACGCTTCCTCGATACCTGGCAGGAGATCGTCTCGCCCAAGCCATGACCTGCCGGCAAGACCGGGTGACGGGTTGAGAAGATGTTCCCTCAATGCATGGCTGGGGTGACCAATCGACCCCTACCGATCCGGAGGGGCAAGGTCCATCTAAAGCTCATGGAAACGACCCGGGCCGTTCCGGGTTGAACAGGAAGGATTGGAAAATGAGCACCCCGCGCAAGAACAAGTTCTTTGCGACCCTCGACACTTTTGCCACCGTGTTCGGCAGCGCTGCTGCTGTGTCGGCGGCGGTCGAAGCAGGACGGGTGCCCAAGGCCAAGCACCTGGACAATCTGGGCATTGACCCGGTCGCGTTCCGCAACATCGGCAAGGTCTAAGCTCCGCTTCTCTAGCGTCGCAGCTTGGTCAGGCGCGGGGCCCAGGCCCCTCCCTCCCGAGGCCCCAGCGCCATAGCTGCCGATATGACAAGCCCGGCTGCCAGGTCCCTCCCTGGCAGCCGGGCTTTTTCTTGCCTGCGTTTTGCAGGCAGGGTCAGTCTTCGTCGGTCGCCAGCTGTCGCAGTACACCGCCCTGACCGCGCAGGCGCAGGATCAGCGGCACGCCCACGGCGATAATGGCAGCGACATACAGCGTGATCGAGATCGGCGAGGAAATCAGCACGCCGATCTCGCCCTGGCTGATGGCCAGCGCCCGGCGCAATTGCTGTTCGGCCATTGGCCCCAGGATCAGGCCCACAACGACAGGCGCGATTGGATAGCCGAAGCGGCGCAGTAGATAGCCCAGAATGCCGAAGGCCAGCAGCAGCACCAGTTCAAACGAAATCCGCACCGGACCAAAGCCCATGGACATGGCACCATTGGCTCCGAGCGTGCCCAGCGTGGCGAAGGTCAGAATGCCCGCATAGAGCCAGTGCTTGGGAATGGTCAGCAGTTTCACCCAGAGCCCGATCAGCGGCAGGTTGAGCACCAGCAGCATGAAGTTGGCCACCAGGAGGCTCGCAATCAGCGCCCAGACCAGCGGGGCATTGTTGGCGAACAGCAAGGGGCCGGGCTGCAGCCCGAATTGCTGGAAGCCAGCGAGCATGATGGCGGCGGTGGCCGTGGTTGGCAGGCCCAGCGTCAGCAGGGGCACCAATGTACCGGCCGCCGAGGCGTTATTTGCCGCTTCCGGCCCGGCCACCCCTTCAATGGCGCCATTGCCGAATTCCTCGGGCTTCTTCGAGAATGTCTTCTCGGTGCTGTAGGAGAGGAAACTGGCCACATCGGCCCCACCCGCCGGCATGGCGCCAATGGGGAAGCCGATAAAGGTGCCGCGCAACCAGGAGGCCCAGCTGCGTTTCCAGTCCTCCAGTGTCATCCAGACCGAACCCTTGACTGCCGTCACCTCGGTATTGGCCTGGTCGCGGTCAGACGCCGTCTTGAGCGTCTCGCCAATGGCGAACAGCGCCACGGCGAGCGTTGTCACCTCGATGCCATCGAGCAGGTCCATGACATTGAAGGCAAGGCGCGTCTGGCCGGTCTGCAAATCGATGCCGATCAGGCCCAGGCCCAACCCGATGAACAGCGCCGTCAGCCCACGCAGGGCCGAGTCACCGAACGCTGCCGAAACGGTCACGAAGGCCAGGACCATCAGGGCGAAATAGTCCCAGGGCCCAAAGGACAGGGCAAATTTGACCACAAAGGGGGCGATAAATGCCAGACCAAGGGTCGCCAACAGACCAGCCACGAAGGAACCGATGGCGGCAGTGGCCAGCGCCGGGCCGCCCCTACCCTGACGGGCCATCTTGTTGCCCTCGAGCGCGGTAACGATGGAGGCGCTTTCGCCAGGCGTATTGAGCAGGATCGAGGTGGTCGAGCCACCGTACATGCCACCATAATAGATGCCGGCGAACATGATGAGCGAGCCGGCCGGGTCCAGCTTGTAGGTCACCGGCAGCAAGAGCGCCACGGTCAGCGCCGGGCCGATGCCGGGCAGCACGCCAACGGCGGTGCCCAGGGTCACGCCGATCAGCGCATAGATCAGATTGTGCACCTGCAGGGCCGAGAGCAGCCCTTGGGCGAGAAGGTCGAAAGTTTCCATCAGAAGGGGGTTCCCGTCGTCAACAGGCGCTCAAGCACGCCGGCGGGCAGCGACAATTGCAGGCCTTTGGCGAAGACGAACCAGACGGCAAAGGAGAAAGCCGTCCCGATCGCGAAGGTCTGCCAAAGCGGCCCGCGCCCGAACGCTCGGGCCGTACAGGCAAACAGGACGCCCGTGCCGATGGAGAACCCTGCCGTCGACAGCAGCAGAATCTGCCCGATCAGACCGCCGACAATCCAGAAGATCGGCGCATAGTTGTCCTTGCTGCGTTCAGGAAAGCTGCCGCGCATGGCCGAAATCACCGTGCCGATGGCCAACAGGATCAGGCCGGAGGCAATGACATAGGGAAAGACCGTGGGGCCAACGCGCTGCTGCAGAGGTGGCAGGCGCATCTGGCTGGTTTGCCAGAAGATGATGACCGCCAGGCCGGCGAGAATGGCTGCGATAATAAGCGCCGCCCCATCGGGGCGACGCTCACGGCTGGAAGAGCCAGTTGTCATTGGACCAGGCCAATGTCTTTCAGGATGGCCTCGGTGGCCGACTTGTCGGCTTCGAGCTGGGCGGCGAAGGCATCGCCGTCGAGATAGGTGTCGACCCAGCCGCGGGTTGCGAGCGCAGACTGCCAGGTGGCGGACTCCGCCATGGCCTTCACGTCTGCGGTGATAGCGGCCTTCTGCTCATCGCTGAGGCCGGGGGCGGCGGCAACCATGCGCCAGTTCTGCACGGCCACATCGACGCCCTCTTCCATCAGGGTCGGAGCATCGAAGCCGGGCACGCGGGTGTCGGTCGACACGGCCAGCAGACGCAGTTCACCGGCTTCAATCTGCGAAGCGAATTCGCTGACGCCGGAGAGGCCCACAGTGACCTGACCGCCCAGAATGGCGGCAAGGGCTTCACCACCGCCCGAATAGGCGATGTAGTTGACCTGGGTGGGGTCAACGTCGACAGCCTTGGCGATCAGGCCTGCGGTGATGTGATCGACACCACCGGCCGAACCACCAGCCCAGGCGACGGCGCCCGGATTTTCCTTGAGCTTGGCGACCAGATCGTCAACCGACTGAATGTCGGATGCGGCGGGCACCACCAGGGCCACGGCTTCACCGGTGAGGCGCGCGATGGGGGTCACGTCTTCGAGGGTCACGGGCGACATGTTGGTCAGGATGGCGCCGACCATCACATAGCCGCCCACGATCAGGGCATTGGGATTGCCATTTTCCTGGGTAGCGAACTGCGCCAGGCCAATGGTGCCGCCGGCGCCGGGAACGTTGGTGACCTGCACATTGCCCGAAATGCCTTCGGCCTGCATGGCCTCCTGCATGGTGCGTGCGGTCTGATCCCAGCCGCCACCTGGGCCAGCCGGCGCCATGATGGTGTAATCGGCAGCAAAAGCGGGTGCGGAAAGGGCGCCGGTTACCAGCGCCGCGAGAAGCAGCTTGTTCATAGTTCCTCCCTAGAACAATAGCGAACGTCGTTACGTCCGTGGGAACAGCTTATGCCTGCTCCCTGTCATCGTCCTGTCAGGAAGGCTACGCCTGCTAAGTATAGCTGGGCAAGACCATCTTGGGCCCCGTACTGCGTTCAAATCCCTGTCCTGCGGGCGTCTGGCGCTCATTGGGTTCAATCTCGAACCGACGCGACACGCCCTCCCATTCGATCTCACCGGAGACAGTTCCACTGGTGAGCCCGACAATTCCAAGCAAGGACCCGGACCGATCGGTCACGACTCGGATACCGGACGGGAAGCGTCCCAGTCGGTTGCCGTCACGATAGACCTCGCTGCTCTCTGTCGTATTGACCAATTCAAACTCAACACCATCGACGCTGCGTGCATAGGCCGTTTCCCATTGTTCGTAACGATGGGTTGCGGGCTTGGGCAGCAGGCTGGTGAACCACAGATCACCCTCCGGACGCGGGAGAATGCCAGAGAGGCGCTCGACGTAATCGAGCAGGCACAAGATCGAGGGGGAATATTTCTCGGTGAACCCGGCCGCACCGGTAAAGGGATTGAGGGTCTGCGGGAAGCGGTCAGCGGCAAACAGCGCTGACAGCGTGGGCTGCATGATCCAGCTCAACTCGACATGGTGACCGTGATGTTCAAACGCATGTGGCGTGCGGATCAGTGTAAGGAAATTGGTGGGGCCATCCCAACTATTCTGGCCGAAATTCGGATCAAAGCGCGGATCGTCCAGCGCGATCGAGGTCAGCGGAAACTTGGCAAAGAACTTGCGGCTGTTGAGCAGGTAGCGCTCCAGCGCATTGGCAAAGCCATCGGCATCGCCAATCTCGCACGCCAATACTCGCAGCAGATTGTCGGACTGGATGCGGACCATGCGCCCGTGGCGGTCGCGGTCGTAAAAATAGGCGTCGTCCGGGTCATGACATTGCGCGAACAAGGCGGTTCGGCTCGCCTCTGCCTTTTGCCGCCACTCATTGCCATCGCCGCCGAGGTGATCGGCAATCGCGCCCAGATATTCGCGCTGACAGGCGACATTGGCCGTCAGGTCGGGAGCGATGAAGGGCAGTATGGGATTGTCCGGATCGTAGCGGGTCGGGTCATTGGCAAAGGGGCTGTCCGGTACATGCCAGAAGCGAGAGGACAGGTCGTGCCCGGTATCGTAGGTCGAGAACGCCTCGACGGCGCCGGTACCCAAGGTGTCTCTGTGCCGGGCCAACCACGCATCGTAGCGCGACATGGCCCCGAACATCTCGGTCAGCCAGTCCGTATCGAGCCGGTTGAGCCGAAAATGGTTCCATACCGAGCGCGCCAATGGCGTCACGAGCTGGATCTGGTTGAAGGCAGGCCCTTGTGGGGTAACCTTATAAGGGAACAGCCCATCGTCCCGCTGGTAGCGGGCAAATGCGGAATAGGTTGCCGTCGTCACCGAGGGCAGGAAGCGGCACAGCAGTTCGGCATTTATCGTGCCGGTGCTCTCGAGCCAGCAGCCGTGATAGATGCCGCCTTCATGCAGGATCGGCGTTTCGTCTGCCGCCGGGGAGATGCAATCGAACAGTTCACGGACGGCATCGTAATAGCGATTGGTCAGCTGGTCGGCGCTCGAGACGAAACGGACTCCGGAGCGTTGCCATTCTTCGAGCAGCGCAGCATTGGCGGGTTTGGCCAGCGGGCCGGCCTTTTCGGCGACGTCCACTGCCCGCAGGCGGTCAAGAAGCTGGTGGCTCACGCAGACGCCTCAATCCGCAGGCCTTCGGCATCAAAGAAATGCGCATCGCTTGCCTTGAAGCCGAGCGAAACCTTGTCTCCGCGCTTGAACTGGGCGTTGCCGGGCGCCTGGGCGAGCAGGCTCTGGCCATCGGCCAGTGCCACATAGACGAACAGCTCGCTGCCCAGATATTCGACCAGGGTGATGGTGCCATCCACCGCGATATCGCCAGGCTGGTTGAGCCCTAGATGCTCGGGCCGGATGCCGACCGTCACTGGCCCGCTGGTTCCCAATTGCGCGGGCAAGGTCCCCAATCCGCTCAGATTGACCCCCTGCCCCGCTGCATCGCCCTTGAGCAAGTTCATCTTGGGCGAGCCGATAAAGCTGGCTACGAACAGATTGCGCGGATTGTTGTAGAGCTCGAATGGCGTGCCAACCTGCTCGAGATTGCCCTTGTTGAGCACGGCTATGCGCGTGGCCATGGTCATGGCCTCGGTCTGGTCGTGCGTCACATAGATCATGGTGGTACCCAGCCGGTTGTAGAGCCCGGCCAGTTCGACACGCATCTGCACCCGCAGTTCTGCGTCGAGGTTCGACAAGGGCTCATCGAACAGGAAAAGCTGCGGTTCGCGCACGATGGCCCGGCCAATGGCCACGCGCTGCTTCTGCCCGCCCGAGAGCTGGCGCGGCTTGCGCTCCATCAGCTCCCCGATCTGCAATATGCGGGCCGCATCGGCTACGCGGCGCTCGATTTCGTCCTTGGGCATGCGCAGATTGGACAGGCCGAAGGCCAGGTTCTTGCGCACGCTCATATGCGGATAAAGCGCATAGGACTGGAACACCATGGAGAGATTGCGCTGGCTGGCCGGCAGGTCGTTGACCACGCGATCGCCGATGGAGATCGTGCCGTCTGTGATCTCTTCGAGCCCGGCGATCATGCGCAGCAACGTGGACTTGCCGCAGCCCGAGGGGCCGACCAGCACGAGAAACTCGCCCGACTGCACTTCCAGATCGATGCCGTGGATGACCTCCATGCTGGAATAGGCCTTGCGGACTTCGGAAAGGGTAACAGATGCCATGGTGATCGCTTCTTACTTGAGGCCGCTCATCGCAATCCCTCGGATGATGAGCCGCTGGAAGATGATGAAGAACAGGAGAATGGGCAGGATGGAGAGGATCGACATGGCGAACATCGGTCCGTACTGGCTGACGCCGTCGGTGCTGATGAAGCTGCGCAGCGCCAGGGGCACCGTGTAATCCTTCATGTCGTTGAGATAGACCAGCGGCCCCAGGAAATCCTCCCAGGTCCAGATGAACGAGAAGATCGCCGCCGTCGCCATGGCCGGCAGGCTCAGGGGCATGATGATGGCCCAATAGATCTTGAAGGGCGAGCACCCGTCGATCATCGCCGCCTCGTCCAGCTCACGCGGCAACTGGCGGAAAAACTGGATCATCAGGAAGATGAAGAAGGCTTCACCAGCCAGGAATTTCGGCACGATCAGCGGCAGATAGCTGTCTACCCAGCCCAGGTTGAGGAACAGTATATATTGGGGGATGAGCACGACGTGATAGGGGATCATCAGCGTCGTCATCATCAGTGCGAACCAGATGGTCTTGCCCGAGAATTCGAGCCGCGCAAACGCATAGGCGGCAAACGAGCAGGAGATGACATTGCCCACCACCGAGAGCACGGTGACCACGGTCGAGTTCCAGAAAAAGGTCGTGAAGCTCACCGGCAGGGCGTTCCAGCCCTCGGAATAATTCTCCCACTGAAATTCGCTCGGCCATAGACCCAGATCGCCGAAGATCTGATTGTCAGGCTTGAGCGAAGCGGCAAACATCCAGATCAGCGGGTAGATCATCACCAGCGAGGTGAGGATCAGGAAGATGTGCTTGAGCACGGCGGAGCGCTTGGCGCGCTTGGCCCTTTCCTGACGATAGGCATGGGCAATGTCAGCGGTGGTCTGGGCGGGCATGGTGGATGCGCTCATGGCTCAGCCCCTCTCGTTCTCGTAGTGGACCCAGTATTTGGAGGTCCAGAAGGCAATGGCGGTGAACAGCGCGATAATCAGCAACAGCACCCAGGCCAGCGCCGAGGCATAGCCCATGCGCAGGAAGCTGAAAGCCTCGTTGTAGAGATAGACGGTGAAGAACAGCAGGCTATCGAGCGGCGCGCCCGAGCCGCCGGAAATGATGAAGGCGCCCGAGAAACTCTTGAAGGCCTCGATCATCTGCAGCACCAGATTGAAGAAGATTACTGGCGCCAGTAGCGGCACGGTGATGGCGAAGAACTTCTTCACCGGTCCGGCCGCATCGATTTCCGCCGCCTCGTAGAGCTCCTGCGGAATGGCCCGAAGCCCGGCAAGGAAGATCAGCATGGGCGATCCGAACTGCCAGATGGCCAGCACGATCAGCGTCCAGAGCGAATATTTCGGATCGGCCAGCCAATAGGGTCCCTCGGCGCCGAACAGGCGCAGGATCGAATTGATCACCCCGTCATAGTTGAACAGCTGGCGCCAGAGGATGGCCACGGCAATCGAGCCGCCCAAAATCGAGGGCAGATAAAACAGTGCTCGGTACCAGCCGATGGCGCGGATGCCCTTGTCGAGCGCCATCGCCACCCCGAGAGCAAAGATCAGCTTGAGCGGCACCGAGATGACCACGAACTGGAACGTGACCTGTAGTGCCTTCCAGAAGCGCTGGTCGTATTGAAACATATAGACATAGTGGTCGAGCCCGAGCCATTGCGGTGGGCGCACCACGTTATACTTAGTGAAGCTGAGATAGAGCGAGGCCAGGATTGGCCCGATCGCCAGCAGGAAGAAGCCCACCAGCCACGGGGACAGAAAGGCGTATCCGGCAAAGTTGCGGCGGAAGAATTTTTGCACGCGCGGCTCCAGTCTCAACTGTTCCCGTTGATCCAATATAGCGGGAGGCAACGCCTGCCGCGATAAGGACAGGCGCCGCCTCTTCCCGAGGAGATATCCGCCGCCCCACGGGAGAAAGGGCGGCGGACCGGGTATTCTGACCTATGCGCGGGCCAGGATGGCGCGGGCCTGGTTGAGGAAGTCCGATGCCACTTCGGGGATGGGACGTTCGCCAAGCAGAACGTTGACAGCCAAACGCTCGAAAGTCTGCTCGACCTCGTTCGAACCGCTGGGCGGTGGTGGCGGCAGCACGGCCGTCTTGCCCTGGATCTTGTCGAAGAACTCGACCGAGCGGGCCTCGACATCGGTCAGGTCGGGCTGCAGGGCCGCGCGCACATCGCTCTGGCTCGGAATGCCGCGTTCCAGACCCAGCACCTTGGTCATGTCGAGATCGTTGACGAAGGCGCTCATATAGGTGGTGGCGGCTTCGGGGTTGGCGCTGTCGCGCGTCAGGCAGACGAACTGGCTGGGCTGCACGATCGAGCCCGGCACCATGTCCGGCGTATTGGGATACATCGCCGCGCCCAAGGTGTCCTGCATCAGGCTCTGCACGCCCACCAACTGGTTGGACCAGAGATAGGTCATGGCCGTCTTGCCGGTGACCACGCCCATCTGGCTCAGCTCCGACACACCGGCGAGACCGGCGCTTTCCGGGCCCGGCGGGGTGCCGCCGGCACTGCGGATCTTTTCCCAGGTTGCCCAGTATTCCTCGACGATTTCCTGAGTCGGGCCATAGGAGCCGTCCTCGTTGAACAGCATGGCGCCCTTCTGCACCACGAAGTCGGAGAAATTCTGATAGTCCGCCGTGTTGTCGTCGGTACCAGCAACGCCCGTGGCCTCCTTGACGGCGGCGGCGAATTCGGCCAGCTCGTCATAGGTATAGCCATAGGGGTCGAAGTCCTCGCCCGGGACGATCCCGGCTTCCTCGAACAGCCGCGAGTTGTACATCGCCATATGGCTGTTGGCGCCGATGGAGAGCGCATAGAACTTGCCGTCCACGGTGCCGGCATCGATGGCACTCTGGTCCATCTTGGAGATATCGAGGGTCTTGCCCACATAATCGTCCAGCGGCACGACGGCGCCATTGGCGATATATTCGAACAGCACGCCATAACCCTGCTGGATCACGTCGGGCATGTTGCCGCCCGCGATCTGGGTGGTCAGCTTGGTGAAATAGTCGCCAAAACCAAGGGTTTCACCAGTGACGTTGATGTCGGGGTGCTTGCCATTGAAGATGTCGATCACTTCGAAGGTGCGGCGGTCGCGCTCCGGATTGCCCCACCAGAAGTGGCGGATCTCCGCCGTCTGCGCGAAGGCCGGGCGCCCCATGGCTGCCAGTGCCAGCACAGAGCCCGATGCCCCCAGAAAAGTTCTTCTCGATAGTTTGCTCATTGTATTTCCTCCCTTGAGCCTTCCAGTTTCAGCCAGCGCCGAGTCCTCAACCGGCCCTCGCCATTTGCATTGCTGACTTACGTACCTCCGGGTGCGGGTCAACAAACTTCGTGCCCTTCTGGCCCCACCTAAGCGTTGGCGGCCACAGGCAATTTGTGTGGCATGACGATCCGGCGCTGCTCGGGCGTCAGCCGCGCCAGCAACTCCTGGCTGGGCACCATGTCATGCCGGAAATAGCCCCAGCTCGGGCCGTAGCGATAAACTGTCATGCGGCGCTGACCCGGATTGGTGCGCCGGGCCGAGCCATGCATGATGGCGTCGACGAACATCAGCGCATCGCCAGCCTTGAGATGCACTTCCACCGCTCCGGCAATGCCATCCACCGAGGTCTGCTCATCGCGCTTGTCGAGGGCGACGGTCTGGGGATGGCGGAGATTGGATTTGTGGCTGCCTGGAATGACCATGGTCGCACCATCGCCAGGACCGATATCGTTCAGCGCAATCAACACATTGACCTGGCCGCAGTGAAACCGTCCGGCGTGAAAGCGATACTGGGTACGAATGGTGCCAACATGACCGCCCGAATGCAGGCGTAGCGCCTGCCCCGGCCCACGCACCGAAGCAAAGCATTCATCGATAAAGGCAGGGCCGTGGTGACCGTCGAAATTTTCCGGATCGTCGGCACCGATGAAGTGGACAGCCTTGGCAAACCAGGACGGATGATCGATCAATCGCTCCCAGGCAGGACCGGCCTCATAGACCTGCTGCAGGATCAGGCCCTCCTGGCGGTGAGGCCGATTGAAGAGCCGCACATGGCCGTCCCAGCCATCGCCGACAAAATCCTGATGCTGATCAAGCGTGGCGTTACAAGCCGCTAGCTCTTCGGCCGACAGCGCGGCGGGAATGACCAGATATCCGTTGAGATCGAACAGATAGCGTTCGAGTTCGGTGCATGCAGCACCAGGTGCCAACCCTGCGTCCATCCCTTGCTCCCGCCATGCCCCATCTTGGGGTCAATTCTGCGCGGTGCTGCTGGGAGGGTTCGTCCCGCCAACCGCGACCGCACGGTTGAAATCATTAGCGGGCAACTCAGAAGGTCGATACGAGCAGCTGTCCGTGGGTTAACATCGGTCAGACAGCAGACGTACCGCGTAGCTCACGCTTTACCACATACCCTGGCTGGACCCGCAGGCCCATGACGTGTCTCCGGCCGTTCCTGAGAGGTTATCCCCGCTCAGATTGCGGTCAAAATCACAATATCTTCCATACAAGTCAACCAATTTCGTCCGAGGATGAACCGAAAACGTTTACTGGCGGGAAGGCTTGTGACTTCGCCAAGCGCCGGCATGGACGATCTGGCCCGTATCGCCTGACTCTAGTCTTTGGGATTGACCAGTACCCGGCCCTTCACCTCGCCGCTCAGGATCTGCGCCGCCTTTTCTGGAAGCGCGTCGAGCCCCACCTCCTCGACATTGCCGGCATAGGCGGGAAAATCGAACAGGCCGGCCAGCCGCGCCCAGGCGTCGGTGCGCGCATCAAAAGGCTGCATGACGCTATCGATGCCCAGCAGGTTCACGCCGCGCAGCAAAAAGGGCAGCACATTGGTGTCGAGCTTGATTCCCGCCGCATTGCCCAGGCTTGCCACCGCGCCGCCATAGGCGATCTGGCGCAGGAGCTTGCCCAGCACCGCACCACCGACGCAGTCAATGGCCGCAGCGAACCGTGCCGTTTCCAGCGGCTTGTCGGGCTGCGCCATGAATTCATTGCGGTCGATGATATTGGCTGCGCCGAGATCGCGCAGCATATCGGCATGTTGCGGGCGTCCGGACAGTGCTGTCACCGAATAGCCCAGGCGCCGCAGCAGAGCCACGGCAATCGAGCCGACGCCACCAGCGGCGCCGGTGACCAGCACCTCGCCACTCGATGGAGTGAGGCCTGCCCATTCAAGCCGGTTGATGGCCAGCATCGCGGTCAATCCAGCCGTTCCCATGATCATGGCATCGCGCGCGGTCAGACTGGCCGGCAGCGGTACCAGCCAATCAGCTTTGACCCGCGCCCGTTCGGCATAGCCACCCCAATGGGCTTCTCCGACCCGCCAGCCAGTCAGCACCACCTGGTCACCGACGCGATAGCGGAAGTCGTCGCTTTCGCGCACGGTGCCGGCAAAGTCGATGCCAGCGACATGAGGATAGGTACGCACCAGACCGCCCTGCCCTGTCAGGCACAGCCCGTCCTTGTAGTTCAGCCCGGCCCATTCGATATCCACCGTGACATCGCCCTCGGGCAGGCGCGCGTCCTCGAGAGTCTGTACCGCTGACGAGACGGTCCCATCTTCAGCTTTCTCTGTCAGCAGGGCACGGAAACTCATGGGCCTTCTCCTCTACTTCTGCTCTTGGGCATGTGGCCAGAATGACGACTTATCCACGCCCCGGCAATCTCGTCTATCCTGTGCCCATCCCTGTCACACACGCGGCCCCGACGCAGGGCCGGGCGGGGAGGCCGGGAAGAGGGGCGCCTCTTTACGCGGGTAGAAGCTCGGCAGCCGGACCTGCAATAACGGTACCGCCTGAATCCGGACCCGTGGAAAATCCGTGTTTCCGTGACGAACGGCCAATGGCTCTTGCACTTGAACGTTCACCTTTCTGGGCCGCTGGCCGTTCGTTACCGTGTATCCGCAAGCCGAGAGGCCGGGCGGCGCCTTTGCTCGCCCCTACCCCGCCGCTTCCGTTGCCGCAATCGCCGTCATGTCGACAATGCCACGGCTGGTTACCGTCGGCGCCAGAATATGAGCAGGCTGGGCCGTGCCCATCAGGATGGGACCGATATGCAGCCCATTATTCATCTCCTTGAGCAGCGTCATGGAGAGGTTTGCCGCCTCAAGATTCGGGAAAATCAGGAGGTTGGCTTCGCCCTTGAGCACCGAGTCCGGAATATAGCGATCGCGCAGGCTCTCATTGATCGCCAGATCGCCCTGCATTTCACCCTCGACCATCAGCTCCGGCGCTTCCGCCTTGAGCCGGTCATAGACCGCCCGCATCTTCTCGCTGGTTTCGCCATCACGCGAGCCGAAGTTGGAATAGCTCAGCAGCGCCGCCTTGGCCTCGATGTTGAAGCGCTTGAGGTGGTCGCGGGCCTGCAGGGCAATCGACACCAGTTCGTCCTCGGTGGGGTCGATATTGGCGTAGGTATCGGCCAGGAAGAATACACCGCGATTGAGGATCAGCATGGACAGGGCCGAAAGTTGTTGCGCTCCCGGTGCCACGCCGATCACCGAATGGATGTCGCGGGCATGTTTGATGAACCGCCCCTGTAATCCGCAGATCAGCGCATCGGCCTCGCCGCGCCGAACAGCCAGCGCGCCAATGACTGTGGTGTTGGTGCGCACGATAGTCTTGGCGGTATCGGGGGTGACGCCCTTGCGCCCAACCAGGGCATGGAAGTCAGCGACATAGTCGCGATAGCGCGGATCGTCTTCGGGGTTGATGACCTCAAAATCCGTGCCGGGCCGTATCGTTAGCCCGAAACGCTCCAATCGCGATTCGATCACCGAGGGGCGGCCGATCAGGATTGGCTTGCCGATACCGTCTTCGAGGATGACCTGGGCGGCGCGCAGCACGCGTTCGTCCTCGCCATCGGCAAAGGCGATCCGCTTGCCCGAGGCCTGGGCCCGCTCGATCATCGGCTTCATCACCATGCCGGAGCGGAAGACGAAGCGGCGCAACTGATCGCGATAGGCGTCAAAATCGGCAATCGGCCTTGCCGCGACGCCAGACTCCATCGCCGCTTTCGCCACCGCCGGCGCGATGCGCAGGATCAGCCGCTGGTCGAAGGGATTGGGGATCAGATAGTCCGCGCCGAAAATGGCCGGCACACCATGGCTGGTGGATTCAAGACCCGGCTCATGGGCGAGTTTGGCGATGGCATGGGCTGCCGCAGCCTTCATCTCTTCGTTGATGATGGTGGCGCCACAATCCAGCGCCCCACGGAACAGGAACGGGAAGCAGAGGACGTTGTTGACCTGGTTGGGATAGTCCGAGCGCCCCGTGCAGACCAGCGCATCGGGCCGCGCTTCCTTTGCCAGTTCCGGCATGATCTCGGGGATGGGATTGGAGAGCGCCAGGATCAGCGGATTTGGCGCCATGCCCTTCATCATTTCGGGCTTGAGAGCCCCAGCCTTGGAGAGCCCGACAAAGATATCCGCCCCCGCCATAACGGCGCTAAGCTCGGTCTCGTCGGTGTCCTGGGCAAAGGCACCACGCCAGCGGTCAACGGAGTTGTCCCGCTTCTTGGTCACGAGGCCCTTGGAGTCGGCAATCCAGATGTTTTCCCTCTTTGCCCCGACGGCAATCAGCATGTTCATGCAGGCAATGGCAGCTGCCCCTGCCCCGGAGGTAACGATTTTTGCCTTGGCGATGTCCTTCTTGACCAGCCGCATGGCGTTAATGACGGCAGCGGCAACGATAATCGCTGTGCCGTGCTGGTCGTCATGGAACACCGGGATATTCATCCGCTCGCGCAGGGCTTCCTCGATCTCGAAGCATTCGGGGGCTTTGATGTCTTCGAGATTGATGCCACCAAAGCTGGGCTCCAATGGCGCAACAATCTCGATGAAGCGTTTGGGGTCCTGTTCATTGACCTCGATATCGATCGAGTCGATACCGGCGAACTTCTTGAACAGGACCGCCTTGCCTTCCATCACCGGCTTGGACGCAAGCGCACCGATATTGCCAAGTCCAAGCACGGCCGTGCCGTTGGAGATCACGGCAACCAGATTGCCCTTGGAGGTGTATTTGTAAGCATCGGCTGGATTGGCCGCAATTTCCTCGCAGGGGATGGCTACCCCGGGCGAATAGGCCAGCGAGAGGTCTCGTGTGTTCGCAAGCGGCTTGGTGGCCACGATTTCCAGTTTCCCTGGCTTGGGAAACTCATGAAAATACAGCGCGGCTTCGCGCAGGTTGGTGGCCTTGTCGTCGGACATCAATCTCTCCCATCTGCGGCGCGGCATGGTCGCGCACCGGGCCGCGTCCCCACGCGGCGAAACTTTTCAAGAACAGGTCTGCTGTCCCAAGGGAAGTTATGCGTTAGTCGTAGGCAAAGGCACCTGATTTTCAGGATCACATCTGGTTTTGGCGCCCATCGGGTTGATTGGTTCAGATTTCCTGATACACAATCGGGTTTTATCCATTGGGCAGCACCGTATTCGCATGAGCCGTAATTTTCTTGTCATTGACCCAGAAGAAGGCATCGACGTGCTGAAGGGCCTCGCCTCGCCTATTCGCGTCAAGATGCTGAAATTACTGCATCTCGAAGGCGCGATGAATGGCAATGAAATTGCCGAAAAGCTCGGGCTGCCGCAGTCGACCGTGTCGACAAACCTGCAAATCCTTGAGGGCGCGGGACTGATCCGCACGGAGACGCAGAAGGCGCGCAAGGGCAATCAGAAGATCTGCCATTCGACATTCGACGAAGTGCTGGTGATGTTCAAGGATGACATCGAGCCACTCCGTGCCAACACGATCGAAGTGTCCATGCCGCTGGGGCTCTACACCAGTTGCGAGGTCTCTGCGCCATGCGGGCTATGCTCCAGTGAAGGCATTATCGGGCTGCTCGACGTGCCCGATACTTTCCTCGACCCCGACCGCATGAAGGCGGGGCTGATCTGGTTTACGCGCGGCTATCTCGAATATCAGTTCCCCAACAATGCCAAGCTGGCTCAGAACACCATTGAATCGATGGAGTTCATGCTGGAATTGAGCTCGGAAGTCCCCGGCACCTCGGCGGACTGGCCAAGCGACATCACCTTGTCGGTGAACGGCACCGAGATCGGCACCTGGCTCTCAACCGGCGATTTCGGAGACAAGCGCGGCGTCTATACGCCAGATTGGTGGAAGCTCAAGGGCAGCCAGTATGGCAAGCTCAAGAGCTGGCGCGTCACCATGGACGGCACCTATGTGGACGGAATGAAGATTTCGCCGGTCTCATTGCACGACCTCGACCTGGGGAACCATCATTCGATCCGTCTGCGCATCGCGGTCAAGCCCGACGCCAAACATCCCGGTGGGATCAATATTTTTGGTCGCGGATTTGGCAATTACGATCAGGACATCACGTTGCGCCTGCAAACGGCGCCCTGATTTATCCTCGCATTCCCGGTTGCTGTTACGATCCATGCCGCGGCGCCATCCAGCCGGGGCCCGAACATGCACGCCTCAAAAATCATATTTTTGAACTTGCGCGCCCGCTACGCCATCGCTACAAACGTCTTTACTGATACAAATCAGAAAAACGGAATTAGTGGGAGGAGCCGGTGAAGGCGTCCGTCATTGCCAACAAGGACTACACGATCGCCAAAATCGATGATCGTGTCTATGGGGCTTTTCTCGAGCATCTGGGCCGCGCGGTCTATGAGGGCATCTATGAACCAGATCACCCGAGCGCCGACAAGAACGGCATGCGCGGCGATGTGATCGACCTGGTCAAGAAGCTCAACGTGCCCGTCGTGCGATACCCCGGCGGCAACTTCGTTTCCGCCTATAACTGGGAAGATGGCATCGGCCCGCGTGAGGAGCGCCCGGTCCGGCTCGATCTGGCCTGGCACACGTCGGAAAGCAATGCCGTGGGCGTGCACGAATTCGCCGATTGGTGCGACAGTGTCGGCACCGAAATGATGCTGGCCGTCAATTTGGGTTCACGGGGCGTCGACGATGCCCGCAACTTCCTGGAATATGTCAATCATCCAGGTGGCTCCTACTGGTCCGATCTGCGCATCAAGAACGGGCGCAAGGAGCCGTGGAACGTCAAGATGTGGTGCCTGGGCAACGAGATGGACGGCCCCTGGCAGGTCGGCCACAAGGATGCTGACGAGTATGGCAAGCTGGCTGCCAACACGGCGCGCGCCATGCGTATGTTCGACAAATCCCTGGAGCTGATCGTCTGCGGCTCGTCCAATTCGGACATGCCCAGCTATCCCGATTGGGAACGCATCGTGCTCGAGCACACTTATGATCATGTCGATCATATCAGCCTGCACATGTACTTCGCCAATCGCGACGACAACACGCCCAATTACCTTGGGCTTGCCGAGAAGCTGGACACTTATATCGAGACCGTTGCCGCCACCATCAAGCAGGTGAAGGCCAAGAAGAAGTCCAAGAAGGACGTCTACATCTCCTTCGACGAGTGGAACGTCTGGTACCATTCGAACCAGAAGGATCGCCAGATCCTGGAGGGCAATAACGGCTGGCCGCATGCGCCGGGGCTGCTCGAGGACATCTATAATTTCGAAGACGTGCTGATGGTGGGGTTGATCCTCAACACCTTCATCCGCCGCTCCGACGTGGTGAAGATCGCCTGTATCGCCCAGCTTGTGAACGTGATCGCGCCGATCATGACCGAAAAGGGCGGGCCTGCCTGGGCGCAGACCATCTACTACCCCTACTATTTTGCTTCGGTCTACGGCCGCGGCACGGCACTCCAACTGGTGGCAAACTCGCCAGGCTACGAGACGCCGCATGACAAGAATACGGCGTTTGTCGATGTTTCCGGCGTACACAACGAGGAAGACGGCACGCTGAGCTTCTTCCTCGTCAATCGCCACACCAGCGAGAGCATTGAAACGGAAGTGAGCTTGCAAGGCTTCGCCAATGCCTCGATCATCGATCATCAGGTCATGACCCACCCTGATCTCAAGGCCGTGAACACGGCCGGAAATCAGGAAGAGGTTGCACCGAAGAAGGGGACCGGCGCCAAGGTGAACGGCGATACGCTTTCTGTCGTCCTGCCGCCCTATTCCTATCAGATGGTGCGGGTTAAAATCTGAGGTCCAAAGCAGTCCTGGACCCTCAAGATGAACAGGTCACGCACAGGCATTTTCATGAGGCCCGCCCCAAAAGGCGGGCCTCACTGCATTTTGTATCATAGTATTGGATTTACATCATAAAAGACATTGACAGCCCCAACCCCCTAGTTAAGTATGACTTATCGCGAGGTTGAGGAGCCTCGTGGAAGGAAGCGCAACAAGGCGCTTCGCAATGGGAGGACATCGATGGATAGACGCAGTTTTCTGATCGGCACCACCGCTATCGGCGCACTCATGGTTGCAGGCAATGGCCTGGCCATGGCGCAGGAAGCGGAAGGGTCGGTACCGGATCTGGCGCAGTTCCCGCGCAATGAGACGGTCATCGTTCACAACCCCGAAGGGGTTATCCGCAATCCAGGCTGGTTCAATCTCTGGGCCAATGGCGGCGGCGGTCTTTCGACCGGCCTGCAGCAGCTCACCGCCGACACTTTCTGGTACATCGATCCCGATGCCGGCATCGAAGGCGCCAGCGAAAACGCTATCTACTACTCATTGGCCGAGGGTCCATGGGAATATAATGATGACTTCTCCGAGATGACCGTGCGCCTGCGCAAGGGCATCATGTGGAGTGACGGCGTGGAGTTCACCGCCGACGATGTGGTCTTTACCGTTGAAAAGCAGGCTGCGACGCCCGGTACAGGCTGGTACGGTGCCTTCTCCACCCAGATCGAGAGCGTGACGGCAGAGGATCCGTACACGGTCCATTTCAAGCTCAAGGCCCCCAACTCGCGCTTCCACACGACCTTCTCGGTGCGCTGGAACGCCGCCTGGATCATGCCCAAGCATGTGTTCGAAGGTGTCGAGGACATCGTGGCGTTCGAGAACAACCCGCCGGTCAGCCTTGGCCCCTACACGCTGCATTCGTACGACCCGAATGGCACCTGGTACATCTGGGAAAAGCGCGCCGACTGGGACAAGACCACCATGGCGCTGGTGGGCGAACCAAAGCCCAAATACATCATCTACCGGAACAATATTTCGACCGACAATCGCTTGATCGAAATGCGCAATGGCAATCTGGACATGATCCACGATCTGTCGCCCGAAGGAACATTCTCCATCGTGCAGCAGGATCCGGACGTGCAGGGCTGGTTCCCGGGCTTCCCCTATGCGCACCCCGATCCGACCCTGCCCATGGCCGTGTTCAACCTGCAGAACCCCAAATTCCAGGACAAGCGGGTGCGGTGGGCACTCACCCTCATGCTGGATGCGCGCGCCATGTCTATGGCGTCCTATCGCGGCGCGGCGACACTTTCGGCGATCTCCATTCCGCCGACCGGCACGCATCCGCGCGACTACCATGCGCCGCTGCAGGATTACCTTATCAACTTCGAGCTCGATACCGGTTCGCGCGTCATCAAGCCTTACGACCCCGATGTTGGCCTGCAGATCGCCGAAATGGTGCGTCCGCAGTTTGGCGACCAGGTACCAACCGATCCCGAAGCGATCCGGAATTCCTTCGGCTATGGCTGGTGGAAGACCGACGTGCAGGCGGCCGAGGAACTCCTCACTGCCGCAGGTTTCACCAAGAGCGGCAATCAGTGGATGATGCCTGACGGCTCACCCTTCACGATCAGTGTGCTCGTGCCGCAAGAAGGCGTCATCAATCGCCTCGGCGTGATGATCGCCCAGAGCTGGGCCCAGAACGGCGTCCAGGCAACGGCGGAAGTGGCCACGGACATCTGGGATCGCACCGGTGCGGGCGACTTCGAGGTGGAAATCGGCTGGGCCGTGGAAACCTATGGTGGCCATCCGGACCTGGCATTCTTCCTGGACAGCTACCACTCGTCCTTCGTGGTCGAACCCGGGGAAACCCAGCCTGGCCGCAACTGGATGCGCTGGACCGATCCGCGCCTTGACGAGATCATCAACAAGGTTCGTGGCATCGACTTCAACGACCCCAAGGCGATTGAATACGGACACGACTTCGTCAAGCTCCACCTTGAGGAGATGCCGAACATTCCGATCATGTCCTACAATGTGTTCTCCATGCAGTCGAACCGGTTCTGGACCGGCTGGCCGGATGCCGAAAACAACTATGCCAACCCGGTCACCAACTGGTCGAACTCGAAGTATATCTTCACGCAGATCAGCCCGGTTGAAGGCGCTTCATAGCGCTCCTCCCTGGGCGGCCCGGAAAGCCGGGCCGTTCGGCGGGGCGCGCCTCCGGGTGCGCCCCGTCTTGTCTCCGGCTCCGATCACCCACGGGACGTCATTCCTGCGAAAGCAGTGAGCTTCGTACTGGACCCGGCAAGACAATCGGCGGTTCGCAGAGGCGAACCTGAATGCGTGGGTCGAATTTTTAGGGCAGGCGAGGAGTCCGAATGCACGGTTATCTCTGGTTTGTGGGGAAGCGCGCGCTGCAATTGCTGGCAGTGATCTTCTTCGGTGTTTCGGCAACGTTCCTGGTGACGCATCTGTCACCGATCAACCCGGTGGAGTCGGCTCTGGGCCGGATGACCGCAAGGTCGGTTTCCAACCCGGAAGCCATTGTGGCGATGCGTGCCGCCCTGACCGAGCTCTATGGCGTCGATGAACCCATCTGGAGCCAATACATCAATTTCTGGACCCGGTTGGTGCAAGGCGACTTCGGCCCATCGCTGCTGGCCTTCCCGACGCCGGCGATGACGCTGGTGATGCGCGCCCTGCCCTGGACCGTCACCCTGCTGACCCTGGCGACACTGATTACCTTTGCCGTTGGCAACATCATGGGTGGCCTTGCCGGCTACAACCAGAACAACCGCTTCCTGAAGGCCTTCGGGCTGGTGGCAATCGGCATCCAGCCGATCCCCTATTATGTCGTCGCCTTCATCATGCTGATCGTGTTCGGGTTTATCTGGCCGATCCTGCCCATTTCCGGCGGCTTCGCAATGAATGTGACGCCGGGCTGGAACTGGCCGTACATCTCCTCGGTCATTCAGCATGCCACCCTGCCCGCACTTTCACTGGTGCTGGTCGGATTTGGTGGCTGGTTCCTTGGCATGCGCGCGCTGGTCTCCAACGTCGTCACCGAGGACTATGTGACTTATGCGGAGCTTGCCGGTGTGAAGCGCACGACGATTGTTGGCGCCTATGTGATGCGCAATGCGCTGCTGCCGCAGCTCACCGCACTGGCAATGGCGCTTGGAACCGTGTTCTCCGGAACAGTGATCACCGAGCAGGTCTTCAACTACCCCGGGCTGGGCTCCCTGCTGATCGACGCGGTCAATGCCGGGGACTATTCGCTGGTGCTGGCCGTAGCGACTGTGTCGGTGACGGCGGTCGCGGTGTCGATCTTCATCGTGGACCTGCTCTATCCCATTCTCGATCCACGCGTACGGGCGGAGTAAGACTATGTTTGCCGTATTCCGCGATCTCATCCGCTACAATATCGAGTTCACTATCGGACTGGTCCTGGTGGGCGTTGTGGTGCTGTTTGCCTGCCTGAGCTTCTTCTCGCCGGTCGATCCGTCGCTGATCTATACGACCATTCCGGACCAGCCGCCTTCTGCGCAGTTCTGGTTCGGCACCAATTCGCGTGGCCAGGATATGTTCTGGCAGCTCTCGGCAGCCTTCCGGAACAGTCTGACCTTTGGCCTCACCGTTGCGGTTCTTTCCCGCATCATCTCCATCGCCGTGGGCCTGACGGCAGGCTATCTGGGCGGATGGGTCGATCGGGCGCTGATGTTCGTCAATGACATCTTCGTGGCCATCCCGATCTTCCCGGTGCTGGTGCTGTTCTACTTCGTGCTGCGCAACAATATGGACAGCTTCACGCTCGCGCTGATCATGGCCTGCTTCGGCTGGCCGTTCGACGCCCGCCTGATCCGCTCGGTGGCGCTGGGCCTCAAGCATCGCGAATTTACCCGCCATGCCGTCTTTGCAGGGATGAGCACGCGCAAAATCCTGCTCGAAGAGCATCTGCCCTACGTGATGCCCATCGTGTTCTCCACTTTCATGAACAACATGCTGTGGTCGATCGGGCTGGAAGTGACGCTGGCAGTGCTCGGCTTCACCAATATCAACAACCCGACCATCGGCACGGCGCTGTACTGGGCCAATTCACACTCGGCCATGGTGGTGGGCGTGTGGTGGTGGATCGCCATACCGGTGATCCTGATGGTGATGACCTTTATCGGCCTGTTCCTGCTGGCCATCAGCATGAACGAATATATCGACCCGCGCAGCCGTCTGCGCCGCATGGGAGCCTGAGCCATGACGCAGGAAAACGACATCATCCTTCAGGTCGAAGGGCTCAAGGCCTATTACCAGATGAACTATTTCGGTGTGAACCGGGAGGTTCGGGCGGTCGACGACATCACCATGACCATGCGCAAGAACGAGGTCTATGGCATTGCCGGGGAGAGCTCCTCGGGCAAGACCAGCTTCATCAAGGTGCTGGCCGCCGCCATCCGCCCGCCGCTGCGGGTGGTCGAGGGCACGGTGAAGTACAATTTCAAGAATGGCCCGATCGATGTGACCACGGCCAGTCCCGAGCAAATCGAGACCGTGCGCTGGAAGCATCTGAGTTACATCATGCAGGGCTCGATGAGCGTGCTCAATCCGGTGCGCCGCATTGGCCGGACCTTCCAGGATTTCGCCCAGCGCCCGCTGGGGCTGACTGGCAAGGCCTTCGAGGATCGCGTCGTCAAGCATCTGGCGCGGCTCAATTTGCCGGCCGATGTGCTGAAGGCCTATCCGCATGAATTGTCTGGCGGCATGCGGCAGCGTGTGACCATTGGGCTGGCGACCGTGTGCCACCCCGAATTCATCATTGCCGACGAACCGACTACGGCGCTCGACGTAGTGGTGCAGAAGGAAGTGCTAAGCCTGATCCGCGACATCCAGAAGGAAATGGGTGCTTCGGTGGTATTCGTGACGCACGACATGAGCGTGCATGCCAATGTCGCGGACCGCGTGGGCATCATCTATGCCGGACGGCTGGTGGAGGAAGGGCCGACGCGCCAGATGTTCTTCACCCCCAAGCATCCCTATACAGCGCACCTGGTAGCCAGCCTGCCGCGCATCGGGGACACCCAGCAGCGCCCTGCTCTGGAGGGCCGCCCGCCCAATCTGGCCGATCCGCCGCAGGGCTGCCGGTTCCATCCGCGCTGCCCGCTGGCTGTCGACAAATGCCGCAAGGAGGTGCCGCCAATGATCGAGGTTGCTCCAGGACAGCGCAGCGCCTGCTGGCGCTGGGAGGACGTCAAACCGCTGGTCAATATTGCGGCCCCTGCAGGAGCGATGGCATGACAACACTTCTCGATGTGCAAAACGTGTCCAAGCGCTTCACCATGGGCGGCATTTTCGGTCGCAAGACCATTGATGCGGTGATGGATGCCAGCTTTTCGCTGAGTTCGGAAAATCCGGAGATCTTCACGATTATCGGGGAGTCAGGGTCGGGCAAGACGACGCTGGCGCGCATGATCCTGGGCCTGGAAGATCCCACTGAAGGGGACATCCTGTTCCGCGGCGAGCAGGTGGACCGGCATGCCGGACGCGCCGAGCGCCTGAAATTTATGAGCCATGTGCAGCCGGTCTTTCAGAATCCGTTCGAAGCGTTCAACCCGCTAAAACAGATCGAACGATATCTCGAAAGCACGGCGCGACGGTTTTTGGACACGAGCGACAAGGCCGCCATCGACAAAGCGATGGACGACTCCCTGCAAAAAGTGGGCTTAAGCCTCAAGGAAGTACGCGGGCGGTTTCCCCACGAGATGAGTGGTGGACAGTTGCAGCGCTGCGCAATTGCCCGGGCGCTGATTCCCAACCCGCCGCTGCTAATCGCCGACGAACCGGTGTCCATGGTCGACGCCTCGCTGCGCATGAGCATCGTCAATCTGCTCAAGAGCCTGCGGGATGATCTCAAGGTGTCGGTGATCTACATCACCCACGATCTGGCGACGGCATATTACATCTCGAACCGCATCATCATCATGCAACGGGGACGGATCGTCGAAATGGGCGATGCGCGCACGGTCCTGGAGAACCCCGAGCACGCCTATTCACGGCTGCTCAAGGCGTCGGTGCTCTCGACGGACGACGCCGGCGCAGGCAAACTCGGCACCGATCCGACCATGCTGGACCAAGCCAATAACAGCGTCGGGCGGGCCGGCGAGCTGGTGGCGCGGCCAGACGGGCGGCATGTGCGGGTTTATGCATGAGCGCCCCCATCTTCCGCGACCCGGTTGAGGATGGCGCAGCCGATCCGGTGGTTGTCAGGCGCGAAGGCACGGATGAATGGTGGATGTTCTACACCAATCGCCGGGCCAGCGCCGGCGAACCCGGCTTCGGCTGGATCCATGGTTCACCCATCGGCATTGCGGTCTCGCAAGATGGCGGGGCGAGCTGGGCCTATCGGGGGACGGTGAAGGGGCTGGATGCACCGGGCGATGATGGCCTCAATACGCATTGGGCGCCCGAAGTGGTGTTCGCGGAGGGGCAGTATCACATGTTCCTCAGCTATATCACCGGGGTGCCGACGCATTGGAAGGTACCGCGCACGATTACCCATTTCACCAGTCCGGACCTGGAGACATGGTCACGGGTCGGGCCGCTGAAACTATCCAGCAGCAATTGCATCGACGCCTGCGTCTTCCCCAGCCCCGATGGCCAGTGGCGGATGTGGTACAAGGATGAAGGTCAGGGATCGAGCACCTGGAGCGCGACCAGCCCTGACATGATGAATTGGGCCCTGGAAGGGCTGGTTCTGCCTGGGTCACCGGATGCGCCGCCGCATGAAGGACCCAATGTCTTCGCGCTGGGCGGCCATTACTGGCTGATCGTCGACGAATGGCGCGGACAGGCGGTGTATCGGTCCAACGATACGTTGAGGTGGACGCGACAGGGGCTCATCGCTGACGCGCCAGGCGCGGACCCGATGGACCAGCGTTATGCCCGCCATGCCGATGTGGTGGTCAATGGCGACCATGCCGCAATGTATTATTTCACCCACCCCGAATGGGATGAACGCAGCCAGACTGACGGCCCGCCCGACGTTGCGGCGCGGCGTACGGCGATCCACCAGGCCCGGTTGACCGTGGTGGATGGGGTACTGCTGTGCGAGCGGAATGTTCCCAAGGACCTGGGACTTCTGGGCTGACCCAGCGCTACCCGGCGTGCCAGGAGGCAAGCGGTTCCCCTGCCACGACCCGGTCGCGGCCGCCCGCATTGGCCAAATACAGGCGGGAATCGGCAAGCTGCATCAGCTCGCCCGTGAGGCGCATGCCATCGCCGGCGGCAACGCCAATGCTGACTGTTACCTTCATGTCCGGGGCGATCTTGTCCCGGTCGGCATTGCCGATCGCGACCCGCACGCCTTCGCAGAAGGCGGCCGCCGTGGCCAGCGGAGCCTCGGGGAAGATGAGGACAAATTCCTCGCCCCCAGGCGCGCGACATGGCCATGGGTGGCGATCTGGTCGACCATGATCCGGGCGACGCGCTGGAGCACGGCGTCACCGGCGATATGGGTGTGGCGATCATTGACCAGTTTAAAGTTGTCCAGATCGACAATTGCCACCGACAAAGGATTGCCGACCAGCCGGTCAAGGATCTGATCGAAGCTGCGGCGGTTGGCGATGCCGGTGAGCGGATCGGACAAGGCCAGGTCTGCCAATTCGGCAGTACGGGCGCGCAACCGGTCGGCCTCGGTCCGGATTTCCTCAACGCGTGCGCGGCGGCGGACCGCTTCGCCAGACTGGCGAACGAATAGATTGTGATAGAGGCGGTGCATGCTCAGGGCAGCAGCGGTGTCGCCCATGGCTTCCAATATGCGGCTCAACGCTTGGGCAGCATTGACCTGATGGTCGATCTGTCCAGTCGCCTCCGCCAGCGCCAAGACGTCCTGGCATGCTGTCTCTGCCTGGCGATATTGACCCATCGCGCAGCGGACCAGCCAAGAGTATAGAGATGGTGGGCACGCAGACTGGGGCTGGCCTCGCCCGGCAGCTTGGTCCAGCGATCGAGCAAGGCGATTGCCACATCATTGCGGCATACAGCGGACAGAAATTCAGGGCCATTGCACAGGGCAACGCGCAAGGTCCAGAGATCGCCCGCCCCCTCGGTCAGGCCTGCGGCCGCCGTGCTTTGCGCAATGGCCAAGGCCCTTTGTTCGGCCAGACGCTCGTCCTCGTCCAACTTGGCCGCCGATTCAGCCATCTTGGAATGCGCGAAGCCCAGATTGAGGGTGTAAAAGGCGGCAGCAGCAGTATTGTCGCCCACCCCGGCCAGATCCACCGCCTGTTCGAGCAGGGACAGCGCCAGCTCGGATTCCTGGCACACCGAGCGCAGATAGTTTGCGCAATACTCCGGGAAACGATGCTTTTGTTGAGTGGCGATCGAGCACCATTCAGCGTGCAGCGCGGGGGTTCAGCTCATCTCAATCCTGGTCGGGTTTCCAGACCGGGTCGGGCTCCCGCCGCAGCGGGCCCATCTGGGTAATGTCGTCGCCGCGACGCATAAAGATGTTCATGCGGAACGAATTGCCGATACGCTCGGAGCGCTCCACAAAAAGCGCGGCAATGTCGGGCGGGCAGATTTCCTCGACAGTCTGGCGGAACAGGCGCAGCCAGCGCATGAAATGAAGATCAGCGAGATCAGGGATGGCCATGTGCTTGGGCATGGGTCGACCATTGTAGCGTCCCGAGCCGAGCAGCATCGAACTCCAGAAATCGGTGATCTTGTCGAGATGCCCCGGCCATTCCGCATCGGCAATGACGCGATTGAAGATTGGACCGATAACATCGTCGCGGCGAGCGCGGTCATAGAACTCAACGACGACTTTGCGGATCATCGCCTCGTCGAGCCCCTCGGGCGTCTCCCAGCCGATGCGATGCAACTGCGTGCCCACCGGTGGCCGATCATCGGGCGGCATTGTCGATGCTCCTGATCGAATAGGTGCAGCGGCGCCCACCTGAAACAATGTGCTCCTGACGCTCGACCTCCACTTCCGGACCCAGCACGGATCGGAACACTTCGAGTTCGGCGCGACAAAAGCCCTGACAGGCCGTCGCGGCAGCGCAGATCGGGCAATGGTTCTCAACCAGTAGCATCGACCCGTCGGGCTGCTCGGTCCAGGCAGCCATGTAGCCTTCCTGGCTGCGCAGGTCGGCCAGCGCGGCGACCCTGGACTTAAGGTCTGTCGCCGATCCGACCGCCACTTCATAGGCGCTGCGTGTATCGGTCTCGCGGGCGGCAATGATGGTGTCGAGCACGTCCTGGCCGAGATGGTCCCGCACGATATCGAGCAATTGCACCGTCAACGCCGCATGCGTATCGGGAAATCGCGCCTGGGCAGCGGACGCAAGGCTCCACAACTGGGTCGGACGACCGACACCGCTGGCTGCGCTATGCGCTTCCACCAGGCCATCGTCGGCGAGGCGCTGCAATTGCTGGCGGGCCGCCTCGCTGGTGGTTCCCATGGATTTCCCCAAGGCCGCCGCCGAGAGCGCGCCGTGCATCTTGAGGGCCATGAGGACACGCTCGGCCGGGCTGCGCGGCGACCAGACGGCATTTTCCAAGCTCGAACTTGACATATCATCGGAAAGGGTTTTCAAAGCCATTGCTTGGAAATTAACCCGGCGTGCTCAAAGTTGCAAGCCGAATGCGAAAGGACCCCGAACATGACCTTCACGCTGCCCTCCCTGACCTATTCAGCCGATGCCCTTGCTGGCAATGGCATGAGCCAGGAAACCCTGGAGCTGCACCACGACAAGCACCATCAGGCCTATGTCACTGCGCTCAACGGCTTTGTCGAAAAGATGCCGGAACTGGCCGGTAAGTCGCTCGAAGAGATTGTCGCTTTCACCAAGGACAAGGCAGACTTCGCGCCAGTGTTCAACAATGCCGGCCAGCACTGGAACCACATCCATTTCTGGCAGGCACTAAGCCCTGAGGGCGGCAAACTGCCAGGCAAGCTGGAAGCCAAGATCATCGAGGATTTCGGGTCGATCGATGCGTTCAAGGATAGCTTCAAGACCGCTGCGACCACTCAGTTCGGATCGGGCTGGGCCTGGCTGGTACTTGGGACCGACGGCAAGCTCAAGACCACCAAGACCCCCAATGGTTCAAATCCGCTGGCTACCGGCGAGGGCAAAGTGTTGCTGGGCCTCGACGTCTGGGAACACTCCTACTATGTCGATTTCCGCAATCGCCGCCCGGACTATGTAAGCAACTTCCTCGACAAGCTCGCCAACTACGAGTTTGCCGAAGCCAACATGGGCTGAGGTCCCGCTGTGAGCCGCGACACTGGCGTGTGCGGCTCAAGCCCACTTATCCTCCCTCTGAGCGGGGGAGGTACAACCCGGTATTTTGCACCGGCCACATTGCACTGGTAGCCTGTTTCCACCATGACTATCCCCATGCCCGAGTTCGAATTGCCTGACACCATGGCCCTGAGGCCGCTGCGCCGGCCAGCCATCAATGACGCCGAGTTCCGCTCGGCCATGTCGGGCCTGGCTTCGAGTGTTCACGTCGTGACGGCACGTCGGGGAGACGAACGTGTGGGACGGACGGCTACCTCGGTGCTGTCCTTGTCGGCACAGCCGCCTGCGATACTGGTGTCTATCGACATTGTGAGCCGATTGGCCGATCTGATCGCCAAGACCGGCTGCTTCTCCCTGGCCATGCTGGCGACCGGTCAAGAGGCCATTGCCGATGCCTTTGCCGGGCGCGTGGAACCAGCGGACAGGTTCGGCATCGGACAATGGGGACGCTGGCCCTCGGGGCAACCCTATTTGCAAGGGGCTGTGACAGCACTGGATTGTGAAGTGATCGGGGCGATGGAAACCGGCACGCATGTGCTGTTTGCGGGGGCAATCATCGAAGCGGAAACCAGTACCGGAGCATGCCCCCTGCTCTGGCATCGGCACGGCTATCGCGCCTTGCGCGGGGTCGACTGACAGGCTCGGCAGTGCCACACTATGGCTGCGCGTCAGGGCAACCTCTACCGCTACGCGACGTTTACCCCCGGAAAACGGGAACTTATCGTGCCGAAATATTACTTTCACTACCGTACTGATGAAGCGCTGATCCGCGACGAGTCTGGCAGCGAGCACCCCGATCTGGATGCTGCAGAGCAGACTGCTGCAGAGATGGGCCGGGCCATTATTGAAAAAGTGGCAGGTGAAGGGGGCGAAATGGACGCGCCCCGCTCGATCGAAATTACCGACGCCGCCGGTCAAGACCTGCTCTATGTCGTGTTTTGGGCTGGTCCGAAGGTCGGTGATGGCCCTGCTACGCCAATCGAACCGGCGACGGTCCACTAGGCGCCGAAACAACCACCGATATTGCCACAAACAATTATGGCGGCCGATCGGCCGCCATTGCTATTTTCTCAGGTGGTCAACCGCGACTACCCGAACATGGCTCCGGCGTGAACGGTCACCAAGAAGCCGAACAGCAAGGCCGCGGCCAGACCGACATAGGAAACATAATGGGACAGTTTGGGCATGGAGGATCCTGCTTTCGAAACTGCACTAAGTCTATCAGATCGGTAGAGTTTAACAAGTGGTAAACGCATCGTTCCGATGAGATGTAGGGAAACGAATTGCCCAATTATGACGTTCCAATGAAATGCTGTGCTGAACTGCGCTCGCGAAGGAGACACTTCGAACACCAACCTTGGCGGTGCAGACACTGTCATCAGAGGTGCATAAGGTAGGGCTGCGAGTCACGGGGGAAGCTTGGGATGACGACAACGGTCAAGGCGGGATTGCTGGAGCTGGCAAAAGCAAAGTCGGCGGGCAATGACAGCCTGCAGCGTCTCCTCGTTGCGGCGATTTCTGCTGCCGACGCGGACGATCTGGAGCGCCAGGACGGCGATGCGCTGATTGCCGCGCTGACCACCAGCCATGAGCGGCTGATCGCGACTCCACAAGGCGCCACCCGAGTTGCAACCACCGCCCCTGCCGGTCCGGGCGAAGCTCTGATGCTCGACATTGTCTGCCCGGACATGCCGTTCATCGTGGACAGTGCCCTGGCCGCTTTGCGGGCCATGGGCGGCACGATCCGGATGTTTGCCCATCCTGTGCTGCACGTTGCCAATGGCGCCGTCGTGCCCCAGGGGGGCGAGAGCGTCAGCATGCTGCATATTCAAAGCGATCCAGTCGCCGACGCCGATGCGCTGGTCGAAGAAATGCAGGCAACGCTGCTAGAGGTGGCGCGCGCCGTCGCCGACTGGCAACCGATGCTGGAGCGCGTGCGGCGCGCATCCGAAGGCCTGGGGCAGCTCAAGGCCGTGCATCGCGATGAGCCTGAAAGGTTCATCGAATGGCTGATCGAGCACAATTTCACCTTTCTCGGATGCCGGGAATACCGCCTGGACGATGATGCCTTGCAGCCGGTGGCCGGCACCGGGCTGGGCATATTGCGCGACGAAGACCTGAAGGTCCTGCGCAGCGGTCCGCACTATGTGGAAAGCACGCCGCAACTGGTGGATTTCGTCGAAGGCCCCGAGCCCCTGCTCGTCACCAAGGCCAATGTCCGTGCCCGCGTGCACAGGCGCACCCATTTGGATTATGTGGGGATCAAACTATACGACGCGACAGGGGTGGCGAGTGGCGAACTGCGCGTAGTGGGCCACTATACCGCCCAAGCGCTGGCAACCCCGCACACTGACGTGCCGATCATCCGGCGCAAGATTGCCGATGTGATGCGCCAGTCTGGTGTCGATCCGCTGGGACATGCCGGCCGCACTCTGCTGGGGGCGCTGGACAGCTATCCACGGGATGAGCTGTTCCAGATAGATACCCAGCAACTCGCTGAATTCGCCGGCGCCATCGCCGGGCTTTATGACCGCCCCCGCGTGCGGGTGTTGCCGAGGATCGACCGGTTCGACAATTTCGTCTCCATTCTCGTCTATGTGCCGCGCGACCGCTATGACGGCGCGGTTCGCGCCCGGATCACCCAATATCTCGCCGATCTCTATGATGGGCGCGTTTCGGCCTACTACCCGCACTTCCCGGAGGGGGACCTGGTGCGGCTGCATGTGATCATCGGGCGCAATGGCGGCGCAACGCCCCAGCCCGACCGGCGTGCGCTGGAGACAGGCGTTGAGGCCCTGACGCATGATTTTTCCGACATGCTGATGGCGGCGGCCACAGAACAGGCGGCGGTCAGCGACTGGAAACAGGCCTTTTCCGGCGCCTATCAGAGTCGCAATGATGCCCAGGACGCATTGCGCGACATCGCCGTGTTCGAAGGCCTGGGCGATGACGGTGTGGCCATTCGCCTGGTCAGGCGTACCGGCACGGACGGGGCGCTGGGCCTCAAATTCTACCATGAAGGCACCGCCATTCCGCTGTCGGATCGGGTGCCGATGCTGGAGCATTTCGGCTTCCGGGTGATCGACGAGCGCACCTACACCATCGTGCCGCGCGATGGGGTCGAGCGCTATCTGCACGACATGGTGCTCGAATTGAACGAGGACGGCGGCATTGACGTCCTGGCGCGCGCCGGTGCGGTTGAAGCGGGGCTGCTGGCCGTATGGATGGGTCAGGCCGAGAGCGACCAGCTCAACGCGCTGGTGACCCTGGCGGATCTGGAGTGGAGCGACGCTGCCCTGCTACGCGCCTTGTCGCGCTATTTGCGTCAGGTAGGCACCTCCCATTCACAGCGATACATCGCCAGGGCCATGGTGACGCAGCGGTCGGCCGCGCAGGCGCTGGTGGCCTTGTTCGATGCACTGCACGATCCTGAGCTGATCGACCGCGAGCATGCCGCCGAGGACGCGTGCGCGGCCATTGTGGCAGCGCTCGACCAGATTACTTCGCTTGACGAAGACACGATAGTTCGGCGCTTCTGGAACCTGATCGAGGCATCAGTGCGCACCAATGCCTGGCAACGTGACGAAAACGGCGACAGGCGGGCCGCACTCGCCATCAAGTTCGACAGCCACAAGGTAGAGGGCATGGTCGAGCCCCGGCCTTATCGGGAAATCTCGGTCTATTCGCCGCGCGTGGAAGGGGTGCATCTCAGATTTGGCGCCATTGCCCGCGGCGGGCTGCGCTGGTCGGACCGGCCCGAGGATTTCCGCACCGAAGTGCTGGGCCTAGTCAAGGCGCAACAGGTCAAGAACGCAGTGATTGTGCCGGTTGGGGCGAAGGGTGGGTTCGTGCCCAAGCACCTGACGGCAGGCATGGCGCGCGAGGCCTGGCTGGAGGAAGGCCGGGACAGCTATAAGGTCTTCATCGGTGCGCTGCTGGACGTGACCGATAATCTGGTTGATGGCGTTGTGGTACCGCCGGCCGATGTGGTCCGGCGCGACGGCGACGATCCCTATCTGGTGGTCGCGGCCGACAAGGGCACGGCAAGCTTTTCAGACATTGCCAATGGCATTGCCACGGCGCGCGGTTTCTGGCTGGGCGACGCCTTCGCCTCGGGCGGCTCGGCGGGCTATGACCACAAGAAGATGGGCATTACCGCGCGTGGCGGCTGGGAGGCAGTGAAGCGCCACTTCCGCGAGATGGATTGCGATATTCAGAAAGAGCCGTTCACCGTTGTCGGCGTCGGCGACATGAGCGGCGATGTGTTCGGCAATGGCATGTTGCTCAGCCGCGAGATCCGGCTGGTCGCAGCGTTCGACCACCGGGACATTTTCATCGATCCGGATCCGGATGCTGCGGCCAGCTTTGCCGAGCGCGAGCGATTGTTCCGGCTGCCGCGGTCGAGCTGGCAGGATTACGACAAGGGGCTGATATCCGAGGGCGGCGGGGTGTTTTCGCGGTCGCTGAAATCCATCCCGCTCAGCCCCCAAATGCAGGCAATTCTCGGGCTGGAAAAGGATGCGGCGCCGCCCGCCGAGATCATCCGGGCGATTCTGATGGCCCAGGTGGACCTGCTCTGGTTCGGGGGTATCGGCACCTATATCAAGGCGAGTGACGAGGACGACGCCAAGGTGGGCGACCGTGCCAATGATGCGATCCGCGTCACGGCGGATCAGGTACGCGCCAAGGTGGTTGGCGAAGGCGCCAATCTGGGCGTGACCCAGCGCGGACGCATTGCCTATGCGCTGAGCGGCGGACGCATCAACACGGACGCCATCGACAATTCGGCCGGGGTGAATTCCTCGGACCTTGAAGTCAATATCAAGATCGCCTTGGCCTCTGTGGTGGCTTCGGGCACTCTACCGATGGCCGAGCGCAACGCTTTCCTGGCGTCGATGACCGAGGAAGTGGCAGCTCTTTGCCTGCGCAACAACTACTTGCAGACGCTGGCCATATCGCTGGCCGAGCGCGCGGGACTGGCCGAGTTGCCCGACCATCGCGTGTTGATCGAGGGGCTTGAGCAGCGTGGCCTGCTGAACCGGGCCGTCGAGTTCCTGCCCAATGATGCCACGCTGGATGCCAGGGCCGCCGAAGGTCGGGGCCTGGTTCGGCCCGAGCTTGCCGTGATCCTGGCCTACGCCAAGTTGACGCTGTTCGATGACCTGCTGGCGGGCACCGCCATCGATGAGCCTTATCTGGCCGAGGAGCTGCTCCGCTACTTCCCGGAAACCCTGCACAAGGGCTACCCCGAGCAGGTCCAGGCGCACCGGCTGAAGCGAGAAGTGATCGCCACGGTGCTGGCCAATGCCATGATCAATCGCGGCGGGCCCGCATTCGTCTCCGAACTCACGGCAGCGACCAGTGCCAGCGCCGGCGAAGTGGCCCTGGCCTATGCAGCGGTGCGCGACGCGTATGGGCTGCGCAGTCTCAACGCACAGATCGATGCGCTGGACGGTACCCTGTCCGGCTCGGTGCAATTGGCGCTCTACGCGCAGGTGGAAGCGCTGCTGCGCCAGGAGGTATTGTGGTTCCTGCGTAATGCCTCGGTCACCAGGGGGCTGTCCGAACTCGTGGAGCGGCATCGAGACGGGGTGGCGCAGCTGGCTGCTGCCGAAGGCCTGTTGCCCGAGGATCAACGCCAGGCGCTTGACGTGCGGATCAGCGGGTTGACGAAGCATGGGGTTCCCGAGGCCTTGGCGCAACGCATTGGCGCCCTGCCATTCCTCAGCCATGCCAGTGACATTGTGCTTGTGGCAGAGCGCGGCAATGTGGATGTGCTCAGGGCAGCCAAGGCCTATTTTGGCGTGGCTGGATTGTTCGACCTGTTCCGCATTATCGAGGATGGCCGCGCCATTGTTCTGGGTGACCGGTTTGACCGCATGGCGCTGGACCGGGCATTGGCCAATCTGATGCGCGCACTGCGCGACCTGGCCGCCGATGTTCTGGTCGCAGGGAGTGTCGATGACTTCGTGGCGCAGCGGTCGGTCGGGCTGGCGCGGTCTGTGGCGGCGGTCAAGGAACTGACAGAGGGCGGCATTACTGTGTCGCGTCTGAGCGTTGCAGCTGGCCTGCTGACAGATCTGGCAAGGGAAGCGTAGCGGCGCGCCTTTGCTCCTCACCCGAAAGTCTGCCTTGTATGGTTGCGCCAATTGCCGATGTTGGCATCAGCAGATGGAGACCCGAAGATGACCGACCTCGCCCAATGGCTAAGCGCGCAGACAGACGATGCCGATCTCGGCAAGGCCATATTGTCGATGGCCGCGGCAGGGGCGGAAATCGCTGCCGTGCTGCGCGAGGCTCCCATTGCCGGGCAGACCGGGCTGGCGGGATCGGACAATGTGCAGGGCGAGGCGCAAAAGGCACTCGATGTGATCTCAAACGACATTGTTTTGAATCACTTGGAAGCAAATGCGGCCATTTCGATTCTGGTGTCAGAAGAGCTGGATGAAGCCGTTGAACTATCGAGTCAGGGCCGGCTGATTGTGGCCACCGACCCCTTGGATGGATCTTCAAATCTCGACCTAAATGTTACTGTTGGAACAATTTTTTCGGTTCTGGCCAACGCGGGCGGACCGCTGCAGAAGGGGCGGGCACAATTGGCCGCCGGCTATGTTGCCTATGGGCCGGCGACGAGCCTGGTGGTGCGGATCGAGGGGCCGACCAGCATCTTTAATCTCAGTGACCGGGGCGAATGGGTGCAGACAGTGGCCGACGCCAAGGTGCCGGCCGCCTCGGGAGAGTTTGCCATCAACACGGCGCGCGAACGCTTCTGGGATGCGGCAACGACTGGTTACGTGCGCGAGAATATCGCAGGCGAAACCGGCCCCGCCGGCAAGCGCTACAACATGCGGTGGGTGGGCTCAATGGTCGCCGATGTCCATCGCATCCTGATGCGGGGCGGCGTTTTCCTCTATCCGCTCGACAGCGAGACCGTCACCAAAGGCGGGCGCCTGCGGCTGCTTTATGAGGCCAATCCGATGGCCTGGCTAGTACAAGGCGCCGGCGGGCGCTCGACGACTGGGACCCAGGATATTCTTGAGGTCGAACCCGTCGACATACATCAGCGCGTGCCCGTCATTCTGGGGTCGGCCGACGAGGTGAAGCGGGTTGAAGAGTGGTATGAGCGGGAGTAGGCGACGAAGCGCCCCTGCGTTCTGCCCCCTATGAGAATTGTGGATTGCGCACGGCACGTCTCTGGAATTGCAACGTTCTCACAGTTTCTGTAGAACCCCTGCCGAACGAGGCCGGCCATTGACCCGGCCGGGAGGAGCCAGCATGACCAACGACCCCAACCGCCTGCCCGAAACCAATTGGGGTGCCTGGCAAAGCCGACCGTTTCACCGGCAATATCTGATGACGCAGGCCAGCCGGCTGTTCGACTTTTTCGAAGCGTCGTCTATCAACACCAAGGGCGGGTTCTTCGAACTGTCCGATGATGGCCAGCCGCTTTCACCCGAAAACGGGTTGCGGCAGGTGCATGTCACGACACGCATGATCCACTGCGCCACGATCGGCAGCCTGATCGGGCGGCCCGGCTCGGACGAGATCGTCGACCACGGCATGCGCTATCTTTGGGAGAAACATCGCGACCAGCGGCATGGCGGCTATGTCTGGTCGCTGGATGACGATGGCTATGTGGATGACAGCAAGCAGGCCTATGGCCATGCCTTCGTACTGCTGGCTGGCGCGAGCGCCAAGCTGGTGGGACATCCCCTGGCCGATCAGGTGATCGCCGACGCTACCGAAGTGATCGAGAAACGCTTCTGGGACAAGAAGGTCGGCGCGGTGCGCGAAGAATTCGGCAATGACTGGCGGCAGATCAGCACTTATCGCGGCCAGAACTCGAACATGCACCTGACCGAAGCGCTGATGGCCGCCTATGAGGCCACGGGGGAGACCGAATATCTCAAGAAGGCGACCCGGATCGCCGACCTGATCATCAACCGCAATGCGGCCAGGCTCGAGTATCGGGTGGCCGAGCATTTCCACGAGGACTGGAGCCTGGACAAGGACTATCTCGGCTCGGAGATGTTCCGGCCGTCCGGCACGACGCCGGGGCACGCGCTGGAATGGTCGCGCCTCTTGTTCCAGCTCTTCGTACTGTGCCGCAAGGAGCATAGCTGGATGACCGAGTCAGCCCGTGGACTGTTCCGGCAGGCCATCGAGCTTGGTTGGGACAAGGTGCATGGTGGCTTTTTCTATACGCTGGACTGGAACAACCAGCCGATCATGCGCGAGAAGCTGTGGTGGCCGGTGGCCGAGGCGATTGGTGCGGCAGCCTATATCGGCGCCTACGACAAGGACGATTATTACCAGCTCTGGTATCGGAGACTCTGGGACTTTGCCGAGAACCATGTGATCGACCACGAGCGCGGCGGATGGCACAGCGAGTTGACTGAGCAACTGGTGCCGACCTCGCGTCTGTTTGTGGGCAAGCCCGACCTTTACCACGCCCTGCAGGCCTGCTTGATCCCGCTCTACCCGGTGACCGGCAGCCTCACGCATGGGATTATCGAGGCCGATCACCCCAAGCGGCTCTAACCGCGTTCGTCACACCCGAACTCAACCAATGCCTGTCTGCCGCGTTGCCCCCAAAGCAAAATGGAGAATGGGCAATGGCAATTTTGGACGGCAAGGTCGCACTGGTCACGGGCGCTGGCTCCGGCATCGGCAAAGCGACAGCACTCAGACTGGGGCGTGACGGGGCGACCGTCATTGCCATCAGCCGCACCCGCGATGAGGTTGAGGCCACTGCTGCCGAGATCGAGCACGCCGGGGGCAAAGCCAGGGCGGCGACCTGCGACATCACCGATGACGCCGGGATGAAGGCGCTGATTGCCGAGATCCTTGGGCATTTCGGGCGACTCGACATCGTCGTGGCCAATGCCGGCATTAATGGAGTGTGGGCGCCCATTGAAGACCTGGCGCCCGAGGAATGGGACAAGACCATTGCTGTCAATCTGCGCGGCACCTTCCTGACGATTCATCACGCCGTGCCGGCGCTGGAGGCAGCTGGCGGCGGGGCCATTGTGGTGGTCTCCTCGATCAACGGGACGCGCACTTTCACCTCCCCGGGCGCAACTGCCTACAGCGCAACCAAGGCGGGCCAATTAGCGATGGTCAAGCAGTTGGCGCTTGAATTGGGTCAGAAGAAGATCCGCATCAATGCTGTCTGCCCCGGCGCGATCGAAAGCGACATCGAGGACAGCACAGAACATCGCGAAAGCGAGGAAGCCGGGATTCCGCTGCATTTTCCCGAGGGCGATATCCCGCTGACCGAAGGTGCAAAAGGCAAACCTGGCGATGTGGCCGATGTCATCGCCTTTTTGGTTTCCGATGCGGCGCGGCACGTCACGGGCAGCCCGGTGTGGATCGATGGAGGGCAGAGTTTGCTGCGTTAGGCGGCTGAGACACAAAAGCGTACCCCTTGGCGCTGTTGTCAGCTCCCAGCCTGCGTCGTACATGACGGGCCAGCCCTTGTTATCGGTGACGCGTCATGACCGCCCTTCCCCCTCAACTGTCTCGCCTGTCGATTGAACGTGCTGTCACAGCGGCGCTGGAGGAAGATCTGGGGCTGGCGGGTGACCTGACCAGCCAGGCAACGCTGGCGCCGGACGCCTGGGCCACTGCCACGCTTTCGGCACGTGAAGCGGGTGTGATTGCGGGTCTCGAACTTGCCGCTGCGGCCTTCCGGCTGGTGGGCGACGGCGTCATCTTTTCAGCCAAGCTTGCCGATGGTGATCGCGTCGAGGTCCGCGGTACCGTCGCAGAGATTTCCGGTCCGGCACGACTTGTCATGTCAGGCGAGCGGGTGGCGCTGAATTTCCTGAACCACCTGAGCGGGATCGCAACCCAGACCCGGCGCTATGCCGACGCCGTCGCGGGAACGGGCGCCATGATCTGCGACACCCGCAAGACCACCCCCGGTCTGCGTGCCTTCGAGAAATATGCCGTGCGCTGTGGCGGCGGCGCCAATCACCGCTTTGCGCTCAATGACGCTATCCTGATCAAGGATAATCACATCGCTGTCGCCGGCAGCGTGGCTGCGGCCTACAAGGCAGCCGAAGCCTATGCCGGGCACCTGGTCGCCATCGAGATCGAAGTGACAACGCTGGCGGAACTTCAAGAAGCGCTGGAGGCCGGGGCCCGGATCATCATGCTGGACAATATGGACAATGACACCCTGCGCGAGGCCGTGGCGATCAATGGTGGCCGGGCGAAACTGGAAGCGTCGGGCGGCGTAAAGCTGGACCGGGTGCGGGCCATCGCCGAGACCGGTGTGGACTTCATCTCCACGAGCCAGATCACCATGGGTGCGACGCCGCTCGATCTGGGACTCGACGTGGTTATTCGAGCGGGACGAGAGGCATGATGTCCGAGGCCCCTGCCCTGTCATTGACCGATATTGCCGTCAATGCCGCGATCGCCGCGGCAGGGGTGATCTGCGCGGTCTATGACCGGCCGATCCATGTGGTGACCAAGGATGACGGCTCGCCGGTAACCGAGGCCGATGCAGCGGCCGAGGCGATTATAATCGAGCACTTGAAGATTACCGGCCTGCCGATGCTGGGTGAAGAGAGCGTTGCTGCGGGGATCATCCCCCAACTGGGCGAACGCTATTTCGTCGTAGATCCGCTGGATGGCACCAAGGAATTCATCAAGCGCAATGGCGAGTTTACCGTCAATATTGCGCTGGTCGAGCAGGGCCGGCCGGTGATGGGGGTCGTGCTCGCACCCGCCAGCGGCGAAATCTTCGTGGGTGACGCGGATGGTGCCTGGGCCGGCAAGATTGCAAATGGCGTTGTGGCAGGGCGCGAAGCCATCAAGGTAGGGCTGTCGCAGCGTCCCAAGATTGTCGCCAGCCGCAGCCATGGTCATGCGGCCCTTGCGCAGCTTTGCCACACACTGGACGTGGACAGCGATGTGTCGGTGGGCTCATCGCTCAAGTTCTGTCTGCTGGCGCGCGGGGATGCGCAACTCTACCCCCGATTTACCCCGACTTGCGAATGGGATACCGCCGCCGGGCAGGCCGTGCTTGAAGCAGCGGGCGGCGCTGTTCTCACACTGGATGGCGCCCCGATGCGCTACGGCAAGAGGGAGATGAAGTTCCTCAATCCCTATTTTGTCGCGGCGGCCAGCCTGGAGCTTGCGCAGACCGGGGCCAGCGAAATGCGGCGCCTCATCGAATTGTGAATGCGGTCCGGCAAGCCTGCTAGGTCCCGAAACCCTTTGGCTGGCCTTGAGCCAATCTCAGACATGCAATCAGCGGTCAACTGATCTGCACGACGTTCTCTGCCGTTTGGCTTGCAGCAGGTGCCGGAGCCATATATAGGCCGATCATATATCGGACCAGAATATGGCCAGAGGAACGCGCGCATGAACGTCAGGACTCTATGCCTCTCCATTCTCTATGACGAAGAGGCCAGCGGATACGATATTCGCCGGATGTGTACGGAAGGCAATTTCGCCTATTTCGTCGAAGCCAGCTATGGCTCGATTTATCCCGCGCTTGCCCGCCTGGAAGATGATGGCCTGGTGTCTAGCCGCACCGAGCAACAGGCCGGCAAGCCTGCGCGCAAGGTCTATTCGATCACCGAAGCAGGAAAGGCCGCTTTTGCGGCCGAACTCAGCGAGCCGCTGGGCGAAGACGTGTTCCGCAGCCCCTTCCTGCTCTTTGCGCGATTTGCGCACATCCTGCCGCGCGATCTGGTCGAGCTGCGTTGCAATGAGTTTCTCGAAAGAACGGCCGAGGATCTCAAGAAAGTGGAACAGGCACCCAAAGAGCATAGCTGCAATGCAGCAGATATGTGGGTCATCAACTACGGACGTGCAGTATTGGAGGTTGCGGAACAACATTTGCGCACCCATATGCACGAACTAATCACAATGGCGCGAGCCGAGCCACGCGAAGACGCGGCAGAATAAGGGGCGAGATAAACTTTATGCGTGCACTGTTCTCCTATGGTTTGGCCGTCGTCATCCTGCTTCTTGCCGGTGGCTGGCTGGCAACTGGAACCCTGGTTCAGGGCGGCCAGGGACCTGGCAATGGCGAGACGCCGATCATCGCCATGATCGAGGGCGAAGATCATGGTCCGATTGCGACCACCCTGGCCGATGCAGGGGTGCTGGCCGAGCACAATGGACCTGAAGTCGATCCGGCGCTGACAATCGCGCAACGAAATGAAGCGACGACCGGATCTGGCGCGCCGCTGCAAAGCGTGCGCACCCAACGGTTCACGGCTGCAGCGATGCCCATAGAGGTGCCACTGCGCGGACGCACCCAGGCCAAGGCTACTGTCACGGCCGTCGCCGAAACCTCAGGCGCTGTAGACGTCGTGCATGTCACCAAAGGGCAGCGCGTCGAGGTGGGCGATCCGCTGTGTACGCTCGACCAGGGAACACGCGTCGCGGCTGTGGCCCAGGCAGAAGCGGGGCTGGCACAGGCCGAGGCGGCCCTGGCACAGGCACAATTGAATTTTGACACCAATGTCGATCTGCGCGATCGCGGATTGGCCGCTGCCAATACTGCCAATGCGGTTGAAGTCGCGCTGGCTCAGGCCAAGGCAGGCGTAAGCCAGGCCAAAGCCGGTCTGGACAACGCCGAGGCAGAACTGGAACGAACAGAGATCGTCGCCAAGGTCGCGGGGCTGGTGCAGGATCCAGTTGCGGTAGCGGGTTCAATGCTCAATGCTGGAGCACCTTGCGCCACCATCGTGCAACTCAACCCGATCGTTTTCACCGGCATGGTGCCAGAGGCCCATATCGGTCTGGCCAAGACGGGTCTTGAAGCAACAATCACGACTGTAACCGGCCACAGCGTTTCGGGACAGGTGACCTATGTATCAGCGGTCGCAGACAATGCGACCCGTGCATTCCCCGCTGAGATCGAAATTGCCAACGATGACTTCACCATTCGCGACGGGGTAACCGCTGAGGCGATCGTGAATATCGGCACCGCGCCCGGCCATCTGCTGCCACAGTCTGTCCTGACTCTGGATGATGAAGGCGTGTTGGGTGTGCGCACGGTGGAAGACGGTGTGGTCGCTTTCTACCCGATTACCATTGTGAGCGACACGCGCGAGGGGGTGTGGGTTACCGGTCTGCCACTGGTTTCCGACGTGATTACCGTAGGCCAGGAAAACGTGAATTCCGGGCAGGCCGTTGAAGCCAGCCCGACCGATCAGTCCGCCGAAACTGCTGCCAGCTAGGGACGCAAGCCATGCTCGATTTTATCGAAAAAATCCTCAGGATGCCGCGGGTCGTCCTGACGATCATGGTCGTCGTTCTAGGCGGCGGTACATTGGCCTACCTCTCCCTGCCCAAGGAGAGTTTTCCCGCCATCGACATTCCCTATCTTTATGTCTCGATCAGCCAGTCGGGTGTTTCGCCCCGCGATGCGGAGAACCTGCTCGCCAAGCCGGCGGAAGATGAACTGGCGGGCCTGCCGGGCCTGCAGAACATCACAACCACATCGACAACCGGCCACGCCTCGGTTCTGCTTGAGTTCGACATCAATACCGACAAGGACAAGGCCCTGCAGGACACTCGTGCCCGCATGGACGCCTTGCGCGCCGCTCTGCCGGATGACGCAAACGATCCGACCGTCTCGGAAATCGACTTCATCGGTCCGGTCATGTCGGTTGCCGTCTATGGTTCGGCGCCGGAAAAGGAACTCGTCCGGCGCGCCGAGTTGTTGCAGGACGCCATCGAAGCCATTCCCGAGATCCGGGAGGCCGTGCTTTCGGGCGCACGCAAGGAGCAGCTCGAAGTTCGGGTCGACCTGCTTCGGCTTGAGGCCTATGGCTTGACCGCGAACCAGCTCTTTGACGCGCTGTCGCGCAACAATATGGTGGTGGCCGGCGGCACGCTGAATACCGGACAGGGCTCGTTCAATGTCGAAGTGCCGGGCTTGATCACCACGGCCGAAGACGTTTTCAGCCTGCCCCTCAAGACCGATGGCAATACCATCGTAACGTTCGGCGACGTGGCCACTATTACCCGTACCCTAGCCGATGCGACCGAATATACGCACGTCAACGGCTCCCCTGCCCTGATCATGGGTGTGTCCAAGAAGCCGGGCACCAACATCATCGATGTTTCCGACAAGGTACGGGCGGTGACCGCGGAGGTTGCCAAGGATTGGCCAACGGGGGTGAGCTATTCGTTCTTCCTCGACCAGGCGGAAACCACCACAGCGCTGTTCCGCTCGCTTGAAGCGGCCGTGCTGACGGCAGTCGCTTTGGTTCTGATTACCTGTGTGGCGACGCTGGGTGTACGTCCGGCCGTAATGATCGGTATGTCGATCCCGCTTTCATTCATGATGGCGTTCCTGGTTGCCCAGGGGCTGGGCATGACGATTAACATGATGGTGATGTTCGGCCTGGTGATCGCTGTGGGCGTGCTCGTCGACGATCCAGTGGTGGTGGTCGAATATGCCGAACGCAAATTGCAAGAAGGCGTACCCAAGCGTGAAGCCTTCATCATGGCGATGCGCAAGATGTTCGTACCCGTTGTGGGCGCTACGGCGACCACCCTGGGCGCCTTTGTGCCGCTGCTGTTCTGGCCCGGCATTATCGGCAAGTTCATGAGCTATTTGCCGACGATCGTGATCATCGTCATGATCGCCTCCTTCATCTCGGCGCTGATCTTTATGCCGGTGATCGGTTCGATCATCGCCTCGACACGTGTTGATGAGAAGGAAAAGGCCAAGGCCGACATCGTGATGTATCCGGACAAGTTCGACTCCAGGAAGGTGGGTGGACTGACCGGGTTCTACGTGCGCGCAATGGAGAAACTGCTGCATTGGCCGCTGCCGACTCTGGCAGTCGGCTTCGGCGTCATCGCCACAATCTTTGTGGCCTACGCGACCAATCCCACCGGATCAGAAGCCTTCCCGGCCTCCGAGCCAGAATTCGCAACGGTTGCCGTGGTTGGTCGGGGCAATTACTCGCCCGAGGAAATCCGGGACATGCTGGTGGAAGTTGAAAACGAGCTGATGCAGGTCCAGGGCATTCAGGACGTGATCATGCAGTTCGGCACGACCGGCGCCTTCGGTACCATGCCGCCCGACACAATTGGCAACTTCCAGCTACAGCTGACCAACTGGAACCATCGTGTTCCGGCCGCGGAGATCTTTGCCAATATCCGCGAGCGCGTGTCCGGCTTTGCTGGCCTGGACATCCAGTTGTTGGCGGCCGAGAGCGGGCCTCCGGCCGGCAAGGACATCAACCTGCGCGTTGAGAGTACCAATTACAACGACCTTGTGCCGGTCGTGACCGCGATCCGCAATCACCTGGCCACCTGGCCGGAGGTTGTCGACGCCGAAGACGGCCGCCCCTCCCCCGGCATTGACTGGGAGATCAAGGTGGATCGCGCCGAGGCCGGCAAGTATGGCATCGGCGTGCGCGAACTGGCTCCTTATGTGCAGTTGGTGACTTCCGGCGTGAAGCTGGGCACCTACCGGGATGCCGGGACCGGGGACGAACTCGACATTCGCGTACGCTTGCCGGAAGACGAACGGACCTTCGACGCGCTCGACTCCATGCGCATTGCGACCAGCCAGGGTCTGGTGCCGGTGTCGAACTTCATCGAACGCACCGCCGTCCCCAAGGTGGCCAATATCGAGCGACGCAACCAGGTTTACACGATGGCCGTGGCCGCAGGACTGACCAACCTGCCTGAAGGCGTCTATCCCGCCGACAAGGTGGAGGAACTGCAGACCTGGATCGCTCAGCAGGACTTCCCCGACCGTGTGAACGTTGAGTTCGGCGGCGCCGAAGAGCAAATGGGTGACGCCAATGCCTTTATCGGTCAGGCGATGATCATGGCGCTGGTTCTCATCTCCTTCATTCTGCTGCTGGAGTATAATAGCTTCTATCAGGTACTCGTGACGCTGATGACCGTTGTGATGTCTGTGGCGGGCGTGCTGCTGGGCATGCTGGTCACCGGAATGACCTTCTCGGCGATCATGACCGGGCTGGGCATCGTGGCACTGGCGGGTATCGTGGTGAAGAACGGCATTGTGCTGATCGACACCTATAACGACTACCACCGGCATCAGAATGTGGAAGCGGTCAAGGCAATGCTGCTGACCGTAAGCCAGCGCGTGCGTCCGGTGTTGTTGACCGCATTCCTGACGGCGCTGGGGGTGATCCCGATGTGGGCCAATGTCGAGTTCGACTTCATCCGCCGCGAAGTCGTGGTGGGCGGTATTGCAGGCTCGTGGTTCGTTCACCTCTCGGCGGCCCTCGTCTCAGGCCTGTTCCTGTCTACGGCCCTGACCTTGGTAATGGTGCCGGTGATGATTACCGCACCCACGGTGATGTGGAGCCAGATCCGTTGGCTCGGATCGATCTTTGCTGCAGTCGGCGCCTGGATCGCCAGCCCCTTCCGCCAGAAGGAAGAGGCGGCACCGGCAGGCTTTGACGGCATGGCCGTGGAAATCCCTGAAGATGCAGACAGTTCGAAACGCTACATCGTGTCCAAGGATGCCGGGTTGACTGAGAAGCAAGCCAATGGCGTGACTGTGGTCAGCCGAAGAGATGCAGCCGAGTAGAGACATCTTTTCAGTCTATGAGAAAGGCCCGCATCGATGCGGGCCTTTTTTGTGTTTCTATTGGGATTGGAACGCTGTCAGCGTCCAGGTGTCACCATCGAATGCGATGTCGCGGGACGTCACCAACCTGCCGCCGAGCGCCCGGGGCCAGAATTTCTGGGCCGCAACGTTGGCGTGGGGCACAGCGATATGCCAGGCGCCGGGATGCGCTTCAAGCGCCAGGTCGAGCGCCGTCCGGCCGACGCCCCTGCCCCGATAGGCGCGTAGCACGAAAAATTCCGCCATGAACCAGCACGGCTTTCGGCCAGTCAGCGGGCATTCGTCAATGACCAGCGCGAAGCCTGCTATCTCTTCGCCAGACATAATGTAATAGGGGTGGCGCCAGAAACGGTCGAGGAAGCCATATTCAAATCGCCCATCCAGCTCGACGGGAAATGGCATAAACTCCGTCATGTCGTGCAGATAGAGCTGGATCAGATTGGCGATTGCGGTTTTGTCTTCGTCACTCGCCCTGCGGATCGATACGGTCATGACGCTGCTCCCATCGAAACGCCTCTGACGACGCCGCTAGGTGCGAGCTCTGGTGGGCAATGAGCGGCGGCGCGGATCTGTGCTAGGCCCACGCAGGCTTGACGCTAAGCTATGGGACTGACGCCAACAAGATGCGCTCATTGTTCTGGGACATCGGCATAGCGATGTTCCAGGCCTGTTGTGGCCGCTGGGCTGACCTGACGGCTATTCCGCCGCTGGCGTGCCGCGCTTGACGAAGCCATCGGGGTCGTCCTGGGTGCGGGCCAGAAGTTCGGCAGCTTCACTTGCTTCGCGCTGGCGGTTCCACATCTGGGCGTAGAGCCCATCCTGTTGCAGCAAGTTGGCGTGATCACCGCGCTCGGCGATCTGTCCGTCCCGCAACACCAGGATTTCGTCGGCATTGACGACCGTGGAGAGGCGGTGAGCAATAACCACGGTGGTTCGGTTGCGCGAGACCTCGTCCAGCGCAGCCTGAATGTCCCGTTCGGTTTTGGTGTCCAGGGCAGAAGTGGCCTCATCGAGGATGAGGATCGAGGGCGACTTGAGTATGGTTCGGGCAATTGCAACGCGCTGTTTTTCGCCGCCCGAGAGTTTCAGGCCGCGCTCGCCTACGGGAGTGGCGTACCCCTTGGGCAAGGTTTCGATAAAGCCGGCCACCTGCGCCATACGCGCAGCCTCCTTGACCTCTTCTGCAGAGGCACCCGGCCGGCCATATTCGATATTGTAGCCGATGGTATCGTTGAACAGCACGGTATCCTGCGGAACCATGCCAATAGCCGAACGCAGGCTTTCCTGGGCGACCTCGCGCAGGTCCTGCCCATCGATCGTGACGCGGCCACCGGTGACGTCATAGAAGCGGAACAGCAGGCGCGAGATGGTCGACTTGCCCGCTCCGGTGGGGCCGACAATAGCGACGGTCTTGCCGGCAGGCACCTCGAAGCTCACGCCTTTCAGGATCGGGCGATCAGGATCGTAGTGGAAGCTGACATCCTCAAAGCGGATGACGGGACCAGTCACGGCAAGCGCCTTGGCGCCTGGTTTGTCCTGGATTTCGGGATCCTGGTCGAGCAGCTTGAACATCTCTTCGATATCGGTGAGGCCCTGACGGAGCTCGCGATAGACGAAGCCGATGAAGTTGAGCGGACGGTAGATCTGCATCAGGAAGGTGTTGAGCAGGACGAAATCGCCAAGAGTCAGCGTGCCATCCATGACGCCGAGAATGGACATGATGGAGATGACAAGAAAGCCACCATAGAAGATGACGGCCTGGCCGAAATTGAGAAAGCCGAGCGAGGTCCAGATGCGGATGGCCGAGCGTTCATAGCCTTCCATCGCGCCATCGAAGCGCCTGGCCTCCATGTCCTCATTGGCAAAATACTTCACCGTTTCGAAGTTGAGCAGGCTGTCGATCGCCTTGCCGTTGGCATCGGTGTCGCTCTCGTTCATGTCCCGGCGGATGGAAATGCGCCAGTTCGAGGCCTTGATGGTGAAATAGAGGTAGCCCCAGATCATCACCACCAGCACGCCGAGATAGCTGATACCGAACAGCCAGACGAAGATGATGGCGACCACCACGAACTCGACCATGGTCGGGGCGATGTTGAGCATGGCGAAACGGACCACCGTCTCGATGCCCTTGGTGCCGCGTTCGATGACGCGGGACAGGCCGCCTGTGCGCCGCTGCAGGTGGAAGCGCAGGGACAGACGGTGCATGTGATGAAAGGTTTGCAAGGCCAGCTTGCGCACGGCATGCTGGCCGACACTGGCGAACCAGACATCGCGCAATTGCTGGAAGCCGGCATCGATGATGTTGCCCAGGACATAGGCGATGACCAACACCAGCGGGATTGCCAATCCCAGGAAAATGGTCTGATCCGGCTCGGGACCATCCAGGCTGTCGATGATGCCCTTATAGGCGAAGGGTATGAGTGTGGTGGCGACCTTGCTGGCCAAGAGCGCTGCCAGCGCCATGATCACGCGCAATCTCAGATCGGGGCGATTATCCGGCCACATGTAGGACCAGAGATTGCGAACCGTAGAAAATACCGATCCTTCGTCCGCGCTGACGGACGGTTTCTTCTCAGTGCTGTCAGAAGCCATCAGGCCTGTTCCGTTTCCTTGTTGGCGGCGACGGGCGCCAGCCCCTTGAGGAGACCGCCAAAGGCCGAACCGAGTTCGGCCAGTCTGTCATGGCGGAGACAATAGCGATTGCGCGTGCCATGCGGCTTGCGCTCGATCAGGCCTGCATCAAGCAGGACCTTGATGTGCTGGGATACGGTCGACTGGGCCAGGGTCAGGCTGTCCGTCACATCGGCACAGCAGCATTGACCCTGCTGCTGGGTCGCCAGGATGCGCAGAATTTCCAGCCGTACGGGATGCCCAAGTGCGCGCATGGTATTGGCAATGTCATCATCATGCATGGCGCTGTGCTCGGCGTGTCGGGACCGCCCAGTGGGGCTGGCCCTGTCCAGTTGATCGGTGAATTGCGATGGAAGATGGGGCTTGCGGCGCAGAAAATCAATAGTCCCGTGAAAACGGCGCCTTTCGGCGCCGCTTTCTGGTGGATTACTGAACCGGCACTTCCTCGGGCAGGTCGAAGACCTGACCCGGATAGATGCGGTCCGGATCGCGAATCTGCCCAGTGTTGGCCTGGTAGATCGTTGTGTACTTGAGCCCTTCACCGTAAACGCGACGCGCGATGGTCCAAAGGTTGTCGCCACGGCGAATAATGGCCTTGCCGGAAGCGAAACGCTGCGCATCCGGATCTCCCAGTGACACGGCGACCATGGTCGGCACGGTAGGCTCGTCCGAGACCGTTTCCACAGCCGACTCAACCGGTTCGGCCAGTGCCTGCTGTAGTTCCTCCGAAGCGGGCGCATCGGCGGCAGTTGGGGTAGTCGTCGGTTGGGCCGATACAGGCTTTGTCTGATCACCTGCTGCAACTTGCACGTCTGGCGCTTCAGACGGCTGTTCAGGCTCGGCAACGACCGGCTCAGGCGTCTCGGCTGGTTGGGGAGTCCCCTCCTCTGGTACAGCCACGTCGGCTTCGATCGCAGGCACGTCGGGAGCGACAACCGCAGGCTCGACTGGCGCGTCTGCCGCCGGTGCTGGGACCGGGGGAGCGGTGGTTTCAGGCGCTGAAGCGGGTTCGCTTTCCGGTGCTGGTGCTTGAGCAACATCGATCGGCGTGTCGGCACCCGGGACATCCACGACGAAATCGACTTCGGCGCGCGCGATGACATCCGCGGAACCCGGTTGCAGCAGATCAACACGCACCCGCTGGCTGGGTGAATCAAGGACCGGACCGGCCTCGACCAGCCAGCGCCCACCTTCAACAGTCGTATCGGCAACGAAGCTGTCGTCAACATAGAGGCGAATGATCCCGCCATCGGGCCCGGCACCTGCAAAGAAGGTGCGATCGTTCTCGAGCTCTATGGCATCGATGGTCGGCGGCACCACCACAGCGGTTTGCACCGGCGCAGGTTCCTCGGCAGGCGTCTGGTCCACAACTGGCTCGTCGGTGGCGGCCACCGGGGTCTCGGCGGCGTCCACTGTGTCCTCAGTGGCAACTTCAGACTCAACCGGCGGCTCGACGACCGGTTCGGCCGGCTCAGTCGAATCCGTGGCCGCTGCGGGCTCAGCCGCGTCGGCGGCGACTGCAGCCGCTTGGGTAGCAGGCGCCTCTTGGGTCGGAAGCGACTCCCGCGTGGCGGGCGGCGGCTCGGCAGCAGATGATGCATCCGGCTCTGCCGGTTCAGGAAGAGCCGCAACGTCCATGGCGGGTTCGTCGACCGACCGATCGGCATCAGACTCTGGCGCTGGGACCGCCGGAACGCTTTCTGTCGCCGTCGATGGCTGGGACACGTCCGCCTGTTCGACAGGTGCGGCCACAGCAGTCTCGCTTTCAACCGCCGGCTCAGCGACGTCGGCAGGTTCGCCTGCTCCGGCAGTCTCAGGCGCTGCCGCAGATATCGGCGCTTCAGTGGTTGCCGGCTTCTGAGCGGGCACGGGCGCCTGGGCGATCTGGGCCGGGTCCGTCAGGCCCTGAAGCACTTCGCTGGCCTCGCCAGGCGTGCTCGCTACCACCAGAGGCTGGCTGGTCTTGTCTTCGTCGATGACGACAATGAAGGAGTCCTCGGCGGTGCCGGGCTTGCCTTCTTCGCCCAGCGTGATTTCCAAACCGCCAGGGGGCAACGGCGTGTCGGGCACAAAGACCCAGTCACCACTCGACCCCACCTCGACGGTGCCGAGCAGTTCGCCATTGGCGAAGACTTCAACACGGCTACCGGGCGTACCGCTACCGGCGATGACAACCGAGCCATCCGGCTCGGCCCGCAGCAGGCCAAACGTGGCGGCGACGACCTGATCGACGTCAGCTTCGGCCTCTAAAGCAGGTGTGACATCCAGTTCCGGTTCAGCCGGCACCGCTTCTTCGACATTGGCGACGACCTCTTCAGCGGGTGCATCGGTCTCGGCAACAGCAGGCGCAGGCGGAGCCGGGATAAGCCCGACCTCGACCATCTTGCCGCGCAGGCACTGCCCCATTCCCTCGGGGCTGTTGAAACAGGTGACAATCGATGGACCGGACAGAACGCCTAGAACAACGAGTAGAGTGACTGCCGCTGCCCCGATCGTCAGAGCCAGAGGTCGTTTCGGAGCGGTTTCGGCCAGTTTGCCCTCCCGGTAAAAATTCAATCAGCCGGCGAGCGTTCCCGCCTGGCTGGTGTTTGCCCCCAGCGTCGAATCCTGTGCCGCCTCAGTCTTCAACAGCTTGTATGTGATTGATTCATACAGAGCTTCAAACGAGGCATCAATGATATTGGGCGAAACGCCGATAGTTACCCAGCGCTCACCGCTGCCATCGCGGCTTTCGACCAGCACACGGGTGACCGCGCCCGTGCCGCCGTCCAGGATACGGACCTTGAAGTCCACCAGCTCGAGATCCTCGATTCGGGACGAATATTTGCCCAGATCCTTGCGCAGGGCCTGGTCCAGGGCGTTGACCGGGCCATTGCCTTCGGCCACCGACATCAACAATTCGCCATCCACACGGATCTTGACCACGGCCTCGGTGACAGTGACTTCCTCACCAAGGGCATTGTGGCGGCGCTCCACCATGGCGCGATAGTTCTCGACATCGAAAAAATCGGGCAAGATTCCAAGGACACGACGGGCGAGAACCGCGAAGGACGCATCGGCGCCATCGTAGGAGTATCCGCGAGATTCGCGCTCCTTGACGGTGGCCAGCAGCTTTTCCAGCTTCGGGTCGTCCTTTTGCAGCACGATATCGTGGCGCGCCAAGGCGGTGAGCAGGTTGGACTTGCCAGCCTGCTGGGACACCATGATGGACCGTTCATTGCCGACACTTTCAGGCGGCACATGCTCATAGGTAGAAAAATCCTTGAGCAGGGCCGAGGCGTGGATGCCAGCTTTGGTGGCAAAAGCCGATGCCCCGACATAGGGCGCCTGCCGCGCCGGGGCGCGATTGAGCCGATCATCGAAAGCGCGCGAAATATGCGTCAGCCTTTCGAGATGTGCGGACGAAATGCCAGTTTCGAAGCGTTCCGCGTAGAAGGGCTTGAGCGCCAGGGTCGGGATCAGGGTCACCAGATTGGCATTGCCGCAACGCTCGCCCAGGCCGTTCAGCGTACCTTGGATCTGGCAGACGCCGGCCTCCACGGCCGCCAGGGCATTGGCAACGGCCTGGCCGGTGTCGTCATGAGGATGGATGCCCAAACGGTCACCGGAGGCGATGGTCATCACGTCCGCAACGATCTCGCGCACCTCCGAGGGCATGGTGCCACCATTGGTGTCACAGAGCACCACCCAGCGCGCACCGGCCTCGAGCGCCGTCTGCACACAAGCAAGCGCATAGGTGCGATTGGCCTTGTAGCCATCAAAGAAATGTTCGAGATCGACCAGCACTTCCTTGTTGGCGCCGGAGGCAGTGCGAACAGAATCGGCGATGCCTTCGAGGTGCTCGTCGGTGCTGCAGCCAAGCGCCAGCTCGACCTGGTAATCCCAAGCCTTGGCGACATAGCAGACAGCCCCAGCCGCCGAATTGACCAGCCCCATGACGCCGGGGTCGTTGGCTGCCGAGCGCCCTGCCCGCTTGGTCATGCCGAAGGCGGTAAAGACCGCCTTGCTGGTGCGTTTCTTTTCAAAGAACGCGGTGTCGACGGGATTGGCACCGGGATAACCGCCTTCAATATAGTCCACGCCAATCTTTTCGAGCATGCCGGCAATGGCGATCTTGTCCTCAAGCGAGAACTCGATGCCGGCGGTCTGCGCGCCGTCGCGCAGGGTAGTGTCGAACAAATAGAGGCGTGTGCGGGACATAAGGGGCCTAACTGTACTTATTGTTTTACGGGCCAGACGTCAGTGTCGTGGTCGGGGTGCTGGTGTGAAGTCGCCTGAATCGCGCTCCACCAGTCTTCGCGCTCGGGGTCCTCGGTAATGCCGCCATGCTCGATGGATGGCAACGTATCGAACCAGGGGACGCGGCTTTCATTGCCGGTATTGGCGTGGGGTGGAAATTCTTCGGGGTGGTCGAGCGAGCCAATGGTGAAATTGACACGATCGCCGCTCAGGTCGTCATAGAACAACGGCGTGCCGCAGCGGACGCAGAAGCCGCGATCGACATGATAGGAACTGCGGAACCGTGCCGGTTCATCGCGGGTCCAGGTGATCGCCTCGCGCGGCGCGGCGACCAGCGCGGCAAATATATTGCCCACTGCCTTCTGGCACATACGGCAGTGACAAATGTGGGAGTTATCCATCATTTCCGTCGCATGGTAACGCACGGCGCCGCACTGGCACCCGCCACTGACCTCTTTTTTGTAGCGTTCCATCAGGTTTTCTCCCTGGGTGGCCAGTCATTGGTGTCGTGATCTGGATGCTGATTTGAATGGATGCCGGCCATGAAGTCGCGCCACTCGTCGCTGACATCATGACGTTCGGGCAGCGTGCTGAGCCCGGCAAAGAATGGCTGCCGGTCGGTCAGATTGACCTGGATTTCGGGGGCGGCGACTTTTGGGTCGTCAAAGGCACCGATGGCCAATTCGAGCCCGAAACGCGTCTCATAGGCAAGTGGGGTGCCGCATTCGCCACAAAAGGCGCGGCGGGCGGCATTGGAGCTCTGAAACCATTTCGGTTCGCCACGGGTCCAGACGGCATTATGCGCCGTAACCAGGGGGCCGAAGAAACCGCCAAAGGCCTTCTGGCACATGCGGCAATGACAAATGGACGGCCGGCCGAGACGAGTGACGCGGAAACGAACCGCGCCACACTGGCAGCCACCGGTATGGGCTTCAGCCTGGGGCATGACACACTGCTTCGATATTGTTGCCATCGGGATCAATGACAAAAGCGCCGTAATAGGTCGGATGGTAGTGCTCGCGCAGACCCGGTGCACCGTTGTCGGTTCCACCCGCGGCCAAGGCGGCTGTGTAGAAGGCGTCAACATCAGCGCGGGTCTCGGTGCGGAAGGCATAGTGGCGGCCGGGACCGGTTTCCGTTGCCTCGGTCAGCCAGAAATCCGGCCCTTCCTTGCCATAGCCGCCCACTTTGACGCCGCCGGTAAATTCCACTGGAACTTCGTTGAGCAGGGTGATGCCGAGCGGGGCGAATGCGGCGTCGTAAAAGGCCTTGGCCTTGTTCCAGTCCGCGACGAGGATTCCAACGTGATCAAGCATGGGTCCAACTCCGTTTTGAGAAGCCGCGATCTGGCGCGATTCCGCTGACAGGGCATGGCAGGAAGGTCACCGCTTGACCTCCCACTTGGTCTGACGCTGGCCGGCCTCGTCCTTGTAGTCCATCAGCGCGATGCCCTGGTCGGCAAGTTCGTTGCGGATGGCGTCGGCCTTGGCGAAGTCTTTGGCGTTCAGGGCGGCAAGGCGGGCGGCTACTTGCGTTTGAACCGCGCCAGCCTCCACATCCTCGCCGGAAAACCAATGCGTTGCCGTATCAGTGAGCAAGCCAAGCAAGGCCGCGCTTGCCTTAAGCGAGCGCATGGCTGGCACGATACCCTTGACTGCTTCGGCGCGCAGTTCATGCAAGGCCCGGACGGCTGCCGGGGTATTCAGGTCGTCATCAAGCGCGTCGACCATGCCGGCGCATAAAAGTCCGCCCTCGGCCGTCACGTCGCCCACAGCACGGTACCAGCCGTTGAGCAACGCTTCAGCTTCCTCCAACCGTCGCACCGTGAAGTCGATCGGCTCGCGGTAATGCGTCATCAGCATGGCAAGACGCAACACTTCGCCGGGCCATTTTCGGCCGCCCAAAGCTTTGGTCTCGAGGAGGTCATGGATGGTAAAGAAGTTGCCCAGGCTCTTGCTCATCTTCTGGCCTTCGACCTGCAGGAAGCCGTTGTGTATCCAGACATTGGCCATGGTGTGCGAGCCGTGGGCGCAGCGCGACTGGGCGATTTCGTTTTCGTGGTGCGGGAAAATGAGGTCGAGTCCGCCGCCGTGAATGTCGAAGGTTTCGCCCAGATAGCGCTCAGACATGGCAGAGCATTCGATATGCCAGCCAGGCCGACCGCGGCCCCAGGGGCTCTCCCAACCGGGTTCATCCTCGGACGACAGTTTCCAGAGCACGAAGTCGGCCGGATTACGTTTGTGCGTGTCCACCGCGACGCGGGCGCCAGCGAGGTTGTCTTCGAGATTGCGGCCGGACAACTGGCCGTAGTCGGGCATGGAATCCACGGCAAACAGCACTTCGCCGCCCGCCTCATAAGCGTTGCCCTTGTCCAGCAGGCGCTGGATCATCGCCTGCATTTCGGCGATGTTTTCGGTGGCGCGGGGCTGGATGGTCGGCTCGAGGCAGCCGAGCGCGGCCACGTCTTTCCCGTATTGCGCGGCGGTGGTTTCGGTGACCTTGCGGATGGCCTCGTTCAGCGGCAGGTCGGGATGGTCGCGCAGGGCGCGGGCGTTGATCTTGTCGTCGACGTCGGTGATGTTGCGCACATAGGTGACGTGCTCGACGCCATAGGTGTGGCGCAGCAGGCGAAACAGCAGATCGAAGACGATGGCGGCGCGGCCATTGCCGATATGGGCGAAGTCGTAGACCGTGGGGCCGCAGGCATAGAGACGCACATTTTTCTCGTCCATCGGCACGAAGTGGGCCTTGGTCCGGGTAAGCGTGTTGTAGAGAGAAAGCTGCGGCTTTGCCGTGGTCATCGCGAGGTCCTGTAGGCCATACGGAATTGCTCTGGCGGGAGAGCCTCTATCCGTTTTCAAACCGTCAGGATGAAGAAGACCGCTCCGCCAACGCTGGGTTAGCAGGTAATAATGCAGCAGATAATGGTGCACGCGGTGTTCATGGCGCGGAGATTGGCCGGGCGGCCAGAAGAAATCAAGTGATTTTGCGCGCCATGTTTCCAAACCGCGAAACCGGAACCATTTTGCTGGAAACGCTCCGAACCAAAAAGGGGCGGTCCGAAGACCGCCCGATCGCTCTGGAGGCGAACGAAACTTGATTCCGTTGTCAGGAACGGAATTGCTGGTGGCACTGCCCGCAGGTGCCCATCAGGGTCTGCAACGCGCCAGCATAGCCGGCCGCATCCCCGGCTTCGGCGGCGGCGCGGCCCGCTTCTGCGGCAGCCAGACCGGTATCGACAATGGCCGTAAAGGCTTCCCAGTTCTCCCAAATGGCCGGCAGGGCTTTCGTGTCTCCAACGATGGAGCCTTCGGGGAACAGCTCCGGAATGTGGCTGTAATTGTCGCGCAGGGTTGTCATTGCCGCGACCGCCTCGTCACCGGTCAGGTCGCGTGCCGTGCGCAGAATCCCACCGTCTTCGCGCATAAGAGCCTGGCGCATGGAGACGGCCTCTTCCGGCGTAGCAGGTGGGGTGAAAGCATCCTGAGCAAATACGGTGACAGCACCGATGGCCAGAAAGGCAACGGCAGCAAAGCTGGCAAGCTTGCGGTTGAGCATCAATTGGTTCCCTCAAAAAAGATGTGCATCGAACCGGGCCTCTGTTCCCGTTGTCGGCACGATTACATGGCTTTGTGACAGGCCCAACGGGCACACGTGAAAGTTATCGGTCAGCGGGCCAGCAGTTCGACCGTCTGATCGATATCGCCAAAGACCGAGATTCCATTTTGATCTATGGCGCCGATGCGCACCCTGTCGCCAGGCTTCAGAAACGGTGTGCGGGCCCTGCCGTACTTGGCTTTTTCCGCCGTACGCGCCTCGGCAATGCAGGCAAACCCGATGCCGTCGGGTTTGAGCGGCAAGGTCTGATCGTGTGGATTGGACACTGTGCCGCCGCCAATAATGGTGCCGGCTGCCAAATTGCGGGTGCGGGCCGCCTCGACGATCAGATCCGCAAAATCGAAATGCATGCCAGTGCCGGCATTTGGCCGCCCATAAAGCTTGCCGTTGACTTCGATACGAATGGGCAGGTGCAGGCGATCGTCACGCCAGTCGGCGCCAAGGCTGGCCGGGGTCATCGCAATGGGCGCAAAGGCGGTGGATGGCTTGGCGTGGAAAAAGCCAAATCCGTTCTGGAGATCATCGACAACCAGACGACGTAGCGACACGTCGTTGAGCACAGTCACCAGCCGAATCGCAGACCTGGCTTGCTCGCGGGTCGCACCCATGGGCACGGCGCCGATGATCACGCCGACTTCGCCCTCGAAATCGAGCGCCAGGTCGTCGCCGGTGATTACGATTGGCGCCGTGGCGGCCGAAAGCGAATCGGAGCCGCCCTGATAGAGCAGCGGACGGATGGATTGCAGCTCTTCGTCCTTGCTGCCCTTGAGCGACCGGACGCGCTCCAGATGGCTCATATAGGCCGAACCATCGATCCACTGATAAGCCCTGGGCAAAGGCGCATGAGCTGCCTTGGGGTCGAAGACCTGGCCGGTAATCTCGCCAGCATCAAGCTGGGCCGCAAGCGCCTTCAAGGCAGGCTCGGCGTGCGCCCATTCATCAAGGGCGGCCTGGAGGTTGGGCGCGATACGGCCAGCAGAAACGCATCTTTCAAGATCGCTGGAAACGACCACGAGCTGACCGTCGGGGCGGCCATTGCGCAGTGTGGCGAGTTTCATGCGATCTCTCCTTGAAGCTTGTGTTGCCCGGACGCGCTACCGCAGGGCAAATCATGTCGCTATAATGTTGCCACGGACGTTAAAGCATTATCCATGGCGTTAGAATCAGTTTGGCGCTTCAAGTCATTGATTTGCTGCGCGACCCACCAGGGCCCATTAGACGCAAGCGGGTTTGGCCTCCGCAAACGGGAATATGGCGTGAATTTCACTTTGTCCGGGCTTCGCCCAATTGTCCTGCTGATCCTGACGGCAATCGTCCTGGTGCTGGATGTCGAGGCAGCCCATGCGCAGGCGGCCCAGTGCCAGCAATTGCAGTCAGCGCTGGCCCAGTTCGACCGCAATGGCGACTTCCGCCAGCTCGGCAGCAACTCCAACGCGGCGCGTCAGTTGCAGCGCCAGGTGCAACAGGCAGAGAGCCGCTACATTCGTGAAGGCTGCAATGACGACGCGCGCGCCGGTCGCACGCTGAGCCGGAGCTGCCAGTTAATCGCGCGCGACGTGCTGAGCCTGCGGGATGACTATGCCCAGGTGAGCCAATCGGTAGAGACCGCCAATGCGGTGGCCCAGCAGCGCGAGGCCATCCTGCAGGAAATGGCACGCTTCGGCTGCAATTCGGGATCCAACGCGACGTTTACCCGTGAACGCCAGAATATTTTCGACCGGATCTTTGGTACGACATCAGAGGGCGATTTCACCAATGGCGATTTCATCGACGGCGGCGATTACTGGGGCTATCAGGGCTACAACACAGTGCGCACGGTATGCGTGCGCCTGAGCGATGGCTATTTCTGGCCGATCAGCTACGCCACCCTGCCCGACTATATCGGCAATGACGCGATCAGTTGCCAGCAGATGTGCCCCAACACGGCAGTCGAACTCTACTATTACAGCAATCCGGGCGAAGAGCCCGAGCAGATGCGCAGCATCAATGGCGTGCCCTATATGTCGCTGCCAACGGCCTTTGCCTATCGCAATGAGTTCGACAAGTCGGCCAGTTGCAGTGCCGCGCCCACTGCCGATGGTTCGGTGACCGTGGTGGCCGCAGCAGATGGCAGCAACCGGGCAATGCTGGACATCAATGGGCTGCGCATTCCCATGCCATTGCGGGATCCCCGAGGGGTTACACCGGTGCAGGCCTCCCCGGCGGAAGCTGTAGCGACTGTCGCCCTTGTCGATGTCCCCCTGCCCAGACCGCGTCCGGCAGGGCCGGGAGAAATTGCGCGTCAGCCGAGTGCCCCAGCCGCGCCGGAGTTGCGGATTGTCGAGCTTGGCGGCAAGAGCGTCAGGGTAGTCGGTCCAGACACACCTTACGCCCGAGCAGGACAAGCAGGGACTTGAGTTCCGGACCATCGTGACGGCCCGTCAGGGCCATGCGCAGCGGCAAGAACAGGCTCTTGCCCTTGCGCCCGGTGCTCGCCTTGAGGGCATTGGTCCACTGGCTCCAGGTGGTGTCGTCCCATGGCTCAGGGGGCAGCAGCGCCTTGGCCAAGGCCAGGAAGTCACGATCCTCGTCGGCCACGACTGGCTCAATTGGACCGGTCAGCAGCTTGGACCATTCCACGATGTCGGGGAATTTGACGAGGTTCTCACGCAGCAGGGACCACATGGCCTCGCCTTCGAGCCCCAACGCGCTGAGGCGCGGCGCGGCGATAGCATAGGGCATCGCGTGCAACAGGCGGGCATTGAGCGTATCGAGTTCGGCAGGATCGAACCGGGCGGATCCGTGCGAAATCATCGAAAAATCGAGCTTCTCGGCGATCGCATCGAGGCTGTCATAAGCCTCGACCGGCAGGCTGGTGCCGGTCAGAGTGGCAACGATGGCCACGGCCATCGGCTCGTAGCCCTCATCACGGAAATCGGCAATCGACTGGCTGCCCAGGCGCTTTGAGAAGCCCTGTCCCTGTGCATCGGTCAACAGGTTGTGGTGACCGAAGATTGGCGGCGCGGCGCCCAGGGCTTCGAAGATTTCGATCTGGGTGCCCGTGTTGGAGACATGGTCCTCGCCGCGAATAATATGGGTGATACCCAGATCAATATCGTCGACAACAGACGGCAGCGTATAGAGATAGGATCCATCCGCACGGATCAGAACCGGATCGGACATGGATGCGGTGTTGACCGTCTGCTGCCCCTTGATGAGATCATCGAACTGCACGGGGCGACCGTCGAGCTTGAAACGCCAATGCGGCGCGCGGCCTTCCGCCTCCAGCCGGGCGCGATCCTCATCCGTGAGGTTCAGTGCAGCACGATCATAGATCGGCGGCTTGCCGAGTAGACGCGCACGGGCGCGCTTGCGGTCCAGTTCTTCCTCGGTTTCGTAGCAAGGATAGAGACGACCGGCCGTGATCAGACGATCTCGGGCGGCATCATAGAGCGCTGTCCGCTCGGACTGACGCACCAACATGTCTGGCTGGATGCCGAGCCAGGACAGGTCCACCTCTATGCCATCGGCAAATTCGCGGGTGGAGCGCGCGTGGTCCGTGTCATCCATGCGCAGCACGTAGCGACCGCCATGGCGGCGGGCAAAGTACCAGTTGAGCAAGGCCGGGCGGGCATTTCCGAGATGAATGCGGCCAGTGGGAGACGGCGCCCAGCGAACAATTACACTCATCCGATGGTCCCGTCCTTATAGCCATTGGTGATGGGATATTTGCGACCCTGCCCAAAGGCGCGGGGCGTGATCTTCGGGCCCGGCGCTGACTGGCGACGCTTGTATTCCGCAATGTTGAGCAGACGTGCGATGCGCGTGACGAGGGCTGCGTCGTGGCCGCGCGCGACGACGTCGTCCAGCGCCATTTCCTCCTCGACAATGCAGGTCAGGATGTCGTCTAGCACCAGATAGGGCGGCAGGCTGTCCTGATCTGTCTGGTCGGGGCGCAGTTCTGCGCTGGGTGCCTTGTCGATGATGGATTGAGGAATGACCTCCCCCGCCCGGCCCAGGCAATCGCCCGGCAGGTGCTTGTTGCGCCAGGCGGCCAGAGCATAGACATCCATCTTGAACATGTCCTTGAGCGGATTATAGCCGCCATTCATGTCGCCATAGATGGTGGCGTAGCCCACGCCCATTTCAGACTTGTTGCCCGTGGTGAGCAGCATGGAGCCCAGCTTGTTCGAGACCGCCATTAGAATGGTGCCGCGCATGCGGGACTGAATGTTTTCCTCGGCTATGTCGATTGGCCGGTTGCCGAAAATGGGCTGCAACTCATTGAGCGCATTGTCGACCGGATCGCCAATGGCAACCACGTCATAGCGGACCCCGAGCCTGTCGGCGCAGTCCTTGGCATCACGCAGGCTGGCCTCGGAGGTGTAGCGATAGGGCAGCATGATGGCGTGGACCTTCTCCGGCCCGAAGGCATCAGCGGCCATGGCGGCGACGACAGCACTATCGATGCCGCCAGAAAGCCCCAGCACGACGTGGGAGAATCCGTTCTTTTGGACATAGTCGCGCAGGCCAAGGACGCAGGCGCGCCAGGGGGCTTCCTCGACCGATGTCAGCTCCTCGATGCGGCCGTTGGTGCAGGTCCAGCCATTTTCGCTCCGGGTCCAGTCCGAGACAATGAAATCCGGCTCGAAGGACCTGCCTTGCACGGCGAGCTTGTCGCCCGGCTCCATGGCAAAGGAGGCGCCATCAAAGACCAGTTCGTCCTGGCCACCGACCTGATTGAGATAGAGCATGGGCACGCCGTCTTCGGCAACGCGGGCGCGCACCAGGTCCTTTCGGATATGCTGCTTGTTGGTCCAGTAGGGTGAGCCGTTGGGGCAGAGCATGATTTCGGCGCCGCGCATGGCCAGATGTTCGCACACGGGCGTGTGCCAGACATCTTCGCAGATCGGAATACCCACCGAGACGCCCTTGATGGAAACGGGCAGCGGCAGCGGACCGGGCTCGAAATAGCGCTTTTCATAGAAGACGTCGCTGTTTGGCAGTTCGCGCTTGTAGCGGATGGCGGTGATGTCGCCATGTTCGGCAACGAGGACCGCATTGTGCAGGCCCGTCACGTCGAGCCAGATGGTGGGCAGAATGAGGACAACATCGGTGCCCTTCGTATCAGCCACCAGCGCGCGCGCGGTGCCGATGGCGTCCTTGATGAACTGCTCCTTGAACAGCAGATCGTCGGGAAAATAGCCGGTGAGGAATAATTCGGACAACATCAGTATGTCGGCCCTGGCGGCCTTGGCGTCGTCCAGTGCCTTGCGTGCGAGCGCAAGGTTTCCGGACAGGTCGCCCACCTTGGGATTGAGCTGGGCGAGCGCGATGCGAAGCTGGTCGGTCACTGGAAGCTGGCCTGGGTGCAAGGGACAGGACCATCCGGCATGGCGCCGGATGCGGCGCAAGGATTAGCCGCTCACCCTGGCGAGGGCAAGCGGCGCAATCGGGAAGCGGCGATGCAGGCTGAGAAGACTACTCGCCGGCCAGACGCTGCAGGCGCGGCGGCTTTTGCGCATGCACTTCCTCGGCGACCAGAAACGCCAGCTCCAGCGCCTGGCTGGCGTTGAGGCGTGGGTCGCAATAGGTATTGTAGCGATCCGAGAGCGTTGCTTCGGTGACTGCCGAGACGCCGCCGACGCACTCGGTGACGTCGTCGCCGGTCATTTCAATATGCACGCCGCCGGCGTAACTACCCATTTCACGATGCACTTCGAAAAAGTGCTTCACTTCCGCCAGCACGCGGTCGAACGGGCGGGTCTTGAAGCCGGTTGACGCCTTGATGGTGTTGCCGTGCATCGGGTCGCAGCACCAGACGACGGTGCGTCCAGCCTTCTGAACTGTTTCAATCAGGCGCGGCAGATGCTCATGCACCTTGTCGGCCCCAAAGCGGGAAATCAGTGTGATGCGACCGGCCTCGTCGGTGGGATTGAGCCGGTCGAGCAGCCGCAGCAGATCATCACTAGACAGGCTGGGGCCGCATTTGATGCCGATGGGATTGTGGATGCCAGCGAAATATTCGACATGGGCTTCGTCAGGATCACGGGTGCGATCGCCAATCCAGAGCATATGGCCCGAGGTGGCGTACCAGTCATTGGTGATCGAGTCCCGGCGAGTGAGCGATTCCTCGTAGCCGAGCAGCAGCGCCTCGTGGCTGGTGTAGAAGCTGGTCTGCTTAAGGGCCGGCGTGTTGTCGGGATTGATCCCCAGGGCAGACATGAAGGTGATTGCATCGTCAATACGGCGGGCCACTTCCTCGAAGCGCGCATCCCAGCTCGAGCCCTTCATGAAGCCCATGGTCCATTCGTGGATGCGGGTGAGCTCGGCATAGCCGCCCATTGAAAAGGCGCGCAGCAGGTTCAGCGTCGCCGCCGACTGTCGATAGGCCATCAGCAGACGGTGTGGATCGGGGACGCGCGACGCCTCGTTGAAAGCAATGTCGTTGATGATGTCGCCGCGATAGGAGGGCAGTTCAACCCCGTCGATGGTTTCGGTATCGGCCGAACGCGGCTTGGCAAACTGGCCTGCAACACGACCAACCTTGACCACAGGCTTGGACGCTCCATGAGTCAGAACGACCGCCATCTGCAGAAAAACGCGGAAGAAATCGCGGATATGATCGGCGCCGTGCTCGGCAAAGCTCTCGGCGCAATCGCCACCCTGGAGAAGGAAGGCCTCGCCACGGGCGACCGCTGCGAGACGAGACTTCAGTTCACGCGCTTCACCAGCGAAAACCAGTGGCGGGAAGGTTGCGAGCTGACGTTCAGCGTCCTGTAGGGCGGCTGGATCGGGATAGGCCGGCACCTGCCGGATCGGCTTGTCGCGCCAGGAGCTGGGGGTCCAGGTGGTCATTTTCAGTCTCGCTTCGGGCCGGGCAGGATGAGTGGGGGCGATCTAGCAAGCCAGAGCGCCCCTGCCAAGCGGAAAGGGTCAGACGCGCTTGCAGTCGCGGTAGGAATAGCTGGGTGACTTGAAAGTCACCAGCTCTTCTGCGGCCGAGGGATGCAGGGCAATGGTGCGGTCGAGATCGGCCTTGCTGGCGCCCATGCTGACGGCGATGCCGACGAGCTGGATCATTTCGGCAACTCCTGGACCCAGAAGATGAACGCCGAGCACCTTGCCCTCATCCTTTTCGGTGATGAGCTTGATGATCATGCGCTCGGTGCGGTCCGAGAGCGTGTTCTGCATGGGGCGGAAGCGTGAGACATAAACATCGATATCGCCATGGGTCGCAGCCTCGGCTTCGGTCAGACCCACGGTGCCGATTTCCGGCTCGGCAAAAACCGCAGTCGGGATGAGGGAATGATCGACCTTGAGCGGATTGCCATTAAACACGGTCTCAGCGAAGTACCAGCCTTCGCGGATCGCCACAGGAGTCAGTTGGGCGCGCCCGGTGACGTCACCGACGGCGTAGATCGAGGGTACGGAAGACTGCGAATAGTCGTCCACGGCGACCGAGCCATGCTCGGAGAGCTTTACTCCGGCGGTTTCAAGACCGAGACCTTCGATATTGGGGCGGCGGCCAGTGGCAAACATGACGGCGCCGTAGGGGGCAGAGACGCCGTCGCTGAAGGTGGCCGTCACATCATCACCTGTCTTGGCCAGCGACTTGATGGTGGTCTGATAGATCAAGCGGATACCGCGCTCGGTTAGGCCGGCTTCCAGACCACGCCGCATATCCTCATCAAAGCCTCGCAGGATGCAGTCACCACGATACATAATGGTGGTGTTGACACCCAGGCCGGCGAAGATGGTGGCGAACTCGACAGCGATATAGCCCCCACCCTCAATGAGGATCGAGTGGGGCAGCCTGGGCAGATCAAAGGCCTCGTTGGAGGTGATGCCGAATTCAGCGCCCGGAATATCGGGGACGAAGGGCCGCGCGCCGGTGGCCACCAGAAGATACCTGGCACTCAGTTCGCGCCCGTCGCGAACGAGACGGATGCCATTGGGGCCAGTCACCTCGGCACGGTCGCGGATGATTTCGACACCGGGCTTTTCCAGATTGCTGACATAGGCGTGTTCGAGCCGGGTGATTTCCTTTTCCTTGGCGGCAACGAGGGTCGGCCAATCGAAGCTGGCGTCGACCTGCCAGCCAAAGCTTGGCGCAATATCGAACTGATCGCGGAAACGCGCGGCATAGACATAGAGTTTCTTGGGCACGCAACCGCGAATGACGCAGGTTCCGCCAACACGGAACTCTTCGACAATGGCCACCCTGGCGCCATAGGTCGCAGCCATGCGCGCCGCGCGGACGCCACCGGAGCCGGCGCCAATGACGATCAGATCATAGTCGAAATCCATTTCAGTCCCCTGCTCGGTTCAGCGCATCACAGCATGCTGACCTTATATCGTCTAATGACGATGAATATAGTTCGGGCTTCGCACAAAAAAAGACCCCGCACAAGGCGGGGTCGATATCCGGCATTGCCTGAGGCTCAGAGCTCAATGCCCTGATCGCGCAGTTCGGAGCGCACCTTGGCGAAGAATTCGGTGCGCAGATTGTTGGTGTAAACCTGCAGCACGCGACGAACGTCGGCGTTCAGTTCGGAATTGGCAGTGGCCAGTTTCTGGCCAACCGGAGACTCATAGAAGGCGACGATCTCAGTCAGTTCCTCAAGGGTGAAATAGATCGCGTAAACGCGCGCGAACTGGTCGAGAAGCTCACCCTTGCGGCCGTTGTAGGTCTTGATGACCTCGCCGATGGCGTCGCTGGTCTCTTCCTGGATTTCCGGGTTCTGGGTGATGATCTGGCGCATCGTATCGATGCCCATCTCCACAATTGTGGTTTCGAACACGGCGCCGCGGTCGGTCAGGTCAATATATTTGCGTGCCATGGCAAGCTGCTCGGGCGCTACTTCCTGGGCGAGAGCCGGAGCAGCCGATCCAAAGGTACCGGCAACCAGTGCAGCCAGAGCCATCATCCTGGCACTGCGTGCCCAGTTTCCAATATTCCACAATGCCATCTTGTCTCGTCCCACGCTGGTCAGTTGCCCTTGAGAAGTGTTTCTACGCCATTCGGCGTTGCCACATAAGCCTTGCGGCACATTTTCAGGAACAGTCCATGCTGGACCACGCCCGGAATGTCCAGAAGCTCGTTTGAGAGCGCTTCTGGCTGCGAAATGCGGCCAAAAAATGCATCCAGGATGAGGTGCCCCCCATCTGTCAGGAATGGTTCACCATTGCCGGAGGTCCGCAATTTCAGCTCACCCTGGGCATGATGGTGGTTCATGATTGCCGCTATCGCATGTCGTGTCGCACCCAGGCCGAAACGGTTGACTTCGATGGGCAGCGGAAAGCGCCCAAGCGCATCGACGATCTTGGAGCTGTCGGCAATCACGATCATGGCGTCCGACGCCGCCGCCACGATCTTCTCGCGCAGCAGCGCCCCACCGCCTCCCTTGATGAGGTTGAGAGACGGATCGATTTCGTCCGCCCCATCAACAGTGAGGTCGAGGCGATCGAGGCTATCCAGATCGGACAGGGGGATGCCGCATTCCCGCGCCTGGTGGGCCGTGGCTTCAGAGGTAGGAACGCCGACAATGTCCAATCCCTGCGCTACGCGTTCTCCGAGCAGTTCCACGAAGTGCCGCGCGGTTGAACCGGTGCCAAGGCCCAGCTTCATGCCGGAGGTGATTTCGGCGACGGCCCGAGCCGCAGCCTCGCGCTTCAGCACTTCGCTCATTGGTCAGTCCTTTCGCCAATTTCGGCGGGTTTGGCAGCGGGGCACCATGACTGTCAAGCATCCGAAAGTCGGGTGTTCACGGATTGGTGACTCGGAGGTGTAACCGACTGGCAACACAATGTGGCGATGATGACGCATATGTGGCGGAAACTGGGCAGGTCCCTTTCGGCCCCGATCGAGACCAAGTAAGTAGCGCAAATAGTCGCAGACCCGAATCAGGGCAGCGTATTTGAGAGGCCAAGTGGAAGCATGAGCATCACAAGAATTGTATTGGCGTTTGGCATGGCCGTCTTGCTGGCAGTCAGCACCGTGCTGCCGTCAAGCGCGGCCCTCTGGTATAACCCGGACACCAATAAGTTCGAGGAACGCTCCGCGAGCGGCCGGACTGGCAGCAGTTCGATCCGCAAGCAGGTCGTGAATTATGAAACCAATCACAAGCCGGGCACAATTGTCATCGAGACCAGTGAGCGCCGCCTTTATTTGGTGCTCGAGGATGGCAAGGCCATGAAATATGGCATTGGCGTTGGCCGTGACGGTTTCCGCTGGTCCGGCACCCACCGCGTCACCCGCAAGGCGGAGTGGCCAGGCTGGACGCCGCCACCGGCCATGCGCAAGCGCGTTCCCGATCTGCCAGCCTATATGCCCGGCGGTCCGGACAATCCGCTCGGCGCGCGGGCGCTCTATATCGGCTCTACGCTGTATCGGGTGCATGGCACTTCCGAGCCCTGGTCCATCGGCCAGGCCGTATCCTCTGGCTGCATTCGCCTGACCAATGACGATGTGATCGATCTTTATGAACGCGTCCGCGTGGGCGCCCTGATCGTGGTCAATCACTGATCCGAACAAGATTTCCGGAAAGAGCCGCCAATTTGGCGGCTCTTTTCGTTTGGGCGCTTTGCGTTGGCGGATCAGGGGGATAAACTGAGGGCATGACCGGCTCGCCCACACCTCAGCGCCCTCTTGTCGACAGTTTCGGCCGACGCATTTCCTATCTGCGCATCTCGGTGACGGATCGTTGTGACTTCCGCTGTGTGTATTGCATGGCCGAGGACATGACCTTCCTGCCCAAGAAGGATGTGCTCAGTTTCGAGGAAGTCGAGGCCATTGCCAGCGCGTTCATTGCCCGCGGCACCACCAAGATCCGGCTGACGGGCGGCGAACCGCTGGTGCGGCGAGACATCATGGCCCTGGTGCGCAATCTGGGCGGCCGGATCGGCAATGGCCTGGATGAATTGACCATCACCACCAATGGCAGCCAGCTCCAGAAGCACGCTGAAGGCCTGTTTGGGGCCGGGGTACGCCGCCTCAATGTCTCGCTCGATACGCTCGATGAAGCCCGCTTCGCGCAGATCACCAGACGCGGACGGCTGGGCGATGTGCTGGCCGGGATCGGCGCGGCCCAGGCTGCGGGCCTGGCCATCAAGATCAACATGGTGGCAATGCGCGGCGTCAATGACGACGAAATCGAGACCATGATGGACTGGGCGCATGGCGGCGGCATGGGGCTAACGCTGATCGAAGGCATGCCGCTGGGCGAAGTCGGCATCGACCGGGTCGACACCTATCTCCCCTTGCGCGAACTGCATGACCGGCTGGCGCGGCGATACAGCTTCACCAAGCTGGATAAGCGCACGGGCGGTCCGGCGCGCTATGTTCATGTCGCCGAGACCGGCGGGACGCTGGGCTTCATCACCCCGATGAGCCACAACTTCTGTGAAAGCTGCAATCGAGTTCGGCTGACGGCCACCGGGCAGCTTTATCTTTGTCTGGGGCAGGATGATCAGGTCAATCTGCGCGACGCCTGGCGCAATGGCGGCGCTGCAGCCCTCGACGCCGCGCTGGACCACGCCATGGTCATCAAGCCCAAAGGCCATGACTTCGTGCTGGACCGGACGCGTGCAGAGCCTGCCGTGGCGCGGCATATGAGCGTGACGGGTGGCTAAACCGGAGTTTTCGGCAACAGCGCTGGACCGGTTTCTCAAGAGCGCATTTCCCCTCCATGGACCATTGCGAAAACTAACGGAAGGTGAAGAGTCGCGGGCTTTCACCTTCGATGCCGGGGAATACGTTTTTGCCGTTCGCGTCAACGCGACGATCGAAGGTTTCGAGATGGATCGGCTGATCTGTGCGGCGTTGTCCGGCAGCGCCATTCCGGTGCCGGATGTCGTGCTGATCGCCTCGCTGGAGGACGCCCGTTTTGCCTGTGTCTCCCGGCGCCTGCCCGGTGACACGCTGCAAGCGCTGCCCAAGGGCGGCGCCTTCGCGCTTGGCAGTGCCATTGCGCAGACGCTGGATCAGATTGCCGGACTCGACGAAGCAATTCTGCACCGTCTGGCAGCGTCCCCGCTGATGAGCGCGCAGGCAAGCTGGCCGGATTTCGTCGCGAAGGTCGCCCGGCTGGACTGGCAACATGCCAGCGCCGGAGCGCGCACTTCAATTGATCGCTGGACGGATCTCGTCGCTGAACGTGTAGCTGAACTTCCCCAGCGCCGGGGGCTCGTGCATGGCGATTTCGGATCAAACAATGTGCTGGTGCAGCAGGGCGTCGTCAGCGCTGTGCTGGACTGGTCCGAGGCCAGGATTGGCGACCCGCTTTATGATGTGGCCAATATTCTGTTCTGGCGGAGCTGGCTCGACTGCATGGAACAGCAATGCCGATATTTCGAGCAGCGCGAACCCTGGCGCCTGGCGGAGCGGGAAATCTTGACCTGTTACCAATTGCGGATCGGACTCGAGACCCTGCATGAGGCGTTCGCCGACGACGATGCACGGCTGATCGATTGGGCAATGCAGCGCTGCACTGAGATCGCGGCCCGGGCCTAGCGTCCCTCCGCGCGCTCAATCAGTTCCACAAGCGCTCCGTCGGGATCCCGCACGAATGCCACACGCTTGATCATCTCGGTGTTATAAGCCGCACGCGGGCGCTCGGCGATCTCCACACCAGCCGCTTCAAGCGTTTCGATCATGGCGTCCACATCGTCATACGCCAGCGTGATATGACGGAAGCCGGCTTCGGAATGGGGCACATCACGAAATGGCCCAACCTCGGTGGCCGGCGCTGCGATTTCGAGCATGCCGCCACCGGCGTCGAGGAAAGCAAGTTCCCCGCCTGCCGTGGTTTTGCGTAATTTCAGACGCAGACCGAGCAGGCCGCAATAAAAATCGATGGCACGTTCCATGTTGCTCACGGTCGTGCCGACATGTTCAAAGCCGATCAGCATAAATGGGGCCCTATTTGTCGTCGTCAGAGATGATGGCGAAATCGAGTGGCAGGGCCGTGGTGTACTTGATCTGCCCCATGGCGAACGCAGAGCTGACGTCGGTCAAATTGATCTTGCTGATCAGGCGCTTGTAGAAGGTGTCATAAGCACCGATGTCGGGCACGACGACACGCATGAGATAATCGACATCGCCGCTCATGCGATAGAATTCAACGACCTCAGGAAACTCATCGATCACGCCGGAGAATTTGCGCATCCAGGAATCGTTGTGTTCGTTGGTCTTGACCGACACGAAGACAGTGACCCCGACATTGACCTTGACCGGATCGAGTACGGCCACACGGCGCTGGATGATCCCGTCTTCCTCCATCTTCTGAATGCGGCGCCAGCAGGGGGTGGTGGAAAGCCCCACCTTCCGGCCGATCTCGGCGACCGGCATGGTGGCATCTCGTTGCAGGAGCGTGAGGATTTTCCGGTCGATCTTGTCCAATGCCATCTCGATCTCTTGAAATCAGATTTCGCGCAGCTAGTAGAATTTGACCACCAGCGCCAACAGAAGTGCCATAGCCGATGTTAAGGCGCAATATTATTGCGCGCGCTATTCGATGGAATGTCGCAAGACTATATTAACGCTTCTGCGCAGCAACAGGCCAGAGCGTTCTTGAGCCCCCTTTGCAAGTGACTGGGTGAACAGGAAATCGGCCGCACAGTTTCACGCCCTGTTAACCAAGGCGCCCCTAAGGTTCGATCCAGAGCGTCGCGGGCGCGTTTTTGTTCGCAGTATCGAGTAAACGAGTAAGTCTTCCATGTCGGTCCACGACGCCAGTGTCCGTGCACGCCCCGGACATGACGGCAAGCGTACAGCACAGAAAGCCGTGCTCGAGGCGCGTCAGCGGCTGACGTCGAGCTCTGGCACGCGCGCCGATTTCGACTTCGAACTCATGCATGACTATGCCGATTCCCGGATCGGTGCGGCGCTGCCCATGGCCGCGATCGTCAGCATTCTGGCGATTGTCGCGAGTTTCTGGGTGCCCCTGATGGTCACGACCATCTGGGCGGGCCTGGTCATTTCAAGCCTGTTGGTCGTTGTGATCACGGCGCGGCGGTTCAAGTCGGTCGAACTGCCCAAATTCAACGCCGCGCGCTGGACCACCAGCTTTGTCGCGGCCGAAAGTCTTGGCGGCTTTGCACTGTCGCTGCTGGCCCTGTTCACTCTTGTGACCGATCCTGAGGCCCTGGCGCCGGTGATGTTTGCCATGGTGCTGGTGAGCATTGCCAGCAATGCCATTGCCACCCATACCCTGCCCCCGGCCACGCTGATGAGTACGCTGCCGGTGACGACGACCGTGTCGATCTCGCTCATCGCGCTAGGTGGCACGCTCAATTACACGTTGGCGGCGGTGGCAATTTGCGGTGAGATCTTCTTTGTCTATCTTGCGCGGCAACTGCACAACTCGGAACTGGAAACCATCACCCACCAGGCCGAAAAGGACACGCTGATCTTCGAGCTGGAAGAGGCGCGCAACATGTCGGATGAAGCGCGCCGGCATGCCGAGCAGGCCAATATCGCCAAGAGCCAGTTCCTGGCCACGATGAGCCACGAGCTGCGCACGCCGCTCAACGCCATTATCGGCTTTTCCGAGGTGCTCAAATCCGAATTGCTGGGGCCGCACCAAGTGCCGCAATACAAGGAATATGCGGGTGACATTCACGCCAGCGGGCAGCATCTGCTGAACCTGATCAACGAATTGCTCGACCTCAGCCGCATCGAGGCGGGCAAGTACGAGCTCAATGAAGAAGTCGTGTCGCTGGTCGACATTGCGGATGACTGCCGCCGGATGATGGAGCTGCGCGCCAAGTCCAAGAATATCGAGCTGGTGTTCAGCGTGGGCGATAATCTGCCCCGGCTCTGGGGAGATGAGCGCGCGATCCGGCAGGTGGTGCTGAACCTGCTCTCCAACGCGATCAAGTTCACCCCGCAGCAGGGCAAGATCGTGCTCGTGGTGCAGCGCAGCGGCGATGGCGGGCAGTTGATCTCAGTGAAAGACAACGGGCCGGGCATTCCAGAAAGCGAAATCGCGACTGTCCTGTCTTCGTTCGGCCAGGGCTCACTAGCGCAGAAAACCGCTGAACAGGGTGCCGGACTGGGCCTGCCGATCGTGCAAAAGATCATGGACCTGCATCAGGGCCGGTTTGACCTCTTCTCCAAGCTTCGCTTCGGCACCGAGGTGATCGCCACCTTCCCGCGCGCCCGGGTCATGGATGCACTGGCGCCCGTGGTGGAAAAGCGAAATCGGCTGGAAATCTACTCGGAAGCCGGGTGAAAACTGCCCCGCCAATTGCTGCGTGCCGAAATTTTGCCGCGATCACACTGAGGATCGCGTGTCTGGAGGCTCGATGCTCATACGCCCATTTCTGACTGCTCTCTTGCTGCTGGCGACGCCTGTAGCGGCCAATGCTCAGCAATTGCCTCAGGCGGTCGAGAATCCTACTACAACAGCGGACGCAGCAGAGTTCGATACCAGCTACCGGCCCTCCCCCAGCATATCGGCGCGGATGCAGCGTGAGTTTCTTTCACGCATTCGGTGGTCCGCAGGGGTGGAGGTGCGAGACAATCTGGCAGAAGCATTTGCCGAACGTAGTCCAAGCGAAATATGGCAAGAACTGGTTGCGCCCGATGGGCTCACGACCAACAATGTTGCCGACGCCCTGACCGCCTATTGGGTGCTCAACTGGGTGGCGGCAAATGGCGCCTATGCAGTCGAAGTCGACAGCCGCCCGATCCAGCGGCAATTGCGCCTGGCTTTTGCCAACGACCCGAGCTTTCTTAGGCTCAGCGACCAGCAACGGCAGGAAATGGCGGAGGGCTACATCCTCAACTTCCTGGTCGAGCACGCCGCACTCAACACTGCGCTTGCGCAAAAGGACCTCGAGACGCTGTACGCGCTGGCCATGGCTGCAGCGTCCCGATTCCGCAGCCAGATGAATGTGAACTTGTTCACACTCGTCCCGGGGCCAGACGGATTTGTGGGGCGGTCAAATAGCGACTAGACAGTTTTGCCGCTGACCGAGGCGCCCTCAAAGGTTGCCATATTGTTGTGCAGGTGCAAGGCCGTCTTGGCCATGACTGCCGCAAGCGCGGCACCGCTCCCCTCGCCGAGGCGCATGCCCAGATCGAGCAGGCCGGACTGGCCCATCTTCGAGAGCACCTGTTCATGGGCGCCTTCGGCAGAAACATGGGCGAACAAGCAGTGGTTGATGGCTGCCGGATTAACCGCGTGTGCGATGGCCGCAGCGGTCGTTGCGACATAACCGTCGATGATGACCGGCACTTTCTGATGGCGTGCCGCCACCAACGCCCCGAGCATGGCGCAGATCTCGCGGCCGCCGAGGCGAGCGAGGATGGCGAGCGGATGGTCGAGTTCGGTCCTGTGCAGCGCCAATGCGCGGTCAACGACATCGGCCTTGCGCTTGAGGCCTTCATCGTCAACGCCAGTGCCCCGGCCAACCCACTCGGCGCCGGAGCCGCCATAGAGCGCGGCATAGATGGCCGCTGCGACGGTGGTATTGCCGATGCCCATTTCGCCAAGGCAGATCAGGTCCGGCTTGCCGGCCACCGCTTCCATGCCATAGGCGATCGTGGCGGCACACATCTGGTCATCCAGTGCAGGTTCTTTGGTAATGTCACCGGTGGGCAGTTCCAGCGCCAGTTCGAAGACGCGCAGATTGATTTCATGCAGCCCGCAGATCTGCGAGATCGCGGCGCCGCCATTGGTGAAATTGGCGACCATCTGCGCTGTGACTTCGCGCGGGAAAGCGGAAACGCCCTGGTCGGTCACGCCGTGATTGCCGGCGAAAATAGTGACCATCGGATTGTCGAGGCGCGGCTTGGAGCGGTGCTGCCAGCGCGCCAGGAACTCCACCAACCCTTCCAGCTGGCCCAGCGAACCAGGGGGCTTGGTCAGTTGGGCGTCGCGCTGGCGGACAGCGGCCACGGCCTGCTCATCGCCATCGGGCACGGCCACGAGCAGTTCGACGATGTCAGCAAAGGCGGGGTTGAGTGGCATGGCAGGTCCGGCGCGATATGGTAGGAAAGCGCGCGTCTTGTTGCCCATAACGGAGCGAAAAGCAATTGAGCGAGAACGGGTCCAGAACCGACGAGGTGGAACGGATCGACACCGCAAGCCGCGACGCCTATGCGCCGCAATCCCCTCGCCGCGGATTGGGTCTTATAGACGACCTGGTGATGGCACTGCGCTTCTTTTCGCGCCTGCCCACGGGTGACGCGCCGCATGAAAAGCCCGATCTTGGCCGGATCGCCATGGCCCTGCCGCTTGCCTCGGTGGTGATGGGTCTTGGTCCGATCCTGCTGCTCGCCGGGGTGTGGCTGGGCCTGCCCGCATACTTTGCCGCGGCCTTGTCGGTCGCGGCCATGGTGGTGGTTGGCGGCGGCATGATGGAGGATTCGCTCGCCGATGCCGCCGATGGGCTGTTTGGTGGATCAACGCTCGAGCGGCGGCTTGAGATACTCAAGGACAGCCGGCATGGCACCTATGGTGTGTCCGCGCTGTGCCTGTTTCTGGTGTTGCGGGTGACCGCCATTGGCAGTGTGGCAACGATCAATCCGCTGGCCGCCGCCGCGCTTTGGCTGGCCGCCAATATTGCGGGGCGATCTGGTGCTCTATGGGTGGCCGTCGCCCTACCCCCCGCCCGCGCCGATGGCGCCGCGGCCGCAGCGGGCAAGCTACCCGCATCCCGTTTCTGGATCGGGGCGGCGCTCGCTTTGATACTGGTCTTCGTGGTTGGGGCGCCGGCATCGAGCCTGCTCGGCGTGATCTTTTCGGCACTGTCTGTTGTCCTTGTCGTCCTGGCATGGACGGCGCTCTGCAAACGGCTGGTGGGTGGACAGACCGGGGACCTGATCGGTGCGGCGGCGGGATTGGGGGAAATCGCGGCCTTGGCCGTGCTGCTGATCTTCGCGTGACGCCTTGAAATCGCCGTGACCACGCCCTTAATCGGAAGGGAAATGTAAAAGGGCAAATTTGATGGGCTTTATCGGCATCGCACTGATCATTGCCGCCGGCATCGTGCTGCTGATCAGTGCCGACGTCGGAAGCATGGTGGGCCTGAACCAGATGCAGACGGCACAATTGGTGCCGCTGCTCGTGCTACTGATCATCTTCGCGGGAGGGCTGTTTACGCGCCGTCACCGGGCCTCCGAACTGGTGGGCGGCTTGCTGCTTTGGGTCGGCCTGTTTGGCGTGGCCATGGTCACCTATGCCTATCGCGACGAATTGCTGGGGGTGGCCGGTCGTGTGGCGGGAGAACTACAGCCAGGTGTTGCGCAGGTGGACAGCGAGGCCGGCACCGCGATTTTCCGACGCGGCATGGGCGGGCATTTCGAGGTCAATGCAACGATCAACGGCCACACGACCCGGATGATCTTTGATACTGGCGCCAGCGCTGTGGTACTGACTATTGCGGATGCGGAAGCGGCGGGCGTGAATGTCGAAGGGCTGCGCTACACGGTTCCGGTTTCGACGGCCAATGGTCAGGGACTGGCTGCGCGGACCCGGCTCGACAGCATCGAGGTGGGTGGCATCTTGCGGCAGAACCTGACGGCTTTCGTCACAGAGCCAGGGGCGCTGGAAACGAGCCTGCTCGGCATGACGTTTCTCGAAACGCTTAGCCGCTACAGCGTGACGCAGAATTCTCTGGAACTGGTGGATTGAAGAAGGGCGGGCCAGCAGGCCCGCCCCAAGATTGTCAGCTCACCGGGAACTGGGTGGCCTGACCCGCCACAATGTACCAAGTGACAAAGAGCGCATTGATAAACGCTCCCGGCAAATAGCTGCCCGTTCGCCGATAGGTGAAGGTCGAAAGAAAGGCGATGATGGTCATCAGTGGCAGGAACTGGATGGCGATCACCGTGTTCAGCGGTTCCTCGATGCTGAACAGATGACCGGCAAACAGCAACCAGCCATACTGGAACGCCAGGAAGACCAGAAAGCCCAGCGCCAACGCGCCAATATTGGACAGGTACTGCTTGAGGCGGCTGTCCCCGGCCACCGACAGTCCGGTATGCAGGCCGCGTAGCGCCAGCACAAAGAACAGGGTGAACGGCACCAGATAGACCAGCGCGATCTTGGCCTGAACCAGGCTGAGGGGCTTGAGTGCCACAACCCAGAAGCGGAAGTCGATCTTGAAGAGGAAATCCACTGCCAGGACAAACAGGTAGCCGATGCCGACCGTCGCCAACGCGATCAGGATGGACCCAAGGATATTGCCGCGGGCGTCGACCCTTTCCCCCCGCAGCACAAACCCGACCAGGAAGACGATGAGGCCGTTCAGCACCGCCCAGAAGGCGATCTGGCTGGTAATCGTCTGAGGGAGCAACGCCGAGGCCGGGAAAAGCTGCTCACCCCAGCCGAAGAACAGGTAGTAGGTCAGCACCGGGGCAAAGGCGCTGATCGCAAAGCCGAGCCACCACTTGGCACCACGCTCGGAATGCGCCGCCTTGACCGGGTTATTGCGCAGATGGGCGAAAGCCTGGGTTCCCAGAAGCGCCTGAAACGTGCCGGCCAACAGCACCACGAAACCGACTAGCGCGATCAGCGTGCCAATTTCCTTCCACAACCAGATCTGGTCAGAAGACGGCAAGGGCTCGGCCCCTTCCAGTGTCTCGGCGAACCAGTCGATGGAGTAGCCGATGGCTTCGGGAGAGATGTGATCGCCCGGATGGGTGGTGTTGGGCATGTGGAGAATGCGCGCCGTGCCCTGGGCGATAGCGCCATAAACCTCGCCAGGCACCACGGCCTGATCAGTACCAAAGACAGCCTGCAGCTTGGGACTGTCGGCAACGTCCTGGGCCCGATCGACATTCCACATCAGCTGCGAGAATTCGTCATACTTCGAGAAGACGACAGCAAGATTGCGGGGCCATTCCGGGGTCCCTTCCATGGCGAAGGGCGCGCCAGTGCTCGAGCCTTCGAGCACGAGTGACTTGTACGCGTCGGGCATGGTTGCCGCCGCCGCAAGCACGGTCCAGCCGCCCATGGAGTGGCCTTCAAGGCCGATATTGTCGGTATCGACGATGTCGAGACCGCGCAGATAGGCCAGCGCGCCGGGCCCGCCAAAGCCATTGGCGAAGGCCGGACCATCGGAATAGCCGTGACCGGACTGGTCGAGAGCCAGAACGACATAGCCTCGCCGAGCATACTCTATCGCAAAGCCGGATTGGGTCTCGCGGCTATTGATATAGCCGTGCACCGCCAGGATCGCGGGGGCCTTGCTTTCCGCCGTGACACCCGGAGGCACATAGAGCAGGCCACTCAGAACCTGACCGTTATTGCCGTTGAAGCGGATATCGCGAATGGATATGCCGCCCGATGTCTGAATGAAGTGCGCAAGCAATGCGCCGATGAGAATGATGACCCATCCCAGGTGGAACAGGCGAAGGTTCTTGTTCAGCATTTTACCCCCATTGGCCGTTTGGAACGTCAACCGAAGGGTGGCTTATACCGCGATCCGAAACAAAATCGAATGAAAACGAAAACCTTCCACCATAAAACGAAAGCTAGCCAGCGCTACGCCGGCACCATTGCCCGCTCTTCTACCGCAGCCAGTGCTCGGCCAAACACTTCCGGCCCCGCACCACGGCGGCAGGCGTCGACGCTAAGGATCTGTCGGAACTGGCGTGCGCCCGGCCGACCATTGGCCAGTCCCAGCATGTGGCGGGCGATGTTGTTGAGGCGGACACCGGCCTGCAACTCACTCTCCGCGTATTCCGCCATCAGCGCCACGATCCCGGCCAGGTCTGGAACCGGATGAGAGTCACCGAAGACATGGGCGTCGACTTCGGCCAGCAGCATGGGGTTGTGATAGGCGGCCCGCCCCAGCATGACGCCATCCATATGGTCGAGGTGCTCCATAGCCTGGTCGAGGGTTTCGATACCGCCATTGATCATGGTCGGCAGCGGCGCAAGCCGCTTGGCCAGCCGATGCACGCGCGGGTAGTTGAGCGGCGGGATAGTTCGATTTTCCTTGGGACTGAGCCCCTGTAGCCAGGCCTTCCGGGCGTGGACATAGAGCGCATCGACGCCCGCTTCGACCATGGCGTCGGCGAAGCGATCGAGACTCTCCTCGGTATCCTGATCATCGATACCGATCCGACACTTGACGGTTACCGGCCGGTCCGTGGCATCGCGCATGGCGCGAACGCAGGTGGCCACCAAGTCGGGCTCGGCCATGAGACACGCGCCGAAACGACCAGACTGCACCCGATCGGACGGACACCCGACATTGAGATTGATTTCGTCGTAGCCGAAGGTCGCAGCAATCGCGGACGCCTTGGCCAGTTCCGCCGGGTCGGAACCGCCAAGCTGGAGCGCCACGGGATGCTCGGTATCGTGGAAGCGCAGATGGCGTTCAGCATCGCCATGCACGATGGCGCCGGAATTGACCATTTCAGTGAAGAGCAGGCTATGGCGCGACAACAGGCGATGGAGGAAGCGGCAATGCCGATCCGTCCAGTCCATCATCGGGGCCACCGAGAAGCGGCGGGACCGATGCAGAGTGGTCGCACTATGTGAGGTTGGCTGCTGCAAAGACCGCCGCTCCATGGGTTTGATCAGATGGTGGGCCAGCAATAGGGCATCACCCCGCACCGAAATAGTGCGGAAGGCACAGCTATGCAATCTCTCGGCTGATCTGGATCAAAGCGTGACGCCATGCGTTGGTGCAGTGTGGGAACACAATCAAGCGTCAAGGGAGTTCGCCATGTATTCCAATATCGTATGCGGTGTCGACGGTTCGGACCTCGCCAACAAGGCACTACGCCATGCGCTGGCGCTGGCCGCCAAGACGGGCGGCAAGGTGACGGCGGTCACGGTGACTGAGCCATCAATCATCGTTGCGCCGGGCGCCGAGATCATGATGGTCGATACCAGTTCGATCATCGAAGACCTCGACAAGGCCAAGGAAGAAACGGCCAAGGGCATTCTGGCGGATGCGGAAAAGATCGCCAATGAAACAGGTGCTCACCTCGCCCAGATGCATGTGGCCAACAGCCACGCTGCCGAGGGCATCCTGCATGCGGCCAAGAAGGCTTCGGCCGATCTTGTGGTCATGGGCTCGCATGGCCGCCGGGGCCTTGGGCGCCTGCTGTTGGGCAGTCAGGCTGCCGAGGTGCTGGCGCATGCAGATATTCCGGTGCTGGTGGTCAAATAGTACTAACATGTCAGCGGTGGCATGGCGGCGGGAAATGGTTTAAATGCCCCGCATCTGTTCAATTCAGGTTCGGCCATGACCCAGACCACCTCCCGCCATGTGGCTGTCATCGATATCGGCAAGACCAATGCCAAGGTCGTGCTGATCGACAGTGTGACCGGCATGCAGGTTGCAGCGAAGAGTGTGCCGAATGCCATCCGTATGGATGGACCCTACCCACATGCCGATGTCGAGATGCTGTGGGATTTCATCTCCAAGTCGCTGCGGGCGCTGCATCAAGACCATGGGGTCGATGGCGTTTCCATCACCACACATGGCGCGACAGGTGCGCTGCTGGCGGGAGAGGAACTGGCCCTGCCCGTGCTCGATTACGAATTTGACGGGCCGGAGAGAGTCGCGGCCGATTATGCGGGCGTGCGTCCAGATTTCGCCGAAAGCCTGTCCCCTCGCCTGCCGAATGGGCTCAACTGGGGCGCGCAGCTTTATTGGCAATCCCGGCAGTTCGCCGAACACTTTGCCAGGGTCACGGCCATTGTGCCTTATCCGCAATATTGGGCATGGCGATTGACGGGAGTGCTGGCCAGCGAGGTGACGTCGCTGGGTTGCCATACCGATCTCTGGGCACCTGATCGTGGTGATTTTTCCGGCATGGTCGGTGCACTGGGATGGCGTAGCTTGTTTCCTGCCGTCAGGCCCGCCGCATCGGTCATCGGCACGCTGCGGGCGAACGTTGCTGCAGAAACAGGATTGCCCGCAGACACGCCTGTGACCTGTGGCATTCACGATTCCAATGCCTCCCTGGTGCCGCATCTGGGCCGGCACGAAGCGCCTTTCACCATTGTTTCGACCGGCACCTGGTCGATCTTGATGACGGTGGGCGGCGATACTGGTGCGCTCGATCCGGCCAAGGATAGCCTCGCCAATGTCGATGCCTATGGCCGACCGGTCCCTACGGCACGGTTCATGGGCGGGCGTGAGTTCGATACTTTGGTGCCGGACATCGCAGAGCCGACCGAGGCGGATCTGGCATTCGTGATTGCCAATGACGTGCAGGCACTGCCGAGTTTTGCCGCCGGGGTAGGACCGTTTGGCGACAAGACCGGGCGCTGGACCTGTGACCCGGACGGGCTAACGCCTGGTCAGCGCACGGCAGCGGCGTCGCTTTATCTGGCGCTGGTGGCGCGCGCATGCCTGACTCTCTGTGGCCTGGGCCGCAGCATTACGCTGGAAGGGCCTTTGGCGCGCAACCGGCTGTTCGGGCAGGCGCTGGCGCAGCTGAGTGGCGTGCCGGTGTATGCGTCGGGCGATTCGACGGGAACGAGCCTGGGGGCCAGCCTGTTGTTCGGTGGGGTCTTACCCGAAGCCGGGGGCAGCCATGCAGTGGTGGCTCTGCAAGTCGAGGGGCTTGAGACCTATATCGAGAATTGGCGGGAGCGCTCTCAAGGCTGAGCCGCTCGCGCCGGAGCCAAAGGAGAGCACATGCCATCCCCCAGACATAGAATCGTTATCGTCGGTGGGGGATTTGGCGGCCTCTCGGCGGCCAAGGCGCTGGGAAAGGCCGATGTCGATATTGTCCTGATTGACCGGCGCAATCACCATCTGTTCCAGCCTTTGCTCTATCAGGTCGCCACTGCGGCGCTGAGCCCGTCGGAAGTGGCCTGGCCAATCCGGCATCTGCTGCGTCGGCAGAACAATGTACGGGTGCTGATGGGTACCGTCATTGGAGTGGACACTGGGGCACAGGAGGTCCTGCTCGAGCACGGCGAACGCGAAAGCTATGACAGCCTGGTGCTGGCGACAGGCGCACAGGACTCCTATTTCGGCAATGACGAATGGAAGCGCTTCGCGCCCGGCCTCAAGACGGTGGAAGACGCCACGGCAATAAGGCGCAAGCTTTTGCTGGCCCTTGAAGCTGCAGAACGTGAACTCGATCCAGAACGGCGACGGGCTCTGCTGACCTTCGGTATCATTGGCGCGGGTCCAACGGGAGTCGAACTGGCGGGCGCAATCGTCGAACTGGGTCGTTCCAGCATCAAGGGACAATTTCACACGCTGGATCCGGAGTCGCTCAGGGTGGTGCTGATCGAGGGCGGTGACCGGGTCCTCTCGAACTTCGACAAAGAGCTTTCGGACTACACCCAAAAAGCTCTCGAAGACATGGGCGTCCAGGTGGAACTGGGCGAGATGGTCAGCTCGATTGACGCCGAAGGAGTCAGCTATGGCGAACGCCGACTGGAAACGCGCACCGTCATCTGGGCCGCTGGCGTTGCTGCAACCCCGGTTGCAGAGTGGCTGGGCATAGAGGCGGATCGCGGGGGGCAGATCAAGGTAGCGCCGGACCTGACCGTGCCTGGTCTACCAAACGTCTACGTCGTTGGTGACGTGGCCAAGGTCAGCCGCGCCGACGGCGAGCCGGTTCCGGGTGTGGCGCCGGCTGCCAAGCAGGAGGGCCGATATGTGGGGAAGGCTATCCTGGACCGGCTCGCCGGGAAAAAGGTCGAGCCATTCGTGTACAAGCACGCTGGCGATCTGGCGACCATCGGAAAAAGTTCAGCCGTGATCGATTTCGGCTTTACCAGGATCAAGGGTTGGGCCGCGTGGTGGCTCTGGGGCATTGCCCACATCTATTTCCTGGTCGAAACCCGCACCCGTATCTTCATCACGCTGAGCTGGCTGTGGATCTATCTCACAGGGCAGCGCAGCGCGCGGCTGATCACCCACGGGGAGGCGACGAGCCAGAAACCGCTTGATGAAGTGGACGAGAATTAGCGCTCGGAAACGACAACCGTTTCGGGCTTGGCCAGTCTGCGCTCCCGCAACCAGATATAAAGACCAGAGCCGATGACGATGGGCGCGCCAACGTAGAGCCAGACGTCGGGCGGCTGGTTGAAAATGACCCAGCTCGCTGCCGAGAGAAAGAAAATCTGGAAGTATGAGAACGGAGCCAGCACGGTCGCTGGAGCCAGGCTCGAGGCCACGGTGATGAGCTGGTGACCGACAAAGCCAAAGACGCCGATCGAAAAAAAGACAAACCAGCCATCGGCGCTGGTGGGGAACGACCAGAAGAACGGAACGACCGGCAAGAGAAAGACGGTGGCGAAAATACCGACATAGAACTGGCTGGTCGCGGGGCTGTCATAACTGGACACCTTGCGCGTGAGCAGCAGGTAGAAGGCGGTACTCAGGGCGGCGGCAAGCGAGAGCAGGGTTGCGGGGTGGAAGGCGTCGGTACCGGGCCGCACAATGACGAGCACACCCACGAAGCCGGCCGCAATTGCACTCCAACGGCGCCAGCCGACCTGTTCGCCCAAGAGCGGCACCGACAGGGCGCAGATCAATAGCGGAACCGTGAAAGCGATCGAGCCGGTGACGGTCAACGGCAGGAATTGCACGGCGAGGAAATTACAGCTTGTTGCGCCCAGCAATGCCAGCGCCCGAAAGAATTGCAGCCGAAGGTTGCCCGAGCGCACCATCGTCCTGCCGTGACGCGGCAAATGGATAGTGGCGACCAATACCAAGTGGATCGCGTAACGCAGGAAGACGATCTGGATGAAAGAGATGCCGATCATCCCGAGCCATTTGGCCGAGGAGTCGATGCCGGTTAACATCAAATAGGCGGCCAGAGCCAAGCCGATGCCCAGCAGACGGTGCTCTGCTGGCGGAGAATAGGGACGAGACATTTAGAGTTCCAGAGGCCGCAGAGGGTTGCGGCCGCGGGAAAGGCTGGACAAGAGCGCCGCCCAAGTCAATGACCGGGCGGCATTTTCTTGTATGGAAGCGAGGGGCCTAGAACGTCTCTGCCAGGTGCTGGACCTTCAGTGACCCGGCAAGGTCGCTGGACCTGACCGATTGCCCATGGCGCGGTAGGAACGTCAACTCTACGGGTCTGCCGGGCAACAAGGTGATAGCATTGTCCGAAAAATAGCCGGGCGCGTCGACGCTGGCGGTGGTGAAGAATGCCGGCTTGTCTGCCTCAAGCCTGAGAACGGCCTTGCCGTCGCGATCCGACCATTCGGCACGGATATCGGCCCCGACCAGTTCATAGGCCTTGTAGGGCTTGGGGAAATAATCGTTTTCGCCCAATATGTTGCCCTGCGCGTCTTTCCAGACGAAATAGAGGAACTCGTCTTCGGCCAGATCAGCGAAGGGAATATCGGCTACCGTGATGGCCGCATCCGGGCCGACCGCCGAATTCCCCGAAAAAACAACGCGGCTCTCGCCCGTTACCTTGACGGCTGTCACTTCCAGCGCGATCGAGGCCGCCTTGCCGGTGTCGTTGATGGCTCGCAAGGCGATCTGGTCAGGCAACTGCCCCTCGACCGGCGTACCGCGCGAATTGGTCTGCACCTCGGTGACCTGGGGCACCGCGACAACATTGACCAGATTGAAGAAGCGACGCGCCATATAGTGCATCAGCTTCCACTGCCCGCCATAGTCCAGGCTCGACCAGCTCGCCACCGGCCAGATATCGTTGATCTGCCAGTAAAGCGTTCCCATGCAGCGCGGCTTGGTGGAGCGCCAGTACTCGATGGCGGTCTTGATGGCGAGACCCTGCTGGATCTGAGAGAGGAACACCATCTGCTCGAAGTCGCGCGGGAAGCGGAAGTAGCGCGTCATGGTTTCCAGAATGCGTGCATTTCCGCCGGCATTGCGCTGGTGATTTTCCATGACGGGTGAAGAGGGATTGCGGTCTTTTTCCTCGGCGAAGGTTTCGACGACATTCATCGAGGTAAAGGACTGGAAGCCGAACTCGGAGGCAAAGCGCGGATTGACCGTGCGGTAGGCCTCAAAGCTCTTGGCGGAATGCCAGACGTCCCAATAGTGCAGGTCGCCGCGGGTGTCGGAATGCCAGCCATCGGAGAAGTCCATATAGCCCAGCGAAGGCGATGACGGCCAGAAGCGGCGGACCGGGTCCTCATCCTCCACGATGCGGTGCAGCATCGAGTTGAGCCGGTCGTAATTGGCGATATAGCGTTCCTTGTCCGCCTTGGTCTCGGGATACCAGTCGAGCGAACCGATGACTTCGTTGTCGCCGCACCAGAGGGCGATACAAGCATGGTGACTGAGGCGCCGCACCTGCTGGGTGATTTCTGTCTCGACGCTTTTGAGGAAGGTGCGGTCTGAGGGATAGCTCATGCAGGCGAACATGAAATCGTGCCAGATCAGGATGCCCAGTTCGTCGCACAGATCGTAGAACCAGTCCGGCTCATACTGACCCCCGCCCCAGATGCGCAACATGTTCATGTTCGCCGCCTTGGCGCTTTCGAGCAGGTCACGCACCACGGCCGGTGTTGCGCGGCTAGGAATGGCGTCGGCCGGAATCCAGTTGGCGCCCATCATGGTGACGTCGCGGCCATTGATCCGGCACTTAAAGGAATGGTCGATCTCGTCCTTTTCAACCACCCAGTTGAGATCGCGCAGACCGATCTTGCGGGTCGTCATCTCGCCCTCGAGATTGGTTGTGAGGTCGTAGAGCGGTTGCTCGCCCTGCCCTGCCGGCCACCAGATCTTCGGGTCCTTGATCGTCACATTGTGGGTGAAGACGTTCTCACCCTTTTCCACCACGAGCCTGTCGGCGATGACCTGCCCGTCGATGGTGTGTTCGAGCTCAACCTCTCCTCGAGCAAAAGCGAAAAGCCGAGTCTTTATCGATAGCTCGACCGAATTCTGGCCATGGGCCTGATCGACCTGGACACTTTCCTGCCGGGCCAGGCGCGCCTTCCTGAGGCTCATGGTGCCGTAGACACCAATGGGCATGAGACAGATGCCCCAGTCCCAACCCGCATGGCAGGCCGCCTTGCGGATGAAGTTCATATGGATGCCCTTCAGGCCGTTGGTCTGGTAGTTCTTGGTGAAGGGGATCGGAAAAGGATGGGCGTCGGCGCGCGCCTTAGCCACATCCGGCGCGATGTCGAAATCGATACGTAGCGTGTTCTCGCCAGCGAGCACCTTGCCGGTCACGTCGAGGTCGTTGCGCACGAAGCTGTTGTCGGTCCGCGCAATCTCCTCGCCGTTCAGGAAAACGGTGGCAATGCAGTCGACCTCCGCCAGCGTTAGGGTCAGGTAGCCATCGATATCGGCGTCCGTGGCAGTGAACTGGCCCTCGACACTCCAGGCCGTCTCATTGACCCACATCACCGTCTTCTCGTTCTCGCCGAAATAGGGATCCGGAATCAGGTTTGCGGCAAGCAGGGCGTGATGAACGTCGCCCGGGAGGTTCATGGTCGTTTCGATGTCGCGCGCCGGGGCGGTCAGGGTGAAAGTGCCGCCCAGATCGAGGGCGGAATTATACGTTGGGACGGCCATGAAATTATCCTCCGATTTCGGCAATGCGCCGAATTGGGTGGCCAATACCAGTCTCTGCAATCGATTTCAATGCAACGTTACAACCCCTCCCCGCATCTCTGGATGGCGGAACCGTGACCCCAATGTGCTTTCGCAAGTGTCCCAGGGGGCGTATCCTTTTTCTGCGAGATCCGAGAACAAGAGCCACGGTCGATGAGCGGCCATCGGGCCAGCCAGAGATTTCGCACTCAAGGGAGACGTCACATGAATAAGTACATGTTGGCCTATCACGGAGGCGGCATGCCAGATACACCCGAGGAGGGTGCCAAGGTCATGAAGGCCTGGAACGACTGGTATGGCTCGCTCGGCGACAGACTGGCCGACGGCGGAGGCCCCCTCGGGCGCTCAATGACCGTCGGCAGCAAAGGCGTGGAGGAAGGCGGCGGCCCAAATCCGCTGTCCGGCTATACGGTAGTCAATGCCGATAGCCACGAAGCGGCCAACGAGATCGCCAAAGGCTGTCCGATCCTGAGCGACGGCGGCACGGTCGAGGTGTGTGAAATCCTCGAAATGTAGGGGGTTTCTTCGGACATTTGCCGCACCAGTACAATCAGCCGGCAAAGGGCGGCGTTTTTGCGCCGTCCTCTGGCCTCCTGCTGGTTGGCTACCGCATCGTGGCGCCTTCCAAAATTTGTCCGGATAACCCCGCCAGCGGAAATGTTTTTACAGATAAGTTAGTATTTGTTCGCATAGGCTCGTCAGACGAAAGGCGAGCATCATGTCTGTACTCAGACGCTTCTTTGAAATTAGTCCGTCGCCGACTGACACGCCTGAACTCGCCCTTGCGCAATGGCGGGCGCTGAGCCGTCAAGTGCCGTTGATGTACATCATGCTGGTCGCCAACACGCTCATTCTGGCGTGGACGCATCTGGATGCAGCGCCAATAGAACTGACCGTCTATATTCCGGCTGCGCTGACAGCCATCTGTCTCCTCAGGACCATTACTTGGTGGCGCTCGAGAGAGCGCGTACTGGACCCGAGCAGGGTTCGTGCCAAACTCCGCGGCATCATCTGGTCCGGAGCAGCGGTGGCGCTGGGCTTTACCGCCTGGAGCTTCAGCCTGTTCCCCTATGGCGACGCATATCTCCAGTCACAGATAGCCTTCTATATGGGCATCACCACTATCGGCTGCATGTTCTGCCTGATGCATGTCCGCGTCGCAGCCCTTGTCGTAGGCATCTGCGTGTTGGGGCCCTTCACGGTCTTCTTCTCTGCGACAGGAGAAGAAACCCTGGTCGCCATTGCGATTAACATGGTTCTGGTCGTCGCGGTCCTGCTCATCATTCTGCTGAGCAACTCTCGCGACTTTGCAGACCTGGTCGACTCTCGCAGTGCCATAGCTCGACGGCAAGCAGAAACCTTGCGTCTTGGCGAGGAAAACCAGCGGCTGGCCAATATGGATACCCTCACTGGCCTGCCCAATCGGCGCAGCTTTGATCGACACCTCGCCACGGTTCTGCAAGAAGCGGAACTGGAGGGGCGGCGGATTGTGGTGGGGCGGCTCGACCTAGACGGGTTCAAGTCGATCAATCAAATCTTTGGACAATTGGCGGGTGACCGGGTTCTCGTGGAAGCGGCGCGTCGTATCGAGTCGCTGCGTCGAGCGGATTCGTTCGTGGCCAGGCTGGAAAGCAATACATTCGGACTGATCCTAGTCGAACCAATAGACCGTCAAACCCTTGTGCACGCGGGTGAGGTCCTGTGCGGGGCGATGCGCCTGTCCTTTGAACAGCCCGAAGGCGTCATCCGCCTGACCGCATCAGCGGGATTTGCCGTCTCCGAACCCGGCGACACCGGCGATCAACTGTTCGACCGCGCCGATTATGCCTTGTCAGCGGCAAAGCGGGAGCAGCGGGGCAGCTCCGTCATCTTCTCGGAGGTCCATGCAAAAGAGATCAGCAGGGTCCGCCAAATGGAGCACCTGCTGTATTCCGCCGATCTCGATGATGAAATTTATGTGGTGCTGCAACCGCAATATGATGTTTCGCTCGGTGCAACCACTGGGTTCGAGGTGCTGGCGCGCTGGCGCAGCCCGGTTCTAGGTGAAATCTCTCCAGCAGAATTCATTCCCATGGCCGAGCGCACCGGGCGGATCAGCAACGTCACTCAGAGCGTGCTTCGCAAGGCCCTGGCGATCAGCCGCACGCTACCGCCAAGCATCAGGCTTTCGGTCAATCTTTCCGCTAATGACATTGGCTCAACCACCGCGATCGAGCAAATCGTGGCGTTGTTCGAGCGTGGGCGTGGTCCGTGCCAGATCGATTTCGAGGTGACCGAAACGGCGGCGATGCGCGATCTCAAACAGGCCAATCAGTCACTGCTGACGCTGCTTGGCCTTGGAGCACGGATTGCGCTGGACGATTTTGGCACCGGGCATTCCAGCCTGACCCATGTGCAGCAATTGCCATTGCATCGGATCAAGATCGACCGCAGCTTCGTGGCAGAGGTCACGAATGACATTGCCAGCCGCGCCATCGTCAAAACGATGGTCGATCTGTGCCGCAATCTGGGCATTTCCTGTGTGTTCGAAGGGGTGGAAACCGAGGAACAGCTGCAGGCGCTTGTCGCCTTGGGCGGCACGGTCATGCAGGGCTATTTCTTCGGTCGGCCAATGGCCGTGGACGAGGTCGATGCCTATCTGCAGCGGGAACGCACCCGGCGCTCACGCGAGGACCGGGCCGCCGGTTAGAAGAAGGGCGGAGCCATTGGCTCCGCCCACCACGACCTATTGCGCCGCGACTTCAGACTGATCTACGTCGAGGAAGCCGCCGGACTGGCGGGCCCAGAGCTGGGAATAGATCCCGCCACTGTCGACCAACTCGGCATGGCTTCCCTGTTCAACGATGACACCCTTATCGAGGACAACGAGCCGGTCCATCATCGCGATGGTCGAGAGCCGGTGAGCGATGGCAATCACCGTCTTGCCTTGCATGAGCATCTGCAACTGCCCCTGAATGGCGGCTTCGACCTCGGAATCCAGCGCCGAGGTGGCCTCGTCGAGCACCAGGATAGGGGCGTTTTTGAGCAGGACGCGGGCAATGGCGATGCGCTGGCGCTGGCCGCCCGACAGTTTGACGCCACGCTCGCCGACATGGGCATCGTAACCCTTGCGGCCCTTCGGGTCGCTCAGCGTCTCGATGAATTCCGCGGCCTCCGCCTGTTCTGCGGCAGCGCGCATCATCTCTTCGGTGGCGTCTGGCCGACCGTACAGGATATTTTCGCGCACCGAACGATGCAGCAGGGAAGTATCCTGAGTCACGACGCCGATGTTGGCACGCAGGCTGTCCTGCGTGACCCCGCCAATGTCCTCCCCATCGATCAAAATGCGGCCATCGGCACGGTCGTAGAAGCGCAGCAGCAGATTAACGAGCGTGGACTTGCCGGCGCCCGAGCGGCCGACCAGGCCGATCTTCTCGCCGGGGCGGACGTGCAGGTTCAGCCCTTCGATGACACCGGATGCCTTGCCATAATGAAAGGCAACGTTCTCGAACTTGATGTCGCCCGTGACCCGCGGCAGTGCCTTGGCCTCGGGCTCGTCCTGAACGACACGCGGCAGCGAGATGGAGTTGATGCCATCCTTGACCGTGCCAATGTTCTCGAACAGCGACGACATTTCCCACATGACCCACTGGCTCATACCCTGGAAGCGCATGACCAGCCCGAGGGAGACAGCGAGCGACCCCGGAGACATCAGGCCTTGCATCCAAAGCCAGATACCCGTGGCGCCAACTGCAAAGAGCAGCAATGCATTGGACCAGAGAACCAGGATGTTAAGCACGGTGAACAGGCGCATTTGCCGGTAAACCGTGTCGAGGAAACCATCCATCGCCTCCTTGGCGTAGGCCTCTTCGCGATTGGAATGGCTGAACAACTTGACCGTGGCGATGTTGGTATAGCTGTCGACGATGCGGCCAGTCATCATCGAGCGCGCATCAGCCTGCGCCTGGGAAATCTTACCCAGGCGCGGGATGAAATAGATCATGAGCGCCACATAGCTTGCCAGCCAGATCAAGAAGGGAATGGCCAGTCGCCAGTCGGTCGAAGCCGCCAGGATCACCGCACCGGTGAAATAGACGACGACATAGACCAGCATGTCGAGCAGCTTCATCACCACTTCGCGCACGGCGAGCGAGGTTTGCATGAGCTTGGCCCCAATGCGGCCGGCAAACTCATCCTGGAAGTAGCTCATCGACTGCCGGATCAGGTAGCGATGCGCCATCCAGCGGATACGCTGGGGGAAATTGCCCAATAGGGTCTGGTGCATGGTCAGCATTGAAACCAGCATGATGGCGGGCACGATGATGACGATCATCGCCCCCATCAGCCCCAGCTTCCAACCATCGGTCTCAAGGAACGTGTTGGGATCGGCATCGGCCAGCCAGTTCACCACGTCGCCGATGAAGCCGAAAATAATGATTTCACCAATGGCGACCAACGCGGCCGACAACGCCATCAGTATCAGCCAGCGCTTGGCGCCGTTGCTGTAATGGAGACAGAACTCCAGCAATCCCTTGGGGGGCTCGGCCGGATCCCCCTTAGGATAGGGGTCCAGTCGTGATTCAAACCAGCGCAACATGTCTCAAGACCATTCGTTCAACAGCTGAATGCGTTCTGTCGGCCATAGCTGAGCGACCTCAAACGCGCTTGAGGTCAAGGCATAACTGGCCGACGGATTGCACCCGCACGGAAATTTCGGAACCATCGCTCGTGCGACCGGAAAAGGCGCAGAGGAACGACGTGCAGACGGCCGCCTAGCGCCTCCTCCTCAACAGCGTCCCAATTGACGCCACAAGAGTCATGCTATGCAGTCGAGAGCCGCATAGGATACACGAGAATGCAGAATCGGCTGTCACCGGACGGCCACACCTTATAGCCAGAACACCATGACATTTGGACCGCTTCATGCGCACTGAGAGTGAACAGACCATCTACCTTAAGGACTATGCCCCGACGCCGTACCGGATCGTGTCAGTAGAGCTTGATTTCAAGATCCTGGAAGAAAGCACCCGCGTGCGGGCGCAACTGACTATAGAACCGCGCGAGGACACCGCGCCGGGCACGCCGCTGGTGCTTGATGGAGATGAGCTCAAGCTCAACTCGATCGCGCTGGACGGTGCGCCGCTGGTACTGTCTGCCTATGCGAGCGATGCCAATTCACTCACTCTGGTGGAGCCACCGCATAAGCGTTTCGTGCTGGAAACGGAAGTCACGCTGAAGCCGGAGGCCAATACCAAGCTGATGGGGCTTTACCGCTCCAGCGGCACGTGGTGCACGCAGTGTGAGCCGGAGGGCTTCCGCCGCATAACCTATTATCTTGATCGCCCGGACGTACTCGCTCCATTCAAGGTGCGCATGAGTGCACCCAAGTCCCTAGCGCCGGTCCTGCTGGCCAATGGTAATCTGGTCGACCAGGGCGAGCTGGGCGACGGCATGCACTTTGCTGTCTGGGAAGATCCGTTCCTCAAGCCCGCCTATCTGTTTGCGCTGGTCGCGGGCGATCTGGGCTCAATCAAGGACAGCTTCACCACGATGAGCGGCCGCAAGGTCGAGCTGGGCATCTACTCCACCCATGGCAAGGAAGCCGAATGCGCCTATGCCATGGACAGCCTGATCCGCTCGATGGCCTGGGACGAGCGGCGGTTCGGCCGTGAGTACGATCTGGATGTGTTCAATATCGTCGCGGTGTCGGATTTCAACTTCGGCGCGATGGAGAACAAGGGTCTCAACATTTTCAATGACCGGTTGGTCTTTGCCAAACCCGAGACAGCGACCGATGCCAATTACCATGGCATCGAGCGGGTCATTGCGCATGAATATTTCCACAACTGGACCGGCAATCGCATCACCTGCCGCGACTGGTTCCAGCTTTGCCTGAAAGAAGGGCTGACGGTCTTCCGCGACCAGGAATTCACGAGCGACGAGCGCAGCCGACCGGTGCAGCGCATCCATGATGTGCAGAATCTGCGCACCAGCCAGTTCCCCGAAGATGGGGGTCCGCTGGCCCACCCGCCGCGACCCGACAGCTACCGCGAGATCAACAACTTCTACACGACCACGGTCTATGAGAAGGGCGCGGAGATCGTGCGCATGCTGGCCACCATTCTGGGAGAGGATGGATTCCGCAAGGCGATGGATCTCTATTTCGAGCGCCATGACGGCGATGCCACCACAATCGAGGCCTTCATCAAGGTCTTCGAGGATGCGAGCGGGCGCGACCTCAGCCAGTTCGCCACCTGGTATCTGCAGGCGGGAACGCCGAAGGTCAGCGTTACCGACAGCTATGACGCTGCCAGCCAGACCTACACATTGACCCTCAGCCAGACCATCGACCCGACACCTGGCGAACCCACCAAAAAGCCGCTTCTGATCCCGTTGCGGTTCGGGCTGATCGGCCCCAATGGCAGCCCGATGGGCTGGACTGGCGTGTCCGGCGCCGCAGTAGAAGGCGATCTGATCCTGCTCGACGGCGACAGCGTCACGTTGACATTCGAAGGCGTCGCCAACAAGCCGATCCCCTCGCTGTTCCGCGGTTTCTCGGCGCCTGTGAAAGTGAACACCAATCTCAGTCAGGACGATTTGCTGTTCCTGGCACGCCATGACAGTGACCCGTTCAATCGCTGGGATGCATTGCAGACAGTGTCGACTGCGCTGATCGCCAATGCAGCAGAGGGCAAAGCATGGTCGGAAAATGATGTGGAGGCCTTGCGCGCCGCGCTGATCGACACGCTGGACAATGCCGAGCTCGATGACGCCTTCAAAGCCCAGGCACTCGACATTCCGGCCGAGACGGTGGTGGGCCGGCATATCGGCAGGGACGTCAACCCGGATGCGGTTGCTGCTGCCCGCAAGAGCCTGCTCACCGCACTGGTTTCGCCAGTGGCCGCCAAGTTGGCCGGCGCCTATGGCGCCCTGGCAAGCAGCGATGTCTATAGCCCCGATGCGGCCCAGGCCGGGCGACGTTCGCTCCGGAATGGCCTGCTGGCTCTGCTGACAGCCGGGTCGGAGCGCGGCGCCAGCCTTGCGGCCGAACAGTTCGAAGCAGCGACCAATATGACCGACCGCTATGCAGCCATGGCCATCTCGGTGCGCAACTGGACCAGCGAGGCAAGCGCCCTGCTCGGCGAGTTCCGCACACGCTTCGCCGGTGATCCGCTGGTGTTCGACAAGTGGCTGACGGCTTCGGCCCAGGCGCCCGACGACGAAGTGATCGAGCGGATGCGCGCGACACTAACCGCACCAGACTTCCCCAAGACCAATCCGAACCGGTTGCGCTCGCTGCTGGGCAGTTTTGTGATGGCCAATCCGGTGCAGTTCACCCGCACAGATGGCGCCGGCTTCCGGTTCATCACCGAGGCGGTGGTGGAGATCGACAAGGTCAACCCGCAGGTTGCCTCGCGCATTCTCACCGGCTTCCGCGTGCTCCCAACGCTGGAAGCGCCACGCCGCGAGGCAGGCATGGCCGCCCTACAGGCGCTCAAGGACCAACACTCGCTCAGCCGCAATGTGGGCGAAATCCTTGACCGCATCATTGCGGGTTGAACAAGCTTATCTGGGAACGGCGTGGCCGTTCCCCGGCCCATCATAACACCGGCATTGATTGACCATTTTTTGGAAGAATTTTTCTTTCCAGCTAAGTGATTCAGCCGACTCTGCTTTTTCCGATCTGCTCAAATTTGCGTGTCCGGGCACACTGGACAACACAGGGCGACCTGATTCATACCTTGTTAAGGGCAAGTTTGGTTTGGGTCTAAATCCCTTTCAAGGATGGAGAATTTCATGCGGTCGTCGGGGGCATCCGGCGCCGGCGCACTTGGATTCCGCGTCGGCAAATGGAACAGGACAGGACGCCGCGACAAAGCAATTCCTGCGCCCTGGGCCTGGCGCTTTACCCGCACCAGCGCGGCGGTCGCCGCCACCGCATTTTTCGCTGCCAGCCTGTTCGTCGTCTACGACATCACCCGTACCTTCGCCGACGTCCGGCATGAACTTTCGGCCATTGGCGAAATGCTGGCCGCCGATATTGCCATGCAATCGGCCAGCGAGGCCGAGGCGGCACTTGATGCGGCGACCTTCAGGACTGGCGGACTGATCAAGGCGAGCCTTTCTTCGGACGACATGCCTGGTCTGCTCACCGAAATGGTGGAGGCCGGTCCGCATGGAATGCTGGGGCTGGAAGTCGAGCAGACCACACTTATCTCCGATCTCAGTGGGCGCGGCGCGGCGGCCTTCGCGCTTGCGGGCCTGTTCACACTGCTGTCAGCCCGGCGGCGCAAAGGGGTGCCTGCTCCCGAAGAACGCCAGAGCTACGATCAGCTTGCCGCGGCCATCCCGATGGGCCTGGCCTGCTGGACGGGGACGGGCCAGTTAATCGTTTGCAATGCGCAATATCGAGACCGACTGGACATTGACGACACCCGCCTGACCTACCACCAGGCGGTCAGCCGGCTGATCGCCGGGGGCTATATGAAACTGGTGCGGGAAGACGACAGCCTGCGCCTGCTCGAACTGCATCGTAAAGACGGCACCTGCCTGCAGATCGACGAACGCCCCCTTGGCGACGGCGCCTTCATGACGCTGGTTTCGGACATTACCGAAACCAAGCGCACCGACGCCTTGCTGCAGACCATCCGCGAGGAACAACGACAGCTCGCGCGCCGCTACCACGAAGAGAAACTCAAGGCCGAGGCGGCCAGCCGCTCAAAGACCAATTTTCTCGCACATCTCAGCCACGATATTCGCACCCCGCTCAATCATATCATCGGCTTTGCCGAGCTGATGCAGCATCAGACCTATGGTCCCCTGGGTGACGACCGATATGTGGACTATGTCGCCACGATCAAGAATTCGGGTGAGCACCTGCTGAGTTCGTTCGGTGCCATTCTCGATCTGGCCGAACTCGAAGGCGGACGCAAGGCGCTGAGGCAGGAGCCGGTGCTGCTGGACGAAGTGCTCCAAAGCGTTGTCGACCGGTTTCAGGGACAGGCGCAGCGGGCCGGAATCACCCTGCAAACTGGCCGGGAAACGGGCGCGGTCCTGCGCGGCGACCGGCTGGGGCTAATGCGCATGATCGGAAATATCATGGACAATGCCCTGCGTTTCACTCAGGCTGGCGGTCAGGTCACACTGGCGAGCTTCGCTGCCGATGACGGGGTGGTCATCGAAATCAGCGATACCGGCATCGGGATGGACGAAGATCGCCTTGCCAGTCTCAGCCAGCCTTTTGTTCTGGGAGACGCCAGTTTTACCCGTGAGGGCGTTGGTCCCGGGCTGGGCATTTCCATTGCCCGGGCGATTGCCGAATTGAGCGGGGGCAAGCTTGCCATCGACTCCAGCCCGATGATCGGGACGACGGTCGCGATTTCTCTCCCTACAGAGCCTGCCGCGGCCAATCTGGCTGCTTAAAACGCCCTGGCCTTTCCGTACCATTCCGAGGCCGCAGCCTCGACCTCGCCGCGCATCTGGGCAATATCAAGTTCGAGCCGGCCGAAGTCAGGATAGTTGGACAGATGAGCCAGCAATTCCTTGAATGTGGCGGTCCAGGCCTCTTCCTTGAAGGGACTGACCAGCGCCGAACTCATCACCTGCAAGGCCGTTGAATAGACCCCGTGGATTTCGGCCAGGCGTTGGCCCTGAGGCACCAGACCGGTTTCGCCCAGCCGAGCCAGAACCCGCGCCGTGGTTTCCTGCGGAAGATTGACCTCCGACCCGGCTACCAACTGCGCGGATTGAGCGACAAACTCAAGGTCGACGAGGCCACCGCTGACCAGTTTGAGATCGAAGGCATGGCGTGGCTTGCGTTCGCGGGCCATCAGAGCGCGCATCGAGACGACATCATCAATGGTTTTTGCGACATCGCGGGGGCGCGACATGACCTCGGCGATTTCGGCGTTGACCTTGTCACCCAATGCACCAGTTGACGCGATGACACGGGCGCGGCTTAGCGCCAAATGCTCCCAGGTCCAGGCATTGTCCTTGTGATAGGCCCGGAACCCGGCGAGGCTGGTTGCCAGTGGCCCCGAATTGCCCGAGGGGCGGAGCCGCATATCGGCCTCATACAGCACGCCTTCGGCCGTTGGAGCCGAGACAGCCGCCACCAGCCGCTGCGTCAGTCGGGCAAAATAGTGTGATGTGGAGAGCTGGCGTTCGCCATCGGATTCTGTCTCGGGCGCATCGTAAAGCAGGAAGAAGTCGAGATCGGAGGTGAAGGTCATTTCCCGGCTCGCCATCTTGCCGAACGCAAGCAATGCGACTTCGGCCCCGGCGATACGGCCGTGACGCAGGGCAAACTCGTCCTGAACTTTGGCGAAGAGGCGGTTGAGCAGGGTTTCGGCCAGCGCCGTGAACTGCTCCCCTGCCCCCTGCGCGCTCACTGTACCGGAGAGGAGACCCGCCGCGACCATGAATTTCTGCTCCTGGCCGATGATGCGGGCACGATCGATCAGCTCTTCGTAGGAGCGCGCGTCGGCGAGGAAAGCGTCCACCTTGGCCACCAGCACATCGCGATGAGTGACGTCATTGGCAAAGGCCGGGTCGATCAACCCATCCATGACGTGCGCGCGGTGGATGACGGCCTCGGCCATGCGCGGCGCCGAAGCCATGAACTGCACGAGGAGCGTTCGGAGCTGAGCATGATTGCGCAACAGCGCAAAGAGCTGGACGCCGGCCGGCAGGCGCGACAGGAAATCGTCGAAATGGGCCAGTGCCTCATCGGCATTGCCCGCGCGCCCGAGGGTCAGCAGCAGCGCGGGGAGCAGTTCGGTGAGATGCGCACGTGCGGCCGAGGTGCGCGTGGCGGCATAGCTGCCATAATGCCACTTGCGAACGGTCTGGATCACCTTTGATGCATCAGCAAAGCCCATGGACGTCAGGGTTTCGAGCGTTTCCGGATCGTCGTCACTGCCGGTGAAGACCAGATTGCCCTCGCCCGAGCCCAGCGTCTCACCCTGGGTGAACAACTCGGCATAGTAGCGGGCAACACGCTCAAGGGCTGCGCGATAGGATTTTTCGAAGGCCGCCAGATCGGCCTCGCCCATCAACCGGCCGATGACGGCAACGGCTTCGGGGTTGTCGGGCATGGCATGGGTCTGCTCGTCGCGCAGCATCTGCAGGCGGTTCTCGACGGCGCGCAAGTACCAATAGGTTTCGGTCAGCTCCTCGGCGGTCTGCGGGCTGATCCAATCGGCTTCGGCCAGCGCCGCCAGGGCCTTTGCGGTTGGCCGCACGCGCAGCGCCTTGTCGCGGCCGCCGGCGATCAATTGCTGGGTCTGGGCGAAGAACTCGATCTCGCGAATGCCGCCCCGCCCGAGCTTGACATTGTGCCCCTCGACGCGAATGTCGCCGACGTTCTTGGACACGTTGATCTGGCGCTTCATTGCCTGAATATCGGCAATGGTGGCGAAGTCGAGATGCTTGCGCCAGACATAGGGGGCCAGTTCCTTGAGGAAGGCCTCACCGACCGACTTGTCGCCGGCGCAGGGTCGCGCCTTGATCCAGGCCGCGCGCTCCCAATTCTGGCCGCGCACTTCGTAATAGGCCAAGGCCGCGTCAAACGAGATGGCCACCGGGGTCGAGCCGGGATCAGGACGAAGGCGCAGATCGGTGCGGAACACGTAGCCGCCCGCTTGCCGGTCCTCCATCAGACCGACCAGCTTCTGCACCATGCGCGAATAAATCTTGGTGGCCTCGAGCGGATCGGCGAGCACCGGCTTCTGCGGATCGAAAAAGGCGACGATGTCGATATCGGAGGAATAGTTGAGTTCCCGCCCGCCATGCTTGCCCAAGGCAAATATGGCCAGGCCGGAATTGGCGGCGCGCGCCTCTTCGGCGGAAATCGCCAGATGCCCCTTGTCGAAGGCCTGGCGCATCAGCAGGTTCAGCGCGGCGTCAAGAGCGGCATCGGCCAAATCGGACAAGGCTTCTGTGGCGCGAGCGGTGCTCCAGGCACCGCCGGTTTCGGCGACAGCCGCCAGAAGGGCAGTGCGGCCCTTGGCGCGGCGCAGTGCATGGGCGACCGCAGCTTCTTCATCCTCGCGTCCTGCGCGGCCCATTTCGCTCAGGAGAGCGTCGAAGGCGCGATCCGGTCCCGCGTCCAGGGCCTGGGCGAGCCATTCGCCATGTGTGCGCGCCAGATCGAGAAGATAGGGTGCTGCCTCAAGCAGCGGACCGAGCGCGGGCGCCGCGGCGCCAAGGGCGCTGGCTACGTTGTCGGGCAGCTCGGTCAGCAATGCCTGAAACAGGGGGGTGTCGGTGGCCGGCAGTGGGGCAAGAATTGTGCTCATTTTTGAGGCATACCCTGCCCCCGCCCCCCCGGCAAGGCGGCGCGCTAGCGCGCGGGAAACTCCAGCACAGCGCGCACGCCGGGCGCGTTGTCCTCGATACGGAACGTGCCGCCATGGAGCCTCGCTACAGCGTTGACGAGCGACAGGCCGAGGCCCGAGCCAGTTTCGGACCGGCTCTTTTCGAGCCGGACAAAGCGTTCCAGCACCCGTTTGCGCTCCCCGTCCGGAATGCCGGGGCCATTATCTGCCACCGAAATGGATACCCGGTCGGCCTGTTGGCTCAGCGAGACATCAATTCTGCCCGACTTCCCGTCTTCAGGACGCGCATATTTCATGGCGTTTTCGAGCAGGTTGACCATGGCCTGGCCGATCAGTTCCCGGTTGGCCTTGAGCCTAACGCCCTCGGCAATGCGGGTCTCGACCGCTATACCTTCGTCCTCGGCGACGGGACCGTAAAGTTCGGCAACGTCGGCGACAATCTCGCTGATATTGATTTCGGAAAGCGCTCCGGACGGCGCACCGGCCTCGACGCGGGCGATCATGAGCAAGGCGTTGAAGGTCTGGATCAGGCGGTCGCTTTCGGCGATGACATTTTCAAGCGCCTGTTCCCGCGTTTCAACGCTGGCCGTGTCGCGCAGGGCCGCTTCGGCCTGATTGCGCAGACGGGTCAGCGGTGTCTTGAGGTCATGGGCGACATTGTCGGTGACCTCCTTGAGGCCCTGCAGAAGCTGCTCGATCCGGTCGAGCATGGCGTTGAGATTGGTCGCCAGGGCGTCAAATTCGTCATTCCGCCTGGTGACCGGCACACGTTCGGAAAGATTGCCCGACATGATCTTTGTCGAGGTCTGCTGGATGGTATCGATGCGCCGCAGCACCCGGCGCGCAGTAATACCGCCTGCGATCAGCGAGAACAGCACAATACCAACGACGCCAACCATGAAGCTCTGGAGAATGATGGCCGAGTAGCCCCGCCGCTCAACGACATCCCGCCCCACCACCAGGCGCATGCCGTTGCCCAGCTCTATGGATCGGACCACCGCAATGCCCTCGCGCTGCCGGGGCGGGCGGCCTTCCTCGACCACATCGTCACCCAACGGATTGGGCCGTTCATAGTCGAAACTATAGACACCAGGATTGATCACCACCTCGGCTGGCACGTCGGCCACATTGCCGAGCAGATAGAGCCCTGCGGCATCGCCAAGGAAATAGATGCCGGGGCCCGGCTGTGAGGAGAGCCGGTTGACAGCGAAAGCCAGCGCCCGAATGCCCTGGTTGGTCTCGATGCGCTGGAACTGGCGGATTTCGCGATCAATGTCGTCGGTCTGCTGGCGCTGAATCTGCACACTCGATTGCCAACCGATAAATGCCATCAGCAGGATGGCAAAAACGATGAATATGGCAATGAATGTGGCCGTCAGCCGGACTGTGGATGTGCGCCAAACCTGGGCAAAGCGATTCACGGGCTACTCCCGGATCATATAACCGGCGCCGCGCACGGTGTGCAGAAGCGGATTGGCATGACCCTTGTCGATCTTGGAGCGCAGGCGGGACATATGCACATCGATGACATTGGTCTGGGGGTCGAAGTGGTAGTCCCAGACGTTCTCGAGCAGCATGGTGCGCGTCACCACCTTGCCGGCATTCTTCATGAGATATTCGAGCAGGCGGAATTCGCGCGGCTGGAGCAGGATACTCTCCCCATCGCGCTCGACCTTTCGGCTGAGACGATCGAGCGACAAGCCGCCAACGGTATAGCTGGTCGCTGCTTCGGCAGGGCTTGACCGGCGCGCCAGCACTTCGACGCGGGCCAGAAGCTCGGTGAAGGCATAGGGCTTGGTCAGATAGTCGTCGCCGCCGGCACGCAGGCCGGTGACGCGGTCATCGACTTCGCCAAGGGCAGACAGGATCAGCACGGGGGTCTTGTCATCTTCGGCCCGCAGGCTTTCCACGATGCTGAGGCCATCGCGGCGGGGCAGCATGCGGTCGACGATCAGCACATCGTAATCCATGCCCGAAGCCATGGCATAACCGGTTTCGCCGTCTGCGGCGTGATGTGTCACATGGCCGGCTTCATCGAGGGCCTGGACGAGATAGCTCGCCGCTTCGCGGTCGTCTTCGATGAGCAGGATCTTCACAGCTGACGCTCCGATAATTCTGGGAGATGGCCCCCGGGTAAACCCGGAGGCCAAGGTTTGTTATTCGGTATCGCCGATCGGCAGGCCGACGAAGCGGGCCTCTCCATCCCGGGCGATCTTGATCAGGACCGTGTTGAGACCCCGATCACGCACAGCCTGGACAGCCGCATCGAAATCGCCTGGCTCCGCCACGGGCTTGTTGTCCACTTCAAGGATCACATCACCGGTGGCAAAGCCGCGCTGAGCAGCAGCGCTGTCGCCGTCAACGTCCTGGATCAACAGGCCGCCCGAACCATCACCATTAGGCACCAGGGTCATGCCCAGAGCCGTAGCGGCTTGGGGAAGGGCCTCGGGTGGTGTCGGCTGTTCGGGCGTTTCGGCTGCCGTCTCATCAAGCTGCTGGAGCTGAACCGAGATGGTGGTCTCGGCGCCGTCGCGCCAGATCGTCAGTTCAACGGTGCTGTCAGGGGCCTTGCTGGCAATAGTGCGGCTGAGATCAAGCGCGTCATCGATCCGCTCACCATCGACTTCGATGATGATGTCGCCCGATTCAACGCCTGCGGCACCAGCCGGACCATCCTCGGTGGGTTCGCGAACGATGGCACCACGCGCGTCGGGCAGGCCGACACTATCGGCGATATCGCGGCTGACGTCCTGGATCGAAACACCGAGATAGCCACGGGTCACCGTGCCGTCCTCGATAAGCTGATCAACAATCAGCTTCACAGTGCGGGACGGAATAGCGAACGCAATACCGACATTGCCGCCCGTGGGGGAATAGATGGCCGTGTTCACACCAACCACTTCACCATTGACGTTGAAGGCCGGCCCTCCCGAGTTACCAGTGTTCACAGCAGCGTCGATCTGCAGGAAGTCACCATAATTGGAACCGCCGATGTCGCGGCCGGCGCCGGAGATGACACCCACGGTCACAGTGCCACCCAGGCCGAAGGGATTGCCCACCGCCACGACCCAGTCACCGACGCGGCTGGGTTCCAGATCGTTCTCGAAAGTGACGAATGGCAGGTCCTCGCCCTCAATCTTGAGTACGGCAAGGTCGGTGCGTTCGTCGGTGCCGACAATTTCGGCGACCTGTTCGGAACCGTCCTCGAAGACCACCGTGACCTTGGTTGCGTCTTCAACCACATGGTTGTTGGTGACCACATATCCGTCATCGGAAATGATGAAGCCGGAACCGGCCGCCATGAAGCGGCGCGGTGCACTCTGTCCACCCGGCGCACCTGGACCGTTGGGGCCACCGAACTGGTCGAAGAAGTCGCGGAAGGGATGGTCTTCGGGCAGATCGGGGAAATTGAACTCGAAGTTGAAATCACGGCCACCGCGCTGGACGGTGCGACCGGGGGCCTCGGCCTCGACCAGGATGGAGACCACGGCAGGCTTAACCGCCTCGACAAGATCGGCGAAGCCCTGCTGAACCTGTGCCTGAGGCACAACGATCTGCGCGGCGTTCTGCATCTGCGCATTGGCAGCCTGGCCTGTAAGGACAAAAGCGGTGGAAACGCCGCCGACGCCGACCAGAAGGGCCAGTGCCGATGCGCCCAGCCAATGGCGGGTGCGCGAAAGAATAGTCGAACGCATGGGAACGTATCTCCTTCGTTAAGCTCTCAACAGCTTGTGGCGATACGTATGCAACGGCGCGCCTTTCTATGAAGTTGCGCCAAGATTAAGCTTTGGCAATGTTGCAGGCGGGATTGTGTCAGGCCCCGGTCTTGTCGCTGCCATGTTTCAGGGCTTCGAGCGCGGTGGCCTCTTCCGCAGTCAGGCCTTCGGCAGGTATCGCGGCGTGTCGCCTGCGCGCGATGAACAGGGCAATCAGGCCGACGAGCAGCAGCAGCGGCGCGGCCACCCAAAGCAGCACTGTATGGGGCCCGAGACGCGGATTGAGCAGCACATATTCGCCATAGCGATCAACGACATACTGCTCGACCTCGGCATTGGTATCACCGGCACTCAGGCGCTCGCGCACCAGTACGCGCAGATCGCGCGCCAGGTCCGCATCGCTGTCGTCGATAGACTGGTTCTGGCAAACCAGGCAGCGCAGCCCGGCCGAAATATCGCGCGCCCGCTGCTCCAGGGCCGGGTCAGGCAGAATCTCGTCAGGCCCAAGCGCCTGAGCTGCCGATGGCAGAAACAGCAGCAGACACATCAGCGTGACACGCAGCATTACCGGGACGCCTCCAGCTTTGCCTTGCGCGCCGCCTGCGGCACACCGAACCGGACACGGCGGTCGCTCAGCGACAGGATGCCGGCGCCGGACATGACCAGCGCCCCGATCCAGATCAGCAGAATATAAGGCTTGTGCCAGACCCGGATGACATGGGTGTCTTCCAGAGGCTCACCAAGCTGCAGATAGAGCTGGGACAGGCCATAGCTCTGGATCGCCGCTTCCGTGGTTGGCGTGCCGCTCGCCACATAGGTCCGGCGTTCAGGCATCAGGACCGCGGTGCCCCCATTCGGGCCGGTCACCGTGAACACGCCGGTGTCTGCCAGGTAGTTGGCGCCTTCAAGCTGTTCGAAGCTGTCAAAGGCAATCTCATAGCCCGACAGTTCGGCGGTTTCACCGGGGTTGAGCGTGGTAACCAGCTCGGTCTCCCAGGCAGAGACTGAAACAATGCCCAGCACTGTCAGGCCCAGTCCCATATGACCAATCGCCGTCGACCAGATGCTACGGGGCAATCCCGCCAGCCGCCGCAGGCTCTCGGCCAGCGGTATGCGCCCGAGCCGGCTGCGCTCGATCAGTTCGGCAATTGCGCCGAAGGTCACCCAGAACCCTAGCAGCAGCCCGATCGGCACCAGCGAGATCGAATTGCCCGCCAGGGCCGAAATGAGAATAGCGAGGAAAACCGCCAACGCGGCAAACCCCATCAGGCGCTGCCCGGCAGCCACCAGATCAGCCCGTTTCCATGCCAGGAGCGGGCCAAAGGGCAGGACCAGCAGGAGCGGCGCCATCAGCGCACCAAAGGTGAAATTGAAGAATGGCGCGCCGACCGAGATGGTGGTTCCGGTTAGCGCGTCGAGCAGCAACGGGTAAAGCGTGCCGACCAGCACGGCTCCAACAGCGGTGGCCAGGAACAGATTGTTGAGAATGAGCGCGCCTTCGCGGCTGATCGGGGCGAACAAGCCGCCCTGACGCAGTGCCGGAGACCGGATCGCGAAGAGCAGAAAGGCGCCGCCGATGAGCACCGCCAGCATGGCCAGAATCACAAGGCCACGGGTCGGATCGCTGGCAAAGGTGTGCACCGACGTCAGAATGCCCGAGCGCACCAGGAAGGTGCCGAGCAGAGACAGCGAGAAGGTGATGATGGCCAGAAAGATCGTCCAGATCTTGAGTGCGTTGCGCTTTTCCATGACCAGAGCCGAGTGCAGCAGCGCCGTGCCGGCCAGCCAGGGCATGAAGCTGGCGTTTTCCACCGGGTCCCAGAACCACCAGCCGCCCCAGCCGAGCTCGTAATAGGCCCAGTATGAGCCCATGGCGATGCCCAGGGTCAGGAAGACCCAGCTCAGCATGGTCCAGGGACGCACCCAGCGCGCCCAGGCCTGATCGATGCGACCCGAGATCAGCGCGGCAATGGCAAAGGAAAAGCAGATCGAAAAGCCGACATAGCCCGCATAGAGCAGCGGCGGGTGAATGGCGAGACCCACATCCTGCAGCACGGGATTGAGGTCGCCGCCCTCCAATGGTGCAGGCGAGAGCCGTGCAAAGGGGTTGGAAGTAAAAAGCGTAAAGCCGGCAAAGGCTGCGGTCAGAAGGCTTTGCGTGCCGAGAACAAGATTGGTCAGATCGGACGGCAGGCTGCGGCGGAATGCGGCCGCCAAAGCGCCAAACAGCACCAGGATCAACACCCAGAGCAGCATGGAGCCTTCGTGATTGCCCCAGACGCCTGAGATCTTGAAAATCAGGGGTTTGAGCGAATGCGAATGATTGGCCGCCAATGCGAGGCTGAAATCGGACACCACGAAGGCATGTACCACCGCCAGAAAGGCCACTGAAACCAGAACGAATTGCAGGATGGCGGCCTGACCGAGCACTGCGGCCAGCCGTTCACCGCGCCGCCAGAGCAGCAGCCCGCCCATTGCCGAAACGACGGCAATGGCGAAGGCGAGAACCAGGGCGAAATGTCCAAGCTCGATGCTCACTGGACAGCCTCCTCCGGCCGCCACTCACCCTGCGCCTTGAGCGCCTCGACGACTTCCTTGGGAATGTAGTTTTCGTCGTGCTTGGCCAGTACATTGCTGGCCTGAAAGCGCCCATCCGAACCAAGGCTGCCCTCTGCAACGACCCCCTGCCCTTCGCGGAACAGATCGGGCAGGATGCCGACATACCGGGCCACGATGTCATGTCCGCCATCGGTGATGGTGAACACGTTGTCCTGTCCGTCGCGCGCCCAGCTGCCTTCCTTGACCAGTCCGCCGAGGCGGATCGCCTGACCCGGTGCGAGTTCGCGCGCGATCACATCACTGGGTGCGTAGAAGAACACGATCTGGTCACGCAAGGCCGTTAGCACCAGTGCCGTGGCGATCGCGACCACAACGGCCAGACCTCCAATAACGGCCAGGCGCTTCTGCTTGCGGGTCATGCCGCGGCGGGCGTTTGCCGGCATGGTCATTGATCATCTCCGTTCAGCGTCAGGCCAGCATCAAGAGCGAGCGTATCGAGTTCACCACGATCAAAGGCGGCGGGATAGGCGATTACAGCGGCATCATAAGCGCGCTGCGCATTGTCCCGATCATTCAACACCAGATAGGACCGGACAAGCTGGCTCCATTCTTCGACAGAACCGCCCTCAGCATATAGCCGATCGGCAAGGCCACCAACCATGCCCTGGATCATCTCGGCCTGGTCCGCGGCCGTTGTGTCGACGCCATCATTTGCCGCAACCGCCAATCCCTGCCGCGCTGCGGGCAGCCAGGATTCATTGCCCTGCGCCAAGTTGATGGCTTGCTGCCAATAGGTCTGGGCCTGGTCATAGCGACCAAGTCGCATGAACTCGGCAGCCAGATAGAGACGCGAGCGCACATGACCAGCATCCGCTGCGACGGCTTGTTCAAGCTGATCCATCGCCTCGTCGGATCCGGCACCATTCGCATCAAGTAACAGCGCTTCGGCCAGATCGGTGCGCAGGTCGGCGCTCGGGGCGGACAATGCCATCACCCGGCGATAGGCCTCCGCAGCATCGGCAAAACGGCCCATTTCTAGATAGGCCGGCGCAATGACCTGCCATCCGCGCAGATCGTCTGGCGCTTCGATCAACCGCGCCTCGATCCGCGCCACCGCATCATCAAGATCAAGGGATTGTGCAACCAGTTCCGGCCTATCGGCCAAGGGTTGGGCCGGCAGGTCGGGACGCCCCAGAAACGCGTAAAGAGCCAGGCTCAGCGCGGCGGTGATGGCCAGTCCGGACAGGAGCTGTAGCTGACCGAACGATCTGGCGGGCGCCGGATCGGGCGCAGCCTTGTCGCGCAAAATTTCGCGGGCCAGTTCGCCCTTGGCGGCCAGCGCCTGGCTGGCATCGAGCTTGCCACTGCGCTCATCGGCTTCGATGGCATCAAGTGCCAGCCGAAAATGTCTGTTCTGATCTGCCATTTCGCCGGTCGTCGCGTTGACCGTGCGACCCGCCGCCGCATAGAACAAGGCAGCGCAGGCAATGGCGGTAACGGCAATGGCAATCGACCAGAAAATCATGGGCCCCAAACGCTTGTCTGCCAGACGCGGCAAGGCATGGCCCTCTATAAGCCGAATGCGGCAAAAAACCATCAAAACAGCGCGTGAAAGCAAGGACGCATTGCCACAGGGGCCGGTGGTCGCAGGCCTATTTGCCGCATGAGCGACGCAGAATTCGACTTTGCGATCTTTGGTTCGACCCCCATGGCTCAGCTTCTGGCGGGGCTGCTGGGCGGCGAACATGGCCGGAAGGTCTTGCTCATCGGGCAGAATCGGGCAGGCTATCGGCTGCCCCGCGGCGTTGACCTTTCCGTGGGTCCAATTACACGGCCACAAAGCTGGGCCATGCTGACTGGAACTTCTGCGGAGGCCGCTCGTCTGGCAACCCGGATTGCCGGTCGAAGTGCCCTTTCTCGTGTCGACCCGATCTTCTTTGCCGAGGACCCCCGCGCCGTTGAAGCCCTCTCCCATATGCGCCACATGGCTGGGGGATTTGGCATCGCGGCCGAACCGGTTGGGCAATCCGCGCTGGGCGGCAATCGTTCGGGCATGGTCCTTCGCGACGCCATGCGGCTGAACCGCCCGCAACTGGAAACTGGGCTGGAGCGCTGGTTGACGGACTGTTCGGTGGAGCGCCTGGCGCCGCATTCGGTAGCGGTCGACAATGACGGTGCAGTGAAGATTGAAACCGACGGGGGAACAAGCCGGGCCCAGCAAGCCGTGCTGGCCGACGACGAGGCAATCGTGGCATGGCTGCCGCTGCGCCAGTGGCCGACGCTGTTCCAGCGTGTGCGTCATGCGAGCATCCTGACCACGCCGACCCGGCCGCTGGCTGCCCCCATCATGTTCGAACTGGACAAGGGGCTGTTCCTGACGCAGCAGGCAGAAGGCGGGGTTGCCGCATTTGGCCCAGGCGAGAGGTCCGCATTTTCTGAACATGTGCACGGCCTTCTGGGGCAGAACAGGCAAGTGGAACAGGCCGGACAGACGAGCTATGCCGCGCTGGCGACCAAAGACGGGGCACCTGCTTTTGGACGCGTGGCAGGGCAAGGAGCCGACATTGTCGCGAACACTGGCTGCTTTGGGGCGTTCATTGCGCCGGCCCTCGCCCGCTGGTTGGCTGACAGGGCCTCTGCAGATGAGGCCCGATGGTTCGACCAACATCTGGTCAACCGCACCAGCCGGCAAACGCGCGTCGACGAATTCCAGTGGCCGCAGGAAGAGCACGCTGCATGAGGCCGCAGATCAATCGGCTGCCGGAGAACGCGCCCAAGGGCTTTGCCGGCACTGCAATTGACCGCAACAGACCATTGCGGTTCCGGCTCGACGGGCGGATCGTGTCCGGATTTGCTGGCGATACGGTGCTGAGCGCCGCTCTGGCCGCTGGCATCGACACAGTAGGCCAGCATCGTGACAGCCCCATTGGACTGACATCGAGGGCCCACCCGGCCATCAGCCATGCCAGCCTTGCCAATGACCCGCAATTCGCTCTTCCCATGGCCAGAACCCCGGCCCAGGACGGCGCCGAATTCGTCACCTTTGGGGTCGAGCGCTCGCGCGGCATGGCGCGCCTGTTTCAACCTGGCCGCACGCTTGGATTGAAGCTCGATGCGGCCCATCCACTTTCTCGGCCTTGGCGCACCATTCCTGGCGCTGCAGAAACGACCACGGATTTGCTGGTTATCGGTGGAGGTGTCGCTGGCCTTTCGGCGGCCCTGGCTGGGGCGCGTGCAGGGCTGACCGTCACACTTGTCGAGGCGAGGGGATTTCTCGGTGGGCATTCGGGGCTCTTTGGCACCCAGGAAGGCGAAGATGCACCCGAAGTAAGCATGGCGCGCCTGAGTGCCGAAGTCGAAAGGGAAGCAGCGATTACGGTCCTGACCGCGACCCAGGTGTTTTCGATACGACCAGGCCTTGCACGTGCGCACCGGATCGAGACCGCGCCCGGCACCAGCCGCGGTCGGGTCATCGATATTGCTGCTGCGCGCATTATCATCGCCACTGGCGCACTTGAACGCTTGCCGATATTTGCGGGCAACCGGCTGCCTGGTGTCACCGGGTGTCTGGACGCCTATGAATTGGCAGCGCGCTATGGTGTGTGGACGGGCCAACGCGCCATCGTGGCGACCGGCAGTAGTCCGGCCTATCGATTGGCCATGTTGGCAAGCGATGCCGGTATTGGCATCGACCGAATTCTCGAGGCTCGCCCCGAATCCGCGTCGCGCTTCATTGCCTTCTCGCGCGCATACGGAATTGTGCAATCGCCTGGCACGGTGGTTGCCTCGGTCGGCACTGTCCGCGGTGGCGGCTTGCTGGCAGTCCACACACAAAATCGGCAGGGGTCCACCCTGGTCACGGACCGACTGCTGGTCTGCGGGGGTTGGCAGCCCGACCTCACCTTGTGGCACATTGCCGGCGGCGCCAGCGCCTGGGACGCGGATCGCGGCAGGCTCGCGGCTCAAGGGGATATTGACTCCATAGCGTTGGCTGGCAGTGCGGCCGGCTATTTCACGCGCCGCGGGTGCATTCAAAGCGGCGCGGATGCCGTCGATCAACTGCTTGGCCGAGAGCGCCGGCCAGTAGACGATCCGATCATTGATCCGCTGCATGAAACACCAGATGGTCCGCTCGCAATCGCAGCACCGGCTGCCGAAGGCGCGCCAAGCTATCTCGACGCCGGTATCGGCCTGCTGCAGTGCCCGGCCGAAGTGCCACGCAAGAACAGACTGGCGTTCTGGCGAACCGCACCACGCGGACTGACTATGCTCTCAGAAGCACCCCAGGCGCTTGCGGTAAACGAGGTTGCGGCAGGCGTGGATCTTGCACTGATCCCGGCGGATGCCGCCGGTATCGTCGCGCAGGAACGGGTGGCGTCAGTACCGCTGTCTGTCGAACAGGGGCCACCCAGCCCCGACTCATGGACCCCCATCGAAACTACCGAAATTCCCGCTTTTCTCATCGGACGCTACGGCCCGGAGGCCAAGATCCTTCGTATAATCCCGGAGGAAGCACGCATATTGGAACCGGGAGCGCTGATCTTTCCCAATACCGACACCAGGCACCCAGACCAGTCGATCGGCGTGATCTTGCGCCACCATTCAGCTGGGGCCGTCGGGATTGTGGCGGCCAAGATCGCCACCGAATATCCAGTCACGGTACGGGAACAGGGGCAGTTCGTGCGCGCCCAAACCGCGCCGTTGGACACCTGATCAGGTGCGCCGCTCTGCTGCGGCCCGGGCACGCTTCAGCGTGTCGGCATATTCAGGATTGAAGCGGATCTCGGCCATCTTGATCGCCGCATTCAACCTTTCCCCTGTCACCGCATCGTCGGGGTCCTGGCGCAACAAATCGAGATTACGCTGGATATGCAGTTCCAGGGCCTGCCCGGTTTGGCTCCAGGCCTGGTCGAATACGGCATTGAGCGCCAGCGAATCGCGGCAGTCACGGACCGCCGAGAGCAGATAGACGCCGTTGATGGCGCCCAGCAGGCGGTCATTGTCGATCCGGTCTGTGCCCTCGCGCGGGCGGCGCATGGCCTGGTTGAGGTCGGTCACGACCTCCTTGAGGCGCGGCTCGACCCGGTCCGACACCATTTTGGTGATGGTAGCGAGCATTTGCGTGCAACGGCTGCCACGCGCAAACTCGACATATCCGGTCAGCGATCGCACGAGGCGGTGAAAACGATCCAGGCTCCGGCAGGCCATATCGATGTCGGCAAAAGGGCCACTCAGCTGCAGGTTCCTGAGCTGGTTCTGTGCATGTCCGAGGATCGCTTCAATCAGGGGACCAAAGCCGTTGCGCGCAATGACCTGTTCGTTGGCATTGCCGCTCAGCTTGATCATGGCGGTGACGAGGCGGGTCGGATTGGCCACCTGCCCGATTGCGGTGTGGAACATCAGACCGGCCAGCTTGGGATCCTGCACCGGCATGGACTGCAGGGCGACGCCGAGTGCAGCTTCATCGGTCATCGCATTGAGGGCCCGGCCAAACCCCTGTGCCTTCGGCAACAAGGCCCGCGCCCTCAGCGCTGCCATGACCACAGAAGCTTCGCCCCGGAAGTTCTCGCGACCTGTTTGGGCGCGCAGGCGGCGCATGGCTTCGGTGTCGCCGTCAATCTTTTCCAGCGCAGCTTTCATGCGCGCCAGCACCTCGGGCATCAGGGGCTCGAGATCGGCCGCAGCAAAATTGCCGTTGGCCACTCCATCGGCCGAAATCAAGTCGGAACACAGGTCGCGCACGACCCAGAGCCAGGCGCCTCTGGCGGCTTCGACGCTGACCGAACTGCTGAGCGGAAACAGCACAGGTTCGTTGACCAGCACCGGGTCGATCAGACCACAGAATGGCCGGCATACACTCGCGTTTGCCCCGGCCTCAGCTCGTGAAGGCGTCGGCGTTGCAAGGGGAATGCTCGTGGCAGGCTGGTTCATAAGGTCTTCGGGTCAGCAATGATGACACCACGACCCTATAGGGTCGTGGTAAACAATCCTTTTCCCGAAAGCCTGCTTGAAGTCAGGCTGCGCCCTGGACCACGTTCCAATTGCCGTTCTGTTCGCGGCAGGCAGTGCCCTTCTTGACGTAGTCCGTGCCGCCCACTTTGACGGTGTGGGTGAAGTCACGGCAATCAAGATTGTTCACCCGCACATAGGGTCCAACAGCCACCGAACCGGTCGTACCCTGATCGCCAGCCCACTGACGCGGAGCACCGGGACGGCCGAACTGCAGGGCGTAGAACTGGGCGCTATTGGCCTCGTTGGAGTCCTTTGCCGTCATTAGCGCCAAGGCAGCCGGATCAACAAATCCGTTAGCGATGCTGGTGGTCAGCTTGGCGGTCTGAACAGTCTGGGCCGAGGTCGGCACCAGCGGTTGTGTCGCGACGGGCTGGGGCGTCACCGGCACCTGGGCAATACGCGTCGTGCCGGTGCTCGAACAAGCGGCCAGCGCCAGGGCGAGGATCGGGAGGGCGATGAACGAAATGCGATTCATGGGGTGATTGGCCTCTGGTGCAGTCATTTGGTTCTTGTTGTCGCAATGCGGCGAAAGTGCGTCAGTTCCCGGGCGACCTGACCAAGCCGCCCAGCCGTGCCGTCGGTAGCCGCAGCTCTACCAGCAATCCGCCCAATTGTGAGCGCTTGAGTTCTAGCTCGCCGCCATAGACATCGACCAGTTCCTTGACGATATCCAGTCCCAGCCCGGTTCCAGGCGTTTTCTCGTCCAGCCTGACGCCTCGGCGCAACACTTTTTGCGCATCGGCCTCGGAAAGCCCCGGGCCATTGTCGTCGATCCGCATCAGGAGCTGCGTGCCCTTTTCGCCGCGCACGCTGCCCAGCCGCACGCCAACCTGGCCCCTCGACCATTTGCAGGCATTGTCGAGCAGATTTCCGGCCATCTCCTCGAAATCGGCCTCATCCCCTCTGAACCAGGGCAGTGAGGCATCTGGCCGCTGAAAAGCGATTGTGACATCGGGATGGATCTTGCGCATCACTCGCGTCAACCGCAGCATGATCATGGTGGCATCGGCCTTCTTGCCCACTACCGATGTCCGGGCGGCCAGACGCGCCCGTTCCAGATAGGTCGAGACCATATTGCTCATTTTCTCGGTCTCGGAGGCCACAATATCGGCCAGGGCGCCCTTGCGGGCATGGGCTTCGTTGCGCAACACCGCAATTGGTGTCTTGAGTCCATGAGCGAGATTGCCGACCTGATTGCGCGCGCGCTCGATGATCTGCACGTTGGAGCGCAGCAGTTCGTTGACCTCTTCGGCGAGAGGTGCAATTTCGGTCGGGTAAGTACCAGTGACCTCGGCGCTTTCTCCCTCTCGCACGGCCTCCACCGCCTTGCTAAGCCGAGCAATCGGCCGCAAGGCGATGCGGCCAACAATAGCGCTCATCACCGCCAGCATGATGCCGACAGCACCCAGGACGATGAAAGCCTGATCGCGAAAGTCGGCGACCAGCTTAAGCACTTCGGTCAAATTGCCCGCGACGGTGATCCGATAGGTCGTGTCATCCAGCGTTACGCTGCGCTCAACCATGCGCAATTGCGTGCCGAATGGGTCGTTGATCACCTCAGTGCTGCGCCCCATGGCGTCGGCAGCCGCTCCTACGGCGGGCAGATCGATGCCGACCACGGATGTCGACAAATTGATCAGGCCCCCCTCTTCCCCGCGAATGATCCAGTACCAGCCAGAACGTGGCCGCTCGAAGCGCGGGTCGGCCAGAGCGATGCCATCGTCCTGTGGGTCACCCGCCTCGAGCAAGGCGCCGGCGAGGCTCTCGACATGGAAGTCGAGCGTATCGGTCAGGGTGGCATCGAGGGTGCGCGAATAAAGATCGGTCAACAGCACGCCGGTCGTCACCAGCGCCAGCACCAGCCAGCCTGCTGACAACCAGAACAACGCTGCCGCGATCGAGCCCTTGCGCAACATTTCAGCGTCTCATCCCGCCGGCCAAGCCGGTCCTGGAACCGGATCAGTCGCCAAGGATCTGATAGCCCAGTCCGCGCACGGTCTGGATGCAATCCTCCGGCAGCTTCTTGCGCAGACGCCCGACGAACACCTCGATCGTGTTGCTGTCGCGGTCGAAATCCTGATCGTAGAGGTGCTCGGTCAACTCGGTCCGCGAAATCACCTTACCCTTGTGGTGCATGAGATAGCTCAAGAGCCGCAATTCGTGGCTCGTCAGTTTTACCGACTGACCTTCGACGGTCACCTTGCCGCTGCGCGCGTCGAGGCGCACTGCGCCACAGACGATTTCGTTGCTGGCATGTCCGGCGGCGCGCCGCACCAGGGCCCGCACGCGCGCCAGCACCTCTTCCATGTGGAATGGCTTGGCAACATAGTCGTCCGCACCCGCATCGATACCCTGGACCTTGTCGCTCCAGCGATCGCGAGCGGTCAGTAGCAAGACTGGCGTGGTCTTGCCCGCCCGTCGCCATTCCTCAAGCACCGAAAGCCCGTCCATTTGTGGCAGGCCGATATCGAGGATGATGGTGTCATAGGGTTCGGTGTCGCCGAGAAAGTGGCCTTCCTCACCGTCGAAGGCCACATCCACCGCATAACCCGCCTCGGTCAAGGCGTCCTTGATCTGTCGATTGAGATTGGTGTCGTCTTCAACAACCAGAATACGCATGATCCGCCCCCCACAAGGCTAGGCTGCTATTGTGCGTCCAGCGTCAGGTTTTGCGCCTGACCGTCAGAGCTGAGCACACCGATAACATATACCAGCCTTCCGCCATCGTCACACACATCCACATTGAGGATATCAGAGCTTGAATCCACGCCCGCCTGCGCCAGCACAGCGTCAAGCGACATGATCTGTCCGGAAGACACTGCCTCCTGGATCTGGCGCTTGTCCAGGCAGGCCTGAGCCTGGCTCGAACCGGTGGTGGCAAGCGCAAGCGCCAGGGCGAGAGCCAGAGCAATGGAGGCGGAGGGTTTGGGGGCGTTCGTTTTCATGTGCCAATCAATAGCGCGTGCAAACTGAATGGGACATGAATGCGGCAGACGGCCCCCGATTTCCACACAATTGACCTCAGGCTTTGCCGATATCCCCCTTCAATCCCTTGCGCAGGAACAATATGGCCAGCGATTCCAGCACCAGGCTTCCTGCCGAACCGCTGTCCAGCGCTGGCAGGTCGATGCCCAGCATCTGCGCCAGCCCGGCAATCAGCATGATTGCCGCCACGATATAGGTCTTGTAGCCAGACAGAATGTCCATGGTCTGATCTCCTTGAGTTGCACTTGCGATTGGAGCCGCGGCGAGCGCAGCGGCACGAACGGTCTCGACACGGCGGATCCAGCCGCGCCCAAACACCGGGAAAGTGGAAAGGCCCTTGAGAAAACCGAGCCTCCGGTCGCACAGGGCGTCCACAGTTCTCGCGGCGCTGGATCGATTGGCGGCAGCCAGCGTGATCGGGCCAACAAGTCCGTCAGCGGCAACGCCGAGCACCTGCTGCAGGCAACGGATCGCTCTGGCCGGCCCGGAATTGACCGCAAAATCGAACACAGCGAGGTCCACACCCGGTGGCAGCTCCCCTGCCCGGCACGCATCCCAGTAGCCTGCTTGATAGATCCGGGCTGCCTCGTCCCTGTCGAGGCTCTGCACCTCCGTTTTCGGCAGATCCCACCAGGGCGAAACATTGCGCCAGCCCGCCAGGGTCTTGCGGGTGATCCCCATATTCGTGGCGCCGCCCGGATCGGCCGGGTGATCCACATAACCCCCCTCTTGCCGGAAAATTTCGGCGAGGCAGGCGTCAAACCGACCATCAGTCATGGAACTCTCCCGTCGCGCCATGGCCCGCACCGAGCGCCGCGCTGACTTGTCGAACATTGAAGGTGAAACTGCTCGCCGGAGCACCGTGGTCGGTGACTTGGTCGGCCAGCGGATAGAGGGCCGAGGAATGCACCGCATTCAGAGTTCTCACCGTCACGCCACCGGTCACGATCTCGACCTGCCAGTTCTCCGGCGCGAATTCGAGCGGTGGTTCGGCCACGCCCCAGCCATCGCCGTCAGCCCGGCTGCGGCGGGTCCATTGCAGCGTGATCGATCCATCCGCCACTCTCGACCCTTTGAGATGGACAGGGGGAAGAGGCAGCACCGGACCGGGCCCGGGGGCGACTGTCACGATCTCTCCGGCGCCACCTCCGGTGGTGGTTGCGCGCAGGTCGCGGCCTTCGCCAATCCAGTCCGTTTCCACCGCCAAGGTCACCACGGCCTGGTTGAGGACCAACACCCGACGTCCAGCCGAGGCAGTGCCAATGGCATGCCCAGAGCCTTCCAGCCCCCGCAGTAACGCAGTCAGACGATACTGCCCTGGTGTCACCAGTTCTGAGTTGGCAAACCCGATAACTTCCCAGTCGCCGGCATCGGTCTCGACTGCGACCCGGTTCGTGCCCGCCAGTGCGGCCAATGGCTCCGCATCGGCGAGATGGCCTGCATTCAACTGTATATCGAGCCTGTTCCCTCGATCCCACTGCGCCTCAGGTCCGGAGGCAAGCGGCGTGAGCAGTTCACCGATTGCTGCCGGACGACTTAACCGCGCCAATTGGGTGCCCGTTGCGTCGTCAACGATCTCCACAGCTCCCGGCCAGGGATCCGCATAGACGCCCAGGACCAGCCGGCTGCGCAGTGGATCTGACGGCAATGGTGGCAGGTGCGCCGCCACCACCACCGGCGCCACCACAGGCATAATGGCCGGACGGTTGCCCCGCGGTCGATCTATGCCTGTGGCCAGAGCATCACCGCGTCGCACCGCACTGGCCGAGATTTGACGGACGGCACCATCGCGAATTTCGGTGATCTCGAACGGTCCCTCCGCGAGACCAGACAGGGATACCCGGTCGCCCGGTTCAAGCGCAATCTGGCCCGGCGGCAGGGCAAACTCGATCCTGTCCCCGCCTGCGGCATGTTGATCGAGCAGACGTTCAGCAGCTTGCCGGGCAGCGCCGCTATCGAGCACGACCGGCAAATTCTGGGTGACCAGCGGCCCCTGTTCCGGCCGGATCGCCGCTGACGTCGCAGCCAGATAATCCCGCTCCCGGTCAAAATGCCCGAGCGTCAGCCGTGCCGGCTTTTCGGCACCATCGCTGCGCCGCCGCAACAGTACCGGCGCGTCAGTGCTGGCCAGGATCTCGTATTCCAGTTCAATCGCTTTTCCTGCACCTTGCGCAAGGCCGACCATTGCATCGCCACGCGCGGCAAGCTTTTGCCCTGTCAGGTCAAACACGGTCTCAAGGACATCGCGGGCTGTTCCAGCACCTGACACAGTCAGCCCGCCGATCAAGGGTGCCGATGGTGCAGCGAAAACAAGGCTGTCAAACTCTGATGCCACGGCGTGGGCCAACTCGTCGCTGGCCAGCCCACCCAATCGCCCGGTCAGCCAGTGGCCGGTCGCATGATTGGTGCCGTCGGACCAAACCTCTGTCAGCGCCGGGAAGACCGGATACGGCCGTGCGTCCCAGGTCCAGCAATAGAGCCGTTCAGGATCGACCATGCCGGCCGGATTGAGGGTCGAATCGTTCCAACGCTGGTGATGCGCCCGCAGCACCTGCCGCTGGATCAGCGCGTCCGGGGTGCCAGCCGAGAAATAGGGCCGCCCGTCTTCGGCGCTCTTGTTGTCACCGAAAATATTGGGCTGGTTGGCACCCTTGTCGACGGCGCCGCACCCGATTTCATCGCACCAGGCCGCCGCGAATTGCGGTCCACGAAAGCGTTCGGGGTCCGATGCCGTCAAGATCGTTGCTTCGGCTCCATTGGGCCAGCGCAAATGGTTCTTGCCCCACAAGGTGGGCCGCTCATCGTCCCTATGCACAGCCATAAGACCGCTTTCGCCGCGCACCATGATGTCCAACGCTTCGGTCATCGTTTCACCCACCAGCGCGATGGGCGATATCCGCTGGCGCGCCAGTTGCCGCACCCATTCGGCACCGGCCCGGGTCTTGCCCGAACCGCGTCCGCCCATCAGCAGCCAGGTCGTCCAGTCGCCATCGGGCGGCAATTGCTTGGCGAAGGCCCATTTCTGCCAATTGTAATATTGGGCTTCGACCTCGTCGTCTCCAAGCGCGTCGACCTCGGCCTGCGAGCTAGCGGGACTTGAACTGGTCAAGGCGCTTGACGAGTTTGGCCCGCAGATCGGTCATGTCCTTGCGGCTGGCAGGGTCCACATTGCGCTCGGCCGCACCCAGTTCGATCAACTTGTCCAGTGTCTTGACCTGCGTGGCCAAGGTGTTCGTGCGTTTCTCCACCGGTTCATTTCTGGCCATTTCCAAATCTCTTATCTGTCTTTCGAGCACCTTGAGCATCCGCGACACCAGCACCGCCTCTTTCGGCCTGCGCTCGCGCTGGCTGAGCCAACCTTCGCATTGGCGGCGGTAACGCAGCTGCGACACGGTGATGCCGTGGCGCTTGCAGATGGTCTTTGGCTCGAACAGCCGCCCTTCATATTCGGCGCGAATAGTCTGCCAGTCGGGCGGCGCTTGCCGCTCGAAATCGTCAGGGCTTTCCATACCATCATGTCCTGAATTGCCGGGGCTTACCGCCCCCTCATCGACCCAATTCGTCGACCATGCCTGAACAATAACAGACCAGCGTCACGCGGGGATAACTTGGAGCCGGGCGGCGCAGCCGTGACATCCTTCGGGTGGAAGAAACTTAGGTCAGACGGCCACGAGAGCCAGGGTCGATGGCCGCGTGGCTGGAGGCCAAAGAATGGCCAAACCTTCTATGCCATCTGGGCGGCCGCCTTGAGCGCCGCTTGGTCGCTCTTTGCGCTCATTGCCGTCAGGCCACGCTCCAGCGCGTCGGCGATCATGCCCCTGGCTGCCTCCTCCATTTCTGGCCGGCAGTGCGCCAAGGTCTTCAGGCCCGCAATCATCCGCAACATCACTTCAATGCTACCAGCCCCGTCCCTTGCGATCGGTCGGAAGGAATCGGCCATGAGATCATCCGGGTCCAGCGGCGCCACCAGCAACCGCTCGTATTTGAGCTCACTGTCCTCGACGGGCCGCTCCGCCAGCACACGCACCAGCGTGCTCACGACTGCGATGGCAGTGCCGGGATCGTTGATACCTGGTGACAGTGCCTTGCTTCCGATCTCGGCCAGCACGATCAGCCCAAAGCGCGGGTCACTGTCGAAAGTTCGGCCGGCGCCCACGGTGAAAGCACTGGCCAATCTGTCCGCCATATCGTCCTCGAGCGTACCGGCGACGAGCACAAGTGGACGGTCAGGCGCTGCATAGGCGCCCGGACGCGCGGTGATGGAGATCAGCAGTTCGTGTTCATGCGCCAACTCCTGCAGGCGCGAAAGATCTATGTGTTGCACATAGCCAGTCTTGCGGGAAAAGATGGGCTCGCCAGACGGCTTTCCGCTGAGCGGGCGGCACCCTAGCAGACCGTCTCCGGGCACCGTCCGGAAAGCCTTCTCAGTCGCCGTACCAGCCTTGCTGACCGTTTCCGCCACCCGACCGATGGAGGACATCTGTCCAATCCAGCGTATTAGCGCAGCGACCACCAGGACCACCACTGCCAAGGTCACGGCGAACAGCAGGAGACGCCCCGCTTCGCTGTAGATGTTGGCGGAGAGCCCGATAATGCCGACAATCGAAAAGAGAAACGCCCCGATGAACACCGAGATCGACGTCTGCGCGCTACGATCTCCAACAATAAGCGGCACAGCCCTGGGCGTTGTAGAGGCTGAAGCGCTCGACAGGGCGCTCACAATCGTGGAAAGCGAGAACACCGCCACCGTCAACAGGCTTGAGGCAAGCACCGTCAGGATCGATTCCACGGCTTCGGACGACAACGTGAACGGCAATTTATCGGGCACCAAACCCGACATCACGAAGGCGATTACCACGGTCAGGACGGCGACCAATGAGAATGCGGCCGGCAGAAACCACATCTTCTGGACCATCTGCCGCAACTTGAACGCGATCTGACTCATGGATTTTTCCCCTTTGAAGGTAAGTCTTACCGCAAGGGATTGGTTGCGCCCAGACGGTCCAAACTTCTAGGGACCAAAAACCCGCCGTGCTTCTAGCGCCAGACCCAACCCGACACTGCCCAGCACATCGGTGCGGACAATCTCGGCTTCGGGGAAAAGTGCGCTCAATCTGCCCGCAACGGCCGGCACCAGTGTCGACCCGCCCGTCAGTATCAGGCTGTCTACCTGCGCCGCAGCAATACCGGCCACGCGCAAGGTCTCACCGATTGTTCCCTCCAATCTTCCGATGGACGGTGCCAGCGCGTCGGCCAACTGCGCGCTCGTCATCTCTGTCGTGATGCTGTGATCCCGCACTTTGAAGGAAAAGGAAACGACCTCTTGATCCGAGAGCGCAATCTTGGCCTCCTCCACGGCTCCGACGAGGCGGTGGCCCAACCGTTCTTCCACCAGCGCTACAAATGCCTTGACCTTTTCCGCCTCCTGGGCCTCCCGGATGGTCGAGCGCAGATCGCGTTGTGCCTTGGCGTCATAGAGCCTGTTGATCCGGTGCCAGGTGGAAAGATCGACATAGGGCGCCACCGGCAGATGCCGCTTGCCGTCGAGGGTCCGCGAGCCAAGACCAAGCTCGGGCATCACCCGGCTCATGGCCAGCAGCCGGTCGAAATCCGTGCCGCCGATATGCACGCCGGCCGTTGCGAGAATATCGTCGCTTCGGTCCGCACGGCCCGCACGATCAGGCGAAACGCGCACCAGGGAGAAGTCCGATGTGCCACCGCCCAGATCGACGATCAGGGCAATGCGTTCGCCGGTGACCTGCCTCTCATAGTCGAGCGCCGCCGCAATCGGTTCGAACTGGAATGCAATCTCGTCAAATCCCTGGGCCCGCACTGCGGCCTCAAGCTGGCCCTGCGCATCCCCATCGGCCACCGGGTCGTCATCCACGAAATGCACCGGGCGCCCCATCACAACGCTGGTCAGTTCATGACCCAGTGCGGCCTCGGCGCGCCGCTTGATCTCCCCGACATAGGTGCCGATAATTTCGCCAAAGCCGAGGCGCCGCTTCTTCACACGGGTCGTATCGGCGAAAAGCGCTGTGCCCAGGACGCTTTTGAGCGAGCGCATCAACCGGCCATCAGCACCGCTGACATATTCGGCCACTGCGGCCCGCCCATAATAGAGCTGATCGTCTTCGAAGTTGAAAAACAATACACTGGGCAAAGTCCGTTCGTCCGCCTCCAGCGGCACCAATACGGGGTGCCCGCGGGCATCGGTCTGCCCCAGAGTCGAATTGGATGTGCCAAAATCCAGGCCACAGGATCTTGTCATGGCGAGCCGTCCGCATAAGGGGAAGTGGCCGCGCCTGCCGCGCGGGGACGGGTCTCTTAAGGGCATCCGGTTGCCTTGGCAACCATTGGGATATCAGGCGGCCTTACGCCGTTTATCGTCACGCCCGCGCAAATCCATGACTTCCAGCCGCGCCAACCCGCGCCGCTGCGCCTTCTTGACCGCCTGCGAGGCGGCATTGAGCACGGAGCGATCCAGTTTGCCCTGCGGATTGACCACGGCAATCCCGGTGCTCAGCGTTACCTGGCCCGCGTGGCTTTCGCGGTTGGGAATGCCTTCGCGGCGCAATGCACCGGCAATCCGGCTGGCCAGATCGCGGGCCATCAGGGCCGGCATGTCGGGCAGAACCACCACGAAACCCGTCTGGCCGCTGCGCAGACAAATGTCGGCTCCACGAGAGAGCTGCGCCTGGACTGTCTCTTCGATCGATTCGACGCACTCCTCGACTGCCTCGCGACCGTAGGCCGCGAAATATTCGGCATAGCGATCGATCTCGAGAGCCAGAACGCACAGCGACACGTTGCGCTCGGCGCAATGGCTCCAGCCGCGCCGCAATTCTTCGTCGATGCGCTGCGCCAGGCGGGGTTTCTTGTTGGGATTGCGGGGGATAGCGGCGTGGCCATAGGCAGGCTCCCGCGCTTCGTTACCACGCGCCAGCGCTGTACGAATGCGCGCCCAAAGCCCTTCACTGCCGCTCATGGTCACTCTGTTCATCTAGCCTATCCTGGGCCGTTACCCGATTGGGCCAATCAGGCCACACTTATGGTTAACAGCAGGTAAGCACTTCACATCAAAGGCTTTCCGGCGGCTCCCATTCGGGCCAGTCCACCGCATGTTCTTCCCATTCCTCAGCATCAATTTCCGTTTCCAGAAACGTGCGCCCTTTGACCGAAACGCCCACATCCACCACGGTTTGCGGATCGCCCGAAACCAGCGGATGCCACCAGGCCAGCCCTTTGCCCTCGGCCAGACGGCGGTATGCGCAAGTCGTGGGTATCCAGGGGATTTCCCGTACGTTCTCCGGCGTCAGCTTGATGCAGTCTGGCACGATTTCTTTGCGCCGGGGATAGTTTGAACAGGCGCAGCTGTCTCCATCGAGCAGCTTGCAACGCACATCCGAAGTGATGAGCGTGCCGCTATCCTCGTCCTCAAGCTTGATCAGGCAGCAGCGTCCGCAGCCGTCGCACAAAGCTTCCCATTCGGCTGGAGACATTTGCTCAAGCGACTTTTCTTCCCAGAAGGCCATATTTACCGTTTGCCATTCATGCTGTTGCCGGTTTGCGCTTGCGGGCGGACCAATGCAATCATATTCCAGCGATTGCGTTGCCTTGTCCGGGTTTTGCGGACAATCCTCCCCATAGCGGGGCGTCGGGGTGCAAAGTGCAGGATCCATTCTACACCAAGGAAAAGAAACGCAAGCCAAAAGCCGGCATGCTGGCGGCCGACGCTTGGCTCGATTCCTCACTCTATGAATTCTGGCAGACCCTGGGCCGTGGTTACACCCGCTACCAGGATTTCATGTCCCGATTTCACGTTGCGGGCATAAAGCGCTTTTTCGTCGAAATTCTGTCCGACGCCTTCAGTTTCGGCGCTATTGGCGCTGTTTTGATGACCGCCCTCGCCTTGCCCGCTTTTGACATCATCGATCGCGGTGCCTTCAACAAGGCCGAAGATTATTCGGTCGTGTTCATGGATCGATTCGGCAATGAGATTGGCCGGCGAGGCATCCGCTCGGATGACAGTGTCGCCCTCGACCAGATGCCCGACTATCTGCTCAAGGCGACCCTGGCCACCGAGGACCGGCGCTTCTACGAGCATTTCGGCATCGACGTAGTGGGCACATTGCGTGCCCTGATGAGCAATGCGCAGGGCGATCGCGGCACCCAGGGCGGGTCCTCGATTACCCAGCAGTTGGCCAAGAACCTGTTCCTTTCCTCCGAGCGCACGCTGGAGCGTAAGATCGTCGAGGCGTTCCTGTCCGTGTGGCTCGAATGGAACTACTCCAAGGACCAGATCCTCAAGCTCTATTTCGACCGCGCCTATATGGGTGGCGGCAATTATGGCGTTACGGCCGCCGCTGAATTCTATTTCGGCAAGCGTGTGCAGGATATCAGTCTGGCTGAGGCCGCCATGCTTGCCGGCATGTTCAAGGCGCCAGGGAATTACGCGCCTCATATTGATCTGGCTGCCGCGCGCGGCCGCGCCAATCTGGTGCTGACAAATCTCGTGGCCTCGGGCTTTCTCACCGAAGGACAGGTCACCGCGGCCCGCCGCCATCCTGCATCTGCCATTGATCGCAGCGACGACATCAACTCTCCCAACTACTTCCTCGACTGGGCGTTCGAGGAAGCCAAGGCGATCATTGAAACCACCAATGCGCCGGGCAATAATTTCATTGTCCGCACCACGATCGATACCACGCTGCAATCCTATGCCGAGGAAGCGATTACCTCGGTCATTCGCGAGCAGGGCGAGCAATTTCGCGTCGAACAGGGCGCCATGGTCGTCACCGACACCCAGGGCGCCATCCGCGCCATGGTAGGCGGCACGGACTATGCCAAGAGCCAGTTCAACCGCGCCATCGTTTCTACCCGCCAGCCCGGATCATCCTACAAGCCCTTCGTCTATGCGGAAGCTTTCGAGCAGCTTGGCCTGACACCCAGCGACACGATTTCGGACCGACCGGTCTGCATTGGCGATTGGTGCCCGCAAAATTACGGCCGCTCCTATCGTGGCCAGACGACCCTGCTCAGCGCCTTTGCCGCGTCGATCAACACCGTGCCCGTCACCCTCTCGATCAAGACTGGGCGCGATGCAATCGCCCAACTCAGCTATCGCATGGGTTTGCGGCAGGAATACCCCGTCACGCGCTCGCTGGCGCTCGGGGTGGCCTCCGTTTCAGTGCTGGACATGACCAGCTCCTATGCTGTCTTTGCCAATCGCGGCTTCAAGACCCAGGCCTATGGCCTGACCCGCATGACGACGCTTGGTGAACAGCTCGTCTGGGAACGCGACGCTGATGGCCCGCGCGAACGCGTGCTCTCGGAACAGACCGTCTCCTATATGAACCAGATGATGCATACCGTGGTGACCGGTGGCACAGGCCGGCGGGCGGCAGTGGAGGGCGTGCCTGCGTTGGGCAAGACCGGCACCACCACGTCTTATCGCGATGCATGGTTCTGTGGGTTCACCGGCAATTACGTGGCCGCCGTCTGGTTCGGCAATGACGACTATAGGCCGACCAATAATCTCACCGGCGGTTCCCTGCCCGCCACGGCATGGCAGAAGTTCATGGCTTTTGCCCATACCAATATCGAAGTCATGCCGGTCTTCGGCGTCGATTTCGAACCGCCGCAGCCAATAATTGCGGACGCAGACCCTGACCAACTCGAAGAAGTGATCGAGCGGCCACCCAGCCTCAAGCCGGCCGCCGCCCGCAAATTGCTCGATCTGGCAGATCGCCTGGAAGCGGCCAGCGCGGGCACCGCCACTGTTCGCGAAACCGCACAGGCACCCGGATCGGGACCGGCCGGTCTTTGACGTCACAAACGCCTTCCGCACCGGCTATTGCATTGCTACAAGCCTTGCCGACCCTCAACGCAGTGGCCCAGCCAACCATGCCCAAAATGCAGACGAGCTGACCCGTGCGTTTCATCCTGCGTCTCCTCACCGCCATCTGTATCGCCCTGGCTGTCGGTTTTGGGCTGAGCTACTACGCCCTCACTGATGGGCGGCTGTTCGGAGCGGTGTCCCTTGGTCCTTGGAGGGCCTGGCCGGATGTCGGCTCTCCATCCCCCAACCCCTATACGCGCGGTCACATCACCCGGGAGGCGGCGCTACAGCTTGGTCAAAGCGAGGGCCTGGAATTCCTCGCCACGACCGACAGCGATGGCGCGCCACTCGATCTGGCCTGCTCCTATGTGATCGCCGGACATGTGCCGGTCTCGACCTTCTGGACACTGTCCGCAGTCGACCGCGATTGGGTCAACCTCGCCGCCCCCGGCACGGACGCAACGCTGCGCTCAAGTGAAGTCGTGCGGCAATCGGATGGCGATATGCAGATCCATGTCGGCGCGCGCCTGCGACCGGGCAATTGGCTCGAGCTTAACGGCAGTGGCGGTTTCCAGCTCGTGCTGACTCTCTACGATACCCGGGCTCTGTCCAGCTTTGCCTCTTCGGACACGACCATGCCCTCCATCACTCTGGAGGATTGCTGGTGACACGGACCCTGCTGTGGCTCATCGGCGGGCTGATATTGGGTGGCATCATCCACATAACCGCCATTCTGACCCTGCCGCTTCTGGCCGAAGAGACCACCTGGTCCCGCGTCAGCGCGCTTGACGCGAACAATCGCATGCTGGTGCTCAACCGTGTGGCACAGGGCGATCCCAATCCCCTGCATCTGGATCCCGAGTTAAGCTACGGACTGTGCCAGATCGATCTGAGCGAAGGCCCGGCCTATCTCAACGGCGTGCTGCCCGATGCCTTCTGGTCGGTGGCCGTCTATGACCAGAACGGCGTGGTCATCTATTCCACGACCAATCGCGACGGTATTGGCCAGACGGTCGACATGGGCATATTCAATGCCGCGCAGACGCGCCTGCTGGCCCAGCAGCAGATCGACATTGCCGAAGGCCTGCTTATCGTCGAAGCGCCGACAAACCAGCTCTTCGTCCTGGTACGGCTATCAGCGCCACACGAGGCCATGCGCACCCGCTTCGAGCAGGAATTGTCCGAAATTACGTGTGGGCCAAGAGCATGAGGACACCTGCCGAATTCGCCCAGACCCTTTCCGCCACGGTGGCCCGCTACCTCTCAGAGATCGCAGCGCCAGGCGAACATCTCTCTTTGCTCCGCTGGCAGATCGAACAGGGCCATCGGCTTGACTTGCGCACCACCTATCCCGGCCACGTGACAACCAGCGCCATCATCCTATCGCCCGACCACCGCCAGACTTTGCTGATCGACCACATCACGATCGGCCGCTGGCTGCAGCCGGGCGGTCACTATGAGGATTCGCCGGCCTTTCACCACTCTGCAATGCGCGAGGCCGAGGAGGAGACCGGAGTTACCGGCCTGACCCTGCACCCCTGGCACAGACAAAGCGACCTGCCCTTCGTCATCGACAGCCATGACGTGCCGGGAAAGGTTTCGCGCAATGAGCCGCCGCATATCCATCACGATCTGCAATATCTCTTCGTCGCAGACCCGACCCTGCCCCTGGCCGCCCAGCTCGAAGAGGTCAACGCCGCCCAATGGTGCGACGCCAGCAGACTGGCCGAATTCGCCCCCAAGGCGGTCGATCGGCTGAGCACGGTGGCCGCGCTGGGTTAAGGCCCGTCGGACAATGAGTCATCGAGCCGGCAACGAGGTCTCCGTGTGGTCTTGTCGCGTACTATCCGGCTCGGTCCAGAAATTCCCGCATGGCTCCGGCGTGCAGTGCCGCAAATTCCAGGCGGCGAATCCACTGCAAAGGATCCCCGTCGCCGGTGTCTTCATCAGCTCCGAACTCTTGGACAGTTCGATAGTAGAGCGCATCAGACTCGACATAGCCCAGAGTGAGGCCGGCGCGCCTGGCCAGCAGAGGCCATTCGACGTCGTTGGCGAGGGTGTCGATCCGGCTTTCTGCGGCGATCATCCGCACCGCGGCTGGCGACAGGCGCCTTATGGCGAACATCAGGTCCCATCTCTCTCCAGTCATCAACTGGTAGGCATGATTGACCAGACGCTCCGTTTCCCGCAGCCGCCGAGGCTCTTGCGCAAGCGCGTGCTCTGAGCGCCCGACCACAAGCACGTCCGCGCCTGGGTCAGTTTCCAACGCCCGCAAGAGATCTTCCCGACCGAATTCGATCCAGCGCAACAAATGATCGAAGTCAGCATAGAGCACGTGGCGGCCATCAGCCGCCTGCACAATCGCATCGCGCCGAAACCGACCGATATGGCCTTCATTGCTCACATGGCGAGTGATCGTCGCGCCCAGCGCGGCGGCGGCGTCCACCACTGCGGGCCGCGTGAGATCGGAGATGTTGAGAACGATGGCAGGAAACACCGCCTGCAAGTCCGGCGTCAGCCGCGTAATCGCTGCGGCGGTCCGGCCGACCGGATCGTGCAAAGTTGCGCCAAGCACCACTTCCATGACGTCGCCTCCCGATCACTCAATCTCGTTCGCCCTGCAGGGTGCGTCCGACACCTTCAAGCGTCAAACGAGCAATTGCAGCAGCAAGCCGGCGAGCGCCGATAGCGCCAATGTGCGCAGCACGCCCCAATGCAGGAAGAATAGCGAGATTGCTGCGAGAACCGTGAGCGCCAGTGCGCTCCAGTTCAGCGTGCCCCATACGGGCCATGCCATGGAGATGATGCTCGCCTCGATTCGGCCAACCTCGTCGAAAATCACATGCAGCGCGAACCACAAGGCCAGGTTGAATATCACGCCAACCACGGCAGCGGTGATCGCCGCCAGTGCCCCGGCAAGCGCGACATTTGACCGGAGCCGCTCGATATAGGGCGCGCCGAGGAAAATCCAGAGAAAGCACGGGACAAAGGTCACCCAAGTCGCCAGGCTTGCTCCCAGCACCCCGCCCCAAAGTGGATCAAGACCGAGGGAACTCCGAAATCCGGCAATGTAGCCGACGAAGCTGAGCACAAGCACCAGAGGACCTGGGGTCGTTTCGGCCAAAGCCAGACCATCGAGCATCTCCCCGGCCTGCAACCAACCGAAAGTGCCAACTGCCTCGCTCGCGACATAAGCCAGCACCGCATAGGCCCCGCCGAACGTCACGACCGCCATCTGCGAAAAGAACAGGAAAATGTCGGCAAACGTGTTGCCCCACCCCCAGATCATGCCAACCACCAATAGTGGTGCGATCCAAAGACCGCCCCAGATGCTGGTTACTGCAAGCGCCCTACCCCAGCTCGGCGAAACGTGGATCGAGGTATCATCGATTACCGCGCTGGCATCCTGTGCTGCGCCGGAAGGCTTATGCCCCCCGCCCGAGAGCAGGTCCGGCCGCCTCTTCGCAACGCCATAGCCAGTGAGCCCTGCGACGAGAACCACCACTGGAAAGGGCACGGCAAAGAAGAACAAGGCGACAAAGGCGCCCACCGCCAGGCCATAGGACAAGGCATTCTTGAGCGCTCGGCGCGCTACGCGCAGCAGGGCCTCGATCACCACGGCCAGAACGGCGGCTTTAAGGCCGAAGAAGATGCTCTCAACCCAGTCGAGTTGTTGAAACAGCGCATAGCCGGTCGCCAATGCCAGGATGACCGCAAATCCCGGCAATACGAACAGTACGCCGGCAGCCACACCGCCGCGCCACCCGTGCAGCAACCAGCCGACATAGGTTGCCAATTGCTGCGCCTCAGGTCCGGGCAGCAGCATGCAATAGTTGAGCGCATGGAGGAACCGCGCCTCTGATATCCAGCGGCGGTCCTCCACCAACTCCTTGTGCATCAAGGCAATCTGGCCCGCCGGCCCACCAAAGGACAGTACACCGATTTTCGCCCAAACGCGCAGGGCCTGGGCGAAACTGGGATGCGCAGGAGGAGAATTGTCGTTCATGGGACCCGCTCTGAAAGGAAGCGCTACTTGGGTACCACAACCTCTTTGTCATACACCATCGACTGGAAGCGCGACGGTATGGTGACACCATGGCCGCTGCCACTGCCCGAGTTGGACGAACAGAAATCGCCGCGGTTGGCCCGGTCGACCCAGGGGCGCATGCGGCGCAGATTCTCGTCGACACTCATCGACTGTTCATGGGGCGTTTCCACCAGCAGGTGGTCGAGCGCGTAGGAATAGCTTTCGTAGCGATAATTGAGCGCGCGCACGAACCAGTCGATATGCCAGCGATTCTCGGCGTGCCGTGCCGCGACATTGCCGGCAACGCTATCTTCAATCCCACTCAGTTCTACAAGTGCCACGCGCCGCTGCCGATCCACCTCCTCGACCGCGCAAATCGACTGGAATGTCGTGGGCAGCGTATCGATATCGGCCAGAATGTGCCGCCCGACCGTGTTGTAGCGCGTCGGCGATGAACGGTACTGCGTGGAACGCAGCCAATTGTAATAGCGCTCGGCGCCATAGCGGTAGTCGCGCGCCGACCCAATCCGGGTGCGCTGTAATTCCACCGAGGCGTCAAACATCCAGTCACGACTATGCGCTGCAATCAGGAAGCGCCAGGTGCGGTCGTGCATCTCGCGCTCCTGATCGGTCTGGTTGAGATTGGAAACCGGCTCCTTGCGACTGGTCGCAATCAGCTGGCCGGCATAGGGCATGACCTGGTCGTGCAGCACGCTGGGCTGCGCCCGGCCAAAATCACCGACCGGCCGAGCCACACAGCCCGCCGCCAGAGCAGCCATGGCGATCAATGTGAATGTGCGGGCCCACAGGCCGCGATGGCGTTCAGACACGCTTTCGCTTGCGCCTGTTGTCGCTGTGATTGGTTGGTGGCGACGGCGTCCCGCGTTCATAACGCACCCCGGTGAAAATGAGGATCTGGGCGTCGCCGGGAATTTGTTTCTCAGCGCCGGCGGATGTTCTCCGCCTCTCGAACTTAATCAGCTTAGCCACGCTAGCCTCCATGCTACGCCGCTCCCCCGTCCCTAATGGGGGCAGTGAGTTGAGTAATCTCGTCCCAGCGCGACGCCCCTCGCGCTGACATGCATTAAGAGATCGTCAAGGTTAACAGTCTGCTAACGAATTGGCGGCAAGAGTCTGACTTGCATCAAATCGGATGCGTAAGTGAGTCGATGGTTCCGCCGGATATGCTTGGATTTCAGCCCTACGAGACCTTTCAGTTGCTGATCGAAACCGGTGGTGTCGATCGCACAAACACCTTGCTGATCGCAGCCTGCGACGCCTATGCGCGGCGCGGCAAGCCGACTGTTCCCGAAATGGAACAGTTCGAGGCGCTGGCGGGACGTCTGTTCCCAATCGCTGGCCCCCAGGCCCGCGCCAAAGGGGCGGCAATCCTGGGCCGGGCTGAAATGCTTTCCCCGGTCCTTGAGCGCCTGGTGGTGGAAAATATTGGCGAAGACCTCATCCCCTTTCTTGAAGGGGCAGTCGAACTCTCCGACCAGACCATGCTGGACACCATTGCGCGATATGACGTGCCGGCCTGCGCAACGCTGGCTTCCCGTGCCGACCTCAGCAATGTGGTGCTGGCCAAGCTGTTCCAGATGAATTCGCGCAAGGTCTATCGCGCCCTGGCGGCCAACACCCACATCGTGCCACGCGGCGCCTATCTCAGTGCGCTGGCCCGCTCCGCCCAGATGGATCATCTGGTCGCCGAAGCACTAGGCAAGCGCGACGACTTCGACGCGGCCTTGCTGGCCCCGGCCTTTTTCGATCTTTCGGACGAGCATCGCGTCAAAGTCATTCAGGCCTTTGCCAATCGCACGACGCCCACAGCCCCAATTTCACGCACTATCGAGCAACTCTCGGTTGCCACGGGGGAGTTGACCAAGGCGCTGATGAAGCTCTTTTCGGAGAATCGTCGTCCCGAAGTCACGCGCCTGCTGGCCCAGATCACCGGGCTGGATGAAGTCCGGTGCGGCCAGATCGCGCATGATGTGACGGGTGCCTCGCTGTTCGTGATCCTGCGGGCCTTCGGCTCCACCGCCTATGACGGTCTCAAGGTGCTGATCCACGCGACCAGTCATGACAGCGAACGCTCCCGCGCGCTGGCGGACTTCGCGACATTGTTCGGAGCTGTTTCGCCTGAATCGATGGCCTATCTGATGAGCGCATGGCGCGGCGAAGTGAACCTGCTCGATCTTTCCAAGCCGCAACACCAGCCCTTCACTCAGGCCAGCCGGCGCACGGCATCGCTTACCCCTGTGCACAACCCGGTCGTCGACCAGGCGATCGAGGCCTTGGCCAAGATCGGCGTACGCCGCGCGAGCTAGGCTGCAACGAGATGCTGACCATCGTATAGCAATTGCCGGGCTTGTCCCGGCAATTGCTTTTGCGCAGAGGAAGTCGTTGTCGGTGACAACGGATGCTGGCTAACCCTTGGGTTCGCGCACGAGGTCGATCCCCAACTCGTCGCCGCGCATGTCGATGCTCAGCACCCAGAGATCTGGGTCGAATGAGATCTCCTGGTCGATACGCTCGCGCACCTTGGCGGGTTCCGTCCGTTCGAACCGGCGTTGAAACATCTGCCCCGCATTGTCGCCCCGGCTCACCGTTGGCGCTGGGGTGAACAGGGATCGTGTTCCATCAAGGTGATCGACCTCGATGAAGATCTGACCGGCTATCGGATCGCCGCGCCGTGCCACCACGCACATATTGCCCATATCATTGTGGCGCCGGACAAAGGCCATGCACCACAAATCGCTGCGAAGGCTGGACACGTCAGATCGTCGCGCCTGCCTTAAGCAGGAGCTCCACCAGGTCTGGCTGCACCTGCCCGGTCATTCTGTAACGGTAGAAATTCTCGAACTCCCGAATGGCGCGCGCCGTTTCCGGTCCAGGTTTGCCGTCGATCGGCCCACGGAAGAAGCCGAGGCTAGCCAGACCGGTCTGTATCTGGGTGACGAGCGCGGCGTCGGTTGCTGGGGGCACGGAGGCTGGCGCGGCACTGGCAAGCTGCACAGTCTGACTCTGCGTGGCCGCGGGCTGTGGGGTCTGGACCGTAGTTCCCGGCTGCACGGGTTCCGGCATGGGCTGGGAAACCGGACGCAAGGAGGGCAAAGAGGCACTTGGAATGGGTGAATTGCCGGTAGTTCCAGCGCCGCCGCGCGATCCATCGACAGCGGCGATGATCGAATCGATAGTGTTAGCGGCCGACTGGGCGACATCGTCGAAAACCTGCTCGGCCGGCGACAGTGTCTGCAAGCGGGCGACAACCCGATCCTGCTGAACATCCGGAGTAGCCACCGGAGCAGGAGCGGTCACCGCCACCTGCTGCATGGGTGCTGGCTGCGCAGCGACAGGCGCCGGTGCGCGCAGGGCCTGCGGCTGAGTATCGACCGGCGTCCTCACGCGCCCGGCGGAATCCGCATCGAGAATGGCCTGGATGACCGCCGGGTCATTGGCGCCGGTCGGGGTCATGCCATTGCGCTGCTCGAACGCCCGAATGGCCTCAGCGGTCTTGGGCCCGTAATAGCCGTCAACTTCGCCAGTAAAGAGCTGCAGCTCCAACAGCTTCTTCTGCACCGCGAACATCTGTGCATTGCCCACGGGTGTATCCGGGACAACCCGCTGCACCGGCGCGACAACGCTGCCTGTGGTCTCTGCGCTCGCTTGTGGCAGCGCGGGGAGCATGGGGGCCGGTTCGACTGAACTGGTCCGCGGCGTGACGGGACGCTCGACGACCGGTGTCGGCAGCGGCGCAACAACATTGCGCGATGGTGCAAAAAATGGCGATGGATGCTCTGCCGTCTGGAAGAACAGGGCGTTGCTGCCCGCCAGGGCGGTCAGGGTCACCATGGCGAGCAGACCAGTGGACGCAAGGGGCGCGCGCATGTAGCGCGAAATGATCCAGAGCCCCGCTCGGCCTACGGTACCAAGCATGGCGCTGCCCGCAATTAGCGGCAGTTGGGTCAGGGTCGAAGCCGTCATTGTGCTTTTCTTTTTTCGTTTGGCCATGAAGTGGGGGCCGCAGCCACGGGCTCACGATGAAGTTGCAGAATGTCAGCAGTTTCGCCCGGTTTGGTTGCCGGACCGTTTATGGGAAGCAAAACAGTGATGGTTGTCCCCGCCCCGATCTCCGACATGGCGCGCAATGTGCCTCCATGCAGCTCGACCAGGCCCTTGACGATGGACAGACCGAGACCGGTCCCTTCGTATTTGCGGCTCAGGCCATCCTGCACCTGGAAGAAGGGTTCACCGATTCGCGCCATGGCTGCGGGAGCCATGCCGATACCGCGATCCTTCACAGAGAAATTAATCGACTGCCCCTGCCGCTTGACCGAAACAGTTACCAGGCCACCTTCGTGGCTGAACTTGACGGCGTTGGAGAGCAGATTGATCACAATCTGCCTGCACACCCGCTCATCGGCCGACATTAGCGGCAGGTCCGGTTCAATTTCCGACACCAGCCGGACATTGCGTTCCTTCGCCAGCGTCTCCACCATGGCAAAACAGGCCGGGATAACAGCGCCCGCATCCATCGCGTCGGCTTGAATCTCGAATTTGCCGGCCTCGATGCGCGACATGTCCAGCAGCATGCTGACCACTTCGAGCAGATGCTTGCCGCTCTGCTGGATCAGGTCGGCATATTCCTTGTGCGTCGGCGAGAGATCTCCGCCGATGCCGCTCGACATCATCTCCGAAAAACCGACCACGGCATTGAGCGGCGTACGCAGCTCATGCCCGATGGTGGCCAGAAAACGCGACTTGGCCTGTGATGCGTCTTCGGCCACACGGCGTGCTTCGGCCATGGCCGCTTCGGCATCCTTGCGAGCCGTAATGTCGCGCACCAGCGCAATGACGTCGTGACTATTGCCGCCGGCCGAGTCGTCAATGATCGGCGAAAGCTGCACTTCGACCCAAAGGAAGCGGGGAACATTGCTGCGGGCATGCGGATCGTCCTGGCGCAAGCGCAATTCGATCAGGCGGTTCCGCCCGTCCTGCGCGGCCTCGGCCAGGGCCGTCAGGAAAGCCGGGCGATCCATGATGTGCAGGCGCTCGACAAGCTTGGAACCGGCCACCTGGTAGCGCGGGCAACCAAAAAGCGTTTCCGATGACCGCGACGCCACCAGAATGTTGCCGTCAGCCGACAGGCGCAGCACTGTATCTTGGACATGTTCGATCAAGTGGCGATAGACGTTGACCTGAGCCTTGTCAGTGACCTCGAACGCCATATTGATGCGGTGGGCGCTAAAGGCTACGACGACGAAGGCCACGGCGAAGCCGGCGACGGAGCTATAGGTCAGGACAACCCCAGTCAGGGGCACCGCCGGCAAACCGAGTCCGGCGGCAATTGCGCCAAGCGCTGTTACCGGTGCAAGGCCGAGCCAACTCAGTCGGCGCAACGAATGGCGTGCAATAAGACCCGCCAGCACCGGTCCCATGACTGCCACAGCCATGCCAGCGTCGACCAACCGGGGGTCGATCAACGTCAACACCAAGCCGGTGGCCATCAGCGTGGCAACCTGCGCAGCGGCGGCGACTTCATGCTGACCACGCTGGTGCAGTGCCAGGCTGATCAGTCCGCCGGCCAGCACGAGCGAGGCCAGCAGGAATGGGACCGTAGCCCCAAGAACAAGAGCATATATAGCTGGGACCATGCCAAGCAGTGCAGCGGCGGCAAGCAGCCTTGCATTGTTTGCGATGGTTTCGCGGCGCAGCACCTCGGGCCAGTTGCCAGTGCCAGACGAAGCGGTGACGCTTCGTTTGCTGGCTCCGAATAGGGTGAAGCTACGCATCAACAAAAAACTCACTAACCGACGCCTGTATTCCTGCGACCCACTGGCCGCTCGCTGGCCCTTCCCCGAGCCATCTGCGCCCGACTGAGGCCGGGTCGTTGTTGCCCTGAGCCTCGGCCAGCAACCGCTAAGAGGGGCTTAAGCCACGCCCCCAATCGATCTGATTCACGTGCGATGCGCGGCTGTTTCACCAGTTAGCGTAAACAAGGTCTTGCCCGCTTGCCGGACCGGTCGGCATTTGTTTCAAATTTTATCAACTTGCCCCAGCTGCGCTTAATTTGCGGTCCTTAGCCTGGTCTCATCAGCCGGACGATTTCCGTCCGCGATGGACTTGGAAAACATGTTTCTGCTGCGCTCGGTATTTTGGCTGACCCTTGCCTTCCTGGTCATTCGGCCCGGAGTGGATGTTGGTGATGCCGCCGCGAACTTCTCCAGTGAGGCAATGGCCCGCGGCAGCCAGTTCGTAGCCGCGCAGATCGACGCAATCGAATGCAATGAAATTCAGTGCCTGGGCGGCAAGGCCATGGCCGCCGCGGCACTTCAGTCGACCCAGCTTGCCGGCACCCCCATGCATTCGTCGCCGGCACTCAACGCGGTTCCGATGCCCCGACCTCGGCCGGATCGCGCGGGATAACAGGCGCCTGCCCCGGCGCTGGAAGCTACTCCAGGGGTCGTGTCACTTCCCCAAGCGACGCAACTCCATGGACCCCTGGATCCTGCCGCAGATGCGCTGCCCCGCATCTGCGGCTTTTTCTTTGTCCATGCATGGCTCTGGCATTGGCACGATCCATCCCCTAGATAGGGCGCATGACACAGCCTCAGCCATTTCAGGACATCGCCGACAACCTTTCCTTCCTCGATGACTGGGAAGACCGCTACCGCTATCTCATCGAACTGGGGCAAGCCTTGCCCAAGCTTGGAGAGGCCGAGCGCAATGCCGCCAACAAGGTCAATGGCTGCGTTTCGCAGGTCTGGCTAGTTGCCGAGCCTGACAACGTGAGCGGCTCACCTCATTTGCGCTTTCGCGGCGAGAGTGACGCCATGATCGTACAGGGCCTGGTCGCCGTGCTGCTGGCGCTCTATTCGGACCGGGCCGCGAGCGAGATTGCCGAGACCGACGCTATCGCCCTCTTCGATGAACTGGGCCTGCGCGAACACCTGACCACGCAACGCTCCAATGGACTGGTGGCCATGGTCAACCGGATACGAGGCGAGGCCCGGGCAGCCTTGGGCTAGGCACACGAAGTGTCATGGTGTTCGCGGGACGTCGCCGCTGGCAGGGATTCGAGCCAATAATCTTACAACCCTTTCGGCCAAACACTGCAGCCGACTGCAACGTCAGTTTTCCGAGGCCGGAAACATGGGCGGGCGCTCGGGCAACCATGACTGCGTTCTGAACCTGTTGCGCCCCGTCGCCGCCGCATCCAATCCCATCAGCTGCGCCAATTGTTCCAGGCCGATACGCAAGACCAGTTTGGCGCTCCGCCGGGGCCAGCGACGCTCCGTTTCGATCTGTTGCAGGCCTTTGTCATAGACGCAGATGTCGGTCAGCACGCCCCAGCAGTCCGACGGAATGCCCTGGGCCAGTCGCGCCAGCCTTCGCCGAGCATCTTCGACGGCTCCAGACAGCTCGGCGCGTCCCTGGGCACTTCCTTTGCTGCCAATGCGCGTCGGATCATACGACATCGTCACGCGTTGGCGTAGCAATGCCTGCTCGAAACTTCTGCCGAGCAAGCGCGCGGCTTCGATGTGATGTGGTTCCAGGAAACTTTCCTGAGCTTCCGATCCCAGTAATCGCGTTACGGCGTCGGGCAACTCACGCATGAGCAGTCTCCACCAGGGCCTGCAGGCGCGCCTCAAGCTCGGTGACGTCACGGTCGAACTCGACACTATCACGCATATCTTCGATCAGATTGCACGCATGTGAGACAGTTGTCCTATCTCGTCCAAAAGCCAACCCGATATCAGTCAGGCTCTCACCCAGCACCACATGGGCAAGATACATTGCCAATTGACGCGCACGGGCGGTGTCCGTGCGACATCGTTGCCGGTGAAAAAGCATTGCGACTTCAATCTTGGCATGTTGAGCAACCAACAATGCCGCTTGGCGTACGGCGCTTCGGTCAGGACGAACCGCGAGACAGGGCGCCGCGACGTTGTGGTTCACTTGTTCCATAGGAAGGGACTCCGATCGAATTAGGATGATATTCCTATTTCTTAATCAAAGTCACCTGCCCGGGGATAAGTTAGCCGCTAAAGCCTATGGGGTGCCTTAAATGAAAATGGCCGCCTCAAGGGCGGCCATAGCAATTCAGTATCGATCTGGGCTCGATCAGTCGGCCTTGCGGCCGAGGCCATTATCCTTGGCAAGCTTGGAGCGCGTAGCGGAGTAGCTGGGCGCCACCATCGGATAGTCAGCCGGCAGGCCCCACTTCTCACGATATTCTTCCGGAGACAGATTGTAGTGCGTGCGCAAGTGGCGCTTGAGCGACTTGAACTTCTTGCCATCCTCGAGACAGATGATGAAGTCATTTGCCACGGACTTGCGGATCGGCACAGCGGGCTTGAGTTCTTCAACCGGTGCCGGATTCTCATTGGCCTGCAGGGCTCGCAGGGCACCATGAACCTCGGCGATCAACTTGGGCAGGTCGCCGGGGCTGACCGCGTTGTGGCTGACATATGCCGAAACAATTTCTGTGCTGAGCTCGATCAGGTCGGACTCCACTGCAGCGAACGCGCCGGTATCGTCGTTCATCTTTCAACCTTCCATAATTTTTTTATTGGGCCGCAACAAGGGCAGTTACTAGCCTTACTGATCTAATATGATCGTTTACTAGCACACGCAACCCCCGAGAGTGACGCTTAACATGTAATATGGAAGAGGATTATGGCAACGAATATTATTCGTTTCTTTGGGCTATGTCATCGATAACAGTGTCATTACATGGACGATATCCAGTAAGATAACTCGCACGCGCCAATAGATGGGCCGCAACAGGTGTAGTCAGCAAGACAAACATGACACCAATAATGGCACGTACCGAAACCGCTGCATCTTGGCTCAACACCGCCACGGCAAGAAGAATCAGGCCACCACCGACCGCACCGGCCTTGGACGCCGCGTGCATACGAGTATAAAGGTCCGGCAGGCGCACGACGCCTACTGCCGCGAGCAGGGTGAACGCTGCGCCGAGCACCAGCAATGCACCACCGAAATAGAGTTCAATTCCCGCGAGCATTAGCGGCCCTCCCCAGGCGCCGGCTTCTGTCGGGCGCCACGCAGCAAGATGTAGCGCGCCAGGGCCACAGTTGCGAGAAAGCCAAGCAAGGCCAGGGCAATCGCTATGTCGAGGTATAGCCAGAGCCCGGTTCTGACGGCGATTGCGCCGACAAAGCCCATGGCGACCACGGCCAGTAGGTCGAGCGCCAGCACGCGGTCAGACAATGACGGACCAATTACGATACGCACCAATGAAACCAGCAGCGCCACGCCCAGCAGAACGAGCGAAATCAGCGTCGACCACTCGATAAAGAGTGTGGCAGTCATTCGAACACCTCCTGGATCTTTTTCTCGAAGCCATTCGCAATGTCGGCGATCATCGCCTCCTTGTCGGCCATATCCAGGGCGTGCACGTACAGCACCGACTTGTCGGCCGCCACGTCGACGCTGAGCGTGCCAGGGGTCAACGTGATCATGTTCGCCAGAAGCGTGATTTCAGCGTCGGATTTTACTGTAAGTGGCACCGCAATGATGGCCGGGCGCACCGCGCTGGAAAGATCAGGACGCATCACCACAATGGCCACACGGACCGCACTGACGACCAGTTCGTAAAGGAACAGCGCGGCCAATGAGATGACACGCCGGATACGCCGCAAGGCCTTGGGGCTGGCGAAAGCCTCGCGCAGAACCAGGACGGCCACACCGCCGACCACACCGCCCAAAAGTAGATTGAGGCCCGAGAAACTTCCTGAAATTCCGGCCCAGACCAGCGCAAGAACGACTACCAGAAAGACTGTATTCATAGCTCGTCTCCTGCCAGGGCGGTGGCTTCGACATAGCGTGCCGGATCGATGATATCGGCGGCACCCGCGCTAATTGCTTCCATCAGCGGTCCCGGCCAGAGCCCGGCGACCACGATGCCGGCGACCAGAAGAGTTGTTGCGCCGAGCGCAAGTTGGCCGCGCTTTTCGAAGGGTTTGAGGTCCACCGAGCCATTCTCCGACCCCTGCCCTTCCGGCCCTGAGCGCCAGAAGACGTGGGCCCACAGGCGGGTGCCGGCAATGAGGGTCAGGACGGCATTTATCAATAGTGCCAAGACCATAGCCGTACCCACCCAACCGGGCGCAGCGCCAGTCACGCCCTGGTCGAGGCCGGCTTCGAGCAGCAGGAGCTTGGGCCAGAAGCCGAGGAATGGCGGCACACCGGCCGAGGCCAGGACCAGCAAGATGAACAAAATAGAGAGCGGCGCATTGGCGGCGTACAGGCCACCCATGTACCTCGTGTCGGATTGCCCGGTGGTCTTCTCGATCAGGCCTGCGACCATATAGAGCGCAGTCATGGTCAGAATGGCATGGAAGATATAGAGCCCCGATCCGGCAACGCCATTCAGGCTGGGCATCGCCAGGCCCACCATGACCGCCCCGATACCGCCGATTACTACAAAGCCGATCGCGCGGCGCAGATTGGTTTCGGCAATGGCGCCCAGTGGCGCAATCAAAAGTGTCCCGATGGCGATGCACGCCAGCACCGGCTCGAGCATGTCACGGCTAGCGGGCAGCACCACCACAAGCGCGCGGAGCATGGCATAGGCGCCAACCTTGGTCAGCAGGCCCGCAAACAGCGCCGATATGGCCGCGGGCGGGGTGTGATAGGAAGCCGGCAGCCAGGCATTGACCGGGAATGCCGCCGCCTTCATGCCGAAGGCCAGCAGGAACAGCGCCGCCACACCAGCCATGGCGGCGGGATCTGCCGTGCTCGACACACGCATGATGTCCGACATATTCAGTGTGCCGAGCAGGCCGTAGAGCAGGCCCAAGGACATCAGGAAGAATGTCGTCGCCAGGAAGTTGAGAAACCCGTATTTGACTGCGCCATCGAGCTGCAGTGGCCGGTTGCCCTGCACGATCAGCCCGAACGAGGCGATCAGCATGACTTCGAACCACACATAGAGATTGAACAAATCCCCTGTGAGGAATGCGCCGGTGACGCCAGCCAGCAGCAGCAGGACCATGGGATGGAAGGCATCGCGCCCGTCCGCATCGGCCCGGTCCAGTTCGGCATAGAACAGGACAATCAGGGTCACCAAGGCGGCCGCCAGTGCGAAGCTGGCGCCGAAGATATCGGCCGTCAGGCTGATGCCGAAAGGCGGCAACCAGCGCCCCATAGTCATGCTGACCGGCCCATTGGCCAGCACTTCAACCAAAAGCGCGATCTCGCATGCAATAATGGCGAGAACAACAATCACGGAGCCGATCAGTGGCGTGCCATTGCTGCGGCGGAACATCATCAGCCCGGCAGCCCCCATCAGGGCGAGGGCGATAGGCAGGACAATGACCCAGTCGGAGGCCGGGACCACCGTCTCGATCATGGCCTGGGGCAGATCTGTTGTCGGAGTGGAAGTGGCCATGGGGTCAGTAGCTCAGCGGCGGGTTGGGCGCATTGTCGGGCTCGGCCAGGCGCATGGTGTCAGTATTGTCGGCATCCAGGCTCTGATAGGCGCGAAACGCCAGCACGAGCAGGAAGGCAAACATCGAAAAGCCGATCACGATGGCGGTCAGAATCAGCGCCTGCGGCAGCGGGTTGGCGATGGCGCCTTCGGGAACATCAAGCCCTTGGGGCACGATCGGGGCAACTTCCTGGGTCAGACGGCCAGCCGTAAAGATCAGCAGGAGAACGCCATTGCTAAAGATGGTCAGGCCAATCAGCATGCGGATCACGGAGCGCGAGAGCAGCAAATAGGTCCCAATAGCGATGAACAGGCCCACCAGGGCGGCGAGGATATATTCCATCTCAAAGATCCTCTTCGCGGTCGCTTTCAAGCGACAGGGCAATCGCCGACAGCGTTCCAAACACCACGCAAAATACGCCCAGGTCGAAGAACAGCGGCGTCGAGAGCGGGATAATGGTGGGCCCGAACTCCACATAGAGCCAGATGCTGGTCATGAACGGAGAACCCGTGAGCAGGCTCGCCAGGCCGGAAAGGCCAGCCAGCACCACACCGAATCCGGCAATCGCCATGGGGTCAAAGCGCAGGGACCGTCGCACCGCGCTGACACCGGCGGCCATGCCGAATACGGCGATAGACGCAGCCGCGATCAGACCGCCGATGAAGCCGCCGCCCGGTTCATTGTGCCCGCGCAGCATCACATAGACCGAGAACACCAGCATGATCGCAACGATCAAGGGGGCCAGGGTGCGGAAGATGACCGTGTTCATGATGCGGCCTTGCTGGGTTTACGGGTGCGCTTGGGTTTGACCTGATCCGAAGGCGCCGGTGCCGGCTTCTTCTGGCGCCGCAACAGGGCAAGCACCGCCATACCTGCGCCCATGACCACGGCAATTTCACCCAAGGTATCGAAACCGCGGTAGTCCACCAGGATCACGTTGACGATGTTGTGCCCATGGGCAATTGGCACGCTGGTCGCGGTGAAGAAATCGGACAGACGTGTGTCGAGCGTACCGTTGAGCACCAGCATCAGCAGCAGGCTGACGCCAAGCCCGCAAACGATCGCAAGCGTGCCGTCGCGCGCCCAGTCCTCGAAGGGCCGATGGTCGCGCTGGTCGAGCCGCAGGCGGGTCATCACGAAGGTCAGGATGACCACCGAGAGGATTTCCACCATGAGCTGGGTAAAGGCCAGGTCCGGCGCGCCAAAGAGCAGGAAGATCAAGGCAACCGCAGTGCCCTGTACGCCGAGGGATAGGATAGCCACCAGGCGCGATGGAGCAATCAGGACAGCAATCAGCCCAAGCACCGCCAGTGCCAGGACACCCCATTCATAGGGCGCCAGGGCAGGCATAATCAGACGCTGGCTCCAGTCTCCCAGTTCCGCGGCCGGCTCTAGCCAATCGAGCCCACCCCAGACCAGCATTGGACCGAACAGGGCAGCGGCCAGCGCGGCGAAGACAATCACCAGGTAAAATTCAAGCTGGCCGTGATGCAGAAAGCGGGTCAGCGCCCCGGAAAAGCGGATCAGGCCGAACATGACGATGTCGAACACCGTGTCGGCGGTCCAGCCAAGGGCCTTGTCGAAACGGCGCAGCAGGGTGCGGATGGTGTCGGCCTGACGATAGACCAGAACGCCCAATAGCCAGGTAAGAGCGGACAGCCAGAGCAACAGGCTGGTAAAATCCAGTGCCAGCGTCAGATGGCTTTCGACCGCACGGCCCAGAATGGCCGAGGCCCCGGGCACCAGCACGTCATGGCCAAGCCAGTCGGGCAGGATGCCGGCAATGATGCCACTTGCACCGAGCAATATTGGGCCCGCCAGCATGGCAATCGGCGCTTCATGCGGCTTTTTGGGTGTCGCAACGGCCTCGCCGAGGAAGGGACGGATCATCACCAGAAGCGCCACACCGGCCAGCATGGCATTGCCAGCGATCAGCACGACCATCACCAGGATGGCGGTCCAGTCGGCGCTCATCAGCCCCAGATACATTTCTTCCTTGGCAAAATAGCCAATGGTCAGCGGCAGACCGATCATGGAAAGCGACGCCAGCGCCGCGCCGATAAAGGTTACCGGCATCTTTTCGGCCAGTCCGCCCAGCGCGGTAATTTCCCGGGTTCCGGCCTCATGGTCGATAGCGCCTGCCACCATGAAGAGGCCCGCCTTGTAGAAGGCGTGCGCCACGAAATAGACCACCATGGCGGAAATCGCATAGTCACTGCCCAAACCGATCAACAGCACCAGAAGGCCAAGCGAAGCAATCGTGGTCTGCGCGAGAATCTGCTTGAGATCGGTCTGCTTGAGCGCGCCCAGCGAACCCCAGATCAGCGTGATGCCGCCAAAAATGACCAGAATATTGGTCCAGACATCCGTACTCCCGAGCGAGGGCGTCATGCGTGCCAGCAGATAGACGCCGGCCTGCACCATGGTGGCCGAATGCAGAAAGGCCGAAACGGGTGTCGGGGCCTCCATGGCGTTGGGCAACCAGAAATGCAGCGGGAACTGGGCCGATTTGGTGAAGGCGGCGCCGAGGAAGCAGATCAGCACGAGCAGATAGAGCTCGTTGCCGCGCAGCACTTCGCCCATTTCGCGCACCGCGCTCATCTCCCAGGTCCCGGCAAGCTGATAGACCAGAATGGCACCGGCCAGGAGGAACATGCCGCCGATATTGGTGAGCACCAGCGCCTGGATAGCGCCGCGCCGCGCCGCCTGGCGCGAATGGTCAAAGCCGATCAGCAGGAAGGAGGTGACCGAGGTCAATTCCCAGAACAGGAACAGGGCCAGCAAGCTGTCGGCCAGAACCAGCCCGAGCATGGCGCCCATGAAGGCCAGCATGTAGCCCAGGAACCGGCCCTGGTGATGATGCCCGGCCAGATAGGCCCCAGAGTAGAGGATGATCAGCGTGCCAACGCCGGAAATGGTCAGCGCAAAGATCAGGCTGAGGCCATCGACCAGAAAGGACAGGTTGATGCCGTAGGCCGGGATCCACTCAATTACGCTGGAAACCGTTTCGCCGTGGATGACAGCATCGGCGAAGCCCAGCAGATAAAGGAAGATGCTGGCCGGAATGATCGCCAGAATCCATCCAGCATATGCGCCAGCGAAACGCTGGATATACGGTGCCAGGATGGCAGCCACGAAGGGTGCAACGGCAGCAAGACCTATACCTGCCTCAAATGACGACCCCAATGCTGCCACTCCTTTCTCGCCCAAGCGCGATTCCGATGGAATTGGATTGCGACCTTACTGATTGGGGCCCGTGGAACAAGCGGAATCGGTCAGGGTGCGACCAAAGGGCCAACAGATTTCGATCTCAAGCGGGGGTGGCAAAGCGCAGGCGGGCGGCCTATGTCCTGTGGCAAGTTCTTGTGGCAGCCTGCCGCCCCTCGTCCGGAGACACCATGACCAAGGCCAACCCGCCCATTGCCAGGCGTATTCCTCATTCGCACACGCATCATGCCATCACCCGCGATGACCCCTATGCGTGGCTGCGCGCCGAGAACTGGCAAGAGGTGATGCAGAAGCCCGAAGCGCTCGACGAGAACATACGAGCCTATCTCGAGGCCGAGAACGACTATTACGAGACCGAATTCGGCCAACCGACCGCCGACCTGCAGGACAGGATCTACAAGGAAATTCGCGGTCGCATCAAGGAGGATGACAGCGGCGTTCCCTCGCCCCATGGCGCGTGGGCCTACAATACGCGGATGCTCGAGGGAAAGCAGTATCCCCTGATCGTCCGCACGCCGCGCGATGGTGGCCAAGAAACCGTGCTGCTCGACTGCAATGTCGAGGCGGGAGACGGCTATTTCGGGTTTGCCGGGGCCGGACATGACCCCTCCCACAGCTATATTAGCTGGGCTGCCGACCGAGCCGGTTCGGAATATTTCGATATCGTTGTGCGCGAACTGGCCAGCGGCGAGGATATCGAAACGATCAAGGATACGGCGGGCAGCACCGTGTGGTCCGCCGATGGCCAGTCCTTCTACTATACCGAATATGACGACAATCATCGTCCGTTCCGCGTGCGCCACCATAGGCTAGGTACGGCGCAGGCCGAAGACCCCATCGTCTATGAAGAAAAGGACCCTGGCTTCTTTGTGGGCGTGGGCAAGACGCTGTCGGACAAGTTCATTGTCATCGACGCGCATGACCACCAGACCAGCGAGGTCTGGCTGATCGATGCCGAACGCGGTGGCGACCCACGACTGGTCGCGCCCCGCGTTACGGATCGGGAGTATGAGCTCGAGGAGCGTGGTGGCCTACTCTATATCCGGACCAATGCAGACGGGGCCGAGGACTACAAGATCGTCACTGCTCCGGCGGACAATCCGGCTGCCGAGAACTGGACTGACCTAGTCCCGCATCGGGAGGGTGTGCTGATCCTCGACATTGCTGTGTTGTCCAACCATCTGCTCCGACTGGAACGCGAGGACGGCCTACCGCGCATTGTCGCGCGCGACCTGCGCACGGGCCGAGAAGAGATTGTCGGCTTTGAGGAAGAGGCTTATGCGCTTGGCATGTCGACCGGCTACGAGTTCGACACCAGTGTGTTCCGGCTGACCTATTCGTCTCCGACCACGCCCAGCCAGGTTTTCGACGTCGATCTCGAAACCGGCGCGCGGACCCTGCTCAAGACCCAGGAAGTGCCTTCGGGCCACGATCCTGCCGATTATGAAACCAAACGCCTGTTCGCCACGGCCGGTGACGGCGAACAGGTGCCGGTGACCCTGCTTTATCGCAAAGGCACGCAGCTTGATGGGGCCAACCCCACCCTGCTCTATGGCTATGGCTCCTACGGCATGTCGATGCCGGCCAGCTTTTCGGTTTCGGTCCTCTCGCTGGTCGATCGGGGCTTTGTCTATGCGATTGCCCATATTCGCGGCGGCATGGACAAGGGCTATCGCTGGTACAAGCAGGGCCGGCGGGAGCACAAGACCAACACGTTTACCGACTTCATAGCCGCTGCCGAGATGCTGATCGAGACCGGCTACACGCAGAAGGGCCGGATCATCGCGCAGGGCGGCTCGGCTGGCGGCATGCTGATGGGGGCCATTGCCAATCTGAGGCCCGAACTCTGGGGCGGCATCATCGCCCAGGTGCCGTTTGTCGACGTGCTCAACACCATGCTCGACGACACCCTGCCCCTGACGCCGCCCGAATGGCCGGAATGGGGCAACCCCATCACCAGCCCGGAGGACTATGCCCGCATTGCCGCCTATGCTCCCTATGAGGCGGTCTCGGAGCAGGCTTATCCGCCGATCTTCGCGCTGGCCGGTCTCACCGATCCGCGAGTGACTTATTGGGAGCCAGCCAAATGGGTGGCAAAACTTCGGGCAACCAAGAGCGGGGACGCACCATTGTATCTCAAGACCAATATGAGCGCCGGCCATGCCGGTGCGTCCGGTCGCTTCGACCGCCTCAAGGAAACCGCCCAGTGCTACGCTTTTGCAATAAAGTCAGCCGGACTGGACGGTTAGTTGCCAGCGCGACATTGTTGCGCCAAACGCATCTGCCTATAACCAGAGCCGAAATGCGGCTCTCGCCAGCGTCATCCTGAAATCCAACCGGAGGCTAACATGACCACGTTTGAACTGCCCGCCCTGCCCTATGCCTATGACGCACTGGGCCCCTATATGTCGGCGGAAACCCTGGAGTTTCACCACGACAAGCACCATCAGGCCTATGTGACCAACGGCAACAACCTGCTCAAGGACTCTGGCCTGGAGGGCAAGAGCCTCGAAGAGATCGTCAAGGAAAGCCACGGCAAGAATGCGGGCCTGTTCAACAATGCAGGCCAGCATTACAACCACATCCACTTCTGGAACTGGATGAAGCCCAATGGCGGCGGCAAGTCGCTGCCGGGCAAGCTGCAGGCGGCGGTCGACAGCGACCTGGGCGGCTTTGACAAGCTGCGCGCCGACTTCATTGCCGCCGGCACCACCCAGTTCGGTTCGGGCTGGGCCTGGATCGCGGTCAAGAACGGCAAGCTGGAAGTGGCCAAGACGCCGAACGGGGAATCGCCGCTGGTCAGTGGCGCAAGCCCGATCCTGGGCGTGGATGTGTGGGAGCACTCCTATTACATCGACTACCGCAATGCCCGCCCGAAATATCTCGAAGCCTGGTTCGACAACCTGGTGAACTGGGAATATGTGGAGAAGATGTTCGAGGAAGCCACCGCCTGATTGCGGCGCTTCTTCAATAGAACAAGCGGCGGGAGCGATCCCGCCGTTTTTTTATTCCGCTCTGGCGGTGTCCGAGCCATTGGGGCGGGAGAGGATAAAGCCCGCGCTGCCGCCCAGAATAGCGGCGCCGGTCAGCCATAGCCAATAGCCGGGCCTGGCGCCGATCCAGAAAAACACCACCCCTACGGCAATGCCGCAGCAGGCCAGGATCTTGGCGCGGCGCGGAATGGCGCCCTGATCGCGCCAGGCGCGCAGCAGGCCGCCGAACCTGGGATGTTCGAGCAGCCAGCGTTCCAGCCGTGGCGAGGAGCGGGCGAAGAACCAGGTCGCCAGGATCAGCAGGGGCGTGGTGGGCAGCAGCGGCAGGAAGGCGCCCACAATGCCGATGCCCGTCGTGGCCAGCCCCAGTAGCAGATAGATCGGTCGCAACGGTCCCGCTCGCACCAGTCAGGGATAACCTGCAATCAACCAGCGCGAAGCGCCGGGTGCAATCGGTCGCGGTGCCGCATGCCGCTATTGTCTCTTGAGAACTGGAACCACGCTCTTCTATCCCCCGTTTGCTCATGTTAACGAAGGCTTAACGAGATGAAGGGGATTTGCGTGACCGCTGCGGGCAAGACCATCGCCATTCTGGCCGCCAATCCGGCCCTCAGCGCCCTGCTGACCATGGTGCTGGCCGGCGACTCACGCCTGCGCGTCCGCCCCTTCGACAGCGAGGCGGAGCTGTTCGCCTATATGCGCATCGCCCCGCTCGACATGCTGGTGGTCGATTTCGACCGCGAAGGCCGGCCGGCCTATGAAATGGTGGAAGCGATTCGGCTTGACCCGAGCCTGGTCTCGCGCGACCTGCCCGTCATCGCCATGACCCGTGCCATTACCCCGCCGATGCGCCAGCAGGCCATCAGCGCCGGTATCGACGAGGTGCTGGTCAAGCCGATGTCGCCGCGCCATCTGCTGCAGCGGGTGCAGGCGCGCCTGCTCAATCGCAGCGTGATCGGCGCATTGGGTTTTGGCTATCGCGGGCCGGAACGGCGCAATCGCGTGCCCATGCGCACGCCCGAGCCGCATCCGGGCCGGCGCTATACCGACAATGTTGTGCCCCTATTTCCCGACCGGCGCGCCGCGCGGCCAGACCAGGGGCCGCTGGCGTAATCGCTCTAGTGCCGCTGCTCGAACACCCAGACCACCTTGTTCCAGAGATCCTCGACGGTGTCAGCGAACTGGATATTGCGGTCATGATGGGGCACCGAGGCCGCCAGCACATCGGCAGCAAAGCCACGAACCACTTCAAAGGCACGGTGCCGGTTGAGCATGACGACGGGCCGCGAGGCGCCTGACGCCCAGGCGCCAAAAAGCGCGGAGACCGACGCGAGAGACCCCGGCAGCACCACGAAAGCCGCGCTCTGAGCGGCGAGATAGGTCTGCCGTTCCGTCTTGTCCGGCAAAACGGTGATCGGCACCCCGGTCAACGCCTGAGGCAGAACGATACTCTCATCCGCCACGATTTCGACAGTGCCACCTGCGGTCCGCGCGGCGGTGATCAAGGGCACCGGGATGACGCCCTTTTCGGCCAGGCACAGCATGCGGGCGCCCTTGCGGGCAAAGACGCGCCCGACTTCACCCATCAGGCTGGCGCGTTCGGGATCGCCCGGTCCTTTGTCCGAGGCAAATATGGCGACAGCCATTGAGGTCTGCGTTGGACTGGCCATATCAGCGCCTCCCCTTCAGACCGCCAAGAATGCCGCGCACCAGCTCCCGGCCGAGGGTATTGGCCACCGTGCGGGCAAATGAGGTCATCGCCGCTTCGGTCGGCGATTGGCGTGTACTGCGACGAGGTGCTGCCGCCTTTTCCGCACGCGCCCGTTCCTTGGCCAGTTGTTCGGCTTCTTCAAGCCTCTGCGCCTCCAAGGCTGCGCGCTCCTCGGCCAGTTGCTTTTCGCGCGCCCGCTTGTTCAGCACTTCAAAGGCCGATTCACGGTCCAGTACAGTGTCATAGAGTGCGCCAACCGGCGAATTGGCGAGGGCCGCATCCCGTTCGGCCGGAGAAATCGGCCCGACCTGCGCTGAAGGCGGGCGGATGAACGTGCGCCCCACCATTGAGGGCACACCCTTGGCTTCGAGAACGGACACCAGTGCCTCGCCGATGCCGAGCTGGGTTATGGCCTCTTCGGTCGAAAAGGCCGGGTTGGGCCGGAACGTCTGAGCTGCCACCCGCACTGCTTTCTGTTCGCGCGGCGTATAGGCACGCAAGGCGTGCTGGATGCGATTGGCGAGCTGGGCCAGAACGCTTTCGGGGATATCGACCGGGTTCTGGGTAACGAAATACACGCCGACGCCCTTGGAACGGATCAGCTTGACCACCTGCTCAACCTTGTCGACCAGCGCCTTGGGCGCGTCGTCAAACAGCAGATGAGCCTCGTCGAAAAAGAACACCAGTCTGGGCTTGTCCGGATCACCCACCTCGGGCAGTTCTTCGAACAGTTCCGAGAGCAGCCAGAGCAGGAAAGTCGCATAGAGCCGCGGCGACTGCATGAGCTGGTCGGCCGCCAGGATCGAGACCACGCCCCGGCCGTCGGCATCGGTGCGCATCAGATCTTCAATCACCAATGCCCGCTCACCGAAAAAATGGTCGGCGCCCTGCTGTTCGAGCACCAGGAGCGCACGCTGAATGGCCCCGATAGAGGCGGTGGTGACATTGCCATAACGCGCTGAAATTTCCCGCGCCCGCTCCTGTACCTCTACCAGCAGTGCCCGCAGATCCTTCAGATCGAGCAGCAGCAGGCCTTCCTCATCCGCTACCCGGAAAGCAATGTTGAGCACGCCTTCCTGAGTGTCGTTAAGGTCCAGAATGCGGCTGAGGAGCACGGGGCCCATTTCCGAAATTGTGGCGCGCACGGGGTGGCCCTGCTTGCCGAACAAATCCCAGAAAATCACCGGATAGACATCGTCGGCAAAATCGGTGAAGCCGATTTCTGCGGCACGCCTGGTCTGCCAGTCCTGCGCCTTGCCCATGCGGGACACGCCTGAGAGATCGCCCTTGATATCGGCGGCGAAGACCGGCACGCCGGCGGCAGAGAAGCCTTCGGTCAGCACCTGCAGGCTCACTGTCTTGCCGGTGCCTGTTGCGCCGGTAATCAGCCCGTGGCGATTGGCATATTTGAGCTTGAGATATTCCGGTTTGTCGCTCACGCCCAAGAAGATTTCGCCGTCCACGAGCATGCCGCATCACCTGTTGGTCTGTTGTTGGCTGATCTTATAGCCGCCCAGCAGCGGTCGGAACAAGCAAGGGACCGGCCGACGACCCGCCAGAGGCTCAACAACTTGCCACTTGGCAGATAATACCCTATTTAATGCCAATAGGAGCCAAGCCATGCTGCATGAACTGCCACGGACAGAAGCCATACCCGAACTCGCCACCATCACCGATGCGGAATCGGAAGCCATGGCGCGCGCGGTCATGCGACTGTTCGAGCGCTGGGGCGTGAGCGACGCGGAAGCCCGCGACATTCTGGGAGGACTGGCCGCCCGGACCTATGCCCGCTGGAAAGCTGGCGAGCCAGGCCGGATTGACCGCGACCTGGCCACCCGCCTTTCACTTCTGATGGGCATTCACAAGGGCCTGCGCTACCTCTTTTCCGACCCGGAGCGTGGATATGCCTGGGTCAAGAAACCCAACCGGGATTTTGCCGGGCGCAGACCGGTTGAGGTCATGGCCGCAGGCAGCCTTTTCGCCCTGGCGCGGGTGCGCAGCTATCTCGATGCCGAGCGTAGCGGGTGGTGAGCGACACCCCTGCCCTCACGCGGGTGACTTGGCCCAAGGCGTATCGTCTGATCCGCTCGATCCATCCGCCGATAGACCTGTTTGAAGATATTGCCGACCCGCGCGACTGGGAGGCGCTGGCTTCGGCCGAATCGAAAACCAATCCGCGCCTCTGGGACCATTTGGGCCGGCTCGACCTGGTGCCGCCTGAACGCCGTGTCAGCGGGCCGGGCGCGAGCTATCTCATGGCACCCTTCGTCCACGTCAGCCACGACCGGCCCGGCCGCTTCACCGATGGCAGCTATGGGATCTATAGCGCCGGCAATGCCGAGGAAGTCGCTATCCGCGAGGTCGCACATCATCACGCCCGCGCCATGGCCGCCAGCGCAGAAGCTCCGGGCTGGACCTCGCAATTCCGCATGCTGGTCAACCGGCTCGATCTCGACCTGCATGACGCCCGGCCGTTCGACCGTTTTCACGATCCGGACGATTATCAGGCGCCGCAAGCCCTGGGCCGGCAGCTTCGGCGCGCGGGCAGCAACGGCATTGTCTATCGCAGTGTGCGCCATGCGGACGGCGAGTGCGCCGCCATCTTCTGGCCAGACCTGATTCCGGTGCCGGTGCAGGCCGATCACTTCGACTATCACTGGGACGGCGAAAAGGTCGACCGCATCCGCAACTGCGGGACAGGCGCGATTTTTGGGCTTTGAAAGCTGGCCGCCCGCCGACGACGACATTCGATATTCGTCACGACATAGACCCAACACCTCCCCTGAACGGGGAGGTTGGGCGGGGGTGCGTTCAACGCACGATTCCTATCCGTAGGCACCACTCCCCCGCCCTCCCCGTCAACGGGAGGGTGCTACACCGAGTTTGTTGAGGGTCTGTTCAAAAGCAAATCGTTGCCCCTAGATCCCCACCGCACGCATCTCACCGACGACGGTGCCCCGAACGTTCTTGATCGGCTGACGGGCGAATTGATCCAGCACGGCCTTTTGGTTGGCATCAGGATCAGCGAACCTCAGCAGCAGCGCGGCGACCATGGTGTGGCTGGCGACCATGTTGCCGTCATCGCATTTGAGCGCATAACCCCACCCCTTGTCGCGGATGGCACCGCATTGCACGCCTTCGGCACCGCCTTTCTGCATGACACGTCCCATGAACGCCTCCATCACCAGCGTGTCGAGGTGGCCGGTGCCGGCAACCAGATGGGGATGGCTGGTGGCCGCATCGAACAGGGCCTGCGCCCCCCTGGCATGCTCGCCATCCAGGCCTTTCCCTGTCGACATCCGGGCAAAGCCGCGCGCCCAGGCGTGCAATGGCGCCGCCCAGGTGGGGATGGAGCAGCCATCGGTGCCGCAGCGGTCTTCGGTCAGTTCCTCGCCAATCACATATTCCACCGCTGCCCGTACCGCCCTTTGCACGTCATGCTCCCGATCGACATAGCCTTGTGTTGGCACGCCCATGGCCAGCGCGACGCTGAGCATACTCGAATGCTTGCCCGAGCAATTATTGTGCAGGGCACTTGGCTCGGTGGCGGCCGCTCTAAGAGCCTGACGCGCCTTGGCATTGGTCGGCATGTGGGCGCCGCATTCCAGATCGTTCACCGAAAGACCCATGCGCTCGAGAAACCGGCTCACATTGCTCACATGCTCGTCCTCGCCATGATGCGAAGCGCAAGCCAGGGCCAGCTCCTCGGGCGAATGATGAAAGCGCTCGACGGCGTGCCGGTCGAAAATGGCCAGGGCCTGCATGGACTTGATGGCGGAGCGGGGAAAGACGGGCCGGTCGATATCGCCGGCCGAGGCAATCACCTGGCCGTCAGCATCGACGATGACAAAGGCACCGCGATGCCGGTTTTCAACCCAATTGCCGCGCACGGCCTCGGCGAGAATGGGGTTGGCTTCCATGACAAAAAACTCCGGTCCTGATTGGCTACCACGAACAACCGAGGACCGGAAAAGTCAACATGCATGGGATGGTGGCCCAGTGGACCGACCTTGGGAGAATGGTCAGATGTCCCAGTCCTGGACCGGAACGAGATAGCGCGAATTGACCCAGCCCTTGGTGTCGCCGCGTTCGACAAGGCACCAGTCCGAGCTGTTTTCAACTTCGATGCAGCGCTCGACCCAGACATGCAGGCCGGGTGCAAAGCTGCCCACTTTCTGGGAATAGCTGGCCGGCCATTTGCGGACATTGAGCCTGTCCCAATCGGCCACGCCAGTGACCTGGCCGAGCGTATCGACATGGTATCCGGCGGCCATGGCGGGCTGCACGGCAAAGCCGGCGGCGGCGGTAACGATTAGACCGCACAATGCGGCGACGAGAACTTTTTCCTGAGCCTTGTTCATTTCGTGTGCCCTCCGAAACCTTGATGTTGGAGAAACCCTGGCACCATGGATTTGAACTGATGCTGATAGGCATATTCAGCTTGGGTTCATTTTGGTGCCAGGGCGGCGAAGCGGTGTCAGTTCATGTCCCGCTGGTGGACATAGAGATAAATGCTGTTCCCGCCGGCAAAGCGCAGTGAAACCACGTCATTGTGGTCGTAGCCCTTGGCGGCGAGTGCATTCATCAGCGTCGCATTGCGGGCAATGGGCTCACGCAAGGTATTCACATTGCCATCAATGAACAGCGTGCCGTAATTGTTCTTGCCGGGCACTGTGGGGTCCTCGCAAATCGGGTAGAGAAAGATCTTCTGATCCCGAATGCCCTGGATGTCGAAGACGTTGACCGAACGCATATGGCCCATTTCGTCGGCACAATGGTGGTCGGGGCCAGAGCTGGAATAGCTGGGATAGTTGGGACGAGTTGGCGCCTTGGCCATCTGCGCGTAGCTGGGCAGCACGGCAGAAGTTGCAACGAGACCTGCAAGCAGGGCGAGTGCGGTAAGTTTCAGCATTTCGTGTCTCCTCAATTCTGGTGAAGCAGCCGATGGGGTCCGCGTGTCGATGCGGGGCACCGACCTTGGAGACTGTTATGAGCGCGCCGGCTTGAACCGGCGCTGAGGGCGCTGTTCATCATTCGTTAACGCGCATCGGACCGGTTGGCAGAACCGGCGTTCCGCAATAGGCTGGTGAACGAGAGCGTGGAAAATTCGCGTGGAATAAGAGGAGGTTCTAATGACCAAGGTTCTAGTGACGGGTGGCAGTGGCAAGCTTGGGCGGGCGGTGCTGCGCGATCTGGTGGAGCATGGCTATGACGTCCTCAATGTCGATCAGCAACCCCTGCCCGAGCCCATCTGCCCCAGCGTGCGGATCGATCTGAGCAATTTCGGCGAGGTGTCCAGCGCCATCCTGGGGGGTGTTGATGAACGGGGCGGGCCGTTCGATGCGGTGGTGCATCTGGCTGCCATACCGGCGCCGGGCCTGTCGGCCAATGCGCGCACGCTGACCAACAATGTCACCTCAAGCTATAATGTGTTCGAATCCTGCCGTCTGGCCGGAATCAAGAATGTCGTTTTCGCGTCGAGTGAAACCGTGCTCGGCCTGCCCTTCGATAATCCGCCGCCCTATGCGCCGGTGGACGAAGAGTATTTCCCGCGGCCAGAAAGCGCCTATTCTCTGGGCAAGCTGCTGGACGAGACCATGGCGGCCCAGTTCTGCCGCTGGGACCCGGAACTGCGCATGGTGGGCCTCAGGTTCTCCAATGTGATGTATCCGGAGGACTACAAGGCCTTCCCAAGCTTTGACAGCGAACCGCGCAAGCGGAAATGGAATTTGTGGGCCTATATCGATGCGCGCGACGGGGCGCAGGCGGTGCGCCGGGCGATCCAGGCCGAGTTCACCGGCTTTGAGGCATTCATCATCGCCAATGCGGATTCGGTGATGTCCCGCTCCAACATGTCCCTCCTGGCCGAAGTGTTTCCGGAGGTCGAGCAGAAGGGCAATATTTCGACCAATGGCACGTTGCTCTCGATCGAGAAGGCCAAGCGCATGCTGGGCTATTCGCCTCAGTTCAGCTGGCGCAACGAGATCAAATAGGCGTCCGGCCCGCCGGGCGCCCGCGCCACATCAAGCAATAATGCATCGGAAATGTGCATTTTGTGCACTTGTGCTTTTTTTCAGCAAAGGCATAAGTGCGCAAGATGCCGAGCCCCGACCTGTCCATTCTGATCATCGACGAGAATCGCATTCGCGCCTCGATCATCGAGGAAGGTCTGCGTGAGGCCGGATATGCGCGCGTGGCGGTGATCCACGACGTCAACGAGGTCGGGCGCACTATCGCGCAGACCATGCCCGATGTGATCTTCATCGACCTCGAAAACCCCAAGCGCGACACGCTGGAACACTTCTTTTCACTCAGCCGCGCCATTCAACGCCCCATCGCCATGTTCGTCGACCGCTCGGATGGCACGATGATCGAAAAGGCGGTCGAGGCGGGCGTCTCTGCCTATGTGGTGGATGGTCTCAAGAAAGAGCGAGTCAAGCCGATCCTCGACATGGCCATTTCCCGCTTCAATGCGTTTTCGCGTCTGAGCCGGGAGCTCGAAGAGGCGCGCAGCGCGCTTGAGGAGCGCAAAATCGTCGACCAGGCCAAGGGCATCTTGATGAAGACCAAGGGCCTCTCCGAACCCGAGGCCTATGCGCTGTTGCGCAAGACGGCGATGAACCAGAACCGCAGGCTGATCGATATTGCCCAGAGCCTGATCACCGCCGCCAATCTGCTTGGGCCATAGGAGCACACCCATGTCCCTTCCCCACCTGACCGCCGGCTTTCTTCCCCTGCTCGACAGCGCCCTTCTGGTGCTGGCGCATGAACTGGGCATTGCCGAGGAGGAAGGATTCACGCTGGGCCTGACGCGCGAATCCTCCTGGGCCAATATCCGGGACCGGACTGCGCTGGGGCATTTTGATATCGCTCTGGTGCTGGCGCCCATGCCAATTGCCGCCAATCTTGGCCTGACCCCGATTGCAACCCCGATGATCGCCCCGGTGATGACCGGCCTGGGCAATAATGCCATCACCGTGAGCGCGGATCTTTGGGCCCGCATGGCGGATGCGGGTGCGCCCGGCGATCTGGCCGCCGGCCCAGCCGGTCAGGCGCTGGCGCAGGTTGTCCGCTCCACCACCCGGAAGCTGCGCTTTGGCGTGGTACACCAGACTTCCTCGCATAATTACGAGTTGCGCTATTGGCTGGCGGCCAGTGGCATCGACCCGGACCACGATGTGGAAATCGTGGTGCTGCCCCCACCCCTGCTGCCCGAAGCGCTGGGCGCCGGCGGCCTTGATGGCTACTGCGTCGGCGAACCATGGAACAGCGTCGGCGTGGCCAGTTTCGGCGCGCGTGTTGCCACCACGAAGTCATCGATCTGGCAGTGGAGCCCCGACAAGGCTGTCGGCATGCGCTCGGACTGGGCCGAGCAGAACCCCGACCTTGTGGCCGCCACCATTCGGGCTGTCTACCGCGCCGGCCAATGGTGCCAGGACAGCGCCAACCATCTGCGCGCGGCGGAGATCATGGCCGCGCCAGCCTATCTCGACCGGCCAGTAGAGATTGTCTCGCGCGCATTGACCGGCCAGATCGATGGCGGGGCGCAACAGCTGAGCATACCGGACTTCTATGTGCCCCATGCCGGAGCCGCCAATTTTCCCTGGAAGAGCCACGGCCTGTGGTATTACAGCCAGATGGTGCGCTGGGGCGAAGTCGGGTTCAGCGCCGCCAATGCAGCCATCGCCGCCGCCACCTTCCGACCCGACCTCTATCGCGCCGCCCTCGCCCCGCTTGGCGTCGCCGTGCCCGCCCAGGACCTGCGCGTCGATGGCGACCGGGCTGACAAGCACGCCGTGCCCGCGATTGGCGGCACGATCGAGCTGGGGCCGAACCGGTTTTTCGACGGCCAGATTTTCGACCCTGATGCGGTCGAAGCCTATATCCAGTCGCAGGCGACAGCCTGAGCCTCATTTGTGTGCAGGCGACTATACTGCACACAAGGTAGGCATTAATTTAGTGACATGCCGCCGCAACGGGCAGTTTCGTGGCCGACCACAAGACCACCGATTCCCCCCAAGCTATTGATCTAAGTAAACTTTTCGCATGACGGGTCAATTGGCACGCTTCGTGCAATGTGTTGAGCGGATGAGCTCCTCCCAAGACGGCTCATAACATATCGGCGTCCGACGACGGGCGCTCCAATGGCAAAGCCGCCAACTGGCAAGCGTCCGATCAAAAGATTGGAGCGCATGTGCAGTTGGCGGCTTGTTTGTTTTTTGGAGCATTCGCAAGGCCGCCGGTTGTCGACACAACACGGAGACGATGATGACTGCGACTACCTGCCCCACGCCGCCACGCCACCGCCTCGCGCCGCTGTTTGCCGGTCTCGCCCTGGGCCTGCTGACCAGCACGGCCAGCAGCGCCGCCATGCTCGATGTCGAAAAGGACGAGCTGAAATTCGGCTTCATCAAGCTTACCGACATGGCCCCGCTCGCCATTGCCTATGAACTTGGCTATTTCGAAGACGAAGGGCTCTATGTGACGCTCGAGCCTCAGGCCAACTGGAAGGTACTGCTCGATGGTGTGATTACCGGCTCGCTCGATGGTGCCCATATGCTTGCGGGCCAACCACTGGCCGCCACCATTGGGTATGGCACCGAAGCCCATATCGTCACGCCTTTCTCCATGGACCTGAATGGCAACGGCATCACCGTCTCCAATGCCGTGTGGGAGCTGATGAAGCCGCATCTGGAAATGGATGCAGAGGGCAAGCCCGTCCACCCCATTTCCGCTGCCGCGCTCAAGCCGGTGATCGAAGAGTTCGATATCGAGGGCCGCCCGTTCAATTTGGGCATGGTGTTCCCCGTTTCCACCCACAATTACGAGTTGCGCTATTGGCTGGCCGCTGGCGGCATCAGTCCGGGCTATTATTCGCCCGAGGATGTTTCGGGCCAGATCGCGGCCGACGCCTATCTCTCCGTGACCCCGCCTCCGCAGATGCCCTCAACGCTCGAAGCGGGCACCATTGACGGCTATGCAGTTGGTGAACCCTGGAACCAGGCTGCCGTATTCAAGAAGATCGGCGTGCCAGTCATCACCGATTACGAGATCTGGAAGAACAATCCCGAAAAAGTCTTCGGTATTACTGCCGAATTTGCCGAAACCAATCCCAACACCACGCTGGCGATCACCAAGGCGCTGATCCGCGCCGCCAAGTGGCTCGACGAGAATGACAATGCGAACCGCGCCGAAGCGGTCGAAATCCTGTCACGCTCCGAATATGTCGGTGCCGACGCCGAGGTTATCGCCGCCTCGATGACCGGCACGTTCGAGTTCGAAGCGGGCGATGTGCGCGAAGTGCCCGACTTCAACGTGTTCTACCGCTACTTTGCCACCTATCCCTATTATTCGGATGCCGTCTGGTACCTCACGCAGATGCGCCGCTGGGGCCAGGTGGCCGAGGATATGCCCGATAGCTGGTATGACGAAGTCGCCAGGTCGGTCTACAAGCCGGAAATCTATCTCGAGGCCGCGCGCCTGCTGGTCGAAGAAGGCCATGTGGATGAGGCCGATTTCCCCTGGGACAGCACCGGCTACCGTGAGCCGACCGCCGAGTTCATCGACGGCGTCACCTATGACGGCACCAAACCCAACGCCTATATCGACAGCCTTCCGATTGGCCTGAAAACCGGCGACAGCGTCGTCGGCGCCGAAGTGGTTGCTGCCGCCAACTGACATCCTCGGGTGGCCGCGCGACGGCCACCCTCAGCCCTGAGGACTGCAATATGACCCTTGCAAGCGAAGCCCCCGCCACTACTGGCGACCGCCGGCAGAAGCTGTTCACTGCCATCAACCGTTCTGCCGCCTGGCTCAGCGCATTGGGCCTGGGGTGGCTGGTGCCACTGCTCAAGATTGCGGCTGGCGACGACCCCCGCGAACAGATGGGCGAGCTGCGCGACAGCCTGCTCTTCCCCCTGCTCGGCATCAGCGCCTTTCTGCTCGCCTGGGCGGTGCTTGCGCCGCAGGTGCAAACCTCGCTCGGCGCCATTCCCGGCCCCGCACAAGTCTGGGAACAGACTGGCGCGCTTTGGCAGGACCATGTCGCCGAACGTGAGAAGGAAGCCGACTTTTATGTGCGCCAGGATGAGCGCAATGCCCAACTGGTCGCCGATGGCCGCGAGGACGACGTCAAAGTGCGCGCCTATACCGGCAAGCCAACCTATCTCGACCAGATCGTCACCTCACTCAAAACCGTCGGTCTGGGCTTTCTGATCGCCACTATCATCGCCGTGCCACTCGGTATTGCCTCGGGGCTCAGCAAGCCTTTCAACGGCGCGCTCAATCCCTTGGTGCAATTGTTCAAGCCGGTCTCGCCGCTGGCCTGGCTGCCCATCGTGACCATGGTGGTGTCGGCGCTTTATGTAGACGCCAGCGACGCCTTTCCCAAGGCGCTGGTCATTTCGGCGGTCACCGTCACCCTCTGCTCGCTCTGGCCCACGCTGATCAATACAGCGCTCGGTGTGGCCTCGATCGACAAGGACCTCGTCAATGTGGGCAAGGTGCTGCAGCTTTCGACACCCACCACCATCACCAAGCTGGTGCTGCCCTCGGCCCTGCCACTGATCTTCACCGGGCTGCGCCTGTCGCTCGGTGTTGGCTGGATGGTGCTGATCGCCGCCGAAATGCTGGCGCAGAATCCGGGCCTGGGGAAATTCGTCTGGGATGAATTCCAGAACGGCTCATCCTCCTCGCTCGCCCGCATCATCGTGGCCGTGCTGACCATCGGCATTATCGGCTTCCTGCTCGACCGGGTGATGTTCACCCTGCAGACCGCCTTCACCTTCTCCGGCAAGCGATAGGACCGCACAATGGCTCCCATTCTCCAGCTCTCCGGCATTGCCAAGCATTTTGGCGACGGCGCCAAGCGCGTCGACATTCTCAAAGACATCAATCTGGACGTCGAGGATGGCGAGTTCGTCGCCATTCTCGGCTTCTCCGGGGCGGGCAAGACCACGCTGATCTCGATGATGGCGGGCCTGATCGAACCCGATCTGGGTGGCGTCATCTATCGTGGCAAGGAGATCGGCGGCCCCGGCCCCGAGCGCGGCGTCGTGTTCCAGTCCTATTCATTGATGCCCTGGCTCAGCGTGGCCGGCAATGTCGACCTGGCGGTCAATGCCGTACACAAAACCAAGTCGCGCGCCGAAAAGCTCGCGCTGCGCCGCCATTATGTCGAGATGGTCGGGCTGGGCCACGCCGCAGACCGTCGCCCGGCCGAACTGTCCGGCGGCATGCGCCAGCGCGTTGCTGTGGCGCGCGCGCTGGCCATGCAGCCGGAAATCCTGTTGCTCGACGAACCACTTTCGGCGCTCGACGCGCTCACCCGCTCCAAGCTGCAGGACGAGTTCGCGCAGATTTCCCAGGCCGAGAAGAAGACCATCATTCTCATCACCAATGATGTGGATGAGGCCATTCTGCTGGCTGACCGGGTCATCCCGCTGACGCCCGGCCCTGCTGCAACGCTTGGTCCGCATTTCAGGGTCGATATCGAGCGGCCGCGCGACCGGGCCGAGCTCAATGGCGATGATCGCTTCATTACCCTGAGGCGCGAGATCACCGAATATCTCATGGATGTCGGCGCCAGCCGCAATCCGTCGGGCGAAGCCGACATTGCCCTGCCCAATGTCACCCCCATAGCGCGCGGCAAATCGGCCCGCCTGCCCAGCGCCTATGCCAATGCGGCGGCGGCGTCCGGCACGCAGGACGATTATCTGCGCTTCGAGGAAGTCTCCAAGGTCTATCCGACGCCGAAGGGGCCGCTGACTGTGGTCGATGGCTTCGACTTCCAGATGAAGAAGGGCGAATTTGTCACCCTTATCGGCCATTCGGGCTGCGGCAAATCAACCGTGCTGTCCATGGTGGCGGGGCTGAACGACATCTCCGCCGGCAATGTCGTGCTCGATGGCAAGGACGTTGTCGGGGCCGGTCCCGAGCGAGCCGTAGTGTTTCAGGCCCCTTCGCTGATGCCCTGGCTAACGGCGCGCGAAAACGTCGCCCTGGGCGTGGATCGCGTCTATCCCACTGCCAGCCCGGCCGAGCGGCGCGACGTGGTCGAATATTATCTCAACAGGGTTGGACTGGGCGATGCCATGCATCGGCCTGCCGCCGAACTCTCCAATGGCATGAAGCAGCGCGTGGGCATTGCACGGGCCTTTGCCCTGTCGCCCAAGCTGCTGCTGCTCGACGAGCCCTTCGGCATGCTCGACAGTATCACCCGCTGGGAATTGCAGGACGTGCTGATGGATGTCTGGGCGCGCACGCAAGTTACCGCCATCTGTGTCACCCATGATGTCGATGAAGCCATCTTGCTGGCCGACAGGGTGGTGATGATGTCGAACGGGCCCAATGCCCGGATCGGCAATGTCATGGAGGTGGATTTGCCGCGCCCCCGTTCGCGCAAGGCGCTGTTGGCCCACAAGGATTATTACGCCTATCGCGAGGAACTGCTCGATTTCCTCGAAGCCTATGAGGGCGGTGCCAATCCAGACCAAGAGACGCTGGATCGCATTCGCGCCAAGCGCGGCAAGGCATCCGCGCTGGCGGCGGCGGAATAGAGAGGCTGCACAGTAATGATGCACTTTTCAACCAAAGCCATCCAATGCACGAAATTTGTGCAACATGATGCCCTTTGCTGCGTGGTGGTTCTCACTGCCGATGGCGAGGGAAACCAAGCCGAACAGCTTAACGACTGAAAATAAAAGAAAAACCGGCGCCGATCTAGTTTGGCACGGTTCGTGCAAAGATGGGAGCAGCAGAGCTCCTCCCAAGACGCTCTTCACATAGTCGACGTCCAAGGTCGGGCGTCCAAGGCAAAGTCGCCAACAGGTACACATCGGTCCAGCATCGGTGGCGTGTCAGTTGGCGGCTTTTTTGTTTTCAGTTCGAAACGGAGTCCCATCCGATGACAGAGGCAACAAGAGCAGCACATTCGACATCCGCCCCGCAGCAGAACCGCGCGCTGGGCCTGTCGACCGTGGCCTTTACCGTGTGCTTTGCCGTCTGGACGATCTTCTCGATCATCGGCGTTTCCCTCAAGGATCAGCTTGGCCTCAGCGAAACCCAGTTCGGGCTGTTGATCGGGTCGCCAGTGCTGACCGGCTCGCTGTCGCGCATCGTGCTGGGCATCTGGACCGACCGCAAGGGCGGACGGCTGGTGTTCACCCTGACCATGCTGGCGGCGGCGGTCGCCACCTTCCTCCTCGCCTTTGCCCAGAGCTATGAGCAATTGCTGCTGGCGGCGCTCGGCGTGGGTCTTGCAGGCGGCTCGTTTGCGGTTGGCGTGGCCTATGTGTCGCGCTTCTATCCGGCGCAGAAGCAGGGCACGGCGCTGGGCATTTTCGGGGTCGGCAATGTCGGCGCTGCCGTCACCAAATTCGCCGCGCCCTTCGTGATGCTGGCCTGGGGCTGGCAGTCGGTGGCCGTGGTATGGGCCGCCGCGCTGGTGGTGATGGCAGCGGTCTTCTGGTTCGGCACCGAGGATGATCCGGTGATCGCCCGCCGCCGCGCCGAGGGCTACACGCCAAAGAGCCTGGCCAGCGAGTTCGCGCCGCTGCGCAATGTGCAGGTCTGGCGTTTCGCGCTCTATTACTTCTTCGCCTTTGGCGCCTTCGTGGCTCTGACCCTGTGGCTGCCACGCTACCTGATCGGGGTCTATGGCTTCGACATCAAGACCGCCGGAATGGTCGCTGCTGCCTATTCCATCCCCGCCAGCATCTTCCGCGCCTATGGCGGCACGCTGAGCGACAAGATCGGGGCACGCACGGTGCTCTACTGGACCTTCGGCGTCTCAGCGGTTTGTGCCTTCATCCTAGCGCTGCCGACAACGGACTCGGTCGTTGCCGGGGTCGATGGCCCCGTGCGCTTCCACTTTGAGACCGGCCCCGTCGCCTTTATTGGCCTGGTCTTCGTGCTCGGCTTCTTCATGAGCCTGGGCAAAGCCGCGGTCTATAAGCACATCCCCGCCTATTACCCCGACAATGTCGGCGCGGTGGGGGGCCTGGTCGGCATGATCGGGGGCCTTGGCGGGTTCGTGCTGCCCCTTCTCTTCGGTTTCCTCAACGACATTACCGGCATCTGGTCGAGCTGCTTCATGGCACTCTTTTTCCTGATCCTTTTGTCGCTGGGGTGGATGCACTCCGCCGTCCGCCGCCACGAGCGCCAGCTCGTTGCGCGCACGGCCTGACCCTTATTCAGGAGTACGAGACAATGGAAAAACTGGTCGTCGTTGGTGCAGGGATGGCTTCTGGCCGCGCCCTGGAACACATCTTCGAGGAAGCCCCGGGCCGGTTCGACGTGACGCTGTTCGGCGCCGAGCCGCGCGGCAATTACAACCGGCTGATGCTCTCCCCGGTGCTGGCCGGCGAGAAGGACTATGAGCAGATCATCACCCATGATGCCGACTGGTATCGGGATCATGGCGTGCATACCCGGTTCGGCGAAACCGTCACTGGCATCGACCGGGCCCGCAAGGTGGTCGTCTCCAAAAATGGCGAAACGCCCTATGACAAGCTGATCATCGCCACCGGTTCGGCGCCTTTCATCATTCCCCTGCCCGGCAAGGATCTGCCCGGCGTGATGGCCTTCCGCGATCTCGACGACGTCAACCGGATGGTCGATGTGTCCAAGCGCGCCGGCTCCAAGGCCGTGGTGATTGGCGGGGGCCTGCTGGGCCTCGAGGCCGCTGCGGCGCTTAACGCCCGCGGCATGGAAGTGGTGGTGCTGCACCTGATGGGCCATGTGATGGAGCGTCAGCTCGATCCGGCTGCCGGCTATCTCCTGCAGCGCGATCTGGAAGCCCGCGGCATCAAGGTACACTGCAAGGCGCAGACCAAGGCCATTCTCGGTGAAGAGCGGGTCGAGGCCGTAGCGCTGGAAGATGGCACGGTCTATGGCGCCGATATCGTGGTTATGGCCGTGGGCATCCGCCCTGAAACGCGCATCGCGGTCGATGCGGGCCTGCATGTGGAACGCGGCATCGTGGTCAATGACCAGATGGTCACCTCGGACCCCGATGTGCTGGCGCTCGGCGAATGCGTCGAGCACGAGAAGATCGTCTATGGTCTGGTCGCCCCGCTCTATGACCAGGCCAAGATCCTGGCCAAGACGCTGGCCAAGGTCGATGCTGCCTTCCGCCCGGTGCAGACCGCGACCCAGCTCAAGGTGACCGGCGTGTCGGTCTATTCGGCCGGCGATTTCGCCGATGCCGAGGACCGCGAGGAAATCGTGCTGCGCGATGCCAATTCGGGCATCTACAAGCGCCTGGTGCTCAAGGAGGATCGCGTTATCGGCGCGGTGCTTTATGGCGAAACCGCCGATGGCCCCTGGTTCTTCGACATGATCCGAAAGGGCACCGACACGCGGGACATGCGCGACACACTTATCTTTGGACAGGCCTACCAGGGGGGAGCCGCGCTGGACCCTATGGCGGCCGTTGCAGCCTTGCCGGATGATGCAGAAATCTGCGGCTGCAACGGTGTCTGTAAATCTGCGATCACCGGCACGATCGCATCCAAGGGCCTGACCGATCTCGATGGCGTGCGCGCCCACACCAAGGCCTCGGCCTCGTGTGGCTCGTGTACGCATCTGGTCGAAAAGCTCATGGCCATCACTCTGGGCGACAGCTACAACCCGGCCGCCGTCAAGCCGATGTGTCCCTGCACCGAACATGACCACGGCACCGTCCGCCGCCTGATCGTGGCAAAGGAACTCAAGTCCATTCCCGCGATCATGCAGGAATTGGAGTGGAAGACCAGTTGCGGCTGCGCCAAGTGCCGCCCTGCCCTCAACTATTATCTGGTGGCTGAATGGCCCGGCGAATATGAGGACGACAACCAGTCGCGCTTCATCAATGAGCGCGTGCACGCCAATATCCAGAAGGACGGCACCTATTCGGTGGTGCCGCGCATGTGGGGCGGCATGACCAACCCCAAGGAATTGCGCGCCATTGCCGATGTGGCCGACAAGTTCGCTATCCCCGCAGTGAAAGTCACCGGCGGGCAGCGCATCGACCTGCTCGGCGTCAGAAAGGAAGACCTGCCCGGCGTCTGGGCCGATCTCAATGCCGCTGGCATGGTCTCGGGCGCCGCCTATGCCAAAGGGTTGCGTACGGTCAAAACCTGCGTCGGCTCGGACTGGTGCCGCTTTGGCACCCAGGATTCGACGGGCCTCGGCGTCCGCATCGAGAAGTTCATGTGGGGCGCATGGACCCCGGCAAAGCTCAAGATGGCCGTGTCGGGTTGCCCGCGCAATTGCGCCGAGGCGACCTGCAAGGACATTGGCGTGATCTGCGTGGATTCGGGCTACGACATCCACTTCGCCGGTGCCGCAGGGCTCGACATCAAGGGCACCGAGGTCATTGGCCATGCCAATACCGAGGACGAGGCGCTCGAGATCATCGTTGCCCTCACCCAGCTTTATCGCGAACAGGGACATTATCTCGAACGCATCTACAAATGGGCCAAGCGCGTCGGCAATGACAGCATCAAGGCCGCTATCATCGATGACCTCGACAAGCGCAAATATTACTACGACCGCTTCGTCTATTCCCAGCAGTTTGCCCAGGTCGATCCCTGGGAGGAACGCGTCAATGGCAAGGACGCCCATGAATTCGCCGCCATGGCCGAATTCGGGCTTCCCGTGGCAGCGGAGTGATCGCCATGACCGAATGGATCCAGCTTGGTAGCCTGACTGCCATTCCCGTGCGCGGTGCGCGATGCGTCAACACCCCCTCGGGAAAAATTGCCGTTTTCCGGACCGCCGAAGATCAGGTCTATGCCATTGAAAATCGCTGCCCGCACAAGGGTGGCCCGCTGGCCGAGGGCATTGTCCACGGCACCTCGGTCACCTGCCCGCTGCACAATTGGGTGTTCGACCTCCAGACCGGCGAGGCGCAGGGGGCCGATGAGGGCTCAGTGCGCACCTACCCGGTCAAGGTCGATGGCGGCGTCATCTACATTGCCCCGGACGTGCTGATGGCGATGGCGGCGGAGTAGATATGGTGGAGCAGCATACGGTTCGCACCACCTGCCCTTATTGCGGTGTCGGCTGCGGCGTGCTCGCCACTCCACAGCCAGACGGCCGCGTGACCATTGCCGGCGACCCGGACCACCCCGCCAATTTCGGGCGCCTGTGCTCGAAGGGCTCGGCGCTGGGCGAAACCTTGTCGCTCGATGGGCGCCTGCTGCACCCGGAAATCGCTGACAGAAGAGTCACTTGGGACAAAGCACTTGAGGAAGTCGCCAACCGCTTCAACCAGACCATCAGCGAACATGGCCCCAGTTCGGTGGCAATCTATGGTTCCGGCCAGCTCCTCACCGAGGACTATTACGTGGCCAACAAGCTGATGAAGGGTTTCGTCGGCTCGGCCAATATCGACACCAATTCGCGGCTCTGCATGGCTTCCTCGGTGGCCGGGCACAAGCGCGCCTTCGGCTCGGATACCGTACCAGGCAATTACGAAGATCTCGAACAGGCCGATCTCATAGTGCTGGTTGGCTCCAATCTGGGCTGGTGCCACCCGGTACTTTATCAGCGCATCGTGGCCGCCCGCGCGGCGCGCCCGGACATGAAGATCGTGCTGATCGATCCGCGCCGCACCGTCTCGGCCGATATTGCCGAGATACATTTGCCGATCTCGCCCGATGGGGACAGCGCCTTGTTCGTTGGGCTGCTGGCCCATCTCGAACAACAGGGCATCACCGACAGCGACTATGTGAGTGCCTATACCTCGGGCTATGAAGCGGCACTGCTCACAGCCGAGGACTGGGACATCGCTCGCGTCGCGGAAGCCACCGGTCTCTCACCGCTGTCCATCTCGCGCTTCTACGACCTGTTCGCCCGCACCAAGAAGGTCGTCACGGTCTATTCGCAGGGTGTGAACCAGTCCGCCGCCGGCAGCGACAAGGTCAACGCCATCATCAATTGCCATCTCGCCACCGGCCGTATTGGCAGGCCGGGCATGGGCCCGTTCTCAGTGACCGGCCAGCCCAATGCCATGGGTGGCCGAGAAGTGGGCGGGCTCGCCAATATGCTGGCCGCCCATATGGATTTCACGCCCGAAGCCATTGATCGCGTCTCGCGCTTCTGGGGCAGCGACAGCGTGGCCCAAGGTCCGGGCCTCAAGGCAGTCGACCTGTTTGCCGCCATGGCGCGCGGCGAGATCAAGGCGGTCTGGATCATGGCCACCAATCCGGTGGACTCCATGCCCGAGGCCGATGTGGTGCGCGATGCGCTCAAGGCCTGTCCCTTTGTCGTCGTCTCGGACATGAACCGGCATACCGACACCATGGAGCTGGCCCATGTGCGCCTGCCCGCCGCCGGCTGGGGCGAAAAGGACGGCACCGTGACCAATTCGGAACGCCGCATTTCGCGCCAACGTCCCTTCCTGCCCCTGCCCGGCGAGGCCCGGCCGGACTGGTGGATCATAAAGGAGGTGGCCAAGCGCCTCGGCCATGGCGCTGCCTTCAGCTATTTCAGCCCGGGCCAGATCTTTGCCGAGCATGTTGCCCTGTCGGGTTTCGAGAATGACGGGAGCCGCGATTTCGATCTTTCCGGCCTGTCCGGCGCCGACTACGAAACCATGATGCCGGTGCAGTGGCCAGTGCGTTCAAAGCCCACCGCCCGCATGTTCGGCGATGGCAAATTCTTCACTCTCGATGGCAAGGCGCGTTTCCTGCCGGTCCAGCCACCACCACCCTTTGCCCCGGCGCCCGGGCAGTTCATCCTCAACACCGGCCGCGTGCGCGACCATTGGCACACCATGACGCGAACCGGCAAGGCCTCCCGCCTTTCGGCACACCTGGCCGAGCCATTCGTGGAAGTTCACCCGGCCGACGCCAACGCATTGGGTATTCGCCGCGCCAATCTGGTGCGACTGACCAATCGGCATGGTTCGGCGCTGGTTCGGGCGCTGGTGACCGACCGCCAGCAACGCGGCCAGTTGTTCGTGCCCATGCACTGGACCGACCAATTCGCCAGCAATGGCCGGGTCGATACCCTGGTGACTGGCAAGACCGATCCAGTTTCCGGACAACCGGCGCTGAAAATGGCGCAGGTTCATGCCGAGCCGGTCGGGGTGCGGCTCTATGGGTTCCTCGTTGCAGCGCAGAAACCGGCGCTCGGCACCGACTACTGGGCCTTGGCCCCGGCGCCGCATGGCTATCGTGCCGAAATTGCCTTGTTCGAGGAGCCCGCGGACTGGACCGATTTCCTTGCCGACACATTCGGCACGGACGCGGTATTCCAGTCCATCCGCGACGAGCGCTCCGGACGCCGCGCCTTTGTGCTGGTCGAGAACGGTCGGCTTCTCGCCGCCCTCTACACCTCGCCCGATCCGGTGCTGGTGTCGCGGCAATGGGCGGTTGACCTGCTCTCCGAAACCGACCTGACGGCATCAATCGTGCTTGCCGGTCGACCCGGCGCAGACCGGCCCGATGGTGGCGCCATTGTCTGCTCCTGCATGGGGGTCGGCATCAACACCATCACCGGAGCCGTGACCCGCCACGGCTGCACCAGTGTCGAAGCGGTTGGCGCCCTCACCCGCGCCGGCACCAATTGCGGCTCCTGCCGCGCCGAAATCAGGGGAATTGTCGATGCAAACCGTCTCGTCGCCGCCGAGTAAGCGCATAGCAGAGCTCGCCGTTCTGCCAGTCTTCTTCGACCTGCGCGGCAAGCGGGTCGTGGTCATCGGCGGCGGTGAGCCGGCCGCCTGGAAGATCGAACTGCTGGCAGCGGCCGGGGCGCAGGTGGATGTATATGCGGAAGACGTCTGTGAGGAACTGTCGGCGCTTGCGCCCACCTCCATCATCCTCCACCCCCGCCCCTGGACCCCTGGCGATCTCGAGGGCGCCGCGCTGGCCATCGCCGATATCGAGGATGACGCTGAGGCCCATGCCTTCGTCGCCGCCGCCAAGGCCGTTGCCGTTCCGTACAACGTCATCGACCGGCCCGAATTCTGTCAGTTCCAGTTCGGGGCCATCGTCAATCGCTCGCCCGTCGTGGTCGGCATCTCCACTGCCGGCGCCGCGCCAATTCTCGGCCAGGCCGTCCGCCGCCGGATCGAAACATTGCTACCGCAAACGCTGACCCAATGGGCGCAACTGGCCGCCAAACTGCGCGCGAGGGTCATGGACCAGCTTGCCGCCGGGCCGCAGCGGCGCGCATTCTGGGAGCGTCTGGCCGACCGGGCGTTTGAGAGCCGTTCGCCCGGCGCCAGTGACGAAATCATCGATCTTCCCGCCACCCCGGCCGCCGGTCGCGTGACGCTTGTCGGCGCCGGGCCGGGTGATGCGGAGCTCTTGACCATCAAGGCCGTGCGGGCGCTGCAATCGGCGGATGTGATCCTGTTCGACGATCTGGTGTCATCCGAGGTGCTCGAACTGGCCCGCCGCGAGGCCAAACGCATGCTGGTGGGCAAGCGGGCCCAGCGCGAAAGCTGCGCGCAGGACGAGATCAACGCCATGATGCTGAGCCTGGCCCGGCAGGGCAAGCATGTTGTGCGCCTGAAATCCGGCGACCCGATGATCTTTGGCCGCGCGGGCGAGGAGATCGAAATGCTGGAACGCCACGGCATTGCCGTTTCGGTGGTGCCGGGCATTTCGGCAGGTCTCGCACTCGCCAGCCGGCTGGGTGTCTCGTTGACCCATCGTGATCACGCGCAGTCTGTGCGCTTCGTGACCGGCCATTCGCGCAAGGGCGTTTTGCCCGATACGCTGAACTGGGCGGCGCTGGCCGATCCGGCCACCACCTCGGTCTATTACATGAGCCGCCGGACGCTACCGGGTATTGTCGCGGAGTTGAGCGCCAGGGGCATGAGCCTTGAAACGCCGGCCATCATCGCGGGGAGCCTGGGGCGTCCCGATGAACAGATCTGGCGCGGCACGATTGGCGAGGCCGTCAGCGCGGTTGAAGCGTTTCCGCTCTCGGCGCCGACGATCTTTGCGGTGGGTGATGCCCTCAAGGTACGCGAGGCGATGCCACTGGCTGCGACCGGCAGTTAGCTCACTTCATCCAGAACATCGGGACAAGGTCCACCGCAACCGGCTCGTTCTTGTCATTGGTGGCCATGATATCGGCCATATGAGCCCACCAGCGCTGCATGATCTCGGTGCCTGGCAGGTCGGCCATGGTGTGGTCGACACGACGCCAGAGCACGCCGAACAGGGTGTTGGTCTCTTCATCGAGATGGATGGAATAGTCCTTCACCCCGGCTTCGTGCAGCAGGTCGACCAGTTCGGGGAATATCTCGTCATGGCGCTTCTTGTATTCAGCGGCCATACCGGGATTGAGCTGCATCTTGAAAGCGTGTTTTTCGTAGCCTGCATCCACGATCATGCGCGGCGCTCCCGGATCATGCGGAACAATATGGGCAAGGCGATCACCACGATCAGCAGCGTGCCGGTGAAGATGGTCATCACGATACCCGGCACATTGAGCAGACCGAGGCCAAAGGTGACAAGGCCAATGATCAGCGCCGCCAGCACCACCCCGATGATCGAACCGGCGCCGCCTAGGATCGACACCCCGCCGAGCACCACCATGGTCACAACATCGAGTTCGAAGCCCTCGGCGATAGATGGACGGGTCGAGCCCAGGCGTGCGGTGAGCAGAATGGCGGCGATGCCGCTCATCAGGCCCGTCAGGCAGAAAAGCACGAATTTGATGCGGTCCACGCGGACGCCGGAGAAGCGCGCGGCGGTCGCATTATTGCCGATGGCAAAAACCCGGCGCCCGAAATTGGTGCGGTGCAGCAGCACGTAGAAGATCACCGCCGCGACAAGGAACAGCACCACCTCGAACGAGATCACCCAGAACACATAGCCCTGGCCGAACCAGGAGAAGCTTGCGGGATAACCCTTGAAGCTCTGATCGCCCAGGATGATGAAGGCGATGCCGCGGAACAGGCTCATCGTGCCGATGGTCACCACGATCGAGGGGAGTTTCAGACCGGTGACGAGGAAGCCGTTGAAGGCGCCGCAGAGGATGCCAACACCGACGCCCACCGCCACCAGCGTCGGGGTGTCCGCGCCATATTGCAGCGCCAATCCCATCAGCGTTGAGGCCAGGGCGATGATCGAGGCAACCGAGAGATCGATCTCCCCCGAGATGATCACCAGCGCCATGGCCAGCGCGATCAGCCCTTTCTCGGTGAAGTTGAAGGTGAGGTCGGAAAGACTCCAGGCATTGAGGAAGTAGGGCGAGGCAAAGCTGTTGGCGATAAAGATGCCCAGCGCCACGAGGACCAGCAAGCTCTCCCAGCTCAGCACTGCGGACTTGAATGGGTTGTCCAGCCGGTTCGGCAGGCGACGGCCGTTTGCAGTTGCGTCGGTCATGCCGCCACCTCGGCTTTCTTGAGAATGATACGTCCCTTGCTTCGTTCGCCACGGGCGTTGAGCACAACGGCAAGCAGGATCGCGGCGCCGGAAATGGCCATCTGCCAGAAGGGCGACACGCCGATGACCGGCAGGGCGTTGTTGACGACGCCGAGGAACAGGGCGCCGAGCAGCGCACCGCCCACCGTGCCGATGCCGCCGGCGATCGAGACACCGCCGATGACGCAGGCGGCCACGATGGTCAGTTCATAGCCGCCGGCCACTTCCACCGAAGCGATGACGTAGCGAGAGATCCAGAGATAGCCGCAAAGCCCCGAAATGGCGCCCGAGAGCACGAAAGCGAGGAACTTGGTGCGCCCCACATTGATGCCAGTATAGACCGAGGCGGTCGGATTGACGCCAATGGCGTAGAAGGCCCGGCCCCAGGGCGTGCGGGTCATCAGCACGTAGACCAGTGCCGCTACAACGATGGCGAACCAGCTCAATATCGGCAGGCCGAGGAAGCTGCCGCGCTGGAGCTGGATGAAGTCAGTGCTCATCTGTGCCGCGTTGACCCAGGCGCCACCCGAGACAACGAAGACCAGCCCACGGAAGATGGTCAGCGTGCCCAGGGTCACCACGATTGGCGGAATATCAAGCTTCCAGACCAGAATGCCGTTGAACGCGCCCAGCGCCGCGCCGACCACGACGCAGCCGGCGATCAGCAGCGGAATGGGAATGAACGGAAAGGCCGCATTGGTCATGGCCACCAGCATGCCGGTCAGCGCCAGGTTCGAGGCCATGGACAGATCGATGGAGCGGGTCAGGATCACCGCCATCTGCCCCAGCGCCAGCATCATCAGGATCGATGTGTCGTTGAAGATCGTCAGCAGATTGCCCGGCTGCGAGAAGCGCGGAAACCGCAGCGTCACCAGCACGATGACGGCGAGAATGGCCAGCGCCAGCCAGAGTTCACGGGATTTCAGGAGCCGGTTCATGCGGCCTTCTCCTCAACGATGCCCGCAGCCAGGCTGACCAGCGTTTCGGGCTGCAGATTTTTGTTTTCGAGGGTGTCGACCACCAGGCCTTCGCGCATCACGACGATGCGGTCGCTCATGCCGAGGACTTCGGGCAGTTCGGAGGACACCATGATGACCGAGAGGCCCTGGGCCACCAGTTCGCCCATGAACTCATGCACGGCGGCTTTCGAACCGATATCGATGCCCTTGGTGGGTTCATCGAGGATGATCACCTTGGGCAAGGTGGCGAGCCATTTGGCGATCACCACTTTCTGCTGGTTGCCGCCCGAAAGGGTGGACACATTCTGGCTGAGCGAAGAGGCTCGCAGATCAAGCCGCTCGGTATAAGTCCGGGCCAGCGCAAATTCCTCGGCCATGCGCAGGAAGCCTGAACGGCTGGTCTTGTCGAGGCTGGGAAGCGAGACATTCTTGAAGATCGGCTCGCCGGTGATGACGCCCTGCTTGCCGCGTTCCTCGGGCACATAGACAATGCCGGCGCTGACCGCGTCGGCGGGCGTTTTCGGGGCGATAGCCTGCCCTTCCAGTATGATTGTCCCAGCAGAGGGCTTTGTCATGCCGAACACGGCCTGCATGACCTCGGAGCGCCCGGCGCCCACCAGTCCATAGAACCCCAGGATTTCACCCTTCTTGACGGAGAAGGAGACATTGTCGAATTCGGTGGGGTGGCTGAGGCCGTTGACCTCCAGCACAGTGTCGCCGATCGTGGTGTCGCGGGCGGGGAAAATCTGCTCCACAGAACGTCCGACCATCAGCTTGACGATCTCGGCCTGCGGGGTGTCCTTGATGAAGCCCTTGCCCACCTGCTCGCCATCGCGGAACACGGTGTAGCGGTCGGCAATGCGGTAGATTTCATCGAATTTGTGGGAGATGAAGAGGATGGCTTTTCCATCCTTCTTGAGGAGTTCGACAAGAACGTAGAGCTCCTCGATTTCCTTCTGGCTGAGCGCCGCCGTTGGCTCATCCATGATTACCACCTGGGCGTCTACGCTGAGCGCCCGCGCCACGGCAACAAGGTGCTTCTTGGCGATCCCCAGCTCCTTGAGCGGCATGCCGGCATCGATGCCCGCGGCCATGCTATCGAGGGTTTCCTGCGCCTCGCGCCGCATCCTGCCCCAGTCGATCAAGCCAAAACGGTTCTTTGGCGCATGGCCAAGATAGATGTTCTCGGCTACGCTCAATTCGTCGAACAGCACGGTTTCCTGGTGGATCGCGGTGATGCCAGCTTCCGAGGCAGAGATCGCCGTTGGCAGCGTTACAGGTTTGCCGCCCACCCGGATCTCGCCCGCCTCGGGCTGGTAGATTCCGGTCATGGTCTTGACCAGGGTGGACTTGCCGGCCCCGTTCTCACCAATCAGGGCCGTTACCTGGCCGGGATAGAGCTCCAGCGACACATCATGCAGCGCCCGCACGCCGGGAAAGCTCTTGGATATGCCCGAAAGGGTCAGGATGGGGTCGGTCATTTCTATTCCTTGGGTCGGGCGCTGGCTTGGTCACGCGCTCGATAGGTTCCCCTCTCCTTTTGGGGGAGAGGGTTAGGGCGAGGGGGCCTTCCTGCTCTTGGAAAGGCCCCCTCACCCGCAGCTTCGCGTCGACCTCTCCCCCAAAGGGAGAGGTGAAGAGCGCCTTAGTAAATCTTGGAGAACTCTTCGATGTTGGAAGCGTCGAACTGGAACGGCGCGGCCATGGCAGCCGAGTTGGTGTCATCCAGGGTCACTTCGCCCACCTTGCCGATGGAGAAGGTTGCGCCCGGAGCCGCTTCTTCGCCTTCGACCAGTGCATTGGCCAGGTAGATGGCCGAATAGCCCAGATCGATCGGGTTCCACAGGGCAACGGCCTGGCTGGCGCCATTGTCGATGAACTGCTTGAACTCGGACGGCAGGGCAAGGCCGGTCACGTTGATCTCACCGATCAGGTCCTGGTCGGTCACAACCTGGGCCGCGGCCACGACACCAACGGTGGTCGGGGCGATGATGGCCTTGAGGTCGGGGTGTGCGGCGATGAGGCCGCGGGCCTCTTCGGTGGACTTCACCGAGTCGTCATCGCCATAGACCACCGAAACAAGGTTGATGTTGGGGAACTTCTCGGGAATGGCTTCCTTGGCGGCTTCAATCCAGGCGTTCTGGTTGGTTGCCGTCGAGGCGGCCGAAAGGATCGCCACGTCGCCACCCTCGGGCAGGTAGTCGGCTGCCAGTTTGATGATGGTTTCGCCGATCAGGTCGATGTCAGAGGGGTTGAGGTGAATCTGGCGGCCTTCGGGAGCCACACCGGAGTCAAAGCTCACCACCTTGATGCCGCGATCCATGGCGCGCTGCAGCACCGGCACCAGGGCGTCCGGGTCGTTGGCCGAGATGGCGATAGCGTCGACCTGCTGGGCGATCAGCGAGTTGACGACTTCGATCTGCGCTTCGGCGGTGGCGGAGGTCGGGCCGGTATAGATTACTTCAACGTCGCCGAGTTCTGCGGCAGCATCCTGCGCGCCCTTATTGGCGGCATCGAAGAAGCCGTTGCCCAGCGACTTGACGACCAGCGCGATGCGGGTCTGTGCCATGGCCGGCGTGGCCAGCAGCACGGCAGCGGTGGCCGTGGCGGCCAGCAGTTTCCAGAGTTTCATTTGGTCCCTCCCAGGGGGTTTGCTCTTGGTTCAGTCATTGTCAGTTCAGGCCACACTTGCTTCAGCCTGCCCTGTTGCGTCCGCCACGATGAGCCGCACGCCTGCCGTATCCAGCATCTGGCGGTCTTCGTCGCGGATGCCGCTATCGGTGATGACAGCGGCAATTTGATCGAGCCCGCACAGAATGAGGCTCGAACGTCCCGAAAATTTTGAGGAGTCGGCGAGAACGATCAGTTCATCCGCCTGCCCGATCAGTGCCAGCTCGGACTGCACCACCATGGGGTCGGCCTCCATCAGGCCGTGCACGCCGATGCCCTGGCAGCCGATGAACATGCGCTTGGCGTAGAAATGGCTCGCCACCACGCCACCAAAGGGCGAAAGGATGACGTTCTGCTCGCGATAGACCGTGCCGCCGGGAATGACGACGGCATTGCGCGAGTTGTGAATGAGGAATTCGGCAATTCCAAAACTGTTGGTGAAGACGCTGAGGCGCTTGCCCGTCAGGTGATGCACCATCTGGTAGGTGGTGGTGCCGCCATTGATGATGATCGGCTCGCCATCGCGGCACATGTCGGCCGCCGCGCGGGCAATTGCGCGCTTTTGCGCGATGTTGATCGTTTCGTTGACGGAAAAGGGTCGTCCCACCAACCCACCCTGGGATGGCGGATTGATCGCTTCGGCCCCGCCCCGCACGCGGCGGAGCCGGCCTTGCTCATCCAGCGAGGCAATATCGCGGCGGATAGTGGCTTCCGAGGACCCGGTCACTTCGCAAAGCTCGGCCACTGTCACCACTGGATGGGACTGGGCGGCAGCCAATATGACGCGGTGGCGTTCCATTTCGTGCAAGGCAGATACTCCCTGGATGCATTTGCTTCCACCAATTTCGGGCAGAGTCAATCACCATTTCGCATGTTTCAGTCATAAGCACGCATACATGATCAGACATGATTGTTTCTGATTGACTTTGTGGATCGTTCTATGGCCATCTCCGGCCAACCCAGTCTGTTGCCCTAACTTTGGGAGGAATCCTATGTCCACCGCGCCAAAGCGCCTTGAAAACAAGTGGGACGACGCCAAGGCCGCGTCCATGAGCGAGCCGGAACGTCTTGTCTACCGGTCCAATCTGCTCGGGTCCGACAAGCGCGTCACCAATTATGGCGGCGGCAACACCTCCTCCAAGATCTGGCAAAAAGATCCGCTGACCGGCGAAGAAGTCGAAGTTCTGTGGGTCAAAGGGTCGGGCGGCGACAATGCCTCGATCAAGCTCGATGGCTTTGCCACCCTTTATATGGACAAGCTGCGCGCGCTGAAGGGTCTCTATCGCGGCGTGGATTATGAAGACGAGATGGTTGGCTACCTGCCCCACGCCACCTTCAACCTCAACCCGCGCGCGTCCTCCATCGATACCCCGCTCCATGCCTATGTGAACCGGCCTTATGTCGATCACATGCACCCGGACGCGATTATCGCCATCGCGGCCTCGAAGAACTCGAAAGAGCTGACCCAGCAGATTTTTGGCGACAAGATCGGCTGGCTGCCATGGAAGAAGCCCGGCTTCGAGCTGGGCCTGTGGCTGGAAAAATTCTGCCTCGAAAACCCCGACGCCGAAGGCGTGGTGCTCGAAAGCCATGGCTTGTTCACCTGGGGCAATACGCCCAAGGAATGTTACGAGACCACGATCCGCATCATCAATCAGGCGATCGAGTGGTTTGAAAAGCAAACCGAGGGCAAGACCATTTTCGGTGGCGCTGCCACCCAGTCCCTGCCGGCAGAGGAACGCCGGGCCATTGCCGCCCGCCTGATGCCCAAGATCCGCGGCTTCATCTCGGAAGACAGTCACAAGCTGGGTCATTTCGACGATAGCGACGCCGTGCTCGAATTCGTCAATTCCAACAATCTGCGTCCGTTGGCGGCGCTGGGCACCTCCTGCCCCGACCACTTCCTGCGCACCAAGATCCGGCCGCTGGTGATCGACTTCGATCCTGCAAACCCCGATGTTGATGCTGTCATCGAGGGTCTGGCTGACCAGATCGCCGCCTATCGCGTCGACTACCAAGCCTATTACGATCGCTGCAAGCACGACAACTCGCCAGCCGTGCGCGACCCCAATGCCGTGGTCTACCTGATCCCGGGCGTTGGCATGATCACCTTCGCCAAGGACAAGGCCACCGCCCGCATTTCGGGCGAGTTCTATGTCAACGCCATCAACGTGATGCGCGGCGCTTCAACCGTCTCCGAATATCAGGGCCTGCCTGAACAGGAAGCCTTCGATATCGAATACTGGCTGCTCGAAGAGGCCAAGCTGGCCCGCATGCCCAAGCCAAAGTCCCTGGCCGGCAAGATTGCCCTGGTCACCGGCGGCGCGGGCGGCATCGGCAAGGCCACGGCCGCGCGTCTCCTGCGCGAAGGCGCTTGTGTTGTGCTGGCCGATATCGATCAAGGCGCGCTGGACAATGCGACCGAAGAGCTGACCGGTGTGTTCGGCAAGGACTTTGTCCGTCCGGTGAACATCAATGTGACCAGGGAAGAGCAGATCATTTCCGGCTTCGCCCATGCCGTGGTCGAATTCGGTGGCTTGGACATTCTCGTCTCGAACGCTGGTCTTGCCTCCTCGGCGCCGATTGAAGAAACCTCCCTCGACCTGTGGAACAAGAACATGGACATCCTGTCCACGGGCTATTTCCTGGTCAGCCGCGAAGCTTTCAAGATTTTCCGCGCGCAGAAGATCGGCGGCAATGTCGTCTTCGTGGCTTCCAAGAACGGCCTTGCCGCGTCGCCCAATGCCGCCGCCTATTGCACCGCCAAGGCTGCCGAAATCCATCTCGCCCGCTGCCTGGCGCTGGAAGGGGCGGAAGCGCAGATCCGCGTCAATGTGGTCAATCCCGATGCCGTCTTGCGCGGCTCCAAGATCTGGGCCGGCGAATGGCTTGAGCAGCGCGCTTCGACCTACAAGACCGACAAGGATGGCTTGGAGGAAATGTACCGTCAGCGCTCCATGCTCAAGCGCTCGGTATTCCCCGAGGATATTGCCGAGGCCATCTACTTCTTCGCCTCGGAAGCCTCGGCCAAGTCCACCGGCAACATCATCAATGTCGACGCGGGCAACGCCCAGTCGTTCCCGCGCTAAGGTGCAGCCATGAGTGACCACATAATCGACCCGTCCGTTGTCGAAGCCGAAAACGCCAAGCGTGCGGCTGACCTCAATGTTGACTATGACACCCTTGGTGAGCGTCTCGACCGGCGCGGCATTGCTATCGACGACATCAAGGAAAAGCTCGCAGGCTTCTCGGTCGCCGTCCCATCGTGGGGCGTCGGCACGGGCGGCACCCGCTTTGCCCGCTTCCCGGGCAAAGGCGAGCCACGCGACATTTTCGACAAGATCGAAGATTGCGCCGTCATTGCCCAACTGACCCAGGCGACTGATACGGTCTCGCTGCACATTCCGTGGGACAAGGCCGACCCGAACCGTTTGAAGCAGGCCGCGAGCCGCTTTGATCTTGGCTTTGATGCGATGAACTCCAACACGTTCGCGGACGCCAAGGGGCAGATGCAGAGCTACAAGTTCGGCTCGCTTTCGGCCGCCGACAAGGCCACGCGCGATCAGGCCATCGAGCATAATCTGGAATGCATCGAGATCGGCAAGACCATCGGTTCCAAGGCCCTGACGGTCTGGATCGGCGACGGCTCGAACTTCCCCGGTCAGGTCAATTTCGCCAACCAGTTCGAACACTATCTGGACTCGATGAAGTCCATTTATGCGGCGCTGCCGGATGACTGGCGCGTCTATACCGAACACAAGATGTACGAGCCGGCGTTCTACTCGACGGTCGTGCAGGATTGGGGCACCAACTACATCATCGCCAAGGAGCTGGGCGACAAGGCCTTTTGCCTGGTCGATCTCGGCCACCATGCGCCCAACGTCAATATCGAAATGATCGTCTCGCGCCTGGCCCAGTTCGGCAAGCTCGGCGGCTTCCATTTCAATGACAGCAAGTATGGTGACGACGATCTCGACGCCGGCTCGATCGATCCCTACCGCCTGTTCCTGGTGTTCAATGAACTGGTCGATATCGAAAGCCGCGACGCCGATTTCCACCCGGCGCATATGCTGGACCAGAGCCACAACGTCACCGATCCGATCGAATCGCTGATGCTTTCGGCCGCCGATGTGCAGCGCGCCTATGCCCAGGCTCTGCTGGTCGACCGTAAGGCCCTCAAGGCCGCGCAGGAAGGCAATGATGCCCTGGCCGCCACCCAGGAGTTGCGTAACGCCTATCGCACCGACGTTGAGCCGATCCTGGCCATGGCGCGTATGGAACTTGGCGGCGCGATTGATCTGCTCGGCACCTACCGGGCCTCGGGCTATCGCGCCAAGGTCGCCGAAATCCGTCCCGAAATCGCGGCCGGATCCAGCGGCATCGTCTAGGGTCAGGTTCAACACAGATTTTCCGCGGCACCTCCCCGCCAAGGAAAACGGAAGGCCCGGTGCGCAAGCGCCGGGCCTTTTGCTTTTCGTTTCGGGGCGCTAGAACCTTTTCATGTCGAAGACCACGCCCGCCACGCTGGCGCTGACCAAGGCCGGCTTTTCATTCAGTCTCGCGCACTACGATTACGACCCCAATGCCGAGCGGGTCGGGTTGCAGGCGGCCGAGGCGATGGGCGTTTCTCCCGCTGAAGTGTTCAAGACGCTGATGGCCGAGCTTGATGGCAAGCCGGTCTGCGTCATCGTGCCGTCGGATGAAGAAGTGAACATGAAGAAGCTGGCGGCGGCGCTGGGCGGCAAGTCGGCGCAGATGATGAAGCCGGCCAATGCCGAGCGCCTGACCGGCTACAAGGTGGGCGGCATCAGCCCGCTGGGCCAGCGCAAACTCGTGCCGACAGCGCTGGACGAACTGGCCACGCTCCATGATGCAATCTTCCTCAATGGCGGGCAAAGGGGATTGCAGATCAAGATGAGGCCCGAGGATCTGGTCGCGGTGTTGGGGTGTGTCGTAGCCGACCTGGTGCGGTAACGCCGCCAGGCCCGTCACCGCCGGCTAAGCCGTCGGCCTCTTCCCCAAGGGAAAGATGACGAAGGCAGGCGCTGCAGCGACACTGCCCTTTAAGGGGGAGAGGTCGGCCGAAGGCCTGAGGAGCCTTTTCTGTTCCAGAAACGACAAAAGGCGCCCGGGAGGACGCCTTCATCGGATGACCTGGAGGTCAATGCCGCCTTAGGGGCGACAATCGCGGATTAGTTCACGTAGGTGCCGCGAGCGATGGCGCGGATATCACCCCTGGTGATGCCGAGGTCGTGCAGCTGACGGGCGTCGAGGCTGTTCAGCTCGCGCATGGTGCGCTGGTACTTGGCAAAGTCGGCGATCTTCTTGGCAATGTTCATTTCGGTTTCCCCTTCGTTTGATGACCCTTATCTAGATCACTCCGGTCGTGATTAGTAGGTGGTCATTCTGCACATCCGTTATGCACCTAATGCAAACGAAACAGGCAAAGCTGTCGCAATCACGCCCCGACTGCGGCGGCATTGTGGCAGCACGACGCTCTCACCTGAGACATCAAGTCACTGAATTTTCATAACAAAACCGGACCCGCGGTCATGCGGATCCGGCTTCTGGTTTTTTGACCAGTTGGTCAACAGCCATGCGTCAGCGGGTAGCAGTTTCCCGGCCCTGCTCACGAGCGATGCGTCGATCCTCGCGCATTTCGAACCACATGGCATTGAGAATGCCGAAGGTGCACGCCAGGCCGAGCCCCAGTATCCAGGAAAAATACCACATCTTGTTCTCCTAATAGGCGTTGGGGTTCTTCGAGAGGCTTTCAGTGGTCACCGTGCCGCGCATGACCCGGAACACCCAGGCGGTGTAAAGGATAATGAGGGGCAAAAAGACCACCGTAGCCAGCAGCATGATGAACAGCGTCAGATGGCTCGAGGAGGCATCCCACAGGGTCAGGCCTGCATTGGGCATGGACGATGACGGCAGGAAGAACGGGAAGATCGATACACCCGCCGTAGAGACAATGCCGAAAATGCCGGCGCTGCTGCCGAGATAGGCCAGCCAGCGATAGCGGCCCATCAGGCCCAGCGTGGCCAGGGCCATGCCGGCAAAGCCGATGACCGGCGCCGCGATCATCCAGGGATAAAGGCCATAATTGCGCAGCCAACCGCCCTGAACAAGTTCGACCGTCTTGCCCAGCGGATTGATTGGCGCATTGGGGTCGATCGTGCTGGTCACAACATAACCGTTCATCAGGGCCACCCAGATGCCGCCAATGGCAAACAGGGCGATGGTGGCGATGCCGGACAGGGTGCCAAGCTGGCGCGCCCGCGCGGCAATCGGGCCGGTGGTCCGCCCCGTGATCAGGGTTGCGCCATGAGTCACGATCATGCCCAGGCTGACCAAACCTGCCAGCAGGGCAAAAGGCATCAGCAATTGGAAGAAATTGCCGGTGTAGAAGATGCGCAGACTGTCGTCGAAGTGGAAGGGCGCACCCAACAGCACATTGCCCACGGCCACGCCCATGATCAGCGCCGGCACGAAGCCACCGACGAACAGGGCCCAGTCCCAGGTTGTCCGCCAGCGCGGGTCACTGACCTTGCCGCGGAACTTGAAGCCAACGGGCCGCAGGATCAGCGCCAGCAGGATCACGATCATGGCGAGGTAGAAGCCCGAAAAGCTCACCGCATAGAGCGGCGGGAAGGCAGCAAAGATCGCCCCGCCCCCGAGCACCAGCCAGACCTGGTTGCCTTCCCAGGTCGGGCCGATCAGGTTGAGCAGCACGCGCCGCTCTTCATCGGTCCTGGCAACGAAGGGCAACAGCGCCCCGACGCCCAGGTCGCGCCCGCCCATGATGGCAAAGCCGATCAGCAGCACACCCAGCAGCAGCCACCAGATGAGCCGCAGCGTTTCGTAGTCGAGAGGGATGGTACTCACGAGCCAAGTTCCTTGGTTGCAGGGGTGGCAGGCAGGGTGGTGATGACGAAATCGTCCTCATCATCATTGGTGAACAGCTTCTCCTTGGGGCCGGCCTTGATGATGCGCACCATGAGCATGACCATGATGACCAGCAGCACCGTGTAAAGCAGTACGAAGAAGGTCAGCGACAGGACCAGGTCCATGACCTGCAGGCCAGAAGCTGCATAGAAGGTGGGCAGCACACCTTCCACCACCCAGGGCTGTCGTCCGAACTCGGCAATGAACCAGCCGCTTTCGATGGCAATCCAGGGCGTGGGCAAGAGGAACACCGTGAACCACAGTAGCGGCTTGTTGGTGTCGATCCAGCCGCGCGACGCGCGGTAGAACCAGAGCCCGAAGAAGGCGATGAAGAAGAAGCCTAGCCCCATCATGATGCGGAAGGTCCAGAACAGCGGCCAGACATCGGGCACGGTGTCCTCGGCTGCCTGGACAATTTCCTCGTCCGTGGCGTTCTGCACATCGTCCCGATAGCGCTTGAGCAGCAGGCCATAGCCAAGGTCTGGCCAGGTCTCCTCGAACACGGCACGCGCTTCGGCATTGCTGCCGTCGGCGCGGATCTGCTTGAGCGCCTCATAGGCGACCATGCCAGAGCGGATACGGTCCTGCGCCCGGTCGACCAGTTCGTGGATACCCGGCAATTCCTTATCGAGCGAGCGCGTGGTGATGAGACCCCCAACCCACGGCACGGAGAGCGACCAGACCGGTTCGCCGTCTTCGCCGGGAATGGCCAGAATGGTCCATGGCGCCGGTGCCGGCTCGGTGTGGAATGCCGCTTCGAGCGCCGAGACCTTCATGATCTGGTGTTCGGTCGCCACATAACCGCTTTCGTCACCCAGCACGACGACCGAAAGGGCTGAGGCCAGGCCGAAGCTGGCGGCAACGACGGCCGAGCGCTTGGCCATTTCGACATGCTTTCCCTTGACCAGGAACAGCGCCGAAATCGAGAGCACGAATATGGCGCCGCAGACATAGCCGGCGCTGACCGTGTGCACGAATTTGGCCTGGGCCACCGAATTGAAGATCACCGCCATGAAGTCGGTGATTTCCATGCGCATGGTGTCGGGGTTGAACTTGGCGCCAACCGGGTTCTGCATCCAGCCATTGGCAATCAGGATCCAGAGCGCGGAAAAATTGGCGCCGAAAGCGACGAGCCAGGTGACAACCAGGTGCCCCACCTTGCTCAGCCGGTCCCAGCCGAAGAAAAACAGGCCCACGAAGGTGGCTTCGAGGAAGAAGGCCATCAGGCCCTCAATGGCCAGCGGCGCCCCGAACACGTCGCCCACATAGTGGCTGTAATAGCTCCAATTCATGCCGAACTGGAATTCCATGACAATGCCAGTGGCCACGCCCATGGCAAAATTGACGCCGAACAGGGTTCCCCAGAACAGGGTAGCCTTGCGCCAGACGTCACGCCCGGTCATCACATAGACACTCTCCATGATGGCCATCATGAAAGAGAGCCCCAGGGTCAAGGGCACAAAGATGAAGTGATACATCGCGGTAGCGGCAAATTGCCAGCGCGAGAGGTCGACGACGAGCATGTCTATCATGGCACGTTCTATCTCTCCGGTTGCGACGGCCAGAGTCGGGGCCGTCTGGTGCCCCCTTGCTTAGCGCAGCCAGACTGACCGCCGCATTGATTCAGATCAAGGTGCTTGGCTGGCTGCCGCGCTAGGGTAAAAGGTACCCACTTCACCATTCGGATCGCAGGTCTATTCACCCGGTGTCAGCCCAGAAGAACAAGACTAAAGCCAAGGCGCTCGACGGCCTGACCCGCAAGGGTGGCGCTGCCCTCCTCATTGCCATCGCGGCGCCCCTGGCTGGTGGCTTGTTGCTGGTCTGGCAGGCCTGGACGCTGGCCGATGTGCTGGGCCGCGCCATCGAGATGGGCGAGCCGGCGGCGGCGCTGGTGCCACCAGTTGCGCTCATCCTCGGCCTGTTGCTGATGCGAGCACTGTTGGGCGCGCTGGGCGAGCAGGCCGGGCTGATCGGTGCCGAGGCCATCAAGTCACATCTGCGGCGCGGCCTCATGGTGCAATTGCTGGCGCGCTCACCGCGCGCCACGGACACCGCGCCCTCCGGCATCGCGGCCGCAGCGATAGTCGACCAGGTGGATGCGCTCGAGGGCTATTTCGCGCGCTATCTGCCCGCCGCGATGCAGGCGGCGCTGCTGCCGCTGATCTTCGGCGCCATCATCCTGCCGCTCGACTGGGTCGCTGGCGTGCTGTTTCTCGTGACCGCACCGCTCATTCCGGTGTTCATGGCGCTGGTGGGCTGGGGCGCCCAGCTTGCCACCGACCGGCAGGCGCGAGCGCTCAGCCATCTCTCCGGCCGCTTTGCCGACCGGCTGCGGGGCCTGCTGACGCTGAAACTGTTCGGGCGGGAAGCGGCCGAGACCGCAGGAATCATCGACGCCAGCGAGGCGCTGCGGCTGCGCACGCTCAAGGTGCTGCGCATTGCCTTTTTGTCATCGGCGGTGCTGGAGTTTTTCGCGGCGCTCGGGGTGGCCGGCATTGCCCTATATGTGGGTCTGACCTTCATTGATTATCTGCAATTGCGCTCCAGCCCGCTGACCTTGCAATTGGGCATGTTCCTGCTGCTGATGGCACCCGAGGTGTATAATCCGTTGCGCCTGTTCGCTTCGCATTATCACGACCGCGACACGGCCCGGTCAGCCATGCTGGAGATCGAGCGGCAGCTCGGCAACCCGGCGGCGGAAGCGTCGCCCTTGGATGACATTGCCCCGCGCCCGGGTCCGGCCCTTGCCCTGCGCCTTACCGGCGTCACCCTGCGCACACCAGATCGGATGGCCAGCGTCGCGCTCGACCTGTCACTCGATGTGCCCGCCGGCCAGACCATCGCGCTGCTCGGCCCCAGCGGCTCCGGCAAATCAACCCTGCTCGAGGCCATTGTAGGGCTGCGCGAGCATACGGGCGAGATTCTGCTCGATGGCCGCCCGCTTGGGCAATGGCCGGAGGCCGAGCTGCGGGCCCGCAGCTTCCTGTTGACGCAGAAGCCGCGCATCATTCACGCGAGTCTGGCCCACAACATCGCCATGGCCAGCCCCGGCGCGACACGGCAGGCAATCGAGAGCGCCGCCGAGCGCGCCCTGGTGACCGATTTTGCCCTCGGCCTGCCCGAGGGGCTGGATACGCTGGTGGGTGAAGATGGCATCGGGCTTTCGGGCGGGCAGGCGCAGCGCGTCGCGCTGGCGCGCCTGTTCCTGCGCGATCCGGGGCTTATCCTGCTCGACGAGCCAACCGCGCATCTCGATGCCAATATGGAGCAGGAAATCGCCACCAACCTTCTGGCCTATGCCAAAGGCCGCACCATGGTGATCGCCACCCATTCCGAGGCCCTGGCCGCGCGCATGGAAAAGGCCTATCGGCTCACCGGCGGAGACCTCTTTGCCACCCCGCTGCCCAGGACGAAGCGAGGTGTCGCATGAAGGCGCTGCTGACCTTCCTGCCCCTGTTCCGGCAGCGCAGCGGAGCGCTGCTGCTGGCGCTGATCCTGTCGCTGGCCACGCTGCTGGCCGGGGTTTCGCTACTGGGCACCTCGGGCTGGTTCATCACCGCGACAGCGCTGACCACCGCCGGGCTGGGTTTCAACCTGTTCGTGCCCTCGGCCATGGTGCGCGGGCTGTCATTCATCCGCATCCTGGCGCGCTATGGCGAGCGGCTGGTGGGCCACAATGCCACGCTCAGATTGCTGTCCGACCTGCGCGGCTGGCTGTTTGCCCGGCTGTTCCCGCGCCTGCCCCTGCCCGACCGCTCGCTGCGCCATGGCGATCTGGTGTCGCGGCTGACCGCCGATATCGATGCGCTGGACACGGCCTTCCTGGTCGCCATCGGGCCGCTGGCTGCGGCAATGGTGGTCGGTACGGCAATGACGGTCATTCTGGCGATATTCCTCCCCGGTGCTGCCCTGCCCTATGGCCTGGCGCTGGCGCTGGCGGGGTTGGCCGTGCCCACAACAATGGTCCTGCTGGGCCGCAAGGCCGGGCGCGACAGTGTTGCGGCCCGGGCCGACCTGCGCATGGAGGTGCTTGATGGGATCAATGGCCATGCGGACCTGATCCTGCTCGGCGCGCTGGGCAATGCTGCCGGAAAGTTCGAGGCCGCGGGCCAGCATGCTTCCCGCCTGCATCTGCGTCTGGGGGCCATCACCAGCCTTGGCGGGCTAACGGTCCAGATGCTGGCGGCCGGCGCGTTGATCGGCACGCTCTGGGCCGGGCTGGTGGCACTGGAGGCCGGCCAGATCGATGGCCCGCTAATGGCCGGCCTGTTGCTGGCCGTGCTGGGCAGCTTCGAGGTCACGAGCCTGATTGTGCGCAGCACCAGCAAAGCTACACAGGCCATGGCCGCTGCCGAGCGCCTGGTGGCGCTGGCCGAGTTGCCGCCGACGGTGGCGGAACCGGCCGCGCCCCTGGCCATCCCCGGCAATGCGCCAATCCGCTTCGAAGCGGTGAGCTTTGGCTATCCCGGCCTGCCCCCGGTGCTGCATGATATTTCTTTCACTGTCGCCCCCGGCGAGCGGCTGGCCATTGCCGGGCCCAGTGGCGGCGGCAAGACCACCCTGTTGCGGCTCCTGCTGCGCTTTGCCGATCCCCAGGCCGGTGGCATCCGCATCGGCGAAAGCGCCCTGCCCGCTTTTCGCAGCGATGACATTCACCGACACATGGCCCTGCTCAGCCAGGACAGCCCGGTGTTTATCGATACGATCCGCAACAATCTGCTGATTGGCCGCGCCGATGCGAGCGAAGAAGAGCTCTGGGCCGCCCTGGGCAAGGCCCAGCTCGCGCAGCATGTCAGCGCCCTCCCCAAGGGTCTCGACACATTGGTCGGGGAAGCTGGCCGCACCTTGTCGGCCGGTCAGGCCCGGCGGCTGTGCTTGGCACGTGCGCTGTTGTCAAATGCCCCGGTGCTGCTGCTCGATGAGCCGACCAATGCGCTCGACCGGGAGACCGAGGAAGCGTTTTTCAAGGTCCTCGCCAGCGCCTCGCAGGGCCGCACGGTGATCATGGTCACCCATGCCGCCATTCCGGAGGGCACTGTGGATCGGGTTCTCACGCTGGACAATGGAAGACTGGATTAGCCGCAGCGTAGCCTGAGCCGTGCCAGGTCGGGCACGGATATCTGGCGGAAATTGACGATGCCAATGACGCCGTCGGCCTTGAGCCGGCTGATCTGGCGGCTGACCGTTTCCACGGTCAGGCCAAGGAAATCGCTAATATCGGCCCGGCTCAGGGGGAGGTCGAAGCTCGTTTCCGGCGCATCGTCAGTCGGGTCCATATGGGTGGCGATCAGGTAAAGAAAGCTTGCCACCTTCTCGGCTGCGGTCTTGCGCCCCAGCGTCACCATCCAGTCGCGCGCCTCATCGAGTTCGCGCAGGGCCTGCATCATCACCCGGTGTTCCAGCGGCGCACTGCGAGACAGCAGCTCTTCCAGCGCGGGCTTGGGGATCACACAGAGATCGACGTCCGAAGCCGCCTCGGCGGTCACCCGGCTTTCCGTGGCAAAGGGACGACCGAGCAGGTCGGGCGCGAACTGCAGCCCCACAACCTGTTGGCGGCCATCCTCGAGCACCTTGGACAGTTTGATCACGCCCCGCAGCACGCTGGCATAGCTGGCGATCGGCATGGCATCGGCCATCAGTTCCTCGCCGGCATCCTTGTGTACACGGCGGGTGGATTTTGCCAACGCGGTAAGTTCTTCGCCGCTCAGCGCCCCACAAATTCCCTGGTGCCGCGCCTCACAACTCTGGCAAAGAACCGGAATTTCCGAATTGTGGATATCCTTGCGAACCGTCTGCATAGTCATGCTCCTGACACCGCAAGAAATAGGTTTGTCCCGAGTCCAGTATAAGACGCAAGAATGTCGCTGTGCCAACAGGTCGCAGACGGTTTCTCTTTGCGCAACAAGAATGAAGTGAGCGCCAAAAGATTGCACCCGGGCGCCGGGCATGTCTCAATGTGGAAGGTTTGGAAACGGAAGCAAAAATGCGCGTCAATGTTTTCATCTCGGAGAGCATCGGTGGCGAGCCGCCTCAATTGCTGATTCTGTCCCTTGAGCCAGAAGCGGCCATACCGCACCGTCTGCAACATCTTGAATGGCGCCACTTCGCCACCACCATGACCGACGACAAGCTTCTTGGCGCCTCATCGGCTCAAGTTGAGTCGGCCCTTGCCAAGGATGGCTACGCATTGGTCTCTCCCACCGGGTAACAGACATGCCGCCCTTGACCTTACCATGATGGGAAGGTCTATATGGTTGTGGACGAGGTGAAAGACCATGAACGAACACGTCCACAAAAACTCCAAATCTTCTGCCGTTTCGCTCGACATTGCCGGCATGACCTGCGCGTCCTGCGTCAATCGCGTGGAAAAGGCCCTGCTCAAGGTGCCCGGCGTCGAAACCGCTGCCGTCAACCTGGCAACCGAGCGCGCCACCATTGCCGGCGGCAATGTCGATGCGCTGCTCAAGGCGGTCGAGAAGGTCGGCTACAAGGCCAGCCTGCGCCAGCCCGATGCGCCGGCGCATGACCATATGCACCATCACGATGAAGATGCCGCCATTCTCAAGCGCGATGTCATCATTGCCGCCATCCCGACCCTTCCGCTGTTCCTGATCGAGATGATCGGACACGTCCACCTGCCCTTCCACATGTGGGTGATGTCCATCGTTCCGACGCAAACGCTGTGGGTCGCTTATTTCGCACTGGCCAGCTTTGTGCTGTTCGTACCGGGCCTGCGTTTCTTCAAAATCGGCTTCCCGGCGCTTTTCCGCGGCGCACCGGAGATGAACTCGTTGGTGGCGCTGGGGGCCGGAGCCGCCTGGCTTTATTCCAGCGTCGTGACCTTCGCCCCACAATTGGTGCCGGCTGAAACCCGCTATGTCTATTTCGAGGCGGCCGCTGTCATTGTCACGCTGATCCTGGTCGGGCGCTGGCTCGAAGCAATCGCCAAGGGCCGCACCGGAGAGGCGATCAGCCAGTTGGTGCAGCAACAGGCCAAAACCGCGCGGATCGAACGCGATGGGAAGACTGTCGAAGTACCAGTCGAAGAAGTTCGGGTCGGCGATATCGTCGTGGTGCGTCCGGGCGAGAAGATTGCCGTGGATGGTGAGATCGTCGAGGGCGAAAGCCATATCGATGAATCGATGATCTCGGGAGAACCCCTGCCCGTCTCCAAGACCGTGGGCGCCAGCGTCGTCGGCGGTACGCTCAACACGTCAGGCAGCTTCAACTTCCGTGCCACCAAGGTGGGGGCCGACACCATGCTGGCCCATATCATCCGCATGGTGGAGGATGCGCAGGCCGGCAAGCTGCCGATCCAGGCTATTGTCGACCGGATTACCGCGGTGTTCGTCCCGATCGTGATCGGCCTGGCCATCCTCACCGCCATCGTCTGGTTCTGGCTCGGTCCCGATCCCGCGCTGACCTATGCGCTGGTCAATGCCGTCGCCGTCCTCATAATCGCCTGCCCCTGTGCCATGGGCCTTGCGACCCCCATGTCGATCATGGTGGGCACGGGCCGCGCCGCCCAGCTCGGCGTGCTATTCCGCAAGGGCGAGGCATTGCAGCAGCTTCGGGACGCCGGCATTGTCGCCTTCGACAAGACCGGCACGCTAACCGAGGGCAAGCCGGCGCTGACCGATCTCATTCTCGATGACGATTTCGAGCATGACGAGGTGCTGGCGCTGGTCGCAGCGGTCGAGAGCCGGTCCGAGCATCCCATTGCTACGGCCATTGTCGCGGCCGCCGAAAAGGCCGGACTGACTCTTGGCGCGGTCACCGAATTCAGCTCGAACTCGGGTACCGGTGTCACCGCACGGGTCGATGGCCGGCTGGTTGCGGTGGGCTCGCAGCGCCATATGAGCCATCTGGATTTCTCCGATTTCTCGGAGGCGATCGACAGGCTCGCCGCGGAAGGCAAGACGCCGGTCTTTGCGGCTATCGATGACAAGCTGGCTGCCGCCATCGTGGTGGCCGACACCATCAAGCCGACCAGCAAGTCGGTCATTGAGGCCCTGCACGGCATGGGCCTGAAAACCGCGATGATCTCGGGCGATAACCGTCGGACGGCCGAGGCCATCGCCGCCCAACTCGGCATTGACGAGGTGCGGGCCGAAGTGCTGCCCGCCGACAAGGTGGAGGCCATCAAGTCGCTGCGGCAGGGCAACCGGGTCGTCGCCTATGTCGGGGACGGCATCAACGACGCGCCAGCCCTGGCCGAAGCCGATATCGGTATCGCCGTGGGATCGGGGACGGACGCGGCCATTGAAAGTGCGGACGTCGTCCTGCTCGGTGGAGATCTCAAGGGTGTGCTCAATGCCCTCACCGTCAGCCGCGCGACGCTGCGCAATATCTGGGAGAACCTGTTCTGGGCCTTTGGCTACAATGCTGTGCTGATCCCGGTGGCCGCGGGCGTGCTCTACCCCACATTCGGCATCCTGCTCTCGCCCATGATCGGGGCGGGCGCCATGGCCCTGAGCTCGGTCTTCGTTGTCGGCAATGCGCAGCGCCTGCGCGGCATAAAGGGGGTGACACCATGAATATCGGACAGGCTTCGGAGAAGTCGGGCGTCTCTGCCAAGATGATCCGCTATTATGAGCAGATCGGCCTGATTTCCCCGCCGCTGCGGACCGACAGCAATTACCGGGTCTATGGCCCCGACGAGGTGCATGTGCTGCGCTTCATCAAGCGGGCAAGGACCCTGGGTTTCTCGGTTGAGGAAACCGCGGCCCTGCTCGAGCTCTGGCAGGACCGGACCCGGGCGAGCGCGGAGGTGCGGGACATCGCCAGCAGCCACATCGTTGCGCTCGAAACCAAGATTTCCGAATTGCAGGGCATGGTGAAGACGCTCAGCCATCTGGTGCATTGCTGCGCCGGCGACAACCGCCCCGATTGCCCCATTCTCGAAGATCTGGCCGGCACACCGGCCGAACCGACATCCAAAGGACACTGAAATGGCTGAGAAAACCACCCTGACCGTCAACGACATGACCTGCAATCATTGCGTCGGCGCGATACGCGGCGCCCTCGAGGAGGCCCTGCCGGGCACGCAGGTCGAGATCGACCTGGCATCGCATAAGGTCAGCTTCACGGGCGACAAGGCCAAGGGCGAAGAGGCAATCCGCGAGGCAGGCTATACGCCCGAAGCGGCGTGATTGGTGAGCTCCAGCGGCGCCAAAGAATAGGCCGGCGCCGCCCAGAGCCCAGCGCAATAATGCGTCAGCAGCGCTGTCGTTCCCGCGGCAAGAACATCAAAGGGAAATTCTTCCGCAGCTTCAAAACTGGTGAGCCCCCGCGACGCCAAGGAAGGCGGGCATCGCCCGGAACTCGGGCGGAGAAATACCCGGATTCGCGTGTCATCCTGACGACGCGCGAATGCCTTGAAATCAAATGAAAAAGGGGCGCCATGGGCGCCCCTCAAATGCTTGTCGGTTTCGTTGGCTCAGAACGGGCTGTCCGGGAAGTAGAACTGCGCGGCGTTCTCCTGGGTTACCAGGGGCGCACCCAGAATGTATTCGCCCTGCACCGGACCATTGGAAGTGAAGTTGGCAACGGTCACGTCCATGGCCGTGGCGATCATGGCAGGCGGATAGAGCACATCGACCGGGATCAGGGTGTCGCCATCCATGATGCCCTTGATGACGTCCTTCATGCCAGCGCCACCGACGATGAACATCTCGTCTTCGCGACCAGCCTGACGCACGGCTTCCACCACGCCCATGGCAATGTCGTCGTCCTGCGCCCAGACGCCGTCGATATCGGGGAAGCGGGACAGGAAGTCCTGCATGACTTCAAAGCCGTCATCGCGGTTCCAGTTGGCGAATTCGTCATCCAGCACGTTGATGCCCGAGCCTTCGATTCCGGCCATGAAGGCGTCGAAACGTTCGGTGTCGATAACAGTCGGGATACCGCGCAGGATCACGATGTTATCGCCGTCACCCAGACGGGTCTTGAAGTACTCGGCAGAAACCGAACCCAGTTCGGTGTTGTTGCCCGCAACATAGACGTCCTGGATCGAAGCATCGGGCAGACCGCGATCGACCACGGTGATGAACGCACCCGATTCCTTGGCCTGGCGAACCGGCTCGACCAGCGGATCGGATTCGAAGGGCAGCACGACAAGCGCATGGATCTGCTGCACCGAGATCAGGTCTTCGATATCGCTGGCCTGATCGCCGGGGCTGTCGGCGGTCACGAGGGTGATTTCGATATTGTCATGCGCAGCTTCGAGACGCTTTTCAGCTTCCTGGGCGTGCCAGTTCAAACCGCCGGCCCAACCGTGGGTTGCGGCTGGAATGGAGACACCGATCCGGATCTGATCCTGTGCCACCGCTGCGCCGGCAAGGGCGGTCGTTGCCGCCAGAGCCAGGGTCAATGCCTTCATAGACATGGGTAGTCCTCCCTTAAAGTGTGGCGCCATGCGCCGGTTATGCCCGCCCCGAAAGGGCTGGGAATTCCTGGTTACTCAGCCTTCTTGGCCCGGCGGCCGGTGCGGAATGAGCCGCGCTGGAGATAGACAGCCGCCACGATGATCACGCCCTGCACCGCCCCGTTGAGGTAGTTCGAGATGATATCGGTGAGATTGAGGATGTTGCCGATGGCGGTCAGGATCAGCGCCCCGATAACAGTGCCACCGATGCGGCCATAGCCGCCCTTGAGCATGGTGCCGCCGATGATCACCGCAGCAATCGCCTCGAGTTCCCAGAGCACACCGGTGGCCGAGGAAGCCGAGCCAAGACGCGGCACATAGATGATGGTGGCGAGCGAGACGCAGAGGCCCTGCAGGATATAGGTCAGTGTCCGCACCCGGTCGACCTTGATGGCCGAGTAGCGCGCGACCTGCTCGTTGGAACCGATGGCCATGCAATAGCGGCCAAACGCCGTACGGTTCATCAACACCCAGCCGAGCAACGCTACAATGATGAAGACCCAGACCGGATAGGGCAGCCCGATGAAGCTGTCGTAGTAGACTGGTCGATAGATCTCGCGCGCACCGCGATTAAGCGACAGCGTGCCGCCATCGGCAAAGTAGGTGATCAGCGAGCGATAAATGCCCATCGTGCCCAGGGTCACGATGAAGGCTTCAATCTTCCCCTTGGTGGTGAGGAAGCCGTTGATGAAGCCGGCGCCGATCCCCAGGATCAGCGAACAGCCTATGCCCAGCAGCACCGTCCAGATCGAGGCGCCCATGCTGTCGACGGCGGCATTCATGATGATGATCATCATGCCGGCAATGAAGGCGGCCATGGAGCCAACCGAGAGGTCGATGCCGCCCGCGGTGATGACGAAGGTCGCGCCGACCGCGATAATGCCGATAAAGGCCGAGCGGGTCAGCAGGTTGGTGACATTGCCCTCGCCTAGGAAAAGCGGGTTGAGGCTATAGCCCAGGATGATCAGCAGGATCAGCGCCAGCAGCGGTCCTGCGGTCTTGAGATCGAGCCGGAAGCCCTTATGCGGTTTGCTTGCCGTATCAGGCACTGAGACGCTCATTTTCCCCACCCTGCTTGATGCCGGCCGCGTAACGCATGATCTCGGCTTCGGTTATTTCTGCGCCTTCCAGCACGCCGGCCATACGCCCCTGGCGCATGACGACAACACGATGGCTGAGGCCGATGACTTCCTGCATTTCCGAGGAGATCACGATGATCGCCTTCCCCTCGGCGGCCAGCGCCGCGATGATGTGATAGATCTGCTGTTTCGTGCCGACGTCGATGCCGCGCGTCGGTTCGTCCATGATGACGATCTCGGGATCGCTCTCCATGGTCTTGCCCAACATCAGCTTTTGCTGATTGCCGCCAGAGAGCTTGCCGACCTGTACGGAAGGATCGCGGGCGCGGATATCGAAACGGCGCACGGCGCGGTCCAGCGCCTGGGCCTCGCTGCGTCCATCGAGAAACCCCATTTTCAGGTGCTTTTTCAGGGTCAGCAAAGTCAGGTTGGGCTGGAGGCCTGCATTGAGCAGAAGCCCCCGCCCCTTTCGGTCCTTGGTCATATAGGCCAGGCCCGCCGCAACGGATTTCGAAACGTCGGAATAGTCGGCGGGCTCACCATTGACGGTGACCTCTCCGCCGGTCTTCGCGCTCAGGCCGGCGATAACTTCGGCCACAGCGGTGCGCCCGGACCCGATCAGCCCGGCAAAGCCCAGAATTTCCCCGCGCCTCAAGTCAAAAGAGATGTCCGATATGCCCGGCGCCGACAGCCCGCGCACCGAGAGCACGACTTCAGTGTCGACATCGGGCTCGCGCTTGGGCGGATAGAGATTGGACAGTTCACGACCGACCATCATCTGCGCGATGGAGTCCGGCGTCAGGTTTTCTGTGCCAACCGTAGCGATCAACTGGCCATCACGCAGCACGGTAACCCGGTCGGCCAGTTCCATGATCTCATCGAGCTTGTGGGAAATAAAGATCACCGCGACGCCCTTTGCCGTCAGGCGTCGCACCTGCTCGAACAGGGTGCGGCTCTCCGCGACGGACAGAACGGCGGTCGGCTCGTCCATGATGATGACGCGGGCATCGCGGCTGATCGCCTTGGCGATTTCGACCATCTGCTTGTCGGCCACCGACAGGGTGTTGATCCGTGCGTCCGGATCGATCGAGACATGCAGCGTATCCAGAATGGCCTTGGCCTGATCTCGCATCGCCTTGAGATCGAGAAACGGGCCCGATTTCAGCTCGCGCCCGAGAAAGATCGAGTCGGCAACCGAGAGATGCTCGGCCAGCAGCAACTCCTGATGGATCACAACAATGCCCATGGCCGCCGCTTCGCCATTGGGCGGCAGCACGACTTTCTCACCGCCATAAGTAATGCTGCCGGAGGTCGGCTGTTCAATGCCCGAAAGGATTTTGATCAGCGTGGATTTGCCAGCGCCGTTCTCACCGATAATGGCGTGAACTTCGCCGGGGCGAACATCAAAATCGATGCTGAACAGCACGGGGATTTCGCCGAAGGATTTCGAGATGCGGCTGGCCGACAGAATCGACGGCACATTTGCGTCTGGCGCTTCAGCCATATCGCGTCTCCTCCCCTGAACCCGGCACTGCTTGATGCAACGCTCGTTTGGCTATGAGTGATGATGTAAAGGTTTTCATGAACTATGTAAAGGTTTACAGTGGCCGAATTCGGTTTATCGCTGTGGGGACGCCGTAGCTAAAGCTGCGGCTTCTGCTAAAGGCGATGGTGCGTGGGGCTGTCTGGCCCGGGGCGGAGGGCGGAGAGCCAAGTGCTGCAGCAAAAGCTGGCCACAATCGAAGATGTAGCTGCGATGGCCGGCGTGTCCATCGCCACTGTCAGCCGCGCCATAAACGAACCGACCAAGGTGGCCGATGCGACGCGCCGCAGGGTCACCGACGCCATTGCCCGCACTGGCTACACCACCAATGCCATGGCCCGCTCGCTGCGCATGCGGCGCAGCAACATGATTCTGATTCTCGCTCCCGATGTCGGCGACCCGAATTTTTCCAACATCCTGGTGGGCCTAGAGACCGAAGCCAGCAAGCGCGGCTACGGCCTGTTGATCGGCAATACCCAGAACGATCCCAGCCGGGAAGCCGACTATCTGCGCTTTATCAGCTCCAACCAGGCCGACGGGCTGATCCTGTTCACCGGGCACCTGCCCTTCGGGCTCGGACAATCCCTGACCGATGCGCGACTGCCGCCGATGGTGGCGGTCAATGAACCCGTGCTGGGTCAGGACATTCCATTTGTCGGAGTGGACAATTTCGAAGGTGCGCGCATAGCCGCGGAACACCTGATCTCGCAGGGTCACCGGCGCATTGCCTTTGTCGGGCGAGCGCCCAATCGCGAGATCAACCGGTTGCGTGAAGATGGCTATCGTGCAGCGCTTGGTGGGGCCGGGATCAACATCGATCCACGCCTGATCATCGATGGGGACGGCACCACAGAGAGCGGCCGGGCGGCGGCGGAGCTGATGTTCGTGCGCGATGCCCTGCCCACGGCCTTTCTCTGTGTCAATGACGCAACCGCCATGGGCGTGATCATTTCCCTCAATGCTCGCCGCTACGACTTGCCCCGGCAATTCTCGGTGATGGGATTTGACGATATTTCCTTTGCCAGCTTCATCACCCCGTCGCTGACCACGATGAAGCAGCCCCGTCATCGCATGGGCGAGGCGGCGATGGAATTGCTGCTGACGCTGCTGGCGGGCGAAATGCCAAAGTCGCGCGAAGTGCTATTGCGTGCCGAGTTGATCCTGCGCAACTCGGTCACGCGCCCACCCGGCTAAGCCTCAGTCGCCGCTACGCCATTGCGGCTGGGGCTCCGCAAGAGTCTGCAGATCCTCGATGGGTGCACCATCGATCCGCAGGCGCAACAGCCTGGTCAGTTCGATGCCAGCGCCCAGAATATCCTCACGCACGCTGTCGAGGCGCGGAAATATGGTGGGCAGGATGCCTGAGGTCTGCTTGTAGATCAGATGCACATCCTCGCCGATCCCGACGCCAGCTTCCATCAGGCCGCCCAGCAAAGCCAGGGCCCGCATTTCGCTGTCGCAGATAACGCCGTCGGGGCGATCGGCCGACCGTGAGAGCTCAATACCCTTGGCCCGCATTTCGGCCGGGGTCAGACCGGCAGTGCGCTCCAGCAACCGGGCCTCGATACCATTGCGCGCAGCCGCCTTGTGAAAGGCGGTGACGATGTTTTGGTAGTTGGTGGTACTGTCATCCCCGATCACCAGCAGCAGTCTCCGGCAACCCTTCCCAGAAAGCCGCTCCACCGCCATGGCCGCGAAGTTCTCGGCATGAAAATCGTGGTAGGGGTGCGGGGTGAAAAACTCGGTGCGTCCGTGGCTGACGAAGGGAAAGTCAGCGTCCACCATCATCTGCACCCGAGGATCACGCGGGCCAGTATGCGTGATGATCACCCCGTCCGCAGCGCGATTTTCGAGAATGTAGCGGATGGTGTCGGGGGAATGCCGGTCGAATTCCGGCGTTACATTGAGATGGTAGGGCGTTCCCTGGAGTGCCTGGCCGATGCCCTGAATCATCTGGCGCGCGAAGTCGATGGAGTCCTCTGCACCGTCAAGCACCAGGGCCAGCACATTGGTCTTGCCAGTGCGCAGACGCACCCCCGCCCGGTCGGGCACATAGCCCAGCGCCTTGGCGGCCGCCGCGACCTTGTCACGCGTCTCCTGCTTGAGTGTCGTGCCACCCCGCAGCGAGAGCGAGACTGTCGACAGGCTCAGCCCGGTGGCCTCAGCGATGGTTTTCAGCGTAACGCGCCCCTTGGCCGTTGGCGCGGACCTGTTCTTTTGCATGCGGCAAAGTCCCCTTGCTGCTTACATAGCAGAGCAAGCCTTGTGAGTGTACCGAACTCTTCTGCAACGCTGCAACCACTGCATTTCCAGCGAAGTGAACCATAGTTTCCCACTAAAGCGCTGACACAAAATGTGAAATAGGACCGCCTTCCCGAACACCACCCGGTGTATAGCAGAAAATTGCAACGTTACACCTGTTGTGCTTAGGTGTTGCATATGTGAACGCAGGGTTCGCCGGTGTCGGAGTCAAAGGATGACCTATTCCAATCCCCTCTCGTCCAGGCTGGGGTTGCTGGACGATGATCTCAAGCAAGAGGGCAAGCTGCTGCGCCTGTGCGCGGACCTGGAAAAGAAAATCCGGACGCCCCTCAGCACTGTGCCATTCCAATGGCATGTACAGCGCGCCGATAATTTCTCCGCTGCTGACGCCCTCGCGGCCGATTGGCGCGGTTGGGAGCAGTTCGGCCGCCATTCGGTCTGGGGCAAACAACAGGAGCACACGTGGTTTGCTGCCGAGATCACCGTGCCCGAAGAGGCGCGTGGCAAGGTCTTCGTCGCCCATTTTACCAGCCAGTGGCAGGACCGCCCGGGTTCAACTGATCCGCAATGCCTTGCCTATCTCGACGGCAAGATTGCCCAGGCCCTGGACGGCAACCACACCGAACTGGTGATCGAGCGCGATGCCAAGCCAGGCAACAAGCACATCCTGCTGGTCAACGCCTTCACCTTTTTCGACCGGCCTCTGGTCGGGTTCGAGGTGGATTTCTTCATTCGCAATGAGCGGGCGGAAAAACTCTATTACGACCTGCAGACGCCGGTCGACGTCGCCATTCTGCTGCAGCAGAACGATCCGCGCCGCCACGCCATTCTCAATATCGTACAACGCGCCGTTCGGGCGCTGGACCGCCGCGACGGGCATACCGACGCCTTCGAGGCCGGCCTGCCGGAAGCCGAGAAGATTGCCCAGGAAATCTACGATCTCGTCGATACGGAGGTGCAGCCGCAGATCACCGCAGTCGGCTCGACCCATCTCGATGTGGGTTGGCTCTGGCGGGTCCTGCATACCCGCGACAAGACCGGCCGCAGCTTTGCCACGGTGCTCAACCTGATGGAGGAATATCCGCAGTTCGTCTTCATGTACAACCAGTCGGTGCTGTTCGATTTCCTCAAAAAGGACTACCCGGAAATCTGGGATCGGATGATGGCGCGGATCAAGTCCGGCCAGTTCGAGATCGAAGGCGCCATGTGGGTGGAGCCGGACGTCAATATCGCCTCGGGTGAGAGCCTTGTCCGCCAGATCATGCGTGGCCGCCGCTTCCATCTGGAGAATTTCGGCGTCGACCCCAAGACCGTGTGGCTGCCTGACACGTTCGGCTATTCGGCCAATCTGCCGCAAATCATGGACAAGTCGGGGCTCAAATATTTCGTCACGTCCAAGCTGAGCTGGAACGATACCGACCGGCACCCCTACGACACCTTCTTCTGGCGCGGCATTGACGGCACGACCACCAAAGCGCAGCTCATCACCGCGCAGAAGTATGACAGCGAGCAGATCTTCACCACCTATAATGGCGACCTCTCGGTCTCCGAGACCATGGGCGCCTGGAAGCGCTACGAGCCCAAGGCGGCCTATAACGAAGTCGTCATGTCCTATGGCTATGGCGATGGCGGCGGTGGCCCGACCCGCGCCATGATTGAACGCGGCACGCGCCTTGAACGCGGCATCCCCGGTGCGCCAAAGGTCAAGCTCGAGGGCATCGCGCCTTTCCTCGACCGCCTGGGCAAAGCCATGGATGCAGATCCTGCGCGCTTCCCGGTGTGGCATGGCGCGCTTTATCTGCAATATCACCGCGGCACCCTGACTTCTGTGGCCAAGAACAAGGCCAATAATCGCAATGCGGAGCGCCGCCTGCGCGAGCTGGAAATGCTCGGGGCCATTGCCCTGGTAACGGCTGATCACGCCTATCCCAGTCAGACTCTAGCCGAGTTCTGGGAACTAGTGCTGATCAACCAGTTCCACGATATCTTGCCCGGCACGTCGATCCCCGAGGTGTATGTCGACAGCGATGCCGAATATGGCCGCATCTTCTCGACCCTGGATTCGGCCAATGGCCCGTGGCACGCCGCGGCGCAAGCGGCCACCAAGCCTGGCGAAGAGTTGCGGCTGATCAATTTCACCAGCCAGACCCGCTCGGGTCTGGTGCATCTGGGCGCCGAAGTCCCCGAGGACGCGGCACTCGCCACCGCCTCCGGCGTCCAACCGGTGCAGAAGATCATCCGCGCCGATGGCTCGATAGATACAGTGGCGGCGGTCGACGACATGGTGCCAATGGGCTGGATCGGGGCGCAGCTCGTCCCAAGTGAAGTTGCGTCCAAGAGCAAACTTTCTGTGTCGGCAAGCCATCTTGAAAATGCGCAGATCCGCGTCGCCTTTGATGAGACGGGCGAGATCACCTCCGTTTTCGACAAGACGCGAAATCGCGAAACCCTTGCCTCTGGCGCCAAGGCCAACCGCCTGATTGCCTACGAAGACAAGCCTATGGAATGGGACGCCTGGGACATTGACCGCTACTTTGAAGAGCAGTTCTGGCCTCTGGCCGACGGCAAGGCCGATATCTCGGTGGTCGAGACCGGCCCGCGCCGCGCCGCCATCTCGGTGGTCGAGACCGGCCCGCACCGCGCCGCCATCCGTGTGGAGCGCAGCTATCAGAAGTCAAAAATCATCCAGGTCATTTCGCTGGCAGCCGGCGAACGGCAGGTCGAGTTCGACACATTTATCGACTGGCAGGAGCGCGCACAGGTCATCAAGGCGCAGTTCGGCTTCGATCTCAACACCAGCGAAATCCGCTCCGAGATCGCCTTCGGGCATGTCACGCGCCCGACCCACCGCAACACCACTTGGGACCGCGCGCGCTTTGAAGCCTCAATGCATCGTTGGGTCGATATTTCGGAAGCCGATTTCGGAATCGCCCTGCTCAATGACAGCAAATATGCCTATGACTGCCACGAGCAGTCGGTGAGGCTAACCCTGGTGCGGGGATCGAGCTTCCCCGATCCCGATGCTGATCTGGGAGAACACCGGATCCGCTATGCCATGTTCGTACACGAGGGCATCGCCGACCTGGCCGAAGTCCAACGCGCCGCAGAGCGGTTCAACAATCCGGTTGCGGTTATCGGTTCTCGCGCGGTGGCCAGCTCAATTGAGAGCGAGTTCTCCCGTTTCAGCCTCGCCTCGGTGGACGCGGCCAATGTCACCATCGAGACGATCAAGAAGGCGGAAAAGTCCGACGCCCTCGTGCTGCGCATTTTCGAGCATGCCAATATCCGGGCCGAGGCGACAATCCGCTTTGGCTTGCCAGTCAAATCGGCGCGTATCGTCAATCTGATGGAAGAAGATGAAACGCAACCGCTTGAGGTCAACGACAACAGCGTCACGCTCAAGTTGCGGCCGTTCGAAATCGCGACCCTGATGATCGAGACCTGAGGCGGCGAAACTGTCAGATGCAGGCCGGGCGCAATGCAGAGGGCCCGGCCAGGCTGTGGTGAAGGCTAGGCAGCAATCTCGAATGCTGCCCGCACGAGCCGTCGGGTGTAGTCGGTTGCGGGGTTGGTCAGCACCTCGCTCACCGGCCCCTGCTCTACGATCGTGCCGTGCTGCATGACCATGACACGATGGCAGAGCGCCCGGACAACCTTGAGGTCGTGGCTGATGAATAGATAGCTCAGGCCCCTCTCGTCCTGCAGCTTGCGCAGCAGGTCGATGATCTGGGCTTGCACGGACAGGTCCAGCGCCGAGGTCGGCTCGTCGAGCAGGATGAATTCAGGCTCGAGCGCAATGGCGCGGGCAATGGCGATGCGCTGCCGCTGACCCCCGGAGAACTCGTGCGGGAAGCGCTGCAGAATATTGTCCGGCAGACCGGCGTCCCGCAATGCCTGCCGGACGCGATCAATGCGGTCGTTCCGATTCTCGCCGATGCCGTTGACCACCAGTCCTTCCTCAATGATCTGGCGGATCGACATGCGGGGATTGAGGCTGGCGAAGGGGTCCTGGAAAACGATCTGCATGCGGCTGCGCAAGGAACGCATGGCTTTGCGATCCCGGCCATCGATACGCTCCCCGTCGAACCAGATTTGACCGCCCTGATTGCCGATCAGCCGGATCAGGGCTTGCCCGAAGGTGGTCTTGCCCGAGCCACTCTCGCCCACAATGCCCAATGTCTCATGGCGCATGAGCTTGATGTCGAGATTGTCGACGGCTTTCAGATCGAAGAAGTCGGGCTTGAAGAAGCCGCCGCGCTTGAGGGTGAAGGTGACTTTCACCTCCTTGCCCTCCAGCACCGTCTCGTGTTCTCCGTCCGCCAGCGGCAAGGCCGTGCCCTTGGGTTCCGAGGCGAGCAGGTGTTTGGTATAGGCGTGCTGCGGATTGGCAAAGAGCGCCTCGGTCTCGTTGTGCTCCTGCACCCGGCCGTTCTGCATCACATAGACATATTCAGAGAACTGCCGAACGATGGTCAGGTCATGGGTGATCAGGATCACCGCCATGCCGTATTTGTCCTTGAGATCCTTGATCAGATTGAGGATCTGGGCCTGGACGGTCACGTCGAGCGCAGTGGTCGGCTCGTCGGCGATTAGCACTTCGGGGCGGTTGGCGAGGGCCATGGCGATCATGACGCGCTGCCGCTGCCCGCCCGATAGCTGGTGCGGGAACTGGTTGAGCCGCGCCCGCGGGTCTGGGATCTGCACCTCTTCGAGCAGTTTTTCGGCGCGGTTCATGGCCTCCTGACGGGAGACGCGATTGTGCAGGTGGATAATCTCGCAGATCTGCTGGCCGATCGTATAAACCGGGTTAAGCGAGCTCATCGGCTCCTGGAAGATCATGGCGATGTCATTGCCGCGCAGCTTGCGCATCTCGCGGTCGTCCATCCTGACCACGTCCTTGCCGGAAAGGGTGATCTGGGTTTGCGGCAGAATGGTCGCGCGCTTGGTGAGCAGCTTCATCAAGGTGCGGGCCGTCACCGACTTGCCCGAGCCGCTTTCGCCCACCAGGGCAATGGTCTCGCCCTTGTGGAGCTGGAAAGAGACGTCGCGCACCGCGTTGACCGTGCCCCCCTCCACCTTGAAGTCGACGCCGACATTGCGGGCGTCCAGGATCAGCTCGCGGCCATGCGTGCCCAGATCGTGACGTTCGGACGGAACCAGCTTGTTCTCGGTCATGGCTCTATCCTCAATAGGGGTCGACGGCGTCGCGCAGGCCATCGCCCAGCGCGTTGAAGGCAAAGACGGTGATCAGGACGAAGATCACCGGCGAGAGGATCCAGGGATAGGACCCGATCACGGAGAAGGTACCGGTGTCCTGCAGCATCAGGCCCCAGGAAATCAGCGGCGGCTTCACTGCAAAGCCCAGGAAGCCAAGAAAGCTTTCGAGCAAGACGACCGTCGGAATGGCCAGCGTGATCGCCACGATGATGTGGCTGAGCACGTTGGGCAGGATGTGGCGCGTGATGATACGGCCGTCCGATGCGCCCACGGCAATTGCGGCCCGCACATATTCGATGCGCGCCAGCGAGAGCGTCTTGGAGCGCACCTCGCGACTCAATTGCGCCCAGCCCAGCACCGCCATGACGAAGATGACAAAGGTGAGGAACACATTTGACGGCGCCGTCACCGGGATCAGGGAGGTGAGAGCCAAATAGAGCGGCAATTGCGGGAAAGCGAGCACGAATTCCACGAAACGCTGCACCCAAGCGTCGACAGCGCCGCCGATATAGCCCGAGGTGATGCCGACCAGCGTGCCGACCACCGTGGTCATGGTGACCACGGCCAGAGCGATCATCAGGGAAATGCGCGAGCCGATGATGCCGCGCGAAAGGATATCGCGCCCGAATTTGTCGGTGCCCAGAAGCTGGATGGGCCGTCCATCGGTCGAGCCGAAGAAATGGATATTGGCCGGAATGAACCAGAGCAGGCGATACTCATGACCCTGAACGAAGAAGCCGGTCGGGGTCGGGTTGTCCTTTACCGCTCCGGTGAGCGGTTGAAAGGTGATCGGATCGAACTCGCCGGTATCGCCAATCGGATAGACATAAGGGATGAGGCTGAAATTGCCCTGGGGGTCTTCGAACGCGATCAGGTCCGGTGGCGCGAAGGGCAGATTGGCTTCCTTGGGGTCCATGGGCGCAAAGAAATCGGCAAAGACCGAAACGACGAGCAGCATGACCACAAGGACCAGGCCAATCATGCCCATTGTGGAGCGACGGAAGCGGCGCCAGACCAGGGTCGCATAGGTTTCATTGCCCGAACCGTGGCGCGAAACGATGGGGGGCACGTCAGCCTCTTCGGCAGGCGTCGGGGCCGGACCGGCACCGATATCGGTCGGGAGCGGGATTGCGGAATGGATATCCTTGTCGGTGCGGGTCATTCGGCATTCCCTCCCAGGCGCACGCGCGGATCGAGGGCGACGAGCAACAAGTCGGCAATGATGTTGCCGATGATCAGCGTGGTGGCGAGCACCAGCATGAAGGTGGCGGTGACATAGACGTCGCCAACGCCCATTGAGCCCACAATGGCCGGACCGACCGTGGCGAGGCCAAAGACGATGGCAACCTCGATTTCACCCGTCAGCATGTAGGGCAGGACGACGCCCTGATAGGCCACCAGCGGATGCAGCGCGTTGGGCACGGCGTGCTTCATGATCACGGCGCCCTCGGGCAGACCCTTGGCGCGCGCGGTCTCGACATATTGGGAATTGAGCACGTCGAGCAGATTGGCCCGCATGACACGCATATTGTAGGCGAGCCCGCCAAAGGTGGCGATGAAGATCACCGGCCAGATATGGGCCAAAAGGTCGACGAAACGTCCCCAGCCCCAGGGCTGCCCGCCCCAATAGGCGGAGTTGAAGCTGCCTATTTCGTTCACCCCCATGCGGAACACCAGAATGTAGAGAATGATGATCGCCAGCAGGAAGCGCGGGATGGTCATGCCCATGAAGGAGATGATGCCGAGCAGCGTGTCGGCCCAGGAGTACTGGCGGGTGGCGGCGATGATGCCCAGCCCAATGCCCAGGAAAGACGCCAGGATATGGCAGGTCAGCGCCAGCAGGATCGTGGCCGGCAGCCGCTCGGTCACCACCTGGCCCACGGGCTTGTTATAGTAGAGTGAGTGGCCGAAATCGAAACGGGTGACGATGCCGGTGATCCAGCGGAAATATTGCACCACCAGCGGATCGTTGAGCCCATTGGCTTCGCGATAGGCTTCGGCCTGCGCTTCGGCTTGTTCGGCCGGCACGCCACCCTGGTTCATCAGCATGGAGCGGATGTAGTCGCCATAGTCGCCCGGCGGCGCCTGGATGATGGCGAATGTCACGACGCTGAGCAGGAACAGCAGCGGGATCGCGCCCAATACACGGATGACAAGAAAACGAAGCATTTAGAGGCCTCTACGACGCTGCTGAACGGGGTTGCCGTTCACCCCAGCCCTGTGACCTTGCTCGGTCGAGGGGGCCAATCGTGGTCGTGGCACGATCAAGCCAAGGAAATTGAACCGATACCCGGACACCTGCGGGGTGAGGTGCGGGCGATGCCGGCGGAACCCAGGGTCCCGCCGGCGGCTATGGGTTACATCGGGCCGTCGCTGCCCGGTTCGCCCGGAAGCGTTTCGGGATGCAGTTCGTAGCTGGCCTGCTTGTCCTCGGGCACATAGACCCGCTCGCGGATGATGTTGTCTTCAGCCCAGTTGAACATGAAGATCGGGGCACCAGCCGGGATATTGGCGAAGCGCTTGTTGATGATCAGCGCACCCGGGTACTGGGTCAGGCCCACCGAATAGACGTTCTCGGTGAAGATCTGCTGATACTGCTTCATCAACTCGGCCCGTTCGGCATTATCGCTGGTGGCGATGAACGCGTTCACGGTGTCGACGAGCTCCTGTTCGAACGGGAGCAGGTCAAGCGTTCCGTCTGTGCCAGCGCGGTGGAACGGATGGGTGCGCGGCCCAGTGGGAGCAAGCGCGGATGTGCCCTGAACAACCGACACCATTTCGGCGCCCTGGCGTTCCACATTCCAGTCGAACTGACCGGCCTGGGCCATGTCGTCACGGGCCGTGCCCTGCTGGAAGTTGGCGATGACGCGCAGACCAAGCGGCTCCATCATTGCAATCACGCCTTCGGCGAGATTGGTGTCGGTGCCATAATCGGTATTGGCCAGCAGGGTGATCTCCACATCGGCGCCATTGGCGGTGCCTTCAGGGAAGTTGCGGATGCCATTGCCATCGGTATCCTCAAGTCCCAGGCCGTCGAGCAATTCGTTCGCAGCCTCAAGATTGTACGGATAATAGACGGTGGAATCCTTGTCGTAATAGGTCGTGCCCGCATAAAGGCCGCCGGGATAGATGGCGGTGAACGGGCCACGCACCAGCGATTCACCCAGCCGCTGGCGATCGACTGCCATGGTCACGGCCTTGCGGAAATCGAGATCGCGGTTGAGTTCACGCACAGCCTGGGCGCGTGCGTCTGGCTCACCCCAGCCATTGCCGGAGAGGTTCATGCGCAGAGCATAGCCGATGGTGCGGGCGCCGAACTGCAGACGGGCCGGAGCGTCATCCTCAGCGGAGCGGCGCAGGGCTTCGACGTAGCTTTCCGCCTGTTCGAGGTTCGAGAAGTCGCCCGAACCGGCAACAGCCTGAACGTCACGATCAGCCCAGGTCGAGAGGCGGTAGTGCATCTCGTTGAGATAAGGGAGCTGGTTGCCCTGTTCGTCGACCTTCCAATAGTAGGGATTGCGGCGCATGACGATGATGTCGTCAGGACGGTATTCGACCGGCACCCAGGCTCCCATCACTGGAATATTGAGATACTCGGGCGGGAAGGCGTTCTTGTACTCTTCGTAGGTATTGTCCGAGTATTTCGGATGCTCGGGCTTGAGGATGTGGCTCGGACCCGGGCAGAACGTGCCATAGGCCATGGCGTAGAGATACTGCGTGGGGAACGCCTCCTTGAAGGTCCACTTGATCGTGTAGGGATCAAGCGCTTCGAGCGTGGTGCCCTCGCCAAAGGTTTCCGGCGTGCCACCGTTGAGCGGCGAGACATTCTGGTCGAGAACATTGTCTTCCCAGTAGAACATCACGTCATCGGCATCGAACGGGTCGCCATCGGACCATTTCGCACCCTCGATCAGGTGCATGGTCAGTTCCCTGCCGTCCTCGGACCATTCCCAGCTCTTGGCAAGGTTCGGCATTGGCTCGAGTTCGTCGGCCTTGATGGTGAAGAGCGGGCCGGTGCGCGTCAGACATTCGGAAAGCCCGATGTCAATGCCGCCCCAACCCTGGCTTTGTCCGCCGATATAGTTCCAGCCCTCTGGCCGTCCGCCGATGACGTGGCGCATTGTGTCGCCATAGACCCCGATACCGTCCGGCATATTGGCGGCCTTGTAGACCATAGGCTCTTTGGGCAAACGCTCGCCGACCGGGGGCAAGGTGCCGGCGTCGACATATTTCGATGTCACCCAGTCGGGCTCGCTATATTCCGGCAGAGCCTTGTATTCGAGGATATCAGACACGCTGACAAAGACCGGCTCACTCTGGGCCGAAAATTCGGGGGGATCGGGCAGTTCGCCCGTCAATTCCTGCGCTGGCAGTGTCGCCATCGACACGGACAGCAGAAGTCCTGCCCCGCCAAGGGCATAGATATGCTTTCTCAATAGAACCTCCCATCGCATACGGGGCAAAGAGCGGTCTCGCCCGGGCCGGATACTCCTCTCCGACCCTGCCTCCGTGCATGAACAAAGCCTACCCCTTGCCACGGGCGAAGCAATCCGGAATGATAGTGACTAATTCCGGATTTCTAAGAACAATGGGAAAAGTATGACTGTGATGGAAAGTCTGGACCGGCCTGTGCGCGCAAGGGAAAAAGCCCCGCGTCCGACGCCGCGGCCGGACCGGAGTTTCTATGCCTCGGGAAAGGCGTTCGGGCGCTTCGGCATCCGCGCCTTCCCACCTCAGATCATGGCAGAACCGCATAGCCATGGCCATATCGAGTTCAATTGGCTGACCGAAGGCACGATGGACTATGTGTTTGACGGCGGGCCGCTGACCGTTGGTGCCAATCGGCTGGTGGCCTTCTGGGCCGGTATTCCGCACCAGACCGTTGGACTGCACGATGTGGACAATTCCCGCCAGCTCAACATCTACCTGCCCATGGATGCGTTTCTCGAAATGCCGCAACTGGGTCGGCTGACCGAAACCCTGATGGGCGGAGGCGTCATCCAGCTTGCGCCGGAATGCATCGGCCTGGAAACGCTTGAACGCTGGTATGGCGACTATCGCAGCGGCAATTCGCTTCGTTCCGACCTGGTTCGTGCCGAGATCGGCACCATGTTCCGCCGCGCCGCTATAACCGGCTGGGATACCTTGCTGCCGGCCTGGGTGGAGAAATCCGGCGCCCGCACCCGCACGGCCAGCCCGGTGCGCTATGTGGTGCGCATGGTGCGCCATATCGTTGAAAACATCGGCGACCCGCTATCTGTCGAGAACATTGCCGAGGTGGTGGGGCTGCACCCTAATTATGCGACAAACCTATTCACAAAGGTCATGCATATCTCGGTGCAGAAATTCGTCACACGGATGCGGCTGATCCGCGCCCGCAGCCTGTTGTTCGACAGCAATCTGGCCATCGCCAATATCGCGTTCCAATCCGGCTTTTCCAGCCAGACCCAGTTCTACGAGCATTTCCGCAAGGCCTATGGCATGACTCCCAGCCAGATGCGGGAAAACAAGATCGCCTGAGGCGGACCGCGCTACCCCATGTCCTGGACGATTTGCAGGAATTCAGCGTGGCCCAGCGCCTGTTGCGCCGCGCCTCGATATTCCCGCACAAGGGATTCAAACGTCTCGCGTGCGAACTGACGCAGCTTGGGCGCCGCCTCCATCTCGCGCCGTGCCAAAGACTGGTCGAGCAGACCGAGGCCATCAAGCACGGGATAGTGCAACTGTGTTTCGATATGCGGCAGCCCGCCGAGATAATTGGGAAAATGCTCGGCACGTGGCATCCGCTCTCGCCAGCGTGCTAGCCGTTCTTTTGTCTCAGGGTGAATGCGATTGGCCCGCACCTCCCGCCAGAAGGGCGTATCGTCGCGCTCGGTAACGTAGTGCGTGTTCACGAAGGTCCGGAAGTCGTCGACCTGCCGCCCCACACGGGCGTTGTAATCGTCGCGCGCCTTCTGCTCGATCCGCTCCGGGCGATCCATATAGCGCTGAGCGAACAGCATCATCTGCACGATGGTGCCGTGGATCGAGGTGGATTCGAGCGGCTCGAGAAAGCTTGAGCTCAGGCCGACAGCAAGACAATTGCCGATCCACGCCTTTTCCAGCCGTCCGATCTGGAAGCGGATATCGCCGCGCACTTCGATCTCGTGACCGAGCGCGGCTTCAACCTCGGCCTTTGCCTGCTCGGGCGTGGAGAATTCATCGGAATAGACGTAGCCGCAGCCGAACCGTGTGCGCGTCGGGATCTGCCACATCCAGCCGGAATTCTGTGCCCAGGCTCGGGTATAGGTGGGGAGTTCTTCGCCTTCCTTGACGTCGATCCAGAAGGGCAGCGCCCGATTGACTGGCAGTTCGTGCGCATAGGAAACCCAGGGCGCCTGCAACTCCTTGACGATGAGCTGCTTGCGGAAACCCGTTGCGTCGATGAAGAAATCTCCTTCGAGCCGCTGATTATCCGCCAGCACGAGCGCCGTGATGTCGCCCGTCTCCGGATGACGCTCGATGCCTTCTACAATAGCATCGACTTTTTCGACGCCCTTGGACTTGCTGGCGAAGAACTTGCCGACCAGTGCCTGATCGAAATGATAGGCATGGTGAAAGGGACCGAGTGGGATCAGGCTGCCATCAGGCTTGCGGGCGAAGGGCGCTTTCCACTGCTCCAGCAGAGGCTGGAACATATGCATGTCCTGCACCGGCCGGCCCGCCGCAACGGCATAGACGTTAAGGTAGTCGCTTGGTGCGCCAGCGGGCGGCTGCACCACCTGGTGCGGATCATCGATCGGGCCGTAATACGTATAACCCTTGCGCCGCCAGTCCTCGTGACGAATGCCCAGCTTGAAGCTGGCATCTGTCTTGCGCATGAACTCGAGTTCGTCGATGTCAAAATGCCTGAGCAACACGCGAAAGGCGGCCGTGGTCGCTTCGCCAACGCCGACCGTGGGAATCTTGCTGCTCTCGACCACCGAGAGGCGAAAATCCAGCCCCCGCCGACGTGCTTCGTCCTGAAGGATGAAAGCCGCGATCCAGCCCGCCGTGCCGCCGCCGACGATGACGTAATGGGATGGTTCATCCATGCCCTGTCCTCCCTGGGGGCAGAAGTTAGGATTGGCCCGAACTCGTGGCAAGCACGGTGCCCCGTGATCGTTTGGACTTCTTAGAAAACCAGAATTCTTCCCTCTAAAGACGAAAGCGGCCCGGCTTGTGCCGAGCCGCTACCCAGGCGCCGGGAGGAGCGCCGGAGGACCTAGTGATGCGCGCCACTCATCTCGCGTAATTCTTCTACAGAGCGCACTCGCTTGCGCGCGGCACCTTCCCAGTCGCGGGTCTTGACCGTTGACTTGGCAATGCGTTCCTTGGCGGCGGGCACCGCGTCGGCGTATTGGGGCAGCCATTGCGCCTGCGCGACCACCATTTCGTCGACCATGGCCCAGACCTCGTCCGGGGTGCAGATGGCGCCCACCAGCGGATCGTGCAGCACGGCGAGTTTTAGCGTATCGATATTGCCGGTCATGGCCGCTTCAACCGAAAGGCGCTGCACCGAAACCGAAACCGAGCAGGTCGCGGCGCAAGCCGTGGGCAGGGTGATGCCCTCGATCATGTTGATACCGAAACGGTCGACATAGCCCGGGCTTTCGATGATGGCGTCATCGGGCAGATTGGTGATGATGCCGTTGTTGCGCCGGTTGAAATGGCCACGATAGGGCCGGCCTGTCTCGATGGCCTCAATGATGTAGCTGGCGTGTTCGCTGGTGCGCTTGTGCTCGGAAAGCGGCTTGTTGGCCTGCTCCTTGAACATGGGGAAGTCGGTTTCGAACCAGTTTCGGCGCTCGGTCGAATAGCGCAGATAGCCGCCGGTTTCGCCGTGAATCCAATCGCTCATGTCGATCCAGCGGCCGATCTCCTCGGGGCGCTTGCGATACCAGGGCAGGTATTCGCTGAGATGGCCATTGGACTCCGTGGAATAGACGCCGAAGCGCCTGAGCACGTCGATGCGCACTTTTTCCTGCTTGGAGTAAACCGGATGCTTTTCGAAGGCAGCGATCAGCTCGTCGCTCTCGATCTTCCGGCCCTTGGCACGGATGTCGATATACCAGGTCTGGTGATTGATGCCCGAGCAGACATAGTCCAGCTCGCCATCTTCGACGCCCAGCACCTGCGCGATCTGGTGCGCACCGTGTTGCACGCCATGGCACAGGCCAACCACATTGACCCCGCCATACATCTCGGCGGCCCAGGTGTTCATGGCCATGGGGTTGGCATAGTTGAGAAACAGTGCGCCGGGTTCAGCGACCTCGCGGATATCCTTGCAGAAATCCAGGATCACCGGAATGTTGCGCTGGCCGTAGAGAATGCCGCCGGCACAGATGGTGTCGCCCACGCATTGATCGACGCCGTATTTGAGCGGGATGGAAATGTCGGTCGAGAAGGCATCCAGCCCGCCGACGCGCACGCAGGACATGATGTAGCGCGCGCCCGAGATCGCCTCGCGCCGGTCGGTGGTAGCAGTCACCTTGGCCGGCAGCTTGTTCACCGAAACGATGGTCTCGATGATCTGTTTGACCATGTCGAGGTTGTGCGGGTTGATATCGGTCAGCGCGAATTCGCAATCGACGAATTCGGGCACCTTGAGCAGGTCCGAAATCAGGGTCTTGGTGAAACCGACAGAGCCGGCGCCGATAACGGTCACTTTGAACGACATTTTCCCTCCCTGTGCGCCTCTGAGCGCTGACAGTCTGTGAGCAATAACTAGCCCCGAGCGCTTGTTCGTTGTAGAGAAAGCTTGTGCGAACCTGGGTAATTTTGTGCTAAACAGTCTGCTTGAACATGGCTTCGACATTTGTCGTCTTTCGGTGCCGCGCAGCGTGGCGCCGCTCCATTGCATGGCGGTCAGTGCGGGCTATGAACAGCGCCGCAACGAGGTCTATTCCTGGGACGGCATGAAGCGCGGCACTGCACCATTCCTGGTCATCCAGCACACCACGCATGGCGAAGGACGGCTCGATTATGCCGGGGTGCAGTATCGGCTGACACCGGGCAAGACCATGCTGGTGACCATGCCGCATGCGCATCGCTACTACCTCGAACGCGGCGGGCACTGGGAGTATTTCTGGCTACTGCTCAATGGCCGGGAGGCGCTGCGCCTGGCGCGCGAAATCCTGGACAGTTCTGGGCCCGTTGTGTCGCTGGGCGCGAGACAGATAGACCGACTGGCCGCCACGGCCCTGGATGCCATGACGCTTGCCGAACCATCTCCTGGACAGGTTTCCGTGCTCGGCTACGCGGCGATGGCGACACTGCATGATGGCGTCTTTGGCGCGCGATTGCCGGGCGAAACCGCCCTGCCCCCGGCCATGGCCCGGGTCACGACCTATGTCGATGACAATCTGACAGCTCCCCTGCAAGTCGCGCGCCTTGCCGAGATTGCCGAAATGAGCCGCGCGCATTTCGTGCGCCAGTTCACACTGACGGTGGGACAATCGCCCTCGGATTTTGTGCTGACACGCCGCCTCGCCCGTGCTGAGCGGCTGCTATTGGCCACCGAGATGGGGGTAGGTGAAATCGCCAGGCTGACTGGATTTGCGAACAGCAACTACTTCGCCAAGGTGTTCCGGAAAAAGCGGGGCGCGGCACCGCTCGAATACCGCGCTACCCGGTTTGAGGCCGGCTAGGACTTCTGGTGAGCACGGTCAAGCCGCACGAGCGTTTCGCCGTGATAGATGACAGGTCCAGCGTCCTTGAATCCCACTTTGTTCGCCAAACGTAGGGACGCAGCATTGCCTGGATCGATGATGCAGCAGATTTGCTCAATGCCGGTCGTGTCCGCCCAATCGAGCACCGCTGCCAGGGCTTCGCCGGCCAAACCCTGGCCATGGACGGCGGGGTGGAAAGCCCAACCCGCCTCGGGTGTCTGGCCGAGAGCGGGGCTGCAGTCGCGTCGAAAATCGGCCAGTCCCACATCGCCGATCATACGACCGTTGCGGCGATCGACTACGGCAAAATAGCCATAGCCGAGCATCTGCCAGAGTCCGCCGTAGCGCAGAATGCGCCACCACACCTGTTCCCTGGTTGACGTGCGACCGCCGGTAAAGCGCGCGACGTCCGGATGCGCCCAGATCGCGTGACAATCGGCCAGATCGTCACCGACATGGGCGCGCAGCACCAGACGATCGGTGCGTAGCTCCGGGATTGTCGCGATCATCCCGCAACAACCGCCGCGCGGGGCATCCCTGAGAAGATTTCAGCCTTGCCATCGCGGATGATGACAATCTCCTCGAGCCGCAGACCGAAGCGGCCTTGCAGGTAGATGCCCGGCTCGATTGAAAACACCATGCCTTCTTCCAACACAGTCTGGCTGGTGCCGGTGATATAGGGCGCTTCATGCACGTCGATGCCCAGGCCATGGCCGGTTCGATGCAGGAAATTAGCGCCGTAGCCGGCATTGGAGATGACGTCGCGCGCCGCCTTGTCGACGTCGCTGGCCTTGGCGCCCGGCACTGAAGCGGCCAGTGCCGCCTCGACGGCCTGATCGACGATGGTATGGACTTCTGCAAACCCCTCGGGTGCCGAGCTATAGTAACCCACGCGGGTCATGTCGGAGGGGTAGCCATTCAACCGGCAGCCGGTATCGATCAGAACGGCATCGCCCCGCTTGAGCTGGGTCGCGCCGGTATGGTGGTGCGGAAAGGCACCATTTGGCCCAAAGCAGACCGAGCAGAACACGGTCGTGGCACCATTGGCCAAGTAGAAGTCGTCGATCAGTCCGGCCAGGTCGATTTCCCTCATGCCGGGCTTGAGCGCTGCGAAGGCCGCCTCCACTGCCCGGTCATTGAGCAGATGCGCTGCCTTAATGGCCTGGTATTCAGCCTCGTCCTTGCGCGAACGCAGATACCCCACGGTGTCCTGCGTGAAGCGACGCTTTGCACCGGGGAGCGCATCGATCACCAGCAGCGCAAAATCGGCGCGCATGGTTTCGTCCAGCACGACGGACGGCGCTTTGCGGTCGATCTCCGTTGCGGCAAGCAGTTCTTCCAGCGCCGCATCCGGGCCATCGGCATCGGCCCAGGCGAAGAATGGCAAATCCGTGTGCTGGCGCGACGAGTCTACATTCAGCGCGGGCATCAGGAAGCCGGCAAAATTCTGGCTGACCATCAGCATGACCGGACGTTCATCGCCATGGGGCGAGAGGTCGGCAAGATAGCGCATGTGGCTGGACGGACCAATCACGACCAGATCGGTGTTCGTCTCGGCCATGCGGGCGCGCAGATTGTCCATGCGGCTGGCAAGCGTGGGATTCATGAAATCTGTCCTGAGCTGAAAGTGTGGCGGAGCCGGGCGGGAGGAGGAAATGCCCGGCTCCGCGTCCGGCGGCCCGATGGTCAGGGCCGCCGAATGGGTAGGGACCAATCAGTCCTTGGTCACGAGGCGGTAGTAAACGAAGTCCGAGTTAGACCCGTTGACATAGCCATCGACATTCTCGCCCATGGCGATCTGCAACTGGGCCTGGAACATGATGACGATCGGGCTTTCAGCCTGCACCTTCTTCTGCAACTCGACATACATTTCGTTGCGGGTGGCCTGATCGGACTCGGCAAGCGCGGCGCGCACTTCCTCGTTCATTTCTTCCGGCACGGCCCAGGCATTCCGCCAGGTGGTTGTTGCCGTGTAGTTGTCGTCCGAATTGTCCGAATTATAGGCAAAGGCCTTGGCGTTGGAGTGCGGATCCATAAAGTCTGGACCCCAATAGAGCAGCATGGCCTCATGGGTACGGTCACGGTACTTCGTGATCACCTGGGCGCCGGTGCCGGGCAGGATGTCGAAGTTGATGCCCGCTTCGGCAAAACCCGCCTGTAGCGACTGGGCCATATCTGTGAAGGGCGCCGAATTGATCACGTCGAGCGTGACAGTGATCGGGGTTTCCACACCGGCGTCGGCCAGGATCTGCTTGGCCTTTTCAACGTCGTAGTAATAGGGGGTTTCGTCATAGGAACCGGGGAAGCCCTTGGGCCAGAAGGCCTGGTGCTTTTCCATCTGGCCCTTGAGGAAGCTCTCGGTCATGCCGTCATAGTTGACGAGGTAGCGTGCGGCTTCCCATAGGGCGGGATCAGTCAGGCTCTCGGTCTTCTGGTTGAACGAGAGGAAGTGCACAGCGGCCTGGGGGAAGGCTTCGACCTTTACCCCATCACCCAGGCTGGCGATCTGGTCAGGGGTCAGGTTCTTGGCCATGTCCACGTCGCCCGAGGTCAGCAGGAGCTGCTGGGTCGCCGCTTCAGCAACGTGACGGATGAGCACCTGCTTCATGGCAGGCGCACCATCGAAATAGTTCTCGTTCGCCGTCATGCGGACCAGTTCGGCCGGGCGATAGTCGGTCAGCACGAAGGGACCGGAACCGGCCGAATTGGTGTTGAGCCAGGCATTGCCCCAGTCGTCGCCTTCGACGTGCTCGCTAACCAGCACTTCATCGACGATCGAAGCCGGACGCGAAGCCAGGACATTGAGTACGAAGGCCGAGGCGAAATCGCCATCCCACTTGATGGTTACGGTGTTGCCATCGATGGTGACCATCTCGTCAATATTGTCGGCGCTCCAGCCAAGCTGGGTCAGGATGAAGGACGGGGTCAGGTTCAGCGTCACGACGCGCTTGAACGAGAACAGCACGTCTTCGGCGCGGACCGGGTTGCCCGAGGCAAAAGTTGCGCCCTCGCGCATGGTGAAGGTGATGGTCTTGGCCGCCTCATCGGCGGTCCACTCGCTGGCCAGACCCGGCGCCAGGACGGTGGTGTCCTCGGCGGCATACTGCACCAGATGGTCATAAAGGTTGGCATTGATCTCGCCGGCCGAGAATTCATAGGCCTGTGCAGGGTCCAGCGCGACGATATCGTCGATATTCTGGGCGATCACCAGCGCGTCGGCCGGGGTTGCGGCATAGGCAGCGCCTGCTGCCAGCGGCAGGGCAAGCGCGGATGCCATAAGGGCTGTGCGGAAGAGCTTCATGTGCGTTTCTCCTTGGGATTGGGCTTCTTGCGGACCGGCTTATTGGTGCCGGCTTTGGGTTTCGCCAGCACGGGGCGCGGGCGCGCCGTAGAGCGAAAGAGTGCCAGCGTGCCGGTCCAGAGCAGACGGGCCGGCTGGTCGGTGTGGTTGGACCAGGAGTGGGGGCGGTTGCCACGGAAATGCAGGCTGTCGCCCGCACTCATCTCCATTTCCTCGCCATCGAGACGCTGGGTGATTGACCCTTCGAGAACATAAAGGATCTCTTCGCCTTCGTGCGCGACGGTTTCGGACTGATAGCCGGGCGGCACGACCATCAGGAAGCTCGAGAGCTGGTTGCCGGGAAAGTCGGCGCCCAGGCGCTCATAGATGATGGAAGAACCGTCGAGCGAGAAGCGGTTGCGCTCCCCTGCCCGAGTCAGGGCGTTGTGCGTGGCTGGCGAGGAGACGAAATAATCGATCGAGACTCCGAGGGCCCTGGCGATCTGCGCGAGCGTTCCCAGCGAGGGGGTTGCGTGGTCCCGCTCGACCTGGCTGAGATAGCCGACCGAGACATTGGCGGCTTCGCCCAGTGCCATCAGGGTCATGTGCTGCTGACGGCGGCGCGCACGGATCAGCGCCCCCACTTTGGGGTGCCCCTCCCCTGCCTTCGCCAATGCCTCGGCCATAACCCACTCCACCAAAATTTTTTTGATATAAGCAAAGTTTCTTGTATGGTGAAAGCGAAATGTGAAGCTTTTGCGATCCACTGGCACAGCAGGCCGGCGGCCATAAGAGCTTGTTTCTCCGAAAGGATTTCGAGTGGCGATTGATCAGCAGGGCGCATCGCCGGAGCCGGCACCAGGCTATGCAGGCAGAGGCCTCGTTCGTGGTTTTTCCACAGCAAGCGGTTTCGTCCTCACGCTCTTTCTGACCTTTCTGGGCCTACTGGCCATCACTTTCTTCATTGGCCGGGTCATTCCCATCGACCCGGTCCTGGCCGTCGTGGGCGACCGGGCGACGCAGGAACAATATGACGTCGCCAAGATCGCCATGGGGCTCGATCAGCCGCTCTGGATGCAATTCATTTCCTACGTGGGTAATGTGTTCACGGGCGATCTGGGCATGTCGGTTTCCACCGGCCGCCCGGTTATCGAGGACCTTTCCCGGTTCTTCCCGGCCACCTTTGAAATGGCGACGCTGGGCATTCTCATCGGCTGCGCACTTGGCATCCCCCTTGGCGTCACGGCCGCCGCCCGGCAGGGCTCTTGGCTCGACCAAGTCATCCGCGTTGTTGGTCTGCTCGGCTATTCCGTACCGGCCTTCTGGCTGGGCTTGGTTGGGCTTGCCCTGTTCTATGCACGCCTGCGTTGGGTCGGCGGCCCGGGACGGCTCGACATCTTCTATGATGGGCTGGTGGAGCCGGTCACCGGCATGATCCTTATCGACAGCCTCATTCGCGGCGAGATCGACATCTTCTGGAACGCAGTAAGCCACATCATCCTGCCGGCCGCCGTGCTGGGCTTTTTCAGCCTCGCCTATATTGCCCGCATGACGCGCAGCTTCATGCTCGACCAATTGAGCCAGGAATTCGTCACCACGGCCCGCGTCAAGGGCGTGCCGGAGCGCGTCGTCATCTGGCGCCATGCCTTCAACCCGATCCGAGTGCCGCTGATTACCGTGATCGGCCTCTCCTATGCGGGCCTATTGGAAGGCTCAGTGATGATCGAGACCGTCTTTTCCTGGCCCGGTATCGGCAATTACCTGACCACTGCGCTGCTCAACGCCGACATGAATGCCGTGCTCGGGGCAACGCTGGTGATCGGCGCCGTATTCATCGTCATCAACAAGATCTCGGACGTGCTCTATCGCGTCCTCGACCCGAGGGCCCGCTGATGAGCAACCGCGACTGGCTTCTGGCCGATTCTCCGACATCCCGCCTGCAGGCCAATGTGGGCCGCGCTTATCGCGTCTTCACCGCGCTGATGCGCAATCCGCTTTCTGTGCTGGGCGGGGTCATCATCCTGGTGCTGCTGCTGACGGCGGCCTTCGCCCCCTGGATTGCGCCCTATTCGGCCGTCGGGCAGGACCTTGGCAATCGGCTGATGCCCCCCTCGGCAGCACATTGGATGGGCACGGACGAACTTGGCCGCGATATCTTCTCCCGCGTGGTCTGGGGTTCGCAGATCACGCTCACCATCGTGTTGCTGGTGGCATTGATTTCGGCTCCGTTGGGCCTGCTGATCGGCGCCATTGCCGGCTATTTCGGCGGCTGGGTGGATCGCTTCCTGATGGGCTTTACCGATATCTTCCTGTCGCTTCCCAAGTTGATCCTGGCGCTGGCTTTCGTGGCCGCGCTTGGCCCCGGTATCAACAATGCCATCATTGCCATCGCCATCACCTCCTGGCCGGCTTATGCGCGCATTGCCCGTGCCGAAACGCTGACCATCCGCAATGCCGAATATATCCAGGCGGTGCAGCTTGCTGGTGGCGGCCCTGTCCGTCTCATCGTGCAGCACATATTGCCGCTCTGCACTTCATCGATGATCATCCGCGTCACCCTGGACATGGCCGGCGTGATCCTGACCGCGGCTGGCCTGGGCTTCCTTGGTCTGGGCGCCCAACCGCCGCTGCCCGAATGGGGTGCGATGATCAGCCGAGGCCGCACCTTCATTCTCGATCAGTGGTGGGTCGCCACCATGCCCGGCTTTGCCATCATCATCGTGTCGCTGGGCTTCTGCTTCCTGGGAGACGGGCTGCGTGACGTGCTCGATCCCAAAAGTGAGGGCAAGAATTGACCGAGCGGAAGATGCAAAAGACCAGTGAGGGCAAGAGCTGATGACCGCCCCCCTCCTCAGTGTTCAAAACCTGCGCGTCAGCTTCCCAACCCATACCGGGCGCGTCGAAGTGGTGAAGGGTCTCAGCTTTACCCTGGGCCGCGAACGCCTTGGCATTGTGGGCGAGAGTGGTTCGGGCAAATCCATGACCGGCCGCTCGATCCTCAAGCTCATCCGCAAGCCAGGTGAAGTCACCGCAGACAAGCTCGAATTCGACGGCATCGACATTCTGAGCCAGAGCGAAAAGCAAATGCGCGCCATTCGCGGCGCCCGCATTTCCATGGTCATGCAGGACCCGAAATTCTCGCTCAACCCGGTGATGACCGTGGGCGAGCAGATTGCCGAAGCGCTGGTGACGCACCAGAAGCTGCCGCGCCGCGACGTTCAGGCACGGATCATCGAGATGCTGCATGCCGTGCGGATCAATGATCCCGAGCGGGTGGCAAAACTCTATCCGCATGAAGTCTCGGGCGGCATGGGCCAACGAATCATGATCGCCATGATGCTGATCCCGGAGCCTGAATTGCTGATTGCCGACGAACCGACCTCGGCGCTCGACGTATCGGTGCAGGCGCAGGTGCTCGATATTATCGACGAGCTGGTGCGCAACAAGGGAATGGGGCTGATCCTGATCAGCCATGACCTTAACCTGGTCAGCCGCTATTGCGACCGCATCCTGGTGATGAATGCGGGCCAGGTGGTTGAAGAATGCGCCGCTGGTCAGCTCGAAAACGCTCAGCACCCCTACACAAAGGGCCTGCTCGCCGCCATGCCGGTGATCAACGAAACCCGCGACGAACTCCCCGTGCTCGACCGCACGCAATGGGCCGGCACATGAACGCCATAGACCTCAAAAATCTCGATATTGCCTATGGCGACACCAAGGTCGTCTTCGATGTGAACCTCTCCATTCCCGAGGGCGAAAGCTTCGCCCTGGTTGGTGAGAGCGGTTCGGGCAAATCCACCATTCTGCGCGCCATTGCAGGTCTTGCCCCGGATTGGACCGGCGACATTTCCGTCATGGGCGGGGCACGGAGCCATCATGTCGATCGCAATGTGTCGCGAAAGGTGCAGATGGTATTTCAGGACCCTTATGGGTCGCTGCACCCTCGCAAGACCATCGACGCGGCGCTGAGCGAACCGCTGGCTATTCATGGCCTTGGCAATCGGGGCGAGCGGGTCGAAGCCATGCTCACCGCGGTAGGTCTGGACCAGCGTTTCCGCTTCCGCTTTCCGCACCAGCTTTCAGGCGGGCAGCGCCAGCGCGTCGCCATTGCCCGCGCCCTGATGCTCGAGCCCAAGGTGATGCTGCTGGACGAACCGACCTCGGCGCTCGACGTGTCCGTGCAGGCCGAAATCCTCAACCTCTTGAAGCGTCTCCGGCGCGAGCAGGGGCTGACGTTTCTGCTGGTAACCCACAATCTGCCCGTGGTGAGCTTTCTCTGTGATCGCCTAGCGGTTATGCGCCATGGCCGCATCGTCGAGGTTGCTGATGTCGCCCAACTCAAATCCGCCGACCTCAAAGAGCCCTATTCCCGCGAGCTGCTCGCCGCCACCGAGGGCGGGTAAGGCTGGCAGCGCGGTTGGGACAGGTCCGATCCTACAACACCTTCGCCACCCGGCGAATCCGGGCGCACCACTGCGGACCACACTTTTAGTATTTTCAGGACGACCCCAGATGACCACCACCGAAGCCCTCGCAACCTTCGACGCCGCCATCGCCGTGGCGCAAACCGCCGAGGCTGCCTACAAGGCCCTGCAGGATCTCGCTCAAGCCAGCGTGGGCGCCAAGCTCTTCACCATCATGACCGTCGATATGGCCGCTGATGTTGCCCGCCGCGCCTATACCAGCGATCCGGTGAACTATCCGGCATCGGGCACCAAGCCGATCAATTACGGCCCCTGGTTCGATATCGTCCACAAGGAGCGCCGGTACTTCGTCGCCAACACCATCGAGGACATCGCCGAGGTCTTCTTCGATCACGAACTGATCAACCAGCTTGGCTGCCAATCAGTGGTCAATATGCCGATCATTCTTGGCAACGAGCTGGTTGCCACCATGAATATTCTCGATGTCGAGGGCTACTACACCCCGGAGCGCGTGCAGATGGTGCGCGATGTCCTCTCCATTCCGGCAAAACTGGCATTGCTGGTCGCCGAAGGCTGAATGCATCAGGGGGCGGGTCCCGCCACCCCTGCAGGGAGAGACGGGATCTGCCTTGCGTCTAGAGCGCCGACGCCATCAGCGATGCGTTGCCACCTGCTGCCGTGGTGTCGATGCAGACATGGCGCTCAAGCTGAAGCCTGCCGATATCCCCTGGACCTGACAGCAAGGGCATTAGCGCGCCGGTCCTCTGGCTCAGCGCCCTGCGGATGCTTCTGAGCTGATTTTCATCACCGAACCAAGCCACTGCATCGAAGTCCGTTCCCAGGCGCAGCTGCTCCAAATCCACGTCGCCGCTTTCGAAGCGACAACCGCCTTTTTTGGCCATTTCGATCTGGCCAGCCAGATCTTCCGGCGTGGGTCCGAGGCAAAGCAGCGTCCCGCGTGGGACGGCACTGAGCCTGTTGCTCTCACCTGTTGGTCCCGGAAGGTCGAGAACGCCTTGCTGTAGTGATGAGCTGCCTTGCGTGAACCGTGGCAGATAGTGTGGACCGCCGGCCTTGGGGCCTGTTCCAGAAAGACCCTCACCGCCGAAGGGCTGGCTGCCAACCACGGCGCCGATCTGGTTCCGGTTCACATAGATATTGCCGACGTGAACAGCGTGCGCCAAACGCTTCACACGCGAAGAAATGCGGGTATGCATGCCAAAGGTCAGGCCGTAGCCCGAATTGTTGATGGCAGAGATGACCTTTTCGAGTTCGTCACCGTTGAAGCGCGCGACATGGAGGACCGGGCCGAAAATCTCCTCGGGCATCTCCTCGATGCCGGCCACCTCAAGCACCGTAGGGGCGACAAATGTGCCGCCATCTGGTGCCACCAGCTGGTGCACTATGCGATCCTGCCGCGCCGCGACATAGGCATTGATCTTGTCCCGCGCCGTCGCATCGATGATGGGACCAATGTCATTCGCCAGGTTCCAGGGGTCGCCGAGTGCAAGTTCGTTCATGGCGCCCTTGAGCATCTCCATGGTCCGTTCATACGCCTCCTCCTGGACATAGAGAATGCGCAAGGCCGAGCATCGTTGACCGGCCGACTGGAAGGCCGAGGCGATGATGTCGCGAACCGCCTGCTCGGTCAGCGCAGTGGTGTCCACCACCATGGCATTCAGGCCACCGGTCTCCGCAATGAGCGGGGCATGGGGCGATAGATGCTGGGCCATGGCCTGTTCGATGCGCCGCGCGGTTGGTAGGGAACCCGTGAAGGCGACGCCCGCGATGGCGGGGTTGGACGTCAGTTGCGTGCCCAACTCCGGTCCGCCGGGCAGCAGTTGGACGGCATCCGCGGGCACCCCGGCCTCATGCATCAATTGGACCGCACGCCAGGCAATGAGCGGGGTCTGCGGCGCCGGCTTGGCCAGGACCGGATTGCCGGCCACCAGCGCAGCGGAGACTTGCCCGGTGAAAATGGCGAGTGGGAAATTCCAGGGCGAAATGCAGGCAAAGGGGCCGCGGGCCGGGGCTTTCAGCTTTTGCGCCTCATCGGCGTAATAGCGCAGGAAATCAACGGCTTCGCGCAGTTCGGCAACCGCATCCGCCCAACTCTTGCCGGCCTCGCGGGCCAGAAGGGCGAAGAATTCGGCAGCGTTGGCCTCATAAAGATCGGCAGCACGCCGCAGCATGGCAGCGCGCTCGGCAACCGGCACTTCGCTCCACCGCGACCCGCTCGCCGCCGCGATGGCCTGCTGTACCTGTGCCCCGTTCGCCTGCCGCACCTCACCGACTGTGTCGGAATTGTCTGCCGGGTTCGCAACCACGATCATGGAGTCACCACTCGCGTCCATCGCACCCAGGCTGGCCGCTCGCCAGCGATGCGTCGCAAAGCCCTTCCGCGCCGTCTCCATCGCTCCGAACGCAACGGGGTCCGACAGGTCCAGCCCCTCGGAATTGCGGCGGCGGCCAAAGATCGCCGCAGGTTGCGGAATGGCCGGATTGGGGATGGCATCGCCCAGTGCCAAGAGCTTGCCAATCGGATCCTCGGCCACCGTCTCGGCCGGAATGTCGTCATCGGCTATCTGATAGACGAAAGAGCCATTGGCCCCGTTTTCCAGAAGACGCCGCACCAGATAGGCGAGCAGATCCTTATGTGCACCTACCGGCGCATAGATACGCGTGGTCGTCCCTTCGGCCTTGCGCAAAACATCGTGCAATTGTTCGCCCATGCCGTGCAACCGCTGAAACTCGTAGCTGTCCTTGGTCCGGCCGCACTGCTGAGCCAGATACAGTACAGCGGCTGCGGTGTGGGCGTTGTGGGTCGCGAATTGCGGGTAGATGTGTTCGGCCTCGAGCAGCTTTCTCGCAGCTGCGATATAGCTGACATCGGTCGCCGCCTTGCGGGTAAAGACCGGATAACCCGGCAGACCCATAACCTGCGCGCGCTTGATCTCGGCGTCCCAATAGGCCCCCTTGACCAGACGAACCATGATCCGGCGATCCAGCCGGGCGGCAGTTTCCTCCAGCCATTGGATCAGCGGCAGGGCGCGCTTGCCATAGGCCTGCACCACTACACCAAAACCGTTCCAACCGGCCAATTCGGGCGCTTCGAGCACAGCTTCGATCACGTCGAGCGAGAGGTCGAGCCGGTCGGCCTCCTCAGCGTCGATGTTGAAGCCCATATTGGCCTTGGCCGCGACCAGAGCGAGCTGACGCGTGACCTCGACCAGTTCGGTCATCACGCGCTCGCGCTGAGCAAATTCATAGCGTGGGTGAAGGGCGCTGAGCTTTACCGAAATGCCCGGATTGTCGCGCACTGAGCCGTGAATGCAATGCGGTGCCAAAGCGTTGATGGCGTTGAGATAGGCGTGAAAATAGCGCTGCGCGTCCTCAGCCGTGCGGGCTGCCTCGCCCAGCATGTCGTAGGAATAGCGATAGCCCAGAGCCTCGGGTTTTTTGGCATGCGCAACGGCTTCGTCGATGGTTCGGCCAAAGACGAACTGGCTGCCCATCAGGCGCATGGCATGGCTGACAGCGGTGCGGATGACTGGTTCACCCAGCCGCGCCACGGCCCGGTGCAATGCCGATTTCGGGGCGATTTCGGGATCGCCCAGCACCTCGGCGGTCAGGTTCAGCGCCCAGGACGAAAAATTGACCAGGGGGCTCTCGGAGCCACCGAAATGGCGGGCCCAATCGGCGCCGCCAATCTTATCGTGGATCAGGGCGTCAACCGTTTCGCTGTCGGGCACCCGCAGAAGCGCTTCCGCCAGCGACATCAGCGCCAGGCCTTCCTCGCTGTCCAGGCCATATTCGGCCAAAAAGCTCTCCATCAGGCCCAGCTTGCTGCTGTTGCGGACAGCCTGAACTAGATCGACGGCGCGCTGCGAAATCAGGTCGCGGGCGGTTTCGTCAAGGCCTGTCTGGCCGATCAGGTCCCGGACGAGCGTGGTTTCCTCGGCATGGAGCCGGGCGCGAAGCAATTGGCGAGGTGGGGTCTGTGGCATAATCGGTCAATCCTGAAGCTCAGGCCCATGATGCCAGAAACGCTATGGCCGTTTCGCCCAATCTGCTACGCGTGGGCAGGCGATTGAAACATCAGATCGTCATGAAATTAGAGAAACGCCTATGAAATTTCCGCCTGGCAGTCCGTTGGACCACATCGACCGGCGCATCATCTACGAATTGGCCAGCGATGGCCGGATCAGCGTTGCGGAATTGAGCCGGCGGGTCAATCTGTCCAAAACGCCCTGCCAGGCCCGTATCCGGCGTTTGGAGCATGAGGGCTATATCCTGGGCTATCGGGCCGTGATTGACCCGACGCGCTTGGGCCTGCCGCATGTGGCCTTTGTCGAAGTGCGTCTCAGCGACACTCGCAAGGCAGCGCTGGACGCATTCAACAGGGCCGTGCGCGCCCTGCCCGAGGTCGAGCAGGCACATATGATTGCTTCGAGCTTTGACTATCTGCTCAAGGTCCGCACCAAGGATATCGCCGCCTATCGGGAGGTGCTGGGCGAGAAAATCTCGGCTCTGCCACATGTCGCGCATACCTCCACCCATGTTTCCATGGAAGCGGTCAAGGACGACACGGAATAGTCACGCCTTGCCAGGCGAGCGACGCTCTGCCATTGCAGCAGGACCAATGGTGCGGGGGCAACCATGAAAACCATATATGTCGTCGGGATCGGAACTGGTTGCGCCGAGCATGTCACGGTCGCCGCGATTGACGCCCTTAACCGGGCCGATGTGCTTTTCATTCCGGACAAGGGCGCCAACAAATCCGATCTGGCCGATGTTCGGCGCTCCATCATTGCCCGCCATGTATTCAGGCCGGATCCGCGCCAGATCGGTTACGCCGTACCCAGGCGCGACGCACAAAGCGCCGATTATGGTGAGGGCGTCGCTGACTGGCACCGGACCCTTGCTGACATCTACGCAATGCTGATTTCCGATGTCCCCGAGAATGGCACCGGAGCCTTTCTGGTCTGGGGCGATCCGGGACTCTACGATTCCACGCTGCGCATTCTTGAACATGTTGCCGAGCCTATCCGGGTTGAAGTCATTCCGGGCATTACCGCTATTCAGGCCTTGACGGCTGCCCACGGCATTGCCCTCAATCGCATCGGCGAGCCGGTGCTGATCACGCCGGGCCGCAAGCTTGGCGCCATCACCACCGACACTGTGGTCATGCTGGATGGGCAGATGGCGTTTCGCGATGCAGACCCCAATCTTGAAATCTTCTGGGGCGCCTACCTCGGCACGCCCGACCAGATCCTTGTCGCCGGACGGCTGGGCGATGTGTGCGAAACCATCGCCAACACGCGCACTCTGGCCCGTGAGCGCCATGGCTGGATCATGGACACCTATCTTCTGCGCAAGCCGGAGTAGTGCTGCCAAACGCGGGCTGATAATGATGGGTGCATGACTTTGGCACCAACGAGCAGCCCTCGCACATTGCTGACCGGGATTGTCGCGGAACCCGCTAGACGCGGCGCCTGTCCAACCCTTTACGCACCGATGCAGACCGGCGATGGACTCCTGGCGCGTGTCCGCGTTGCCCGAGCCAGACTGACACCCGCAGACTTGGCCGCTATTGCAAAGATGGCCGACCAGCATGGCAACGGTCTCATCGAGATCACCGCGCGGGGCAATCTCCAGGTCCGCGGCCTGCGACCCGATACGGCCCCCGCCTTCGCCGAGGCTGTTGCTGCCTTATTGCCTGTCGAAACCGGGCTTACAATCGACATCTCGCCCATTGCAGGCGATGATCCGGAAGAACTCGCAGATCCGCGACCCCTGGCAGATGCCATTGGCAGGGGCGCCGCTGGGATGGCCGAGCGGCTCGGACCCAAGGTCAGCGTGGTGATCGATGGCGGTGGTCAGATCTGCCTTGCTACGCTCAAGGCCGACATACACCTGCGGGCACAGCCCCGCATTGGCTGGGCCGTGACGCTGGGCGGCGGCAAGCCGCAGCATATGGACGACGAGGGCGCGGTGACGACGGCCTTGGCCGCATTGGGCGCGCTTGCCGCAATCGGTCCCGAGGCAAGAGCAACCGATCTATTCCCGGTACGGGATAAGGTCTCAGGCCCCGCCAGCTCTGCGGCCTCGCGCGTATTGGTGCGCTGGCGCTCCAGTCTCGACCTTGCTCAAGGCCATAGCCGGGCCATCGCCCTGCCATTTGGCGCGGCTCGCAGCGCCGAGATTATCGCGCTATGCGACGCGGCGATGGCCAGCAAGGTCACGAGAATACGGCTGGCACCGGAGCATATCCTGCTGCTCGATAACGCACCTGATGCGCTGATTGCACAGGCGGCCGAACTGGGTTTCATCACCAGGGCTGATGATCCACGCAACAGGATTAGCGCGTGTATCGGCAGCGGCGGCTGTGCTTCGGGTCATATTGCGGCGCGCGAACTTGCGGTTCAGCTCGCACCCCGCCTGCCGACCGGCCAAACACTGCATGTCTCGGGGTGTTCGAAGGGCTGCGCCCATCCGCACGCTGCTGACCTGACCCTGGTCGGCCAGACGGACGGGATTGGCCTTGTCTTTGCCGGCCGCGCAGGCGATACGCCTTCCAAGCTTCTGGATGCGGCTGCGCTTAGCGCTGGCGCTGTTCCTTTTCAGGGTGGGCGATGACCCAATATGACTACATCAAGGATGGCGAAAGCATTTACCGCCAGTCCTTCGCCATCATTCGCGCCGAGGCCGATCTGAGCCCATTCGCCGATGACGAGGCCGAATTGGCCGTACGCATGATCCATGCTGCGGGCCTTGTCGAGGCAGCGGAGCATTTCGCCTTCAGCCCCGGATTCGTCACTGCGGCACGGATCGCGCTCAACGCCGGTGCACCGATCCTGTGCGACGCCGAAATGGTGGCGCGGGGCGTAACCGCCGCCCGCCTGCCAGCCGACAATGCGGTCATCTGCACGCTGCGCGATCCGCGGGTGCCAGCGCTTGCGACAAGCATTGGAAATACGCGGTCCGCAGCGGCGCTGCATCTGTGGGACGAACAGCTCGAAGGCGCGGTGGTAGCCATTGGCAATGCTCCCACCGCTTTGTTCCACCTGCTCGAAATGCTGCGCGACGGCGCCCCCAGACCCGCCGCCATTCTGGGCATGCCGGTGGGCTTTGTCGGCGCCGCCGAATCCAAGGACGCACTGGCCCTCAATTCCTATGGTGTGCCCTTTGCCATCGTGCGTGGCCGACTGGGCGGCAGCGCCATTACTGCTGCCTGCCTCAATGCCTTGGCGAGGCCGGGCCTGTGAGCGGGAAACTCTATGGCGTGGGCACTGGGCCGGGCGATCCGGAATTGCTGACCCTCAAGGCAGTTCGCACGATATCGCAAGCGGATGTCGTTGCCTATTTTGCCAAGCGCGGCAATGCGAGCAATGCCAGGGCAATTGCAGTGGCCCATTTCCGTTTGGGCCAGATAGAGGAGGCACTGGACTACCCGGTGACCACCGAGATCGACCGGCGCGAGAATGGCTATAAGGACCAGATCGAAGCCTTCTATGCCGAGGCCGCCGGGCGCATTGCATCCCATCTCGACGCCGGGCGAAGCGTTGCGGTGTTGAGCGAAGGCGATCCCCTGTTCTACGGCAGCTACATGCATATGCATCTGCGCCTCGCTCCCCGCTACCACACTCAAGTCATTCCCGGCATCACCGCGATGTCGGGCTGCTGGTCGGAGGCGGGGCTGCCGCTGGTCCAGGGCGACGACATATTGACCGTGCTGCCTGGCACGCTGGAGCGGGACGAACTGGCCCGGCAGCTGGGCAATACCGAGGGCGCTGTCATCATGAAGCTTGGCCGCAATCTGGCAAAGGTGCGCGCCGCCCTCGCCGATGCCGGCCGGCTCGGCCAGGCGGTCTATGTCGAACGCGGTACGACCGCCAATGGTCACTCCATCCCCCTAGCCGACAAGAGCGATGACGTTGCGCCCTATTTTTCACTGGTGCTGGTGCCCGGCTGGAGCAATCGCCCATGACCGGCAAGCTCGTCATCGTCGGCACCGGTCCGGGTAATCCCGAACAGACCACGCCACAGGTGCGCGACGCCATCGCCGCCGGGGAACAGTTTTTTGGCTATGCCCCATATCTCGACCGGCTGAACCTGCGCCCCGACCAGCGCCGAATGCCTTCGGACAACCGGGAAGAGATCAGCCGGGCCCGCGCGGCGCTCGATGCGGCATCAAAGGGGGCCTCGGTCTGTGTGGTGTCGGGAGGCGATCCGGGCGTTTTCGCCATGGCCGCGGCCGTATGCGAGGCCATCGAGACCGGCCCTGAAACCTGGCGCCGGCTTCAGATCACCGTGCTGCCTGGCGTCACTGCCATGCTGGCCGTCGCCGCCCGCGCCGGGGCGCCGCTGGGCCATGATTTCTGTGCCATTTCGCTTTCGGACAATCTCAAGCCCTGGGAATTGATCGAGCGCCGCCTGCGCGCCGTGGCCGAGGCGGGCCTGGTCATCGCGCTCTATAATCCGATCTCCAAGGCCCGACCCTGGCAACTGGCCACCGCCTTCAAGATCCTGCGCGAGGCACTGCCGGTGACGACGCCGGTGATCTTCGGCCGCGCCGTGGGCCGTCCGGACGAGCATTTCGCGGTGGTCCCGCTCGGCGAGGCAGATCAGCAAAGCGCCGACATGGCCACCTGTGTCATCATCGGCTCGGCCGAAACCCGGATCATCGAGCGGCCCGGCATGGACCCGCTGGTCTATTCGCCACGCGGGGTGGGCATATGACCGGACGATGGCTTTCGGTTATCGGCATCGGTGAAGACGGGCTAGACGGGCTGTCGCTGGCGGCCCGCGCGGCCGTTGGCGAGGCCGAAATCGTCTTTGGTGGCGAGCGGCATCTGGCATTGGTAGCGCCTATCGTTTCGGGCGAGACGCATGTGTGGCAAACGCCATTCTCAGCGTCGATCGAGGCGGTGCTGGCCGCGCAGGGCCACAAGGTTTGCGTGCTGGCTTCCGGCGATCCGTATTATTATGGTGTCGGCGCCACGCTGAGCCGGCGGATCGACCCGGCGCAAATGCTTGTCATTCCACAACCTTCTGCATTCAGCCTGGCTGCTGGCCGGCTGGGCTGGCCATTGCAGGAGGTCGCTTGCGTGTCGCTGCACGGGCGGCCAATCGATCTGATCCGGCCGCATCTGCATCCGGCGGCGCAGATATTGGCACTGACGTCGGACCAGCATGGACCTGGGGCGCTGGCGGCGCTGCTGGTCGAGGCGGGATTTGGCCGCTCGATCATCACTGTGCTGGAGGCCCTGGGGGGGCCAGATGAACAAATCCGTTCGCAAATGGCGGATGGCTTCATGCTGGGCGACATCAACCCGCTCAATGTCTGCGCCATCACTGTCGCGCCGCTGCCGGGCGCGCGCGTACTGCCACTGACGCCGGGGCTTGACGACGCGCTTTTCGAACACGACGGACAGATCACCAAGCGCGACATCCGCGCGGTGACCCTGGCCGCATTGGGCCCGCGGCGGCACGAGCTGCTCTGGGATATCGGCGCAGGCTCGGGGTCAATTGGCATAGAATGGATGCTGGCCGATCCCAGCCTGCGCGCCGTGGCCATCGAGAGCGATCCAGACCGTGCCACCCGTATCATGCGCAATGCGCGCAAGCTCGGGGTGCCGGAGATGCGCGTGGTTACGGGCAAGGCACCACTTGCGCTCACCGGGCTGGACGCGCCCCATGCTATTTTCGTGGGTGGTGGCGGCACCCATCCCGGTGTGATGGACGCGGCAATCAACGCACTGCGGAGCGGCGGTCGGCTGGTTGCCAATGCGGTGACCCTAGAAATGGAACAGGTGCTCCTCGCCCTCTACGCCCAGCATGGCGGGGAACTGGTGCGGCTCTCGGTTGCTCACGCGGCGACGCTGGGCACGGTTACCGGCTGGCGGCCGGCCATGCCCATCACCCAATGGCGATGGAGCAAGCCATGACGGTGCATTTCATCGGCGCCGGTCCGGGCGCAGCAGACCTGATTACGGTGCGGGGCCGCGACCTGCTCGCGCGCTGCCAGGTTTGCCTCTATGCCGGGTCCATCGTACCAAAGGACATGCTCCAATGGTGTAGGGCAGACGCTCGGCTTATCGATACCGCTCCGATGTCGCTCGACGAGATCGAGGCCGAATATATTCGCGCCCGTGACGCTAATGAGGACGTAGCCCGGCTGCATTCGGGCGACCTGTCCGTCTGGAGTGCGGTGGCCGAGCAAATGCGGCGGCTCGACCGGCTGGGCATTGCCTATACGCTGACGCCCGGTGTTCCGGCCTTTTCGGCAGCGGCGGCAGCGCTGGGCCGTGAATTGACCATACCGGCGGTCAACCAATCTGTCGTCCTCACCCGCATCGGGGGCCGCGCGTCCCCCATGCCCGAGGGCGAAACGCTTGCCGCATTCGGCGCCACCGGAGCGACCCTCGCAATTCATCTGGCCATCCATTCGCTCGCGCGCGTGGTTGCCGAGTTGACCCCGCTCTATGGGGCGGATTGCCCGGTGGCCATCGTCGCCCATGCCAGCTGGCCAGAAGAGATAATCATCCGGGGCACGCTGGGCACCATCGAGCGGGCATTCGACCCGGCGATTGAACGCACAGCGATCATCTTTGTCGGCAAGGGGTTGGGCGCACAAGACTTTCGCGAAAGCGCGCTTTACGATCCCGATTACCAGCGCCGCTTTCGCGGACGCGACGGACTTTAGGAGGCTCATCCAATGGCAAATCTCACCCTTCCCGAACTCAACGGCAAGGCCGTGCTCATTACAGGCGCTTCCACCGGCATTGGCGCTGCCCTGGCCAAGGCCTTTGGCGCGCAAGGCGCCATGGTCGGCGTGCACTATAATTCGAGCGAGGATGCGGCCCGTGCGGTGGCAGATGCCGTCGAGGCTGCCGGCGGCAAGGCACATCTGGTACGTGCAGATGCCTCCAAGTCCGGGGCCATTGCCGGAGCGGTGGAAGAGACCGCGGCTGCGTTTGGGCGGCTGGATGGGCTGATCAACAATGCCGGAGGCATGGTGGCGCGCCTGCCCTATGCCGAGATGACGGACGAGCACTATGACGCGGTGATGGACCTCAATGGCCGATCCGTGCTCGCCGCAACGCGGGCCGCATTGCCGCATATGAAGACCGCGGGTGGCGGCTTTGTCATCAACACCACCTCCATCGCCGCCCGCAACGGGGCCAGCGGTGGCGCGGGGCTTTATGGCTCGTCCAAGGCCTTCATCGCCAATGTCACACGCGGCATGGCCAAGGAGTTCATTCCCTTCGGCATTCGCGTCAACGCGGTGGCACCGGGCGTGATCGAAACGCCCTTCCATGAGCGCTATTCGACCGAAGCCCAGCTCAAGGCCCAGTTGGCAACGGTGCCGCAGGGACGGCTTGGTGTGGCCGAGGACTGCGTCGGCGCCTATCTGTTCCTGGCCTGCGCAACTCTGTCCGGCTACATCATCGGCCAAACCATTGAGGTCAATGGCGGCATGCTGATGCCGTAAGGGCCGATCAGGCCGCCGGATTTTTACGCGGGACATCCTTGAGATGGTCGAGCAGATAGGCCTGGGTCGCCGCATTGGCGACGATCAGGCATCCTGTCTGCTCGTAGATGTCCGGCCCCCTGCCCCACCAATCGGTCACGACCCCGCCGGCCTCCTCGACCAGCAGGATGCCGGCGGCGGTGTCGACAAAGCCGGTTTCTTCGAAATAACCAGTCAGACGCCCGCAGGCGACCCAGGCACAGCTATTGGCTGCACTGCCCACGATCCGCACGGCCCCGATGGGGGCACGAATGGCGTCGAGCCGGGCATAGGCGCCCGGATGAAGCGACAGGTTCGGTGTGGGCAGACCCGTGCCGACGCACATCATGGCGACGTCGGTCGAGCGGCTGACATGCAATCGTTCGCCATTGAGAAAGGCACCGCCTCCCATTTTGGCGGTAAACATTTCGTCAGCGACCGGGTCATAGACGAGACCGCACAGGGTCCTGTTGCCGCGCCGCAGCGCGATGGTGATGGTGTAGTGCTGTCCATTGAGGAAGTTCGTGGTGCCGTCGATCGGGTCGACCAGCCAGCGATGCTCGGGATCGGATCCGTCCACGGGGGCGAATTCTTCCCCGGTCAGGCTCCAGGTCGGATCGATCTCCAAGAGACGTTTGCGGATCAATTGTTCGGACTCGCGGTCGGCGTCGGACACGAAGTCCCCGGGTCCCTTGATCCCGATTTCAAGCTCCCGGAAGCGCTTGAAATGGGCCTGAGTCAACGTGCCCGCCTCACGGGCGGCGGCAATCATGGCTTTAAGTATGCTGTCGTAATCAATGCTCATGGTGCAAGGGCCGCGTGCAGCCCCTCCGGATCGTCGGTTGTAATCTGGTCAACCTGGAGCGCCAGCAGGCGCTCTATCTGCTCGAGGCTGGCCGGGGTGACCTGGCGAATTGTCCAGGCGTCGACACGCTTGCCCACGGCATGGATGGGTCCGACGATGTCGAACCCGGCATCCTGGGCGGACAACACGATCTCATAGGCCAGGTAAATCATGTCGGCCTGTGGTGCAGCGGTCAGGGCGTCTCCGATAAAGCTGGCGAAGTCGCCGGTGGCTTGCAGCCGCGCCAGGGAGTCGCCGTAGCAGGGGTCATACCCCGTCTTGAGCGCAGGCACGGCGCTGGACAGTGTTCGAATGGCGCCGATGTCGCCGCCCGAGAGGATAAAGGCATCTGCGACCGGTCCGACGCTATTGGCGAAATTGGCGATGGTCCGATCATCAAGCGCCGCGATCTCTTCCTTGAAGTCGAGCTGGAGCAGTGCCCCCTCCTGGGGCGGTTGCTCGGTCAGTAGGGCGCAGAGGTCTTCGAGCAGCATCACCCGGTCGGGCAGGACGGCACCGGTATTGTCACGCAGATGCAGGCCACGCAGGACGTTGGCTGCAGTGTCGCGCACCTGCCCGGTGCCCGTGGTCTCCTTGTCCAACTCGAAATTGTGCAGCACAGCGCAGCCATGATCGGCATGGATGACCAAATCGACTTCGACGCTTGCGCCCAGCCGCAGGCCCTCGAGAATACGCGCGCCGGTAAACACCGGGTCGGTCGCCTTGCGGCGGGCGCGATGCCATTTGAGCCAGGTCCGGTGACCGTCCCGATCAAAGTAGAGCGGATCGACCATCCTAGCTCCGATAGACGCGTGCATTGTCACGATAGGCCGCCATGGCCTGTGGCTTGAGGTTGACCTTTTGCCCCTCGCTGAAAAGATCGGGGTGCGCAACCATGGCTTTGAGACGGGTGCCATCGCCGAGGTCGAGATCGACCAGGCCGTGGGTACCGTAATCGGTCACCCGGTGTACCTGGGCGACACCCGCTTCGGCGGCTTCCAGGTCCAGCGCTTCGGGCCGGATGGCCAGGGTGGCCGGGCCATCCGGGATCGGGATATCGATCCTGAAATCGGCCCGGGCGAAGCGGCCTTTGGACACCTCGCCCTCTATCAGGTTCATGGTTCCGATGAAGCCGGCGACAAAGGGAGTCTGGGGTTCGCGATAGACCACATCCGGGCGGTCGATCTGCTCGGTCCGGCCGTCGCGCATGACGACAATGCGATCGGCCATGGCCAGCGCCTCGTCCTGGCCATGGGTGACGAACAGGGTGGTGATCTTGAGGCGCTGCTGGATATCCCGAACCTCCTCGCGCAGCCGCTCGCGCAGATGCTGGTCAAGGCTGGCAAAGGGTTCGTCGAGCAGGAGGATCTTGGGCTCGAGCACGAGCGACCGGGCCAGCGCCACGCGCTGCTGCTGCCCGCCCGAAAGCTGATTGACACCGCGTGTGCCATAGCCCGCCAAGCCGACCAGTTCGAGCACGGCCTCGACCTTCTCGGTAATCTGTTCCTTGGGCAGACCGCGCAGCTTGAGACCGAAAGCCAGATTCTTGAACACGTTCATATGAGTCCAGAGCGCGTGGCTCTGAAACACCATGCCGGTCGGCCGGCGCTCAGGCGGAAGCTGGGTGATGTCGTCGCCATCAATGGTCATCAGGCCCGAGGTGGGCCGCTCGAACCCGCCGACCATGCGCAGCAAGGTCGACTTGCCCGAGCCGGAGGGGCCAAGCAGGCAGACTAGCTCGCCATCGCCCACTTCGAGCGAGAAATTGTCCACCGCGACGGTCGGGCCGGCGAAGATTTTGGAGACGTCGGTAATTTTCAGAACGGACATACTTGTTTCCCTAGCCGCCAAAACCGCGGGCGAAGGCGCCGCCACCAATAACGCGGCGGGCGAACATGAGAGCGATGAAGGAGGGCACCCACAGCATCACCGAAAGCACGGCGCCATATTGGATGACCATCTGGTTGTTGATGAAGGAGATCATCAGCACCGGCATGGTGCGAATGCCCGGCGCCCCAATCAGCCAGGCGCCTTCGGTCTCGTAGAAGGTACCGACAAAGCTGAGCAGAACGGCTGCGGCAATTGTCGGTCCGGCCTGTGGCAGGGTGATCGACCAGAACACCCGGAAGGGCCCAGCTCCAACGTCTCGCGCCGCTTCTTCCATGCGCCGGTCCACCGACTGGAAGGCGGCCACCGGAATCCAGATCATGAACAGCAGCGTGCCCACGAGCTGGATCAGCACCACGCCCCAGAATGTGCCGATCAGATTGAGTTGCAGGAAGATCGCGGCGATGGCGATCAACAGCCCGAATTTGGGGAAGGCATGGCCGGCCAGGAACGAGAAGAACAGCACATTGCGGCCCGGAAAGCTCAGGCGTGCGAAGGCATAGGCCGCCGGCAGACAGATGGCCGCCGAGAGCAGAGTAACCACGGTCGAGAGCTGCAGGCTGAGGGTCAATGCGCTCCAGACGTCGGCGCGGGTCAACGTCTGGTTCCAGAACCGCAGGCCGAACTGCTGCGGGATGACATTGGGGTAGCGCCAGACTTCGGTGAAGGCCCAGACCCCGACAACCAGCAGTGGCAGGATCACCGCAGCGGAAAGTACGACGGCGAAGATGATCCCGGTCCAATCCGTCGGAATGCGGACGGGGATGGACTTGCGCCGACCGGAGGCCATGACAAGTGCGGGAGCAAGCTGTTTCATCTCACTTCCCCTGATTGCGTGCGACCGAGCGCACATAGAACAGCCCGAAGGCGATGCAGAAGCAGAAGGTGATGACCGCCTGGGTAATCGCGTTGAGCGGGTCATTCACCTCGCGGAAGGTGCGGTTCATGAATGGCCCCATCATTTCGGGCGATGCCGGCCCCAGGAGATACGGGAGGGTGAAGGACGAGAAAATGCCCAGCACCGCAAAGGAAATGGCGACAAGCACCGAATTGGAGATGCGCGGCAGAATGATGTGCCAGAACACCTGGAGACGATTGGCGCCGACATCGCGCGCCGCCTCGATCGCCTGATTGGCGACATTGCCCAGGCCCGAGAGCAGGATCAGCACCGTCAGCGGGATATTGTCCCACACCAGCCCGATTACCGGCCCCCAGGGGGTGAGATAGGGCGTACGGATCTTTGGCAGGCCGACCGAATTGAGCAGGATATCGACCATGCCATTGGGACCCAGCACGCGGATGAAGGCATAGGCCAGGATGATCGAGGGCACGAACATGGGAAAGATCGCCATCGCCTGCACATAGGCTGGCAGGCGGCCGGCCGAGAAGCGCAGGTAGAGCGAAATGGGCAGGCAGATCACCAGCAGCAGGATGGCGCACATCAGCGTCGTCCAAAGCGTGATGGTCAGGTTGTTGATCGAGTACTGGTCGGAAAAGAAAAAGACATAGCTGTCGAGATTGAAGCCGATGGCACCGGATTCATCGGGGCGCCATAGGGTGCGCACAATGGCATTGATGATCGGCCAGATCACCAGCCAGCCAACCAGGAAAACAGGGATCGCGACGAGCAGGAGGCCGGTGGGCCTCCTGCTGTCATTGCTGTCGATAAGCGGCCGAGGTGCCGCCGGAGCCGCGTCGGTCACGAGTTGCGGTCGACGTTGGGAGCAACGTTGCGGTACCAGCCGTCATTGATCGGGCCGGACCAGTCGCCACCGGGGAAGGTCGGGATGGTTTTCGGCACGATGTCGGCGAAGCGCTCGCGCAGTTCGGGGGCGACATAATCCCAGCTCACGCCCGGGAAACCGCCAAGTTCGGTCAGGATGGCGCTCTGGATTTCCTCGGACAGGATGAAATCGGCCAGCTTGAGCGATGCGTCGCGATTGACACCGTTCTCGATGACGACGGAGCGGGTGAAGCCACCGGCCAGCGCCAGGTCCTGAAGCTGCACAAGGCCGGTATCGGCGGGCAGCACGCCCTGGTCGATGGCCTGGAGCACCTGGTCGGACCAGACCGGGGTCATGGTGACCACGCCCTGCGCCAGCAGTTGGATCGACTGGGTATTGCCCGAGGAATAGGCGCCGTTGTCATAAAGCGACGGGGCGATGTCCTGCAGCAGTTCCCAGGCTTTGCCGAGTGCCTCGTTGCCAAATTCCTCGGTATAATTGTCGACTGTGAAGGCCGAGGGATCGAGGCCATTGGCCTGGTGAATGGCGCGACGCACGAAATTGCCGCCCGAACCACCCTTGTCGGGACGGTTGTAAACGAACTGGCCGGGATTGGCCTTGATCCAGGCGACCAGATCATCCCAGTTCTTGGGCGCATCGGCAGCGCTGAGCTTGGTGCTGTCATACGCCAGGAGGACCTGCGACCCGCGATAAGGCAGCGAGTAATCGCTCTCGATGGCCAGGGGGTTGACCTTGTCGTAATTGGACAGGCCGGCTTCCTTGATATTGGCGTAGATGCCAGCCTCGATGGCGCCGGCCGGCAGTTCAGCATCGGCAGATTCGAAGAAATCGGCCTGCGGATCGGTGCCTGTCTCTTTCGCAGCCATGGCGCGCTCAGCGATCGAGATTATGCCGGCGCCATCGCCCGCATCGACCAGATTGATCGACACGCCCGGGTTGGCGGCCTCGAAAGCCGGCTTTACCGTATTGGTCCAAAAGTCGAGGATGTTGCTGTCCGAGCTGGTGTACCAGTCGATCACACCTTCGGCTGCGAAGGACATGCGGGGCAAAAGGGCCGAACCGGCCACAATACCCGCAGCGGAAATCATGAAGTCACGACGTTTCATGTTCTTTCTCCCATCATGGTGACCGGGGCGGCCACCGCGCATTAACATGCCGAATGCGGAGGCGGCGTATCGGCTTGTGGCCGAGATGACGAACCCGGATCGGCACCGGATCGCCCGCCTCATGGGCCTCCTCCCTCTTCGCTTTGACGGACGGAAGGCGGTCCCAATCTCAAGTCGGGTTGCACCTGCCGCGATACGCCATCGCAAGAACAAGACAACACCGAATAGCGATTGCACACAAGTGCATTTTTTCGCTCTAATGAGGACCTAAATAGGGGCATTACATAACGCTTTGATGACACAGCTTCTTTGCACAGCTGTGCAATAACTCGCGCATCGCGTTGCAAGCATGGGCGCAAACGGCAGAAAACTGCGGCTTTCGGCGTGGATCGCGGCGCCACGCAATAGCGCCGAAATGGGCTGGCCAGCGCGGTCTGCAGAAGGTAATCGGCTAGCGCTTGCCGGGGCGGACGGATCGCCGCCAGACCGGGATCGGCTCGATCATGCGGCGCTCCGAAACAGCGCGTTGCGGCTGCAGCAACAAGTCGACAACTTCGTCAGCCATGGGGTTCAAGGGCTGCCGGAATGTGGTCAATTGGTAAGATGCCCAGCCGGCCTGCTCGATGTCGTCAAACCCGACAACGCAGAGATCATCGGGAATGGTGAGGCCAAAATCCTGGCGCGCCACATCCATGAAACCCAGAGCCAGCAGATCGGTCACGCAGAACACGCCATCCGGCGCTTCGGATCGTCCGAACACCCGGCGGGCCGCCTCCTGACCGGACTCATAGCTGGTCGGCCCGGCTTCGGTCACCACCACCTGCACCCCCTTAGCGGCGGCCGCCTCGACGAACACGGTTTCGCGCTCAACTAGGCTGGCCGTGCGCGCGTTTGAGGTGATCAGCCCCAATCTCTCACACCCGGCCCGGCGCAAAAGGAACAGTGCCTCGCGCCCGGCCATGGCGTTGTCGACGCCGAGATTGCTCGAGCCCTGCAGCCGCTCGTCGCGGTTGATCAGGATCACCTGCTGGCCATTGGCGAGGCAGGTTTCAATCAACGAGGCGGGCGGCGTGCCGGAGAGCACCACGGTGGCGTCGGCCCGGTAGTTGAGGGTCTGGCGCAATGCGGCAGATACGCTTTCGGTATCGGTCTCGGTATTGATCACCATGGTGATCTTGCCCGAAGCCTGTAATTTGCGGGTGAGTACATCGACCATGCGGGCGCGGATGGGAGTCGTCATATCGGCCACCACCAGACAGACGATATTGCTGCGCTCCCGCAGGCCGCGCGCCAGATGATTGACGTGATAGCCCAGCGCATCGGCCGCCTCGAGCACCTTGCGCCGGGTGGCCTCGGAAACGCTGGCGCCATCTGTAAAGGTACGCGAAACCGCCGAACGCGACACGCCGGCCCGATCGGCCACCATTTGCGCGCTGACAAAGGACGGAAGTTTCAAATCGCTCATCGCCTAGCCCTGCCACAGGATGGCGGCGATAGTGAAGTGAAAAACCGGGGCGTCAAGCGTCGCCGCCTAGATCGGCAGGACCCGAGAGAATTTCACCGCGCCAAGCGAGAAGCTACTCTCGATATGCGCCACACCATCGAGCTGGGTGAGCCTTTCGCGCAGAAAGTGCTCGTAGGATTCAAGATCGGCACAGACGACACGCAGCAGGAAATCGAACTGGCCAGTCATCAGATAGCACTCCATCACCTCCGGCCAGCGACTGATCGCAGCACCGAAGGCATCCAGGTTGCGCGCCCGTTGCTGCTCGAGCTTGATGGAGATGAAAACCGAGACCGGCAGACCGACCGATTTCTGCTCGATATTGGCGCTATAGCCGGAAATGACACCGTCCCGCTCGAGCTGCCGCAATCGGCGCAGGCAAGGCGAGGCAGAAAGGCCGACCTTGTCAGCCAGAGCCTGAACCGTCATGCGGCCATCCTCCTGCAGTGCGCGGAGGAGCTTTCGGTCGATGGGGTCGATTCCGGACTTGGTGGTTTCCGCCTCAGATTGCGCCAATTTTGTCGATATCCTGCTCAGAATGCGAGATTGGCGATCAGATTAGACGGAAATCACCTTTGAGCAAGGCGTAATGTCAGACATATCGATTGGAGGAGAGGTATGGCAGGCAAGAGCATCGAGCGCATTGAAGCGATTGAGGCACTGACCAAAAAGTCACTTTGGCTGGCAAGCTGGATGGTGCACCACGCCAATCACATCCGGCCCAATCCCGATGGGGTCAAGGTTGGCGGCCACCAAGCCAGCTCCGCCTCGATGGCTGCCATGCTGGCCACACTCTATTTCGGCGTGCTGAAGCCTGAGGACCGGCTTGCGGTAAAGCCGCACGCCGCGCCGGTCTTCCATGCCATCCAGTATCTGATGGGCCGGCAATCCCGGCAGAAGCTCATTGATTTCCGCGCCTTTGGCGGCGCCCAATCCTACCCCTCCCGCACCAAGGACACTGAAGACGTCGATTTCTCCACCGGCTCGGTGGGGCTGGGCGTTGCTATGACGGCCTTTGCGTCCATGGTGCAGGATTATGTGCGCGCCAAGGACTGGTCCGGCAAGGCGCGGCCCGAGGGCCGCATGATCGCGCTGGCCGGCGATGCAGAGCTGGACGAGGGCAATATCTATGAGTGCCTGCTCGAAGGCTGGAAGCATGGATTGCGCAATTGCTGGTGGATCATCGACTACAACCGGCAGAGCCTGGATGGCGTGGTGCGCGAGGGGCTTTATGACCGCATTGAAGCGATCTTCAAGGCATTTGGCTGGAAAGTCGTAACGCTCAAATATGGCGCCTTGCAGCGCGCCGCGTTTGAGGAGCCAGGTGGCGAGAAGCTCAAAGCCTGGATCGATGCCTGCCCCAATGATCTCTATTCCGCGCTGATGTTCCGGGGTGGTGCCGCCTGGCGCGAGCGCCTCAATGACGAGATCGGCGATCAGGGCGATGTGTCTGCCCTGCTCTCGCGCCGCAGCGACGAAGAACTGGCGGCCCTGATGGCCAATCTGGGCGGACATTGCGTACAGAGCCTGCTCGAGCAGTTCGAAAATGCTGGAACGGACGAACCGACTGTCTTCATCAATTATACGGTCAAGGGCTGGGGCACGCCGCTGGCAGGCCACAAGGACAACCATGCCGGGCAGATGACCTCGGCCCAGATCGAACAATTGCGGGTCGCCCACGAAATCCGGGACGGGCATGAGTGGGATTTATTCGAAGGCCTGAAACAGGCCGATGCTCTGGCGGACTTCGTCCGAGATGTGCCGTTCAACACAGCCGAATCCCGTCGCCTGACCTCCCCGGCGGTGCCCACTATTGGCCCGCAATTCATCGGTACGGGCGCCACTTCCACCCAAGCCGCATTCGGACGCATTCTCGATGCGATCGCCAAGACAGATAGTGAGATGGCACGCCGGATCGTTTCGACATCGCCGGACGTGACCGTTTCGACCGGGCTCGGAAGCTGGGTCAACCGGCGCAACCTCTTTGCGCGCAAGGAAACAGCCGACCTGTTTCAGAAAGAGGCAATCCCCTCAACCCAGAAATGGCGTTTCACGCCCGATGGGCAGCACATGGAGCTGGGCATAGCCGAGATGAATTTGTTCCTGATGCTGGGCGCGGCGGGGCTCAGTCACTCACTGTTCGGCGAACGCCTGTTGCCCATTGGCACACTCTACGATCCGTTCATTTCGAGGGGCCTGGATGCCCTCAACTACGCCTGCTACCAAGACGCCCGCTTCCTGCTGGTCGGCACCCCATCCGGCGTATCTCTGGCCGGTGAAGGTGGCGCACACCAGTCAATTGCCTCGCCGCTGATCGGCATGTCGCAGGATGGCCTGGCCAGCTTCGAACCGGCTTTTGCCGACGAATTATCCGTCATCATCGACTGGGCGTTTGACTATATGCAGCGCACGGGAGATGCCCGGCCCGACCTCGCCGACTGGCCGCGCGACGTCACCGGCGGCTCGGTCTATCTGCGCCTCTCCACCCGCACGCTGGAGCAGGTGCCGCGCGAGATCGCACCACCGCTGGTCGCCGACATCATTCGTGGCGCTTATTGGCTGCAACCGCCGACCCCGCAATGCGAAGTTGTCATTGCCTATCAAGGGGTCCTGGCCAGCGAGGCCATCGCGGCCGCAGCACGCATCGGCGGCGACCGGCGCAATGTCGCCGTGCTCGCCGTGACTTCAGCGGACCGGCTCAATGCCGGTTGGCAGGCCGCCCAGCGTGCAAGGCTGCATGGCAACTTCGAGACCATCAGCCACATTGAGACCCTGCTGAAAGGCGTTCCGCACCGCGCCGGGCTCGTGACCGCAATTGATGCTCATCCTGCGACCCTAGGCTGGCTTGGTAGTGTGCTGGGGCATCGCACCATGGCGCTCGGCGTCGAGCATTTCGGCCAGACTGGCACGGTTTCGGACCTCTACCGCCATTTCGGCATAGGTGCCGAGACGATCGAAACCACCTGCCGGCAGATTTTCGGGCGCTGAGCGGGGCCGAAAACAACACCCACGTTGAAAAGGAAAAGGAGAAATGCCGGGGTTGCCAAGCTCAAAATGATTTGTCAGACATATGTCATATGGCAGATTTGGGAACAATCTGCCGGACCGCGGCACCAGCCGCGCCAAAGCAAAGTGACCAGACCCGAGGGGAAGGGCCTGGCGCATCAGGGAACGCCTACTGCTCTGCAACAAGGAGGGAGCTCATGCATATCACACGGAAACTCGTCGCTGCGCTGGCCGTCGCCACCGCATTGACACTGCCAGCAATGGCGCAGTCGACCATTACGGCACCCGGTCAGTCCACCTCTGGCACCTATATGGACTATATGAAGACGGTCTATGACCGTGCGACCTTTGCCGAATTGCTGCAGGTGCCGATCGCAACCTTCGACAAGGAATTCGAACTCACGCCGATGGCGGCGGAGAGCTGGAGCCAATCGGAAGATGGCCTCACCTGGAGCTTCAAGCTGCGCGATGGCCTAGTCTGGTCCGATGGCGAGCCGCTGACGGCGGAAGACTATGTCTTTGCCCTGCAGCGCGCCGCAACAACCGGCTACGACTTTGCCTGGTATTGGGATTTTGCCGGCGGCATCAAGGGCTGGAAGGAAGTCACGGAAGGCACTGCCGACGTGTCCACCCTCGGGCTTGAGGCAGTCGATGACCTGACAATTGAAGTCACCACCACTGCACCCAAGCCATATCTGCCGTCTGTCACCAGCCTCTGGTATCCTGTTCCCAAGCACAAGGTCGACGAGCTCGGCGATGATTGGGCGCTCAATGTCGACACCATCGTGTCCTCTGGCCCCTTTGAAATCGAGAGCTGGGAGAAGTCGAACAATTCCGTCGTCTTCACCAAGTCCGAGAGCTATACCGGCCCCTGGCAGGCCCAGGTTGACCGTCTCGAAGTCGACCCCAGCCTTGGCGCCCCTGAAGTCGGCCTGCCGGCCTTTCTCGCTGGTGACGCAGACTACTCCTTCCTCAATACTGGGCAGGTTCCGGTCGCCATGGCAGCCGATCCGGATGGCATCCGCCGCAATGCGGTGTTTGCCACTTCCTACCTCTCCTATGACCTGGAATCCGAGCCCTTCAACAATGTCGATGTGCGCCGGGCCTTCTACCACGCTGTTGACCGCGATGAGCTGACCTCAACGGTGCTGCGGGACATCGCCATTCCGGCCGGGTCGATCCTGCCGCCCGGCTATCCTGGCTACAATCCCGATGTCGTGGGCCAAGCTACCTTCGATCCGGAAAAGGCCCAGCAATTCATGGCCGATGCAGGCTATCCGAACGGCGAAGGCTTTCCGGAAATTGAAATCTGGATCCGCGAGGAAGGCGGCTACAATGGCGCCATCGTGCCGGCCATGGCGCAGTATCTGCAGGCTGAACTCGGCGAGCACCTCGGAATTACTGTAAGCATCCGTCAACTTCCCGGCGCGGACTGGATGGATGGTCTGCGCGGTGCGAAGAACAACATCTTCATCGCTCCGTACGAATACGACTATCTCGATCCGTCCAACTTCTATGGCATCTTCTACGATGGCGGTCGGCACAACTACCATGTCGACGAATATGATGCGCTAGTTGCCCAAGCTGACTCCGAAAGCGATTGGGATACCCGCTATGCGCTCTATGCCCAGGCCGAGCAGGTGATGATCGATCAGGGGCTGATCGTGCCGCTGGTACACCCGATCACCACCGCCATCATCTCCAGCGAGCTGGGCGGCGAGGCAACCGAGCCCAATTCGCTTGGCTTCACCCCACTGGATCGTCTCGGTCACTACTTCTTCACCCATTTGACGAAGTAACCCAGCGATCCATCAGAGGCGCCTCCCGGGCATTCCCAGTCGGGAGGCGCCGCCAGTTTCGGGGACCAGCTTATGGCTTTGGTAGAAATCGCAGATCTCAAGGTCAGCTTTCGCCAATATGGCGGAACCATCGATGCGGTGCGCGGCATCAGCTTTACGGTCAATGAAGGTGAAAGTCTCGGCATCGTCGGGGAAAGCGGCTCGGGCAAGTCGGTGAGTTGCAGCGCCTTGCTCCGCCTGTTGCCAGCAACAGCAGAGGTCAGCGCCACCAAGCTCCAGCTTGATGGGATTGATGTTAGCAAGGCGCGCAAGGACGATCTGGCGCGGTTGCGCGGTCGCTCCGCTGCGATGATTTTCCAGGACCCGATGACGGCATTCGATCCTGTCTTCACTATCGGGCACCAGATCACCGAGACCATCCAGGCCCATCGCAATGTTGCCAAGCGCGATGCGCTCAAGGAAGCCGAAGACTTGCTGCTGCGTGTGGAGATCAAGAACGCCAGCGATGTTCTCAACTATTTTCCGCACCAGCTCTCGGGCGGCATGTTGCAGCGCGCCATGATCGCCATGGCTCTCTCGTGCCGGCCCAAGGTGCTGATTGCAGACGAGCCAACCACCGCGCTCGACGTCACCATCCAGGCGCAAATACTGCAGCTGATCAAGAAGGTGCAGGCCGAATTCGGCATGGCGCTGATCATGATCACCCACGATCTGGGCGTCATCGCCGAAACGGTCGACCGTGTGCTGGTGATGTATCGCGGCGAGGTCATGGAAGAAGGGCCGGTGCAGCAGATCTTCGATGCTCCGCAGCACGCCTATACCAAGCAGCTTCTGGCCAGCCTGCATGCCAGTTTTGAACCCTCACGCGGTAGCGACAGCAAAACCCCTGCCCTTGAACTCAAGGGGCTGGCCAAGGCCTACCGCATCCGCCGCCGGCGCGGGCTGTTCACCGACTATTCCGACTTCCACGCCGTGCGCGAGGTCAATATCGCCCTGCCCAAGAACCGCATTGTCGGCATTGTGGGCGAGAGTGGTTCGGGCAAGACGACGACCGGGATGATGGCCCTGCGGCTGACCGACGTTAGCCGCGGCCAAATCCTGGTGGATGGGCAGGACATATCGGCCCTTTCGGCAGAGGCGCTGAAGCCTTGGCGCAAAAAGATGCAGGTCGTCTTTCAGGACAGCTATTCGGCGCTCGATCCGATGATGACGCTGACCCAGACCATTGCCGAGCCGCTGCATATTCATGGCATTGGCAGTGCCAGGGAGCAGGAAGAGACGGCGCTGGACTGGCTGGAGCGCGTCGGCCTTGACCGTACTTACGCCAATCGCTATCCGCACGAGCTTTCCGGCGGTCAGCGGCAGCGCGTGGCCATTGCCCGAGCCCTGGTGCTCGAGCCCGATGTGCTGGTAGCCGACGAGCCGACCTCGGCACTCGACGTCACCGTCAAGGCGCAGATCATCGGGCTGTTGAAGAAACTTCAGGCCGAGATGGGTCTTTCGATCCTGTTCATCAGCCATGATTTGTCGACGGTTAAATCCCTCACCGACAGCGTTGTTGTGATGTATCGCGGACGTGTGGTGGAAGAAGCGCCGACCGAGCGGATTTTCTCGGACCCGCAGCACCCCTATACCCGCGCGCTGCTTGATGCGGTTCCGGCAACCAATCCCAAACTCAGGCGCGAGCGCACATTCCTGACTGCCGAGCAGATCGCCGCCCAGACACCGCGCCTGACCACGTTGCAGGCGGGCACCGCCCCGCACAGCGACCCGCAACTTGTCGCCATCGCCCCGGACCACCGGGTCGAGGCCTATGTGACCAATTGAGGGGAACGGTCTGATGCTCGGCTACATCCTGCGCCGCCTCGTTTCGGTTGCTTTCACCTTCATTGCGGTGTCGCTCATCATCTTCCTGATGATGCATGCTGTGCCGGGTGGACCATTCGACGCCAATGACATGCCGGTTTCCGAGGCCGTGCGCGCCAAGCTGATGGCCCAGCTCGGGCTCGATCAGCCGCTTTACGTCCAGTACCTCAAATATATGTGGGGCGTGCTGCATTTCGATTTCGGCGTGCCCTATCAAAGCCCCGGCGAGAGCGTGTTGCAGCTCCTCTCCCGTGCCTGGGTGCCGAGCCTTGTGCTGGGCGGGCTCGGCGTGCTCATCGGTGCCCCACTTGGTATCCTGCTGGGCATGGCGGCCGCGCTCAACCGCAATAGCTGGATCGATTATCTGGCTTCCGCCGTTGCCACCATCGGCCTCACCATTCCGGTTTTTGTCACCTCGATGCTACTGATCCTGGTGTTCGCCGTCTGGCTCAAATGGCTGCCCGCCAGCGGCTGGCCCAATCCGGAACGCTGGATTCTGCCCATCATTGCTTACGCGGCAATCCCCGTGGCCACCTATGCCCGCTATACGCGCTCGGCCATGCTCGACACCATGAGCCGGCCCTTCGTTACCGTGCTGCGGGCCAAGGGTCTTAGCGAACGCCGCATCGTCTTCCAGCATGTGCTGCGCAATTCGGCCATTCCGCTGGTTACCGTGTTTCTGCCCATGTTCATCGGCACCGCCACCGGCTCGATCTTTGTCGAGGCCATGTTCCGCGTGCCGGGCCTTGGCGCTTACTTCGTCTCATCCATCGAGACACGCGACTACCCGCTGGAAATGGCGCTGATGCTGATGATCACCTTCATGTACTGCATCGCCTATCTTCTCTCAGACATCGTTTATGCGCTGATCAATCCGCGTATCCGCGTGGGAGGCGCAGAATGACCGATACAATCGCAACGCCAATTATCGAGCCCGCCCCGCCGCGCCAGCGCAGCCCGCTCTGGTTTGCCTGGCAGCGTTTCCTGTCCAACAAGGCGGCTGTCGCCGGCGGCATCGTGATGAGCATTCTGATCCTGATGGCGGTTTTTGCGCCGCTGATCACCCCAGTACCGCCCGAAGCGCAATTGTTCCTCACCCAATCGCTGGCCTTCCCCTCAGCCGAGCACTGGTTCGGTGTCGATAATCTGGGCCGCGATTTTTATACACGCATCGTTTATGGCGCCCGCGTCTCGCTCTCCATCGGCTTTATCGCCGCCGGCTTCTCGGTGCTGATCGGCATTCCGCTGGGGGCGCTCGCCGGCTATTTCGGCGGCCGGACCGACTGGGTCATCATGCGCATCATTGAATTGTTCTCGGTGGTGCCACCGCTTCTGGCAGCCATGCTGCTGGGCACGCTCCTACGCGGCGGCTACATGTCCATTGTTGCCATTGCGGCTCTGTTCGGCTGGGTGCAGGTGTGCCTCCTCGTCCGCGCCCAGGTGAAGGCGTTCCGGGAGAAGGAATTCGTCCGGGCCGCGCAGGCGCTGGGCGCCTCGCCCTGGTACATCATTCGCCGTCACCTCATACCCAATTCGATCAGCCCGATCATTGTCGGTTTCGTGCTGGCCATCCCGCTCGCCATGATGCTTGAAGCCTCGCTCAGCTTCCTGGGCATCGGTGTGCCGCCGCCCACCGCCACCTGGGGCCAGATGATCAATGAGGGCATCAATTTCATGTTCTACTACTGGCACCTGGCTGTCTTCCCGACGGCAGCGCTGGCCATCACCGTGCTCGCCACCTCGCTGTTTGGCGACGGATTGCGCGATGCCCTCGACCCCACCCTGAAAGGCCGCTGAACCGTGTCCGACAATCTCGCCCGGCACTTCCTCCTCCGCGAGGATGTCACCTTCCTCAATCACGGTTCTTTCGGCGCCTGCCCGCGCCCGGTGTTCGAGGCTTATCAGGGCTGGCAGCTCGAACTGGAGCAGGAACCGGTCGAGTTCCTGGGCCGTCGCCTGCACGATCTGCTGCGCGTGCCTCGCGATGCCCTGGCGGCCGAGCTGGGGTGCAACGCCGATGACATTGTCGGCGTGCCCAATGCCACCAATGGTCTCAATATAGTGGCGCAATCACTCGATCTCAAACCCGGCGACCAGATCCTTACCACTGACCACGAATACTCTGCGCTGGAAAAGACCTGGGCTTATGTCTGCCGCAAGACTGGCGCCGAGATCGTGGTAGTCAAAGTTCCCATGCCATTGGTCAGCGAGGCGGCGTTCACCCAGACCATCATCGACGGCATGACGGAGCGGACGAAGGTCCTGTTTCTCAGCCACATCACCTCGCCCACCGCTCTGCTATTCCCAATCGAGAATGCCATCGCCGAGGCGCGCAGGCGCGGCATCTGGTCGGTGATCGATGGCGCCCATACGCCAGGCCATATCAAGCTCGATCTCGACGCCATCGGGGCCGATTTCTATGCGGGCAATTGCCACAAATGGATGATGACGCCCAAGGGATCGGCGTTCCTCCACACCCGCCGTGAGATGCAGGGTCTGCTCAACCCGCTGGTGATCAGCCATGGCTGGACCAAGGATTCCAAGGCGCCCGGCGCCAAAGGCAATTTCGGCAATTCTCCCTATATCGACGAACTGGAAATCCGCGGTACGCGCGATCCGGCGCCCTGGCTGACCGTTCCGGCCGCCATCGTTTTCCGCAAGGAGAACGACTGGTGGGCCATTTCCGAGCATTGCCATGCCCTGGCACAGGATACCGCACGACGCCTTGGCGAACTGACCGGTCTTGCGCCTCTGAGCAGTGCAGCGTTCTGCGCCCCGCAAATGGTCGCCATGCCCATACCCGAATGCGATACGCTCGCGGTCCACACGACGCTGTTCGAGAAATACGGCATCGAGATTCCCGTTTTCAAATGGCAGGACACCTGCATCGTGCGTTTGTCGGTGCAGGGCTACAATTCTCGCCCGCAAATGGACCGGCTGGTCGACGCACTCACCGAGTTGCTTGAGCTCAAGCAGGCGCCACTGGCAGCGCAAGGCTGACAAATGCGCCAATATGTGGTGTGAGTGGCCAATAACGGTCCGCCGCATCTGGAGGAATGGGCCCCATGAGTCGGGAAGCCGCCCTGAGTTATCTGGAACCGCTTGAGAATCGCACACGCAATGTGGCGGTGCTGGATGCGCTTGCCGAAATGGTCGAGCGCGCCGGCCTCAAGATCGGCGACCGCCTGCCGCCCGAGGTGTCGCTGGCGGCCTCGCTGGGCGTTGGCCGATCGACCATTCGCGAAGCCCTCAATCGCTGGGAGGGCCTCGGCATCATTCGGCGACGGCGCGGCGACGGCACCTATCTGGCCGCGCGCGTGCAAACCTCGCGTGGCCTTGTCCCGACCATGGTGCGGCTGGAAGGCGAGGCCCTGCTGCGGCTGCTCGAAATCCGCCGCACGCTGGAAAACGACGTTGTGCGCAAAGCAACCCTGCATGCCACAGCCAAACAGCGGGCGGAAATCGCGCGGCTATGCGATGAGCTGCTGGACGATGTGCAGGCTGGTCGATCATGGCGCAAGGCAGACCATGCCTTTCACAATGCAATCTATGATGCCTCGGGCAATCCGATGTATGGGCAAATCCTGGTAAATCTGGACCATGCGTTGGAGCGCGGGGACATCTCGCCTTTCAACCGAGACGCGTTCGGCCTCGAATCCTTCCCGCTGCACCGCGATCTGGCCGACGCTATCGTGGCCGAGAATGCCGATCTGGCGGTGGCCGCCATCAATCGCATTCTGGATTCAGTCGAGGACGAAGTCCGCGCGATCATTGCGGACGGCAAGCTCGTTTAGCCAAGCTGCCAGCGCTCCGTCCCAGGCAGGGGTATACGCTCGACTTCGCGCAGCACCTCGATCATGCCCGCAACATTGCGCTCGGCCATAGCCCGCCCCTTTTCGGCGGTTGCCAAGGCTGCTTCGCCTACCGCGCCAGATGGATTGATATCGGAAGCAACCCAGGCATAGACATGCCCGAAGGCACCAGTGGGCCGGAGATACTTGAACTTCTGCTCGTCCCTTGTGGCGATCGAGGGAAAGTTCTCGGCTCGATCCATATCGACCAGGTCCGGCCGGAAATGCAGGATCAATGAGGTTTCAGCGTCGCCGCCATGGATGCCGTGGCGCCGTTCCAGATCGCTCAGAACGCCTTCCGGCGCGCCGAAACGCCAACCGCTCTTGACCGCCAGCATGCCGGCTTCCACGCGCAATTCCCGCGCGACAATTCCCATGACTTCTTCATTGCCGCCATGGGAATTGACGAAGACGATTTTCTTCACTCCCGCCCGTGCGACCTCAAGGCCAATTTGGGTCCAGGCGTCAATAAGGTTGGTAGCCTTGTGAGTAATCGTGCCTTTGGCCCAGATGTGCTCATTGGATTTGCCGACGGCCTGCACGGGCAGAATGCGGATATCGAGATCGGCGGGCACGCGCTCGGCCAGCAGGTTCATCATCGATTGATTGATGATGGTATCAGTGCCCACAGGCAAATGTGGCCCGTGCTGTTCCACCGCCGCAATTGGCAGGATGGCGATCGTCTTGTCCGGGTCGAGATTGTCGAATTCGCGGGCAGCGAAATCGGTCCACCAGATCTTTCTCATGGTCTTTTTCCTTAGGCGGGGCCGGCAGCGATGGCTTCGATTTCGACCACAAACTCGGGGCGGGCAAAGCCAGAGACGATCATCAGGGTCGAAGCAGGATAGGGCTCGGCAAACAGTGCATTGCGCACCGCCATATAGTCCGCCAGGTGCTCTCGTCCTGTGACATAGGCGTTGATCCGCACGATATCGGCCAGCTTCAGTCCGGCCTCGGAGAGAATGGCTGCGATATTGCCGAAGCAGAGCCTCGTCTGAGCCGCGCAGTCCGGCGGGATCATCGCATTCCCATCGATGCCCAATTGTCCCGAGCAAAACACCAACCTTTGCCCCTCGGGCACAACCACGCCGTGGCTATAGGGGGCGAAGGGGGGATGGATGGCCGCCGGGGCGAGGGGTGTGAACATGCAAACTCATTTATTTTGATGGGAATGCTAGAGGCCGGGGCTCGTCCTGACCAGCCCAACAGCCACCCACTGCACGCATAGCAGGCATTCTTGCACTTTGCCTATTTTTTAGCTTCACAGATGCGACTGCATGTCGAAAGGTATGGCCAGGGCGGCCTCAGCCGTCAGAGCAACAGGCCGTGGCGAGGGGCCGCGGCACAGGGAGCGCATTGATGCAGATTTCGACCAAAACCATTCTTCTGGCCGCACTGGCGCTGGCCAGCAGCCCGGCAGCAGCGCAGGAGCTCGACGCAGTCACCTTCGCCACCAACTGGCTCGCCCAGGCCGAACATGGCGGCTACTATCAGGCCATTGCCGATGGCACCTATGAGGAATACGGCCTCGACGTCACCGTGATGCAGGGTGGGCCACAGTCACCGGGCCGACCGATGCTGGTGAGTGGTGGCGTGCAATTCTACATGGGCGGGGTTTCGGGCGCGATCAACGCGGTCAAGGAAGAGATTCCAACCATCACCCTGGCGGCAATTTTCCAGAAGGATCCGCAGATCCTAATGTCGCACCCAGACCAATTTGATACCTTTCCGGAGCTGGCCGGGGCTTCGAAATATATCTTAAGTGCGGACGGATTCACCTCGTACTTCTCCTGGATGAAGACCGAGTGGCCTGACTTCGCTGAAGACAAATACGAGCCCTATCAGTTCAACCCGGCTTCGTTCCTGGCCGACGAAATGGCGATCCAGCAGGGTTATCTGACTTCCGAACCACTCTCGATCGAGCGCGAGGCCGGCTTTGCGCCCGATGTCTGGTTGCTGGCCGACCAGGGCTACACCCCCTACTCCACCACCATCGAGGCGATGAAGCCCTGGGTTGAAGCCAACCCGGATATCGCAAAGCGTTTCGTCGAAGCCTCGATCATCGGCTGGTACAACTATCTCTATGGCGACAATGCCGCGGCAAACGAGCTGATCAAGGCCGACAATCCGGAAATGACCGACGACCAGATCGCCTATGGGATCGCCAAGATGAAGGAATACGGCATCGTCGTTTCTGGTGATGCCGAGACCCAGGGCATCGGTTGCATGACCGACGCGCGCTGGACCGAATTCTACGACAGCATGGTGGACGTAGGCGTCTATGAGCCAGGCCTCGACATCACCACGGCCTATACCACCGAGTATGTCTGCCAGGGCCTCGGCATGGACCTGATGTAACTACCCTTACGACCGGTGCGGGCAATCCTGCCCGCGCCGCTTTGCCCCAAATCGGGTTCTAGTATTTTGACTGATATTCTCGAAGCGGCCCCAGAGACGGCCGAAACGACTCCAGAGCGCACCGTTGTCTCGATGCGCAATGTGAGCAAGCTATTCTCCAACGGCACGCTGGCACTCAAGGACATGAGCCTCGATGTGCGGCGCGGCGAGTTCCTCAGCCTGCTCGGCCCCTCGGGCTGCGGCAAGTCCACCGCCTTGCGCATCATCGCCGGGCTGGGCGCCGCGTCCACAGGGGTCATCGACTGGCCCAGTTCGCGGATCAATGCCAAGGGCCTGCCCGAGGGCGATGTCGGCTTCGTGTTCCAAGAGCCAACGCTGATGCCTTGGGCGAGCGTGTTCGACAATGTCTATTTGCCGCTGCGTCTCAATGGCATGAGCAAATCGGGTGCCCGGCCCCGCATCATGGAGGCGCTGGCCTCTGTTGGCCTCTCCGACTTCGAGAAGTCTTATCCGCGCGAGCTCTCGGGCGGCATGAAGATGCGCGTTTCCATCGCGAGGGCGCTGGTCACCAAGCCGCGCCTTTTGCTGATGGATGAACCCTTTGCCGCGCTCGATGAGATCACCCGGCAAAAACTCAATGACGACGTGCTGAGGCTCTGGCGCGAGACCGGCATCACAGTGATATTCGTGACACATTCGGTGTTCGAAAGCGCATTCCTCTCCAACCGCATCGTTGTCATGCGCGCCCGACCGGGCCAGGTCTGCGCCGACCTCGCCATTGAAACCACGGGCGAGCGCGATGCCAATTATCGCACGTCCGAAGAATATCGCGCGACGACCGACCGGGTGTCTCGCGCCCTTCAGGAAGCTATTATGCTGGGAGCGCAGGGACAATGACCGACGCCGTCCAGACTGCCAATATTTCTGAGGCCGGCACCGACAGCGCCGTAGCCATCGCCGTGGCGCGGACCGGCACCGCTGAAAAGTTTCTGCGCATCGTCATTCCGTTCGTCATGGTGGCCCTCGCCATCGGACTTTGGCAGTTGCACATCACGGTCAATGAGGTGCCGCGCTACATCATGCCAGCCCCTGGCGATGTGATTGCCGCGCTCTATACCGACTGGGGTACACTCTCCCCATCCCTGCTGGTGACGCTGCGCATCACCTTCCTGGCGCTGGCCATCGCGCTGGTTGGTGGGGTCGGGCTGGCCATTATCCTGGTTCAGAGCAAGTGGATTGAGCTGGCGATCTTCCCCTTCGCCGTCATCCTGCAGGTGACGCCGATGATCGCCATCGCGCCGCTGCTCATCATCTACATGCCCGATACGCAATCGGCCCTGCTGACCTGTGCCTTTGTCGTCGCTTTCTTTCCAATCCTCTCCAACATGGTGGCGGGGCTCAAGAGCGTCGACCACAATTTGCTCAACCTGTTCGAACTTTATGGCGCAAGCCGCTGGCAGACGCTGCTTTATTTGAAGCTGCCGGCCTCACTGCCCTATTTCGCGGCGGGTCTGCGTATCGGCGGCGGCCTATCGCTGATCGCCGCCGTAGTGGCCGAGTTCGCAGCTGGTTCTGCGGGCAAGGGCGCGGGTCTGGCCTTCCGTCTGCTTGAGTCCGGCTACCGCCTCAACTACCCGCGTCTCTACGCCGCTCTGATCCTCCTGATGGTCACAGGCGTCGCCATCTTTGCGGCAACCTCGCTGATTGCCTGGCTGCTGCTGCATCGCTGGCATGAAAGCGCCATGAAGCGGGAGAACTGAGGATGAACCGCATCATCCCCGACGGCGGGCACTATGTGCTGGCCAATGCCGCCGTGCCTGCATCACTTATGGGCGATCCGACGTCCGGCGCATTGCGACTAGTCGATATCACGATTGCCGATGGCGCTATCGCGGCCATCGACCCGGCCGGGTCGGTCAGCCTGCCTCAGCGGATCGATCTGCGCGGTGATATCGTGCTCCCTGCTTTTGTCGATCTGCACACGCATCTCGACAAGGGACACATATGGCCGCGCCAGCAGAACCCCGACGGCACCTGGACGGGGGCCCTGCGGGCTGTGCTGGAAGACCGCGAGGCCAATTGGGCTTCTGACGACGTTGAGCGGCGCATGGATTTCGCCTTGCGGTGTGCCTATGCCCACGGCACGGCTGCCATCCGCACCCATCTCGATATGGCGCCACCTCAACATGAAATCAGTTGGGACGTGTTCGAGCGCGTACGCGAGCGTTGGGCCGGACGCGTGGAGTTGCAGGCGGCGGGCCTGATGGGTCCCGATACCATACTCGACGACACGGCCCTCCGTGCTGTGGCGACCCGCACCAAAGCCGCCGGCGGCATTCTGGGCGGCTCGACCGCCCTGCACCCGGAAAACCCAGCAATCATGCGGCGCCTGGTCGAGATCGCAGGAGAGCTTGGTCTCGATATCGACCTGCACACAGATGAATCGCCGGACCCAGCGGCCAATGCGCTTGAATGCCTGGCCGATGCCGTCATTGATAGCGGCTTCTCCGGTTCGGTCGTTGCCGGGCATTGCTGCTCGCTGGCGGTGCAGAACGACAGCACAGCGAAACGCGTGATCGATAAGGTCGCCCGGGCAGGCATCGCCGTGGTCTCACTGCCCATGTGCAACATGTATCTGCAGGATCGCGAAAACACGGCCGGTGTACGCACGCCGCGCTGGCGCGGCGTGACCTTGCTCAACGAACTGAAATCCGCTGGCGTCCCGGTGGCAATTGCCTCGGACAATACACGCGACCCCTTCTATGCCTATGGTGATCTCGATGGTTTCGAAGTTCTCCGCGAGGGCGCGCGGATCCTGCATTTCGATCACCCACAGACAGATGCCTTTGCCTGGACGCGCTCGGTTACCGCCGATCCGGCCGCCATCGCCCGATTTGCCTTTAGCGGCGCTCTCAAAGCCGGCGTGGCCGCCGATCTAATACTGTTCAAGGGCCGCAGCTGGACAGAACTGATGTCGCGCGCCCAAGCCGACCGCACTGTAATCCGCGCCGGCAAGGCCATCGACACCACCCTGCCCGACTACCGTGAACTTGACGACCTGATGGGACCATCATGAGCATTGCAGAATTCCGCGCCGAACTGGGTGATATCCCGCAGGAAGACAATCCGCGCATCGTGCAGCAGCGCAGCCGCGACCATTATTGGTATTCGCCGGTCCTCAAGGCCAAGCTCGACCATGTCACCGCAGAAGTGGTGGTCTCGCCACGCTCGACCGAAGAGGTCAAGACCGTGCTACGCGCCGCCTACAATCATGGCGTGGCCATCACTCCGCGCGGGGCCGGCACAGGCAATTATGGCCAGGCCATGCCACTCTCCGGCGGCGCGATGCTCAATCTGATGAACATGGACAAGGTGCTCGAGATCAAGCCGGATCGCGTGCGCGCCCAGGCCGGCGCCGTGCTTGAGGCCATGGACCATGAAACCAAGGCGGCCGTAGGCGGGGAATTGCGCTTTCACCCCTCGACCTACCGCATGGCCTCGCTAGGCGGCTTTATTGCCGGGGGCTCAGGTGGCGTCGGTTCAGTGCGTTGGGGCGGGCTGCGCAATCTGGGCAGCATATTGGGCCTCAAGATCGTCACCTGTGAGGCCGAGCCGCGCGAACTTGACCTCAAGGGCGAGGACATCCTTAAGGTTGCCCATGCCTATGGCACCAATGGCATAATCGTTGAAGCCGAAATGCCATTGGCCCCGGCCTATGACTGGGTCGACATGATTGTTGGCTTCGACCAGTTCATGGATGCGGCCACCTTTGCACAGGCTGTTGCGTTGCAGGATGGCTTGCTGGTCAAGGAGGTTGCGCCCTGCGCAGCGCCGATCCCTGAGGCATTCTTCAACCGGCACAAGCCTTATCTCAAGGATGGCCAGTCGGTTGTCCTTTTGATGGTCGCGCCGGTATCGGTCGATGCGATGGAGCTGTTCGTCACTCATCACAAGGGTGATCTGGTCTATCGGGCCGACCAGGCAAGCGATGAAGAAAAGCGCCGCCTGCCGCCGGTCTATGAGCTGGCCTGGAACCACACGACGCTGCGAGCGCTCAAAGTCGACAACAGCATCACCTATCTCCAGACGCGTTATCCGAGCATCGAGCATGTTCAGAAAATGTACGAATTGCTGGGCGACGAACTGCCCATGCATATCGAAATCACGCGCCAGGATGGGGAGGTGACCTTCGCTGGCCTGCCGCTGGTGCGCTACACGAGTGAAGAACGCCTCGAAGAGATTATCCGCCTCCATGAAGACAATGGCTGCGATGTCTTCAACCCGCACCGCTATACACTTGAGGAAGGCGGCATGAAGCGGACCGATAAGAAGCAACTTGACTTCAAGCGCGAGGCCGACCCCAAGGGCATGCTCAACCCGGGCAAAATGGTCGCGTGGGAGAATCCGGACTTCGATTTCAATGCCGGCAAGGTGTGGCTGTTCGACGGGCTCAATGCAGTCCGGCAGAGCGCCTGATGCGGGTCCATGTCATCCACGCCCACCCAGTCGAAACCAGCTTCAACCGGGCGCTGTTCAGCGCGACGGTCGAAAGCCTTGAGAAGGCCGGGCATAAGGTCGACGCGCTCAATCTCTATGAGGAGGACTTTCCTGCCGTCCTCACCCGCGAAGAGCGCCTGGGCTATCACGACATTCCCAACAACCTGACCCTTTTGACGCTGCCTTATGTCGAGCGCCTCAAGGCGGCTGACGCGCTGGTCTTCGTGCATCCGGTCTGGAACTACGGCTATCCGGCCATTCTCAAAGGCTATTTCGACCGCATCTTCCTGCCCGGCGTTTCCTTCACCATGGAAGGGGGCGGCGATCGCGGCAGGCTCAAGCCGGGTCTGGGCAACATCAAGAAGGCTGCCTTTGTCACCACTTATGGCGGGGACCGCTGGCGCACATTCCTCATGGGCGACCCGCCCCGCCGCATCGCCATGCGTTGGGGCTGGGTTACCTTCCAGACCAGACCGAAATATCTCGCGCTCTACGACATGAACAATGTCACGCAGGAACAGCGGGAGGCGTTTCTAGGGAAAGTGAAGGCGGAGATGGGACGGTTCTGAAAGAGCATTTTGCCGGGAGCAGGAACTATTGCCAGGCCGCCATATAGCTAAAATTACAGCCATCACCCTTAGCGCAAATTGAGACTTGGTCTGGCATGATTTGCGCTGTGTTGGACTTGAGGACATGCAGATGAGCAAGTCGTGGTTGGACTGGTTCACCGGCAAGAGTGCGGGCGATTGGGATCGACGCACCAAACCCGCCCCGGAAATGCCCCAACTGGAACCAGAGGATTTCGATCCGGTCACCGGGGCAATCCATTGGGCCAAGTTCACCAGGATACTGGAAGCGGAGCGGCTCCAATCTGCGGGCGCCTTGCTGGTCATTGATCTGGACGAACGGTCGACCGAAATCGAAACCCTCGCCGAAGAGAGACGCAAAAGCGTTTTGCCCTGGCTGTCCCAATCGATCCGACATGCGGTTCGCGCCGAGGATCTGGTGACCCACCTTTACGATTATAGGTTCGCCGTTCTCTTGCGCGGCGCGGCACAGGAGGTCGCGGACACGGTTGCCAAGCGCATCCGGGCATCGGTGGATGACACGATATTCATGACAAATGAGGGAATCTCCCGCCTGGGCGTCGCCGTCGGTGGGGTGACCTATGATCCAGCTCGCGAAAAAGACAACGACATTATCAAGGCAGCCTTCGACAATCTCGGCAATGCCGCCAAGAGCGAGCCATTCATCCTGATCTCCTGAAGTGAATTTGCGCGCGCGTCTGTTTAGCGCCTGGCCTGAGAAACCGAACTGGCCGGGACCACGCTTCCGGGCACGGAACTTGCTGTTCTGGAACGATCGGAGACCCGGTCAGTCTAGCGGCTATAACCGGCCAAAATAGCTGCCCTGAGGGCTTCCGCCGTGCTCCTTGCTGCCGTTTCACGTGCGCCGGCGGCCGAGGCAATATCCGTCGGTGTCAGCTTTCCGCTCTGGTATGCCGTGTCGGTAAAGCGAGTGGCTTCGAAGATCGTTTCTTCGCCATCCATGATCGTCACCGTAGCCTCCACCCGTACATTGACCGGCCGCGCGACCTCATAGGCATTGGACATCGATCCCTGCGGCGAGCTGGTGCTGGCAGCAATATCCAGTACCGGATCGCTCAGCAGCGCAGGCCCCGGAAACGCAACCTTGAGGCGATTGAGGATGATCTGCTCGATATGGCTGTCGGGCGGGGCAAAGTTGAACCGGACACTGCTCACGTCCCGACCGGACGCAGGATCGCCATAGACCGGCGCAAGGCTGGTGCATCCGGCCAGGGTCACGGCCATCACGGCGAAGGCGAAGGCAGATCCAAGGAGGCGGTTTGTCATGGCTCCCCTTCCCTATTGCAGCAGATTGCCGACCGGCACGGCACCGGAATAGCCGACATCAAAGCCCGCTGGAGCGAGCAGGCGGAAAGTGGCCGTGGCGCGAAGATCATTGGGCGAACTATGCGTGGGCCCGGTGCGCGTGACATTGCCTGACACGACGAGATAGCCGTCGTTATAGGTCAAACCGCCGCCCACCTGCAAAAAGCTGTTGGCACTCAGATCCCAATAGGCACTGCCGTTGGCACTCCAATATTCGGCCACCGGAACGCTCGCTTCGATACCGATTTCGTGCATATCCTTGACATTGCCCGTCGCGGGAGTGGCGGCAGCATAGCGGTAGTTCAGAGCTCCGGACCATCCGTCCTGCCCGTAACTCACACCCAGACCTGCTCGTGCAATATCGAAGCTCGTCGTATCAACCTGCAGCTTGCCGCCGGCCTTGAGGGAATTGGCCAAGGCCCCATAGGCGCCGACGACAGCGTAGGAGGCTGCATTCTCCAGACCCGAGCCGACACCGACCTGCTGCTGATTGCCCAGGGCAAAGGCGTTGGTGCCTGCCAGCTGGAAGGATTGTCCGCCCACCAGCTCAAGATAGCTGCCGTCCATCAGGCTGGCGAGATAACGCCCCCCCAGATTGACCCGCAACCCGGTTTCCTGCCGATCGATGCCGGAAAAGCGATTGTAACTGAAGATGTTGGTGTCATCGAAGACTAGACTCTGGGAGTCTTCATTGGTGATCCCCGGCGCAATATTCGAGGCGCCGCGATAAACGATCTGGCCAATCGGCTCGACGAGATGGGTCACGCCATTGCCATAGGCAGCCATGGGGTAGCGGATATCGAGCGCCGCAATGGGCGTCGCGCCCAGAAGCGTCTGGGCAGCCGGCGCCGATACCAGGCCGCTGCCCCCATCATAGCCGGCCGCGTCCAGCCGCAATCCAAGGAATGGAGTGACCACGGCGCCGCTCGCGATCCATTGGTTCTGCCAGCTCGCCTGTGCCATGCCGTGCACCCGGTTGCCGGCATAGCCATAGTCGTAGGGGATGCCATTGACCGTTGTGGTGTAGTCCAGCTTACGCGTAATGCCGAGCAAGCGCGCTTCCACCTCGACCCGGCCCGCCCCAGGAGGCAAGGTGAAGTTGCGCTCAACCCGTATATTGGGGAGCGCGATGCCCTGCTGGTCACGAACAGAGTCCGGGTTTTCGCCCAACATGTTGAATTGCTGAATGCGGCCGTCGATATAAGTGTCATCGCTCAGATGGGTCGCATAGACCTCATTAACCGCCGAGCGGCGCGGATCGAGCATGTAGTCGGCAAAATAGGCGCTGTCGGTGAACAGCGAATAGGCGGCACCAACCGTCCAGTCTTCGACGGGCTTGAACTCGCCGGCGGCCTGAATGGCGCCACGCCAATCGGTCTTGGCATCGGCAAAGGTGAAGGCGGTCTTGTCGAACTGATAGAGACCGGACGCCTTGATGTTGAACGAGCCGCGATCGAAGCGCTGGATCCACTCGGCGCCCATCAGGAAGCCCTGCCGGCTCAAAAGCGTCGGCGAGAGGATGACATTGGTATCGCGCGTCGAATAGACCGTGAAGGGCACCTCCGCCTTGACCCCAGTCTTTTCGCTATAACCTAGAGTCGGCTTGGGGATTGTATCGAGCGCGTCATTGCTCAGGTCCGGCAGCCAGAGATAGGGCAGCCAGGCGACGGGGACACCGAGCAAGGCCAGGCTCGGCTGTTCCAGGGTGAGGGAATTGTCCTCGGCGTTCTGTACGATCCTGGCGGCGCTGATTGACCAGCCAATGCGCTGGCCAGATGGCCCAACGCAATCGCCGCATGGGGCATATTGCGCATTGGTCAGGATAGAGTTGAGCACCTGATCGAATTCGGCGTCGTCTGCGGTGACACGCGAGCCGTCGCGCCCGGTCAAGGTCATGCTCTCCAGCACAACGCGCTTAAGGCCTTCGGTGAGGTCAAGGCGGTCGCTCTGCGAGGTGTTGCCGGCCGGATCGATCACCACGACATTGCCAATGAGTTCCATTGCCCCGTCGGCCCGGCGATAGACCAGACGGTCACCCGAGAGGGTGTAGCCGCTGACGCGCAGCACCACGTCCCCACGAGCCGTAATCTCGTTGCGAACGGAATCGAAGACAAGTTCTTCGGCCTCCACGGCCGTTGGTGCAGCCGGGTCGATTGGCGCTGTGAAGAAATCGTCGGGCAAGAGACCCTGGGCGAATGCGGGCGCAATTGCCGTAGCGGGCAGCAGGGCCAGTGCACAAGCCCAGCCCAGAATCGCGCCCTTACCGGGTCTCATCAATGAGCACCCCTGAGGTTCGATGCTTTTGAGCTTCGGGTTGCCATGACCGCACTACGCCAAACTGAACAATTCGCAACGCCGTCCCAAGCCGATACGCCCGCTGACGACAAACTAGCCACCAATCTAGGGGCGGGCAATGAAGAATGTACAAACTCCTGGGCAATGTGACCGTTGCGCAATGCTCCATCGCAAGTATCAGACATGTTCATTTGAGCACGTCGAAGCGCCAAACCCGTCCATTTGTCGCAAATCTGTAGCAAAATCAGCCTATGGGCGTGTTCAGATTACCAAGGACGCCGTCCATGACACTTTCTACCCTTCCCGGCCCCGCCCGCAACGAAGTTCAGGCGCATCGCGGCGCCTCCGCCATTGCCCCGGAAAACACGATTGCAGCCTTTCGCGCGGCCGCAGAGGCCGGTGCAAAATGGGTGGAACTGGATGTTGCGCTGAGCGCCGATGGGCAGTTGATCGTCATTCACGACGATAGCGTTGACCGGACCAGTTCGGGCAGCGGGTCGCTCGGCGCGCTCACGCAGAGCGAAATTGCGGCGCTTGATGCGGGGAGCTGGTTCAGCCAGGACTATCAAGATGAACGGATTCCGACGCTGGCAGAGACCATTGCCGCATTGGGCGAATTGGGCCTGAGCGCCAATGTCGAGATCAAGCAGCACAAGCATCACAAATCGCTCGACCAGTTGGTCGGTGCCGTGCAGGCCGATATTGCGAAACGCTCGGGCGGCACCGAGATCATGATCTCCAGCTTCGATCCCGAAGCGCTCAAGGCCATGCATGCGCTCGAACCCGAGCTGGAAATGGCCATGCTCTGGGGGCGTCCTCCCGAGGACTGGGCCGAGCAACTTGCGGCCGTCAAGGCAAGCACAATTCACATGCACTTCAAGGCGCTCTCGATCGGCCTGCTCGAAGAGACGGCCAGGCGCGGTATCAAGGTCAGAGCCTGGACCTGCAACGACCCGATGCAACTGGTGTCATTTTGGGATGCGGGCCTCACCGGCGTCATTACCGACAATCCCAAGCTCTTTCTGGGATAAACAGGGATGATGGGGCAAGATACGCTGTCGGATCGGCAACGCGACATCCTGGCCCTGATCGAGGCGGATGGCGCCCAATATATCGAGCAATTGGCGGCGCGTTATGCGGTGACAACCCAGACCGTGCGACGCGACATCAATGCCTTGTGCGACCTGGGCTATGCCCGACGATTCCACGGTGGCGTCGATGCGCCCGTTACCGTGCGCAATATCTCGATCAATGCTCGAGCGACCCTTAACAGCGGCGCCAAACAACGCATAGCGCGCCGTATCGCGGCCGATATCGAGCCGGGCTCAACCGTGTTCATGGGTATTGGCAGCACGGTGCAGTTCGTGGCCGAAGCGCTGCGGAACCGGGACGATCTTCGCGTCGTCACCAACAATATCGATGTGGCTCTGGCCCTATGCAATGCGCCAAAGGTGGAAGTGCACATGACGCCGGGGCTGTTGCGCCACAATGACCGGGATGTGGTGGGGTCAGATTCGCTGGCGTTCTTCGAGAAATTCTATGCCACCCATGCTGTCGTCGGCGCCGGGGCGCTCGACCCAGAAAAGGGCATGCTCGACTTCAGCTATGCCGAAGCCCAGACAACAACCACGCTGATCGCCAATTCGCGGGTGCAGTATCTGGCCGCCGATGTGAGCAAATGGACGCGCGACGCCTCCGTGCGCGTTGCGCCGTTCAGCCGCATCACCAGCTTCTACACCGATCAATTGCCCGATGATGGCATGGTTTCTGCGGCTATCCAGGCTGCCGGGACCAATGTGGTGCTTTGCGGCACGGACGCGGACTAAGCGTTGGTCCTGTTCAGGCCAGTACCTGGGCACGATCCAGTGCCCGGATCGATTCAAACAGGATGGCGGCCTGATCTGCATCACCCTGTTCAACCGCGGCGATCAGTGCCTGAAACCGGCTTACCGAGGCTGCACGGTAGTCCGGGCTACTGAGGGCGCCATCGCGTGTCAGGGCCAGGGCCAGAGTGAGCTCAACCACGCCGATGACCGAGCGCAGCAGCGGATCGCGGCTGGTCTCTGCCAGGACGCCATGGATTTCGAGGCAGGACAGGCCGAATTGCTCGATCGATTCACCAGCCGTTTCCATCTGGTGACACCAGTATTTGAGCAGACGCACCTGTTCGGAGGTGCGCTGCCGGGCAGCCAGCGCGATCATGGGCGTTTCCAGCGCGGCTCGAGACCGGAACAGGCTTTGGTGAAATTCCGGATCGGCCGGCGCATCGAAATGCCAGGCCAGCACCTGTGGATCGAAGAAGTTCCAGCGGCTGCGTGGGGACACGCGTGTGCCCACCTTGGGCCGGGCCTCCACCAGTCCCTTGGCCTCGAGGGTCTTGAGCGCCTCGCGCAGCACCGTGCGGGAGACGCCATAGGTTTCCATCATCACCGCATCGCTGGCCAGCACCGAGCCGATCGGGAATTCCCCGGTGACGATGGAATGGCCAATCTCGTTGATGACGAAGGTGTGGAAGTTCCGTGCGGCCCGGCGTCCGGAAAGCGAGCGGATCAACCCGCCAGTCTCGATCATGTTGAGAGCTTTCGAACACGCCCGGCGCGGCGATCATTCCGCCCCGCCCTCTGCCAGCCACACATTCAGGACGCTTTCTCTCCCTGCGTAGAAGCAGCAAAAATAAGCCGCTGCAACACGATGAACAGGAACAGCAAAGCCCCAATTACAATCTTGGTCCACCAACTCGACAGGGATCCGTCGAATATGATGTAGGTCTGCACCAGCCCCAACAGCATGACCCCGATAAAGGTGCCAAGCACAAAGCCGTAACCACCGGTCAGCAGGGTGCCGCCGATGACTACTGCGCTGATCGCGTCGAGCTCGACGCCCACGGCGGCCAGCGGGTAGCCGGCAGAAGTATAGAGGGAGAAGACGATTCCCGCCAAGGCGGCGAGCGTGGACGATACCATGTAGACGCCCACCGTGGTCCGGGCCACAGGCACGCCCATCAAGGAGGCTGAAACCGGATTGCCTCCAAGAGCATAAACGTAGGAGCCAAAGCGTGTGCGGTGCGCAACCAGGGCCCCGATGATGAAGACAGCGACCATCAGCAGGCCGATAAAGCTCAACCGTCCTCCGCCCGGCAGGCGAATGATGAGATCGGAGATCCAGTCATAGAACTCGTGGTTTACCGGCACAGAGTCCTGCGTGATGACGGAGGCGCCACCACGGGCCAGGAACATGCCTGCCAATGTGACAATGAAGGCCGGTACCTGCAGGTAGTGGACCGCGAGGCCCATCCCGGCGCCAAAGCTGGCAGCGACGGCAAGGGCCAGGGCAAATGCGGCAAGCGGATGCCACCCGGCCCATGCGATCAACACCGCGACCAGCACGCCGGTAAAGCCGATGACCGCGCCGACTGACAGGTCGATACCGCCTGAGATGATGACGAAGGTCATGCCGACCGCAGTAATGCCGAGAAAGGCATTGTCGGTCAGAAAATTGCCCAGCACGCGCGTGGAGAACATGGACGGGAACTGCATGACCGCCAGAGCATAGGCGATGGCGAAAATGACGGCCGTGGCGACCAGCGGACGAAGGCTGCGGCTCATTTGCTGGCCTCCCGGACAGGCATGCGCGTTGGCATAATGCGGCTTGCCAAAGGCGACTGGATGATGAGGACAAGAAAGATCAAGGCAGCCTTGACGATCAGGTTGAATTCGGGCGGGAAGCCGGAGACCAGAATGCCGGTATTCATCGCCTGGATGATGAGCGCGCCCAGTACTGCAAGGGGGACCGAGAAACGCCCTCCCAGGAGCGAAGTGCCGCCAATGACCACGGCCAGAATGGCATCGAGCTCGAGCCAAAGGCCGGCATTGTTGGCATCGGCCCCACGAATGTCGCCGGCCACGATAATGCCGGCAATTGCCGCACAAACGCCGGACTGGCCATAGACATAGAGCAGCAGCATGCGGCTGCGAATGCCCGCGAGGCTTGCGGCCGCCCGGTTGACGCCGACCGCCTCGATAAAGAGCCCCAGGGCGGTCTTGCGCACCAGCAGCGTCACCAGCACCAGAAGGGCCAACGCAATGACAGCCGCCATGGGAAATCCGAGGAACGAGCCTGTGCCAATAAAGATAAGCACGGGGTCGGTGAAGGTGACGATGAACCCTTCGGTGATGAGCTGGGCGATACCGCGCCCGGCCACCATGAGCACCAGAGTTGCCACAATGGGCTGAATGTCGAGCACAGCGACGAGGAAACCGTTCCAGAGGCCACAGGCCAGGCCAACCGCGAGCGCGGCGGCGACAGCGACGGGTGCTGGATAACCGGCCACCACCAATGTCGCGGCCACCGCGCCCGCCATGGCCATCACCGCGCCGACCGAAAGATCGACACCCTTGGTGGCGATGACACCCACCATGCCGATGGCCAGAATGGCCACGGGCGCGCCCCTGTTGAGCACATCGATCAAGCTGCCAAACAGCCGACCGTCCTGCCAAGTTATGCGGAAAAAATTTGGGAACAGCAACCAGTTAATCAGCAATACGCCGAGCAGGGCCAGCAATTGCGGATTGGCGAGGCGAGACAGAAGACGCCGCGTCATGCGAGTTCCTCATCGTGGTGATTGGCGATCGCCTGCACGATGACGCCAGGATTGATATTCTCGCCGTTGAGTTCGGCGACCATTTCGCGATCCCGCATCACCACGATGCGGGTGGAATAGGCGACGACCTCGTCGAGCTCGGAGGAGATGACGACAAGGGCCATTCCCTCGTCGCGCAGTCGGTTGATCGTGCGCACAATCTCGGCATGCGCCCCGACATCGATTCCGCGGGTCGGTTCGTCCAGAATGAGAAAGGCCGGATCGGTGGCCAACCAGCGCGAGAGGATGACCTTCTGCTGATTGCCACCCGAGAGCAGCTTGATCGGCATATCGAGCGAGGCGGCGCGAATATCCATGGACTCGCCGAACCGGCCGGCAATCTCCATCTGCTCGTCGCGATTGAGCGCGCTGAACCAGCCCAGCTTGCCCTGCAGCGCAATGATGATGTTCTCGCGGACCGACAATTCGCCAAAGATGCCTTCGGCCTTGCGGTCTTCGGGACAAAAGCCAAAGCCATGCCGGATGGCATCGGTGGGGCGGGCAATTGTCGTCCTGACGCCGGCGATGGCCACCTCGCCTTCGTCGGCGGCATCGGCGCCAAACATGATGCGGGCCATTTCCGTGCGGCCGGAACCCAGGAGGCCCGCGACGCCAATCACTTCGCCCTTGTGAATGGTGAGATTGAATGGATGCACGCTGCGCTTGCGCCCATACTGCGAAAAGTCGAGCAGGATATCGCCCATGGGACGCGCATCCTCGACGCCGGTTGCGCCGGAAAAGGCGACGTCCTTGCCCAGCATCAGGCGGACCACGTCGGTGCGGCTCATTGCGTCCAGCGCCCGGGTCTCGATCAGCTTGCCATTGCGCAGGATGGTCACCCGGTCGGCGACAGCAAAGACCTGGTCCAGAAAGTGGGTGATGAAGACAACAGCAAGACCGCGCGCCTTGAGGTCGCGAATGATCTCGAACAGGCGCTCGACCTCATAGCGGTCAAGACTCGCAGTCGGCTCGTCCAGGATCAGCACCTTGCCCGAGAGTTCGACGGCGCGGGCAATGGCGACAATCTGCTGTACGGCGACCGAATAAGCCCCCAGTTCGCTCGTTGGGTCGATCTCAAGGCCGTAGCGCTTGAGAATGTCGCGGGACTCCCGCTCCATCTTCCGGCGATCAACCAGACCAAAACGCGTGGGTTGATGGCCCAGGAAGAGGTTTTCGGCCACGGACCGGTTGGGGAGGAGATTGACCTCCTGATAGACAGTGCCGATGCCGAGGGTCTGAGCCTGTTGCGGATTGTCCATGTGGACCGGCTGACCGTCGGCAAGCACCTGCCCCCCATCGGGCTGGTAGGCGCCGGTGAGAATCTTGATCAGGGTCGATTTTCCGGCGCCATTTTCGCCCAGGAGCGCATGGACCTCACCGGCCCGCAGGCCGAAATCCACCGCGTCGAGCGCCACATGATTGCCGAAAATCTTGACGATGCCGCGCGCTTCGAGCGCGTATTGCTCATCAGGCATGTGCCCCTCCCCTGCCTGTGGGCAGTCTGCACTAAACTTTCAATGACGTCATGGCCCGCCATGCTGGGCCATTGCCATGCCGGACCACCCGGCCCGCGAGATTGTCCCAGGATTGGGCCGGGTGGTGAGGATGGTGGAGGTTCAACGGGCCATCGGCTGCGCCGAGTTATCCCGCCTCTTAATATCCGAGATCCTTGCGGCGCTCATATTCACCCTGCGGATCATCGGCGGCCGTATAGAGCTTGGATTCGGTGATGATGAACTTCTCGGGCATGGTGCCATCGGCCCAGTAGGCGCCCAGGGCATCAAAGGCTGGACCGGCCATGTTGGGGGTCAGCTCGACCGTGGCATTGGCTTCGCCCGCAGCTATGGCGGTGAAGATATCGGGCACGGCGTCGATGGACACGACCAGAATATCCTCGCCCGGTGCAAGGCCAGCGTCCTTGATGGCCTGGATGGCGCCCACGGCCATGTCGTCATTATGGGCATAGACCGCACAGATGTCGGCGCCGCCATTTGACGATTTAAGGAAGGCTTCCATCACTTCCTTGCCCTTGGAGCGGGTGAAGTCACCCGTCTGGCTCTGGGCGATGGTGACGTTGGACGCATCGGCGATGGCTTCTTCAAAGCCCTGCTTGCGGTTGATGGCCGGGCTCGACCCGACCGTGCCCTGCAGCTCAACGACATTGCAGTCCTCACCAGCCACTTCATCGACCAGCCACTGGCCGGCCACGCGGCCTTCAAGCACCTGGTCGGAGGCGACGGATGTCAGATAAAGATCTTCCGGTGCGTCGATGCCACGATCGAGCAGCACCACTGGAATTTCGGCTTCCTTGGCTTCGCTCAGCACGTCTTCCCAGCCGGTCGCCACAACGGGCGCCACCAGGATGGCGTCAACGCCCTGGGCGATGAAACCGCGAATGGCCTTGATCTGGTTTTCCTGCTTTTGCTGCGCATCGGCGAATTTGAGGTCGACACCGCGCTCTTCCGCCTGCTGGCGGGTCACGGATGTCTCGGCGGCGCGCCAGCCGGATTCAGAGCCGATCTGCGAAAAGCCAATGACCTTGCCGGAAATGTCCTGCGCCATGGCACCCGAAGACAAAGCGGTAGCGAGGCCTGCCGCGAGGGCAAGCTTGGTTATGATGTTCACAATGAAGTCCTCCCAAATTCCGCCCGGCGTATTCGCTTCGGGCGGTGTGAGGACGCTATATAAAGTACTATTATATGTAAAGATGAAATTTCAGATGGGACGAACGACCCTGGCGACTGCCTTGTCAAAACGCCCAAAATCCCCGGATTTCCGGGGCCAATGCGCTGTTGGGACGACCCTGCGCGGCACCGCTCCAAAAAAGCAAAAACACTGTTCCATTGTGCGCGCATTGGCTGCATTCTTGGCCCGACTTTGGGGGGGAAATCGGGAAGTTCCAAGCGAGGCGCGCCAGGCGGCGCGCGACGGGTGCGGGGGCGCCGTCCCCATTGCGCACGACTTCGGCGAGGACAGGGAATTTCATTGATCAGCAAAGCTGCAACGCTACTGGAAGTCGCCCGGCTGGCTGGCGTGTCCACGGCCACGGTCAATCGCGTCCTCAAGCAGCAGGGCTATATTTCCGACGATGCGCGCCAGAGAGTGCTCGCCGCCGTTGCTGCCACCAATTACCGCCCCAATGTGGTGGCGCGCGGACTGCGCACGCAGCACACTTATACGATCGGGTTGATGCTGACGGCCATTACCGTCAATCCTCTGTTTGTGGGCGTGGCCCATGCCGTGGAGGCCGCCGCGATTGCTGCGGGGTATCGCGTGGTGATCTTCAACCATGGCGGCAGCGCCAGCCATGAGCGCCACGGCATCGAGACCTTTATTGCCCAACGTGTCGACGCGGTGCTGTTCTGCACCACGGCCAGTCCGGATAACGTGGAGATACTCGTCGATTCCGGCATTCCGGCCATCGAGATCGAACGCTCGCTGACCGAAACGGCCCGATCCGTTCGAGTCGACAATTATGTGGGCGCACGCGCAGCGGTGGACCATCTGGTGGGCCTTGGTCACCGGCGCATCGCTTTTGTCGGCGGGGATCCGGCGATTTATCCGCGCGACCTGGCCCGCCAACGATCAGTGGAAGACGACCGGCTGTCCGCCTATCTCGACGGCATGGCCGCCCACGGTCTCAAACCCATGCCAGACCATGTGCGGTTGGGCACCTATTACGACCTCGACGCAGAGATATCCGGTACAGAAGGCCAGCAGCACACGAACGCACTCATGGCCCTGCCCGAACCGCCGACCGCAATCTTTGCGACATGCGATATTCTGGCCACCGGCGTCCTGCAATCGCTCTACCGCATGGGCAAGCGCGTGCCGCAAGACGTTTCCGTGGTCGGGTTCGACGACACGATTGCGGCCTATCTGGCACCCGAGCTGACCACGGTGGCGCAGCCCATGACCGCCTTGGGGCGACATGGGTTTGACATGGCCCTGGCGGCTATCGAACGCCGTAAAGTGCCCGATGAAATCGTTCTCGAAACAAGCTTGGTGATCCGAAATTCAACAGGCCCGGCACCTTAGGGTGAGACAGTTTGACACACCTTATAACGACATGTTAGCAATCTTCCATGTCAACGATGACACACCTACCACACGGGACATGGCGCTGCGCGCGACGGACGAGTTCAAAGGGAAGATATTCATGCGGCACGTTTTGCTAGCGGCGACAGCATTCGCCACCACACTAATCAGTGTGCCGGCATTTGCGCAGACGGTGACGTTCTGGCAGTTCTCCACCAATCCAAATGACATTGCTGCTTGGGAAGGGATCATAGAGGCCTTTGAGGCCGGCCATGAAGGTATCGATGTGGTTATGGAGATCGTACCCTGGTCCGAGCAGCAGCAAAGGCTGGTTACCGCACTGACGACCGGCGGCCTCCCCGATGTGTCGATGCTGGGCAATAATGTGGTGGCGCAGTTCCAGGCTATCGGCGCATTGGCGCCGCTCGACGACGCATTTGCCGCCTATGACGCCGAACATGGCACTGACGTTGCTGCGGACATCTGGCCGGGGGACAGAGGCTATTACAATCTGGGTGGCCAGTGGTGGGCCTCGCCCATCGCAGTGGAAACCCGCGCCCTCTACTATCGCAAGGATCTGTTCGAGCAGGCCGGACTGGATCCCAACGCACCCCCCGAAACCTGGGAGGAGTTGCGCGCCACGGCCAAGACCCTGACTGAGGGAACGCCGGACGGCACCTACGGCATTGGCCTGTCCACGAGCCTGGACTATTTCACCATCCACAATTTCATGAGTGCCTATCTCGGTTATGGCGCCCGCATGCTGGCCGATGACGGCACTTGTGGCTTCGACTCGCCTGAATTCAAAGACGCCCTGTCAGTTTACACCGGAATTGCGCTCGACGGCTCGACCCATCCCGATGCGGCCAGCATGGACGGCAATACCTTCCAGCGCGGCTTTCTCGACGGTCGCTATGGCATGATCCTCATGCACCCGAGCCTTTATCGTGACCTGGTCACAGAGCAGCCCGAATGGCTCGATCAGGTCGATATTGCCAAGGTGCCGGCTGGTCCCGCCAATCGCTCCGGATTCCTGGGCGGTTGGCCCTTGGTGATGTGGGATGCGTCGGATGCAAAGGAAGCGGCCGGACAATTCATCATGTTTGCCACCCATGGCGAGGCCTTCAAGGAGCTGGCCGTGGCCGGTGGCTTCATTCCGGGCAGTATTTCGCTGGCGCAGGGAGAGCCCTGGACCGAGTTCCCCTATCCGCTCTTTGTCGACCAGCTGCAGGATGCACGACCCTATCAATATCCGAGCGAGGCCATTGCGCAGATGGGTCAGCTCGAAGTCGACACGATCCAGAAGGCCGTCCAGGCCGTTGCCCTGGGTCAGAAGGATATCGACCAGGCGGTGAGCGACCTATGCACTGACATCAACACGGTCCTCGCGCGGTAAAGGCATTCCCCGGGCGGAGCCGACCTCCCACCGTCCGGGGCTTTTTCTTCCTCAGTCAAGACCGGTCCATGTCCACAACCGCACAAGTGCACGTGCCCCGGGCGTTTGGTAAAGCAGCCCTGCCCTATGCACTCGTCGCCCCCGCCATACTCGTGGCCCTGGGCATCGCCGTGCTCCCCCCGCTCTACGCGCTCTGGCTGTCATTTCAGGACTGGTATCTGCTGCGCAATCCGCAGCCGGTGTGGGGTGGGCTGGTCAATTTTCAGGCCCTGCTGACTGACGGCGCCTTGTGGCGTGCTTTCTGGCGCACCTGGATCTGGACGTTGGGTACCGTGGCGGTGGAGATCGCACTGGCGCTACCCCTTGCCCTGCTGCTCAACCGCGACACGACCGTTGCGCGCCTGGCCTCGGCGCTGATCCTGCTGCCCTGGGTGATGCCCTTTATCGTGCTTGGCTACGGCTGGCGCTTCCTGCTCGATAGTGAGGTAGGGGTGTTGCACGCTCTGCTTCAGTTCTTCGGCATTGCTGGCAACAGCTCCATCCTCAATGATCCAAACCTGGCATTGGCCGTCATCACCTTCATCTCGGGCTGGAAAGGCATGCCGTTCATGGTGCTGGCGCTCCTGGCCGCGCTCAAATCGATCCCGGATGAACTCTATGAGGCAGCAGCCATTGATGGGGCCGGTCCCTGGCAACGCTTCGTCAGCATCACGCTGCCCTCGATACAGAACACCATGCTGATCATTGGCCTGGTGCTGGGGATCCTCGCATTCTACAGCTTCGACCTGCCCTGGATCATGGCGCGCGGCGGTCCTCAGGACGCTACAACCATTCTTGGCATTACCATGTTCAAAGCGGTCTTTACCGACCTCAGGCCAGCCTACGCGGCTGCCATCAGCGTTGTCATGCTGGTGATCCTGGCTGCAGCGTCCTTCCTGACCCTGAAATTGGGGAGGCGCCCGTGAACCGCGGCAACTCGCGCCTGCGCAATGGGCTCCTCGACCTCTTGACCATCTTGCTCCTGGGGCTGGTGCTGCTGCCCATCATTTGGGTGTTTGTTGCCTCGATCCGCCCCGATGCCGACATCATGTCCCGCAGCCTGATCCCAATGCAGATCACCTTCGATCATTTTGCGGAGATATTTTCGCGTGGCGACTTTCTTGTGGCCTTGCGAAACAGCCTGATCGTGGGCGGTCTAGTGGCCGTCTGCACCGTTCTCATCGCGGTTCCCGCCGCTTATTCGCTCAGCCGCTTCACCTATCATGGGCGCGACTTCATCGGCTTTCTGATCCTGGCCACACAGATGCTGCCGGCCGTTGCCGTGCTGGTGCCCCTGGTCGTGATCATCCGTTCGCTGGGCCTGGCCAATACGCTGACAGCGCTAACGGTTACGCATCTGGCGCTGGGCCTCCCCATCGCGGTCTGGATGCTCAAGGGTTACATCGATGCCGTGCCGCGCGAGCTTGAAGAGGCCGCGGTCATCGACGGATCATCGCAGCTGGGCGCCATGGTCCGAATTACCTTGCCACTGATCCGACCGGCAGTGGTGGCCGTAGGTACTTTTGCATTCGTCCTGTCCTGGGGAGAGTTTCTGCTGGCCCTGGCGCTGATCACCAGCACCGAGGTCAAAACGCTGCCACTTGCGCTGCAAACCCTGTTCGATCCCTACTCATTCAGTTGGGGTGTGGTGATGGCGGGGGGCGTGGTCATTGCCGCGCCGACGGTGTTGCTGTTCCTGCTGTTTCGTAATCAACTCGTCGGCGGACTGACCGCGGGCGGTATCAAAGGGTGACAAAAGTGTCGTTGACGACCCAATCGCTCTATTTCACCGGTCCGCGCGCTGTCGAGGTGCGCCCCGAGCCACTCGACGGGCCAGGTCCTGGCCAGGTGCTGCTTGAACTGCTGGTGTCCGGCATCAGCGCCGGTACCGAACTCAACGTTTTCCGCGGCCTTGCGCCGCAATGGCGGCAGGCCATGGATCCCTGCACACGACTCTTCTCGGACGCCCACGGCTCCGAATGGCACTGGCCGGCACGGTATGGCTATGCGGCGGTCGGCCGGGTCGCTGCACTTGGCGAGGGTGTTGCGCGGATCAGTATAGGAGACATGGTTTTTGCCTATGCGCCACATGGACGCCACGCTGTGGTCGACGCCAATGCGGTGGTTCCCCTCAGCACAATCGAAGACCCCGAGATCGGCGTATTTTTTGCCAATCTCAACACCGCCTATAACGGTCTGCTTGACGCCAATATCGCGCTTGGCGCCGACGTCGTGGTCAGCGGACTGGGGGTGATCGGGCAACTGGTCACGCGGTTGCTGACCCGTAGTGGGGCCCGGCAGATCATTGGCATTGACGGCATCGAGCAGCGCCGCCAGGCGGCACTCAAAGGCGGCGCAACCTCGGTGATTGACCCGGCTTCCGGTGAAGTGGCCGAGAGGGTTCGTGATCTCACCGAAGGGCGCGGCGCCGACACGGTTATCGAGGTCTCGGGGGCGGCTCCCGCACTAAACGAAGCCATTCGCACGGTGGGCTTCAACGGCACGGTGGTTGCCATGTCGTGGTATGGTGGAAGCTTTGAAAGCCTCAGCCTATCTGGGGAATTTCATCACAACCGGCCACGCATCATTTCTTCGCAGGTGGGTACCGTAAACCCATTCCTCGGGCCGTTGTGGTCTGTGACACGACGCGGCAACATCGCGCTCGAATATCTCTCTGACCTCGGGACAGACCTCAAGGAATTCGTCACCCACCGTGTGCCGCTCGCCGAAGCGGAGCGCGGCTACAGCTTGCTCGACCAGGGATCGCCCGAAGTCATGCAGGTGCTGATCGACTATCGCTGAACTCGAACCGAATGGTCCACGATGAAACTTTCTGCCTGTATTGAATGGCTGTTTGCCGATGCCAGCGTCGATTTTGCCGACCGTATTCGCCTGGCGAAGGCGGCAGGTCTGGACGCAGTCGAATTTTGGCTCTGGTCCAACAAGGATCTGGATGCCATCGAGGCCGCGCTCAAGGAAACCGGCATGACTCTGAGCGGCTTTGTTGCCGAGCCGATGATCGCCCTGACCGATCCGGCCAATCACGCCGCTTTTCTCTCCGGGCTTGCCACCTCGGTGCGGACGGCGCAGCGGCTGGGCGCCAAAGTCCTGATCGCCCAGGCCGGCGACGACCTACCCGGACGATCCCGCGAAGAGCAGCACAAGGCATTGGTGGATTGTCTCAAGGCCGCAGCCGATGTGCTGGAAGGCAGCGGGGTGCGCCTGGGCGTCGAACCCCTGAATACCCTGATTGATCACAAGGGATATTACCTGTCCTCCACCCGCGAGGCGCTCAACATTGTCGACGAGGTGGGCCGCACCGAGATCGGCATCGTCTATGACCTCTATCATTCCCATGTGATGGGCGAGCGGATCGAGGACGTGCTGCAGCAACGCGTCTCACGTGTCATTCATGCCCACGTGGCCGATCATCCCGGCCGCAACGACCCGGGCCTGGGCGAAATCGACCTCGGCCATCGGCTGGCCTGGCTTTACGCCAATGGCTATAGCGGCGCGGTGGGGCTTGAATACCAGCCGGAGGGCAGCACGTCAGAGGCTCTCGATCGCGTCCGTGCGGCACTGAGCGTGCCTGCCTGAGCCTCCGGTCAGGCGGATAGTTCAAAGCGCGCGTTCGGTCTCCGCATCGAAAATGTGCACCCGTTCGGGCGCGATGTTCAGACCAACCGTGTCCCTGGATCTGATGTCGCTGCGTCCGGTGATGACCACGGTCAGCTCCGGTGCACCGTCCGTCGTCAGATAGGTCAATGACCCAGTCGATTCCACGACGGAGACGGGCAAGACGATCTGCCCGCTTTTGCCTGGGGTCGCCTCGATATGTTCTGGACGCAATCCGACAATGACCTTCCGGCTTGGCTCCAGGCTTCGGCCAATGGGCAAGGCCGCGACCCCCTCAAGTTCCAAGGTCACATGCTGGCCGTCGTCAGCAATGGTCCCGGGGATGAAGTTCATCGCGGGTGAACCGATAAAACCGGCGACAAAGCGGGTGGCCGGGGTGTCGTAAAGCGCGAGCGGGCTGCCCTGCTGTTCGATGACACCATCACGCATCACCACCACATGATCGGCCATGGTCATGGCCTCGATCTGGTCGTGCGTGACATAAACAGAGGTTGCGCCGAGCCGGTCGTGCAAGGCACGGATTTCCTTGCGCATATGCACGCGCAGGGCGGCGTCCAGATTGGACAGCGGCTCGTCGAACAGGAAGGCCTTGGGGTGGCGGATGATCGCCCGCCCCATGGCCACCCGCTGGCGCTGGCCACCGGAGAGCTCGCGTGGATAGCGATGCATCAATTGCTGCAGGCCAATGGTCTTGGCAACTTCGTCTGCAGCTTTCCTGGCCTCTGACCTGGGCACGCGCTTCAGGCGCAAAGAATAGGTCAGGTTCTGCTCAACCGTCATATGCGGATAAAGCGCATAGGACTGGAACACCATGGCGACATCGCGCTTGCGCGGCGGCACACCGTTCATCACTTCGCCGGCGATCTTCATGGTGCCGCCGGTGATGCTTTCCAACCCAGCAATTGATCGCAGAAGTGTCGACTTGCCGCAGCCCGAGGGCCCGACCAGAGCCACGAACTGGCCCTTGGGAATGATCAGGTCGATGTTCTTGAGCGCGTGGAAGGTGCCATAGTGCTTGTCGATGCCGACGAGTTCGATCTGGGGTTGGGCACTCATTTGAGGGCTCCCGAGGTTAGGCCGGACACGATGCGGCGCTGCAGGATAACGAAGACGAGGATGATTGGGGTCACATACATCGCGGCATAGGCCATGATCCCGTTCCAATCGGTGGAGTTCGGGCCAAGGAAGCCCGACAGGCCGACACTGGCCGGCTGAAGCGACTGCGTCGTGATGATTGATTTCGAATAGATGTATTCGCCGAAGGCCTGCATGAAGGTGAGAATGGCCAGCACGAGGATGCCGTTTCGCGCCAGTGGGAGCACGATGAAGAAAAAGGCACCCCAGCGCGAATTGCCATCGACCAGCGCCGCTTCCTCGAGCTCGCTTGGCACGCTCATGAAGGTGGCGCGGACGAGCACGATATAGAACGGGATGGACTTGCCCGCGGCGGCAATGATGACCGCCGTTCGCGGATAGTCGAGCAGGCCGAGCTGGTTGAAGCCGACATAGAGCGGCGTGATCATCACCGAGGCCGGCAGGACCTGCAGCATCAGGATGGCGAACAGGCCAATATCGATCCAGGGGTTGCGGTAACGGGCCAGCACATAAGCGCAACCGGTGCCGAGCAAGACGGTGAGGGTGGTCACGCCGGTGGCGATGACCAGGCTGTTCCAGAGGAACGTGTCCATGGTCCGCCGCTCCCAGGTCGCCGGAAAAATGGAGAAATCCGGTTCGCGGGGCCAGAAGGTCGGCGGATTGGCAAAGATCTCCGAAGCGCCCTTGAGGCTGGTGGCATACATCCAGTAGAGCGGGAACAGATAGACTGCCGCCAGCGCCAGAGCGAGGATCAGCAGGAGTTTTGGTGCAGCAACCCGGGTCATCCGCGCACCTCATGGCGGGTCGAGCGGACATAGACGATCGAAGCGACCAGCACGAAGATCAGCATCATCATCGAGACGGTGGCGCCCTTGGCAAAGTCGAAGAGCTGGAACGACCACTGCCAGGCCCAGTATTGCGCCACATTGGAGCTATTGGCGGGTCCGCCTTCGGTGATGGCGGGGAACAGGTCGAACTGCTGCAGGGTGTAAATCAGGCCGAGGGCAAGGACTGCGCCGATGGTCGAGCGCATCATGGGCAGGGTGATGGTAGTGAAACGCTGCCAGCCATTGGCACCGTCGAGTTCAGCCGCTTCGTAGAGGTCACGCGGAATGCCGGCGAGACCGACCGATAGCAGCATCATGTTGAAGGCCAGACCGAGCCAGATATTGGCGATGGTGACGGCCCAGATCGACAGGTTCGGGTCGGATTTCCAGAACATGGTGCCATCGATAATGCCGAGCCCGCGCAGGATCGCGTTGAGCACGCCGAAATCGCCGGCCAGGATCCAGCCCCAGAGCGCGCCGACCACAAGGCCGGGCATGACCCAGGAGACGAGGAACAGGCCACGGATTGTCGAGGCAAAGGGGAAGCTGAGCATAAAGAAGATGGCAAGTGCGAAGCCGAAAATGAACTGCCCGGCAATCGAGCCGAAGACGAAAATTGCTGTATTCCGGATGACCAGCCAGAATTCGGGCTGGCTGACAATCGCCACATAGTTCTCAAATCCGGCAAAGGGCCTGGAGAACGTGTTGAGATTGAACATATCGACTTGCTGGAAGCTCATCACGACGTTGTAGACGAGCGGTACGCCGGCAAGGGCGAACAGAAAAAGCATCGTCATGCCGACCATGATGAGATCGAAGCCCTTCCCATCGGTGATGCTGGACAGAATGCGGCGCATGGTCCGACCTCTTCCCGTATTGGTTTGTTGAAGTGCAGGGTCTTCCCGGATGCGCTGCGGCCCCGGGAAGACTTGTGGCCATCAGGCTCAGTTGAGGATCGTGTCGATCGTCTTCTGCGCCTGACTCAACGCCTCGTCAGGCGTCATCTGACCGGTCAGGGCCGCCTGCTCGGCGTCGTAGATCGCCTTGGAGATCTTCTGCCATTCAGGATGGGGACCGCGCGGCTGGGCGTATTGCAGCTGTTCCTGGAAGACAGCGAGCGCGGCGTCCTTCTTTTCGATACCGGACAGCGGCAGTTCGACGTCGGACCGCGTCGGCAGATAGCCGAATTCGGGGAAGAGGCGGTCGTCCTGGCTGACGAAATATTCAAGGACCTTGAAGGCTTCCTCCGGATGCTCGGTCGTGGACATGATGCCGAGATTGAAGCCGCCGAGCGCCGAGGAACGTTCATCGCCTTCGCCAAAGGTCGGCAGCAGGGTTACGCCCCAGTCAAAGTCAGCGTCTTCGACCATGCGGTCGATTTCCCATGGGCCGGAGATCGCCATTGCGGCGTTGCCCGAGTTGAAGGTACCGGTGGAATCCCACTGGCCGAGCGAGAGAACGTCCTGGCTCAGCACGCCATCATCGATCATGCCCTTGACCATGGACAACCACTCGCGGGCACCCTCGGTGTTGACGTTCTCATAGCCGCCGCCGGACATCTGGATGACGGGCAGGAACTGAAAGGTACCCTCTTCATTGCCACGGGCCGAAAGCGTGGCGCCGTATAAGCCCTGATCAGGCTTGGCGAGCTTGCGGGCGTATTCCTCGAACTCCGCCCAGGTTTGCGGCGGGTTCTCGATACCGGCTTCGGCGAACATGTCCTTGTTGTAGAAGACACCGATCGTGTCAGTGTACTTGCCGACGCCATAAAGGCGTCCGTCCCAGCTCACCGAGTTGAGCGGCCCCTCAAAGTAAACCTCGGGATTGATGACGTCGCTTTCAGCAGCCATGTCCGTGATGTCGAGGAACGCCCCACGCGACGAGAACAGGGCGAAGTCCGGGTTATCGAGGCTGACGATGTCAGGCGCGTTGCCAGTGGCAAAGGCGCGCAGTGTCTCGTTGACGATCTCGTCAAACTGCAGGATCCGGTATTCGACATTGATGCCATTATCCATCTCGTCGAATTCCTTGGAGAAGGTATCGGACGGCCCGACCTGGTTGGCGCCGTCAATCGACCAGACAGTGATGGTCACCTCGTCCTGCGCCTGAGCCGGCACCGCTGCGACCAATGCGCCGAGCGCAAGCCCGGCCAATAGACCCCGTTTAGCAAACTGCATTATATCCTCCCTTTGCGGCCCTCGGGCCGCGACCATGCCGCTCGGGTTTCCTCTTTCCCTTGCGGCCTTCCTCGCTGCCATGGGCGGTGCAAACGCCCGTGGCAGCATCTCAACTCTCCTGCAGCGCTTCCCCCTGGTTGCGGGCGGCGATTGCATCACCGCCACAGGATTGGCGCAGCACGAGCTTGCAGGGCAGCTTGCGGATGCCCGGCTCGACTGGCTTGCCTTCGGCAAGTTCCAGGATCAGGCGGCCCGCTTCGCGGCCAATTTCCTTCAAATTCATGTCGACCGTTGTCAGCGGCGGTCGCGTGGCCGCCGCTACGATTTCCCAGTTGTCGAAACCGATCACCGAAACATCACCCGGCACATCGACCCCGCGCTCACGCAGGGCATCGACCACGCCGCGGGCGATCTGGTCATTGCCGCAGAAAATCCCATCCGGGCGCGGTGCATCGCCGTTCCAGAGCTTTGCGATCGCCTCGTGCCCCCAGGCTTCGGACCAGGACCCATGCAAAACCTGCGCCCCCTGCCCCGCCACCGCGCGGAACGCACCGGCGCGCGCCGAAACCGAGGCGAAGCTTTCCGGCCCGGTGACATGCACCAGTGTCCTACGCCCAATATTTGCAAGCCATTGGGTTGCCTCGCGCGCACCCTGCCCATCGTCCGACACCAGCGTCACCGCATCGTCCGGACCTTCGGTGAAGGCATAGACCACCGGAACCGACAGGTGGGACAGATCGACAGGCAGACGCCTATCGATGCGCTTGCCGGTGGCAATGATCCCATCCACCTGCTTGTCGAGCATGGCGTCGAGATGGAGCTTGGCCAGCGCCGCATCATCCTCGATGCCACACAGGAACACCGACACGCCCTGATCCACCAAGGCCTCGGACACGCCGGCCATGACCGGCAGCGTGAACCGGCCATAGGTGTCGTTGGTCAAAAGGCCGATGGTAAAGCTGCGCTGCTGGGTCAGGGCACGGGCCATCGCATTGGGCCGAAACCCGAGCGCCGCCGCCGTCTGCTTAACCCGCTTGCGGGTTTCCTCGGTCATTCGACCGGTATCGTTGAGAGCCTTGGAGGCCGTGGCAACGCTGACGCCAGCGACGCGGGCGACGTCGTAGATGCGAATGCGTTCAGCCTTTGACACGTCCACACACCTCAATGGAAAACCCTTTTCTCAATATTGGTAAAACGGTTTTTCATTCCCGGTCAATCGTCAAATTTATCCAGCAAGGGCGAGGTAGTCGCCACCGCGCGCCTGCTTGAGATGGTTCAAAGCATGGATCTGGCCGGTCATTTCCAGCGCATCGCGATAGACCGGGTCATGCCAGCCTTCGATATCAATTGAGCCCGTCCAACCGGCCAGCCGCAGCTCGGAGATGATGTCGGTCCAGTTGCTGTCCCCAAAGCCGGGCGTGCGCATAAAGACGAAGGGCTCCTTGCCAAAGATTCCATGCTCGCGGATCACATCCCAGCGAATGGTGGCGTCCTTGCCGTGCACATGGAAAATCTTGGGCGCCCATTTGCGGATCTGCGGCAGCGGATCGATGAGATACACCATCTGATGGCAGGGCTCCCATTCGAGCCCGATATTGTCATCGGGCGTCTCGTTGAACATCAGTTCCCAGGCATCGGGGTTGTGGGCAATGTTCCAGTCGCCGGTCTGCCAGTTGCCGTCCATGGCGCAGTTTTCAAAGGCGATCCTGATGCCCTTGTCGGCGGCGCGCTTTGCCAGCTCCGACCAGACTTCGCGGTATTTGGGCAGGCTGTCGGTCAGCGGCTTGTTGCGAATGCGGCCGGTGAAACCGGCGACGCAGGAGGCGCCGAAATGGTGGGCGTTGTCTATGCAGTCTTTCCAGCCCTGCAACGTCTGGCGGTCCATCTCCTGGTCTTCGAGCACATTGCCGAACATGCCCAGGGTGGAAATGGTGATGTCACGGTCCCCCACGGCGTCCCTGCAGCGCTTGCCCAGCTCGGCGATGTCCTGCCCATTGGTGGTCTGCCAGAAAAATGGCTGGAAGCTTTCAAAGCCCAGATCGGCGATTTCGGCAATGCGCTCAGCGGCCTTGCCGGCCGAAGCCGAAACCATGGTGCCGATGCGGATGGAATTTGCGGGGTCACTCACGTTCAAATTTCCTCAAACTGCAATGGGAATGCGCTGCCCGGTTCGCGCGCTCTCAATGGCGGCGAGGACCATGGCCAGGCTGTTGATATTGTCGCTGCCCGCGGTTTCGGGCTGGGCACCAGACTCGATGGCGGCGAGAAAGTCGGCGATGACGCTGGCGTGCCCGTGAATCTGGTCGCCATTGGACGGTGGTGGCACCTCGATATCCCTGAGGGGGCGAAAGAAGCCACTGCCGCCGTCGACAACGCGCGCCTCGAACCGGTCTTCACCGTCCCAGAGCAATGTGCCTTTGGTGCCGACAATGCGCCACGCACTCTCCCAGCTCGTATTGGCGCCTTCAGCGCACCAGGAGCCGCGGTAGTTGAAGACGACATTGTCTTCGAACTCGAAGATCGCGTTGGCTGCAGCACCATGGCGATACCAGGAGCCGGGCGGGTTGGTCTCAAGGCAATAGACCGCCCTTGGCGCCTTGCCGGCCATGAAGCGCGCGGCGTCGAGCGTGTGAATGGCCATGTCGAGCAGCAGGACATTGTCCATGTCCTCGCGGAACCCGCCGAAATGCGCACCAATAAAGAAGTCGCAATTCAAGCTGGTGATCTGACCCAGCGCGCCACTCTCGATCAGGCGCCGAATGCGGCGGACGCCGGAGATGTAGCGGCGGTTTTGCACCACCGCGTGGACGCGGCCTGCCGCTTCGGCTTGGGCAATCATTGCCTTCGCCTCCGGGAGGCTCGTCGCCATGGGCTTTTCCGTCAGCACGTGGCAGCCATGGCGCAGCCCGGTCTCGACCAAGCCAGCGCGAGCAGTTGGCACAACTACGTCAAACAGCAGGGCGGATTTCGTCTCGGTCAGGACAGCGTCGAGATCGGTGCCGATGACAACATCGGCCAGGGCAAATTCTTTTGCGCGCGCCTCCGCTGTTGGCCGGTCGAGATCGACGAGGCCGTCAATCCGCACCCTGCCCTTGAGCAGGGGATGCTCGGAAAGTGCCGTCAACCAGCCCTTTGACATGCTGCCGCAACCGGCGAGCACCGCAGAATAGACCAAGATGTCCTCCCTCTGGACTTTAGACCGCCCTTGCCATCTTGTGCGGCGTCAGGGCAGAAAGTCCCGTAAACGTTTACGACGTTACATTTGACACGTTTCGGCTGTCAACTGGATTTCGTAAACGTTTTTGTTGGCGATTGGGGCTGTGGGAAAAGTACGGAAAACATGACTGGCATCAGAGAGTTGGCGCAGCGCCTCAACCTGTCCATCGGCACCGTTTCTCGTGCCCTGAATGGCAAGCCCGATGTCAACGAGCAGACGCGGCGGCGTGTTCTGGAGGCTGCCAATACGATGGGCTATGTGCCCAACCAGGCCGGTCGCTCCCTGCGCAAGGGCGCTACAGGCGTTATTGGCTTCATGATGCAGACTGGCGCGCAGATCACCGGCGAGGGCGATGTGTTCTTCATGAGTGTGTTTGACGGGGTGCAGACCGTTTTCGCGCGGCACCAGCTCGATCTGGTGGCTCTGCTCTGTTCGTCGGAGGAAGATCCGGATGCCTATATGCAGCGCGTCGTGGCCCGTGGTTTTGCCGACGCCCTGATGATTTCAGCGACCAAACGGGAAGACCACCGCATCGAATATCTGGCCAGCCGCAATATTCCATTTATTGCCCTGGGCCGGTCGCAGACCGATGCGGGTCACCCCTGGCTGGATCTTGATTTCGAGGGCATGGCCGAAACCGGCGTGGCCAGGCTGGTATCCAAGGGGCACAAGCGTATCGGGATCTTCGCCCCGCTCGACGACACCAATCTGGGATATGTGTTCATCGAGGCCTATCGCAAGGCGCTGGAACAGCGCGGACTGCCGTTTGATCCCGACCTGATCTTCCGGGCCCACCCCAATGAACGCGGCGGCCATGACATTGCCCATGCCATCGCCGCCATGCCGGCGAAAAAGCAACCGACCGGCTTCATCCTGACCAATGAATTGATGACTCTGGGTTTTTACAACGGTCTGTATGAAGTCGGTCTGACGCCAGGGCAGAAATTTGCCGTCATCAGCCGGGACAGTCCGCAGGCGCATTTTCTGGTCCCCAAGCTGACCAGTTTCCGGCTGTCGCTGCGCGATCTCGGAATTGCCCTGGCCGAGGCGCTGCTGGCCACGATGCCGGCCTATGCCGCACATTATCCGCTCGGAGTCGTGCGCAAAATCGTGCCGCTGGAGCTGGTCGAAGGCGACAGCGACATGCCGGTTGCAAACAACTAGTCGGCGACCAATTCCCAACGACCGCCTTGACACGGACCACGCCTGAAGTGATGCTCTCGTGAATCGGAAAAGCTTTTCCGAATGATTTCTGACCCATTTTCACGCAATGTTCCGCGCCATTTGAGACCAGCATGTCCCAGGGAAAATCGCCAAATCGCTACACCCTGCGCGATGTTGCACGGCATGCCGGGGTCAGCCTGGGCACGGCATCCAAGGCGCTCAACAAATCGGGCACGCTGCGGCAGGAAACACGCGACAAGGTGCTCAAGGCAGCCGATGAACTGGGGTTTCGGCCCAACGATCTGGCCCAGGCCCTGCATCGCGGCCAGAGTTTTACCGTTGGCCTGATTTCCAATGACAGCTTCGGGCGGTTCACCATGCCCATCATGGAGGGCTTGGAAACCGTTCTGCACGCAGCCGGCATTGCGCTGTTCATGTGCAACGCCACGGACGATCCGGAACGCGAAAAGCGCCACATCGACCAATTGCTGGGCAAACGCGTCGATGGGCTGATCTTCACCGGGCGCCGGGCCGACCGCCGCCCCGTCCCCGGCCTGGCACTGGGCAATCTGCCGGTGCTGTACGTCTTCTCGCAAAGCGACGAGCCGGGTGCTGCCTGTCTTTTGCCCGATGATGAGGGCGGCGCCCGCCTTGCCACCGCGCATCTGCTTTCGCTTGGGCGAACGCGGATTGCCCATGTGACCGGCCCGGAGGATTTCGAGGCTGTCCGCTTGCGCCGGCGCGGATATGAAGCGAGCCTTTCAAAGGTCGACCCGGCATTGATCCTGCACGGCCCCTGGTCGGAGGCTTGGGGCCGGGAGGCGGCAACGCGCCTGCTCGCCATGCCGGTGCGGCCCGACGCGATCTTTGCCGGCAATGACCAGATCGCGCGCGGCATTGTCGAGGCGCTGCGCGACAATGCCATTTCCGTACCTCGGGACATTGCCGTGATCGGCTTTGACAACTGGTCGGTGATGACAGAGGCGAGCCGACCGCAACTGAGCAGCGTCGACATGAATCTCAAATTGCTCGGCGAGGAAGCCGGGCAGCGGCTGATCCGCATGATCCGCGGCGAAAGGGAAAGCGGCACAAGCCGCCTGCCCTGCACGCTAGTTCCCCGCGCCAGCACCGTTCCAACCCCATAACCAGGCCAATAATGGCCGGAGGAGACCCTATGCGCCGCTATTCCCCAGTCGATTTCACCCGTGTGCAACTGACCGGCCCGTTCTGGTCGGAGCGGCTTGAAACCGTGCTCACACGCACGGTGCCCAGCCAGTACAAGAAGCTCGACGAAAACGGCATTCTCGAATCCCTGGAGCTGAAGGATCCGCCACCGCCGCTGCGCGTACCCTTTAACGAACATGGCTTCACCATGCAGTACTTCTGGGATTCGGACATCGGCAAATGGATCGAAGCGGCAGGCTATGCGCTGCGCCATCGCCGCGATGCGGAAATCGAGCGGCAGGTAGACGAGATCGTCGACAAGCTTGAAGCCGCGCAGATGCCCGACGGCTATCTCAACCTCTGGTACCAGGGCCACGAAATCGAGAACCGCTGGACCAATCTGCGGGACCGGCACGAGCTCTACAATATCGGGCACCTGCTCGAGGGCGCGATCGCCTACTACCAGGCGACAGGAAAGCGCAAATTCCTTGAGGTTATGGAGCGCAGCCTGGACCATATCCGCAACACGTTCGGGACCGGTGACGGCCAGAAGCGCGGCTATCCCGGCCACCAGGAAATCGAGATCGCGCTGATCCGGCTCTACCAGCTTACCGGGGAGCGCAAGCAGCTCGATCTGGCCGCCTATTTCATCGACGAACGCGGCCGCCAGCCGCATTATTTCGATGAAGAAGCGATTGCGCGGGGCGATGACCCGACCAAGTACCACTTCTTCAACACTGGCAATTACGAGTATGGACAGGCCCACAAGCCGGTGCGCGAGCAGGACAAGGTGGTGGGGCACGCCGTGCGCGCCATGTATATGTACACCGCCATGGCAGACCTGGCGGCGGAACTGGACGATGACAGCCTGCGCCATGCCTGTGAAGTGCTGTGGAAAGATGTGACCACCACGCGAATGTATGTCACCGGTGGCTTTGGCCCCTCGGCCTCGAATGAGGGGTTCACGACCGACTACGACCTGCCCAATGACACCGCCTATTGCGAAACCTGCGCGTCCATCGCTTTCGTGTTCTGGGCCCAGCGCATGCTTAACCTTGAGCTCGACGGGCAATATGCAGAGGCCATGGAACTGGCGCTCTACAATGGCGTGCTGTCCGGTCTTTCCAGGGATGGCGAGCTCTATTTCTACGAGAACAAGCTCGACAGCGATGGCAGCCATCGCCGCTGGCCCTGGCACCCCTGCCCCTGTTGCACGATGAATGTGTCGCGCCTGGTGGCCTCGGTCAGTGGCTATTTCTATTCAGTGGGTCCGGGTGCCATTGCGGTCAATCTCTATGGTGGCAACAGCGCGGAACTCGAACTCGATGGGCGTCGCGTCCGGATCGAGGAACAGTCGGACTATCCCTGGTCTGGCAAGATCAAGGTCAGCGTGCATCCCGATGGTCATGGCGTGTTCGCGCTCAAGCTGCGCATTCCGGGCTGGGCACGCGATGGTGTGGCGATGTTGAATGGCAATCCGCTCGATGTGCCGGGCCAGTTGCAGAACGGCTATCTGGTGATCGAGCGGGACTGGATCGAGGGCGATGTGGTCGAACTCGACCTGCCCATGGCGCCCCGCCGCATCTACGCCAATCCCAAGGTCAAGATGGACCGGCACCGCGTTGCCCTGGCACGGGGCCCCCTGGTCTACTGCGCCGAGCAGGTGGACAACGAGACGCCGGTGCCGGACCTGATCCTGTCGCGAGATGCGGCAATCACCGAAACGCCGCGGGCAGATCTTTTCGATGGCATCGTCACCCTGACCGCGCCGGCACAGAGCATTGGCAGCGATGATTGGGGGCCGGACCTTTATCGCACGACGCCGCCGGCACCCGCTGATACGACGCTGACCGCCATACCCTATTATCTCTGGGCCAATCGAGAGGCGGGGCCGATGCAGGTCTGGATTCGCGAGGGCTAGGCTTCTCGATATTGATTGGAAGCTGGTGGCGCCATTCGGCGCCACCTTGCTATTCTGGCTCATAATCGCGTCAACAAGGCGGCAGCCCAAGACGTTGAGGCGCAACCGCTATTGCGCGGCGCGAAGCGTCGGATCGCTTGGGGGCGGCGAAGCGGCGCGCCCGTCCAGGATGGCCCGGATCGCCTGATGCTGGCTGAGATGCACGCTGCCCGAAAGCTGGGACAGGAAATCGGTATTCTTGAGCTTGTCCATGACTGGGCCCTTGACCTCGGAGAGGTGCAGGCGCGCGCCGAGATCCGCCAGGCGATGTTCGATGGCTTCCAGGCTCTCGAGCGCAGACATGTCGATGGTGTTCACGGCCGAACACATCAGCACGACGTCAGTGAGGCCGGGATTGGCGGTCGCCTGGTTGATGACCAGATCCTCCAGATAGCGTGCATTGGCGAAATAGAGGCTTTCATCGACGCGGATTGAGAGCACGCCCGGCACGGTGTCGACCTGGTGGCGCTTGATGTTGCGATAGTGCTCGGTGCCCGGCACCTGACCGACAATGGCCGCGTGCGGCTGGGACGAGCGATAGAGAAAGATGAGGATGGAGGCCCCGACGCCGAGGGAAATGCCGACCTCAACGCCCAGCAGCAGCGTGCCCGCAAGGGTAAAGGCGACGGCAGCGAAATCGGCCTTGGAATAGGACCAGGCGCGCTTGAGGATCGAGAAATCCACGAGGGTCAGCACGGCAATGACGATGGTTGCCGACAGGGTCGCCTTGGGCAGGATGGCGAGGAACGGGGTGAGCAGCAGGGTTGCCGCGGCAATGCCGATGGCGGTGAAGGCTCCAGCGGCTGGGGTTGCCGCGCCGGCGTCGAAATTGACCACTGAGCGGGCGAAGCCACCAGTGACCGGATAGCCGCCACCCAGGCCAGCAGCGATGTTCGAGGCGCCCAGGCCAATCAGTTCCTGATTGGGCGAGATGCGCTCGCGGCGCTTGGCGGCCAGGGTCTGTGCCACGGAGATGGATTCGACAAAGCCGACAATCGAGATGATCAGGGCGGGCACGGCCAATTGCTGGATGGTGTCGAGATTGAGGCTGGGCAGGGACAGCATGGGCAGGCCCTGCGGCACCTGACCCACCAAAGACACGCCTCTGGCGCCCAGATCCATGCCGACCGACCAGACCATGGTGAGAAAGACCACCAGCACCGGACCGGCGCGTACAATGATGGTCGCGAGGCCCTTGGGCACGCCAAAGCGGGCCAGCCAGTTCTTGAGGTCGAGCCGTATCCAGAGCAGCAGGCCCACGGCGACCATGCCGACGGCCAGGGTGTAGACATTGACCTGCCCGATATTGCCCAGGATCGACATCACCAGCTCGGGCATGGCGTGCCCTTCGGTTTTGATGCCGAGGAGGCCACCAATCTGGGAGGTGGCAATGATGATGCCAGAGGCGGTGATGAAGCCGGAGATGACCGGATGGGAAAGGAAGTTGGCGATAAAGCCAAGCCGGAAAAGTCCCATCAACGCCAGCATGGCGCCCGAGAGCAGGGCCAGGATGATTGCCGCGCTGGCGTAGTCTGCCGTCCCCTCGGCGGCCAGCCGGCCAACCGCCGTCGCTGTCATCAGGGACACCACGGCAACCGGCCCGACCGCCAGCGCCGATGAGGTGCCGAAAATGGCGTAGGCGATCAGCGGCAGGATGGAGGCATAAAGACCCACCTCCGGCGGCAGGCCGGCCAGTAGCGCATAGGCCAGTGATTGCGGGATCAGCATGATGGTGACGATGATCGCGGCAATCAGATCGCTGGTCAGCGTCTGGCGATTGTAGCGGCTGCCCCAGTCAAGGATCGGGAAATAGGTCTTGATGTTCATGGTCGGTCCGGTTGCCCACGACCCGCCGCCAGGCGGGCAAAGGCCGATGCAATGAGGGTCAGCGGGTCAGTGTGGCATGAAGGCTGCCGGCGCGGGCGCCGGAGCGGCAATATCCGAGGACGGGCTTGGGCAAGTTCTCCCAGGCGTCGTGAAAGCGAATGATCTGGCCTTCGCCCAGGGGGCCCGAGACCGGAATATGGACGATCTGTATCCCTTCGGCCTCGGCGGCGCGGGCGATCTCGTCAAAGCCGGGCTGCCCGAATTCCTCATTGTCGGGGCGGGCGCAGACAATGGACTTATAGCCGGCCTCGGAGACGGCCTTGACCTGCTCCGGCGTGATCTGGCCGGTCACGGAAAAATTGTCGTCAAGCTTGCGGACATTCATGGTGTTGGCTCGTGATTTAAAAAAGGAAAACATGGGGTGCCATGCTGGGCTGTGCCCCTCCCCCCGTTGCGGTCGGGAGGAGGAGCCGGCCTGCGCGCGCAGTTTTGGGGGTGCGCCTACAGACCGTTGAGGGGGACCTTGAGGAAGCTCTTGCCGCTCTCGTCCTTGGGGGGGAGCTGGCCGGCACGCATGTTGACCTGCAGCGAAGGGATGATCAGCTTGGGCATGGCCAGGGTGGCGTCGCGCTCTTCGCGCATCTTGACGAAGGTGTCCTCGTCCGTGCCCTTGCCGACATGGATATTGTGGTCGATCTCGTCGCCGACGCTGGTTTCCCACTGGATGTCGCGGCCGTTCGGGCCATAGTCGTGGCACATGAACAGGCGCGTCTCACGCGGCAGGGACAGGACTCGCTGGATCGAGCGGTAGAGCGTGCGGGCGTCGCCACCGGGGAAGTCGGCGCGGGCCGAACCACCATCGGGCATGAACAGGGTGTCGCCGACAAAAGCGGCATTGCCCACGACATGGGTCATGCAGGCGGGGGTGTGTCCGGGCGTGTGCATGACATGGGTGGTGAGACCGCCGATCTGGTAGCTGTCGCCATCAGTGAAAAGGCGGTCGAACTGGCTGCCGTCGCGCTGGAATTCGGTACCTTCGTTGAAGATCTTGCCGAAGGTGTCCTGAACGATGGTGATGTTCTCACCGATGCCCAGCTTGCCGCCGAGCTTGCCCTGGATGTAGGGCGCAGCAGACAGATGATCGGCGTGGACGTGGGTTTCGATCAGCCATTCAAGCTTGAGATTGTGCTTCTCGATGAAGGCAATGATTTCATCGGCCCCCTCATAGGAGATACGGCCGGCGGCGTAATCGATGTCCATGACCGAGTCGATGACGGCACAGGACGTCGAATTGGGATCCTTGACGATATAGGAGATGGTGTTGGTCGGCGCATCGAAGAAGGCGGTGACCTCCGGCTTGACCGAGAGATCGGGGGTGAACGGAATTGTGCTCATGACGAACTCCTTGAGTTGAACTCACGCGTTTTGCGTGGCGCGCTGTCCGAGCGCGAAGCGGATGGAGCGGGCGGCGAAGATGCCGGCGAGCATGGCGCCGACAAAGGCCCAGGCCGAAACTTCACCCAGGCCCAGCGCCGGAATGGCACCACCGGGGCAGAAGCCGGAGATGCCCCAGCCGACACCGAAGACTGCCGAACCACCGAGCAGTGGCAGGTCAAGCTTGCGGCTGGTGGGCAGATGGAACCGGGCCTCTAGAACGGGCTTGTCGCGCTTGAGAACGAAACGATAGCCGATGGCCGTCACCAGCAATGCACCACCCATAACGAAGGCCAGGGAGGGATCCCAGGTTCCTGCCAGATCGAAGAAATTGAGAACCTTGGCGGGGTTGGCCATGCCCGAGAGGGCTATGCCGGCGCCGAAGACGAGGCCGATCATGCCGGCGAAAAGTGTGCGCTGCATCAGAAGCCCCCGAGGAGATGGCGAATGACAAAGACAGTGAGAAAGGCCGCGACCATGAAGGTGGCGGTGGCAGCCAGCGAGCGCAGCGAGAGACGCGCCATGCCGCAGACGCCGTGGCCCGAAGTGCAACCGGAGCTGAAATAGACACCGCCGCCAACAATCAGGCCGCTGGCGATGACCCAGGGCATGGGCACGGGGCTGTCATAGCCAATGGCGGTTTCGGACACGCCCAGAATGAGTATGGGCGCCACGATTGCGCCGGCGACAAAGGCTGCGCGCCAGGTCCAATCACTGGACATGGGCGGCAACAGGCCGGACAATATTCCGGTCATGCCGGCAATGCGGCCGTGAAAGGCCATGAGAAGAACGGCAGACAGGCCGATCAGGGCGCCGCCGAACAGCGACGCCACTGGGGTAAACTCAGTCATCAATGGGAAACCTTGCGGGTTGAGAGACCAAAAAGCGCATAGAGCGGGCAGAAGCGCACCAGGGCGGTGACGATCAAAACGGCGCCAATGATCACCGCGCCCCATTGCAAAATGGGGGACGCAGCGAGCGGCAGGGCCGGTACAAAGGCCAGGACGACAAGCAGGAGGCCCAGAATGATTCGAGCGATACGGTCGGCAGACCCAAGATTGATGCGCATCTCAAACTCCTTGAAAACCGCCCGAAAAAGAGCGATAAGTCTTTTAGACGAATATTCGTATATACGAGATCCCTAATATGATCAAGATGGAAATGGAGAAGATGGAGCAGAATGCCGAACGGGCATCTCAGCTCCTGACGGCGATGGCCAACCCGAAGCGGCTACTGATCCTGTGCAACCTGCTCGACAAGGAGCTCAATGTCAGTGATCTGGCCGAGCGCGTCGATCTGGGCCAGTCGCCGCTGTCCCAGCATCTGTCCAAACTGCGCGCCTGGGGCCTGGTCAGCACGCGGCGCGAGGGTCAGCAGATCAATTATACGCTGGCGTCAAACGATGTGCGCCGGGTGCTGGTGACGCTCTACGATATCTATTGCGCCTGCTAGGACAGCAAGCGACCAGGCGGTGGACCGTGTTGACGGCACCATGCCCACCACCAGCAGCGTCTTGAACAGATCCAGCGCCGTTGAGCGCCGGACCGGGGTGGCTGTAGCGTGCGTCAACCCTTGACGCCTGCCGAGAGCATGATTGCCTGGGTCACGCGGCGCTGGAAGATGAGATAGAGCACGGCCACCGGCAAGCCAGCCATGACGGCCGAGGCCATTTGCCGGGCATAGACGATGCCATAGGCGTCCTTGACCTGGGTAATACCGACCGGGACCGTCATGGTCGCTTCGCCGGTCGCCGCAAGGAATGGCCAGAGAAAGCTGTTCCAGGCGCCGATGAAGGTGATGATCGCCAGCGCGCTGGTGATGCCCCAGTTCATGGGCAGGTAGATGCGGAACAGCGTCTTGAAGTGCCCTGCCCCATCCATCTGCGCAGCTTCGCGGAACTCACGCGGCACATTGTCGAAGAACTGCTTGTAGACAATGATGGTCACCGGCACGATCAGCTGCGGCAGGATGATGCCGGCCCAGCTATTGAGCAGCTTGAACTGCGCCATCAGCACGAAATGATTGATTATGAGCGCCTGCATCGGAACCATGAAACAGGCCAGGATCAGCACATAGATCAGCCGCCGGCCCGGGAAGTCGAGCTGGCTGAGCGCATAGGCGCAGCCTGCCGAGGAGACGATTACGCCGGCGGTGATCAGCGTGGAGGTGACGAAGGAGTTGATGTACCAGATGCCGATATTGGTATTGGTCCAGATGTGTTCATAGGCCTCGGTATTGATCCGCGAGGGCCACAGGGCAATGCCCGAGGCGATCACCTCGGTTTCCGATTTGAACGAGGTGACGACGGCCCAATAGACCGGGAAGATCGCCATCAGCGCAAAGCCCAGCGTCACGATGGTCAGGGCCAGCCCACCGAAATCGATCAGGCGGTCGCCCTTGAGGCGCGCAGCACTTTCGGCCGGACGGGTGATTGCTTCGGAGCTCATTTCTCCCCCCTTGCGCGCAGCGCCTGATATTGCAGGACACTCAGAATGATGATCATCGCGAACAGCAGGGTCGCGGCGGCAGCGCCCTCACCGCCCTTGTTCTGCTGGAACGCCAGCTTGTAAATGTATTGGACCAGCACGATGGTGGGATCCTGTCGCCCGCCGATCGAGAACAGATAGACCTGATCGAAGATCTTGAGCTGGGCGATGAGCTGGATGGTCAGCACCAGCGCGGTCACCGGCCAGATCAGCGGCCAGGTGATCTTGCGGAACTGGCGCCAGCGTCCGGCGCTGTCGAGCGAGGCCGCCTCATAAATCTCGGGCGAAATGTTGCGCAGCCCGGCGATGAACAGCAGCACGTTGAAGCCCAGCGTCCACCAGATGGTGACCACGGCGACAGTCGGCATGAAAAAGGGAATGGTGCGGGTCAGTGACATCGGCTCGCCGCCATTGAAGGGGCGCACGATGTATTGGACCAACCCATATTGCACGTCGATGATCCAGTTCCAGGTGAGATAGACCACCGAGACGGGCAGAATATAGGGCAGGAAAAAGCAGGCCATGACGAAGCCCTGCTGCCAGCCCTTGAGCCGGTTGACCGCCATGGCAATAGCCAGCGACACGAGCGTGTTAGGCACGACCGTGAGCAGTACGAAATAGGCCGTGTTCCAGGTCGCGTTGCGGAACAGACGGTGGGTGAGGATTTCGACATAATTCTCGATGCCGACCCACTCTCCCGGCCCGATCAGGGGGGCGTCGGTGAAGCTGAGCATCACCATCTGGATGGTGGGCCAGACGAACAGCAGGCCATAAATGACCACGAAGGGCCCGACCAGGATCAGGGCCGCCAGATATTCCGAGCGCTTGTCGCGGATCACGTCGGTTCTCCTCCCACAATAACCGTTTGATGGCCGGCGCCCATGGGCGCCGGCCGAAGTCACAAGCTCTAGAGCTGGCTGTTGAGGTCGTCGCGCATTTCCATGGCGGCATCGGCCGGGTCGAGTTCGCCGGTGGTGGCCGGATTGATGAAGTTGGACCACGCGTCGCCCAACGGCGCGGCAGGACCGGCCAAAACGGTGCGCGGATCGAAAACGGCGGTATCGGCGAAACCGGCATAGTCGGACTGCGGCTTCATCGAGGCGAAGCCCTCGCTTTCGCGCACCTCGTTATAGGCCGGGATGTGACCGGCACCGGCCCAGTCGAGCGAGTTCTTGTCCATCCAGGCGATGACTTCCATCACCGCAGCGCGCTTTTCGGGATCGTTCTCCTTGCCGCCATTGGCCGGGATGACGAAGGCATGGGAATCCGACCATGCGGCCGGCTGATCGAACAGCACGGGCAGTTCCACCGCGCCCCATTCGAACAATTCGCCCTTGGCGGCGAGATCGGTGAAGGTGGGGACTTCCCAATTGCCCATGATGAAGAAGGCGGCCTGACCCGAGGTGAACTGGGCCAGCGCGGCCGGGCTTTCGATCTGGGCCGGGGTCCAGCCATTGTCCACCCAGCGCTTCATCGTCTCGGTGGCGGTAGCAAGCTTGTTGACGTCGTCATCGGTGGGGAAGAACCCGCCCGCCTCGGCGTCGAACATGGTGCCGCCCTGCTGACCGAAGAAGGAATAGACAGCGCGGTAGCGGTCGCCAGTGGGCATGGAGAGGCCGTATTTGCCATCGTCCGTGGTGAACTGGGCAAGCGCCGCCTCAAAATTCTCCATGCCATCGAGACCTTTGGGCATGCCGCCTTCATCGAGCATGCCGGCTTCGCCGAGCATTTCCTTGTTATAGTAGAGGATCAGCCCATGCTGATCGAAAGGTACGCCATAACGGGTGCCGTCCACCTTGGCGGCCTGGGCTGCGGCAGCGGTGAAGCTGTCGTCGGAGAGACCGACCGAGGCCATGTCCTCGTCGCTGATCTCGGCCAGCGTGCCGCTATCGACCGCCAGCGGCATGCGGCTGAGGTGATAGGTCGCGATATCGGGGCCCTCCCCGATCGCGGCCGAGGTCTGCAGCTTGGTGTAGAAGGGTGTGCCCCATTCCAGGGTCGTGCCCTCAATTGTGATCTCGCCCGCATGCTCTTCATTGAAGGCGTCGATCAGTGCTTTCATGCGGACGCCGTCGCCGCCGGCCAGAAAATCCCACCAGACCACGGTCTGCTGAGCGGCTGCCACCGATGTGAGGGCCATCAGGGCCGTGGAAACCAAGGCAAGACGCTTGATAGTCTTGTTCATGTCGCTTTCCTCCCAAAAAAGCTCAATGCGAAAAATGTGTCGGCCGATGTGGTGCATTGAGCCATTGGCCGCACCGGCCGAAATCGCCGCCGCCTAGTCCGCGTGGTACGCCAGACCGGATGCGTCGAAGAGATGGGTGGCTGTTCCGTCCACCTTGAGCGACACCGGGCCTCCGGCCGCGAGCGTGCTCTTGCCTTCGTCCTCGGCGACGACATTGGTGCCGTCGGGAAGGGTGACATGCACCAGCGTGCGGTCTCCCAGCCGCTCCACCAGGGCAATCTGTCCGGTGATGTCGCCGGCCCCATCCTGCGCGACGCGCAGGGATTCCGGGCGAACGCCCAGGGTCAGCTCGCCTTTGTCTTTCGGCTGCTGGCGGATTGTGGTGGCGAGTAGTGCGCCCGCCACGTTGATCCTGAGACCATCCGCGCCGGTTTCGATGCCGGTGACGGGAATGAAGTTCATCGAAGGCGAGCCGACAAAGGCAGCCACGAAGCGGCTGGCCGGGCGCGAATAGACCTCCATCGGGGTGCCGATCTGCTCGACCTTGCGGTTGTTCATCACCACGATGCGGCTGGCCAGGGTCATGGCCTCGGTCTGGTCATGGGTAACGAAGATCATCGTCGTGCCGATGCGCTGATGGAGCTGGGCCAGTTCCACCCTGGTGCGAACTCGAAGACCCGCGTCGAGATTGGACAGCGGTTCATCGAGCAGGAAGGCCTGCGGCTCGCGCACAATGGCACGGCCGATGGCGACGCGCTGACGCTGTCCGCCGGAAAGCTGGGCCGGGCGCCGATCGAGCAGTGGCCCGATTTCGAGCATCCGGGCTGCATCGTCGACGCGCCGGGCAATTTCGGCCTTGTCGGTGCCGATATTTTCCAGCCCGAAGCTCATGTTCTGGCGCACGCTCATATGCGGATAGAGCGCATAGTTCTGGAACACCATGGCCACGCCGCGCTGATTGGGCGGCAGATTGTCCACCCGGCGCTCGCCAATATGAATTTCGCCGGCGTTGACTGCCTCAAGCCCGGCAATCATCCGCAGCAAGGTCGATTTCCCGCAGCCCGAGGGGCCGAGGAAAACGATGAACTCGCCCGAACGAATATGCATGTTTACCCGCTCGAGCACCTCGACGGCGCCGTAGGACTTGCTCACGTCCTTGAGCACGATATCGGCCATGTTGTTCTCCTCCTTGGTTAGGCGGCGCGTTTTCGCGTCTCACCCAAATCGTCGGTAGCTCATTCACCTTCCCGTCAGGGAGAAGTGAGCGTTTCGGCTAGATATTCCCCTCGTCCACTGGCAGGTCAGCGGCCGTTGCCACCAGGGCATCGAACAAGGCCGCAGCAACCGGATCGGCACCGGGCACCTCGCGGGTCAGTCGGAAGGTGGTGGCGACAACGCCGCCGCGTCCCACGCGCTTCTGACCGACGATCGCCGCCGGCTTGTGAACCCAGCCGCAGACCATGCCCGCGATGACATTGCTGCCGAACTCCCAGGGCCGGAACCCGGTGAGCAGATGGTGCGGCACCACATCGGAAAAGCTGAGATCGAACAGCGGGCCGCCCGGAATGGCAGCAAAATGGCCTTCGCGCCGTACCCAGGAGAAACCGGCAATCCAGTCGCCGCGCCAGATGGTGCCATCGCGTTCGACCAGGCTGATACCGGGCAGATGCTGATCCAGGCTCGGACGGAACTGCTTGCCATCGGCCACGATGGAGCGATGCGGCAACTCCCCATCAGGCATGTCAGTGCGCAGGTTCCTGTTGGTCTCGACGCTGCCATCGGCAAGGATCACATATCGCGCGCCAGCCTTGATGGTCTCGACATCGGCACCATTGACTGCATGGCAGAGGATAATGTCGGCCTCGGCTGCCGGAACGACCGGATAACCAAGGCCGCTGGCGTAAACTGCGAGATCGGGATCGGCAGTTGCTATGGAGGAAAGCCCTGCCGTCTTGCGCTGGGAGTAAAGCGCGATCTCACAGCTATTGCGCGCCAGTACCACACCGTTGGCTTCGAGAATGAAGTCAAGGCGCAGCGTGGTATTGTCGGAAACCGCCGGCATTGAGAGGCTTGTGGTTCCCAGATCTGCAACCGATACCGGACCGGTCGCGGGCACATCGAGCGATCCGGTGACATCGCCGGTCCAGCTTAATTTGGCCCCGGCCGGGATCGACCCGCCGCCGGTGGCGATCCTGAGTTCGACTGGCAGCGCCTCGCCCGCCCAGGCCGAGTAGCGCGCCGGACGCGGCACGATGACGATATCGGCGTTGATAGTGGCAAATACATCGTGGAAGACGCGCGGATTGCGCTCGATATCGAGAAGGCCGTTGGCTTCCCAATGCACATCCGTCAGCTCGGTGATGACGTAGCCCATGATCGTGGGATAGCGGCGCATTTCCTCGATCTGGTAGCGCAGGTTCATGAACTGGTACCACTGCACCTGCTCGATGAACCCTTCGAAACTGCCGAAGGTGCGGGCCATATCCAGCGCGCCGAAACGCTGCTCGATGCCATGGGGCAGCGCCACGCCGTCGCCCCAGAGCGAACCGGTTTCGAACCAGTCCGGCTCCGAGCCATCCTCTTTGCGCAGCTTGCTTGGATCAGGCAGACCCCAGACGCCGAATTCGGACACGATCAGCGGTTCATCGCCACGGCGTTCGGCATCGCCCAATGGCGAGAAGGTCCAGTCGGCGCCGGCGGCGAACTGGGCAGTGATGTCGTCCCATTCCTGCCGGCGTTCGGGGACCGAGCGATAGTAATGATAGTCGTTGAGGTCGGTCTTGACGTGAAAGTTCGGGAAGCAGGCCGAATTGTCGACCACGAGCCGCGTCGTGTCCTCGGCCTTGAGCCAGTCATAGCTGTCCTTGAGCCACTGCCGGTGTTCTGCATTTTCCACCAGCCGCGTGCCCCAATCCTCATTGATCAGCGTCCAGGCGATGATCGAGGGATGGTTGCGGTCACGCTTTAGGATGCCCATCATGGTTTCGCGCATGCGGCGCGCCGAGTCAGATGTAAAGCTCTGGACATTGGGGACTTCGGTCCAGACCAGCAGACCATAGCGGTCGGCGACATCGTAATAGCGCGGGTCCGGCACCTTGATGTGGCAGCGCAGCGTGTTAAGGCCGAGCTCGATGGCCTTTTTGGCCTGGTCTTCAAGAAATTCCAGCGAAGGCGGCGTGTAGATGCCGTCGGGGTAATAGTCCTGATCCAGCGCGCCGCGCATATAGACGGGCTTGCCGTTGAGCAGGATCTGACCATTGGCCGTGGTGACGGTGCGAAAGCCAAAGCTTTCCTCGACCGCATCGACGCCGCCGTCCAGGGTCACCGCAAGGGTATAAAGATTGGGCTGACCGACATCCCAGAGCTTGGCGCCTGGAACTTCGAGCGTCACACCAACGGCTTCGGCTGCCGAAACCTCGGTTGACGCAACAACGGCTCCCTCGCCGTCCCGAACCTGCAGTTTGACCGGCAAGCCATTGGCCGCGGCAGTGAAAGCCAGGTCGGCCCGGACAACGCCATCCATGCCTGCCTCGATCACCACATGGTCAAGGCGGCGCGCATCACGCGCCAACAGCGAGACCGACTGCCACAGCCCGCCAATGCGGCCATACCAGGAAATCTTGCCATGCGGGATTTCCGAAAAGGGAAATTCGGGAAAGGCGGACTGGTCGGCCGAAGGCATGGTGACCCGCACCTCGACTTCATTGGTCGGCCTTAGCTTTGCGTTGTCGATTGTGACTTCGAAGGGCAGGAAGGCGCCTTCATGGCTGCCCAGCTTCTCGCCATTGAGGAAGACCTCGCAGGCGTAACTGACGGCGCCAAAATGCAGCGCCAGGTCCCGATCTTCCCAGCCGGCCGGAAGGATGAAGCTGCGCTTGTAGGCGGCGTGGCCGAAGGTATCGACCAGATCGGAAAATTCAGCCTGCCAGGGCTGGGGGACATGGGCCTGGCGCCAGGGCCCATCCTCATGCCGGAACTGCCAGACGCCATCCAGCGACAGGCTGCTGCGCGACGCGCTGATCGCCTCGGAAGTCATTGCCCGACCCAAATTCATAATCTCCACCCTAAGCAGTATTAGTTATATTATTATCACCATATGACCGAAGCGAAGGGTTTGGCAAGGGGGTTGCGAAGGGTCTGCACAAATGGGCAAGTTGGCACGTGAGCTACCTTCAGGCGACGCTCAGTGCTAACAGTCTGCCAACCAATTCGCCTGAAAAGAAAAACTGGGGAGACGGTTGGAAAAGCGCGCGACCATGCATGAGGTGGCTGAACTGGCCGGGGTCTCCCAGGCCACGGTTTCGCTGGTCCTCAATGGCGTTCCCAATGCCCGGGTATCCAAGGCCACGCGCCGTCGCGTACAGGAGGCAGCCGAGCAGCTGGGCTATCGCCGCGGCAAGACCCATCCTGTCCCCGCTGGACGGACGCGCGTTATCGGCCTCTTCATCGATGAAGTCTCGACCACGCCCTTTGCCGCTCCGTTCATCGAGGGGGCCCGGGACGAGGCTGCGCTGCAGGACGTCACCATCGCCACCTTCTGCACCGGCAATGATCCGGCACTTGAGCAGGCGGGGCTCGACATGCTGGTCGCCCAGAACGCCATCGGCGCCATCTACTGCACCCTCATTACGCGGCAAGTCACTGTTCCCGAAGCATTTTCGCAGCTCCCACTGGTGCTGCTCAATTGCTATGAAAAGAAAGTGCGGCACCCCTCAGTGGTGCCCGGCGACATTGTCGGCGGCTTCACCGCCACGGACGCCCTGCTCCGCGCCGGACACAGGCGCATTGCCCATCTGGCAGGCGAACATATTGTCGAGGCAGCCGTCGACCGTGAGCAGGGCTTCCGACAAGCCATGGAAAAATGGGGCGTCCCGGTGGACGAAAGCCTGGTCACCCTGGGGGGCTGGACCATACGGGCCGGGCGCGAGCGCGCATTGGCGCTACTCTCGCAACCCAACCCGCCGACCGCCATTTTCTGTTTCAATGATCGTATGGCGATTGGATGTTATGAAGTGGCGCGCAGCCTGGGCCTTTCCGTTCCCGGCGATCTGTCGATTGTCGGTTTTGACGATGAGGACATTGCCGCAAACATGGATCCGCCGCTGTCCACAATGGTGCTGCCGCATGATGAAATGGCCCGCTGGGCCGTGGGCCAGTTGCTGGACGGCTTCGATGGCATCGACGCCGATGAGCGGCTGCAGAAGCTCAAGATCGAGTGCGAACTAGTGGATCGCGATTCAATAGCGCAACCAAAGGGTTAGCGGCCTAACGGGGCTTATCGACGGAATCGCGCTCGACCAGTGGACATTCCAGCTTGGTCAACGGATAGCGATCTTCGACCACGCCATCGAGCATCTGTTCGAACACCCATTGCCCCATGGCGCGGTGCGGCAGCACCGTTGTGGTCAGGCGCGGATGCAGGTGGCGGGCAATTTCCTCGTCGTCATAGCCAATCACCGACATGTCGCGGGGGATGTCGAGGCCGGCTTCTTTTAAAGCCTCATAGCAGCCAATGGCCATGCGGTCGTTCTGGCAGAAGATGGCGGTGGGCCTTTCGGGCAAAGCGAGGATCTTGCGCGTGGCGTCATAGCCGGCGCTGGCCGACCAATCGCCGTTGAAAACCAGGTCCTGATCGAAAGGGATATCGGCGGTCGCCAGCGCGCGGCGATAGCCCTTGAGCCGGTCCTGCGCCGCCTCCATCCAGATTTCGCCGGTGATGGTCGCGACCCGCCGGTGCCCCTTGCTGACAAGATAATGCGTGGCCCTTTGCCCCCCCGCAATCTCGCTGGGCACAACGGCCGGACGGGCCAGGCCCGCAGCGTAGCAATTGAGCAAATAGACCGGGGTATCGAGGCTTTTCAGCTCGAGCGGCAGGTCCACCTCACGCGTGAAGATGGTCATATAGACCAGCGCCGAAACGCCCTGATCGACAAAGGCATCGATCAGCGCGGACTCGATCTCGGCGTCATTGTCGCTCTGGCCGACAAACACCAAATCGCCTTGCGCCCGCGCCGCCTGCGTCAACCCTTCGATCGCCTGCACCGCTTCCGGGCTGGTCGCAAGCTGATCGACAATAAAGCCAATCCGCCGGTTGCGCTTTCCCGCCTGCTGCTTGGGTTCGGCTTTGCCCGCCGGCACGCTATAGCCCAGGCGCCGGGCAGCATCGAGGACGCGGCGGCGTGTTTCATCGGACAAGCGGATGCCTGGCGCGTTGTTGATGACAAACGACACCGTCGCCTGGGAGCAGCCCGCCTCACGCGCGATATCGGTCATGGTGACGCGTCGCACGCGACGATCAGGCCGGCGCATGGCGCGCGCTACCGATGATGTTGTCTTGGTGCCCGTCATTAGCAATCATAAATCCAATTACTAATGGCATTAGCAGATTTGATTTGCCGTGTCTCGCATCAATGATGAGGATCACAGGGCACCTCGAAGTCGGTTCGAAACGGTCCAGTCAGACCGTACGGCACCGGACGGAAATGCGGTTCAGGCCCGTTCCTAGGGCCGGGCGGGTAGCCTGAGTAGAAAGATGCCAAGGGAAATTGTTGGCTGGGGCGCCAGAATTCGGAGCCAGGATTGTGGGTGCGACTAACCTCTTGAGAAAGCTCACTAGGGCAACAAGCCTGTACCCACTCCTGTACACCAGGTCGGTAGCCCCGTCCAGAAGGTGGCGCACCACTCAGCCTGGCAGGCGCACCAGAGGTCTAGCCGGGAGGGTCGTCAGGGCGGGCTCCTGCTGCATTTCTGTTCATAAGGAGTACAAAGGGCCTCCACTCTGCTGCCACCGCGGATACCGGGCACTCGGGCACGGGCCCGATCAGCTGAAGCCACCCGACCCTTACAAAAAGCGCGGCTCGCTATTCGCGCCCCAGCGGATCCCCCTACAGCCAGCGGCCGTACGATGTGCCTGTGGAGCATTTAGGCCGAGCCGAGCAGGGAAGGCGACTGCCGCTTTCCCAGCTCCCAGCAGGCGTTGTGAAGTTCGAGAGGTCACGCAGGAAGCCGTCCGCAGAAGCCGGGCCGGTTGCCCGCACTACGTAACACTCCCTAGCCTCAGCCTTTAGGGTGATTGGGGCGTTCTGATCTGCACCTATCCAAGACTGGATTGCTCCCGGCAAATCCAATCTACAAGCGCATCCAACTCGGCTCTGGGTGGACGTTGTGCTGCAAGGCGCTGTTTGAGGTTAGTTATTGGCTCAGCCAAGATGTCCTCGAGCCGCTCCGCGCAACTGAAATCTCCTACCACGCTCTTGATCTTGGAGTTGTCGAAGATGGCAGTCCAAGCCTTGTCTCCGACCAGAGGACCAGTCCATTCGGGATTGTATCGGATCAGCGTATCGGTCGGAACATGGACGATGTTCGCTTCGACCTTGAGCATGCTGGCGATGGTATTCTGGATGTCGTCCCAGATATGAGCACAGTCACTGGTGATATGGAAAATGTCGCGGTAGGCGGCCGTGTTGCCGAACAGTCCGACAAAAGGCACTGCGAAATCAGCCGAACGGGTGAGCGTCCAGGGAGTGTGGCCGTCGCCGGCGACAATGGCGGGCTCGCCATCGAGTATGCGGCGAGCCATGACGTCGCTGTCACCTGTCATGATGGGCAGCCCGGTGCGTACCGTATGGCTGGGGCGCACGATGGTCCACTCCAGATCCTGCGTATTCGCCAGCGACTTTTCGCAGGCAATCTTGGCCTGGCTGCAGGGCCAATAGGGATTAATGGCCGGAGCTTCCTCGGTGATCCATATTGGCGTGCAGTTTTCTTATAGACCGAAGCAGAGGAGATTAGGATGTACTGCCCGCAATGACTAGCAAAGGCTTCCCGGGGTGACCACGCTGAACGTAGATCTGCGCGACAGCGGCCAGGTGTTCAACGCCCTGTCCATGCACTTCGATTTCGAGGGACTGGAAAGCGGCTACGGTCCGGCCCGGGTGGACGACGTGGTCCACTTTGCTGCCGTCCCCAGAATCCTGCTGCAGCCAGACAACGTCACTTTTCAAGCCAATGTCGTCTCCACCTACAATGTCATCGAAGCGGCGGTAAAGCTGGGCATCCGCAAAGTCATCATCGCTTCCAGTGAAACGACCTACGGCGTCTGCTTTGCCGAAGGGGACAAGGACTACCATAACTTCCCGCTGGACGAGGATTGCGATGTCGACCCCATGGATAGCTACGGGCTTTCCAAGGTGGTCAACGAGAAGACCGCCCGGGCCTTCGCGATGCGATCAGGCGCGGACATCTATGCGCTGCGCATCGGCAATGTCGTCGAGCCGCACGAATATGATCGATTCCCGGACTTCATCGCGCACCCGTCATCACGCAAGCGCAACGCTTTGAGCTATATCGACGCGCGGGACCTCGGGCAGATCGTGAACCTTTGCGTTGCCCACGACGGTCTCGGGTTCCAAATCTTCAATGCGGTCAATGACGAGATCACTGCCGACGAATCCACTGCGGAGTGTCTCGCCAAATGGGGACCCGGTACCCCGATTACGCCTCCCATCTCCAAGCAAGAAGCGCCCATCTCGAAACCCGCTATGTAGATCTGGGGCGTTGATTTACATGGTATCGCAGAGGATGAGTTTCACGCCCCTCCCTTGCTCGGCTCGCCTCAAGCAATCCCCTCCGCCTGCGCCACCGACTTGATGTGGGCAAGCCCTCGCCGATAGGCCGGCACGTCGAAGTGCTCCAGCATCAGCGGCACCTCGCGCCCGAGCCGAGAGATTTTGGTAATATAGGCGGCATAGTCGAGATTGCCGTCGCCGGGCGGCACCTCATCGAAATGGAACGAGATCGTTCCTGGCCCGCCCTGCATGACGATGTCCTTGGCATGGCACGAGACCACCCAGGGTCCCAACAGCTCGAACGCCTCCCGGATCATTCGTCCGGTGTTAAAATAGAGCCGCGGCGTGATGACCATGTTCACCGCATCGATATGGGCACCGAACTGTGGCCGATCGATCGCCCTAAGGAGCTTGAGGTAGTTCTCAGGCGTGTCTGTCACGAGCCACGGGACCATTTCGAGCGAGAACTTGGCTCGTGTCGGCTTGACGGCATCAATTACATAGCGGGCGGTTTCGACGGCTCGCTCGAAGCCGGCTTCCGTCTGGTTGTCCGGATGGGGACCATAGTCGTAATTGTCGCTGAGCTGCCAGGGGTCGCCCGCATGGCCGACCGTGCCGTGGAACGCAACGCAGGCCCGTGCACCCATCTCATCAGCCAGTGCAAGCTGATGAACGGCATAGTCCAGATTGGCCTTTCGCACCTTCTCATCATGGGCGATGAGGTTGCGCCACGCCCCGCCCTCCGCGATCACCACGTCCGCATCGGCCATCGCCTTAACGATGGCAGCGATCTCGTCACGGTTTTCGATGCTGATGTTAGGCATGTAGCCCGCGTTGTAGCCGAACTCTACATGCGCCCTCGCATAAGCCTCCGGGTCACCGGTGTAGTCGATGCCATATCCACCGATCCTGAACGTCATAGGGCTGGCTCCGCTTTGGCTGTGCCCATCGCGGGCATCCGGTCGGGCACCCCTGCTGGATAAAGGAGCACCTTACCGCATCTGCCTGTCGCCTGAAGGGCGAAGGCATCCGCAACATCGGCAAGAGCAAAACGGTGTGTGGTCAGCTTGTCCAGCAGCGGGCGGGCATCCCGCACTCGCTGCATCATGCGATCGCCGAATTGTTCGTGGTTCCAGTGCCAGCTACCGAAGATCTCAAGGCCCTTGCCCGTGATGCGCTTGACGGGGAGTTCGCCCGACCAGGTGACGAATGCCAACCGTCCCCGCGCCCGCAACAACTCGAGGACCACCGGCGGGGCTGCCGGGTTGTTGCTGGTTTCGATCGCGGCATCGGCACCATAGCCCCCCGTGAGTGCCCTCACCTGCTCGATGAGGTCGGGCGCACGCGGATCGAGAACATGTTCGGCACCAAGAGCGCGGGCGAGGTCGGTGCGATAAGGATGGAGCTCCACTGCAATCACCCGAGCGCCGATGGTGCGGGCATTGATGATGGCTCCGAGCCCCACTGCGCCGCATCCCGACACGAGCACCGTGTCGGATGGGGTAACCTGCATACGTTCCATCGCCGTGAAACTCGGCCCTAGTGCGCACACCGCCATGGCAGCGTGATCGGTCTCGATGTCGTCAGGCACGGGATGGAGCAGATAGTCGGGCTTGAGCAGGTATTCTGCGTAGCAACCGATCCCGCTGGAGGATCCGGTCTCAGCCAAAAGGTCGCGTTGATCCGTGCAGTGAATGTGCTCACCCGCAAGACATGCCGGGCAAGTTCCACAGCCGGCATGCGGCATTACCACAACCCGATCACCGTTCTTGAGGCGCTTGGATTGAGCAGCATCGACCACAACTCCGACAGCCTCATGACCGAGTTCGCAGGAGTGCTTGCCCTCTCGCCAGGACTGCCACTCCGTGCACATCGGCGCAACCAGGACCCGGACCTTGACGACATCTCCTGCCGCCTGCGGGTCTGGGCGCTCCGACACTACGGCTTCATGGGCACCCTTGATCTCTACGCTTTGAATTGCTTCCTCCTCACAATGCCAACTCGCTCTCCCGGTGAGTCACTCAAAAGGTAGCGCGCTGAGGTACGTAACACAATCGGTGGCATGAACTCGGTGGTTTGCGGTCGGTCTGGTTCTGGCGGTCACATGATCAAATTCAGCCGTTCAGTGGGCGGCCATCCGGGTGGCGCCTTTGAGCAACTGCGACCGTGCAAAGAAACAAGGTGCCCGAACTGTCCTCCATGCCCCACGCCGACGAAAACGGTGGCTATTTAATCGCGTCGCACTGAACCTTCGAGCGATATCCCTCCGATGGCATTGACCAAGAAACTGAGCGATTGACGGAGTGCGGAATATTTGTGCCCGGATGGGGACGACGATAGCTTTGATCTGGCGCCCATGGCCCGGAGCCTTCCGCAGGAAGCCATAATCAACCTAACTAGAGCCGAAATTGCCTAATGGTTTTGTGTTCGGGCTGAATTCTTGCCGGACGCTGCGATCACACTCATTGTTGGAGAGCTTGAGAGAGTGCCCTTCCATGCCCAGCAGACGAGCTCGGCGACCGCCTGAGTGAGCGCACAAATCGCCTCCAAATGCCAACGACATGGCAATCGTCCAACAGTTGGCGACAATGGATCTGTCTCGGCACAGCAACTCACCCGCGGATTTTGGGCTAAACGTTTCATCCATCGTCGCCGACGCAGAACATTCGGCTACTAAACTAAACCGTCACCCAGCCCCCTGTCTTTTCACTAGCGACAATTGCATCGAGGACCTTCATAGAACTAATTGCGTCCTCGATGCCCCAGGGCAGGAACTTCTCACCCAGCACGGCCAGCGCAAAGGCTTCAGCTTGTTCAGTATATTGATCGCAGGCCGGAAGTATTTCCCGTGCCGCCAGGGAGCCATCAAGAGGAGCGCCGATATCCACGCTTAGTGCGGTGCGCTCATTGGCCGGGGCATTGAAGGGAATAGACAGGCTCACCTTCGCCTTAGTCCCCAGCACCTGAACGCTTTGCTCGGGCGTTGCCTGGGTCGAGCAGATGAAGCTGAGCTGTCGCCCATTCCCAAAATCCATCAATACGCTGGCAAGTCGGTCCGTGCCGAACTTCACATCGCGCTCAACCAATGCCACGACACGCTTGGGCTCACATTCAAAGAGGAACCGTCCTGCCGTGACCGGATAGCAGCCGATATCCATGATGCCACCACCGCCAATATCGGACTGGTTGCGCACATTGGCAGGATCGTCGTTGAAATAGGAGAACACCGCATTGATGGCCCGCACTTCGCCCAATTCACCGGAACGAATAAGGTCTCGCGCACGCAGCCACTGCGGGTGGAACCGGATCATGAAGGCTTCAAGGACAATGCGGTCCGAGGGGCATTCGCGCAGTTTCTCCGCTTCCGCCGCGGACAGAGCAATCGGCTTCTCGCAAAGCACGTGCTTGCCTGCCTTGGCAGCGGCAACGGTCATAGGCACATGCAAATGATTGGGCAAAGGGTTGTAGATCGCGTCGATCTCAGGGTCGGCAAGCAACTCTTCATACGAGCCATAGGCCCTGGCAATGCCGAGTTTGGTGGCTGCTGCCTGCGCTTTACCCAGATCGCGCGAGGCAATTGCCACGACCTCCGAATGCGGGGAGGCCATAATGGCAGGCGTCACTTTTTCCATGCCGATATTGGCGGTCGACAGTATACCCCAGCGAACCTTTTTCATGGCAACTCTCCTAGGCCTATTCTGTTAAATGGTGCGTTGAACGGCAGGCTTGCTAGGTCCTGCACGGTGTTAGCGGAAAAAGTCTTGATCATCGGGGCCGAGATAGCGCTGGGCGCGTTCTGGCAAGATTTCCACACCCATTCCTGGCCGGTCAGGGACGGTAATCATGCCGTTTTCGACGGCCGGTAGCCCCTCAACGATGTCGTCCCACCAGTCGGGATCGCCATGCGTGTATTCGAAGGCGATGAAGTTGTTGGGCAAAGTTGCAGAGACCTGCACCAGAGCACCCAGGCCGAGGACGCCATTGGCGGTGCCGTGAGGGGCCATGGTAATGCCATGCAGATCGGCGTATTCGGCGATCCACTTCAGTTCCGCAATACCGCCCACATCAGCCGGATCGGGGCCGACGACATGTACGGCCTGGGACTCGATGAGTTCCTTAAAATTCTGGCGCAGGTAGATCTGCTCGCCGGTATGGATCGGGGTCGTTGAGGTCCGCGTGAGTTCGCGATAGACGCCGGCATTGACCCAGGGGGTATAGTCGCCGGTGAGCAAATCCTCGATCCACATCAGGTTATAAGGCTCCAGCATGCGGGCCAGCCGGATCGCATCGCCAAGCATCCAGCCGGGGCCGCAATCGAGCGCCAGACCCACTGAATCACCGGTCACTTCCTTCATCGCCGCGACGCAATCGACGAAATGGTGCAGGCCCTTTTCGGTAATTGGACCGCGATCGAGTGCCCCATGGAACGCGCCGGCTCCAGGTTCACCATAGTAGAAATCGGGCACTTCGCGCTTCATTGCGGAGTGGAAGCCTATGGGTTGCTTGAAGATGGTGAAGCCCTGTGGCAGGGCCATCATCTTCTTCATGTCTTCGGCATAATCTTCGGGGCGATAGCCGGTAAATGGGAAGCGCACCGATCCATTGTAGACCCGGACCTTGTCGCGAACCTTGCCACCGAGCAATTTGTGCACCGGCAACCCCGCCGCCTTTCCAGCCAGGTCCCACAGGGCCATTTCGATCACGCTGACCGCCGTTCCCCAAGGCTTGAAGCCGCCACGCTGGCGGATCTTGAGCATGACCCGCTCCACCAAGGTCGGATCTTCGCCGATCAGGGCATCGCGAAATGCCAGGATGTGCGGCTTGAGATAGGGCTTCCAAGTCTCGGCCTGAGCATAGCCCGAAATCCCTTCATCGGTCACGATGCGCACGATTGGGCTCTTGCCAATGATGGCGCATTTCAAGTCAACGATTTTCACGTGGGTTCCTCGGTATCGTGATCTAGGCTTGCAGCGCTGTGCTGATTGCGGCAGCTGTCGTTATTGCCGCCATTCGAATGGTTTCCATTCGTGCCGCTTCGGTTCCGCTAAGAAAAGGGACGCTTAGGGCCGCGATCACCTTGCCGTCCTTATTAATTACGGGGGCTGCAAAGGCATGGATGGAGGGGGCATTCTCCCCCTTGTCCTGCGCCCAGCCCAGGCGACGGATGCGGGCCAGCTCAGTACGCAATCGCTTGGGATCTGTAATCGTCTTGCCGGTGTAGGCGCTGAGGGGCCGGTTGATCCAATATTCTTGCTCCTTGGCGTCCAGATAGGCCAGCAACAACTTACTTGCGGCGCCGGCGTGGATAGGCATGCGCTGCCCCGGCGCTACAGTCAGGGCATACTCGCGCCGCCCCTGCGCGGCGGCTAGGACGAGAATGCCTTCATTGTCGATGACGCTGAGTTTGACACCATCGCCAAGCTCTGCCGCGAGCTGATCAATATGTGACTGCGCTACGGCGACGAGGTCGAAGTCACTTGCGCGCGTGGCGACATGAGACGCCAGGGTCAGCAATCGAGCCCCAAGGTGATAGGCGCCGCTGTCGTCCCGGCGCACCATGTCGTGCAACTGAAGCGTATTCAGAATTCGGTACACAGAAGTCCGAGGCTGGTTCAGCACGACGATCAGATCGCTGATCGTCATCCCGGCCTCTCTTTGCTCGAGCGCCTCGAGCAATTCCATCATGCGATCAATCACCGGAATGGTGTGCTTGCTGGCTGTGTTCGGATCGATCGACGCCATGTTGGTCCGCAATCTGGAGTTGACAATTATAACGTCTGAACTAGCATAAGTTTATGAACTGTCAAAGTTCATATTTGGATTGTTGTGCACAACAGCCATTCAGCGCAACGCCGCTGCCGAGGACCTGCATAACCCAAACGCATTGCGACAGACCGCTGACTGGCGGGTTTGCCGTGGTCGCGGCCAACAGAGTTTTTCCACATGCTCACAGTTTCTTCCATTACCCACGTCGCCATTCGGGCAAAGGATATTCGTCGCACCCTGGAGTTTTACGTCAACAAACTGGGCTTCGCTGAAATGTTTCGGCTGGATCGGGATGACCGGCTTTGGCTGGTCTATCTGCGCATTACCGACGACCAGTTTCTTGAAGTTTTTCCGGAGGGCGAAGGAGAAAAAGCCAGCGAGCGAGAAGCTGTGGGCTTTAACCATCTCTGCCTGCAGGTGCCGGACATCGAACAAACGGTTCGGGAACTCGCCCAGATGGGCGTGGAGCTGATCCGTCCAAAGGTGCAGGGTGCCGACGGCAATTGGCAGACCTGGATCGAAGATCCGGACGGACACCGGATCGAGCTGATGCAGATGGCCGAAAATTCCATGCAGGCCCAAGCCGTGGCCCGGATCAAGGCGAAATAGCACATGGCCCGCATCACCTATCTGACGACGGTCGATTTTGGCTTTGGAGAATTGAAGAGCCTGCCTTCTGCGCTCGTTGAACTCGGCATAACCAAGCCCCTTCTGATATCCGATCATGGCATTGCTGCATCGGGCTTGCTGACCAGGGCCGAAGCTCTCTTGCCCGCCACCAATGCGGCATTCCTCGAAACGCCGCCCAACCCGACCGAAACAGCCGTGGAGGCCGCTCTTGCAGCCTACCGCAGCAATCAGTGCGACGGTATCGTGGCGCTGGGCGGCGGCTCACCAATCGATCTGGCAAAAGGGGTGGCGCTCCTCGCCACTCACAAGGGCAGTCTGGAGCAATTCGCAGCCATTTATGGTGGCATAGAGCGAATCACGCCGGGTGTAGCGCCATTGATCGCAATCCCGACGACCGCCGGAACTGGTGCTGAAGTGGGCCGCGCGGCTCTGCTCACCCTGACGGATGGCCGCAAACTCGGGATTATCAGTCCCCATCTGATCCCGCGCCGCGCCATTTGCGACCCCGAATTGACGCTCGGTCTCCCGCCATATCTTACGGCTGCGACGGGCTTGGATGCTCTGTCTCATTGCATCGAGACCTTTTTCTCACCACGGATCAATCCGACCGCGGAAGCCATTGCCCTGGATGGTGCAGGGCGGATCTGGCGCAATCTGCCACGAGCCTTTGCCGATGGCAGAGATAGCGACGCGCGCGAGGAGGTCATGCTGGGAGCGCTGCATGGCGGTCTCTCCTTCCAGAAAGGACTCGGCGCCGTGCACTCGCTCAGCCATGCGCTGGGCGGACTACAGGATCTGAAACTGCATCATGGCACTCTGAACGCCATTCTCATGCCTCTGATCGTGCGCTTCAACGCGTCTGCCGTGGGCGACAAGCTCGGCCGCCTGAAGGCAGCCATGGGCCTCTCGACCAACGATGATCTCGCTGCTGCTCTTGAAGCGCTCAACCGGTCATTTGCCCTGCCATCGGGTCTAGCTGCGATGGGCGTGACGCGCCAGCACTTCGACTGGATCATCGATCGTGCACTTGCCGATCACAGTCACCCTACCAATCCGCGCCCCCTCTCGGCCGAGGACTACCGCGCGATTCTGGAAGCGGCAATGGCTGACACTCCTTCACCGGAAACCGCAAAATGAAAATAGTCGCTCTCAAGACATTCGTCGCCAATGTTTCGCGAACCAACTTTGTCTTCGTCAAGCTCTACACCGATGAAGGCATCGACGGCGTCGGGGAAGCCACACTGGAGTGGAAGACCAACACGGTGGTCGCTGCCCTTGAAGAACTCGAGCGAGTCCTGATCGGCAAGGATCCGTTTGCGGTTGATGCCATTCTCGAGCAATTGCACCGCGATAGCTATTGGCGGACTGGCGCGGTCTTCCGCACCGCCTTGGGCGGAATCGAAGCCGCCTTGCTCGACATCAAGGGCAAAGCGCTGAACGTGCCGGTCTTTGAACTGCTCGGCGGCAAGTACCGCGATCGTGTCGCCTGCTACGCCAACCATTGGTTCTTCGGTGCGACCACCCCTGAGCAATACGCAACCAACGCCCGACAGGCCGTGGCGATGGGTTATAATGCGCTGAAGTGGGACCCTTTCGACATAGCCGATCTCGAGATGGATCGGAAGCAGCGCCGACAAACCATCGAGATTGTCGAGGCCGTCCGAGACGCGGTTGGGCCCGACGTAAATCTGATGCTCGATGTGCACGGACGCCTGAACGTACCCACGGCTATTGCAATGTGCAAAGCTCTGGCACGCTTCGATCTGACCTGGATCGAGGAGCCAACGCCGCCGGAAAGCATAGATGCATTGGCCGATGTCCGCGCCAACAGCCCAGTGCCCATTGCTGCGGGCGAGCGCTTTTACGAGCCCGCTCGCTTTCTCGAAGCCTTGTCAAAAAAGGCCGTGGACATACTTCAGCCCGATGTGTCCCACGCCGGCGGCATGGGCGAGACCAAGCGCATCGCGCACAATGCACACACGCATCTAATTCCAATCGCTCCCCACAATCCGGTCGGCCCGGTTATGAACGCCATGACCCTTCACATGTCCGTCGCTATCCCGAATTTTTCAGTGTTCGAGACGGTCTCGGTGGATGTGCCGTGGCGCAAGGAACTGGTTAGGGAAACGCTCAAGTTCGAGAACGGCTACATGTTGGCGCCGACAGCACCAGGCCTCGGCGTAGAGCTGATTGAAGATGCCTGCGCGCGCTTCCCCTACGAAGCGACCAATGTGCCGCTGTTTGATGGCTCGATGAATACGAGCGGCGTTGCAACGGGCAAGCAGACGTTCGGCAAATAGTCAGCGACCAATTGCAGGATGGCGGTTGACTCCGCCGTCCCAATTGCGCAAAGTTAACATACGAATTGCTTAAGTTCAAATGTGAACTACGCCGAAAACGGCAGGGCATGTGGGGGGAGCGGTCCGGTGCGAGTCGGAATCAGTTTGCATGGGGAGATGCTGAGCGAGGCCGGTGCGCGGTTTGCGCGCCAGTTGGGCGTTCAGGATGTTGTCGTGCATCTGACCGACTATAGCCGCAACGCCGATGCTGCCGCTTATCGCGCTGGTGGCGTTGGGCCCATCAACGGTGATTGCATAGACGTGCCTCTCTGGACAGCCGATCGGCTCGGGGAAGTGGTCGCCATGCTCGCGCGGCACGACCTGCGGGTTGCCGCGATAGAAAACATTTCGCCAAACTTCTGGTCCGACATTCTGCTCGACGGCCCAGCCAAGCTGGAACAGATGGATGCCATGAAAAGTCTGGTCCGCGCCTGCGGGCAGGCTGGCATTCCTGTCATTGGCTACAATTTTTCTTTGGCGGGAGTATGGGGTTGGCAGCGCAAGCCTGTCGCCAGAGGCGGAGCGGTTACCGCCGTCTTCGCCATGGACGAGATCGATGCGCAATGCCCCATTCCTGATGGCATGGTTGGCAACATGCGCTATCGGCCGGCTATCGCTGGGGCAGAACCCGCCGAGGTGGACGAGGCAACGCTCTGGAAGCGCGTCGAATGGTTTCTTCGTGAGCTGGTGCCTGTTGCCGAGGAGGCCGGCGTGCGACTGGCCGCCCATCCAGATGATCCGCCCGTCGAGCGTCTGCGCGGCGCGGCAAGACTGGTAAACTCTCACGCCAAATACGATCGGCTTCTCGCGCTGATGCCCAGTCGCGCGAACGCCCTAGAATTTTGCGTGGGATCACTCGCTGAAATGGCCGAGGGCGACATTTACGAGACTACCCGGCGTTTTGCTCGGAACAAGGCCATCGCCTATGTCCACTTCCGCAACGTCCGGGGCAAGGTACCCAGCTATGTCGAGACATTCGTGGATGACGGCGATGTCGACATGGCTGAGATCGTCAAGGTGCTGCACGAGGAAGGCTATGACGGGGTTCTAGTCCCCGATCATGTGCCCGAGCTCGCCTGCTCTGCGCCTTGGCATGCCGGCCACGCATATACAGTCGGTTATATGAGGGCGCTGGTCGCTCAGACCGAGACTCTGTCTTCAGCCTCACAAACTTATTCGCCGGCCCGTGGGCCGGAAACACGCATCGCCACAAGGCGGTAAACCAGTCCGGCTTCGGCCGGGAGGAACCCGCGATATGTTCGCATTTAGGGAGGAAGTTATGAGAGTATTCAAAACAGCAGCTATTCTGGGTCTGACTGTGTCAGGGCTTGCCCTGTCCGCTGGATGGGCCAATGCCGGTGAGGTCACCTGGTGGACACCGAACTTCAATGAAGCGCGTGCGCGTGAGCTGGCGGAGAAATTCCAGGCCGCCAACCCCGACATCACGATAAATCTAGAAATCACCACCACCGACGGCTTGCCACAGCGTATTCTGACCGCACTCCGGTCGGGCTCTGCTCCCGACATCATTGACGTGCAGCATGGTTGGGTGAACGGCTATGCCCAAAACGATCTGGTTGTGCCGCTGGATGATGTCGTCACCGAGAGGGAAGATTACGTCCCGGCCGCACTCAATTATGTCACCTGGAACGACCAGCTTTGGGCCCTTCCCTACCGCATCGAAACCCACGCCATCATCTATAACAAGGGCGACTTCGTGGCCGCCGGCCTTGATCCGGCAAATCCGCCTCAGACTTGGGAAGAGTTCATCGCAGCCGCCGAAGCGATGACCAAAGATGGCAAGTCGGGCTTTGCCGTTACCGGTGGCGGTGAGGTCGGAAACACGATCTTCCGGTCATTGCCGTTCATCTGGATGGCCGGCGGGGCAATCATTTCCGATGACGGCACTGAAGTGCTGGTCAACAGCCCCGAGACGGTCCGGGCCGTTCAGTTCTACACAGACTTCTACAAGAATGGTATCTCACCTTCCTCGACGCTCGAGAACGACGGCACAGCCAACCGCCGCCTTTTCATCGCCGAAACGGTGTCGATGTACCAGTCGGGTCAGTTCGATATCAACTCGATCCGTCAGGAAAACCCCGATATCGATGTTGGCGTCATGACTATTCCGCATCCGGAAGGCGCTGACACCGCCGCTATCCTGGGCGGTTGGAGCCTGGTGCTGCCGACCGACGCCAAGAACCCAGAAGACGCGAAGAAGTTTCTTGCCTTCCTGGGCGAAACTGAAAGCCAGGCGGTCCTCACCGACACTTTCCCGGCTCGCGTTTCGGCCATGAGCGCAGAACGGTTCAACGACCCGATCCTGGAAGTGTTCAAGGAAATGCTGCCCTACGGTCGTCCGGTGCCATCGCATCCGAACTGGGTGCAGATCTCGCAGGCCTATTTCGACGGCATCCAGCGCATCCTGCTGGGTGATGAAGACGTGCAGACGGCGATGGATGGCGTTGCCGCCGATATCGAAGCCCTTCTCTAAACGCCTCCCGGTCTCCGGCTGCATTTGTGTAGCCGGAGACACTTACTCCCGGTGACCTGATGCATAGAAAATCCACTGGCTACCTATTTGTCCTGCCGGCGCTCCTGGTGCTGGGCATGCTTATCGCCTATCCCGTCGCCTATACCGGATTGCTTAGCGTCACTGACAATCAGGGTAACCTGGTTGGCCTCGACAATTTCAGGGCCATTCTTGGTGCCCGGGCTACGCCGACGGCCTTCTTCAATACCCTGTGGTGGGTAGTGGGATCTATTGTCTTTCAGGTGGTCCTCGGTGTCCTCACAGCCATCCTGCTCAACCAGAAATTCCGCGGGCGCGCCATTGTGCGGTCGGTCACTCTGATCCCCTGGGTGGTCCCTGGCATCGTTGCCGCCACGACTTGGGCCTGGATGCTGCACACCGAGTTCGGCATCATCAACTATATGCTGACCGCGCCGGGCGTGCTGGAGGAACCTGTCGGCTGGCTCACCAATGGTAGTACAGTCCTGCCAGTCATGATTGCCATCAACGTGTGGAAGATGTTCCCGTTCGTTGCAATCATGGTTCTGGCGGGCCTGCAGTCAATTTCCAACGACCTGTATGAAGCGGCGCGTATCGACGGAGCCAGCTTCTGGGAAGAGGTGTGGTACGTCATGCTACCCCAGGTGCGACCTGTCATCGTAGCAGTGACCTTGCTGCTGGTCATCTGGGCACTCAACCACATCACCATCATCTACGCTATCACGCGTGGTGGCCCGGCAAATCGCACGCTGATCACCCCAATCCAGATCTTCCGAACGGCGTTTGAGAGCGTCCAGTTCAATCAGGCCGCGGCTCTGTCCGTGATGTTCTTCGCCGTCGCGATTACCGTGGTCTTCTTCTACATCCGCACCACTGCGGGCAATGCTGGAGCTTCGAAATGAGCGACACCACCCTAAAGCTCAAGCGCACCGGCATGCCAATGCCGCTGGTCATCGTCGGATCAGCCTTGCTGGTTCTCGTGTGTCTCTTTCCGTTCTGGTGGATGGGGCTGTCGTCTATCAAGACGCTTCGCGAGCTCTACACGATCCCGCCGATTTGGTGGCCCAGCCTTCCGACCCTGGACAACTATCGGACTGTTCTTTTTGAATCGAACATCCCTCGATACTTTCTCAACAGCGTGGTGATCTCCGTTGGCTCGACCGCCTTGGCGCTAATCCTCGCAATCTTCGCCTCTTATGGATTTGCCCGCTTTGACTTCAAGGGAAAGCCGGCACTGCAGTCCTTTGTGCTCATCGGTCAGTTGTTGCCCACAGCGGCAATCATCGTGCCCCTCTTCATCACCTTACGTGTGCTCGGACTGGTCAACAGCTATTGGGGTCTGATCCTGGTCTACATGATCATCACCCTGCCGCTGTCGGTGTGGATGCTGACCAGCTATTTCCGAGCCATCCCGGTCGAACTCGAAGAGGCGGCAATCATCGACGGAGCCAGCCGCATTGGGGTGCTTTTCCGCATTACCCTACCGCTCTCCGTCCCCGGCCTCGTGTCGGTATTAGTCTACGCCTTTGTGACCACCTGGAACGAGTTCATCTTCGCGCTGTGCTTTGCCACCGACAGTTCGGTCAAGACGCTGCCGATCGGGCTGGCGGAGTTCTCGACAGAGTTCAATACAGATTGGGGTGCGGTCATGGCCGCGTCCATGGTCATGACCCTGCCCATCGCTATCCTGTTTCTGTCCATGCAGCGCCTCTTCGTTGGCGGCATGACTGCCGGTGCCACCAAGGGCTGAGCCCAGAATTTCAAGGACCAGTCATATGGCCAACCACTCTGCAATTCCACAGCTTGGCCTGGGCACCTTCGGGCGAACCGGCGACAACGGCATCCAGGCGATCGAGCTGGCACTCGAGATCGGCTACCGCCATCTCGATACAGCACAGAGCTATAACACTGAGCAAACCGTCGGCGAGGCCGTACGCCGCTCGGGACTAGCCCGTGACGAGGTGTTCATCACGACCAAGGTGGCCGACACCCACCTGGCGCCTGCCGACTTCATGCCAAGCGTTCGCAGCAGTCTCGACACTATTGGCGTCGATCAGGTGGACCTACTCCTCATTCATTGGCCGGTGCCAAACGACGTCGTACCCTTTGAGAGCTACATGACGGCTCTCAAGGATGCGCAAGACAAGGGTTATGCCCGCCTGATCGGTGTTTCGAACTTCACCATTGATCACCTTGAGCGCGCAGCAAAGCTTCTCGGTCCGGGGTCTCTGGTAACCAACCAGGTGGAAATTCATCCCTGGCTGCAGGTACCGACCATGCGTGATTATGCCCGGTCTGCCGGCTTGAGGCTGACGGCCTACCAGCCCCTCGTCAAGGGTCAGGTGGCGCAGGACGATGTGCTCAAGGCGATTGCCAACGAGCTTGCCACTACTCCGGCAGCGGTCGCCTTGGCCTTCCTTATGGCCGAGGGGCACATCATCATTCCCGCGTCGAGCAGCCGCCGCAATCTCGAGAACAATCGCGCGGCGACTGCTCTGTCGCTTTCCGCTCAACACATGGATGCGATCCGTCAGCTTGATCGCGGCTACCGCCACATCAATCCGACAAAGTCCCCCCATTGGGACGACTGACGCGGCGCTTCGAAAAGGAAATTCAGATGGGATCAGTCTCAATTCGCGATGTCCGTAAGTCCTACGGATCAATGGAAATCCTGCACGGCGTCTCAATCGACATCGCCGATGGCGAGTTTGTCGTTCTTGTCGGGCCCTCGGGATGCGGCAAGTCAACCTTGCTCCGCATGTTGGCAGGGCTGGAAGAAATCACCGGTGGCGAAATCGCCATCGATGACAAGGTCGTCAACGCGCTCCATCCCAAGGAGCGCGACATTGCGATGGTTTTCCAGAGCTATGCGCTCTACCCGCACATGACTGTTGCCCAGAATATGGGCTTTTCGCTCAAACTTGGCCGCGCTCCCAAAGAGGAAATCGGAAGACGTGTTGCCAAGGCTGCTGACATGCTGAGCTTAACTCCCTATCTCGATCGCTATCCGCGCCAATTGTCCGGTGGGCAGCGCCAGCGTGTCGCCATGGGCCGGGCAATGGTGCGTGATCCCAAGGTCTTCTTGTTTGACGAGCCTCTGTCCAACTTGGATGCCAAGTTGCGCGTCCAGATGCGCTCGGAAATCAAGCAAAACCATCAGCGCCTCAAGACAACGACTGTGTATGTGACCCACGACCAGATCGAAGCCATGACCATGGCTGACCGGATAGTAGTGATGCACGACGGGGTGGTCGAACAGATCGGCACCCCGCTCGAGCTTTATGATTTCCCTCGCAACTTGTTCGTAGCTGCCTTTATCGGCTCGCCATCCATGAACATCCTGTCTGGCAAGCTTTCGGGCAACAGCTTCATCACGGCTGACAGCAGTGCGATCAACCTGCCGTTTATCCCTGCTAGCACGAACGATGAAACCGTCAGCCTAGGCATTCGTCCGGAGCATTTCGCACTCGATCCCAACGGCATGGCAGCCGAGGTCATCACAGTGGAACCGACCGGATCGGAGACCCAGGTTGCTATGCTCCTGGGCGGTCACGAAGTGGTCGCGGTGTTTCGCGAGCGCATCACTACCCGCCCAGGAGAATGCCTGACGGTAAAACTCGATCCGGAACGCATCCATTTGTTTGATGGGCAATCCGGCCTTCGCCTGGGTCAGGACTGATCGGAGCCGACCGTGGCAATCTATCCCGATCTCTCAGGCAAAGTAGTAGTGGTCACGGGCGGCGCCACGGGCATAGGCGAAGCCATTGTACGCGCCTTCGCTGCGCAAGGGGCACGGGTGGGCTTCCTCGACATAGACGAGGCAGCGGGATCCGCCTTGATGACCGAGTTGTCTGCAGATGGACATGCGGTTCATTTCGAAGCCTTGGACCTGCGCAATATTTCGGCGCTCCAAGCTGGCATTGCGACAATCCGGAAACTGTTCGGCCCGGTGGGTGTGCTCGTCAACAATGCCGCCCATGATGAGCGCCATCCGGCGCTCAAGGTGACGCCCGAGTATTTTGATGAGCGGATTGCCGTCAATCTGCGGCATCAGTTCTTTGCCAGCCAAGCCGTGCTTCCCGACATGCAGGCATCAGGTGGTGGAGCCATCATCTGCATGAGCTCGATATCCTGGATGGCCGGTTTTGGCGGCATGCCTATTTATACCGCGTCCAAATCCGCGGTTCTCGGCATGGTGCGCTCGCTGGCGCGCGATTTTGGTGGTGACAATATCCGCGTCAATGCCATCACGCCCGGTTGGATCATCACAAAGCGACAGCTCGAACTCTGGCTAACACCGGAAGCCGATGCGGAACGCAGTGCCCGCCAGTCGCTGAAGCGTCGCATTTACCCCGACGACATCGCCAAGCTCACACTCTTTCTTGCCTCCGAGGATGCAAGTGCAATCACCGCGCAGAACTATGTCGCCGATGGCGGCTGGGTCTGACCTGAATTCTTTATACCTGCTTTCCAGAGGCTTCATAATGCAGTCACCTTCAGACATCCGCGACATCAACCGTCCCCCGCGGGCCCACTGCGACGCCCTCGCCCAGATCGGCACGGCCACTGCGAGCAGCGAGCTCAGCCTGATGGGGATTCGCGACGCGCAAATACGTGGTCCCCGACCACTCAAGACCGGCCGCTCGGTGGCAGGGCCCGCCCTGACGCTGCAGATGATGCCCAAGCGAGAAGATTTATACGGCTCGAACGAGTACGAAGAGCCGGAACGTCAGTTGCACCGGCACGTGCTTTACCCGGCGCAGGCAGGAGACATGGTGGTGGTGGACGCCCGCGGCGACATGGCCAGTGGAATCTTTGGCGAAATGATGCTGACCTATCTGGCCGGACGCGGCGGCGCCGGCGTCGTCGTTGACGGCTGCATTCGCGACTCCGCCAAGGCTGCAGAGCTCGACCTGGGCATCTGGGTGAAGGGCGTGAGCCCCAACTACCACGCGCAGACCAACCTCATTCCATTCGCCGTGAATATTCCGGTCGCCTGCGGCGGCGCTCTGGTCATGCCCGGCGACATCATCGTAGCTGACGATGATGGGGTCGTCGTTGTTCCTGTTGGCATGGCTGAAGATCTGATCAGGGAGGCCAGCAAGCACGCCGAATGGGAAGAGTTCGCGCGCTTCAGGCTTTCTCAGGGTGCAGACTTGCGAAAATACTACCCTCTGACGGCAGAGGTTGAAGACGAATATCAGGCTTGGCGCGCCTCCCAACCCGCTGAGAACTGAGGCAAAAATGAGTATGTATGAGGTCATGAACGGATCTGCTCATGCGCTCGCGCCGCCCGAAATCGCAGTCAAGGCGGTGCCGGACGATGAGCGTGTATGGGTGCCCCAGGCCGAAGGAGTCTGGTTCCGGCCACTGATGCTGAACACGCTGGTCGGTCAATGGTGCAACCTCCTGCGGGTTCGACGCTCGGGCATATTGTCCCGTCACCTCCACCCCAACCCTGTCCATGGCTATGTCATCAAGGGGCGTTGGCACTATCGCGAACATGATTGGGTAGCCGAAACCGGCTCCTACGTCTTCGAACCGCCGGGCGAGATCCACACGCTACTCGTGCCCGAAGACGTCGAGGAGATGATCACCTTCTTCAACATTACCGGCTCGATGGTCTACCTTAATGAAGCCAACCAGCATGTCGGCTATGAAGATGTGTTCACCAAGATAGACATGTGCCGTGCCCATTATGAAAGCATTGGCCTGGGAGGCGACTATGTCGACCAGTTCATCCGCTGACCCTGCTGACTATGCCTGGGCGAAGGCGTGGTACGCAGGCAAGCGCATCCTCGTGACGGGCGGAACCTCCGGCATTGGCGCCGCAGTATCGCGGGCCTTTCTGCATGCCGGTGCGCAGGTAACGGCGACGGGCGTTGCCCAGCACGAATTGGATGCACTGGCGGGTGACGAAGACTTCACCTCTGCAAGTCTGAGGCTGCTGGACGTGCGCGACGAGCAGGCCATTGACGGCCTGCTCTCTGGCCTCGATGGCCTCGACATTCTGGTCAACTGCGCCGGCATGATCCGGCGCGGTGAGGAACTCGACCTCGCGGTGTTCGAACAGGTGGTTGACGTCAACCTCAACGGCACGATGCGCATGTGTGCGGCCGCACGGCCGCTTTTGACGGCGAATGCCAGCAACATCGTCAACTTAGCCTCAATGCTGTCGTTCTTCGGTGGCGGCCTGGTGCCCGCCTATTCGGCCAGTAAGGGTGGCATAGCCCAACTCACCAAGTCGCTGGCCATTGCATTCGCAGCGGACGGCATCCGGGTCAATGCCGTCGCTCCGGGTTGGATTGCCACGCCCCTGACGAAGCCTCTGCGCGATGATCCTGAGCGGGCCGAATCCATTCTTTCGCGTACACCCCTCAAACGTTGGGGTTTGCCCGAGGATGTGGCAAACGCCGTGCTTTATCTCTGTTCGCCCGCGGCGTCTTTTGTCACTGGGGCAACCCTCGTCGTCGATGGCGGGTACTCGATCACCTAAATCTGCAGAATCTCAAGGAGCTTGCACGTGAGCACTACGCCCACAATGGAAGAGTTGCTGGACGAAGAAACCGGCTTGATCCTCAATCGATTCGATTATGCCTCGGCCTGGCAGGTTGGAGCCTATATCCAGTCTGTAGCCGCCGAGCGCGAGTTGCCAATCGGCATTGAGGTGTCGCATGGCCATACCCCGGTATTTTTGGCCTTGATGCCCGGCGCAACCCCCGACAATGTGGACTGGGTTCGGCGCAAACGCTCTGTAGCCCTGCGATTTCACCACAGCTCGCTCTACATGCGGCTGTTGTGCGAGAGCAAGAATGTCAATTTCCACCCTCGTTACCGGCTCCCGGAAAGCGACTATGCAGCAAGCGGCGGAGGCGTGCCCATCCATATCAAGGGTGTGGGAGTCGCGGGGGCGGTCGCAGTGAGCGGCCTGCCGGACGTTGAGGATCATCGGTTAGCGGTAGCCGCACTGCGCTCGCTGATGTGAGCAGGGCTGAAAGCGCTGCTCGTCATATCGGTGATGCTATATCCTGATGCTGGCGTGCGGGCCCTTAGCGAGTGGGGTTCGCGCTAGCTCGAGGTGTTCCATTTCTTTCGCGACGACACCATGCCAAAAAGGGATCTGATCGACGACCGGATGGACTTTCCAATGCCGCTCGACTGGCGTCAACGGCTGGATGACGAACTGGCACGCCGTAAAGCGGGGTAATAGGCGCCTCCGATTTCTAACGACCGATACCGCAATACGAAAGCTCCGAAGACGCCGAAGCAGAGGTAACCCGCGGGTCGGTCCTGCAAACCCTGATGGGCGTAGGGTCACTCACCGCCAAATGTGATTGGGGAGGCCCGATAAGAGCCTGACCTAATTACCGGCGATCCGAATGTCTGCTCTTGGGCACGCGTGAGGTTAGTTTCAACGGCCGAATGGGGGCGCGTTGCTGATCGGCGGGTTATGGAAGTCCCCTGCCCCACAATTCTCCACGCCTGCGCCTTAAGCGGGGCCGGTAGTAGCCTGACTGGTTTTGGGTGGACCTACGGCCAAAGCTGACAATGACGACGAAATAATGTTGGTCAACGACCGCTCTGGAAAACTCGCATGGGCCGAGAGCGCTAAGCCATTTGCGGATCGTTGGCGGCCGGTTGCGCGACAAGTTCGTGGTCGCGAATCAAGGTGCGGAACCGGGCCAGAGGCACCGGTCTGGATATGAGGTAACCTTGGCCCTGGGCTACGCCAGCGTGTGCCAGCGTAGCCCTTTGGTCTTCGGTTTCGATGCCTTCGGCGACCACGACCGCGCCCATGCGCTGCCCCAGATTGACCAGCACCTCTATGATGGCATCCGCGGCTTCAACCGTGCCAGCGACGCCAACAAACTTCTTGTCTATCTTGATGATGTCCGGGTTGAGGTCTTGAATGTGTCCCAGCCCGTTATGGCCAGCGCCGGTATCGTCCAGCGAAATGCGGTATCCGCGCGTGCGGGCCTCTTTGGTCACTGCGACAGCCTGCTTCATGTCAGGAAAGGCGTTGCGCTCGGTTAGCTCGAGAACGATGCGGGTATTGGGCCATCCGGTCTGAGCGACTATTTGATCAAGTGCGTCGAGAAACCCTTGCTGCACGAAATGGGCCGGGTCGATGTTGAAGGCAGTCTTGAATTCTGGCCGCCCGGATAGAAGCGGCGCCAACTCGGACAGCGCCTGCTCGACCAGCCGCTCCGTCATCGGGACGATAAGGCCGCTCGCTTCGGCAATGGGAATGAAGCGATCGGGAAAGACCAATTCGCCGTCCCGCCGGACCCAGCGCACCAAGACCTCGCAGCCAACGATCCGGGCCGTCGCCAGCTCAAAGATCGGCTGGTAGTAGGGAACAAGTTCACCCCGGCGTATGGCAATCCGAAGTGCATCCACCGGGCCTGGCGGCCGCATGCTGGATTGGGCAAGCAGCAGCCCGACCAGGGTGCCAGCAATGGCCCCGACAGCGAGAACCGGGGCAAGCGGCCAGGGATTCCAGTTGCGAAAGCTGCTATCGCTCACCGCAAGGGCCACGCTGACCGGATAGCGATCCGAGGCGGACTCAAATGCGCGAGCCGTTTCCCCTGCCTCCTTGCTCGCCATATCCCCAAATCGCGCCACCACATCGCCGGTCCCAATCCGAATTTCAGCCAGCGCCTCATCCCGCAATTGGGCGGGGAAGATGTCAAACATCAACATATCGATATTGAGGGTGGCGGCGACCAAATGCGTGTCGCTGACGCGCCAGATGACTCGGAAGAGTCCACTGCCCTCGGCATGGCTTGGTTGCAAAACTATCGAAGTGTTCCGCGATTCATATTCGGCAATTGGGGCGCTTCTAGAAGACAGCAGGTCGAACTGAACCGGGGCCGTAGAGCACATCGGTTGGCCATCGGACGCCAGTACGGCGATGTCCTTGATGGCGCCGCGGGCATAGGTCTGACGACGAAGGGTTCGGAGCGCGTCGATATTGCACAGGTCGTTGCTCGGCGCCGCGTAGTCGCCCAGCGTGATGACGGCGTAATCAACGGCCAGTTCGGCGCGCTGCAGCAGCTGCCCGCTGAGTTCTTCGAGCTGCGCCAGGTTTCGCTGGGTCCGCAGCCCTTCCAGTCCAGCCCATCCCACCCAGGCAAAGGCCAGCGCCGAGCCCGCCACGATCAGCGTTCTCAGAACGGCACGATAACCTTTTTCCGCTATCGTGACCGCCACGGCGAACTCCGTACTCTTGAAACAAAGAGTAGGCGGCAGAGACTTTTAATCGGTTAACCAGCACGACAACGTGAAGTGGCTGGCACTAGGGACAGGGCATGTCTTATCGCAATGAACGGCAAGCGACGCCGCTACAGCTTGCCCTAAGCAAGCGGGTTGTGAAGCAGTCTGTCATCGTCGCCATCGTGGGCGGAACCGCGCTCAATCTCATAAATCAAGGCGACGCCATGCTGGCGGGCACGGCGCTCAATATCCCCAAGCTCCTGTTGACCTATGCGGTGCCATTCCTCGTCTCCACTTATGGCGCCTGGAGCATGGCCATGGCCATGCGCCGAAAAAACGGTGTCGGCTCGTAACAGCACCCATGCCAGCAAGACAAAGTCCAGTTGCCTAGACCTGGTCTAGGATCTACACGGCGACTTTGCGAAAGGCCCATGCGGTGCAGTCCACAACCACTCCCCAGCTCATGCCGACTGAAATTTTCACCTCGCGCCGCGCGCGCACCATGGTCCTTCTCGCCGGAACCGGGGTGCTCATCGCCGCCCTGAGTGTTCTGGAACAGGTTTCGATTGTTTTCATGGACCATTGGATTCCCCTCACCTCCATGGAGCAAGCCGAGTGGTTGACCGTTGCGATCTCGACCCTGGCAGAAGTCATAAAGGTTGCGATCCTGGGTGGATCGATCTGTCTGATCATGCGCCCGACGGTCGGTAAGCATGTGCGCTGGGGTCGTTTCCTTGGCCTGTGGGGCGGTGTCGCAGTGCTCTTGGGCGCCTTGCTGCTGGGCTTCGACTCTGCCGGCTACTTCCTGCAGTTCGGTGGGATGCCAATGGGAGGTGAGAGCTTCCGCGCAGCGTTTCTTCTTCTGATCTACGCCAAGACGGCCGTCTATTTTGTCGTCCTGCGCGGGCTGTTCGGCGCCGGACACTATGCAACCGGCCAAGCCACCGGCCTGTTCTCTGCCTGGCGCAGCACCCCACTGGGGACCAGCCTGGCCTTGACCGCGATCTATATTGCGCTCTGGCTGTCCATCGAAGGCGTGATCATCCCCATGCTCAGCTATCTTCCCGCCATCGCGCCCTTCTGGTTCATCCCGGGTGAGGCTGCGTCCCACCGTTTTCTGGTCGGCCAGGGGACGCGACTTCTGGGTGAAGCAATCGGGGCGGCTCTATACGTTCTCGTGTGGATCTGGGCGCTTGGCCACGCCCTGTTGCCGAAGGCGAGCGAGACGTCCGGTTCCTGAGAGGCCGCTACACGGACCTGCGACGCATCAACTCGACCACCAACAAAGGAATGACCACCCATTGCGCCAGCGGGCTCGCCCCGGTCCCGAAAGGCGGCACGAGGGGCATGATCTCCGAATAGCTCCAGCGATGCGTAACTTGGGTGTAGTAGAACTCAAAGGCGATGGTCAGGGCCAGCCCCACCAGCAGGAACAGCGCAATGCTGGACCTATCGGGCTCCAGCATCCAGCCTCGCGATCTTTGGAAAAGGGCGGCCGCCCAGAAAGCGATCAAGGCAAATCCGACATCGCCCAGGGTCGCTTGCGTACAGACCAGCACGCCTTCCCAATGCGGCAGGTCGGCCATCCCCTGATATGTGGGGACCTGAAGCATCTCCCAGACAAAATGGAAGGCAAAGGAAAAGAACGCCACTCCGGCTTCTGGCAGTTTCGCAAAGATCCTGATCATGCCTTTGACGCGCCTGTCACGAGGGATGCGGGGCTTGTCGAGCCGGAGTCTGCCCTAGCATCATCATTGCGAGGGAGTCTATCGACAACCGCCCGCCCCCGAAAGCCATCAGACACAGTGCCATGGCAACCCAAGGCAGGTGGAAGTTGATCAGACCATCCGGAATGGTCAGTTGAATGACCAGTGTCATGAGCAGAATGCCTGTCGCGGCAAATCGGGTGCCCAGGCCCAGCACGAGCAACACGGGTAGCACAATCTCGCCCACGCCGGCCAGAAAGGCGGCAGTCAGCGGAAAAGGATAGGCAATGGCCTGCCCAAAGATGTTGAGCTTGAACTCCTGCTGGAACAGGTAGCGCGCGCCGCTTGAGAGATTGAAAAATCCATCCCATTTGGTCATGCCGGAACGCCAGAATGGGATGGCGAGCGCCACGCGCAGGGCCAGGAGGCCGATGGAATGCAGGATGGCCGCAATCAGCCGGTCCGCAGCCTGACAGAGACTTCCAATTTTTTGCAGCATGATGAGCCTGCTTTCTAAGTCAAACCGGTTGGGAAAACGCGCCAAGGGAACAAAGCCCCACCAGCGCGCGTCCGAAATCAAATTCGGATTGGCCGATCAGCACCCGCTCAATGGCATCTCCAACAGCCGCGCCTCGCAACAGGTCCTGCGCGAAGGCAGCGTCTGCCGTGGGAATTACTGTCACTTTGACGTCCATTGCAGGGCGCGTGACCAGAATGGCCTCAGCGCCCGAGCGAACCTTTACCCCCGGCGCCTGATGCGCGGCCCAGATGGAGCCTGTCGGGTAGTCCGACCGGAGCAGGCCGGATGCTGGATGGGGTGTCAGGGTCAGATCTGGCAAATTGTCCAGATCGATTGCGGCGATCTCAGCCAAGGTGACCGGGCCGGCATCGGCCGCATTGTAGGCGACGCTCCATGCCTGCTCGAGCGCTGCCATGTCCGAAAGATAAGGCACCGAACGTGCGCCGACGAAGTCGCTGATAAATGCGGGGAACTCGGCCCCGTAATGCATCATGATCGGCGAGGTGGGCTTGCGGTCGGCCACATAGATGCGCGCCATGGCGGTGAAGAATTCTTCGCCCACCAGTTGCGCGCAAACCGGAAACTTGGCGGCTAGCACACCAACCAGTCCGACGTGGACATTGTTGCGATAGACCGCGAAACGCTTTGGATCGCTGTCGCAGCGATAGGAGACGATGCCGGGCGGCACGGCTCGTGCCGGGTCGACCAGAGCGGCGGCAAAGTCTGTCTGACGCACGGGCTGGACTGTCATGCGACATGCTCCCGACGGTCGCCACGCGCGGAGACTTCCGCAATGGCGAGGTCGACAATGCGCGCCTCGTCCGCCAGCACTGAAAAGGCGGGCACGTTATTGTCCCATTCCACCAGCGTCGGCACCGGCCCTGTTCGGCCGAGCGTATGCCGAAAGAGCGCAAAGACATCCTGGCTGACCCGCGACGCATGTGCGTCGATCAGGAGCCGCTCGCCAACGGCGTCGGTGGTTTCGTCATAGCCGGCCAAATGAATCTCGCCCACGGCATGCACCGGAAAGCGATCGATATAGGCAAATGGGTCCATGCGGTGATTTACCGAGGAGACCATGACATTGTTGACGTCCAGCAGCAGTCCGCAGCCGGTCCGGTCGGCGATGGTCGCCAGGAAATGGATCTCGTCGATCGTGCTTTCGGCGAACAGCACATAGGTGGACGGGTTTTCGAGCAGCATAACACAGCCCAGTACCTGTTGGACCTCGTCGACATGGGCGACTACCCGGTCCAGCGTCGCATTGGTATAGGGCAGCGGCAGCAGGTCGTTGAGGTTTGTCTCCTCATGCGATGATCAGGCCAGATGCTCGGAAAAGGACTGCGGCCTATAGCGGTCGACCAAGGACCGCAGGCGCCGCAGATGGTCCCGATTGAGCGGAGCCTCGTCGCCGATCGACAGGCCCACGCCATGCAGAGAGAGCGGATAGTGCTCAACGATCGCTGCCAGGTACCGATGTGGTGGTCCACCGTCGCCCATGTAGTTCTCGGCATGCACCTCGAAGAATCCGATATCGGGGCGCTCCCCAAGTATCTCGGCATAATGCTGGGGCTTGAGACCCAGACCAGCGCGAGGAGGAAGATGCGGTGCGTCCATTCTCGATCTCCCTTTGGGGAAGGCCGGAGATCCGAGGGGACGGATCTCCGGTGCTTTGGAGGCGGCGTCGATCAGGCCTGTGGCAGGTCGCGATCGAGGGCTTCAAGCGAACCGGTGCGACCACCTTCCAGCGAAATGGTTAGGCAGGTCCCTGCCGGAACGGCCTTCCAGGCATTTCCTTGATAGTCGATGACGGACGTTCCGGCGCAGGTGGTGCCGGGGCCGGCGGCGCAGTCATTCTGCCCGGCAAGAGCAACGCCGTAGCACTTCTCGGTAGCATCCTGGGCAACAGCGCCTTGGACGGAAAGGCCGGAAACGGCGGTGAGCAGTGACGCGGCCAGAGCGAGCGAGGTCCGACGGTTCATGATGAGTTCTCCCTTTCAGAGGCGGAACCGAAGTGGCTCCGTGCTCAGTAGTCGGATCGACCCGTTCGACCGTTACGACCCTGCTCTTCACAGAACAGTGAACGGGCAGCTGTCGGACGACGTAACGAAATCGCCATTGGCGGCACGAATATGTTGTAGGCGGGCGAAAGGATGATGCCGTGGCCATCAGGAACTGGGACGCACTGATAGACGCGCTCGTTGCCGACCTCGACCGGCGTCCCCTCGGACTGGCCACAGTTTTGATGCTCGCCACACTCATCGCCGTCATTACCGCGATCGCTGGCCTTTACCTGACGATTGGACCTCGCCCCGACGCCGTTGCTTCGCTCGGTTCAGTTCGCTTCGTCGCGAAATTCGTCTTTACCTTCAGCCTGTTCGGATTTGGCCTTGTTGTCTTAAAGGCTTCTCTGGTCCCGGGAAGAGGCTTGCCAGTCGTCTGGCTACTGGCCCCAGTAGGCGTCATCATTGTCGCGGCCGTTCTCGAACTCATATCCATCCCGCGAGAACTTTGGCCCGGCGCTCAAATTGGGCAGAACAGCAGGGTCTGCATGACCTTCATTCCGCTTTTGGGACTGGCGCCGCTCTCGGCATTCATGCTGGCCCTGAGGAAGGGGGCTCCCACCTCATCAACCGGCGCCGGTGCTCTCGCCGGGCTTGTCGCCGGCGGCATATCGGCAAGTGTTTACGCAGCGCACTGCACCGATGATTCACCGCTATTCGTGGTGACCTGGTATCCAATCGGCATTGCCCTCCTGATGGTCGCAGGCGCCGTCCTGGGGCGGTTTCTGGTGCGGTGGTAAGCCACCAAGACTGTAACAGCGCGCCAGGGCCGACGACTAAGGCTGCGGACAGGTGCGGTACTAGTGCCGAAGCTGTCGCTACCTGAAAGGCGCCCGACCGATGAGCAATCCATCACCCCAGGTCACTATCTATACCAAGCCCGGCTGCCCCTATTGCGCCGATGCCAAGCACCTCCTGACCCGCAAGAAGGTCGACTATGTCGAGATCGACATTTCGCGCCACCCAACGGAGCGTGCCGCCATGATCGGCAGGGCGAGAGGCAGAAGTACGGTTCCGCAGATCTTCATTGGATCTACCCATGTGGGTGGTTGCGACGACTTGTACGACCTTGACGGTCAGGGTCGGCTGGACCCGCTTCTGGCGTCTGTCGGCTAATTGGAGTGTTGCTGCTTAAGAAATCAGGTCCGGGAAATTCGATGTTAGCCAAACGACTGGCCGCACTGGCCGCAGCAGCAATTTTCCCTGTTCTGCTTGCCTATTCAGGCGCGACCACCTGGCTCGGCGCTCATCCATGGTGGTCAGTCAGTATCGCCTGGATTGGCGCGCCTATTGGCCTTGCCCTGGCGATAGTTGCGGTGGCAATGGGCTTGCGACGCCCGCTAACAATTATCGCGGCAGCCATGCTCCTCATATTGGCTGGCTTGAGCGCGCATTTCGGGAAAGCGGAATTTGCGGCCAGTTTCGCTGAGAACGGGTTGGCAGGCCGTTTCTGGTATTTCGGCTGGATTGGCGTGATGGCTGCATTGTCCGTCATGCTGGCACTCGTCTTGTGGCCTGGCCGACCCCACGCTGGCCGGTGATCAACCCCAGGCCTGGCGCCCGGCATCATCGACCCGTCAATTGGTTGAGGCCATTCAGGTAGCGTTCGGAAATCAGCAGCAGGACTATTCCCGGTAGCGTTGCCACCAACGCAATGCCTGCGGCCGAAGCGTCGAGCGATCCGCCGGATATCTTGGCGAAGAGCAATGTCGGCAGGGTGATGATCTTGCCCTGTCCAAGCAGGAAGGTGAGCAGGAACAGATTGGTTGAGACAAGGAAGGTGAACAGGCATCCTGCGAGAATTCCCGGCAGAAGCATCGGTATGGTGACCAGGCGCAGCGCCTGCGATCGGCTCGCCCCCAGAACCCGGGCCTGTTCCTCAAAGCCTCGATCCAGCCCCTGATAGACGGCCGTCAGCATGCGCACCATATAGGGTATGGTAGGGATAAGGTGGGCAATGATGATCCCCGCATAGCTTCCCGCAAGACCCACTCGGACAAACATCACCGAGAGCGCCAATCCGACTGCGGCTTCCGGCACGATCAGCGGCATGGACAGATAGAACTCGAAGGCACGTTTGCCGGCAAAGTCCTCCCGCGCGAGGACGCGCGCTGCGGGAAGGCAGATTGCGAGGCAAATCAGCGTCGTGGCGCTCCCGATCAGAACCGTATTCAGAACGGCCTCGCCCAACCGGCTATAGGGTGACAGAACATAGTCCCAGCCCAGAGGCAGGCGAGCGCGATCCCGCGCGGTGAACCACCACTCGGACGGCAGAAGATTGGGCCAGTCCCATTGGAAGGCGAAGGATTGGACCAGCAGTGGGACAAATGGTCCAACCATGAACAGCACAATCAGAACCACATAGAAGCGAGCTGCGTGGGGAGACGCTTGCGATCGCGCCATGGTTAGACCCGACCCAAGCTGCGTTCATAGCGCCGATAGGTCGCAAGATAGACGGCAATCATCATGCCGGCAACAAGGCCGATCGAGACCACGACCGCCATGCCCTGAAGCTGAAGCGTGTAGTCGGCATCGTTGAAATAGCGCCAGGCCATGACCGGAAGCGTGTCCGGAAATCCGCCTCCAAGGATAAAGGGCGCCTCGAACGCGCCCATGTTGAAGGCAAAGCAGATCAGCGTGGACGAGACGATGCCGGGAACAATCTGGGGCCAGGTGATCTCGCGGAAGATCTGACGCCTGTTGGCGCCAAGCACAGCGGCGGCTTCTGCCTGCTCGCGACCGGCACTGATCAGCACGGCATGGATAGCAAGGGCCATGAAGGGTAACTGCTTCCAGACATAGACGGCAATGACGCCCCAGCCCGCATTGGTAGTAAGCAGCAGCGGGAACTGGGCTGGGTCATCGATCCAGCCCAGAGCGAAGGCCAGGCGGGACAGCACGCCGCCATTGCCCATCATGATGACGGCCAAGGCAATACCGACGGCATAGGGCACAACCAAGGGCAGCTTATAGAGCGAGCCGAAAACCGCACGGCCTGGAAAAGCCCGCGTGAGACCCAGGGCGAGGAGAATGGCCAGGACCAGCGCGATCACTGTGGCCGCCAAACTGTAGTAGAGCGTGAACCACAGCGACCACCAGAAGCTGGCACCGCCCCAGAGCGCAATGAAATAACTCACATCGGGGAAACTGTTGATCCCGAGCCAGGGGGCAAAGCCGAGGCTCTGCAACAACGCGAGCGCCAGGGCTCCGCCAAACAGCACAATCATCACGACGCCCAGAGGCAACAGGCCTAAGACCTGTTGCCTCTGCAGGGTGGGCCTACGGCGCCAGATTGGCGACGGCATTGGCAACGATCTCCTCCAGCGGCAGGCTCGAACCGCGCTCTATGTATTCGAGCCATGTTGCCTCGATCACCTCCACCAGCGAAGCGTTTGTGTCTGGGGCGATATTGTCATCCAGCTCATCCTGGGTCACGCCGTAATGGGCGGGAGCTGCCGCTTCGAGCGCGGCGGCATCAGCCGGATCGAGCTTCCAGGGGTCGATGCCTGCCGGGTAGCCAACAAGGTCGAGCTTGGTGACCTGCGCCTCGACCGACGACATATAGTTGGCAAACACCAGTGCAGCCGCGGGGTTCGGAGCGTTGGCCGGAATGGCAAGATAGTTCTTGTTCTTGATCATGTTGCCGGCCGGGAAGATGATTTCCTCGGCGGTCTGTGGGTAGCTGCCATCGGCGCGCTTTGTTGCCACCGCATAGAGCCCGAAGCCGCAATTGATGTGGATCTCGCTATTGCGAAACAAACCCTCGGCAGCGGCAGCGTCTTCAGGATAACGCACGGCGCCCTGCGGTCCGCCAAGCAGGAGCGGTTCAATGTCCTTGAGGTATTCAAAGCCCGGCGCAGCAAGTCGCGCCAGTTCGGCCGCACCAAGGCCCTCAATGGATCGCTGGAAAGGCGTGGCACCGGTCCCATCTGGATTGAAGGCATAGAGCACCTGCTGGACAAAGGTATTCCCCAGATAATGCGGCGGCTTGATATAGGCGAACTTGCCTGGATTGACCTCCAGATAGGCCTGCAAATCTTCAAACGTCCGCGGCGTCTGCTCCACCGGAAGGACCGCGCGGTTGGCAGAGCAGACATATTGCTCGCCGGACCATGGCATTTCAGCGCCATCGGTGGGCGTGCCGAAGTCCCTGAGGTTGAGCTGCGAACGCGGGTCTGCTTCGTCCCATTCGAAGTTGGCGGCATTGGGGAGCAACTGGGCGAATGAACCGAACAACAGATCCTGCTGCTTGAGGGTGTAGAAGTTCTCGCCATTAAGCCAGATGGCATCGACGCTACCTTCGCCGATGGTACGACCGGAAGCCGCATCGGCGATCACCAGGTCAACGGCATCCTTGGTGCCGGTGATGCGGTTGGCGACGAGCGAAATGCCCAGTTCGGCCATGGCTGGCGCGACCACACTATCCATCCAGACATTGAGGTTGTCGTCGCCGCCCCAATAGAAGAACTGCACCTCTCCATCCACGCGCGCCTGCGCCAGGACGTCGTCCCAGCTCATGTCACCGGCCAGGATCTGATCCTGAAAGCCCGCCGCTGCCTCGTCCGCCATGACAGCGGTTGTGGAGGCAAGAAAGGCCGCGACGAATAGGACGGATCGACAAAGGTGCATCTGATACCTCGAGAAAGTTGGAGCTGGTTAAGCCTGGTTATTTGCAGGGGGAAAGACGGACACATGAGCGGGATCGACCCTCATCAGGACGGACTGCCCATCGACAAGGCGTCGGGTGGACACCGCATCAACGAGGAAGGTGTTGGGGCCTGCTGTAATGGAGTAGCGGATGGACTGGCCCATGAAGGCGCTGGACTGTATCGCGCCATGGCCATCACCCGGATCAACTGGCGTAATGGCAATGGCTTCGGGGCGTATCAGTGACAGGACCTTGGTCCCCGGCGTAAACCCGTTTTGGCGCAGCGGAACCGGGCCGAATCCAAGTTCGACGCCCAACGCATCGCCCAAGCCGACCACGCTACCGGGTACCAGATTGGCCTCGCCGGTCATCCGGGCGACCACTGCGGATACGGGCCGATGATAAATTGTCTCTGGTTGGTCCACCTGAAGGATGCGTCCGGCCTGCATCACGGCGATGCGGTCTGAAATCTCCATCGCTTCGGCCTGGTCATGGGTCACGAAAATCGTGGTCAGGCCCAATCGCTGCTGCAGATCACGCACAAAGCTGCGCATCTGCCGGCGCAGGTCGGCGTCGAGCGCTGCGAAGGGTTCATCGAGCATGAGCAGTCGCGGCCTGGTGATCAGTGTACGGGCCAGGGCCACCCGCTGCATCTGTCCGCCTGAAAGCTGGTGGGGGAACCGCTCTCCAAGCTCGCCAAGCTGGACAGTGTCCAGGGCTTCGTTGACGCGGCTGTTGACCTCTGTGTCCGGTGTACCCCGGACGCGCAGGCCGAAGGCAATGTTGCGTCGCACTGTCATGTGCGGAAACAAAGCGTAGCGCTGGAAGACCAGCCCGACATTGCGTTCACTGACCTCAAGACCGGATATGTCGTGTCCGTCAAACAGGATCGCGCCCTGATCACGTTCGTCCAAGCCGGCGATCAGCCGCAGCATCGTCGACTTGCCACAACCAGACGGCCCTAGAAGGGTGACGAGTTCCCCGGGCGCTATAGTCAGGTCGATACCGGCCAGCGCTGTGGCCCCTGGAAAGGACTTGGCAAGACCCTGGAGCGCGACCGAGGTCATGGCCGGCACCCGACGCCAGGGCCTCGACAGAAAACGGCTCTCACTCTGCAAAGGCCTTCCAGCCCCACCACCAACGGACCAGCGTGGTCACGAAAGCAAGGGCGGCAAACACGGTAGCTATGATGGCAAAGTGCTCGGGGAAAAGGCAGATCAGAGCGAACAAGGCGATGGTTTCGGCGCCCTCGGTGATGCCACCAAGATAGTAGAGACCCTTCTTGGGCATTTTCAGCGAGGTCAGGCCCCGGCGCTGCGCAATCACGGCAAACGCCAAAAAGCTCGACCCCGTGCCGACGAAGGAAAACAACAGTAGCGATCCGGCCAGCCCGTTCACCGCGGGGTCGACCAAGACAAAGGCAAATGGAATGGCGGCGTAAAAGAAGAAGTCGAGCGCAATGTCGAGGAAGGCGCCGCGGTCAGTCGGACCGGCCAGTCGTGCCACTGCCCCATCAAGCCCGTCGAAGATGCGGTTTAGCGCGATGAGCACCAGGCCGAGCGTAAACTGACCGCCTGCAATAGCCGGAACAGCTCCAAGTCCAATGACAAACCCGACAAGTGTTATTCGGTTCGCGGTGGCACCATGCGCCAAAAGCCATGCCGCCAGAGGGCGCAGAAGCCGTTCTTGTGTCGGAATGATGTAGCTGTCGAGCATCTGTTCGCCTTTGCGGTTCGCCCTAGATGACGTCGCCGCGGGGCGGGTAATCATTCTTTTTGATGAAGTCGATGGCGGCCAGCATGTCTTCCGCCCGAGGGCGAACAAACGGCATGCTCTGGACCGAGGAAAAGAAGAGCGTCAGGTCCGGCCTGATCAGGAACAACCCCGGCTCCGAGAATAGAGCGGGCTCATCGAGCCCCAATGAGGTTTTGCCGCGCGTCGCCGTTATGAACAGGCCCCATTGTCTCGCTTGTTCTGGCGTCAGATCGTAGGCGATGCGGAGGTCGGGCAGGTTCCAGTCCGCTACCGCAGATTCTGCACGATCTTTGGTGTCGCACGATATCGCCGTCACCGTGACCCCGCGCTCGGCAAATGCGCCCGCCTGGGCCTGCAATGCACCAAGCTGGGTCTTGCACACCGGGCAATGTCGCCCTCGATAAAAGACAAGCAGATGAAAGCTCTCGGCCTGCATGCCGGACAGGTCAAATTCTCCCCCGCCGGCAAGCGGCAAGATCAATGAGGGAACAGGCTGTCGAGGGAAGATGGTCGTTCGAGGCGGCAACATGGCTATTCTGAGGTCAATGAGAAATAGAAGTCTAGGCCACCGAGTGCCGCGAAGCTGATTCGGCAAGGGCCTGATAGACTGCGCCAAGTACGGCGCCGAAGATGGCATGAAGCATGAAGGTCATGATCGGCGCCATGATGCCCATATTGATCCCAAACAGACCTGCGCCGACCATGGGGATGACGACGATCATCATCAGCCAGGCGGCCGTGCCAAAAAGGACGCCGGACCAGATGGCACCACCCGGCAGGTGGGGCCGCAGCAGGGCATAACCGATACCCCAGGCAATCGTGCCGATCATGAAGTGCACGAGCCAGCCAAACGCTACGGAGGGAAGGGAAAGCATCGATGTCAGCATGGTAACGACATCCAGCTCGGGCATGAGGCTCACCGCTTGTTTCATCACCATAAGCGCCGAAAGCACCAGCGTTGCGACAAAGCCCGCAATCAGACCTCTTACTACCTTGGACATAGCCAGCTCCTTTCCGAATTCGTCCATCGACCACCCCGATGCTCATATGTCTGCCGGCTGCCGCCTTCGTTACATTCACATGGGCGGCGACTGTAACTTTCGGTCACAATGATGCGAATGGGGAGGGAATCCGAGAAAAGACTGCTAGTCACGCTGCTGGGGATTTGGGGGTTTGTATGGTTTTGGGAGTGGCGAACTCCAGGCGCGACGAGCGCGCGTTGATCCAGGCGTTGAAGCGCGGAGACGAGAAGGCCTTTCGCCAATTGGTGGCAGAACAGCAGAGGTCGATGCTGGCTTTCGCGCGGACATTCCTGCGCGATCCCTCGGCGGCGGAAGAGGCCGTGCAGGATACCTGGATAGCCCTCATTTCCGGGATCGCCAAATTTGAGGAACGATCATCCCTCAAGAGTTGGACGTTTGCCGTGCTGGCCAACATCGCCCGCACAAAGGCCAAGCGCAACGGCCGATCGGTGTCCTTTACGGACATGGGTTACAATGACCCCGCCGTCGATCCGGATCGGTTCCTGGGCGACGGCTCCTGGCTATCCCCGCCGGGGCGATGGTCGGAAATCAACCCGGAACGCATCGTAGGCGGCAAGCAATTGTTGGCCCATGCCATGTCCATTCTCGAGACACTGCCGCCCAATCAGCGCGCCGTCGTCACACTTCGCGATCTCGAAGGTCTATCGCCTGAGGAAACCTGCTCGATCCTTGAGGTCAGCGAGGCCAATCACCGCATTCTGCTGCACCGTGGACGCTCCCGTATTAGGGCGGCTCTCGAAGAGCTGATGGGAAACTCCTGAAGCCGAGCGTAACAGTTGGCGCCTTGGACTTACTCACCTACATAAACGATCAAGATTGGGTGCCGCCATTTGTGCCCTGGAGACCAGATCATGCTCAGTTGCCGCGAACTCAGCGAGACCGCGACCGACTACCTCGAAGGCACGCTGACCTTGCGCCAGCGCGTCGGCGTCAAGATGCACCTGCTCATGTGCAAGCATTGCCGCGCCTATGTCGACCAGCTCGCAAAGACAGTAGCGCTCCTGAAATCAGCCCAGGCCGGGCAGGATAACTCCGAACCAGACCCTCGCGTCATTGAGGTCTTCCGCAATGCCGCGGGCAAACCATAGGTGCAGCAGCATGGTCGCCGACGTTACTTCGTAACCGGGGCGAGCTCCGGCATTGGCCTGAGCATTGTGCAATCGCTGGCAGGCCAGGGCCATGACGTCACCGCTACCGGGCAGCGCGCCTCCTCGGACTTGCCCTCGGATTTTCCAGATATCGCCTATCATCAGCTAGACCTGTCTAGTTCGGCCGAACCTTTGATCGATCTTGCAAGTCCCGCCGATCGCATCATCCTGGCTGCCGGGGCAGGTTTCTACCGGCCGATGGAGCGCGAGGACCAAACAGCGCTGGCCCAAACCATGGCCGTCAATTTCAGTAGCGTGGTCCGCCTTCTGCACGGACTCTATCCTTCACTTGCGCGTCAATCCGGTCGCGTTGCCCTGCTTGGGTCTGTGGCTGCCAAGGGGGCGGCGGGCATGCCGGTTTACAGTGCCGGGAAGGGCGCTCTTGCCGGGCTTGCCCGATCCCTTGGGTCCGAGTGGGCAGATCGCATCACTGTGCGGCATTATCGCTTATGGCCCACAAGAACACCTATGCATGGGCGCGCCGGCTATGACGCGCGCAAGATCGACTGGTTGCTTATGGATCCGGACCGGGTGGCCCGATTTGTGGTTCGCAATCTTGAAACGCGGGGGCCCGCAAGCCTATCGATCTCACCTCTCACGCTGGTTGGACGTCAATGAACAAGCGCGCTCTGGTCACCGGTGGATCGGCGGGGCTTGGCGCCGCCTTGGTCGCCGAATTGTTGGCAGAAGGCCTTGAGGTGATCAGTATTGATCGCGATCAGCCAGCAGGTGAAACGCCTGGTCTCCATCACCTTCAGGCCGATCTGTCTAACATCTCAGCTCTGCGTGAACTGCTTGCCGCCCTCGTCGATGGCGACCCCTTCGAGGTCGTCGTTCTCAATGCGGGTATCAGCGCAGTAGGGGCTTTTGAGGAGATTGACCCGAAACAGCTCGACAAGGTGCTTGCTGTCAATCTGCTGGCCCCGATGGAACTGACCCGCTTGCTTGTGACAAAACAAATGGTCGCCAAAGGCGGGAGCCTGATCTTTGTCGGCTCGCTGTCCAACCGGCTGGGCTATCCTGGCGCTGCGGTCTATGCCGCCACCAAACAGGGCCTTGAATCCTTTGCGGCGTCGCTGCGCAAGACCGGTGCCTACCGTGTGCTTTTAGTTCTGCCTGGCCCGCTCGATACCGAACACGCCAGACGGTATGCGCCGTTGGGCAGCAAAGGCCGGAAGCGGCAGTCCCCCTCCGTTCTGGCCAGACGTGTTGTCAGTCGGCGGCACCGCCCCGGAACCGTATACGGAACTGTGGCCCAGGCCCTGGTGGGGCTTTTAGGCATTGCTGCGCCATCGCTGATGACCAGCCTCATGCGGCGCGGCCTGTTCACAAAACTGCGCGCAGCGCCGTCTATCACGGACGAGCGTACGTAATAGTCAGAAGGCCAGACTTTAAATGCAAAGGCAGAGCCCACAATGAATGATGCACTCTTTCTGCCCGAACCGGTGATTCGGTTTGGTTCCTTCGTGCTGATCTTTGGAATGCTCGCCATCATCGAACTGACTCATCCACGGCTCGAACGCCCCGAAATGCTTGCCGCGCTCAAGACGCGGCGCTGGCTGACCAATGTGGGCATGCTGGTGATCTCGTCCGTGACGCTGCGCGTTCTCTTTCCTGCGGCTGCCGTGGGCACTGCCCTGTGGGCTGAAAGCCTGGACATCGGGGTTTTCAACCAGTTCGATGTTCCGCTCTGGCTGGCGGCGCTGATTTCCATCATCGTGCTGGATTTCGCGGTCTGGCTTGAGCACCTGTTGAGCCACAAAATCCCGATCCTGTGGCGCATTCATCGTATGCACCATGCCGATACCGGCTTCGACGTCACCACGGCACTGCGTTTCCATCCGCTGGAAATCGTGCTGTCCATGGTATGGAAGGCGGCCATCGTGGTGGCGCTCGGCGCGCCGGCCTGGTCGGTGCTGATCTTCGAAGTGGTGCTCAACGGCGCAGCCATGTTCAACCACGCCAATATCAGCCTGCCTGCCCGGGTAGATCGCGTTGTGCGCCTACTGGTGGTGACACCGGACATGCACCGCGTCCACCACTCTACAGATCGCCGCGAGACTGACAGCAATTATGGCTTCAATCTGGCCATCTGGGACCGGATATTCGCGACATATACGGATCAGCCCGCCAAGGGACATCGGGACATGGATATCGGTCTGGCGGACTATCGCGACACCGCGCCCACGCGGCTTGGATGGTCGCTGCTGCTGCCGTTCCGGAGACGCTGATATGCGCTACCCTGAACCATCGTCCCAGGGGGGCAAGTCGCTGCTGCGTTTCGCACCGTTGGCTCTGATCTTGGTGTTGCTGGCCACCGGCCTTTTGCTTGGCTGGCACCGATATCTGACGCTCGACTATCTGGCCGAAATCCGCACCACCCTCAAGGCGTTTGCCGCAGACCATGGCTGGCTGGCCGTTCTGACCTATGTGCTTGTCTACGCCATTGCAGTGTCGGTGGCCTTCCCCGCAACCTGGCTGCTCACGCTGGCGGGTGGCTTTCTCTACGGTATCTGGATTGGTGGTCTGCTGGCAGCCACGGGTGCCACCATCGGCGCGACATTGCTGTTCTGGGCCGCACAGACGGCCTTCGGGGAGGGGCTGCGTTCGCGCGTGGACGGATTTGCCGGCAAGGTTGCGAAAGGTTTCGAGGCCAATGCCTTCAGCTATCTTCTGGCGCTGCGGCTCGCGCCCGTATTTCCCTTTGCCGTCGTTAATAT
>NZ_WQRF01000019.1 GCF_009758415.1 Devosia marina | reverse complement strand
CGAATACACGAGAGTTTAAACAAGTTATACAAAGCGACTTTTTGAGAGCTATCTCAAAGCGATTCATTGTGATATATTTATTGAGTGATACAAGTGAATTATCAAAGCATCAAAATGGTGAAAGTTCCAGCAATTGGTATTGACTTGGGAACCACATACTCCTGCGTGGGTGTGTGGCAACAAGGAAAGGTCGAGATCATCGCCAACGACCAGGGCAACCGCACAACACCTAGCTACGTTGCCTTCACCGATACAGAAAGACTTATTGGAGATGCCGCCAAGAACCAGGTAGCATTAAATCCATCCAATACAGTATTTGATGCAAAAAGACTGATAGGTAGAAAATATGACGATCCTAAAATCCAAGAAGATATGAAACATTGGCCCTTCAAAGTAGTTAACGTAAGTGGCAAACCAAAGATCGAAGTAGAATACAAAGGTGAAACCAAACGATTTGCACCTGAAGAAATCAGTTCAATGGTATTAACAAAAATGAAAGAAACAGCAGAAGCATATTTAGGTGGCTCAGTACGAGACGCAGTTATCACAGTACCTGCATACTTCAACGATTCACAAAGACAAGCCACAAAAGATGCAGGAGTCATCGCAGGCCTCAACGTACTTAGGATAATCAACGAACCAACGGCTGCCGCACTCGCCTATGGTTTAGACAAGAATCTCAAAGGCGAAAAGAACGTATTAATATTTGACCTGGGTGGCGGTACCTTCGATGTGTCAATCTTAACGATAGACGAAGGATCGTTGTTCGAAGTCAAAGCCACCGCCGGTGATACTCACTTAGGTGGTGAAGATTTTGACAACAGACTAGTCAATCACTTCGTAGAAGAATTCAAACGCAAATACAAGAAAGATCTACGTACAAATGCCAGAGCAATCAGAAGACTGAGAACAGCGGCAGAACGGGCGAAACGCACATTGTCATCCAGCACCGAAGCTACCATCGAAATCGATGCTCTGTTTGATGGCATAGACTTTTACACCAAGATCTCACGAGCCCGATTTGAAGAATTGTGCTCTGATCTATTCCGCAGCACCCTCCATCCAGTGGAAAAGGCTTTAGCAGACGCAAAAATGGACAAAGCGATGATCCACGACGTGGTTCTGGTTGGCGGTTCTACACGTATCCCTAAAATTCAAAGCTTGTTGCAGAACTTCTTCTGTGGCAAGCAGCTGAATCTTTCCATCAACCCAGATGAAGCTGTTGCTTATGGTGCTGCAGTGCAAGCTGCTGTACTAACGGGTGACACCAGTGACAAGATTCAAGACGTCCTCTTGGTCGATGTTGCTCCTCTATCGCTGGGTATCGAAACCGCCGGTGGAGTCATGACGAAGATCATTGAACGTAACTCACGCATTCCATGCAAACAAACTCAAACATTCACCACCTACTCTGACAACCAGCCTGCCGTTACCATCCAGGTGTTTGAAGGTGAACGTGCAATGACCAAAGATAACAATTTACTTGGTACCTTCGACCTAACGGGAATTCCACCAGCGCCCCGTGGTGTACCGAAAATCGAAGTTACATTTGACATGGATGCCAACGGTATCTTAAACGTTTCTGCAAAAGATACTAGCTCTGGAAATTCTAAGAACATTACGATCAAAAACGACAAAGGCCGCTTATCACAGAAAGACATCGATAGAATGGTATCTGAAGCAGAAAAGTACCGCGAAGAAGATGAAAAACAACGGGAGAAAATATCAGCTCGAAACCAACTCGAGAGCTACATCTTTAACTTGAAACAAGCTGTTAGCGATTGTGGTGACAAAATTAGCCCTGATGATAAAGCCACAGTCGAACGAGAGTGTGACAGTTGCTTGAAATGGTTGGACTCCAACACCTTAGCAGAAAAAGAAGAATATGAAGATAAACAGAAACAACTTACCCAGCTCTGCAGTCCGATCATGGCTAGGCTACATGGGGCAGGACAACCTGGTGGCAATCCCTATGGTGGAGGAATGCCTGGAGGAAGCTGCGGTCAACAAGCCGGAGGATTTAACAACAGAAATCAAGGACCAACCATCGAGGAAGTCGACTAAGGCGATGATCTCTTAAGTTCACTTCACAGAATCGTCCATTTAAGTTTTCTTCATTAAATTTCCAAAAATTTCAGTTCCAATAGTTTCAGTATGTAATAAACAGTTTTGTTAAAATAGTATTAAAATAAATTTCGGCCTTTTGTAATCAAAATTTCAATTTTTTTTCAATAAACCACAATTAAAAGCAGG
>NZ_WQRF01000018.1 GCF_009758415.1 Devosia marina | reverse complement strand
GCACGAACCCGCTTCGCGGGAGGGTGCGCGCGGTCAGTTCAGCGTGATCGTTTAGGTCTTTGAGCGGCTGAGGTCGCAGTTGGACCATGGAGTTTCTTTCAACGAGAGGAACTCCCCATGGTTACGTCACCGACCGCCGCTCCCACCACGCCGCTCCGCCAACGCATGCAGCAGGACATGCTGATGCGCGGCTTGGGCGTCCACACCCAGCACGATTACGTGCGTCATGTCCGGCGCTTTGCTGTCTTTCTGGGGCAGAGCCCTGACTCGGCCACACCCGATGATATCCGACGCTACCAGCTGCACCAGCATGAGAGCGGCGTCAGCCCTTCCACGATCAATGGCGCGGTCTCGGCCTTGCGCTTCCTGTTCGATGTGACGCTGAAGCGGCGGGATCTGTCGCGGGCCCTGGTGATCACCCGTTATCAGCGCCAACTGCCTGACGTGCTCAGCATCGAGGAGGCGGCCCGGTTGCTCCAGGCGGCGCCGGGCATCAAGTATAAGGCCGCGCTCGGGGTCGCGTATGGCGCGGGCCTGCGCGTCTCTGAGGTCGCCCACCTCAAGGTCGACGATATCGACAGCGCCCGCATGCTGATCCGCATAGAACAGGGCAAAGGCCGCAAGGATCGCAATGCCATGCTCTCGCCCCAGCTGCTGGAGCTGCTGCGGCTGTGGTGGCGGGAGGGCAAGCAGCGGGGCGTGATGCTGCCCCATGGCTGGCTATTTCCGGGGCGCTCCCCAACCGATCCGATCTCGTCGCGGCAATTGCATCGCGCGGTGCAGGAGGCGGCCGAGGTCGCCGGCATCCGCAAGCGGGTCAGCCCGCACACCTTGCGGCACAGCTTTGCCACGCACCTGCTGGAGCAGGATGTCGATATCCGGGTCATCCAGGTGCTGCTCGGGCACTCCAAGCTCGAGACCACTGCGCTCTACACCAAGGTCTCGACCCGCACGATCCAGGCGGTGGCCAGTCCCCTCGACCGGCTGATGGCCCTGATGGAGGACAAGCCTCCACCCGCCTGAGCCAGTGCGCGCCACTATCGAGGTTGCCGATATCTTTCGCTCTGCCGGTCCAGCCTATCGCGCGGCTCATGCCGGACACCTGAGCCTCAGCCAACTCAAGGTCATGTCGGCGATCGAGACCTGTCGCACCGCCGCTCTGGGTGGCCACGTCGAAGCCTGTTCCGACTGCGGGCATCAGCGGATCGCCTACAACTCCTGTCGCAACCGGCACTGTCCACGGTGCCAGGGCGCGGCGGCACGCACATGGTTGGAGGTCCAGGAGGCCAATCTCCTGCCGGTCGGCTACTTCCACGTTGTGTTCACGCTACCCGCCCAGGTCGCCGACATCGCCTTCCACAACAAGGCGCTGATTTACGACCTGCTGTTCAAGGCGGCGTCCGAGACCATGCTGACCATCGCAGCCGATCCAAAACACCTGGGCGCCCGCATCGGCATTACCGCCGTGCTCCACACCTGGGGCTCGGCCATGACCCACCATCCGCACATCCACATGATCGTGCCCGGTGGCGGCATCACACCGGATGGTCGGTGGATATCATCGCGGCCAGCCTTCCTGTTGCCGGTCAGGGTGCTGGGGGCGCTGTTCCGCCGGTTGTTTATGAACCGCCTGATCGAACTGCACTCCGCCGGAAAACTCGCCTTCTTCGGCAAGCTGGCAGGGCTCCGCGATCGCCGTGCCTTCCAGCGTCATCTCGCGCCGGTCCGCAAGAAGCGTTGGGTGGTTTATGCCAAAGCGCCCTTTGCCGGACCCGAGGCGGTGCTCGCCTATCTCTCGCGCTATACCCACCGCGTGGCGATCTCGAACAGCCGCCTCATCGCCTTCGACGGCAATGAGGTTACCTTCCGTTACAAGAACTATCGCAGCTCCGGCGCCAACCGGCAGCAGGTCATGACCCTGGCCGCCGACGAGTTCATTCGCCGCTTCCTGGTCCACGTCCTGCCGCGCGGCTTCCACCGCATCCGGCACTACGGCCTGCTCGCCGGCGCCGCCCGCAAGGACTGCCTCGCCCAGGCCCGCGACATGCTGGGGGTGGCGCCGGCGACGGACGAACCGCCGGCCGCCGAGACCGCCCCAGTCCCGTGCCCGCCTTGTCCCTGCTGCGGTGGCACCATGGTAATCATCGAGACCTTCGCGGCATGGTGCCAGCCGCGGGGCCCGCCGACCGCGCGACCATCAGCCCGGGAGACCATCCATGACCCGGCATGATCCGCTCGTTCAAACGGCCGCGCCACATCGTGGGCCGACGGGATGGTTCGTGCCAGGCGCCACAGTGACCATCATCATGCACGCCAATCTCATCAATACCGCCGCCGCTGAGGCTCAAAGGCTGCCCGAACGACGTCCACCTGGCGCGAGCGCCACGCCATATGCCGCGGCGCACAGCAGAACCTCAGTCACGCCAAAACGGAAAACCCCATAGCCCAGAGAATTCGGACCGCGGGTTCCTGCATGGGTGGCTTTCGTACGCCAAACAGCGCCCGAAACCCTTCACCAT
>NZ_WQRF01000017.1 GCF_009758415.1 Devosia marina | reverse complement strand
GGCTGCGTTCGCGCGTGGACGGATTTGCCGGCAAGGTTGCGAAAGGTTTCGAGGCCAATGCCTTCAGCTATCTTCTGGCGCTGCGGCTCGCGCCCGTATTTCCCTTTGCCGTCGTTAATATCGTGCCTGCCCTGTTCAAGGTTCCGCTCACCACCTATGTCCTGGCAACACTCCTGGGCATCCTGCCCGGCGCGCTGGTCTATGCTTCGATTGGCCAGGGTCTGGAAACAATACTCGCTGATGCCGCCGCGCTCGATCGACCCGTTGGCGTGGGTGATCTCGTGACGCCCGGAATTACATTGGGGCTGCTTGGGCTGGCTCTTCTTGCCGCCATCGCGCCGCTCTCGGGTTTCATTCGAAGGAAGCTGTCAGACCGTAACGCCTGACCGACCCGGCAGACCACGATGGAATCCAGCGCCAAATGAGCCAAGTCATGCAAGCGAACTTACCCCCCGAAAGTCTTTCCTGCGATGTCTGCATTATTGGTGGCGGCTCGGCCGGCCTGAGTGCGGCGGCGGGTGCGGCGCAGCTCGGCGCAAGGGTCGTGCTCATCGAGCGTGGGGCCATGGGCGGGGATTGCCTCAATACCGGTTGCGTTCCTTCCAAGTCGCTGATCGCGGCGGCGCACGCCGCACATGTGTTTACCTCGGCGATGGCGTTTGGCGTCGGCGAGGCGATTGCGCCAAAGATCGATTTTGAGGCCGTGCATCGCCATATTCATCAGGTTATCGGCGCCATTGCGCCACACGACAGTGTCGAGCGCTTCGAAGGGCTGGGCATCAAGGTCATCAAGGAAACTGCGCGCTTCATCAGTCCGGCCGAACTGGCCGCTGGCCACTATCGTATCACCGCCCGCCGTTTCGTGATCGCCACCGGCTCCCGTGCGGTTGTCCCGCCGGTACCAGGGTTGGGCGAACTTGGTCCGCTGACCAATGAGAGCGTGTTCGACCTGATCGAGCGCCCTGATCATCTGCTGATCGTTGGTGGCGGGCCCATCGGGCTGGAAATGGCACAGGCTTTCAGGCGCCTGGGTTCGGACGTCACCATGGTCGATGTGGCTGGCATCCTGCCACGCGACGAACCCGAGGCGGTTGAGCTGATCCGAGGCGCTCTGCACGATGAAGGTATCGTGCTTTACGAACATGCCAAGCTGATCGATCCCAAGAAGGGCGAAATGGGTGTCAGTGCGACCATCGAAACGGCAACAGATCGCTACGAAATTACCGCGAGCCATGTGCTGGTCGCCGCGGGCCGCAAAGCCAATGTCGAGGATATGGGGCTGGAGCTGGCCGGAGTAAAATTCGGTCCGAAGGGTATCGAGGTGGATGGCCGTCTGCGGACGTCGAATCCCCGCATTTTCGCGCTTGGCGATGTAGCCGGTGGGCCGCAATTCACCCACATCGCCGGATATCATGCCGGCATCTTCATTCGCAACGCCATGTTCGGCCTGCCGGCCAAGGTGGATTACTCGGCTTTGCCCTGGGTCACTTATCTCGATCCGGAAGTGGCCCATGTCGGATTGACGGAGGCCGAGGCGCGAAAGGCGCAAGGGGAGGTGGTCGTTGTCGTCGAACACATGGAAGAAAATGACCGGGCCCAGGCGGAGCGCCGTACGGAAGGCTTCATCAAGCTGATCCTGACAAGCAAGGGTAAGGTTCTCGGCGTTACTATCGTAGCGCCCCATGCAGGCGAAATGATCAGCCTCTGGGGACTGGTCATTTCTGGCAAGGTAAAGCTCTCGGCGGTGGCGTCCATGGTTGCGCCCTACCCCACCTTGGCCGAAATATCCAAGCGCGCCGCCAGTGCCTATTTCAAGCCCAAGCTGTTCGGGCGCCTGCCGAAAGCCTGGGTTGGACTGGTTCAGAAAATTCTGCCGTGATGCATCAGGGTTCCAGCCGTTGAACCAGCTCTTCTACCAGCGGCATGACCCCGGCCACGATCACCGCGACGCCCTCGGCATTGGGGTGGCGCAAGTCGGGCTGGTTGAGCGCGGGATCCAACGCCACGCCTTCAAGGAAGAACGGGTAGAGCAAAGCGTCGTGTTCCTGGGCCAGGTCGGGGTAGATTGCGTCGAACGCTTCGACATAGTCGTCGCCCAGCCCGCGATTGGCCATCATGCCCACGAGGAGCACTGGTACCTCGAGCGCATCGAGCCGCGCCATGATGGCTTCAAGGTTCGAGCGGGCCTCGGCCGGTGGGAGGCCCTGCAACATATCGTTGGCACCGAGCCCCAGGATGACCGCGTCGGGCGGATCACCCAATGTCCAGTCCAGCCGGGCAAGTCCATCGGCTGTGGTGTCACCAGAAACGCTGGCATTGACCAGGTCGGCCTCAAGTCCCTTGTCTTCCATTGCCGCCTGCAACTGGCCCATAAAGCCTTCATCGGCCGACAAGCCCAGCCCGGCCATAAGAGAGTCGCCATAAAGAAGGATCGTGGGCTCATCGGCCAGTGCCGGTTGCGCCAATGCCGCAATCGTGCCGATCAAGGTCATTGCGCGGATCGGGCGCCGCCACCATCTTGACCCTATCAAGTTCACCACCGTAGTCATTCCGACCAAGTTCTGGCCCTGCTCTCATGATCGATACCATCGCCCGCACGCGGGACATGAACCTGCACCTTAATTCGGGCGGCAGCGCGCTTCATATCCTCAAGTCCATCACGTTTGCGATAAATCCGGGTGAGGTCGTGTCCGTTGTGGGCCCGTCTGGCAGCGGCAAGACCAGCCTGCTGATGGTGTTGGGCGGCCTCGAAAAGGCCAGCGATGGGGTCGTCGCCATCGGCGGCACCAATCTTGCGGGTCTGGACGAGGATCAATTGGCCGATATGCGTCGGCAGAACATCGGCATCCTGTTCCAGAACTTCCACCTCATCCCCTCAATGACTGCGCTGGAGAATGTCGCCCTGGCGCTTGAGATCGCCTTTGACGATCTGCCAGTGGAAGAGATCATGGCACGGGCAAAGGCGGCTCTTGCCGAGGTGGGGCTGGCGCAGCGCGAAACTCACCTGCCCAGCGCCCTTTCAGGGGGCGAGCAGCAACGGGTGGGGCTGGCACGCGCCATTGTGACGCGGCCCAGGCTCCTTCTGGCTGATGAGCCGACCGGCAATCTCGATCAGGAGACGGCCGCGTCGGCCATCGACCTGCTGTTTGCTCTGGCGCGGCGCAACAATATGGCCGTGCTGCTGATTACTCACGACAATAATCTGGCTAAGCGGGCTGACCGGCGCATGCGCATGAACCGGGGGGAACTGCAAGAGCTGGAAGCGACCGTTTCATGAGGCGCCTGCAGGGTTGGCTTCGCGTTGCTTTGGTCGACCTGCGCGGCAGCGCGCGGCGGTTTGTCATTCTCATTGCCTGTCTTGCGCTGGGTGTGGCTGCCATCGGGACTGTCAGCGCCGTGCGCAGCAGCGTAGAGGCCGCCATCGAACGTGACGCCAGGCTGATCCTGGGGGGCGATCTGGAATTGCGGTCCCAGCGCAGCGATGTCGACGATGCGGTGGTCTTGGCGCTTGAGGGGTTGGGGCAGGTCAGCCGGGAAGTCGCGCTCAATACCCAGGCTACGGCCAATGGCAAGAGTGCGTTCCTGTCGCTGCGGGCGGTAAGCGACGCTTACCCTCTGGTGGGAAGCGTTGTCCTTGCTGCCGGGGCCCGAGAAGGCAGCATTGCTGGCCTGCTCGCCGAGCGGAACGGGACTTTCGGGGTGCTGCTTTCCCAACAGGCGGCGCTGCGCCTTGACGTGCAGGTCGGCGAGATTGTCGGCATCGGCGCCCTCGACGTCGAATTGCGCGGCATTATCGACGCCTTGCCCGATCAGGCGACGGCGGGCTTCCAGCTCGGCGCCCCCGCACTGATTTCGCGCGCGGCGCTGGCTCCGGCTGGGCTGCGCGAGGAGGGGGTGCTCAGCCAGTTCCGCTACAAGGTCTTGCTGGCCAACGGCGATTTCGGGACGGCGCGGACCGCGCTCGAAAACGCCTTCCCGGAGGGGGACTGGCAGATCCGCTCCCCCCGTCAGGCGACCGCAACCATTGCCCGGTTCATCGGCGTCTTCGGCAATTTCATGCTGCTGGTGGCGCTTTCTTCCATGGTGGTCGGCGGTCTGGGCGCAGCCAATGCGGTGGCTGCCTATATCGGCGAGCGCCAGGGAGCCATTGCCACAATGCGCTCGCTGGGCGCCAAGAGCGGCCGCATACTCTTTCACTTTATGGTGCAGATCGCCCTGCTCTCGCTCATCGCTGTTGGCATGGGCCTGATAATTGTCGCCGGGGCGACTTTGGCGCTGCTGCCCTTGCTCTCGGGCCTGATCGGCATCGATCTGCCGCCGGTGCTGGACGTCCGGTCCATGCTGGTCGCGGGGGC
>NZ_WQRF01000015.1 GCF_009758415.1 Devosia marina | reverse complement strand
GTCGGTCATAATGTGCAGGATTCTGCACATTTACGGCGACTTGGCAATAAATGTGCAGAATCCTGCACATTATAGGGTTTTCTCAATTTCAGAGCACTGGCGGGGGGCGGACCCCCGGGGGTGATGAAGGCGCACATGCGCCCCCATCACCAAAGGCACCTTCGGTGCAAGATAGGCCTGCTCATGCAGGCCTTAGCCAAAGGAAGGGCCATCATCGTCAGGTGCAGGATTGCGGTCAGCCACGGCCTTCTGGACGGTCGTAATGGCATAGTCGTGGGCATGGGCTCCCTTTCGATCTGCAGTGGCCTCCAGGGCTGCGGCGACGTCCTCTGGGGACCGGCCTGAGCCGAGCGCCAGATGGGTCAGATGCCAGTCGACTTCCGATAGGTTCGATCCTGCCGGCGCAGCTGCGTGGCCCTGGCACCACCACGCGACCAGGTCGGAATCCGCCTCTGGGGCAGCGGTAACCTCGGCGGCCGCCGCGATCGCCGCCTTCCGGAGAGCCAGAGCGGCCCGTGCCGCATCAAGGAGCTCGCGAACTGCAGTGATGGCCTTGCCGGCATATGAGTGCAGCAGGGCGAACGGGGATCTGCCGCGGCTGTTCTTGTGTTCCGGCTTGGGATTGGTGAACCCCGCGAGCCGGCCGGACTGGTGGCCATCAGCAGCAGCAGTATCTCCGCCATATCGCTCGGCCAGGATGCGAGCGACCTCACCACGCAGCTCTGCCGGCGCCGGCTCACCCAGGCGGAACCAGGCCTGGTAATTGCCCGGGCTGGTTTCCACTACAACCGCAGGCTTCAGACCGTCCCTTTCCAAGGCCTTTGAGGTGAAGGCTGAAATGTCGTCGAGCAAGATCAAGTCGTGATCGCGATCGCGCGGACCTCGAACGAAGATGCTGTGCCCGGCCTGGTTAGCCCGCTTCAGTCGGGGCAGGTCCTCGAGAATCTGCGCCGGCGTCATCAGCCGCACGCTCGGGCGGTCGCCGCCAGCGATCGAGATCTCGACCTGATCGAGGCCGAGGCCCCGCAGATGTCGGTCGATGGCAATGCGTGTTCGATCGCGCGCGTCCGCTGCCGGCGCCTCCGCAGGGGCAGGGGTCTGAACGACCTCGGCTTCAACAGATGTCAGCTCGAGCTCGGTCGCCTCGATCTGGACCGCGATCGAACGAGCGCTTGTGGCGAGCTGCTCGAGCAGGGCCCGGTCCTGGCGAGCCTCTCGAAGGGCGTCGCCGCGTTCAGTGGAGATCCCCTTGGTCTCCAGCGCCCCCGCCACGACCCCCAGCCGTGGTTCGGGCGGCCGAGACAACACCAGTGCAGCGATCTCGTCACCAGCGGCCTCAGCCTCAGCTCGTTGGGCATCGAGGGTGCGGTGATCCACACGGGTCGTCAGCCCGAGCTCGGCAAAAGCATCGTTCTGCGCGGCCGCCCAGGTCTCGCGCCAACGCTCGAGCGCCTCGGTACCATTCCAGGCACGATTTTTGTTCTTGGCCCACCCGTCCGGCTGGCTAGGATCCAGCTCGCGCGTCGTCAGCATGACGTGGGCATGCCGGTTGGGCGGATCGTTCGCGTTGCGAGGTTTTGGATCGTGGATGGCCACATCGGCGATCATGCCCTCAGCGACCAGTTGAGCACGGACCCATTCGAGAACCAGCTCGGCACTCTCGGTCGCGGTCAGCTCGTGCGGGAGGGCGAGAATGAGCTCGCGTGCGAGCTGGCTGTTTTTCCGCGTCTCCTTCGCCTGGACCGCAGACCAGAGGGCTTGCCGATCAGTCGCCCAGGAGGGGGCTCCCTCCGGCGCCACGATGAAGGCGGCCTCGATCCCACGCTTCCGGCGATAGTCAAAAACCTCGCCGGTCTCAGCACAGGTGAGGAGCGCGCCGGCCCGGTAGGCAGCGGCTCCGATGGCGGACTTGCCGCTTGATCGGCCGATGATTGTCGCCGCGAGATGATAGGATGCCATGCCGAATGCTGCTCTTTCTTATACCCCGCAGGGGCGCACACAAACTCACAGAGTTTGTATAAGTGCGCCCTTCGGGATAATTCGACACACTTTAACCTCTCTGCTTATTAGCCCATATATGCCTATAATCTGAAAAAACAAACGTCGCAGGATCGCGCAATGTCACGCCTAAGCCCTCAAGAAAAACTCGAGAAACTTCAGAAGGAGAAGGCAGAGACGCTGGCCAAAATCCGCTCTGTCGCAGGCCGGGTCGCAGCCCAAAACAGGAAGGCGGACACGCGTCGCAAAATCTTGCTGGGCACCATCCTTCTCGAACTCTCAGCAGCCAATCCCAAGTTTTTGGCCTGGGTTGAGAATCGGATCGCCAAGCTGCCCGAAAAGGATGCCGCCCCGTTTCAGGGGTGGAATTTCGCTGATGCGGCCGCTGCAGCAGCAACCCGGGCGAAAGAGCGCGAGGAGGCTGCCAAGGAAGAAGCCAAGAAGGCCACCAAAGCGGCAGCGGCCCCCTCGTCTCCCGCACCTGCCCAGGCAGGTGCCTTTGGTGGTGTCCCCGCATCGCCTCGACCTAACACCGCCCCGGCCCCGGGGGCCCCCAGTGCTCAGCCTGGCAGGGTACCGCCGGCCCGGTCCTAGACCTCTAGGACAAGATCCGGGCGCCAAGGCCGGGTCTTGTCCCATCCGCCAGGATAGCCCCGAGGATTCGACAGGACCCTGGTCGCCCCACAATGATAATCGACGGCTTCATGGATGTGGCCATGGATCCAGAGGGCGGGCTGAAACCGCCCGATCATCGCCTCGAGGTCGGATGCATACGCTGGCCATCTCTCGTGCCGGCGGTCCTCTGCCGGGATCGAGCGGCCAGACGGGGCATGGTGGGACACCACGACCGTTGTCCCCGGACATGTCCTCCCCAGAGCTGCCTCGAGCGCGGCGAGGTCCCGATCATGCTCAAGGCCAATATCGCGCGGAGTTATAAGCCGGTCTTCGGTCTCGTGCCGCACCGAACGGTATTCCGGCATACTCGCGATCGCCCAGCGTTGCGGCAGGTCTCCCCGGTCGCCCAGTTCGAAATCCGTCCAGAGGGTGGCCCCGATGAAGCGCACGTCGCCAAATTGGACCGAGGAGCCAGCCCGCAAGATTGCGATCGGCCCCGCCAGATCGTTGAATTCCGGCGGTCGCAGGCTGGCGCCGAGCAGGTCGTGATTGCCGGGCACGAAAACCACCGGCTTCTGCGTCAGCGCCTGAATTCGCCGTAGCTCCGCAACCGCAGCACCAGGCCCGTCACCCACGTCGCCGGCAAGGACTAGGATATCGTGGCTGGGCACCACCTGCGGATCCCAGGGAGCGGCATCGGTGTGCAGGTCGGACGCAATCCAAACCTTCACTTCCTATCCTCCCCAGCCCGCGGCGCAGCCGCTCTTTGCCTCCCAGAACTCGGTGGGTGGTGACAGCGACCTAAGCAAATGGACTTATCCGCCGTCTAGGCGGATTCCGCTTATGAAATAGAAACTACCTCGGATTCAGACCGCTCGGCGGACTCACGCTCTTTCTTCAAGAACATCGCATGTCCTAGGGACGCCAGGACGGCCGCCAAACCCTCATCCTCAACGCCGGCGACGGCACGGTCGACTGGATGCATATCGGCCATCATTGCGTCGCGCTCGGCCGTCCGACGCCCCTGGTCATGGGTGAAGTCGTCAGGCAGTGGCGCCGGCGCCGCTCGCCAGCCCAGCAGGCGCCGGGAACGATCGGGCATGGAGAGACGATAGGCATTGCTCGTCTGCTGGACCTGGGGGCCCGTCTCGTTCCCCGTTGGCACGTACCGGCGCAGCCAGTCCAGGAAGCCATGGTCACGCAGAGCCTTGAGAGCCCGTACAATGGCATCGCGCGATCGCTTGAGCCGAGCCATCAGAAAGGTGATGGCCGGATCGAGCTGGCCTGTCTTCCGGTTGACCTTGTGAGCCAACAAGGCCAGCACCTGCAGCCCCACCTGACCCAGGGGGCCATTGCGTTGTCCGGGCTGCTTGCCAGCCAGATCGTATCGAGCTGCAGCGTGCAGGATCTGCTCGAGATCCCGTCGATCAACCGGACGCCAAAAGGCACCCTCGCGCCCGCGGAGATATGATTTCCGCCGGATAGGCTGATGCGTGCGACGCGATCCCGGCGTTGCTTCGGGTAGAGTTTTCAACATGCGGTCCCCCTTGGAACCGCCAGAAACAGGGCATCATCACGGATAGCTGTGCCCAAAAATCGGCAAAGCGAGCCCGTGGCAAGAATCGACTTGCAAAGCACCGGTGATTGAGGGAAAATCTGTCTTACCACAGAGAGATTTTTCCCGGCTTAATCACCGGATATGAAGCCCGCCACTGGCGGGTTTTTGTATGTCTGGGCCTAGCCCCTCACGTGGTTCGGACGTGACACATCGACGTCACGATTCGGTCCATGGTGCCAGACACCCCCACCCGCTCCAAGAAATTTCCGCCAAAACCCCCAGTTGCGGTTTTGAGCCAAATCATTGGCAGGATGGAAAAGAGGGGCTGACGGGCTCGCCTGACGTCTGTAAGCGCTATCTGGGGGCAAGCAGGCGTAGGGTTTAATGGCCGTTTTCAAGACCAAGCGATTGAAGGGGGTCGATTATCATCTCGACCACCTCGACCCGTTCCAGTTTGCACTGGCGGTGGACCAGGCTAGCTATACGGTCGAGGTGCATTTCAGCTGCCATTGCTTCACTGAGGAGATCGCGGCCCACCACACGCCGGACCTCTACTACAGCCATGCTGGAGAGCGTCGAGCCTTCAACATGGACCGATATGACCAGTCCAAGCTTCTCCCAGGATTGATCGCCTCATTGGGAAACCGATCAGTCTATTACACCCGTCAGGTGAACTACTTTTTCCTGAGAGATATGCCCAACCTGGTCGGCCCCTATGTCGTCTTTTTCGACCCTGCCAAGGCCAAGAAAACGGGGGTGGATGTACTGCTGAATGTACAGAGCGCCTACTGCAAGCCAGGCATGACCGATCGGGCAGCTCCCGTCAGATTCACCACCCTGGTCGAGGCAACGGCCAAGGCAAACCCCGTCAACCGCGGGCCAATCCAGCAGATAAAACGAAAATAGGCCCCGCAGGGCCTATCTCTGGGGCAATGCCCCGTATGGAACCGTCTTGCGTCCTCACAGAGGAACCAGCTTTCGCTGATACGGTAGCCTTATCGCTCGAAAGCTCACCATCCATAGGCTACGGGTAGATAATAGGCGACGGGGCTGGCCGGTTCAACAGTTTCTTGGAATTGTGATGACCAGCTGCTCAACGCAGGATCGGCGCCTTCGTCCCCCAAAAGCCTTCCAATCCATACAGACCGCTCCAAGGATAAGTATACTAATCCTTGTAGAAAGTATTGACACAAAAGGGGGGAGGGAGGCATAAGGGAGAAACCTAGAGGGGGGTCGGGGGGAGTGTCGAAAAGGGTTGAAGGAGGGTGGGGGGTTGCGCCCGCTGATCATTTTCAGCTTCCATTTCTCCAAGCAAAATTCAAGTTTTCCAGACAAGCCCTGAGTGTTATTTCTGCAACAGCCCGGCTTAGATACTTAATAAATCGTATCCAGCTCTTGCAACTATCCAAAAAATCAGCGCTTATTCATCTGTGAGAGCCTCAAGCGGCTGTAGTGTACCGTTGGCTTGATGTTTCTGTGGTCAGGTTATTCCCGTGGGGGGTTGAGCCAGCACCACGAAAACGGTGAGCTGGCGGCCCGGGCCACCAACTCACCGTCTCTCACCCTAATCCCGGACAGCGTTCTGCAAATATCCCGGCTCTGTTCTGGGTTATCAAACCAGATACGATTGTTGGACGCTAACTACCGGTGAAAAGGGCCTGAAACCCCTGCCAAACCAAGCCTTTCCGGAGTATGATCAACACCCTGCCCCTTAGCTTTAGTAGCACCCGGTTTAAGGCTAGATGACACCAGAACAGCTGGACAAGCTCCGCTACTACCTCGGTGATGCAATAAGCATCGATCATCTGTCGCGAAGGGAATGGCGTTTGCAGACCGACCTGCTGCGCCAATCTTTCATTGCCGCTGACATGTTTGTTCAGCTGGATAAGCGAGCAATCTTTGTAGATGGCCGCATCAGCGTAGATGTCGGGAAAAAGGCGCTCGCCAGCAAGGACGTGAAGGCCTTCTTCAATCGGCGTTGTCACGATTTTGGCCTAAAAAGCCGTCGGCTGATCTATTTCGATACCGTCAGCAGCGCCAAGATACGCGGAGGCAACCACAATACTCTGCTGCATTTCCATGCCCTTCTAGAATTCCCCGAGCGCCGCTCGCTGAAGCAATTCAAAGCCCAACTGAAAAAGGTTTTTGGGGATGCCAAGGAGCTAGGAGAACGGCAACTTCATAGGTCAGCGCCTAATTGGGACACTGGCTTTACCCATGGCTCAACCCGCGCCCAAGGCCCGTTGGGGAAGATCTTCTATTCAACAAAGAACGCTGGTGCGGCCTATGCTGCGCTGAACCTAAATAAGGGCGGTGCACGTAGCCGCGCAGCTCCTGTTGCCCGGGGAAGTCTAAACAAGCGATCCCAAGGCATCGCTAGAGGCCTCCCCTCGAACTTTAACGCCCAAATCGTAATCTGCGATCGTGTCTCTCAGCAAAGAGGCAGAGCAGCCTTCAACGCCTGGTACCAGGATGAGAAGGCAAAGCAGGATAGACAGATCCTGGAACGAGCCGCGAAGGCCGCGCCTACGACAGCAAACGAATCCGCCGCATTTGTCAGCCAAGTACCGCTGAAAATATCAGGCTCCAATGTCGCGTAACAGCGATTATGGAACCAATTTCAAAGACTTATTCAAATATCAGCAAGTCTTGAATCCAGGATTTTTGCTGCGGTCGATTTTCGACTTTTCAATGGCAATACAAATCATCACCGAAATGACGCCAGCTCGACGCGAATACTAGGCCACCAGCCGGCGCCAGAACGGTCGCCTGGCCTGGGCTCGCCAAGCGTCGCGATCCTCCTGCAAAGACAAGATCAGGCGCTCCTGGCCAGCGTCTCGAGCGGCCGCCACGGCCAGTTCCGCCTGCAGCTCGGCCACGCGGGCCAGAAGGGCCGGGACTGTGTCCTGAGGACTGTCCGGGGGACTGTCCTCAGGGCGGTCCGGAGGACTGTCTTGGAGCCTGTCCACGGGAATGCCGACGCGGGCCTTGCCATCGTTGCCCTGCTTTTTCGGCCACCCTTTACGGCGGGCCTGCCGGCGGACGGAATCAATGCTGATGCCGAGCCGGTCGGCAGCGTCCTTGTACAGCAGGAATTCGAAATCGGTGTCCATAGGGCGGTCCTCCGGGCTGTCCGGGGGACTGTCCCCGGGGCGGTCCTAAGGACTGTCCCACAGACGGCTTGAAGAACCGTTAGCGCTCCAGCTCCTTCTCGGCGAGCAGATCCTCATAGGTCGGCCGCCCGGACGTGGCTTGGGTGATCCGAAGATCAAGACCAACAGCCCTTAATATCCGAATGACGGAGATGAAGCCCGGATCCGGGCTTCGACCAGCTTCGAGCTCTATGACGCTACGCCGGCTGACACCTGCAACATCGGCCAGCTGAGCCTGGGTCATCTTCCGCTGCTTGCGGGCGGCACGGATCTGCTCTGCAATCTCGATGATGTCGGTCATAATGTGCAGGATTCTGCACATTTACGGCGACTTGGCAATAAATGTGCAGAATCCTGCACATTATAGGGTTTTCTCAATTTCAGAGCACTGGCGGGGGGCGGACCCCCGGGGG
>NZ_WQRF01000014.1 GCF_009758415.1 Devosia marina | reverse complement strand
TCGACGAACTGGGCTATCTGCCGTTCAGCCCGTCAGGCGGGGCGCTGCTGTTCCATCTGCTCAGCAAGCTCTACGAGCAGACCAGCGTCGTCATCACCACCAACCTCAGCTTCAGCGAATGCCGGCGACGAGCACGATGTAGCAAAGCCGGCGCGCGAAATCGTTCAGCTCGCCGCCGAAGATCAGCATGCCGCCGGCAATGGCGACGGCAGCGAGCGCAATAGCGCCGGCGACTGGACCGGTGATGGATTCCTGAATCTGTTCCAGGGGCCCTTCCCAGGGCAAGCCCCCTCCTCCGCTGGCGAGCGCCGGTTCGATCATGGCGATGGATGCGGCCGCGAGACCGAGGAGGAGCGTGAAAGCCTTCTTAGACGACATGAAGATTTCTTCCCTGCATGGATTCGGATTTCGACGCGCCGACCGGCGTGGTGAGGTATCGCCCGTCGCGAAAGCCTTCGACCCTCAGGATTTCGCGAACGGTTCGCCCGCCGGGCGCGCGTTCGATCGAGACGATCAGGTCGACCGCCTCACCGATGACTTCCGGCATCGGCTGGGAGCTGACTTCGGCGACGAGCTGTTCAAGGCGGGTAAGAGCGGCGCCGGCCGAGTTCGAGTGAACCGTCGCGATGCCGCCCGGATGGCCGGTGTTCCACGCCTTCAAGAGAGTGAGGGCAGCGCCGTCGCGAACCTCGCCCACGATGATGCGATCCGGACGCAGCCGCATCGTCGACTTCAATAGACGGCCCATATCGACCGAGTCTGTGGTGTGCAGGATCACATGATTTTCCGCCGCGCACTGGATCTCGGCAGTGTCTTCCAGGATCACCAGCCGGTGCTCCGGCGTCGTCTCGACCAGCTCCGCCAGGATTGCATTGGTGAGCGTGGTCTTGCCCGTTCCAGTGCCTCCCGACACGACGATGTTGAGTCGGTTCACGATCGAATCGCGGATCACATCAACCTGCTCGGGCGTCATGATGCCATCGGCGACATACTGATCGAGGCGGATCAGCATTGAGGCGCGCTTGCGGATCGTGAACATCGGCGCGGGCGCGGCCGGCGGCAAAATCCCCTCGAATCGGTGTCCGCCAAGGGGCAACTCCCCGGAAATAATTGGCCGGTCCTGGTCGACTTCGGTCTTGAGGGCGTGGGCGACCTTGCCGATGACGGTCTCGGCGTCATGGGAGGCCATCTGCCCCGCCGCCGCTATCCCCTGCCCTACCCGCTCAATGAATAGATTGCCGTCGGGGTTGAGCATGACCTCGACAACGTCAGGGTCATGGAGCGCCGACGTGACAGCGGCGCCAAGTGCGTCCTGCAGACCGAGGATCAGCCGTCGTTTCGATTCGCTCATGAACCGCCCCCCTGCCCGGCTGCTGGTTAGGCCGCGGCTTCCACAGCGGCCGGAAAAAGGGGGACGTAGCTCGACGGCCGCACCAACTCGAGACTGGCTTCGTCGGCAGATAGGAGGCCCGCGACAGCAATGGTATTGCCAACAGGATGTGGAGACCCCAGCCGCACCAGTGGCCACTTCACCCGGTTGAGGATGCGCTCAAACCGAACGTCCGTAACGGTGACGATCCGGGCGAACCCAGGTTTCTGGTGTAGCTCCACGGCGTTCCAGTTCATCACCGCGCCAAAGGACGGCTATGCGTCCCAAGTGGGCTGTCAACTCTGACATTGAAAGATCCTTTCAACTCATTGCAACTAGGTGACCTGTGCGACAAAAGCGGTAACGCCGAGCACCGTCGCTCTAGTGTTCCGATCCTCTGCCTCAGGGCATGGCTACCAGTGACGATGAGGAGCGGCTCGCTCGTGGAGCAGCCATCGTCGACGATTCTCTACGCATATTTTCAGACGAGCCGGGGCTAAGGTCGCCTCCTGCGTCTCCGCATTCGAGGGCAGGGCATAGATGGCGTTCTTCACGGCGACGGCCCCGATCGCCTGCAAGCGACGCCAAGGTGTCACGCGGAAATAGGCCAGCTTGGCCGGAAGCTGGTGAATTAGGAGGAGAATGTCGGCGGGATTGAGTCATGGCCATTACACCTCCAATGTTGCTACTGTATCTTTTATTCCATATAAAGCAACAAACGTATCAACTGAAGGCCGTGAGGGCCTCCTATGCAGAACCGGAGGTTGTCATCTCTGTCCACCCTCAAAAGGTCCAGCTTCGATAATGACTCAGACGCCTGACCCTTCCGGTGGCCATGTTGCCGATCAGCGAGAGCCAACTGTGCCTACGCTATCGCAATGGCAGATTTTCGTGCGTTTTTTGCGCTTTGGCCTTCTCGCATGGGGTGGACCTGTCGCGCAGATTGCTATGATCCGGCGAGAACTCGTTGATGAGGAGCGCTGGATTTCCAGCAGCCGGTTCAACCGCCTTCTTGCCGTCTATCAGGTGCTTCCGGGGCCTGAGGCGCACGAATTATGCGTCCATATCGGCATGCTTCCAGGTGGGCGCATGGGCGGCTTCCTTGCGGGGCTCGGCTTCATGCTGCCGGGCTTCCTTCTGATGTTCGCCCTATCGTGGCTCTACTTCACGATCGACATCACGCAATCGGCTCTAGGTCCGATATTTCTCGGCATTCAAGTTGCGGTCATTGCACTGATCGTGCGTGCGGTCCACAGAATTGGAGAGCACGTACTCCTCGACAAATGGCTCTGGGGCATTGGGATCGTCAGCGCTTTCGCAGCGTTTCTCGGCGCGAGCTTCTGGATCACGCTTCCGGCAGCAGGGTTGGTCTATGCCTTCGCCTTGCGAAGACAGCATGCACTTGCGGCCGTGACCCTGGTAGCCGCCACCGTGCTCGCTGTCCTGGTCGGGCCAGAGAGTTCAACAGGTCTGCTCGAAAGCGCCGCGCAGGGCACAGCACTCTCCAACGGGCCGATCGCGCAGGACGCATCGCTGGTGGCCCTGTTTTTCTCTGGCCTCAAGGCCGGTCTCCTGACCTTTGGGGGAGCCTACACTGTCATTCCGTTCCTGCGTGACGACGCAGTGGGGAACGGCTGGATGACGGACGCCCAATTCCTTGACGGTCTCGCTCTGTCCGGCATCCTGCCCGCACCGCTCATCATCTTCTCCACCTTCGTCGGCTATTTTGGGGGCGGTCCGCTCGGCGCCATCGCTATGACGGCCGGGATTTTTCTACCAGCCTTTGGCTTTTCGCTGCTCTTCCATGAGCGTCTGGAGAGCGTGGTCGAAAACAAGACCCTGCACAGCTTCCTGGAGGGCGTATCCGCAGGTGTCGTCGGTCTGATCGCCGCGACCACGGTCGAACTCGCGCTTGTCGTCATCGAGCGGCTACCGTCCGTGCTTCTCGGCGGGGTGATCTTCGCGCTCGCTCTGGCCGTCCTTTATCTCTGGAAGTCGAAGGTGAACGTCGTCCTGGCGGTTCTCGGTGCCGGCTTTCTGGGCTGGCTCAGCTCCGGCTTCCTTGGATGATGCGCGACATGTTCGGAAAGGAGCATGAAGTGAGGAAGCGTACGGTCCTGCGGTATGCAACCTGCCGCTCCTGAGGCGAGCCGTCGGACGCACCTGACCTGGCGGCGGCACGTGCCGCCGGCCCTGCTGCTCTTCGCCATCGCCCGTCCTGTCGCCATGGTGGAGCTCGCCTCATCGCCCTCCACGGTGATCCTCTCCATCGATATCTCAGGATCGATGCGCGGACCGATATGAAGCCACACGCCTTGCTGCGTCGCCTTCGCTGGGTCTGGGGCGCTCGTGCAGGCCCCGACTCTCGTTCGCGACATGCTCGACGCGACCATCAACAGCTTCGACCTGCGGCGTGGGACGGCGGTCGGCGCCGCCACCATCGCCGCGCTCGCCACCATCTTTCCCGACGAGAAATTCTCCATCGACAGTTTCGACGATCCGCGCGACCTGCTGGACCGGCCGAGCAGCGCCGGCCGTTCGCTCGACGTCCCTGAGCCCGAGGAGCCCGAGCATCAGCCCGTCGAGCCCGGCTCCTACCAGCGCCGTCATCATCCTGTTGACGCACGGGGCAACCACGACGGGACCCGATCCGGTCCTGGCAGCGCGCCTTGCCGCCGACTACGGCGTTCGTGTGCACACCGTCGGCTTCGGCTCGACCGAGGGTGACGTCGTCGATTTCGGCGGGCGCTCGATGCGGGCGATGCTCGACCTGACGACCCTGCAGACCATAGCCGATCTCACCCGAGGTGAGTATTTTTGCAGCTCACTCCCCCGAGGCCCTGATGGAGGTTTATGAAACGCTCTCGACGCGCCTGGTGCCCGAACGCAAGCTCACCGAGATCGCCTTCATCCTCGCCGGCATCGCCGCCCTCGTCTCTATTGCCGCGGCCTCGCTTTCGGTTCTCTGGTTTGGCAGGATCACCTAACCTTCGAAGCGTGCGGTGCATACCACTGACCATTGCCTCCAAGACCGCCGCTCCGGGCATAGCTCGGTAAGGAAGCGGACGCTGCTTCTTCACACATGGCGCACTCGGTCGCGTGCCCCAAGAGCCTTACGCGCTCTGACGCAACCAGAGCGCCGGCTCTAGTTCTTGCCGTCGCAGCGTTTCTTGCGAAAGGCCGGTACCACCTTTCGCACGTTGCTCTAGAACCAACAATCGGGAGGCAGAACCTGGCGCGGCACGTCAGGACAACTCATATTGACAACCGCTTAGGATTCCTTCACTTCGCCAGTATGGCGGTCATCTGACTGTCGTCCAGCACAGGACAAATCATGCAACCGGACAGTCGAAGTCGATCTTCGATCGCGCCGCCAGTGCGCCTTTGAACAAGGGGCTCCAGGGACGGCGCAAGCCTCGCCAATAGGAGCCGCAAATGCTGCGCATCTACTCGGGCCAGAATGGTCACCTCGCGCCAGTTGAGAACCTTCAGCAGCCACAAGACCGAGTTGCTCTCTGGCTCGATCTCCTGAATCCTACGGGAGACGAGGTGAAGCAGGTCGAAGCGCACCTTGGTGTGAACATCCCAACGCGCGACGAGATGGCGGAAATCGAGCTTTCGGACCGGCTCTACCGCGAGGACGGTGCCGCATTCATGACAATGACTGCGGTGACCAACATGGAAACCGAAGATGCCGTCAAGGTGCCGGTCTCCTTCATCCTGAAGGGCAAGACGTTGGTTACGGTCCGTCATGGCGACTCCAAGCCCTTCGCGACATACACGGCACGAGTGCAGCGCGAAGGCGCCGAGCCATGCACGTCTGGCGAAATGGCAATGGTAGGCCTTATTGAGGCGATCATCGACCGAACGGCTGACGCCCTTGAGCGCATTGGTGACGAGGTCGACGCGATCTCCCAGGAGGTATTCCGCAATAAGTCGAAGAGCGCCACCAAGAAGACCCGAGACCTGCAATCCCTCATTGAACAGATTGGACGAAAGGGCGATCTCCTGACCAAAATCCGGGAAAGCCTCGTCAGCATTGCCCGGTTGGCCGCTTACCACAGCGCAGTTGAGACTGGTCCCGTCAAATCCGGAAAAGAACTCCGGCAGCGCATCCGGCTTGTCCAGCGCGACGCGACTTCATTGGGTGATCACGCGATCTTCCTGTCCGGCAAGATCACCTTCTTGCTCGACGCCACCCTGGGGCTCATAAATCTGGAACAAAGCCAAATCATCAAGATTTTTTCGGTCGCAGCTGTCGTGTTCCTGCCGCCAACTTTGGTGGCATCAATCTACGGCATGAACTTTGATTACATGCCGGAATTGCACTGGCTCCTCGGGTATCCTTGGGCTTTGGGGCTGATGGTTCTCTCTGCCCTGCTTCCGTTTGTGTATTTCAAACGACGCGGTTGGCTTTAGGACATGCGCATAAAGCTGAATGCGCCCAGTTCCCGAGAACATCGAAGCTCACATGAACCAGCCGGCTAGCATGCCGACGGCGCAGAGAGCCCTGACGATCATCTACGCCCAACCGAGGCAGCGGAGAGCCGCCGCCCTGGATGTGGGCAATGATCCGGGACGCTCTCGAGGGCAACCGGCTGGCGTGTGAAGGGGCACATGGCCGCGATCCGCCGCACATCACCTTGTCCGGAGGTCACTGTCCTCGACGTCCTGACGCTGGCGATCACGCTCGGCGACGATTTCCTGCTTCACGCCTTCCTGGACGGCCTAGTCTAGGTGTCCGAAGTGCTGGGGAACGCTGGTCAACATCGACTGGGTGGCGCCACCGACGACACCGGAGCTATACGCGCCGCCGACGTCCGAGGTGACGCGTCTTCGTTTGAAGCCGACAGGAGCGGACCTCGCCCGCAAGCGCCTCAGGGTGGTGAACGGAGGCAATGAGCCCGGCGGTGATCAGCTGCAACCTACTTCCGCTCTTCCGGCGGCTTGATGTGGCGGAACTGCGCAAGCAGCAGCAGGTCGTAGGTGATCTTGAGCACGCCGCAGATCAGGAACGGCCAAGCCTTGTAGGATGCGGCGAACAAGGCGCCGGCGAGTGCGGGACTGGCAGCCGCGGCGAGGCTGCGGGGGACGGAGGTGAAGCTCGCGGCGGCGGCGCGTTCCGCCTCTGTCACCACGGCCATGACGTAGGACGAACGCGTCGGCACGTCCATCTGGGAGAGCGCTGCTCGGATCAGCAGCAGGGCAAGCGCAACGCCCAGGTTGGGGGCGAGCGCCGCCAGCATCAGGGCGATGCTGGAGGGAATGTGGGTGAACACCATCGTGTTGATGAGCCCGATGTGCCGCGACAGCCAGGCGGCGACCGGGAAAGAGAAAGCCGACAGTACACCCGACCAGAAGAAGAACACACCGGCGGCAGACAGCGACAGGTCGAACCGCTCGAACAGCCAGAGCGCCAGCAGCGACTGCACGACGAACCCGCCGGCAAAGGCGTCGAGGCTGAAGAGTGCCGCGAGCCTGAAGACGATGGCGCGGGAGGGACCAAGCGCGGCGGCGGCCTCGCTTGCGGGCGGGCGCTTCGGGATGCGTGCATAGAACACGCCACCCAGGAGCCCGACAACCGCGTAGAGGACGAACATCAGCTTGATCGCCGTGAGCTGGCCGAGCCCGACCGTGGTCATCACATCGGGAATGGCCGAGGCGAGCGCGCCGACGGCGCTTGCGAGCGCTCCTACAAGGCTGTAGCGCGCGAACATCCTCGTCCGGTTGGCGTCACTCACTTCCCGCGTCAGCGCCGCGTGCTCGATCGGCACGAACACGCTCACACTGCCGGCCGACGGGTTGATCGTACCGGCGAAGGCGACGACCAGCAGGAGCGCATAATCGTGAACCACGGCGAAAGCGACGCCGGTTGCGATCATCAGGCTCGCGGCCGCAAGCAGAAGCTGGCGATGATCGAAACGCGGGCCGAGGAAGCCGACCGCGATGGTCAGCAGCGCCGAGCCGAGCAGCGATGCGGTGGCGATGATGCCGACCTGGAGCGGCGAGAACCCCAAAGCGAGCAAATAGACCGGCAACAGGACCGCCACGAAGCCGTCGCCGAAGTCGCGTAAGGCGCGTGCCGCGAGGAGATGGGTCGCCGGACCGAGCAATTGCCTCGGTGGGGCGCTTAGTTTGGATCTCGCGTACAACCGCATCGGCGCTCAGTTCAAATGGATTATCGCATGTCCGGTTGCCGGCTGATCCGCTCTCCGCAGCTCGCAGCCCGATCCCTGTCGCCGGGGGGGCCAAACGGGCGACCACCTCGACCAATTATGGCGAACAGCACGCGTCATCGGACTGGACCTGTTTCTGGGTTGCCAAGGCACGGCCCAAAATAGTGGCCAGGTCAGTGGCTTTGCCGATGCCCCAATAGTGGAGGAAGATGATCCGGGGTTCCTCAAAAAACATGTGGTTGTGGACGGCGACCACCTCGATCCCGCCGGCGCGAAGTTCCCGGATAATCGGAGCGACTTCGAGTTCGAGCATCGCGAAGTCGCCGCACACCGCGGCCCGCTCCTCAGTGCCTTGGAATGCCGCCCAGGTGTTGTATCCCATCACCGAGTTGATTTCCAAACCGCCGCAGCGGCTGCATCTGACGGGAACCTCCGGGCGCCCCAGCGTGAATTTGAAGACCCCGTCCTTGAGTTCGCCCGGGGCGCCGATGATGTCTTCCAACTGCCTGGTATCCAGTTGGTTGGGGACCTCCTTGATGGCAGGGTTGACGGGACGAGCCTGGCGAACCGTTTCGACTGCATCCAGTATTTTGCGAACACCTTGTCCCAATGTGGCTTCGTCGGCCGTAGCTTCGATGTGCATGAACAGCACCTCGGGCTGCGCGCGGATGAAGTGGTTGTGCAGCGCGGTCACATAGAATCCCCCCTCGATTGCTGCGGAAACGGCAACACCGACTTCGTCTTCCATCAGAACGATGTCGCCCATCACCGTCGTCTGCTCAGTGCCTTTGCGGAACGCTGCCCAAGTGGTCAGGCCCATAAAGGGAACTATCTCAAAGCCATCCACAGTCTCCTTTACATCGCTGCGCGGCACCGACATTTTGAGTACGTCGCCGGTCATTGTTCCCGCGATACCTGCAGCCGCCTCAAGGTTTTTTTGATCCAACATAGTGCCATCAGTCATAGCCAGTCTCCTTCCGAAGGGATGTCACTCACGCAGGCTGCCTAAAGTGTTCCCGAAACGAGCCCAGAGAGCAAACCTGCGCCCGAACAGGCGGCAAGCACCGGCAGCATGCCGACCTTGAAGCGGAACACGGCGATCAGCGCGCCGAGGGTGAGCACGAGCGAGGCCACGTTGACCGAGCTCAGGACCGGCACATCGACGCTCATGCCGAAGCCGCTCACCTCGATCAACTCGCCGAAGAGCACGTGCAACCCGAACCACACCGCGAGATTGAGGATGACGCCGACGACGGCCGCTGTGATCGTCGCCAGCGCCGCCGACAGCGCCCGGTTGCTGCGCAGCGCCTCGACAAAGGGCGCGCCGAGAAAGATCCACAGGAAGCAGGGCGTAAAGGTCACCCAGGTGGTGAGCAGGCCACCGAGCGTGGCCGCCAGCAACGGATCGAGCGATCCGGGCGCGCGGAAGGCGCCCATGAAGCCCACGAACTGCGTGACCATGATGAGCGGCCCAGGCGTGGTCTCGGCCATTCCGAGCCCGTCCAGCATCTCTCCGGGCTGGAGCCAGTGATAGGTCTCCACGGCCTGCTGCGCGACATAGGCAAGAACGGCATAGGCGCCGCCGAAGGTCACCACGGCCATCTTGGAGAAGAAAACGGCAATCTCGGTAAAGACATTGCCGGGACCGAGCGCGGCAAGAAGGGCCGCAACCGGTGCGAGCCACAGAATGAGGAAAACACCCGCGATCTTCAGCGCCCAGGCGAGCGAGGGCCGCGCATGAGCGGGAATCGTCTCCCCGAGGACACTGTCCGCGTCGGCAACCTGCTTGTCACCCACCTTGCCGTGCCCGTTGGCGGCAAGAAAGGGCGCAAGGCCCGCCCGTCCGCCGGCAAAGCCGATGATGGCCGCGCTCAGAATGATCAGGGGAAACGGCACCTGGAAGAAGAAGATGGCGATGAACGCAGCGGCGGCCAGCGCCACCATGATGTTGTTCTTGAGGGCGCGCTTGCCGACGCGCACGACGGCCTCGAGCACGATGGCGAGCACCGCCGCCTTCAACCCGAAGAACAGCGCCTCGACGGCACCGACATTGCCGAAGAGCGCATAGATCCAGCTCAGTGCCATGATGGCGACGACGCCCGGGAGCACGAACAGCGTGCCGGCCACGAGTCCGCCCTTGGTCTTGTGGAGGAGCCAGCCGATATAGACGGCGAGCTGTTGCGCCTCCGGTCCCGGCAGGAGCATGCAATAGTTGAGCGCATGCAGGAAGCGGTTCTCGCCGATCCAGCGCTTCTCCTCGACGATGATCCGGTGCATCACAGCGATCTGACCGGCCGGGCCGCCGAAGGAAAGCGCCGCCACGCGGGCCCAGACGCGCACCGCCTCTGCGAATGGGATGCCATGGTCGGGCGCTGAGCCGCGCTGGATGTGTTGTGCTTCGTTGCTTGCGACCTTGTTCATCGATCCATCCTGTGCGTCACCGGCGCTTCTTGCGGAAATACTGGTAGAGGTTGTCGAAGACGGGCGCGCCTTCGGCGATGCGCGCCTCGTCGTCCGCATGAGCGATCGCGATGCCGGCGATGAGATGAGCAATACCGGCCGCTTCCTCGCGCGCGAACTTGCCGTCTTTCAGGTCGATGTCATGGACGATCTCGGCGAGCGCCTGAAGGGCCGGGTCGTCGAGATCGACGCGGGCAAGCAGCATTTCGAAGCTGCAGCGGTCGCCCTCGTGGGTGAACTCGCCTTCGAACATGTCGAAGCGCAACTCGCCCGGCTTAGGGACGTAGTCCTTGCCCGGCACGAAGCGGATGACGGCATCGGAGTCGATGAAGCGGCGGATCAGCCAGCTGCAGGCGATGCGGTCGACGTGGACGCCTTTGCGCGTAACCCAGACGTGCCCCTTGAGGTCCGCAAGTGTCGGCGCAGCCTGTGGCTCTGCGGCGTCCATGTCCTCGTCAGCCGTAAGCCGGCTCTCGAGTTCAGCGACGGCACCTCCCGCACCGAGTTGCCCAGTGGCGCCGAAGAAGTCGATCGCCATGACGTCGGCGAGCCGCTTGCGCATGCGCCGGATCTGGTTGCGCGCTTCTGTCTTCTCCTCACCGCCCGCCGCCGCATCTAGCGTCTCTGCGAGCGCACGAGCCTCGTTCGCGATCGCCTCATAGTCAGCATCGCGCGCCGCATCGAACAGCGCCCGCGCCTGGTCGTCCGAAAGGCCATCGATCAGCCGCGCCTCGCACACCATCGCCTCGCCGCCGCCCTCGACGATCTCCTTCAGGAGCCACGCGAAATCCTCCCGCGTCTCTGCGGTCGCCGGCAGCGCGTAGACGGTACTCTTTACTGCGACGGCGCCGATTCCCTGCAGCCGACGCCAGATCTTGACGCGCAGATAGGCCGGCTTGCTGGGAAGTTGGTGGATCAAAAGTAGCCATGGTTGGTTTGGTGGCCGATCGTCTTCCATGAAAATACCGTATCACTCAAGACATAGTTTGCAACGCTTGTATCATGAATATGAATTGAAAAAGGGCCGCTCATCGAACCTTTCCCGCGACATCGGGTTGGCGCACAAAGAATTTCTCTCCGTGCAGCTCCTTTGATCATGTTCAGGTGCTTGCTCATGAATTGCACCGCAGCACTTTTTGGCATGTCGTGCTTCTTGTCGTCCGTGAACAGCATCTTGATGCCGGTCACAACGAGGAAGGCCGCGAAGAGGTAGAGGACCCACGAGAATTCGGTGATGATTGCCGAGCCGGCGGCGATCATGATGGCGCGTAGGATCACGACACCGAGAATGCCGTACACCAGAACCCGATGCTGATAGGCGGGGGGATGGCGAAGTAGGAAAAGATCATGGCGATGACGAAAATATTGTCCATCGCGAGGCTCTTTTCGACAACGAAGCCGGTCAGATATTCCATACCGGCCTGCGAGCCGAGCCATAGCCAGAAAATGCCACCGAAGCCAAGGCCAATGGTAATGTAGAACGCCGAAAGGCCGAGGGACTCCCCGACGCCGATCGCATGACTCTTGCGGTGCAGCACGCCCAGGTCGAAGCGAGCAGCAGCCCGACGCCCGCGACGAAAGCAAGTCAGGTCCAGACCGGCTTGCCCATGAAGTCGAGGAAAAGGAAGTCCATCTATATCACTCCCGCCGGTCGATTACCGGTAGCCCCACGGTCGCATCGAGGCGACTTCTGCGAGCGCCTCTTCCTCGAAGGAGTGACGGATGCCGTCAGCTTCCAGTACCGACATGCAGATCTGGATCAGCGATCTAAACTGCGGATTCGTGAGGTCTGCCGTAACGATGTAGGCGCGCGCCCTGCCGAGAGCCGAATCCCGGTCCGCAGCGAAGGCATGGGTGTGGGCTTCTATCTCGCGGGCAACATCGTCGGTCGAAAAGCCCTGCAGCATCGGATTTGTCCGAAATAGGGACACGATCCTGCGCCGCTCGGCATCGTCCGCCTCGCCGTCGGCATGGGCGATAATCATGGCCGCTGCAATGGCAGCTTCCATAAAGGCTTCCTGGCCCGCTACATCGGCCTCGGCCGCAAGCGTATGCCGATCAAGCCGGGCACGCAGCTCGGCGAGTGGGCGGCGAGCAAAGATGTCGTCGTCGTTCGAGCGGAATTTTGTCATGGCGGAACTCCTCTTGCCGTGTTTGACAAGGGACCTGCTCCACTACCAGTGAAGCGAGAAAAGCCGGCCCCTGAGGTGAACCGACATCGTGCGGGTTACGCACCAGAGGGGCCCGGATCACGGCTGAAGAGATAAAGACGCAAAAGCACCTTTCAAGAGCGGTTACGAGAATTTTTCGCCGCGTGTGGAGGTCGGGCGGTAGCTCGGCCGGTAGCCGATGTGGCGTACATAGACCTGGCGCTTGCCGGACTCCCTCCGACGCGCCGCGAGCAGGCTGGTGGCGAGTTCGGGCAGCGAGGTCCTGACAGCGACGATTGTGAGCCCGATAGCGGCTTCCGAAATGTCGAGGCCCACGGCAAGGTTGATGGCGGATGCGACCAGCAGTTACCCGCCTCCGGCGAGCAATACCAAACCGGCGACCGCTCCCAGCAGGAGCACTGACACGGAAATGGCGCTGATCGAGGCCCTGCCCTGAGCCCGCTGCGGCCCGGCTAAGAGTCGTTCGCGAGCTTGAACATTGACCCGCGCGCTTTCCTTTCGATTCCACGTCGCATCCGTGACTCGATGTCATGGATTCATTGATCGACTTCTCCAGAGTTTCGCGCTTGGGCCACTGTGCAACCGAGGCATTCCACTGCGTTGAAACGTCGTCTGGACTTATCCAAATTCTCGACGGGCAGGGAGGAGGAAATGATGAATATCTCGGGAGGAACCTCTGGTTAGGTCTGGTTGCCTTAGCCGAGTTGATCGTGATTGGCTATGCCACCAGCTGGTTCGGCGGCTCACCGCAACCCGCACCGCAGCAGTAAGAGTCCGCCTCGAAACTTGGCGGATGCCGTTTGGGCAACGGCCTGAAGGACACGCACGAGGCGTTCATCGAAGCCTCTGACGTTCGCGACGCGGCACGACGCTCAGGCCATGATCATGCTGCTGATGGCAGCTGCAAACCACCACCCCGCCCAGACAGCGGCGGCGGTCAGCAGCAGGCCGCCGGCGACCGTCCAGCCGAACGGCGTCGCCCTTCCACGCAGGGCCAGGACGATCCGCACACCGGCATTCACGCTGATCGCTGCTGCCAGCGGCACGACCGCCTCGGACGCCGGCAACTGCCCGGCCACAACCAGCGAGGCCAGCGCAACCGCGGCGGACCCGGTGCTGACGAGCCCCGCGAGCGCGGCTGACAAGAGGACGGCCTCGCTCCCGAAACGGTCGTTCAACAAGGCGGAAACGACGATCACCGTGGCCACAATCAGGGCAAAGTTGATGGCTTCCCGGACGCTGAAGATACGGCTGGGAAGTTCGAGCCCCTGGCCCTCGCCCCCGTCGCGCAATCCGAAACGCGCAAGCGTCACCCCGAAGAGCAGCGTAACCACCATCGGGACCAGCAGGACCGGGGCTGCAAGCGAAAACATCAAGGGGCTCAGGAACAGCAGCACGATCCCTGTCTGCACGAGCGAGGAGACCGAGGAGAATGTCGCACCGGCGGCGGCCGGGTAGGTTTCGACCGGTCGATCCTGCACTTTCCTCGCCATGGCGACGACGGTCGCGGTGCTTGAAACGAACCCGGACAGAAAACCGCTCAATGGCAGGCCCAGCCGGTCACCGAAGACCCGTGTGCAGATGTGGCTGACCGCGCCGATCGCCATCACAAGGATGATGATGACGAACAGGTTCTGCGGGTTGATCGCCCCGCCCGGACCGAAGCCTTCGTTCGGCAGGATCGGGAGGATCAAGAGCGCTGAGACGCCCAGGATCAGCCCGTCGCGGATCTCGAAATCGTTGAGTACCGAGCGGCTGAACTCGCGCAGCACGGTGCGCGCGGCCAAGAGCGCCGCGACCAGAACGCCTGAGGCCGCCGCGAGGAAGGTGTGGTCGATCGACAGCGCACCCAGCACGACCACGATCAGCAGCGCAAGGCTGGTGGTCAGGCCCGCCTGCCGATCTGGCTGTGACAGATGCGTCACCATGCGCAGGCCGCCGATGACGGCGAGGGCGACGGAGAGCATCGGCCAGCCCCCGGCAATCTGACTCAGCGCGCCGGTCAGCGAGGCGAGCGCGAAGGTGCGCACGCCTGCTGGGGCGGGGCCTCCGGGCTCGCCTGCATTCCGCTCGCGCTCGATCCCGATCAGAAGGCCGATGCCGAGGGCCTCGAGCAGCAATAAAGCCTGAGAGGTTTCCAAGGATATCCCGCCATATGTTACCGCACCCGCAAAAACGAGTTGGCCCACGGTAGGCGGGTCAGGCTACTACAGCAATAAGGCCCACTTTGAATCCTTGGCCATGCCGTTTGGCAACTGACCTCTGTCCATGGAACGAGAGTACTTACCTCGCGCGGCCGATAGTGGCCCTGTTGAGGGACACGCACGAGGCGTTCATGGGAGCCACTGACGTTGGCACCGCGGCAAGATGGGTCGCCAGAACGGTATCCTGAGATCAAGGATTGCACTGGTTGCACAGTCCAGGATCGGCCGTGGGACGTTCTGCAACCGACCGTGCGACGCGATGGCCGCACGCCGCACAGCTCAAGACCTCCGCCTTAATCACCTGGGTCGGCTCGCCGCACCATTCGCAAGGTAACCCAGGCACGCGCTCGGTGACGTCGAAGCCGGGATAGGCGCAAGCCGGGCAGCGGCTGCGAAACCGGCGAACGAGATCGACGGTGGCGCGCTCGATGGCCTGCATTCTGGTCGGGTTGAAATGGGCGCGCATATCGGTCTCGATGAAGGCCGCGCCACAGCGCGCTACGGCTTCGCGGACGGCACGATCGAGAGCGTCAGCAGCAACAATTCCTTTCCATAGCGCAATGTCCGGTGCCGGTTGGTCGCCGCGGCAACCCATCACAATCAAGCCATGCTCGGGAAATTGCATCCGTTCGGCGAACGCGAAGGCCGCAGCGGGGCCGTCGACGACACGGTGGGCGAAGTGAGTGTCGATGGTTGCATCGTGGCCCGTAATCTCAAGCCCAGTCTGCCGGTCGACAAGCAGCACGAGCTCGCGGCCGAGCGGGGCGAACGGAATCCATGGGTGTGGCCCGAAGCTGCCCTCGCTTGCGATAGCCACACGGGTGTGCGGTTCATGCTCGAACGCCGCGGCGATCTTGGCACGCGCGGCGTCGAGCTGCGTGCCGGTCCGCTCGATCTCGCGGGTGAAGGTCCCGAAGCGGTCGGTATCGAAGGCCCCCGGCACAACGCAATCGAGGCCAAGCGCCTCGGTGAGCAACGGGGCGATCACACGCTCCTTGCCGTGCATCGTGGCGATCACGGCCCTTGCGCCCGCCAGATGAAATTGGTCGCCGCCGGCCTGATCGGGAAGCGCGTGAGAGAGGGTGTCGCGGGGATCAGGGATCGGCATGGAGGCGCGACCCCGCGTCGATTCGGAAATGGCTGTCCGCGGTGCTGTACATTGGGCGAAGGCTCCCTAGTTATCGGTTACTTTGAGGGTCCGGCCGAGTTGCAAGAGATGGAGAACCCGATCGGCCAGCGCCTCGGCTGGCGCGTCGTGGGAGGTGAGCCGCAATTCCGGCGCCTCCGGCGCCTCGTAGGGCACATCGATGCCTGGAACATTTGCGATTTTTCCCGCCCGGGCCTTCGCATAAAGCCCCTTGGGATCGCGCGCTTCCGCCACCGTCAGCGGCGCATCGACAAAGATCTCATAGAATGGATGGCTGCCGGCGATCTCACGGGCGAGCGCCCGGTCGCGCGCGTAGGGTGAGATCGCGCAGACCAGCACGACAAGCCCGGCATCGGCCATCAGCTTGGCGACCTCGGCCATGCGGCGGATGTTCTCGACCCGATCCGCCTCGGTGAAGCCGAGATCGCGATTGAGCCCGTGGCGGACATTGTCGCCGTCCAGCACAAATGGATGGAAGCCGGTGGCCATCAGCTTGCGGTCGACGATGTTCGCAATCGTCGACTTGCCAGCCCCCGACAGTCCGGTGAACCACAGGATCGCCGGGCGCTGCCCCTGCGCCGCGGCGCGCGCATCGGGAGCGGTATCGAAGGCTTGCCAGGGGATATTGCCGGCGCGCCGCAGCGCGAAGTCGATCATCCCAGCGCCCACCGTGGCATGGGTGATGCGATCGACCAGCACGAAGCCGCCCATGTCGCGGTTCTCGGCATAAGGGTCGAAGGCCACTGGGCGATCGGCAGCGAGGTTCACGACCGCGAGTTCGTTCATTGCGAGCTGACGGGCAGCCAGATGCGCACGCGTGTCGATGTCGATCCGATGCTTCAGTGCTGTGATGCTCACCGGCACTTCGTCGGTGCCGAGTCGCATCAGGTATTGGCGGCCGGGGATCATGGGCGCCTCGCCCAACGACAGCAGATGCGCCTGAAACTGATCCGCGATGACGGGCGGCCTATCGGCCGCAGCCAGCACGTCGCCACGGCTTACGTCTACGTCGCGGTCGAGCACCAGCGTGACCGACTGCCCGGCGACGGCCTGGCCCAAATCATATTCCGGCATGATCCGAGCGACGACGGCACGCGCGCCGGAGCGGGTCACCATCAACTCGTCTCCCGGTCGCACCCGGCCGCGGACGATCCGTCCGCAGTAGCCGCGAAAATCCTGGCCGGCGCGACTGACCCATTGCACCGGCATGCGGAACGGTCCCCTGACGACGGCGGCGGCGACGTCGACCGACTCCAGCCATTCAATGATCGTAGGGCCGTCGAACCAGGGCATCGCGGCCGAGCGGGTCAGCACATTGTCGCCCTTGAGCGCCGAGACCGGGATGGCAACCGCGTCGGTGAAGCCGAGCGCTTCGGCAAGGTCGGCAATCTCGGCCGCATGACGCTCGAACGCAGTGCGGTCGAAGCCAACCAGGTCCATCTTGTTCACCGCCACGGCGACGTGGCGGATGCCCATCAAGGCGAGGATATGAGCATGACGTCGCGTCTGGGTGAGGACGCCCTTGCGCGCGTCGATCAGCAGCAAGGCGGCATCCGCCTGCGATGCGCCGGTGGCCATGTTGCGCGTGTATTGCTCGTGGCCCGGACAGTCGGCGACGACGAACTTGCGCTTGTCGGTTTCGAAGAATCGCCAGGCAACGTCGATCGTGATGCCCTGCTCGCGCTCGGACATGAGCCCGTCGAGCAGCAGCGCGAAGTCGAGGTCGCCCTCCGGCACGCGGCCTCTGCTCTCATTGAACAGGCGCGCAAGCTGGTCCTCGTAGACGCAGTCGGCGTCGTAGAGGGTTCGTCCGAGCAGCGTGGATTTGCCGTCATCGACGCTGCCGCACGTCAACAGGCGAAGCTGCGACTTGGCTTGCTCGGCGGCGATGACGCGGGCGATGATAGCGTCCGGGCTTTCCTCTTCCGGCATCTGATGGGGCGTGTCGCGCATCAGAAATATCCTTCCTGCTTCTTGCGCTCCATCGATCCGGCCTGGTCGTGGTCGATCAAGCGTCCATGGCGCTCGCTCATGCGCGTCGACCGCATCTCAAGCAGGATCTCGGCGAGCGTGGCGGCTGTGCTATCGATCGCGCCGGTATAGGGATAGCAGCCGATGGAGCGGAACCGGACCGACCTCTTTTCGGGGGACTCTCCCGCCTCGAGCGGCATGCGGTCGTCGTCCACCATGATCCAGGTGTCTTGGCGCCGAATGACGAGCCGAGGTTTCGCGAAGTAAAGGGGAACGAGGGAGATGCCTTCGATCCAGATGTAGTCCCAGACGTCGCGCTCGGTCCAATTTGACAGCGGAAATACACGCATCGACTCGCCGGGGGCGAGGCGCGTGTTCCAAGCATGCCAGAACTCCGGCCGCTGCGTCTTTGGCTCCCAGCGCTGCGCTGGGTTGCGGTGTGAGAAAATGCGCTCCTTGGCGCGCGACTTCTCCTCGTCGCGGCGTGCGCCGCCGATCGCGGCATCGAAACCCCAGCGCGCCATTGCTTGCTTCAGTCCCTCGGTCTTCATCGCATGGTTGTAGACCGCCGAAGATGCGGTGAACGGCGTGATGCCAGCGCGCGCGGCTTCCTCGTTCGTGTGAACCAGGAGTTCGAAGCCAAGGCGCGCGGCTGTGCTGTCGCGGTGGGCGATCATTTCCCGGAACTTCCATCCGGTATCGACATGCAGCACCGGGAACCACAGCGGTGCCGGTACGAATGCCTTTTGCGCCAGATGCAGCAGGACCGAGCTGTCCTTGCCGATCGAGTAGAGCAGCACGGGCCGCTGAAAACAGGCGGCAACCTCGCGGATAATGGCGATCGACTCGGCCTCGAGCCGGCGTATGTGCGAGAATCGTTCATCAACTCGGCTGGGAGCTTCGATGACTGTCATATCAGCATGGTCTCTCGACTTGTGCGGCCGCCGAGAAGATGGCGGCTTCTTGAGCTTCCAAGAGTCACTTGCAGAGGCGGCGCGCGGCCAGGTCGCCACGACACGGTGCGTGCAGCCGCGAATGGCCGTGGGGCATTCAGCTTCGCCCGGCTTTCAAATGTCGGCATAGCAGTGCGTCTCCGCGGCGGACCCAGGGTGGGTGACCGCGCCTTTCGAGGCGGGCCCCACGGTCTGCGCAAATTTCCAAAGCGCCCCCGACTGGAAGTCGTGGCGACGCGGTCCCCAGTCCTTGCGCCGAACCTCCAGCTCCTCGGCCGAGAGCTCGACGTCAAGCGTACCCGCCTCGGCATCGATGGCGATGATGTCACCGTCCTTCAGCAATGCGATCGGGCCGCCAACGGCCGCTTCCGGATCGACATGCCCAATGCAGAAGCCGCGCGTGGCGCCGGAGAAGCGCCCGTCGGTGACGAGCGCCACCTTGTCGCCCATGCCCTGGCCGTAAACGGCTGCCGTGGTCGCCAGCATCTCGCGCATGCCGGGCCCGCCTTTTGGCCCTTCATAGCGAATGACGATGACCTCCCCCGGCTGGTATTTACGCTTCTGGACGGCGTCGAAGGCCGCTTCCTCGGAGTCGAAGCACCGGGCCGGCCCGCGGAATTGGAGGTTCGTCATACCAGCCACCTTGACGATCGCGCCCTCGGGGGCGAGCGTGCCGCGCAGACCGGCCACGCCGCCGGTGGTGGTGATCGGGTCGGAGATCGGGCGAACGATGTCCTGGTCGGTCGGGAAGGCCACGTCGGCCAGGTTCTCGGCGATCATCTTGCCTGTCACCGTGATGCAGTCGCCGTGCAGATAGCCGCCGTCGAGCAGCGCCTTCAGCAGCACCGACACGCCGCCGATCTCGAACAGATCCTTGGCAAGGTAGCGCCCACCGGGTTTGAGATCGGCGATGTAGGGCGTGCGCTTGAAGATCTCGGCGACCGCATGCAGGTCGAAGTCGATGCCCGCCTCGTGCGCGATCGCCGGCAAGTGCAGCGCCGCATTGGTCGAGCCGCCAGAAGCCGCCACCACGGTAGCGGCGTTCTCCAGTGCCTTGCGGGTGACGATGTCGCGCGGCCTGAGATCGCGCGCCAGCAGGTTCATCACGGCCTTGCCGGACGCTTCCGCGAAGGCGTCGCGGCTCTCGTAGGGCGCCGGGGTACCGGCCGAACCGGGCAGTGCGAGCCCAAGCGCTTCGGAGACGCAGGCCATGGTATTGGCGGTGAACTGGCCGCCGCAGGAGCCTGCGGAAGGGCAAGCGACACATTCGAGCGCGTGCAGCTCGTCAGCGGAAATCTGGCCAGCCTGATAGCCGCCCACCGCTTCGTAGACGTCCTGCACGGTGACGTCCTTGCCGCGGAAGCGCCCGGGCAGGATTGTTCCGCCGTAAAGGAACACGCTCGGGACGTTGAGGCGGACCATCGCCATCATCATGCCGGGCAGCGACTTGTCACAGCCGGCAAGGCCAACCAGCGCGTCGTAGCAATGGCCGCGCATGGTGAGCTCGATCGAATCGGCGATCACTTCCCGGCTCACCAGCGACGACTTCATGCCCTGGTGACCCATGGCGATGCCGTCGGTCACGGTGATGGTGGTGAACTCGCGCGGCGTGCCGCCGGCCGCCTTGACGCCCAGCTTGACCGCCTGCGCCTGGCGGCTGAGCGCGATGTTGCACGGCGCCGCCTCGTTCCAGCAGGTGGCGACGCCGACAAAGGGCTGGGCAATCTCCTTTTCGGTCAGCCCCATGGCGTAGAGGAACGAACGATGCGGCGCGCGCTCGGGACCAACGGTCGTGTGGCGACTCGGCAGCCTGGATTTGTCGAAGCTATGTGTCATGGGTCGGCCTCGGTTTGTGAATAGGGATCCGTTGCTTTCAATCCGTCGGCGCAATGCGCCAACGGACCACGCCTTCCGGGCAGAACACCCGCACCTGCTCCCTTCCAACCGGCTGGGTTTCGGGCGGCTTCCAAGCTGACTGCACGAGCGTGACGGTCTCGGTATTGGGCGGCAGGCCGTAAAAACGTGCGCCGTTGAGCGACGCGAAGGCTTCGAGCCGATCGAGCGCCCCTTCCTCATCAAAGACCTGGGCGTACAATTCGAGCGCAACCGGCGCCGTAAAGATGCCGGCGCAGCCGCAGGCCGATTCCTTGTCCCGGACCAGGTGCGGCGCCGAATCCGTGCCGAGGAAGAAGCGGGGGTTGCCGGAGGTCGCGGCGTTCCTTAATGCGAGGCGATGGCCCTCCCGCTTGGCCACGGGCAAACAGAACATATGCGGCCGGATACCGCCCGCGAACATCGCGTTGCGATTGATCATCAAATGATGAACAGTAATGGTGGCTCCGATGGGCCCCTCGGCGTCCTGCACATAGTCCACGGCTTCGGCGGTCGTGATGTGCTCCAGGACGATCCGCAGCGCCGGGAAATCGGACCGCAGCCGGACAAGCACCCGGTCTATGAACGCCTTCTCCCTGTCGAAGACGTCGACCTCGCCGTCGGCCACCTCGCCATGGACCAGAAGCGGCATGCCGATGGCCTGCATCCGCTCCAACACCGGATAGACCCGGCGGACATTCGTGACACCGGCGGCGGAATTGGTCGTGCTGCGCGCCGGATACATCTTGACCGCGGTGATAACTCCCTCGGCGAAGCCTCGAGCTACCTCCACTGGATCGGTCTCATCGGTGAGGAAGCAGGTCATCAGCGGCACGAACCTGGAGCCGTCGGGCAAGACGCGCCGGATCCGATCGCGATACGCCGCAGCTTGGGCAGCCGTCGTGATCGGCGGATCGAGATTGGGCATGATAATGGCGCGGCCGAAGGTGCTCGCCGTCCATGGCAGCGCCATCTGCAGCATGGCCCCATCCCGAAGGTGCACGTGCCAGTCGTCAGGCCGAAGGAGGGTCATCTCGTTCACCGGGGTCACCTTCGCTCCGCTTCGCGCGCCTGACGCGCATCTTGCGGTTCTATCCAGAGCTCCAGCGGCATGAGGCGGGCCGACTTCTTCGACTGATGGCGATCCATGCGGCGGAGCACATTGTCGAGAAAACGTACTGCCTCGACGATGAAAGGTCCTTTGTTGAGCATCACGCATTCGGCGCGCTGCGCCATGGCCGCATCGGTTACTTCCGCTCGGCTGGGCGCTCCTTGTTCGACCATCCCGGCCAACACCTGGGTCGCCCAGATGACCGGCACATGGGCCGCCTCGCAAAGCCAGAGAATATGCTCTTGGACTTCGCCGATGTTCTCGAAGCCACTTTCGACCGCGAGATCGCCTCGCGCGATCATGACCGCCAGTGGCTGTTGCCCGGCGCCATGCACGATCAGCTCGGGAAGGTTCCTGACGGCGAGCGCGGTTTCGATCTTGATCACGAGAGGCTGCACGGGACGTCCGCCGCGTCGTGCTGCCAATTCCCTCTGAATAAGCGTGATGTCCGACGGACGCTGAACGAACGAGAACCCGACGAGGTCGGCATTCTCAGCAACGAAATCGAGATCGTGGATATCCTTCTCGGTCAGAGGCGGAAGATCGAGCGCCGTATCCGGGAAGTTCAGTCCCTTTTTGCGTCTGAGCTTCTCCCCTTTGCCGCGCGCCTGCTCCACGCGAAGCATCGCGCCGTCAGGCTCAATCCTTTCGACACGCGCTCCAATGCGGCCATCGTCGATGAAGACCCGTGCTCCGACTTCAAGCTGATCAAGTACGGCAGGGAACGTCACACGGATGATGATATCGCCAGCCTTTAGCTGAGCGGGCATTCGACCGGCCAACATGAGAAGGTCGCCGCGGTGGAGCCGCGTCTTCTTCGGCGCGCAGACTTCGGCGATCCGGCATTTCGGGCCGGCGATATCCATGAGGATTGGACAGGTCCTGCCTTGCTCAGCCGCCGCGGCGCGGCTGTTCTCGATCATGGCCGCCCAGGTCTCGGGTCCCCCATGCGCGCAGTTGATGCGCAGGCAATCGGCGCCGGCCCGAATGATGTCAGCCACCAGGGCGCGATCTTCACTGGCTCTGGTCGGCAACGTGACCATGATCCGCGTGCCGGGCCCGTGCGGATCGCTCCCGAAAATCCTGGCCTGCTCTCGCCTCAAAATCCGCTTTCCGTTCCGGAAGGCTAAGGGGACGGGATGGGACACGGCGGGCTCGCCGGCGATTTCGGTCAGCCTCGCGCAGACGGCGTCAAGGGTCGCCATGACGCGGCCCTCACTCCGCCCGAGCGAAGTCAGTCCAAGCGCCGAGAGCTGATGTTGTAGACCGCTTAAATCATGGCGACGAAACGCTAGATACTGCGCGAGATTGATGGCTCCAGGCAGAAAACTCGGCCGAGCCACGTTGGGGGTCCAGTCCTCCACAATGGCTTGGCTCTCCCGAATGACGGCAGCTCGGATGCGAACGATCCTGGACAGGAGGCGCTTCGCAGACACCTTCCGGTCTGCCTCACGGGTGCGGCCCGCAGCAGGACGTTTCAAGCTCGAACGTTGGATCGCATTCAGCGTCATTGGCTCTCCGATCGCGCGTCCTACAAGATCACGCGGTACCGCGGCCGGCGGCCTCGATGTTCCTGCGCAAAAGCGGATCGAGGCCGAGCTTGTTGGCCAAATCGTCGAGCCAAGCCGCTTCGGCGGGAGTATCGGCATCAATTGCGATGAAGGCTGCCAGGTACACCTGCGCGGCCTCCTCAGGAGAATTCGCAGCGGCGGCGAGTTGCTCCGGCGTATCCGGATGGGCGATCAGAGACTCGAGAAAATGCCGCTCCTCGCCCGGGAGAGCGCTCGCTTCGACGCGCTCGATCAAACGGGAACGCTCGGTCTCGTCAAGGCGACCATCGGCCATGGCCGACGCGATCATCGCACGCAACAGGAGGGTGGCGCTGCTGTCTGCCGGCAGAGCACTTGGTGGCGACAACAGACCGCCCGAAGCCGGTTGTGCCGCACCGGCCTGCTGCGGCGAGAGGCCGCCAAGCGCATCGCGGATGGTTTGCGGAACGAGCGGCTTGCCGTCGCGATAGTTGCTGTAGGCCTTATAGGCGAGCCCTCCGAGCAGGGCGACAGCCCCGATCTGCAAAACGCTGCCGCCGAGCTTCCGCGCGTGCTTGGAGGTCAGGAGCGTGCCCGCCAAACCACCCGCGAGCGCGCCAGTTCCGAGTGCGCCCACATTGCTGGAGAGGTAATCGCCGAGGCCCGCGCGTCTACTGCGGTCGACCGGCAGTCCGACTTCCGCGTTGCCTTGCCGTGATGCCGGGTCACCCGCCAGCACGGTGTTCAGCAGCTTGTTCACGTCGATCATTCTGTTCTCCTGTGATGGACCGGTCGGCTCGTGCCTTTTGCAGACATGCATTCACAGCGCTGCGCCGCGGCAGCAGCGCAGCGGCGATTCAGTGCTACGGCACGTGCAGTTCGCACGCGATGGCGCGTCATCTATACGTGCCGAGCGATTTGCCTTCGCCAGTCGTCTCTTCCGGGTCATTCAGTCGGTCTCGCGGGTCTGCACGATCGCCTGACGACGGAACTCACAGAGCTTGCGGCGTACTTCCTCGCGCGTGATGGCAACTCCGCAACGGGTAAGGTCGCCGCAGGCGGCGCCCCAGAGTTCGCTTGGCCCGATCCGCGGCGCGATTCACCGCGACATGAAAGTCCGCCTCTGTCTCCTCGATGACGATATCTGACCGCCCGTTCAGCCGAACGCGCAGACTGCAGCGCTTGTCTATGCCGCCCTTCGGTCCGTTGATATCGGACAAGACTACCGCAACGCCGCGAATGTGCTCTGGAAATTGCGACAGTGCGAATGCCAGCCGATATTCCACATGCTCACGCAGCTCCTCTGTGAGGTCCGCGTTACGCACTTGAATCGCGATTCTCATCATTCCTCCATCCACCAGCCGAGTTCGCGCAGTATTAGGCTTGATCGATCATCAGAAAAAGCAGATAATCCGGTGTGTTTCAGTCGAAAAAAACTGCTGATTGGATTGGCCGGCCGTGTTGAATTACAAGCAGCTGCACTATTTCTGGCGGGTCGCGAAGGCCGGCAGCATTGCGCGCGCCGCCGAGCAGCTGCATCTGGCGCCGCAGACCATCAGCGCCCAGATCGGCACGCTGGAGGAAGCGCTCGGAACCGAGCTGTTCCGCCGCGCCGGGAGGCGGCTGGAATTGACTGCGGCGGGGCAGTTGACCCTTTCCTACGCCGACGAGATCTTCCAGATCGGCAGAGAACTGGAAGAAACGGTGCGCAACCGCCCCGGCCGCAGCGACATGCTGTTCCGGGTGGGGGTGGCCGATGTCGTTCCCAAGTCGATGGCCTATCACCTGCTGGCTCCGGCACTGACCAGTGCGGGGCGTGTGCGGTTGATCTGCCGGGAAGACAAGCTGGACCGGCTGTTCGCGGAACTCGCCATTCACAAGGTGGATCTCGTGATCGCCGACCGGCCGCTACCCTCCGAACTGGGGGTGAAAGGCTACAGCCACTCTCTCGGGCGCACACCTGTCGCCTTCTATGCCGTGCCCGGACTTGCCGAACGCTACCAGGAGGGCTTTCCGCGATCTCTGGACGGCGCACCCATGCTGATCCCAAGCGACGGCGCAACAATACGGGGGGCGCTCACGCGGTGGTTCAGCGAACATCAGATCGAGCCGCGCATTGTCGGCGAATTCGACGACACCGCGCTGATGAAGGCCTTCGGCAAGGCGGGCGCAGGCATTTTCCCTGCACCGGCAATATTGGCCGACGAAATCCGCGAACAGTACGCAGCCGAGATCATTGGCCGTGCCGACAGCGTCGCAGCGAGGTATTATGCCATCTCGGTTGAGCGCAAATTGACTCATCCTGCCGTCGTGGCGATCAGCGAAGCAGCGAAGACGGACCTGTTCGTCGACGACAAAGCGCCAGCCAAGTCTTAAGCGGGTCCGCTCGCTGCTATCGTCAACCACGAAGACAAAGATAGATGCCGTCAGGCGCGGCGAACGCCTTTGCGGGAGGGTTCGGCGCGCCTTCGCGTTCCAATCACCATCTCAATTAGTTCGGCGATCGTGCAATGACTTTCGACAGGATGCCTGAGGAACAAGTCCTCATGGACGATGTAGCGATTGGCGCGCCCTTCACGCATGCGGCTGAGATAGCCTGCCTCCTCCAGTTCGGCGACGATGCGCTGCACGGCGCGCTCCGTGATCCCGACCCGAACGGCAACCTCGCGCATTCTCGCCTCTGGGTTCTCGACCAAGCATAGCAGCACGTGGGCGTGGTTGGTCAGAAACGTCCAGCTGGCGGATGGTGATGCATCAGATTGGGACCTTGCTGTTGCCAGCATGAACGAGACCTCCTATATGGAAATACGAAATGAGTGTCGCGTCTCTTATATCGTGATACAGCGTTCGCATCCATAGCGGATGCGGGCTGATTGTGTGCTGGCACCCCGCGTTCAGGCGGGGATGCGGCAACCTGGGGGCGCAGGACGCGTACGAGCTCGCCCGGCTGGGGCTAATGAAGGGGTGCTGCCAGTGTCACAATTAGCCAACTGCCTTTTACTCCTAGTGCGGTCCAGAGACGATGTTCCCCGCACTTGCCGGGAGGCTGGGGAGTTTCTGGCATTTCAGCGCGCGCGGCTCCCGACAGTGCGTGCGCAACAGGACCGGAGATTGGTCGGAATATGGATAGATCCCGTGATGGTGGACGCGCCGCCTGAAATATGCGGCTTCGGCTTGGCGTCTCGCCTGTGCCACTTCCAGATTCGCGAAAGCGTCGGCGTGAGTGGAATATGGTGTCTGTGCTGGCTCGATGCCGACCATGGAGGAGCATCGTCTGACCCCATCACTCTCCGCGAAACACTGGTATCAGCCCTGATCAAGCAGCAGCCATCACGCCAACACCCAAGCGCAGGCCAGTTTCATCCCGTCTTCGATGCGGATGACGACAGCAATTCTATTCTGCTTCAGACCGAGCAGTTGCGAAAGGTGTTCCAGGGCCTGATCGGTGAACCCATGTCGTGGGACAGTTCTACCGGAGCGTTGACGAACGTCATTGGAGGCCGCCGACGCAACTAATCACTTCGATCTCCTCGCTCAACCCTAGCTTTCATAACAGCAGGACAATTCCTTGTGGATACGCTGCTCCAGCTTGCCATCGGCAACCTACTGTCACCGATGGTCCTGTTCTTTGCCTTGGGCGTCACAGCCGGCTGGCTCAAATCCGATCTCGCCATCCCCGAGGCAATCAGCAAGGGTTTGTCGCTCTATCTGATGCTGGCGATCGGATTCAAGGGCGGCGTCGAGCTCGCCTCGAACGGCGTTGCCGGCGCAGTCGCAGTCGCCTTGGTCCTGGCGCTCGCGCTCAGTTTTTGCCTGCCTCTCCTTGCCTATGCCTTACTCCGCGCGGCCACACGGCTCGATATTCCAAACGCAGCCGCCGTAGCGGCGCACTACGGTTCCGTCAGCATCGTAACCTTCGTTGCGGCGACCGGCTTTCTCGGATACCGAGCCATACCGTATGAAGGTTACGTGGTGGCGATGCTCGCCCTCATGGAGACGCCGGCGATCGTAACCGGCCTTCTCCTTGCCCGTCGCTCTAACGCTGCCGGACCGACCGCGTCGCGCGCGCCTTTCCTTTCGAGAGAGGTCGCCCGCGAGGTGTTCCTGAGCGGCGGCGTCGTGCTGCTCGGCGGCAGTTTCGCGATTGGCTGGATCACAGGCGACAAGGGCATGGCGGTAATGGCGCCGGCAATTGTCGATCCGTTCAAGGCCGTGCTTGCCGTCTTCCTTCTCGACATGGGCTTGCTTGTCGGCCGCCGCCTGCACGACTTCAGAGCGGTGGGCTGGCCGGTGGTGGCGTTCGGCCTCTACATGCCCCTGATCGGAGCCATGATCGGGCTGCTCGCAGCCCATGCCATCGGCCTGTCTTTGGGCGGCATGACGCTCGTCGCCGTACTCGCCGCAAGCGCCTCCTATATCGTGGTTCCGGCGGCAATGCGCCTGTCGCTGCCGCAGGCCAATCCGGCGATCTACATTCCCTTGTCTTTGGCCGTCACCTTTCCGTTCAATTTGATTGTCGGCATCCCGCTCTATTACGCTGGCGCGCAATGGCTCGTCGCACTGTGATCGAAAGGACTGTCCCGTGACGCAACTCTACCGGAAGAAGAGGATCGAGATCATCGTGGAAGCGGCGCGCGCCCGCGCCATCATTGAGATGATCGAGGCGGTAGGCGCCAAGGGCTACACCATCGTGCCCAATGTCTCTGGCAAAGGCAATCGCGGCATACGTGACGAGGCTCACCTCTCCGATGTGTTTCGCAACGTCATGATCATCGTGGTTGCCGCGGAGGAGATCGTGCGCCGCATCGTGGAACAATCCCAGCCACTTCTCGAAAACTACGCCGGGATCGTGGTGGTTTCCGACGTCGAGGTTATTCGTGACGAGCATTTCTAGAGCCTGATGCTCAGGCGCGAAGCGTTCGGCTTCGTCAAAGGCTTTCACAACCGGCATCGCATGCACTCGGCTTTCGGGGCAACTGTCCCGATGTTGGAATGGCACCATTCTACCTACCGCCGGACCAGGGGCACGGACCGGCTATTCCGCTGCAGCGGCCAGATTCAGGCCGACGACGCCGCTGGAGCGAGGCGGGGCGGTGCCGACACGGTTTCGACCTTCCTGCTTGGCCCGATAGAGAGCGGCATCGGCATCGGCGAGGAGATCCCCTGCCTTTGCCGAAGTCTCCGAAATCGTCGCGACTCCAAAAGATGCGGTTATGCGCGTACCGTAGTTTTCTGAGAGGCTCTCAATCCGGGCGCGAATCATCTCAGCTTTCGCAACCCCTTCGATCAACGCACAGTCGGGCAGCAGCACGACCAACTCCTCGCCGCCATATCGACATGCGATATCGCAGGGTCGGATAGCGCCGACGATCGCCGCCGCGACCCCGCTTAGGACTGAGTCGCCAAGCGCATGGCCATGTTCGTCGTTGAGGCGCTTGAAATGGTCGAGATCGATCATGATCGCGGTGAGCGGGCTGTCATTGCGCTTGGCCAGATTGGCATAGCGCTCGAGCACATCCTCCATATAGCGGCGATTATAAAGGCCGGTCAGCGGATCGCGCAGCGCTTGCGTGCGAAGCTTTTCTCGAAGGGCGATGTTGGAAAGCGCCAGTGACATTGCATCAGCGATGGCCCCCGCAAGCGGAGCGACCCCAGAAAGGCGTGCCTCCGCGTCCGGGCCGCTCGCCTGCACGTTGAACAGCCCATAGATCTCTGCCCGGGCCATCATCGGGATTTCAAAGACTACAACGCTCTGATCGTGATGCTCGCAGCGCAACGCTCCGGGACCGGCTTGGTTCACATGCGGCTTGCCCCGCTTTAGCGCCCAGCAATGCGAAGGGGAAACGGTGTCGGCTGGTTGGCTGTCTTCTGGCCAATCCCAGGCTATCGACAGGTCGAGCCGGTCACCTGAGTTGTTGAAGACGTAAAGCGCTCCGCCGAAGCCGGGGAGCAGTTGACCTGCCGTCGCCCGAAGCACTGCATTCGCATCAGCATAGCACATCGCGCTTTGTAACATGTCGGTCATCTTGAGGAGCATCTCGACCTGCCTGCGCGCCTCGATCGCAGTTGTCGCCAGTTGGCGGCGTCCCCTCATCTCTCGAAGTGCCAGCGGGGCGGCCATCGCGATTGTGACAACGACCGTTATCTCAGCCGCGACTTCTGCCCAAAAGATCACCCCTGCGAACGGGCTATCGTGAGTCCACTGTCCTACGACTTGGAACGCCAGCATGAGCGTAGCCGCGGCGGCAATGATAAGCGCCGCGCCGCGAATCTTGCGGTGCGATAAAGTGCCGGGGGCGTGAAACTCTGGAGCGTTCATAACGATAAATCCGACCTCAATTCTCAAGAACCATCAGGTAGTAAAGTAGTAAAGTCGGGTTGATAGTCCTTTAAGATCTTTCGTATTTCTTTCAGTATCGGTTGAGTGGCCTGCTGCCAGAGGTCGAAGTTGTGACTCAATTTCTGCAGGAGGTGCGACGCCGAAGACCCTTTCGACCGATTTCCGTATCCATATCGAGCATTATGTTGTATGGGCATTCCCGCTGGAAAGTCTGCCGAGAAATTCGCGGTCTCGGGGAGTTCATAACCAAGCTGGGTTAAGGCGTCCCTTGCAAAAGCGCCTTATCTGATCACTCAAATCGATGGCAGGCCGTTCGCGGCAAGCACCTCTCCGGCTAAATAGAGTGAGCCGGTGATGAGGATTCGCGGAGCTGGATCGAGGCCAAGCGCGGGGATGGAGGCAAGCGCTTCAGCGATGCTGTCGTGGGTCTCTGCCGGAATGCCGACGCGACGGGCCGTTTGCGCGATCTCCTCGCGCGGCAAAGCGGTGTCTTGCTGAACTGGAACGGCGATAACGGCGCTGGCGAGGCCGGCGAAGTTCATGAGAAAGCCTTGGCAGTCCTTGTTCGCGAGCATGCCGACGACGAGTATGAGCGGCCGCGCATCGCGCCTATCAAGATCGGCCAGCGCTCCCGCCACCGCGCGGCCGCCGTCCGGATTGTGGCCGCCGTCCAGCCATAGTTCGGCGCCGTGAGGCGCCATTACAGCAATCCGACCGCGGACGAGACGCTGCATGCGCGCGGGCCATTCGACGCTCGTGATCCCCTGCCCGAAGGCTGCGTTCGGAATCTGCAGCGCAGGAAGGCAACGCAATGTTGCTATCGCTGTGCCCGCGTTATCGAGCTGATGACGGCCAACCAGACGCGGCGCAGGCAGTTCCATGATTCCGTTGCCGTCCCGAAAGACCATGCGGTCGCGATCAGGCGTCGCTCTCCAGTGCTTGCCACCGATCCGCAGCGGCGCGCAGAGACGCGCCGCCTGCCGCTGGATCACCGCGAGCGCCGCCGGCGACTGCGGCGCGATAATTGCCGGCACAGTAGGCTTGAGGATACCTGCCTTCTCGGTCGCGATCAGTTCAATCGTATCGCCAAGGAACTCCTGATGGTCATGCGAAATGGAAGTGATGACTGTCGCAAGCGGGCGGTCCACCACATTCGTTGCGTCGAGCCGTCCGCCGAGGCCAACCTCGAGCAGGAGCACATCCGCGGGATGGCGCGCAAACAGCAGAAGAGCCGCAGCCGTGGTGATTTCAAAGAACGTGATCGGATCGCCGGCGTTCAGCCGTTCGCACGTCGCGAGTGCATCCGACAATTCGTCGTCGCCCACCAGCACGCCGCCGCCCGGTCGCGCAAGACGGATGCGCTCGTTGAAGCGCACGAGGTGGGGCGAGGTGTAGACGTGAACGCCGAACCCGGCCGCTTCCAGGATCGCACGCAGAAAAGCAACGGTCGAACCCTTGCCGTTGGTGCCGGCAACATGAATCACCGGCGGCAGGCGGCGCTCAGGATGGCCAAGCCGGGCAAGAAAGCGCCACATGCGGTCGAGCGAGAGATCGATCCGCTTGGCATGGAGCGCGAGCAAGCGCGCAAGGACGACATCAACTGCAACCACTCTGAATCACATTCGCCCGCCAATTAACAGGTCCTGAGCCCAGCGCGAATTCTTCATTGACCTTGACCAAGTGAGAAACCTGGCTCCCCATCAAAATTGTAAAGATGCTCGGTCTTGATGAAGTCGACGCCCGTATAGGTGAGATTCTTGAGCAGCTCCACGATCATCGCTTTGTTGAATTGCTTGCCCGGCCGCGCGAGATACCGACAGCGCCAGTGGTCGGTGCAGAAGGTCTCGGGCAGACCATCCGGCCAGACCTTGACGCCACGATTGGTGATCATGGTGAGCGCGAACAATTCGTTGGCCGCCGCCTGCATGTCGCGGGCGAGTTCCTCCACGGGCTTGGTTGCATGGACGAAGACGTCGATCCCGACCAATTCCTTCTTGGCCGGCTTCGTTGGCCGGGCCTGCGGCACGGCGAAAGGCTTTGACGCAGCGCCGTGCGCGACACTGCGCAACGTCTTCGGCGTCTGGTCAAGCCGCTCGATCACGGCCTCGGCAAAGGCTGCTGTGCCGACCTTCTGCTTGGATAAGCCTTCCTTGAAAACATCATAGGTATGAATGCCGTCCTCGATCGTCTTGAGCCAGGCATTGTGCACGCGCCTGGCGACCTCGGGCTGGCCGATATGCGCCAGCATCATGACACCGGCTAAGAGAAGGCCAGACGGGTTGGCCACATCCTGGCCGGCTCGCCGTGGTGCGCTGCCGTGGATCGCTTCAAACATGGCGCATTGTTGGCCGATATTGGCCGACGGCGCGAGGCCGACGGAGCCTGCGATCTGGGCGGCTACATCGCTCAAAACATCGCCATAGAGATTGGGCATCACGATCACGTCGAAGGCCTGCGGTGTATCGGCCAGCTTCGCTGCGCCGATGTCGACGATCCAGTGCTCGCTCTCGATGTCGGGATAGTCAGCGGCGATTTCGTCAAAGACCCTGTGGAACAGGCCGTCGGTCAGCTTCATGATGTTGTCCTTCGTGAAGCAGGTGACCTTCCGGCGGCCGTGCGCGCGCGCGTATTCGAAGGCGTAGCGGACGATCTTCTCGCACCCCGGCCGCGAGATCAGCTTCAGGCACTGGTAGACTTCATCGGTCTGCCGGTGCTCGATGCCCGCGTACAGATCCTCCTCATTCTCGCGAATGATGACCACGTCCATGCCGGGATGCTTGGTCGCGATAAAGGGCGGATAGGCGACGCAGGGCCGGACGTTGGCGAATAGGCCGAGCGTCTTGCGCACCGTCACATTGAGGCTCTTGTAGCCGCCGCCCTGCGGCGTCGTGATCGGCGCCTTGTAGAAGACCCTGGTGCGCCGCAGGCTATCCCAGGCTTCCGGTCCGATCCCGGAGGTGTTGCCTGAAAGATAGAGGCGCTCTCCGATATCGATCGGTTCGATGGCGATGTCCGCCCCGGCCTGAACCAGGACCTTGAGACTGGCTTTCATGATCTCCGGCCCGATACCGTCACCGAAGGCGACTGTGACCGGGACGGCGCCACGCTTCCCGGAAGGGTTCTCCAAGTCGGTTAGGCCTTCCGACTTCAGCCGAGTGCTCATCATCGATCCTCCTGGCGCATCTCTGAACGCCGGCAGGATAGGGACCAAGGATGAATTGTTGAAATTGATTGTTCTCGTCTCTACGATTGCGATGCTCAATCTTCATCCAGATCCCTGGTAACATGCATGAACATCCATCCCGACCTCTTGCGCGCTTTCGTGACCGTTGTGGAATGCGGAGGGTTCTCGCGGGCCGCCGAGCGGCTGCGGCGCGGCCAATCGGCCATCTCGCTGCAAATGAAGCGCTTGGAGGACAGCCTCGGGGTGAAGCTGCTCGACCGGACTCCCCGACATCTGTCGCTGACAAGCGAAGGCGAGCTTTTGCTCGACCACGCCCGGCGCCTTTTGCGCCTAAACGACGAGCTGGTCGGGCGCTTTACCGAGCGCGAGCTTTCGGGTGTCGTTCGCCTCGGGGCGCCAGAGGACTTCGCGACCAGCCACCTGCCGAGCGTGCTGGCCAAGTTCGCGCGCGCCCATCCTTGGGTTGCCCTGGAAGTGACCTGCGAGCTGACGCTCGAGGTATTCGAGCGCTTCCGGGCTGGCGGTCTCGACATCGCGCTGGTCAAACGGGAGCCCTCAGGCGCGATGGGCGGCATCCGCGTGTGGCGGGAACCGCTGGTCTGGGTCGCCGCCGACCGACAGATCGCAGAGGCAGAGGGCCCACTTCCGCTCATTGTCTCGCCGCGGCCGTGCGTCTACCGGAAACGGGCGACCGATTCGCTCGACACGATGGGGCGCCTTTGGCGTGTCGCCTATACGTGCGGCTCCCTGGCCGGCACCCACGCGGCCGTTCGCGCGGGCCTCGGCATCACCGTATTGCCGAAGGAGATGGTTCCAACTGATCTCGCCATTCTCAATGATGAAGCTCTAGGGCTTCCCGACCTGAAGGACACGGAAATGGCGCTGATCGAGGCGCCTGATCTGAGCCCCGCTGCTGCCCGGCTACGGGACACGATCGTTCGAGAGCTTGAGCATTGACCCGCGCTTTCCTTTCGATCCCGCGTCGCATCCGTGACTCGATGTCACGGATTCGTAGACCAACTTCTCAAAAGTCCGCGCTTGGGCTATTGTAATTTTGGGGTAATCCACTGCGCTGAAGCGTAGACCGGTATCTCCTAAGACTTGTGACGGGTGGGAAGGAGGCAACGATGAATTTCTCGGGCAGGAACCTCTGGTATGCTTTAATCGCCATTGCCGTGGTGTTGATCGTGACTGGTTATGCCACCGGCTGGTTCGGCGGCACACCGGAACCCGCGCCGCAGCAATAAGAGCCCGCCTCGAACCTTGACAGATGCCGTTGGTAACGGGCCTCCTCATTGATTGAGAAGTTTTCTCTTCACCACTGAGTGCGGCCTGAGCGTCCAGTAGTTCGTCGCGACCGATAGAGGCGCAGCTAGATGTTCAACAGTTTCGCTCGTGCTCTGGCCTTCACGGCGGTGGCGCTGATCCAGCCAGGCATCCTGGGCGGCAGGGTCCATGGAGGTGCTGAAGTCGGCCTTGTTGCGGCTGCGGCCTTTCCTGGGGCAAGCACATGCGCGATGCGGGCTTCACCGTGACCGAGACCGACCTGCCGCTGGCCGACCTCAAGGCCGCGAAGGCGGCAACCGGGCTGAAGCCCGGGCAGACCTCGTGCCATACGGGAAAGATCGAAGGCTACGTGATCGAGGGGCATGTTCCCGCCCGCGAGGTCCAGCGCCTGCTCGAAGAGCGGCCGGACGCGATCGGGCTGACGGTGTCCGACATGCCATACGGCTCGCCGGGCATGGGCGACATGGCCAACGCAGACCCCTGCGACGTCCTTCTGGTCAGGCGGGATGGTTCCACCGAGGTCTACGCGAGCTATCGCTGACATTGCAGGAACGGCAGCGCTGTATCTGCAAGGAAGGCGGCGAGAGAAATGTCTCGCCGCCGTTCCTTTACTGATCTGCGGACCTGCGATCAGTCGGGCTTTGCAGCCGGCGCATCGGGGTCGAATTCCTCAAGAGTTCGAAGGATCATTCTCTTGGCGGCCGTGGGCTCGTTTCCGCCGTCCAGCTCAACAACAGTGAAGGACTCGATGCGGGGCTGGATAACCCAGGCGACCTCTATGTCGTACATCGGCAGGCGCTTGCGGGCGAAGCATTCCAGGCTCTGTATCACGTCGAGATCCTACTAAGGCGTCCCGTTGGGCGGAACGACGATGAAGGATCCTGACGTTACGAACCCGCTGAGACCTGAAGGGCAAGCGGGATGTGACATGGCGACCTACATCATCCGCTTGATGTCGGAGTAGGCGCCGCTGGTCTTAAGCGTCACGGTGGCGCAGGAGACGCGCTCGGACGAGGTATCCTTCTCGCTCGCGCCCGGCGAAGGGGCCGAGGTCAAGCTCGTCACGATCAGGTAGGCGCTGACGGTAGATGTTCAGATCGCCGACGTGCCTGAGGCCTTCCCATGCCTGTTCGATGTGCCGAAGCCACATCGATAGGTGGAACCAGTCAAGAATGTGGGTTACGGATTGCCGCGTTGCGCTGAGCACAATGCCTTGCAGCCCCACGTCTCCATCGCTGAAAACAGTGACGTCTCGGCCAGGCAACCATCCCTGCGGACACCGCGCTGGCTCTGGCGGCCTTCGGCGGCGGCTCCATGCTGGTCGCGCTTGTCGGCCATGCGGAATGCAGGTCGTCGATGCGTCATCTCCTTTGGAGCGGCTACGTCAGGGAGGCCACGAGAGCATTGAAGAATATGCTCTACCAGCTGGAGCAGTACGGTCGACTGCAGGACGCCAGCAACCTCTCTATCGCCTACAACGCGCTGGCGCTGCCCCTGGCTGTGGGCGGCTACATCACGCCGCTCGTGGCGATGTCGACCTCGTCGATCCTGGTCGTGGCCAACTCGCTGCGGGTGCCGTCCGATAGGCGCGCCGACATCGAGGGCGGACGTCCTGCGTCCGGCGACGGCATGACGGGGCTTCTGGCGTGGCCGGTTCCGGTCGCCCTCGGCATTGGCTTGACAGGAAGCTCGACTGGATCGCGGGGCTCTCGGTCGCCGCGGGAGCGGCGGTAATGGTCCCGGCACTGGCCGCGCTGGCAGTGATCCTCGTCGCGGTTGCGGCTCGGATTCTGTAGTCAGGGCAATAAAGCGTCATCGCGGCCATGGAATTCAGACCAGCCGATTGGATGCTCTTATGGAGAAGGCATTCTTTGAGCCATGTCGCTTGAACGGCGCTTGCCCTTCTCCAGTTATTACCTGCGTCGATCAGCGGCATAGCTAAAGATGGCAGGGCGTTCGATGATCGGGTGCATCCCCTATCGGTTTGCTCGGGACAAATCGATCGGCAGCGTTCGCCTAGCGCGCTATACCCAGCCCGCTTGCCGCGACGTCCGCGGCTTCCGCGAGCGCGAGGTAGTGGCGCTGACGTCCGCTGTTGTCGCGCCAGTAGAGGCCGACGTCCCGTCGCTCGTTCCATCCTTCGACCTCGAGCAGTCTGACATCGTCGGCTTCCCGGAATTCCGCGCGCGCGTAGAGTTCGGGAAATAGCGACATCCCCATGCCGATCGAGACCATCTGGCGGATCGCGTCGAGGCTGGTTCCCTCGAAGTCTGCCACGATATGCGCGCCCGAAGCATCCGCAAGGTGGCGGACGTTCTCGAGGAGCCGGTGTCCCCGACCCAGTGCCAGCAGCTTTTCGCCTTGCAGTTTGCCCAGGTTGACGGATTTTTGTTCGGCGAGCGGATGTTCGGACGGCACGCCGAGGAAGATGGTTTCCTGTCCTATCCGTCGGAACGTCAATCCTGATCGCTCCGGCGAGGGCCCAAGGCCGCAGTCCAGTGTGCCTTCCGCAACCGCCGCTTCGAGGGCAGCCGGGGAGTCCTCCCTGATGTAGATCTGTTGAATGTCACCGAGATCTGACCCTTTAGGGGCAGAAGTTTTCACTGAGAATTGACCCATGTTTTGATTGTCCCCTGGCTGTTGGTCGGGGGATCCAGGAGTGATCGACATGGCGTTATTGAGCGTAATCCGGCGCTGGCATTTCCGTGAGGGGATGCCGATCCGGGAGATCGAGCGGCGCACGGGATTG
>NZ_WQRF01000013.1 GCF_009758415.1 Devosia marina | reverse complement strand
GACTGATCGAGAGCGCACCACAATCCTATTTCGGCACCATCAAGACATTGCCTGGCGCCGCGCCGGCCATTGAGGCTGGCCTGATTGCTGACTTGCCCCAACTGACCTTCGTGCCCGTGGGCGATGCTCTTGCGCGCGTCCAGTCCGTATTTGACGGGCTGATAAGCGCCATTGCCCTCGTCAGTGGTACCGCCGTTATTGCCGGTGTACTCGTCCTGGCCGGCGCGCTCAGTGTGGGCCGTCAGCAGCGCGAGGCCGATGCAGTTGTCATGAAGGTTCTTGGGGCCCGGCGTGCTTTCGTGATCCAGGCGTTTCTGATTGAATACGCCCTCCTCGGCGCCATCGCAGCCCTCATGGCAGGCCTCATTGCCCTGGTGGGTGCCTGGGCTGCCTCCACCTTCCTGCTCGAGATTGGCTTTGCCGTTCAACCGCTGCCATTGGGCCTGTTGGCGACCGGCATCATCATCGTCACGACGGCAACCGGTGCCGCCACGACCTGGTCCGCCATGTCCGCAAGGCCCGCCGATCGCTTGCGGGAGGATGGCTAGCTCGCGTCCCTAATGCGCGTCCGCATCAATGATCGCCACGTCCGGATGGAACACATGGGCGACGAATGCGAAGGTCAGGTTGTGCACAACGTCCTGGCCATCCCGTGTCACGCGAACCGAGCCAATGTCCCTGCCATCACTGATCGTGGCGGTATCGAGCGCAGACGCGACGCCCGTTTTATATGAGAAACTGTAGCCCCGAAGTTGCAACGGCGATTGGCGAATGCGATTGAGGCTGACAATGATCGGCTCGCTGTCGGTTTCGACCACCACCACATGTGCCATCGCCGGAATATCTGGGGGCAGCTCGCCGCGGAACAGGAAGGGCCGCTGGGCAGTATCGTAGCTTTGATAGGGATTGTTGCCATAGGGCCTGGCCGCAGGGTCATTAGGCACCAGAACCAATCCGTCGGGATGGGCGCCTAGGAAGTCCGCAAAGGACACAATCCGCGAGGGCAGCATGGTCAGGTCCGTGCCGACAAAGTCGCCGACGATCGCCTCTCCGGAGAATTGCTGCCACCAGCTTTCGGTCGATCGATCATACATGATGAGGTCCGAGTGCCGCAGCTTTCCCGTTGTGCCAAAGGACAGGGTTTCCCCGTCTGCTCGCCGGTCGAAAACAATCGCCGCGTTGCAAAGCGGGCAATAGGTGACCGCCACCGGCTGCCCATCGATCTCGTCGTTGACGATCTCATGCCAGGTCAGCACACGAAGAGGATAGGCGCGGCTCTCGCCTTCCAGAGGGAACAGGATGACCGGCTCGCGCCCGTCAAGGTCCACCACATCCCGCGCTGGAATGAATATCGGGTCATCGATCGGTGGGATACCGTCGCGCGGCGGCCCGCCTGACATGACCTCCTCAAAATCGACAAGCGTTCTGGAGAAGTCGGTCTTCCATCCCTCCCGGACCCAGGATTCGACTTGACCTGTGGCCGTTGCGACCTTGGACCCAAGCAAAATCAGTGACAGAACGCCAATAACCAAACCTCGCCGCGACGACATGTTCACCTCCCACTGCCATTGAAAGTCCGACACCAGCTTCGTCTCAACTCGCCCTGCTTCCGTTACAGATGCTGTTGCACTGTTGATCGCGTGACCCGCGCGACCATCTCAAGGCACAATGATATCAAAGCTTTCCAGGCCAACTCGGAAGTCCGCGACACCGCGCAGCCTGAACGTTTCTCCGAGCTGCTGTGGGGCCTGCAATCGATCGCAGCGAAACGTGCGGATGGCCTGGCGCCCCGGATCGTATGCCAGCACGTACCAGACCGGGTAGTTGAGCAGCAGATATTGCGGCTCGATGACCCGCTTGGTTCTTCTTCCCTCTCCATCACTGTAAGTGATCTGGGCGACCTGCATTGTGAGAAATGCCTCATGCAGCGGCTCGACAACCCGCGGCTTGGGCGGGACGTAGGTCGATATGACCGAAGCAGATGTGGGTCCACCGATCAGTATGCGCGCCTTGAGCTGGTTGATCCGGTTGCGGCTGTTTGCCGAGAACGAGGCCATCAGCTTTCGGCGGATCGGGGCGAGATTTGCCATGAGTATGGGGGAGCGGGTCTGCTCCGCGACGGCGAGGCTGACAAGCAAGTCTACAGCCTCGCGATAGTCGAGATTGAGCCGCCCCACACCCCAGGTCGAGGCCACGCGAACCCCGCCGCCGCGCCCCCTGTCAGCATCAACCGGCAGCCCGCGATCCCGCAGCAGGGCGATGTCACGCGTAAGGGTGCTGCGACTGACGCCGAACTCGGCTGCCAGCGCGCCAATGGCCATGGGCTCTTCGGCCTTTAGACGGCTGGAAAGCATATCCATTCTGCGCAGACGTGATGCATCTGAGGTGCGGGTCATGATCGCTCAAACAAATGCGCCGCAAAATGACTCATATCCTCGTAAGCCGGCGTCATCAGCAACGCAATGGAGCAGACGATGAACAGGATTGTGGAAATGGCGCCAATCAAGCTGGCAGCGGGAAAGTCCGAACAGGACTTGTTGAATGCGTCGAATACCTTCCAGCAGGACTTTCTGGCTGCGCAGCCTGGCTTCCTGCGACGGGAACTGGTCAAGGCGCCTGACGGCAACTACCTCGACATCGTGCATTGGCGCAGCGAGACCGACGCTCAGGCAATCATGACCAAGATTGAGGACTCGCCGACCTGTGCGCTGTTCTTCTCAGTGATGGACATGGGCGACGGCGATGGCACCAGCGGCGTCGAGCATTTTTCTTCCTTGGCCGTGTACCAATAGCTCAAGAGCGGGGCGCCTTCAGTGGCGCCCCAACAACGCCATCACCAACTGGCTCACCTGCCAGAGCCAGATACTAGCCTTCGCCAGGAGCGCACGGGCGCTGCCTAAGTCCAAAGAGTGTACAGGACCCATGCACCCAGCAGTAGACCTGGGGCGGTGACCAGGGTCATGGGACCGGCAAGCATCTTGTTGACGTACAAGAACCAGTGCAGCCCGCGACCAAGAAAGAACGACACCACGGCCGCCCAGAGCCAGGCTTGTCCAAGTCCCAACCATTCGGCCGCGAACAGGACCATAGCAATAAGCGGCGCGGTCTCGATGAAATTGCCATGAGCACGAACGCGCTTAAACAAGACCGGATCGCCACAATCACCCCGCAGGATATTGTGGGAGCCGCGATAGATTCCGATCCAGCCCGTCAAAGGCATGAGCAGGGCGGCGCATACAGCAACGAAGGTGAAGGTCAACGGCAAGTCGATACCTGTCATTGTTCAGGCTCACATCTGGACGACCGGGGCGATCTCGATCGAGCCGCCCAGGGACAGAATTGGAGACGCCTTGGTGTGGGCCGTCGCCACCTGCAGGTCGACCGCCTCAACGACCATGTAGCCCGACACCGGGTCCCCGGCGGAGACCTCGTTTCCCTTTGAATCGACGAACGTGGACACACCCACTGCTGCCCCCGAATCCGCCACCGCGTCACCCATGTCGGTGAGCCAGGTGTTCCAGTCGTCCGTCAACTTCCGGCCAGCTTCCGGGCTATCTGGCGTACCACCGCGGAACACGAACACGAACACGAACACGAACACGAACTTTGGCATCTGAAGTGTCCTTCCCATCAAGTGAATGCGCCGAAGATCGCTCCCCTGAGAATATGTTCAAGAACATCTTTTTGCTGGCAGGCTATGGCTTGTTCAGAGAAGGACCGCATGCCCTATCCAGTGGACAGCTTCCTCCAGGGTCGGGGAGCACAGTGGCGCGGGAAAGCTGGCATAGATCCGAACCGTCGCGAACTGGTGATGGCGGAGCGGATGATCGACGCCTATCTCAGCGACGCGCATCTGGCTGACCTGGCCGGCCAATGTCCTATGATCGAGTTGTCATCAGATGTGGCCAGAGCGTCCGACGAGGTTCGGGAGAGCTATCAGAAGCTCTTGTCGGCGATGATCTGGTTGTTCGAAGTGAACGCAGGTGCGGCAGGCCCGGATTCGCGCCAGAAGGCCATGGCTATTTCAGCCTTGTGCGTTGGCGGCACGATCCTGGCTCGTACATTGCCGGAGAGCGAATTGGCAAGCGACGTTCGACGCGCGGCGCACGCTATGGCTCGCGAGTTTTGTAGTCCGGGAGGAGCAGCACAGGCGGCCTGATGGCTCGCCAAGCAATGGGGTACTGCGAGCCCTCGTCGTCGCGAGATGCGATTTGTGTCCAAAAGCGATCCGCTTGAGCATCATTGAGGTGTAAGCATTCTGGAGAAGCACCCATGACTACTAAGAAATTCCTCTGCCTTCATGCGAGCGCGTCACATCAAGGCGGCGCAATGCCCTCAGCCGACGAGATGCAGCGCATGTACTCCGCGTTCGACAACTGGCGCCAAGAATTTGCTAGCAACATCCTTGATCTGGGTGGACGTCTCACCGGTCCCGTAACTGTGGCCACTTCAGCGGGCGACATTGACGGAGCGTCGATAGAGGCCCGAGAAGTGTTCGGTGGATACATGATCCTGAGCGCCGGTTCGCTGGAGCAAGCCGTGCAAATTGCTCGAGGCTGTCCCGGCGTGGTCGGACCAAATTCTAACGTGACCGTCCGTGAAATCGCTGCCTGACGACCTACTCGACCCCAAGTTCTTCCCGCATAGCTATGGTCGCTTGGTCGCCGTGCTTGCGGGGAGGCTGGGCGCGGGGAACCTCGTCAGGATCGAAGACGCGGTGCAGACGGCCATGCTTCGTGCGGTGGAAACCTGGACGTATGGCACCCCGCCTGACGTCCCCAGGCATGGCTCTATCGCGTGGCGTATAATGGCTATCTGGAATCGGTTCGCCGGGAGGGACGGCATCGACGCATCCTAGAGCGTCATCCTCCTCTAGAGGGGCACGACGCCGAACCGGACCCAGAGGTGGACTCCGATGACGCCATGGTCCGCATGCTGCTGGTTTGCTGCCACGAATCCTTGTCTACCAAGGCGAGCCTTGTTCTGGCGCTCAAGGTTCTCTGTGGGCTTGGTATACCCGCAATTGCCCGACGCCTGTTTGAGAGCCAGGACAATATCTACCGGCAAGCGCGGGTTCGACTTTGCGCGCATAGTAGCTGTCGAAATCGTGTTCTGAGGCGCTCGTTACCGCAGCGGTTTTCATGGAGTCTCTCCAGCAGACATCAGGAGATATGCGACTTTGCGCATGAATTGGGTTCAGGCTACGTGCCGGCGGCGTAGCTCGCCTCTCCCAAATTGGAGAGGCGGGCCACGCAAGACCTCGGCCCTCTAGAGGCTGTTGATGGTCTCGGCCAAGGCATTGGCACAAGAGTCGCCCGCGCTGCCCACTGGAGGTTCGATACGGACCCCGGCCAATAATCGCTCAAGGCTTCGAAGACCTAGTTCAGCGTAACCTCTGCCTTGAAGACGACCCCGTTTTGAACGGTCTGCGACCATTGACCGTCCAACTGCATGACCATTGCATTGATGAGTTTGCTGCCCATCCGCTGAACAATCTCCTCCGGTCGGTATCCCACCCCATTGTCAGCAACTTTGAGCAGCGCCTTTCCGTCAGCTACGGGCTGCAAACTGACGATCAGCTTACCCTGCTCCCCACCAAAAAATGCGTGCTTGAGCGCATTGGTGACCACCTCATTCAAGAGCAGCGCCAAGGGTGTGGCTCGGTCGTGGTCTATTGCGATAGGAGCAATGTCGAGCTCAAGAATGGCAGGAGACCCGTAAGCTTCCACCAGTGGCTCGACAATGGAGGCCACGAACGCTGGCGCCTCCAGGGCCGCATAAGCATCGTGGTGGTACATGTGTTCGTGGACCGAAGACATGGCGGCAAAGCGCAAATGGATGTCCCGCTTCACGTCGCTGGGTAGATCCTGCATCCGAATGAGCGATTGCATCGACTGAAGGTTGTTTTTGACACGATGATGTATTTCTCGGAACATCAACGTGTTAGTTTTCAAGGCGCGTTCAAGTTCCTCTCGCCTCTGATTGTCCTTAAGCAAAAGTCGCACGATGCCGAAGGCCGCTAGCGTCAGTCCCAGGCCGACAGGAATGATCACAAGAAGCACTGCCCGGACGCCGCGCCAGAAGCGTCCAAGCGTCTCGGACATGCTGACCGAGGCGACGGCAATCAAACTTGTATCTGGAACGGCAGCATAACCAACAATCCGCGCCTTTTGATCGACCGGTGATATCGCCGCATATGTACCGGTCGCTGCGAGTGGCAGGTGATCTGTGAAAAGCACGTGCTCGCGAAGATCGATCGGGCCGTCGGCCTTCGGAAAGCGACCGACGAGCATGCCGTCCTTGCGCACGATGCTGACAGACGACCCAGGATCCAATGCGAGGGAGTCCAGAAGATCGCCGAGAAGATCCACATTGAAAGAGATGACCGCTACCCCGACGAAGTCGCCGCCGCGCTCCAACCGCTGGCTGAAGGCGAATATTTGCGATCCGTCCAGACGGCTGACCAGAAGCGAAGAGGTGTGAAACGCCTCCCCCAGGGCCGGACCCGCAAAATAGTCCCGGTCGCGAATATCTATATTAACGAAGCCGGGATCTGTCGTGTACAGCGTCCGACCTTCAGCAGAGACAATGTAGGCTTTGGCGCTGTCCGGTAGCCCCTCAAGCGCCTCTTCTATTCGAGACTGCGTTTCGCCACTACCTGGCGTTAGATCTGCTTCGAGCGCAAGGTCCATCCGGTGCAGAGCTTGCTCGGCGACTTCAACAATCCACCCCGTATTGATCTTTACAGCCTGAGCCGCAGCGATCGCGGAAGCGGCGGCCCGACTCTCGGTGTCTTTGTGCCAATGAAATATCAGCGCCCCAACGACGAAGAAAAAGAAAACGAGGCTCGCGACTATGAACGCGATCGCAGCCTTGGATGAACGAACGACTAAACCTGCAAGCAATTTTTCCCAGATCCAAACAGGATACAATGACACACGAACCAGCTACGGCGTGGACCGACAGATGGATCGGGGCCAGAAGCTGAACTATGAAACCAACCAAAGGCACTGAGGAACAGCTTCAGCGCATCCGCTCAGGACGAAACCATAAGCTAACCAAGTCGTTCCGCCGCCCTACGGAATATATTGCAACCCGCGCCGTCCGCGCGTGTGCCAGAATTTACGGCTGACAACCCTACTTCTGCCGCGCAGAAACCGCTCGATCATTGTCTACACCCCGCATCGACCACCTGTCTCCGCTTAAAAAGGAACAGTTGAACGAACCCGCCCGCAGGAACATTTTGAGCGGCAGCTATTCCTGACCGTTCCGCCCCACGCCGCTGCCGGCTAATGTCAGGTCCTGAAGTGCTGGCCGATCTCGGCAAAGAGCTTGAGGTCGGCAAGGGAGTCCTCGAGTGTGGTCTTGTTGGGCGTACCGTTGAGGACGCTGTCAAGGAAAGCGCCAAGCTCGATGCGGAACGGGTCTTCGTAGACCGGGCCGAACACTTCCGTGCCGGTTTCGGTCGCCGTTGAAGACGTGATTTCCAGGCGTGTCGGCAGGTTGCGGATATAGGGCGTGTCATAGTTGAGCTTGAAATGCTGAGACTGGGTCAGCACTTCAATGCCGGCGTCGAAGCGCGAGACGTCGTCGATGACCGCCTCGTAAAGGGCGGTGAAGTGTCCATAGTCGAAGAGCGCGATGACGGTTTCTCCGTTGTGCTGGGTGGCGTGGCGGACCCGCCGGGGCAAGCCCAGAAGATCACGCATCGCCGAAATACTATGCGAAGAAAGGCCGGTCAGGACCTGATAGGCGCGAAGCGCATCGGGCGGGCAATCCTCGCCCATGACCGAGCGGAGTATTGCCTGGGTGCGGGCCCGGCCAGCGGCGATGAGATCGGGCGAAACATCGTCGGGCCTGAAGACGTTACGTGTTTGCGCCACGAAGAACGGCGCCTCGCGGATGATGTCGCGGATACGGACGTGGCGGATCGTGTCGAGAGCCGGCAGGCGGTCCTTGAGTTCGAGAAAGGGCCGCGAGAAGCGCCGCATATAGCCAACAAAGACCACTTGACCGGGACGCTGGGGAATATCGAGGATCGGGCGCAGCTGGTCGGCGGTCAGGCAGGCCGGCTTTTCGATGAAGACATGCTTGCCCGATCGGATCGCCTCAGCCAGCAGATCGGCATGGAGGTGATCGGGCGTCAGGATGAAGACCGCATCGAGTCCCGGATCAGCGTTCAGCGCTGCTGCATTGTCATGGCGCGTGGGCACGCCATAGCGGCGGGCGATATGTTCGACCAGGCTCGGCGACACATCGGTGATCGCGGCAATGGAAAATCGCTGGTCATCGGCCAAAAGCGGCAGATGCATGAGTTGGGCGACTTCACCCAGGCCGATCAGGCCCACTTTAAGAGTTTGGGTCATTTGGCAATGGCGTTCATATAGGCAAGATTGCGGGTGGCGAGTTCGAGCGGCGTCTCCCTGGCATCGGCGGCGACATCCTGTTCCACCACGATGGGGCCCACAAAACCGCGCGCTTCAAGCAGACGCATCACCGCCTGGATATCCACCACTCCGTCCGGCAGTGGACACATCACCCCTGCATCATAAGAGTCGGCGACCGAAAGCTCGCCCTCAAGCACGCGTCGGCGCACCGCCCCATTGACGTTCTTGAGATGCATATAGGCGATGCGGGGAAACACCCGTTCCATATAGGCCAGCGGATCCTGGTCCCAGAAGGCGTGGTGGCCGGTATCGAAGCAGAGCGAGATGTCGGTCTCGGCCAGCAGGCGATCGATCTGAGCTTCCCGCTCGATTGCCGTGCCGATATGGGGATGAAAGCTGAGCTGGAGCCCGTACTCGCCCTCGACCAGCGCCTGCCCGTCCCGGACCATCTGGATCAGGCCCGCCCATCCGGCGTCATCGAGCACGCCTTCCTGTCCCTTGGGATAAAAATTACTCTCATCCATGATCACCAGGTGCTTTGCCCCCAGCGAGACCAGCAGCGACGCAAGTTCGCGCAGCGTCTGCATGAGAACGGGCGCTGAAGTGGCATCGCCGAACGTGTGAACATGAGTTGCCCCGATCATCTCGAGGTTGCGCGTTGCGAGTTCGGCCTTGAGCAGTTCCGCGTCTTTGGGCAGGAAACCGAAGGGACCCAATTCGGTACCGCGATAGCCTGCTGCCGCCACCTCATCGAGATAACGCTGCCAGCTATAGTCATTGCCCGTCGGATAGGTGACGCCCCAGGAACAGGGCGCGTTGGCGATAAGCATGGTTTACGCTCCGATGTAGATGGGATTGCCCAGGGCTCTGCGGATAGGTTGATCCACGAGGTCAGCACCCTTGAGCTGCCAGGGGAGTGCACACCCGTCGAGCGCAGCAGTGAACTCGGCGATTAGTCGCGCGCGGCTGGCATCACCGGCGATGATTTCGGCCCGAATGAATTTCTGGACGGGCGGCAGTGGTATGCTGGCCGACCAATCATCGCTGTCAATTTCAAGCTTGGCGACCAGCCCCGTCGCATCGATCAGCACCAGGAGGTCACCCGCCGCGCCACGCGCCACCACCTCGACCTCAGCGAGCGCGCGTGCCATGCCCCCCATCACGATGTCGCCCACGCGCATTTCCAGATGGGGGCCCGTCGGGCTTTCCGTCACATAGCCGTGTCCAGCCTTCATCGCTGCCAACACGGCGTCTTCGCTCAGTTCGGGCAGGAACAGCACGGTCGTGGGGCGTGCCAACACCAGCGGACCCTCGGGCATCAGCCGGTCAGGCTGGTGATAATCGGAGCCACCGATGGCCGAAATCCGCTGCCCGGCGGCAAGCCGCTGCTGGTAGCGCTCAAGGGAAATCCAGTTCCAGGCCAGCCATGTCGATTGCCAGACTTCCTGGCAGTCGGCGACGGGAAATTCATAGTCCCAGGGGATCGTGGGCTTGTCGTGATTGATCGAAAGCAGCCCGCCCTTCTCGTGCACCAGCCTTTCGAGCACATGGGCATCACTGAGATGGGTCATGCGGAAGTCGACCCATTCATCCATGCCGTAGACATTGGCGTGCCCCACGGCGGTCGTGACCTCCATGGCGCGCACGAAAATCAGTTCGGGCGAAGACTGTGGGTGGAAATACCGCCTCTGGGTAATGGTGTTGTGGTCGGCCACAGCAAGGAAATCGAGCCCGGCCTGGTTGGCCGCAGCATGCAGCAGTTCGGGCGAACCCTTGGCATCGGAATGGAAGGTATGGCAGTGCAGGTCGCCCCTGTACCAACCTGGTTCGGATCGGACCGGAAAGGTGCGCGCCGGCTGCGGTTCGAGCCGGCGGTGAGCGCTGTCGAGCGTGATGGTAACGGTGACGTCCGCTCCCGCCACAGGGACCTGATAGAGTCCGAGAATGACGTTCCAGGTGCCGGGCTGAATCTCGCCATGGATATAACCCGGCGTGGCGTCGTCGGTCGCGATGAAAAAGCGGTCGCGCGCGCCCCCGCTCCAGCCGCGGAAGCCTTGCTGGGTCGGATAGCCGGTGTCACGCGGATCAAATGCGCCCAGATCGATGATACAGTCCTCCGCCTTGGCATAGGTGAGGACGACATCGATGCGGGTCGTGGCCTCGGGAACATCGAATGGGATGTAGAAATAGGGGTTTGCGGCCTGGTCGGCGCGGGTGACATGGGTGGTGATCGTGGTCATTGACGTTTCTCGACGTGCAGCCACGTGAATAGGGCGATCCCCTCCCCTCTCGACGGTGGGGAGATGAGAACGGGGTGGCGCAGAGCCCCCTCGTGCTGCAATTGGCCGGTCATTCCCCAGCAACCGGGATACGTTTTCCAGTGCCATCAAAGAGATGCACATGCTCAGCCAAAAAGCTGAGCGTCACCACCTTGTCGACGTTTAAGTGATCGTCGGTGAAGATACGGGCCGTGATCCGCGCATTCTCGCCACGGTCGAGTGTCACGAGGCTTTCCGGGCCCATATTTTCATTGGCAAACAGCGGCGCCGTGACTGTGTTGCTGGCGCCAGCAGCGGCAATTGCCAGATGTTCCGGGCGCACGCCCAACGTCAGTTTCTTGCCGCTCGTGGCCAGTGCCTTGCCGATGGCATCGGTCATCGGCAGGCCTTGCATGGTGAGCCCCTCGCCCTTGAGCAGCAACTGACCCTCGCCCTGCTCACACTCCACCTCCACCAGGTTCATCGGCGGGTTGCCGACGAAATTGGCGACAAAGGTGGTGGCCGGACGGCGGTAGATCTCGATGGGCGAAGCGTACTGCACGATCTTGCCCTGATCCATGACCGCGATGCGGGTGGCCAGGGCCATCGCCTCTGCCTGATCATGGGTGACATAGACTGCGGTCATGCCCATGTCGCGCTGCAGGTGGTTGAGGAACCCGCGGGCCTCGAGGCGCAGCTTGGCGTCGAGATTGGAAAGCGGTTCGTCAAAGAGATAAACCTGCGCCGGATAGACCAGAGCTCGCGCCAGCGAAGTCCGTTGCTGCTGGCCGCCCGAAATCTGGCTGGGCAGGCGGTCCATCAGATGGCCGATCTTGAGCACGTCGGCGACTTCTCTTGCACGGGCATGGCGCTTCTGAACTGGCTCGCCGCGCACCTTGAGCGGATAGGCCATGTTGTCCGCCAGATTCATATGCGGATAGAGCGCGTAGTCCTGAAACACCATGGCGATGTTGCGGTCCTTGGGGTGGAGATGAGTCACCTCCTTGCCGCCAATCAGGATCTGCCCCGAGGTCGGCGTTTCCAGGCCCGCCATCATCCTGAGAGAGGTGGTCTTGCCGCATCCCGAAGGACCGAGAAGACAGACGAACTCGCCATCACCAATATCGAGACTAACGTCCGATACGGCCTTGAAGGCGTTGAAGCTCTTGGAGACGTTTTTGAATTCAACAGAAGCCATGAAATGATCAAGCCTTGATGCCGCCGAAGAACCGGAAACCGAACTTCCAGCTGACGAAGAGATACAGAGCCACGACGGGCAGCGAATAGATGAGCGCATAGGCGGCGAGCAGGGTGACGATGGGCGTACCCGCTTCCGAGTAGAAGGAATAGATCGCCACCGAGGCCGGCATGTTGTCCGAGCTGCGCAGAAGAATGAAGGGAATGAGGAAGCTCCCCCAGATATTGACGAACGCCCAGACCACCACGACCACGATGCCGGGCCGGATGACCGGCAGGGCGACATCGAAGAAAGCCTGGACCGGCGACGCCCCCGCCACCATGGCACTTTCCTCATAGGATTTTGGGATGGAGTCGATGAAATCGCGGAGGATGAACATGGCCGTCGGCAGGAGCCCGCCAGCGAATGTCAGGATGACGGCAATGTGCGTGTCCATGATCCCCATGGCCGAAACGATGAGGAAGATCGGCACCATGGCGGCAGATCCCGAAACGACAGAGGAAAACAGCAGCAAAGTATAGGTGACGGCTCCCTTGCCCGGCACCGAGGAGCGGCTCAGGGCATAAGCGGCCAATGTCGCCGCCGCACCCACCAGGATGACACCGCCGGTGGCCTGGATGAAACTGTTCCAGAGTGCCTGAACCGCGTAGGAATTGCCGAATACGGTGGCAAAATTGGAGAGCGTCCACGGGTCGGGAATTGCCAGGCCGAGTTCAGCCCGCGCATTGAAGGGCGCGAAAATGAACCAGATGAGCGGCAACGCGAATATCGCGCCGATCAGGGCAGCGAGGGCCGAAAAGGCGATACGGCCGACATAAGCTGGAAGAGTGAGCTTCATGATTTGGGCGCCTTCTTGCGGCCCAGGCTGAGATAGACCAGCGCAAAAGCCAGGTTGATCAGCATCATGATCACACCCACCGCAGCGCCCTTGCCGAACTGGAAGTCCTGGAAGGCGACGCGATAATTGTAAATGGAAACCAATTCAGTGCGGTAGCTCGGCCCGCCATTGGTGAGCAGGAACGGCGTGAACGTATTGAACGTCCACATGGTAATGAGGATGAGATCGGTGACGATATGGCCGCGAATGAGCGGCAGGCCGATATCGCGGAATTTCTGCCAGCTTGAGGCGCCAGCCACGTCCGCGGCCTGGAAATAGCTCGGCGGGATCGACGAGAAGGCCGAGTTGAACAGCATCATCGAGAAGGCCGCGCCGCGCCAGGTGTTGAACACCACGATGACCCAGAAGGGCTGCTCGAGCAGGAAATCCCCCGGCGGCAGGCCGAACCCGGTGAGCAGCGCATTGAGCGTGCCCTGGTCGCGGTCCAGAAAGGCGAACCAGGCAAAGCCGATGACCACTTCGGGCAGGATCCAGGCGGCGATGACGAAGGTCTCGGTAATGCGCTTGACCCAGGGCGGCACGGTCTGGATCAGCCAGGCCAGGAGCAGGCCAAGCAGTGCCTGCCCGATCAGCGCCGAGGCCAGCACGAACTGGGTGGTCAGAATGAGCGAGAAGCCGAACTGGCCGCGCTGAAAGAAAGTGGCCGGGTCGAACAGCGCCAGATAATTGCCCAGGCCCACAAACTCCGGATTGAGTGCTGTCCGGCCGATCAGGGTCCTGTTGGTAAAGGAGACGAAGATCACCCAGAAGAACGGGACGATCACGAACACCGAGACGAGGAGGCCCGCAGGGAGCATGAAGGCGGCCCCGGCCCTGTTGGAGAGCAGGGAGAAATTGCGCACCTTTCGCCGGGGCTTTGACGTGATGGGTTCAGTTGTCATGGTCACTTTGGCCTAATGTCTGAGGCGTCGGCAGGCGGCGGTGCACACTCGTGTGCCGACCTCGGGCGCGCGAGAGCCACTCCCAAATTACGCAAGTGTCGAACGGTTCTCGGATGAGGTCCGAGCACGGATCGGTGATATGGATGGCACTGCGGCCGTCGGGACGACCCGGCACGCATGGCGCGCCGGGTGTGCGAGGGTCTTGGCCTAGAGCAAGCTTACGGTGTTTTCTTCACCGACAATGCTGGTGACCGCGGCCTTGTACTGGGCCATGGCCTCTTCCGGCGACAACTCGCCCGAAACCACGGCTTCTGTCATGCGCTGGATTTCCTGCGACACCGAATTGTAGTTCGGGTCGTTCGGACGGGCCGTGGTCAGCGGCAGCAGCGTCTGGCTGGTTTCGGTCAGGAAGGGCGAATTGGGGATCGGCACGTCCGAGCGCGAGCGGATGCCCGGCTGATAGTCCTGGAAGGCGGTCATCTGTTCCTGGCTCATCATGAACGAGAGGAACTTCCAGGCTTCTTTGGGCGTGTCAGTATTGGGGTTGATCACAAAGCCCGTACCGCCCGAGATGGAGACAAAGTCTTGGCCGCGAATGCCGGCACCTGGTTCCTCTGCAGGCATCTTGACCCAGCTCATGACATTGTCACGGTCGGCCACTTCGAATTCCGAGCCGGGCGCGGTGACCGAGCGGTAGAACCAGTCGCCCTCGACCAGCATGGCGGTCTTGCCGTCGCGGAAATTGGCGAAGGATCGATTGCGGCCATCGGCCAGGAGCTGTGCGCGCTGATCGCCCAGTTCTTCATCGACATAGATGGTCTTGTAGAGGTTCAGCACGTCGAGGATGCCCTGGCTTTCCACGATATACTTGCCGTTCTCATCGGTAACACCTTCACCGGTGCCCAGGAGCGCCATCCAGTAGCCCTGCATGGTGGTGGCTTCGCCCATGGCAACGCCGGCGTTGAGCTGGAGCGGGGCTTCGACGCCCGCTTCCTTGAGCTTGCGTGCAGCATCGAGCACGTCAGTCCAGGAGGTCGGCTGCCAGTCGTCAGCGATACCGGCCTGTTCCAGCAGATCCTTGCGGACATGGATCATGCGCACGTCAGTGCCCAGGCCGATGCCATAGGTTTCGCCATCATAGGACAGGATCGAGCGGATGCCGTCCGAGATGTGGTCCCAGCCTTCCCAGTTTGCATAATCCTCGCCGATCAGTTCATCGAGCGACTTGAGCTGACCACCTTCGGCAAAGGCCGGGATCAGGAAACCGTCAAAGGCGGAAATGTCGGGGCCGGCGCCGGTGGAAAAATCGAGCGCCAACTGCTGGGTGAGCTGAGCGTCTTCGCCGCCGAACTGGTTGAGCGTAACGTTGATGTCTGGATTGGCGGCCTCGAAAGCGGGAATGACGCTCTCTTCGATCCACTCTGCAGTGGCGCTGTTGACGCCGCCGATCACGCACCGGCAAGTGATGTCCAGATCGACAGCGAATGCCGGCGCGGCCATCGCCGTGGCGCCGATCAGGCCGAACGCAATGCTGCGCAGATGATTGCTCATCGCAATACTCCTCCCATGTGATGGCCCCGAATTCTCGGATAGCCGGTATTGGCCTCCCCCATCCTGGCAGGAGACCGGTGAAGAATGAACACGTTTTCACTTTCCGTCAATGGCCTGACACGCTGTCAAAACGGCTCGGCGGAAAGATGCGTCAGCGCTACTGGCTATTTGCAACGCTCCTATGACAGTTTGGCGGTGATCGTCACCGGTTTTCATGCGTCGAAACTTGACAGTGTTCTGCCTTGCGGTCAGACAAATGAACACGATTTCATCGATGCGATAGCGGGGGTGGCATTGAGCCAGGACGAGACGACGGCAAGGGGGCGGGCTACCGCCGAGATGGTGGCGCAACGCGCCAATGTTTCGCGCGTCGCCGTGTCGCGCGCCTTCAACCCCCATGCCTCGCTAAAGCCTGCCAAGCGCGAGCTGATCCTGCGCATTGCCCAAGAGCTCAACTATACCCCCGACCGCGCCGCCCGCGCTCTGGTCAGCGGCCGCTCGCATCTGGTCGGCGTTATCGTGCCCGACGTTTGCAGTCACTGGGAAAGCCAGGAGATCGATGCGTTGACGACGGCGCTCCAGGCTGAAGGGTTCGCCACCCTGCTGTTCAAGACCCGTATCGACTATTCCATGGACGAGCAATTGCTCGCCTATATGCGCGGCTTCAATCCGGATTCCGTCATCGCCTTTGTCGAGAACGTGAAGCCGGCCACGCTGGCCAGATTTCTGGATCGTGCCGTGCCCATCTATGTCCACTATCCCCGTTCCGGTGCCCCAGAAGAAAGTCAGGCGGGCCCATTACATGACCGCCTCAATGTGCTTCATCGCACTGGCGTTGAACAAGCGGTCTCCCTGCTTCAGGGCTATGGGGTGCGGCGCATAGCCTATGTTTCGGGTGTCGACAAATCTCGAGCAAACACGGCGCGCGAGCACATGTTGCGGGTCGTGATGGCCGAGCGCGGACTGGCACCACCCATCATTGCAGCCAGCGACTTCAGCTATGACCGGGCCTATGCCGCCACCCTCGACCTGTTCCGTGTCGGCGAGGGTGCCGATGCCATCTTCGCGGCCAATGACGTGGGCGCGTTTGGCGTCATCGACGCGCTGCGCCACGAACTGAACCTGCGCGTCCCCGAGGACGTCAAGGTAGTAGGCTTTGACGACATCGCCCAGTCGCACTGGAAAAGCTACAACCTGACCACGGTCAAGTTCGACCTGGAAGAACGCGTGCGCGCCCTGGTGCGACTGATCCTGCGGCGCCTCAACAATCCCGACGCGCCCGCGCTCGAAGAGACCCTCAACACCCGCCTCGTCGTGCGCGGCACCGTCGGCTGATTTTTCATGACCTCCAGCACCATCCACCTCGTCTTCAAGACCCATCTTGATATTGGTTTCACCGATCATGCCGCGCGCGTGCGGAAGCAGTATCACGAGCAGTTCATTCCGCAGGCGATTGCCACCGGCGCGCATTTTTACGCCGAGAATCCCGGCGCACCGGCCTTTATCTGGACCACGGGCGCCTGGCTGATCTGGGATCACCTCAACTCGCAGCCGGCCGACAAGGTGCGACGGCTCGAACAGGCGATTGAACGTGGCCTCATCGTCTGGCATGGCCTGCCCTTTACCACCCATACCGAGCTGATGAGCCCGGCCCTGTTCCGCGCCGGCCTCTCTTATGCGGCCAAGCTCGACCGGCGCTTCGGGCGCACCACCACAGCCGCCAAGATGACCGACGTGCCGGGCCACACGCTGGGCATGGTGCCGCTCCTTGCCGAGGCCGGCATCCGCTTCCTGCATCTGGGCGTCAACACCGCCAGTCCGGTGCCCGACGTGCCGCCTATTTTCCGCTGGCGCGCGCCCGGCGGGGAGGAGGTGGTGGTCATGTATCAGGCCTCCTATGGTGCCACCGACTTTCCCGCCGGCAACGATGTGGGCCTAAGCTTCGCCCACACCAATGACAATATCGGGCCGCAAAGCGTCGGGCAGACCGTCGAGGCGCTGCGGCATATGCATCACGCCAACCCGGGCGCCGAGATTAGAGCCTCGACGCTCGATGCCTTCGGCGACCAGATGTGGGCGCGGCGCGAGAATTTTCCTGTCGTACCGGAGGAGATCGGCGATAGCTGGATCCATGGTACCGCTACCGACCCGATCAAGCTCTCGCGCTACCGCGCTCTGGGCCGGGTTTATGACGGCTGGATCGATGCGCTGACGCCTGAGCGGCGCGCCTTCGGGCGCGGCCTGACCATGGTGGCCGAACACACCTGGGGCGTCGACATAAAAACCTATCTGCGCGACGAGACGGCGTGGGATCGCGCCGATTTCGAGGCGGCGCGCAAGCAGGACCACCGCTTCGCCTATGCGGAACAATCCTGGGCCGAACAGCGCGCTTACATGGCAACGGCGATGGACAACCTCGTGGCCGGGGACAGGGCCGAGGCGGACGCCGCGCTGGCCGAGCTTGACGAAATCGTCCCGGCAAAGCCCGACACCCTTTCAGCCGGAACGCATATCACCAGCGGAGACTGGTCAGCCGAACTCGACGCAACGAACGGCGACATCATCCGCATCACCGCGCCGGATGGACGGGTGATCGAAGGGCATAAGGGACGCCTCATCGCCTATCGCCACGAAAGCTACGACTGGCACGAGTTGCAAAAACACCTCGACAGCTATCTGCAACATCGCGACGAATGGGCCATTCTCGACCACGACAAGCCGGGTCTTGGCGCGGCGAAAACCGCCCGCACGGCACAATTCACGCCACAGCATCGCGGCGTGGCGGGCGGTATTGCCTGGAGCCAGATGCCGGAGGAAGGCCATGCGGCACTCGGCGCGCCCCGGAGCTTAAACTACCGGCTGCGCGAAGTTGATGCTGACAGGGTGGAAGTAACGCTGGTGCTTCACGACAAGCCCGCAAATCGCATGCCGGAAGCTGGTTTCTTGAGCTTCACGCCCGATGGCTCGGACCGCTGGGAGCACCGCAAAATGGGGCTATGGCACGACAGCGCCAATATTGTTCGACGCGGCGGCGGTCAATTGCAGGCGGTGGAGGCAGCACGCTCGGGCAGGCTCACGATCAAAACACTGGACAGTATGCTGGTCTCACCAGAGGGCGCGCCCTTCATTCCGTTCCAGCCCGAGCGACCCGACTTCAGCGCCGGGCTGCGTTTCAACCTCTACAACAACAAGTGGGGCACCAACTTTCCGATGTGGTGGGAGGGCAGTGTTGCTTTCCGCTTCGTTATCGGGGTCGCCGCGAGTGCGTGATTATCGCCCCCCCGCGGCGAGCTCGTATTCTGAGGTACTCGCCAGCGCCTTCAGCAGGGCCGTTTGCTATCTTAACCGGCGATAAGCTGACGTGGTAATTGTGCCGACGCTCCACGCGCCCCCGGGGCCCGAGAGGCCGCCGGGAAGGGCAGCAGATCAACTACATCGTCGCTTCTGGCGAACTGCGAAGGCATCCGGAGACGCTCTATAACATTTACTGCAAGTGCCAGGGGGACGGCATCAATCCCTGCCTTGTGCCGTCCGGCGCGGTTCCACGCCCTTGGCTCGCAGACGAAACCTACTGGACGCAGACGCATTGACCTGTGAGCTCACTGTGACGGGAAACAGATCAGCCATGTCCGATAGTTTCAAACAGCCCATAGTGCGCTTTTCACCCTCACGCGGCGCAGAAAGCCCCGACGTCTGGGGCGTTTATGAGCCTGACACCGGGTCGGTCCAATATATCTGCGCTGATCCCGGCAGTAAGCGGGCCGGCCTGATAGACGTGGTGTGGAATTTCGACCCCCAATCCTACTCAACCAGTTCAGCGAGCGCCGACCAGATCCTCGATATTGTCCGAGAGAAAGATCTCTCAGTGGAATGGGTACTCGATACCCACCCCCACGCCGATCACCTCATGGCGTCCGACTATCTCAAGCAGCGCACCGATGCTCCGACGGCAATCGGGGAGAAGGTGCGTGAAATCGCGGGGCTCTGGAGTAGGATCTATCATCTACCCCACGCATTCGATCCCGACCGTGATTTTGATCGCCTGTTCAGCGAAGGCGAGACCTTCAGTATCGGGGATATGGAAGCCCGCGTCCTTCTGTCTCCTGGTCACACCCTGGGTTCGATCACCTTTGTGGTGGGCGATGCCGCCTTTGTCCACGATACGCTGATGTATCCCGATGTCGGCACCTCGCGAGCCGACTTCCCGGGTGGCGACGCCGAGCAACTCTGGGAGACCACTCAAACCCTGCTCCAGCTTCCTGCGCAAACGCGCCTGTTTATCGGCCACGATTACGGCACCTCCGAGCGTCAAGAACCGCAATGGGAAGCGACGGTGTCCGAGCACAGATCGCACAATGTCCACGTTAAGGACGGAACCAGACGCGAAGATTGGCTTGAACTTCGTCGTGGCCGCGATGCCACCCTACCCCTGCCCGATCGCATGCTGGCCGCTCTGCAGGTCAATCTGCGTGGCGGACGCCTTCCAGAACCGGAAGCCGATGGCCGTCACTACCTCAAACTGCCGGTCAATCATTTCAGCACACCGCAGTCGGACTAGGCCGTTGACAAGGTGCGGCCCATGTCAAAGGCGCTAGACCATGGCAACTGGTAAAATGACGCTTCTGCAAATCAATGACGTTCACGGCTATTTGGAACCGCACCCAGAGGTTTTCGTCGAGGGGGATCACAGGCATATTGAGACCCTAGGCGGCTACGCACGGATTTCGGCGTTTTTTCAGCAGGTCCGAGAGGAATCACCGGGCGCAGTTGTGGCACTAGACAACGGCGACACCTTCCATGGGACCTATCCGGTAGTGAAGTCCAAGGGCTCAATCCTGCTGCCGGTGCTGAACCGCCTGGGGTTGGACGCGATGACTGGCCACGGGGACTTCGCATATGGCCCAACACATCTAAAGGAACTGGTTTCGCAACTCGACTACCCTATGCTGGCGACTGCCTTGATCAACAGACTGGCGAATTAACGTTTGCGCCCACGCGCGTGGTGGAGAGGGGCGGCCTCCGCATAGGCATTATTGGCATCGCCGCCACCATCATCGACAAAACCGTGCCGCCTAAATTCCATGAAGGTATTCGTCTCTCCTTGGGGAGAACCGAATTGCCCTCTCATATTCAACGGCTGCGTCATGATGATGGTGTGGACCTCATCGTCGTCTTGTCGCATCTGGGATTTCCACAAGATGTCCAGCTTGCGAAAGACGTGCCGGGCATCGACGTCCTGGTAAGCGGTCACACTCACAATAGACTGCGCGTGCCAGAGACGGTGAATGACACCATCATCATCCAGTCAGGGTCGCACGGTTCATTCGTTGGCCGTCTCGACCTCGAGGTGCGTGACGGTAAGGTGACCGAGTACGCGCACCGGCTAGTCAGCATCGATGAAGCTGTTGGAACCGACCCGGAAATGGAAGTCTTGATCGACCGGGCCATGCAGCCGCATTGAGCGTTTCTAGACCGCGTTGTGGGCTCAACTGACATATGTCTGGCGCGGGATCGGGTCTCACGTCAACTCAACCCAAGGACTCTCCGTAAAACCGGAGTGGACTTGGGGCTCAGGTCAATTCCCACCCATTTAATCCACCCAAGCCATACTCGGGTCTGCAGTTGAGCAATACAATGCCGCGCTGCGACGCGCCTGTTCTACGACGCTAATAATCAGTTCTTTTTCGGTGATCGCCTGGTAGGTACCAATGATCGGCATTGCGGGAAAGTGCTTGGTCACTCTAATGGGATGCAACAGGCCGGTCTTGAGTTCACGCTTGATAGTGACGCTTGGAATGGCACCTACCCCAAACCCGTCAATTAGCAGACTGATGATTGAGTACAGTGAATTGGAACTCGTCAGCTTGCTGGCCAGCACCTGTTCGTCCTGAAAGTACGGCGCGATCATTCGATAGGGCGGTGTGTCCTTGGGAAAGGTGATGATGGGCAGGCTGGCCAGGTCATCCACGCTATAAGTACGGTCCGGATTGATGATCTTGGGCGATCCCGCCCACGTCATCTGCAGCACACAGGAGGTGAAGCTGCGGAAATTGTCGCCAATGGCCGGATCGAGCGCAAAGATCACATCGAATTCGCCCTTGTTCATACCGTCGACCAGGCTCTTTGTGCCTTCGACAGTCAGCTCGATTTTCAGCGTTGGCGCCGCTTCATGGAGCGCCTCGACAAAGGGTGTCATCCAGGTTGAGGACACCGAGTCGATCGCCCCGATCCGCACCACCTTGGGCGCGAGACTGGTTTCGTCGCTCAGCTCATGCTTGAGTCCGTCATAGGCACTTAAGATCGACTGGAAGGCTTCCAGCGCCCGTTGTCCGCTTGGCGTCAGCGAGAAATTGCGTCCGGTGCGGTGCATGAGACGACAGCCAAACTCCTCCTCCATCGCGGCAAGGCGAATGGAGATGGCTGGCTGCGTCGTATGCAGTTCTTCAGCGGCACGGCCAAAATGGCGGTGCCGCGCCAACGCGACAAAGGTGATCATGTCGAGGATGCGCATGGCGCTTCCTCTATCAGATTTACCCATCCCTGCGCGCCTTTTTCAGCGAGCTAGGAGGCAACCATGATGTGGCGTACCTGCGTGTAGTCCATCAGAGACTGCATGGAGAGATCGGAGCCATAGCCCGAATTCTTCATGCCCCCATGGGGCATTTCGGTTGCGAATACACCATGAGTGTTAATCCAGGTGATACCGTATTGCAGCGCATTGGCGATGTTCATCGCCTGCACGCTGTCGCGTGACCACACCGACGAAGCCAGACCGTATTCAGAGGCATTGGCCCATTCCAGCGCCGTGGCTGGCTCGTCGAATGCGGTGACGGACAGCACCGGCCCGAACACTTCCTTCTGCACGATTTCAGCCTCGATCGGCGCCGCTACCAGCGTTGGCTGGTAGTAATAGCCCGGCTGATCCGGTGTCGCGCCGCCAGCCACGATGTCGGCGCCATCGGCGCGCGCCCGCTCTACAAAACCGGCGACGCGGTCGCGCTGCGACCCGGTGATCAATGGGCCAAACTCGACATCATTGCGTTCGGGCGCGCCATAAACCAGAGAGTCGATCATTCCCGAGAGCTTGTCGGTCACCTCCTGGACGATGGACTTGTCAACAAAGATCCGGCAGGCCGCCGTACAGTCCTGCCCGGCATTGTAGAAGCTGGCTTCGCGCAGCGTTTCCACCAGCCTGTCGATATCCGCATCGGCACACACGATCAGCGGGGCCTTGCCACCCAGTTCAAGATGGGTGCGCTTGATGCTTTCTCCAGCGGCAGCCTTTAGGACCGCGCGCCCGGTACGCACATCGCCTGTCAGCGAGATCATGCGCACCAGTGGATGGGTAATCAGTGTCTGGCCCACTTCAGGGCCATCACCACACACCACATTGACGACGCCTGGCGGCAGGAATTCGGCCAGGATCGACGCCAGCAACAACAGGCTCAGCGGGGTGTTTTCCGATGGCTTGATCACCACGGCATTGCCGGCGGCAACGGCTGGAGCGATTTTCCAAGCAGCCATCAGCAGCGGATAATTCCACGGCGCAATCGAGGCAATCACGCCCAGCGGATCGCGGCGCATCATGCTGGTGTGTCGGCTTGAGCGGAAACCGTTCGCTGCTGTCCCCGGTACATTGCGCACCGCCGTGCCGAAGAACCGAAACACGTCGGCAACATTGGCCAACTCGCCCGCCTGCACATAGCGCCAAGGTTTGCCGGCGTTGACCGATTCCACATCGGCCAGACTGTGCGAGCGCGCCTCAATGGCGTCAGCAATGCGCAGTAGTGCCAGACTGCGCTCCTTGGGCGTGGTCTGGCTCCATTTCGCGAAGGCTGCATGGGCGCTGGAAACAGCCGCATCGACCTGGGCGCGGTCCGCCGACGCGACTTCAGCGAGCACCTTGCCGGTCGCGGGTTCATGGCTCGCGAGCGCCGGGCCCTGACCCTGAACGTAGTCGCCATTGATAAAAAGGCGTGTTTCAAAACTCATGATGCAAATTCCGATAAGAGGGTCAGTCGGCTATTACACGGATGCGTGCCGGATCAATAGCCAGCGCGATCTCCTGGCCATTGGCGAAGTCGAGATCATTGGCAGTTAATGCACGCAGCGGATGGCCCGCGAGGCTCATGACGTAGCGATTACGCGCGCCCAGAAACACGCGGGTGCGCACCTTGGCCTTGAGGCCCATGCCGTTCGCGCTCAGAGTCAGGTCTTCCTGCCGTAGCGCCAGCGTAGCCTTGCCGCGGATGGCTTCGTTCGGGTCAAGATGCAGCACCTGCCCGTCCTCTAACTTCGCAACGGGGCCCTGTGCACTATCGGTGATTTCGACGGGCACCAGATTGGCCGAGCCGATGAAATTCGATGCAAAGCTGGTAGCGGGCTGGTTGTAAATCTCGTCTGGCGTGCCCTGTTGTTCCACTCGTCCCGCATTGAGCAGCACGATCCTGTCCGACAGGCTCAGCGCCTCTTCCTGATCGTGGGTCACAAAGATCGTCGTCAGGCCCAGCCGCTGATGGATCTCGATCAGTTCCACCTGCATGTCTTCGCGCAAGCGGGCATCGAGGTTACTCAATGGTTCATCGAGCAGCAGCACCTTGGGCTGGGAGACAATGGCGCGCGCCAGCGCCACACGCTGCTGCTGGCCGCCCGAGAGCTGGCGTGGCTTGCGCTCGCTCAAATGGCCCAACTGCACGGTCTCGAGCGCGGCGGCGACCTTTTCCTGCTGCTCCTCACGACTACCGATGCCGCGCATGCGCAGTGGGAACCGCACGTTCTCGCTGACGCTGAGATGCGGCAACAGCGCATAAGACTGAAACATCATGGCGATGTCGCGCTTTTCGGGTGGCAGGCTAGTGACGTCGCGGTCATCGATTTCGATGCCGCCAGCCGTGACGCTTTCCAGCCCGGCGACCATGCGCAGCAGTGTGGTCTTGCCACAGCCTGAGGAGCCCAGCAGCGAGATGAACTCACCCGAGGCGATGTCCAGCGAGATGCCGTGCAGCACCTGGGTCTTGGCAAAGGATTTGCGGATATCGGTCAGTCGAACATTAGCCATGGGTCAAGCGCTCGCGAAACGGGTGAGGCCCAGCATCCTGTCGATCACGAAGATCAGCACAATGGTCAAGGCAATCATGATGGTGGACACGGCGGCCACCGATGGGTCGGGCGAGAACTCCAGCTGGCTGTAGATCTGCACCGGTAGGGTCGTCAGCGTCGGCCCCCGCAGGAACAGCGACAGCACGGCTTCGTCAAACGAGATATTGAAGGCGAAGAACGCCCCGGCAGCCAGGCCCGGAAAACACTGAGGCACCACCACGAACCACAGCCGCTGCAGACGGTTCGCACCCATGGTGCGTGCGGCCTCTTCGAGATAGGGGTCCGACTCCGCCAGCACCGCCAGCGTGGTACGCACCACATAGGGCAGCGCGATCGCCGTATGACTGAGCGCCAGCGTAAGCGGCGTGACCGGTCCGAACACCGAACTCCAGAACATCAGCATGCCGATGGCGTAGATAATGGTGGGCAGCACTAGCGGCGACAGGAATACCGTGGCCAGCGTATCCGAGAACGGCAATTGCCGGCGATGAATGGCGATGGCCGCCGCACCGCCGATGGCCGTGGCCATCAGGGTGACCAGCAAGGCGATCTGGATGCTGATCCAGGCTGCGTTGAGATAGGCGTTAGACGACAACACTTCCTGATACCAGCGCAGGCTCAACCCATTGGGCGGGAACGCGATGAACTGGCTTTCCGATACTGACACCCCGATCACCACGATCAGCGGCGCCAACAGAATGAGTGCGGTCAGCGCGACGAAGATAATGCCGACAATATGCAGCCAGCCCGGAACAGCCCTAACCATGCTTGGCTCCCGTGAGTTTGATATAGGGAACCAGCACCAGCAGGATGCCGACGAACAGGATGACGGCCTGCGCCGCCGCAAAGGGCCAGTCCGGCGTCGCCGTAACGGACTTGTAAATCGAGGCGGCCAGGACCTGAATGCGGGTGCCACCGAGCAGGTTGGGGGTAACGAACGAGCTGGCCGACAGCGTAAAGCAAAGCAGCGATCCGGCAACAATACCGGGCAGCGCCAGCGGCAGCACCACCGTGCGGATCGTCTGCAGGAAGGAGCATCCCATAGTGCGGGCGGCCTCTTCGAGCTTCCCGTCAATGCGGGTGAGCACGCCCAGAATGGACAATGTCATGAACGGCAGCAGCACCTGCACCATGCCGATCACGATGGCGGCTTCGGTCTGCATCAGGGCGAAGGTGCGGCCCACCAGGCCCGTATCACGCAACAGTTCGGGGACTATGCCGCTGCGGCTGAGCAATACCATCCAGCCAAAGGTGCGCACCACGACGCTGGTCATCAGCGGCAGGATCACGATCACCACCAGCCCCAACCGTAGCTTGGGACCAACCTTGGTCATGATATAGGCCAGCGGAAACCCGATCAGCGCGCAGATCACGGTGATCAGCACCGATAGCCGCACCGTGCGCCACAGGATGTTGAGATAGTAGGGGTCGGACAGAAAACGCACGAAATGCGCCAGAGTAAAACCTTCAGGCCCGGATATGCTCAGCAGCAACATCTGCGCGATCGGCAGGAAGAAGGCGAGGCCCAGCAGCAGAATTCCGGGCAAGGCCAGCAGCAAGTTTTCTGTGCGGTCGTTCATGCGTTGCGTCTTCCTTGCTCCACGCAGCTTAGCGAAATCGGACATTCCATCTATGTGTAGACTTCATGGCGCGCGAGTCGAACGATGAGATTGCGCCCTTTTGCTCAGGACGCCGCTAGGCCACAGATTGCTGAATAGGTCGTCTGTCCATCTTGGGCTGGAGAACTGCGCAGTCCGGGCGGCAAAGAAGTGGCGCCCGGAATGCTATCGTGATCTTTCTGGGGGCGGACGGCCCTGCCCTGTTCCGGCTGCACCCAGGGGCAAGTGGAACAGAGCAGCGCCCTGCTAATCGGCCGCCTTAGCGAGCGATCGTCTTGTTCCACTCTTCAACCCACGCGGCGCGATTGGCTTCAATCACGGCGGGATCAAAGCGGATCAGACCGGCAACACCTTCTTCGCCATAGGCGACGTCAGCAGCGACTTCAGCGCTCAGTTCGGCCTTGGAGTTGGTGGGCGAGTAGCGCAGTGCCTCGGCAAAGCATTCCTGTGCCTCTGGCGAGATCGACATGTCGACGAACTTCAGCGCCAGATCGGTATTGGGACGGCCGGCTACGACGTTGGTGGTGATGAAGCTGGCTGGTGTACCTTCAGCGCCCTGTGCGAAACCCGATGGCAGACCGGCCTTGCGAAGCGTAAACGCATAATCCGAAGCGTAAGGGGCAATCCACGCATCATTCTGCGCGAATTCCTGCTGGATTTCGGGCGAGGTCGACACGATCAGCGCGCCCGCTTCAAGCAGCTTGGCAACCGCATCAAGACCGGGCTGGATGTTGTTCAGATCGCCGCCTTGTGACTGGTTCAGCATCAGGAAGCCGAGCATGCCATAGCCATTGGAGATGTCGGTGAGAACCAGATGTTCGCTGTACTCGGGGTTAAGCAGATCGGTCCACTGGGTCGGCGCTGGCGAGACAGCGTCAGTGTTATAGATCATGCCGATGGCCGCAATCGAATAGGCCGGGCCCTCACCCCTGGCCAGATTGGCCTTGGCGAAGTCATACAAGTCTGCTGCATTGGCCAGGCTTGCCGCATCGATTGGTGCCAGCAGCCCCTCAGCTGCGCCAACGATTTCCTGGCCACCCGAGAAGTGGATCACGTCAAACTGCGGCGCATCCTTCTGGGCGCGCAACTGGGCAAAGGCATCTGCCGAGTAAGCGGTGACAACATTGACGCTCACACCGGTTTCTTCTTCGAACGGGGTGATGATGCAGGCGCGATGGGCCGTCTCATAGGCGCCACCGAACGAATTGATCGTAAAGGTGGTGTCCTGCGCGAAGGCGGTGGTGCCGAGCAGAACCGAAAGGCTCAGAGCGGTTGTACCGAGAATAGCTTTCATTGGTCGTCTCCCTTGCTGAATTGATGGCGACAGCGCCAGTACTGCGAGTGTCCGGCGCTGGAGTGGACCTCATCCCGGGTCTGTCGAGAGACGAGGTCATTGTATTGTGGCCCGAAGAGGCGACCGGTGACGCAACAGCCGCCACCCAGTCAATTTGGGCCAGCGTCTCTACAGGCGACCCAGTTCAACGGTCTTGGCGCCTTCGATCCGGATCAGGCGGCACTGCTCCGCCACAGCATCCAGATTTTCGGTCATCTTGCCGATATAAGTGCAGGGAATCCAACCCGTGGGGCCAAAGGTGCGGCCGCCAACGCCGTAGAACATACCAATTTCCCAGAATTCGCTGGGGTCAATCTTGAAGAAGTTCTTGGGCTGATAGAACCACAGCAGTTCGCCCGGCTCGGGCAGCACTGTCTGGTTTTCCGGCGGCAGGGCGGTTGGATCGAAAGTGCGGTGGGTCTCAGGCAGGCCCATCATGATTTCGGGACCCGAAAAGATGGCGTGGGTCGCATCCCACTGGATCGGCGTTTCCAGCGCGTTCCACAGGGCTTCACAGGTCTTGGGCGCGTTATCCCAATAAAGCGTGATGATACCCTGAACGTTGGCTTTGACGAATTTAAGATAGAATTTCTTGTCGGTCATGGATCGCCTAAGTTGGTTTACGCCAATAATCAAAGGCCTTTCAGCGCCGCTGTCCAATTCCTAATCAATATTCGGCCTATAATGAATTCTTATCACATTGCGTCGTCGCGCGTGATTTCGCCCAGCGCCTGCCAGAATGCCAGATCGTGCGACCGGGTCTCTGGTCGCCACTCCGGATGCCATTGCACCGCTAGGATTTTCGCCGGTCCTTGGACCGAGGAAACCGCTTCCACTACGCCATCTTTAGCACGCGCATTTACCACCAGTCCGGCGCCCAGTGTCCCGATCGTCTGGAAGTGAACGCTGTTGACGGTGAGCTTCGGCTCGCCAGTAATCGCAGCTAAGGGCGTGTCCGCCACCACGTCAATGGGGTGGCTATGGCCAAACATCTGCTCAAGCGACGCATCGTCGGGCGCATGATGCGGCAATTCCGGCGGCTCTGCGCCGTCCCGCTGGTCCACCAGGGTACCGCCCAGAGCCACATTGATTTCCTGCAGTCCCCGGCAAATCCCGAACACCGGTTTGCCCGCCGCCACCGCTGCCTTGTTCAGCAGGGCCGACATCGTGTCACGTCCTGGATCGTAGGGCGCTCGCCCACTGGCGGCTCCATAGTGGTGCGGTTCGATATTGGAGTTGCTGCCGGTCAACAGAATGGCGTTGAGCCGCGCAAGCATGGCGTCCGCATCGTCGCGCGTCGTGATGGCAGGGCAGATCAGTGGTACCGCATCAGCATGCTTGGCCAGGGCATCCACATAGCGGGTTTTGACGATATAGGCGTCTTCGCCCTCGACGGTACGGGTGCAGGAAATGACCCCGATAACGGGTTTGCGGGTGCTGGGCATAATGGGACGGGTGTTGTTGACCAAGGACCCCTTTAAAGTCGGGTTGCTCCCCTGTCGCGTCAAGCAGGACAATTGTCGAAAACGCTCTAGACAGCGGCGCTTCGCGGCCCAAAATTATGCGCGCTCGCGTAGGTGCGCAACGCTCACTCGCGCGGCAGGTTGTCCTCAAGCCAACGCTCGAACCGGATCAGCATGGGGTCCCCCTGACGCTGCGGTGCCGCCAGCAGATAATAGCCGCCCAGTCGCACTTTGCTGTCGAGGATTTCCACCAGCCTGCCATCGTCGATCTCGCTGCCAGCCGTTAGTCGGGTCACCAGCGCAATACCTTGGCCCGCCAGTGCAGCGTCAAAGCCCAGATTGGCGTCCCACAGGCGCGGCCCGCGCAATTGCGCGCTTAGCCTAGTGCCCATCGCCTCAAACCAGTCCGTCCATTGCTGGCGGCTTTCCTCATGGATCAGCGGGGCCTGTGCCAGGGCCAAGAGATCCGCTGGTGCGCCATTGCTGGCAATCCATGCCGGACTGGCGACCGGAAACATGCGCGGCAGGATCAGTCGCCGGGCGCCAGTCGGCAGGTCCTCAAAACGGCCAAACCCGATCATGAGATCGGCCTCGTGCGCGGCAAAGTCGGGCAGGCGATCAATCGCCCGCAGACTGATCTCGACCGATCCCATTGCCGCCTCGATATCCGACAGGCGCGGCGTCAACCAGCGAGTGGCCAGTCCCGGCATGCACCAGATACGCAGACCGGCACGCGGTGATGCGGGGCGCAGCTCAGCCGTAGTGTTGGCAATGATCCGGAAGGCGCGGGTAACCGATGCGAACAGCGTTTCACCAGTTGCTGTCAACGCTACCCCACGAGGCGTCGCCGTCACCAGCTTCTGACCCATCCAATGCTCGAGATTACGCACATGGCGGCTGACCACTGTGTGGCTGACGCCAATATCGTCCGCTGCCTTACGCATGCTGCCCATTCGTGCCACCGCTTCGAAGGCGCGCAGCATGATCAATGGGGGAAGGTTGAATCCGTCAGCATTCATGAGTGGAAGCTCTAATGCACCACTGTATGCAAATCAATCTGCTACGGGTGTGATGAACGGCACGGTAACAATGGGGGACCAGATCCTGCTCCCAGAGTGCGTCCCATGTCTCACAATTCCGATCTCCGTGACCGCCACATCGCCGCCATCCCGCGCGGGCTCGCCAGTGCCTTCCTGGTCTATGCCCAGCGCGCTGAAAATTCGGAGATCTGGGACATTGAAGGCAATCGCTATATCGATTTTGCGGGGGGTATCGCGGTGCTGAATACGGGTCACCGTCACCCCAAGGTGATGGCGGCGGTGCGCGATCAACTCGATCACTTCACCCACACTGCGTTCCAGATCTTGCCCTACGAACCCTATGTGGCGCTATGCGAGCGGCTCAATGGGTTGGCACCGTTCAGCGCACCAGCCAAGTCAGTGCTGTTTTCCACCGGAGCCGAGGCCGTTGAGAACGCCATCAAGATTGCCCGGGCTTCCACCGGACGGCCCGGCGTGATCGCCTTTAGCGGTGGTTTTCATGGTCGTACCACGCTGACCATGGCGCTGACCGGCAAGGTCGCCCCCTACAAGGTCAAATTCGGTGTCGCGCCACCAGCCATTTACCACTTGCCATTCCCAGCACCGAGCCATGGCGTCAATGTGGCTGACACGCTGCGCGCGCTCGACACATTGTTTAGGGCCGACATCGCGCCCACTGATGTGGCCGCCATCATTATCGAGCCTGTACAGGGTGAAGGGGGCTTCCTGCCTGCCCCCACCGAACTGTTGCAGGCATTGCGCCAGACCTGCGACACCCATGGCATCGTGCTGATCGCCGATGAAGTCCAGACCGGCTTTGCCCGCACTGGCAAGATGTTCGGCATCGAGCATTCCGGGGTGGAACCCGATCTGCTGACTGTCGCCAAATCCCTGGCGGGTGGGTTTCCCCTTTCGGGCGTCATCGGGCGGGCTGACATCATGGATGCCGCCGAACCCGGTGGCCTGGGCGGCACCTATGCCGGCAGCCCCTTGGCCTGTGCCGCCGCTCTGGCTGTGCTCGATGTGATTGCCGAAGAAGGCCTGTTGGCCCGCGCCGATACGATTGGTGCCAGCATCCGTGGCGCGCTGGAAGAGCTGGTTCTTCGCAACGACGGCGTGCCCATTTCGGCTATTCGCGGTCCCGGGGCCATGATTGCTTTTGATATCGTCACCGACAGTGGCGAACCCGACGCCGCAACCACCAAACGCGTTATTCAGACAGCGCTGGCCGATGGGCTCGTGCTGCTCTCATGCGGCATCTACGGCAACACCATCCGCATTCTCTGCCCACTGACCATTTCCGATGCACTGCTCGAAGAAGGGCTCGCCAAGCTCGGTCGCGCTCTTGTTGCAACGCACTAGGTTCAGGAACCAAATATGCGCACTCTCACCGATCCCACCCTGCTGCGGACGCAAAGCCTGATCAATGGGCAGTTCATCGGCGAGGCCACCACAGCGGTCCTCAATCCGGCTAATGGCGAGCTTATCGCCAAGGTCCCCCATCACGGTGCTGCCGAGGCGACAGAAGCCGTCGCGGCGGCTCAGGCCGCCTTCCACCCATGGGCGGCGCGCACCGCCAAGGATCGGGGCGCCACCCTGCGCAAATGGTTTGAATTGATTGTCGCCAATCGCGATGATCTTGCGACCATACTGACCAGCGAACAAGGAAAACCCTTCGCCGAGGCTCTGGGCGAGATCGACTATGCCGCTTCCTATGTCGAGTTTTATGCTGAAGAGGCCAAACGTATTGCGGGCGAACTGTTGCCTGCCCATCGCGCCGACGCACGCATCATGGTATTGCGTCAGCCCATTGGTGTGGTGGCCGCGATCACCCCCTGGAATTTCCCCGCAGCCATGATCACGCGCAAGGTCGGCCCGGCCCTAGCCGCTGGCTGCACCGTGGTGCTTAAGCCTGCGCCGGAGACTCCGCTGACCGCATTCGCCCTGTCCGAATTGGCGCAGCGCGCCGGGTTTCCGGCGGGTACGCTCAATGTGATCACCGGCGACGCCATTGCCATTGGCGGCGTGTTGACCTCTCATCCCAAGGTGCGCCTTGTCAGTTTCACCGGGTCCACCGAGGTGGGCAGAATTCTGATGGGTCAGGCCGCTGGCACCGTCAAGAAAGTGGCACTCGAACTGGGAGGAAACGCCCCCTTCATCGTCTTCGAAGATGCCGATCTTGATGCGGCGGTAGACGGCGCCATTATCTCCAAGTTCCGCAATATGGGCCAGACCTGTGTCTGTACCAATCGCATCTATGTGCAGGACAAGGTCCATGATGCCTTCGTTGCCAAGCTGATCGAACGGGTCCGGGCGCTACAGGTCGGCGACGGCTTTGCCGACGGGGTTGTCCAGGGACCCTTGATCACCGAGGAAGCGGTGGCCAAGGTTCAGTCCCACGTCGCCGATGCGCTCGCCAAAGGCGCCAGGGTTGAACTGGGTGGCAAGCGTCATGGTTTGGGGCAGACCTTTTTCGAGCCCACCGTACTGACCGGCGTCAACGCCACAATGCTAGTGGCCAACGAAGAGACCTTTGGCCCCCTCGCGCCGGTCTTCCGCTTTATCGAGGAAGATGAGGTTATCGCTGCAGCCAATGACACTGAGACCGGGCTTGCAGCCTATTTTTATACTCAGAATGTTTCCCGTATGTTTTCAGTGATGGAACGTCTTGAATATGGCATGGTCGGGGTGAATACCGGCGTCATCTCGACTGAATTGGCGCCCTTCGGCGGCGTCAAGCAGAGCGGCAATTCGCGTGAAGGATCACACCACGGAATTTTGGAGTTTACCGAACTCAAATATACTTGCGTTGGATTGATCGTGCATTGATCTCGCGCTAGTCACTCAGTGAGTTTGCGCATTGAAATATTGGACGTGACCCAGCCCAGAACATAAATCTCTTAAGCACCTTCGCTAAAAAGTGACGAAGTGAAGCTTCTTTTTTTATATCTTATTGCATCGCCAGGAAAATCTTCGGCACAATCCTCGTTTCTTGGAAATGATACCATTCCATCCAGCACCACATACTGCGTGGCGCTATCAAGAGGGATTATAGGGGATTTTGGCATTGTGGCTGATGACCCGTTGTTCTGCTACGGATATTGAGCACTTTTTAGGTATTGCCCAGCCTTCGTTCAACTTAGATCCTCGAATTTAGGCTAGCAATACCGATAACGTTGCGTCCACTCCGTTTTGCCAGGCTGATCAGGCTTCTGTGATTTCGGGTATGTTAAGAGGCACAGCTAGGTTTTGTGGCAGCGCAAACAGACCGATACGGGCTAGGGCACGCAGCCTACGCAGTTGAGCCATCTCGTCGCGCACTTCCGATGTCCCGTTCAATGAGATGGCTTCTTACCCAGGCGGGATGACCGGTTTTGGAAAATCAAAATCCCGGCCTGAACGGTGGGAATGGGGCGCATCAATGATGGTCCGGATGCACTCTTTGGAAGTGACGTGATCAAGGGATTGCCGACCGTCCGGTTACAGCGCTCGAAGCATGATATTGGTCCGTAAGCGTCTTCGCGTGCGGCCTCACCGAAGGTGGGGCCGCTGATCGTCAGACTTCGGTGTGCTCTGCCAGTTCTAGTGCGTCTTCGACATCAACGCCCAGGTACCGAACCGTGTTCTCAATCTTAGTATGGCCAAGTAGGATTTGCACGGCGCGGAGATTACCGGTGGCCTTATAGATGAGCGAGGCCTTGGTGCGCCTGAGCGAGTGCGTACCGTATTCCTCCTTGCGAAGACCGATAGCCGTCACCCACTCATCCACCAGCCGAGCATATTGCTTGGTGCTCAGGTGGTCGTTTGGAACAGCTCTGCTAGGAAAGGCAAAATCCTCTACCGAGCCTCCTCGCCTTTCGAGCCACGCCAGCAAACTCGCTCTGGCGTCGCTCGTGATCTCGAATTGCACCGGCCGGCCGGTCTTCTGCTGGATCACCATCGCCCTGGCGCGAATGTCATGACCGGTCACCAGTGTGCCGATCTTGAGCTTGACCAGATCGCAGCCGCGCAGCTTGCTATCGATTGCCATGTCAAACAGCGCTCGGTCGCGCATGCGGCCCTCCCGGTCCAGGAAGAACCGGATGGCCCAGATCTGCCGGACCTTGAGCGCTCGCTTTGCGCCGACTTGCCGACCGGCGTTCCACGCCGGCCGACCTCTGGCGGCGGGGTCATATTGTGAGATACCCATTTTCATTCTCCTTTGGCCAACATCGGCCAATCGGAGAACGATTAAGGCGAGCGGTTCATCGGTCGGCGCCGTGCCGCCTCGGAAGAGCTACCCCCTGCCCCACAACCCTCTTCGGCAGCGCCTCCAACGGGGCCGTTTGCGGATAGTCTGCTTTGAGTTGGGAAAACAGCTTTGCTGCCGTTCGTACATCCGGAACCTGGCGATCTGGTTTGGTCTTCATGTGGTGTTCGAGGACGTCTGTCGTCTTTTTTGGGGGGCCGCACAACATGGCCGTGCCGGCGTTCCACAATCGATTGGCTTGCGCTGGTCCTCTGCCTCCTGGCGGCCATCCTGGTCTTTCGCATGGCACGTTGTGGGCGCTGGCGCTATCGGCCTAGGCACCGGCCTTCTGCCATAGAACAGCCACCCTCATAGGCGAACGAAGCCGCGCCGAGGTGGCGCACCTCGTCTTTAGCGCGCATTAACCAGACCGGGGCAAACTTCGAACCATGCGGATATGGCCAATCAGATGGCTGACGGCGCTCGTCGCCCTGGTCTTTGCCTCGCTGCTCGCCACGCCGGTCGTGGCTGCGGCAGCGCATTCGCATGTCATTGGGGCCGTTGTCGAAGCCGTGGAATCGCACGGCCACGTCCATGGTGATGTCGGCGCGGATATCCACGACGCCACCGATCATGCCCATGATGTGCCCCATCATCCGAGTGTCCAGACTGTCGTCTTGGTCCACCTCTCGCCGGATTGGCCCGGCGGCATGGTCTTGGGTATAAAGAGCTCCATCCGGTTCGGCACCGAAAGACCACCTAAAACCTTGCTGTGACCCGCCAGAGGCAAGCCCCTCACGTTCACATGCACGGATCAATTCCATGACCCTCAATCCTCCGTGGGCGATTTGGCCATTCAGGCCGATCGTGACCGCCCTCCTGGCGTTGGCGGCTGCCCTCGCCTTGACCGGCGCCGCTCAGGCGCATGGCGTCGACACATCCGACGCCGGCTACATCGCCGAAATCACCGGCTGGAACCTGCTGCCGTATGTCTATCTGGGCGCCAAGCACATGATCACCGGCTATGACCACATCCTGTTCCTGCTCGGCGTCATCTTCTTCCTCTATCGGATGGAGCATATCGGCATTTATGTGTCGCTGTTCGCCATCGGGCACTCCACCACAATGCTGCTGGGCGTCTATTTCAACTGGGCCATCAGCTCTTATTTCATCGATGCCATCATCGGCCTGTCGGTGGTGTACAAGGCGCTGGACAATATCGGCGCCTTCCAGCGCTGGCTTGGCTTCCAGCCCAATACCAAGGCGGCGACCCTGATCTTCGGCCTGTTCCATGGCCTGGGTCTCGCGACAAAGGTGCTTGAATACGACATGTCGCCGGATGGACTCCTGCCAAACCTTATCGCCTTCAATGTCGGGGTCGAGATCGGGCAACTGCTGGCTTTGGCCGCCATCCTCATCGTCATGGGTTTCTGGCGGCGCACGCGCTCGTTCTGGAAGCTCGCTTATTCTGCCAACGTCGCCATGATGTGCGCCGGTTTCGTGCTGTTCGGATACCAGCTCGTCGGCTTCATAGTCGTGCCCTAAGGATTACTTCCCATGTACAATACCGACTTTCCCAGCAAGGCCGACCTGCCCACGACGGACCGCCTGATCCGCTCGACCGTCATCGCCGGCGTGAGTGCCCTGGCCATCCTCATTACCGTCGTGCTGCCCTCCGAATACGGCATCGACCCCACCGGCTTCGGGCGTCTGACGGGCCTCACCACCATGGGGCAGATCAAGATGCAGCTCGCCGAGGAGGCCGCAGCTGGAGAAGCGTTGAGCGCAGCGGTTGCAGCCGGAACAACCATTCCGAGCCCAACGCCTGCCCCAGCGACAGACACGCAGCAACTGGCGGCGCGGGTCGATGCCCTCGAAAGCCTGATCCTGGAACTGCAGTCGACCCAGCCAACAGTGGCAGTGCCGACTGAGGTCGCTCCCGCACCAGCCGAATTGGCCGCTGCGACTGCTCCCGTTGAAGCGCCAGCGGCCGTTGCCGCGCCGCTCTGGCGCGACGAGGTTACCTTCACCCTCACACCCATGGAGGGGACGGAATATAAGCTGGTCATGCAGGCTGGTGCCGTCGCCACCTATGAGTTCGTCGTCGATGGCGGCGTCATCAACTTCGATGCCCATGGTGAGGGCGAGGGACAGTCCTTGACCTATGAAAAAGGCCGCGGGGTGGCGAGTGACGCTGGTGAATTGATCCCCCCAGTCTCGGGGACGCATGGCTGGTTCTTCCGCAATCGCGGCAGTGACGACGTCGTGGTGACGCTGCGCACAGGCGGCGACTATCAGGAATTTCGCAAGCTGATCTAAGGCCAATCTCTGAAGATCACGACATTGACCTATCCCCCCAGGGGGGATAGGTCTTGGTGCATGACCGAACACATCCACGCCTCGCACCCCGATATCGTCAAACGTCTCAAGCGAGCCGATGGCCACCTGAGATCGGTGATCGAGATGATCGAGACCGGCCGCCCCTGTGTCGATATCGCCCAGCAACTGCATGCGGTCGAAAAGGCCATCCAGCAGGCCAAGAAGACGCTGATCCACGATCATCTCGAGCACTGCCTCGATGACGCGGTCACCCAGGACGGTTCCGTCGACCGTGCCGCCATTGACGGCTTCCGTGAAATTACCCGCTACCTCTAAAGGTTCTCCAGATGCTGGCCGTGCTCGCCAATCGCACCTATCGACACCTGTTCCTGGCCCAGGTCATCGCCTTGATCGGCACGGGTCTCGCCACGGTGGCGCTTGGCCTGCTGGCCTTTGATCTCGCGGGCGCCGATGCCGGCGCCGTGCTCGGAACTGCTCTCGCCATCAAGATGATTGCCTATGTGGGCGTGGCGCCCATCGCATCGGCATTTGCCGAGCGCCTGCCCCGTCGGGCCATGCTAGTGGGGCTCGATCTTGTGCGGGCCGGGGTGGCGGTGCTGCTGCCCTTCGTCACCGAGATCTGGCAGGTCTATGTGCTGATCTTTGTGCTGCAATCAGCTTCGGCCGCCTTCACGCCGACCTTTCAAGCCACCATCCCGGACGTGCTCTCGGATGAGAAGCACTATACGCGGGCCTTGTCGCTTTCGCGCCTAACCTATGACCTTGAAAGCGTGGCCAGTCCGCTGCTCGCCGCAGCGCTCCTGACGGTCATCTCTTTCAACAGGCTCTTTGCCGGGACAGTCATCGGGTTTCTGGCCTCCGCGCTGCTGGTGCTTTCGGTGGTCCTGCCCAGCCCGAAACCCGCTGCACCGCGCGGCATCTATGACCGCACCACCCGGGGCATGCGCATTTACCTCAAGACGCCGCGCCTGCGAGGCCTTCTGGCGCTGACCTTTGCCGTTTCAGCCGCCGGGGCCATGGTCATCGTCAATACCGTGGTACTGGTGCAATCGTCCTTCGGGCTCGACCAACAGGCCACCGCCATTGCCCTGGCGGCCTTTGGTGGTGGCTCAATGGTTGCTGCGCTGGCCCTGCCAAAACTGCTGGACCGGTTCGCCGACCGTCCCGTCATGCTCGCTGGAGCGGGCCTGCTTGTTGCTACAATGCTGGCGGGCAGTGTTGTCGGCGGCTACGGCACACTCCTGGCGCTGTGGTTCGTCATCGGTATCGGCTATGCGGCCACCCAGACGCCGACCGGCCGCCTGATCCGCCGCTCATCCCATCCCGAAGATCGTCCGGCCTTGTTCGCCGCCCAGTTTGCGCTCTCCCATGCCACATGGCTCCTCAGCTATCCGCTGGCCGGCTGGCTTGGGGCGACAGCAGGCATGCAGTTTACGTTCATCGCCATGGCCGCCATTGCGACCTTTGGCGTCGTCGCGGCCACGCGGCTCTGGCCGCAGGGTGACCCGGTCGAGATCGAGCACAGCCATGATGACCTGCCCGCAGGTCACCCGCATCTGGCCGGACATGGCCATCGCCATATCCATGCCTTTGTCATCGACGCCGAGCACGCCAACTGGCCGGGTCGATGACCGATATCCTGGCCTTTCTGGTTGCGCTGCAGGATGATATCCAGCGGTCGGTTGCAGATCAGATCAGCGCCTTCTCGGCGAGCGGTGACTGGCTTGCCCTGCTTGGAGCAATGCCGCTCGCGGTTGTGTTCGGCATGGCCCATGCCCTGACGCCGGGACACAATAAACTGGTTCTCGCAACCTTCGTCCTGGGAGAGCGGCTCGGTCTGCTCAAGGCCTTCGCGACCTCGATGCTGCTCAGCGCTACCCACATCGGTAGCGCTGTCGCCATCGGCTTCGGGGCCAATTGGCTGGTGTCGCGCACTATCACCCAGGCAGGCCGGGCGCCGTTTCTCGAAACAACCAGCCAGGTCTTGCTCGCCGCAATTGCGGTCTGGATGGTCTGGCGCGCCATCTGGCCCACGCGATCGCATGAGCATCCCGGTCTTTTTGCCGTGGCCGCGGGTTTGGTGCCCTGTCCATTGACACTGTTCACAGTGGTGATGGCGACCTCGATGGGATCTCCGGAGGCCGGCGTGATATTTGCCCTGGCGATGCTGGTGGGGGTGGGGAGCGTGCTGTCGCTGGTCGGCTTGGCCGCGCATGTTGGCGCCGCCAGAATGAGCGGACTCGTTGGGCGTTTCGAGCTTGCCGGCCGGGTGATACTCGGCCTTGGCGGCACCATGCTGTTAATGCTGGTTATCACTCCGCATATTCAACGCCTACTTGAGTAGCGAAGGCGTATCCGTGCGGACGGTACCGACGCGATTGTCCCGCCAGACACTGAGCAGAACGAGTGTGTGCGGCGCAGGTTAATGGCCACGATTGGTCGTTCCGGTCCTCCCGCCGACTGATTCCGTTATTATGGCAGATCACCTCCAGCTACTTCTTTCCGTTGCCGCCTGGGTTGCCGTTGCCGTTGCCACCGGCATTGCTGTTTCCGTTGCCGCCAGTGCTGCCGTTATTGTTGCCACCGGCACTGCCGCTACCGTTGCCGCCTGTGTTGCCGTTATTGTTGCCACCGGCATTACTGTTTCCGTGACCGTTACCGTTTCCGCCGGCATTAGCCTTGCCGTTCCCACGGGAATCGCGATCGGGTTTGCCGTTGACTGCGTTCCCGTCAGCGTTGCGAATGACAGGCAACGTAGCGCCGCCGGTTGCGGCAACCTCAAAGCGACCGGAAGGATCCACGGTGGTGGATTGCCCGGGGGTGATCTCGACATAGGTGCCGGTATTCGGGTCCTCCACGCTCACCTGACCGCGATCGAGCGACACACTGGCCCCAGCGCTCGTGCTTCTCACGACAAACTCCGTGCCCTTGACCACTGCGGCCAGATAAAGCGTGAGAATGCCGAAGTGCTTCACGTCCCGTTTTTCCGCCTCTACGGCGATTTGGCCGTAGTGCTGATGAACGTTTGTGAATTTCTCGCCATTCCGATCAATAATCTGGATCATCGAGTGACCAGAGACGTCTATGGCTTCTGCTCCTCGGGTAAGCGTCACCCGACCGTTTCCCAAAGTCTTGATGTAGCTATCGTCCGAGACGATGTCTCCTCGCTGGAGGGGGGCCCAATCTTTTTCCTGAAGAACGAGCACCGAGCCTCGAAGTCGCTCAGCGACCCAGTCATCCGCGTAAGCGACGGTGTTTGCAAAGCAATGGAAAAGGATGGGAAGTGCTATAGCCATTAGGCGATCATGGTGTTTCAAGTTTTATACGGCAGCCGCCGCCCCCTCAACTTTTGCGACGAGGGCGACCTGCTGGTCGTTAATCAAGGGTTGCGATCATGGGCCCGCTTGCATCTGCGCAGCCTGATGGTTTCCGGGCTTTTCGTCAGAAAGCCGCAGTTTTAGCAAAATATGGGTCATGGCAGCTGCGATTCCGTGGATCACCTTCTCAGCGCTGACTCGGACATACGCGGCTTGCGCATGGGTTCCCGGCCGCTCGCCCGCTGATCGGGTCGCGCGATCTGTCGCTCGTGTTCAAGCAGATGCAATCTTTCATTATTTCGGCACGGTAAGTTTACGTGTTGTTGATATCGATTGGGCGCTCGCACTGGAGTTGTCTCATATGTGCCGCCTTCCCATTATCGTGCTTGCTATCAGCTGCCTGTCCGCGCCTGCATTTGCGCAGGAAGAACTGATCACTGACGAATGCGCGCCGACCACGCTCTTTCAAGCCTTTGGCCTTGAAGACGTTGAGGGCTGCGAACCCGATGGCAGTCTTGGTGATGAAGTCGTCGGCGACGAGGACGCAGTCAGCGCCAACCCGGTGGCCGCCGCTGCCAAATTGCCGGGCAACAATCGTGAAGCTGCACTGGCGCATGCGAACGAGAAAAGCAACGGCGCAGTGGAAGCTGCTCACGAACGGCGCAACGATAATGAGGGCCGCGGCAATTCCGGCAGTGACAATGCTGGTGGGAAAGGCGGCGGGCGCCGCTAATTCCAACTAGATATCGGACCGACGACCGGGTTCCTTCGCTCCGCCACGACGTTTTCAGATCGGTCACCGAGCTCCGGCGCCAGTTGGCTTGCTGTGGCTCGCCCCTTGCGAAAAACCTACGACTCCCGCAATGAAAGCTCCGCTCAGGTCTGTGTTGCCTGAAAGCAGGAGAATACCATGTTAGATACGCCTAACCTTCGTTGGAAGGTCGAGGGCCTAGCCCTCATTGCTGCCTTTACCCTGACCGTACCGCTGGCCAACTGGATGATCGGCAATGTTGGAACTGTCTGCGTTCCGGATGGCCCTTGTCTTGTGCCAGTGGCGCCCGGCCTCCTGGCGCCCAGCGGTGTGCTGGTGGCCGGCCTTGCATTTGTCCTCCGGGATTTTGTGCAACAGCGTCTTGGTGCAATCTGGGCCATCGCCGCCATCGTCGCTGGTGCAGCCATCTCAGCCACGATAGCGCCGCCCGCCCTGGTGATTGCGTCGGCCGCAGCATTTCTTGTGTCCGAACTGGCAGACATGGCGGTTTTCACGCCCTTGCGGCGTCGCGGCTTGCTTCTCGCCGTGTTCGCCTCGAGCATCGTCGGGCTCTTTGTGGATACGCTGATCTTTCTGCAACTTGCATTTGGGAACACTGACTTGATGTGGGGTCAGGTTGTAGGCAAAAGCTGGATGGTGGTACTGGCGTTGCCGCTACTTCATCTGTTGCAGACACGCCGCACGTCGGCGGCTCCCATTGAGGGAGCACAGGCATGAGCGAGCAACATCTAGGCCTGAGCCAGCTTGGGCGCGACATTCCGGCACCCACTGACCCCACGACGGCCGTTTTGGAACGCGTGCCCAATCCCCACGAGGATACCGATTACCTGACCCGTTTCACCGCGCCTGAATTCACATCAATTTGCCCGGTCACCGGCCAGCCGGACTTTGCCCATCTGGTCATCGACTACGTTCCAGATAGGTGGCTGGTAGAGTCAAAATCCCTCAAGCTCTATTTGACGGCTTTCCGCAATCACGGGGCCTTCCATGAAGATTGCACAGTCGGGATCGGGCGTCGTTTGGTGGGTCTGCTCGAGCCGCGCTGGCTCAGAATTGCCGGCTACTGGTATCCGCGCGGCGGCATCCCGATTGACGTCTTCTGGCAGACCGGGGCTCCGCCGAGCCATCTCTGGCTACCAGACACTGGCGTTCCCAGCTATCGCGGCCGTGGCTAGGTTCAGTCTGTTAGTGCGCCAACCAAGGCGAGCGTGCAACTGAACCCGGAAATTGACTCGCAGGGCAGTCTCACAACTTGAGGCTGCCCTGCGGGGTTGGGCAATATTACCAGACCCCACCGTCGTCCACCGGCTCCTCAACCGGTTCTTCGATGGGCTCCGACACGGACCCCCCGCCGGCATTGCCCACCTTGCGATCATTTCCCTGGTTTCCGTCAAAGCCGGAAATGCCGCTGCCATTGGTGTGGCTTTGGCCCGGGCCTGCCATGTCAATCAAATCCACAGGAGCAGGCACGTCGCCTGAACCAATGGCCAGTGCGGGGCTGGCGATCGCAATCGCCGCGGCGACCGACAGCGCGGAAGACAGAAGAAGAGACTTTTTCATAAACACCCTCGTAGGACTTCGGCTCAACTCGGCCGGTCTCGCAGTGTCTGGTTAGATTCCCGTACGGTTCCTATTCGAACTAAATCGCTATTGAGATAACTTGCATGCACATGCTCGGGATAAGGGCACGTTGATGCGCCTTCTTGATCTGTTGCCGCCCTTGCTCTAAGTCAGATTGAAGCAGGCTACCTGCTAGTGTTCTCAGGGCGGGGTGAAATTCCCCACCGGCGGTAATTGTGTCTTTGTGCACATCAGCCCGCGAGCGCCCATCCTTCGGGGTGGGGTCAGCAGACCCGGTGTAATTCCGGGGCCGACGGTATAGTCCGGATGGAAGAGAACCGATGATCGTCGACGCGCGCTTTCCGTTCACCGGACAGCGCGTGCTTGTCGTCATTTGCCCTGGAACGCGTCTTTGGTGACGACGGGACGGGCATGGACGAGAGCGCAGTTTACCCCAATCCAGATCTTCCGCCGCGGCCGATCCTGCGCGCCTTTGCGCGTGCGCTGGATTTGGCGCGGGCCCATGAGGGCGCGACGGCGCCGAATCCGCCGGTCGGTTGCGTGCTGCTCGACGCCAATGGGCAGGAACTGGCTGCCGGCGCACATCGGCGGGCAGGCATGCCTCATGCCGAGGCTGACGCCATCAACGAGGCTCGCGCCGCCGGTCTTGCCGATAAAATCGACAGTGTCGTGGTGACGCTCGAACCCTGCAACCACCACGGCCGCACGCCACCCTGCGCAGAAGCCATTCTGGGCACCGGCGCACGCCTGGTCTGGATTGCCTGCCGTGACCCCAATCCTGAAGTCACGGGCGGCGGCGCCGAACGCCTGCGCGCAGCGGGGCTCGATGTGCACTTCTTGTCCGATCTGCACCACCACCCCGAGGCCGCTGTGCTGCTTGGAGAAGCCAACCGGCTGCTCGCGCCATTCGCAAAGCGCAGCCAAGCCGGTCTGCCCTTCATCACCATCAAGCAGGCCATTTCCGCATCGGGAAGCATGGTGCCGGTTGCCGGGCGCAAGACCTTTACCAGCGCTGCATCGCTGGAACTGGCCCATCGTCTGCGGCGTCGAGCCGATGCCATCCTGACAGGCTCGGGGACGGTGCTCGCCGACAACCCCCTCTTTACCGTGCGGCGCGTGCCAGACCATTCGGAAAAGCAACGCATGCTGGTGATTCTGGACGGGCGTCGGCGGGTCACCGAGACCTATTTGGATGCCGCCCGACAGCGCGGCTTTGCCCTGCACCTGGCCGATGACGTGCACCACGCCTTGGAAGCGATTGGCGCGGCGGGCGGCATGGAAGTGCTGGTCGAAGCCGGTCCGAACCTCACCACGCATCTGCTCACAACCGGCCTCTGGGACGAGCATGTCCTGATCGAACAGGCTGCCAATCCCGACGGGACCGACCGGGTGACCGTTCGGCGCAACCTGGTTTCCCAAGCTTATTCACACGGAAAGGAAAAAGATGTTCTCGGGCATCATTGAAAAACGCGCACGCGTCTCTCTGGCCGCGCCCAATGGCGGCTCGCTGGAGATCGAACTTGAGAGCGGATGGGCGGACCTATCGCTGGGCGAGAGCATTGCAGTCAATGGCGTGTGCCTGACAGTCACCCAATTCGATGGCGCCGGCCGCGCCCGTTTCTTCATCAGCCCCGAAACGCTGGCGCGCACCAATCTGGGTGGCCTGGCCGTCGGCCAATACGCCAATCTGGAGCGCGCGGTAACGCTCGACACGCGGCTTTCCGGCCATCTGGTGCAGGGTCATGTCGACGGACTGGCGCGGCTGGTGGAGCGGGTCGAGGCCGATGGCGCCTACAAGCATGTCTTTGTGCTGCCCGACGCCCTTGGACGCTATTGCGTCGAAAAAGGCTCTATCGCCCTCAATGGCATCAGCCTCACCATCAATGGCCTGGACCAGCGGGACGGGGGCGTTGCCGTGCTGGTGACCGTCATCCCCCACACCTGGGAGCACACCAATCTCAACACCCTCGCCATTGGCGACGATCTCAATGTCGAGGTGGATGTCATGGCCAAATATGTGGAGCGCCTATGTCTGCCCTATCTCAAGCCCTGACCCAATTACGCAATGGCGGCATGGTGATCCTGGTCGATGACGAGGATCGCGAAAACGAAGGCGATCTGGTCATTGCCGCTGAGTATGCGACTCCTGAGGCAATCAACTTCATGGCTCGGCATGGCCGTGGCCTGATCTGCCTGGCGCTCACCGGCGAACAGGTCGACCGGCTTGGTCTGCCCCCGATGGTGGCCAATAACCGGGCCCGCCGCTCGACCGCCTTCACCGTGTCCATCGAGGCCGTCGAGGGGATCACAACGGGCATATCGGCACATGACCGGGCCAGAACCGTTGAGGTTGCCGCCGATCCCGAGGTGCGGCCCGCCGATATCGCCTCGCCGGGGCATGTTTTTCCCCTGCGGGCCGCCGACAATGGCGTCCTGGCGCGCGATGGCCATACCGAAGGGGCGATCGACCTCATGCGGTTGGCCGGATTGCGGCCCGCCGGCGTGATCTGCGAGGTCATGCGGGACGACGGGCAGATGGCGCGGCGGCCCGATCTCGAGGTCTTTGCCCGGGAGCACAATCTTCCCATCCTCACCATAAGGGACATCATTGCCCATCGCGTCGCCAACGAGACTTTGGTGGACGAGGTGGCGCGGTCCGAATTGCCCACCGAACACTCGCCGATCCCGCTGGAGGTGCGCGCCTTCCGCAGCCGGTTGGACGGCACCGAGCATCTGGCACTGATCCGCAACCCCCTGGGGCGCACGCCGTTGGTGCGCCTTCACTCGGAATGCCTGACCGGTGATGCACTGGATTCGCTCAGATGCGATTGCGGGCCGCAATTGCAGGAGGCCCTGCGCCAGATCGCCACTGGTGATGGCGGCGCCCTCATTTATCTACGCGGTCAGGAAGGGCGTGGCATCGGCCTTGCCAACAAAATCCGCGCCTATGCCCTACAGGACCAGGGTCACGACACGGTGGAAGCCAATACAGCCCTTGGGTTTGCACCCGATGCCCGCGACTATTGCATTGCCGGGCAGATCCTGCGCGCGCTCGGAATCGAAAGCCTGCGGCTCCTGTCGAACAATCCGGACAAGGCCTTGTCGCTCGAACAGTTCGGCATCGATGTCACCGAGCGCGTGCCGCTCGAAATCCCGGCCAATCCCTACAACTGGCGCTATCTCGCGACCAAGCGGGACAAGTTCGGCCACACCTTCACCCATCAGGAACATGAGAACCAGAATGTCTGAAACCACATGTCGCCTTGCCCTTGTCGTCAGCCAGTTCAATCCCGAGGTCACCCACGGCCTGCGCGATGGTGCACTGGCCTATCTCGCCGAAAACGGCGTTTCGATTGCGCCGGGCCATGTCTATTCGGCGCCTGGCGCCTTCGAAATTCCACTTATCGCCAAGCGGTTGGCGCAATCCGGTTTCGACGGCGTGATTTGCCTCGGCTGCGTCATCAAGGGCGACACGGCCCATTTCGAATATATTAGCGAGGCAACTGCCCATGGCTTGATGCAGGCCGGTCTTGAGACCGACAAACCCATCACCTTTGGTATTTTGACCACCTATACGGACGAACAGGCCATCCTGCGCAGCCGCAAGGACGAGCACAACAAGGGCCGGGAAGCTGCTGCGGCGTGTCTGGAGGCTCTCCATACGATTGCGACCATCGCTCGCTAGGCGGTCTCCTATGATCGACCAGCGCCCTTTGCCTCGCTCCGGTCTACGTTATGTGAGGTGATAGCCGTCAGTCCGCTGACGGGCGCTTGCTAATGCCGGATAAATGGCCGGAATGGGGCGCGTTCCTGCCCAGCAGCTTTGCTTCCACGCACTGTCAGTACGGCGACACTGTGTGACGGTTAACCATGCTGGGCGAATGGACGTGACTTCCGACCCAACAAGTGCCAGCGTTTCCCACGGACATTCCCGTCCACGCCGCCTTGGCAAGGCGGCCGCCAGCCCGACGGCAATCGGACTGACGGCCTGACCAAAGCGGCACCTGCAGGAACAGGAGACCAGCAATGGCTATGGCCATCTATTCGGCGTCGGAGATTCGACGCAACCATTTCCCCCATTTTTGCGCGTTCAGGGTGCCCATACTGGGCTCCGGCAATTTGAGCAAAGCCCTGGTTCTCAGGGATCACAGCTAGGGTCAGGACCCATTAATTTGTTGAGTTGAATGATGAGCAGTGATTCAAGGTGGCAGGAGGTGCTGCCTTGAGTGATTTGCTGATGTTGACGCTGAAACAGATGCGCCGGATCGAGCCGTTCTTTCCGCTGT
>NZ_WQRF01000012.1 GCF_009758415.1 Devosia marina | reverse complement strand
GGGGTGGTGTGGGGGGGGGGGGGGGCGAGGGGGGGGGCGGCCATCGAAACCCGGCCCTTCTTTCCCACTTTCTTTTTTCTGTTTGCCCCCCCCCCCCCCCCCCCCCGGTATGGCTTGATGTTGACATGCAACAATATGCTTGCATATAAAAAGGCAATGAATCACTTGCATGTCAAATAGCAATGGACGCCGACCAGCTCAACCTTGTGTTCAAGGCGATCGCCGATCCGACACGGCGGCGGTTGATGGATCGATTGTCCGTACGACCGAACCAGTCACTGCTCGAGCTCTGCGCTGCCGCGGTGGCCAAGGGCCAGACGCCGATGTCCCGCCAGGCGGTCAGTCAACATCTCGACGTGCTGGAACGTGCCGGATTGATCGCAGTCACCTGGGCCGGCCGGACAAAGCTGCATACGCTGGACCTGACGCCGCTGCGCGCGGCTGGAGAGGCGTGGCTGGAGAAGCATTTGGGAAAAGGACCAGAGACATGAAAATCTACGTGACGAGCGTTTTCGTCGACGATCAGAGCAAGGCACTGGAATTCTATCGGGACAGGCTGGGCTTCCAGGTGAAGCACGATCTGGATCTGGGCGATGGCAATCGCTGGTTGACAGTGGTCTCGCCAGAAAACCCGGAGGGCACCGAATTGCTGCTGGAGCCGAGCGAGCATCCGGCTGTGGGGCCGTTCAAGGCCGCATTGGTTGCCGACGGTATTCCCGCCACGTCGTTCATGGTGGATGATATTGTCGCCGAGGTTTCGCGGCTCAAGGACCAGGGCGTGCAATTCACCGTAGATCCGATGGATGCGGGCGCGGTTATGATGGCCGTGTTCGATGATAGCTGCGGGAATCTGATCCAGATTGTGCAGCTCAAATAGCGCGGGCGAAAGACGCACAAAAGCCCGGTCGGTGACCGGGCTTTTGTGAGGGGTGGCTGGCCGCTTAGTTCACGCGGCTGGACCAGTCGTCGACTTCCTTGCGGACATCGTCCTTGGTCTTGCCGTAGCGCTCCTGAAGCTTGCCTTCGAGCTGCTCGCGGTTGCCGTTGATCTGGGCGATATCGTCATCGGTCAGCTTGCCCCACTGTTCCTTGGCCTTGCCAGAGAACTGCTTCCAACTGCCTTCGATGCGGTTCCAGTCCATTTTCATCTCCTTGATGGTGTGACAGACCAACGCCTGACTCGCGTGCCCGTTCCCACAAAGTGATCCCTTCAGGGTGCAGGGCGGCGGCGGCGGGCGCCGAGGCGATCGAGCAGAAGGCCGATCAGTACGGCGAGCAGGATAGCCAAAACCATGCCCAGCAGCGGTTGGCTGCGAAACCATTGGCCGGCGAGATATCCCATGGTGACGTTATAGGCGGCCCAGACCACACCGGCGATGAGGCAGAAGGGGGCAAAACGGGCATAGGCAAAGCCAGTGCTGCCAGCGGTAAGGTTGACGGCCAGACGGGCAAAGGGAATGAAGCGGGCGGTGAGCACCACCATACCGGCACGCGGACCCAAGCGGCGGCTGGCCCAGCGCAGCAGGCGCGCCAGGGGGCGAAAGCGGGTGGATTGAAGGCGGCGAACGCCGACAAGACGGCCCAATGCGTAGGTCAGGCTGTCGCCCAGCATGGCTCCGAGCGAGGCGGTCAGCAGCAGCAGGACAATGTCAGGGACAGCATTGGAAGCGGCGAGGGCCGCCAGACCGACGACGACCACTTCACTGGGAAAGACGGGAAACACCCCGTCGAGCACGACCAGCAACAACGCCACCAGATAGACCCAGGGCGAGGTCGCAAGAGGCAGGACGAGATCGTTGAGAATGTCCATATGGGCCGCTGATTTGCACGTCGAGGCGCGCAAAATAACAGCCTGTTGGAACAGCTCTGTGACGACCACGGCCTGATCCTCAGGCGGCGCGGGCGGCCTGTTGGGTGTCGAGCGCGGCCAGGATGTCGCTGATCCGGTAGGGCTTGGGTAGAAACAGGGCGCCGGGGGGCAATTGGGCCCGTGTCGGCCGGACACCGCCGGACACGACGATGATGGGCAGGCCGGGCCGGGCCTGAGCGGCGAGGCGCGCCAGGGCCAGCCCATCGGGGCCGTCGCCAAGTTCGATATCGGTAACCAGAGCGTCGATGCGGGCGTCGATCAGGCGCGCAGCAGTTCGGGCGCTGCCGGCCGTCAGGACATGGTGGCCGCGTTCGGTCAATTGATCCGCCAGATCGAGCAGCAGGAGCGGCTGGTCTTCAACGGCCAGAATACGCAAAGCGTTGGACATTTGTTTGGCCTCCATACGCGGCTACAGTGAAAGCGTGGAAGAGGAAGCGCCGGCGTGGCGGATCGTTGCATGCGGAGGACGCATGGCTGATCACATGGTTAGGATTTGGTTCAAATTGGATGGATTGGCGGCGTGCGGACGACATCGGGTCTGGATATTGCCTTAAGGATTTTCCCATAGGCTGGGCGGCACGAAAGGGGAGTGCCGTGGCCGAACGCGAAGTGGTGTATCTGTCCGAAGTGGTGGGCGCGCTCAGCTTTGCGCTCGATATTACCGAGGGGCAGCCGGTGGGGCATAGCCTGAGATGCTGCTGGATCGGCATGCATCTGGGCATGAGGTTGGGACTGAGCCAGGCCGAGCTTTCGGATCTCTATTATACGCTGCTGCTCAAGGATATCGGATGCAGCTCGAATGCGGCGCGGATCTGCCAGCTCTATCTGGCCGATGATCTGAGCTTCAAAAGCAACTACAAGGTGGTCGACACCAAGCTGCCTGAAATCCTGCGCTTTCTGATTGCCAATACCGGCCGCAAGTCAGGCTTTGTCGAGCGGCTGCAGACGCTGGTGCATATTGCGCGCAATGGCGGGGAAATCTCCAAGGAACTGATCGAGACGCGATGCCAGCGGGGCGCGGTGATCGCCCGGTCGATGCGGTTTTCCGAGGCCGTGGCGCAGGGTATTCTCGATCTCGACGAGCACTGGGACGGCAGCGGGCAGCCGGTGAAACTGGAAGGCGAAGAGATTTCGCTGTTCGCGCGCATTGCGTTGCTGGCGCAGGTGGTGGACGTGTTCTTCATGCGCGGCGGAGCCGAGGCGGCATTGGCCGAGGTGACCGAGCGCTCCGGGCGCTGGTTCGATCCGCAATTGGTGATCCTGCTGGCCGGGATGAAGGACGATGCCGGGTTCTGGCAGGCCATGCTCAGCAATGACCTGCATGAGCGCGTGATGGAGCTCGAGCCGCGGGCGCTGACGCGGGCGGTGGATGAGGACTATCTGGACGACATCGCGGCCGGCTTTGCGCAGGTGGTCGACGCCAAAAGCCCGTTTACGGCCGGCCACAGTGACCGGGTGGCGCTGTTCACCGACCTGATCGCGGAGGAAATGGGCTATGCGCCCGAGCGGCGGCGCTGGCTTAAGCGCGCGGCGTTGCTGCACGATATCGGCAAGCTGGGCGTTTCCAACAGCGTGCTCGACAAGAACGGCAAGCCGGATGATGACGAGTGGGCCGAAATCAAACGGCACCCCGAGCTGGGGCGGGTGATTCTCTCCAAGATCGCAGCATTCCACGACATGGCGCGGATTGCCGGGGACCACCACGAAAAGCTCAATGGCCGGGGCTATCCGCATGGCATCAAGGCGGACGCAATCGATCTGGACACCCGCATTGTCACCGTGGCCGATATTTTCGACGCGCTGACGGCGGACCGGCCCTATCGCAAGGCGATGCCGGTGTCGGCAGCATTCGAAATCATGGAAAAGGAAGTAGGTACCGGGCTCGACACGGATGTGTTTGCAGCGTTGCGGCGTGGCTTTGTGCGGCTTGAAGACGTGGCGGAGGGGGAACGCGCGGCTTAGGGGAAGGGGACCCCCACCTAGCCTCCCCCTGAAAGGGGGAGGGACGTATCGCGTTCGTCTGGAATTCTACAGCCTGGACCGATAAAGCCCGACGCGGATGCCGCCGTGCAGGACAGGTGGCATTGGCGGGTCAAAGCCGAGGCCGGTCGCCTGCGCCAATTGCCGGTCGGCCGTGACGATGCCGACGCGCCAGCCGGAAAAGCGCGTCTTGAGAACCGTTCCGAGGGTACGGTGCAGTCCGATGAGCGGGCCCTTTTCGCCCACGCGGGTGCCATAGGGTGGATTAACGATCACCAGGCCCGGCGGACCCTCGGGCGGGGTCAGGTCTTCGATGGATTGCTGGGCGAAACCGGTGCAGTTCGAAATACCGGCACGGGCAGCGTTTTCCGATGCCATGCGGATGGCGCCGGGATCGCGGTCGAAGCCAAGGAAGCGCGTAGTTGTCGGGGTTGGGGCGGCAGGTGTGCGCAGCTCTGCCCAAGCTTTGGCGTTAAAACCGGGAAGCTGTTCGAAGGCGAAGTTTCGGCCGCGTCCGGGCTGCAGGCCAAGGGCGATTTCGGCGGCCTCAATGACGAAGGTGCCCGAGCCGCACATCGGGTCGAGCACTGGTTCGGCGCCAGTATAGCCGCATTGTGCGAGGAACATCGCGGCCATGGTTTCGCGCATTGGGGCCTTAGCGACGCCCTCCTTGAAGCCGCGCTTGTGCAGGGACTCGCCGGAGGTGTCGATACTGATGGTCACGAGGTCGTCCTCGATGCGGACCATAATGCGCAAGGCGGCGTCTTCGGCGATGGGCGCGCCCAACTCGTCGCGGATGGCGGTGGCGACGCGCTGGGCCGCAGCGCCGGCATGATAAATGCGCGAGCGCTTGCAACTGGCCTCGACATGGACGGGCACATCGGGACGGAGGAGTTCGGACCAGGGAAGCTTGCGCGCGCGCTTGTCGAGCTGGGCCAGATGCATGGCGCGGAAGGAGGCGATGCGTGCCAGAACGCGGGTGGCGCCGCGCAGCATCAGATTGGCACGCCAGACATCGGGCCAGGAGCCGGGAAAGGTCACCCCGCCATCGATGATTTTCGCATCGATGAAGCCAGCTGCGCGTGCTTCATCGGCGAGCGGGGCGTCGAGACCGGGGGTGGCGACCAGGAAGATATCAAATGGGGGCGTGTTCATGGGCGAGCAGTAGCTGTGGGCGCTTGGGCTGGCAAGTTCTGCGGTGGGGAGGGTTACGCTCGGCGTGATCTATGCTTATATCGGTGAAAGGCGATGGACCACGCGCCGTAATTTCAGGACACTGTCGAAAGAGTTGTAGTGATGAGCGAATATGTGCCGCCCAAAGTCTGGACCTGGGACAAGGAGAACGGGGGTGCCTTTGCCAGCACCAACAGGCCGATCGCCGGGCCGACACATGACCAGGAGCTTCCGCGCGGCGAGCATCCCATCCAGCTCTATTCATTGGCAACCCCCAATGGACAGAAGGTCACGATCATGCTCGAGGAGCTGCTGGCAGCCGGGCATGACGCTGAATATGACGCCTATCTGATCAATATCGGCAAGGGTGATCAGTTCGGGTCGGGTTTTGTGTCGGTAAATCCGAACTCAAAGATCCCCGCGATGATGGACTATGGTCCGAAAGAGCCGATCCGGCTGTTTGAGAGCGGCTCGATGCTGGTCTATCTTGCGGACAAGTTCGATGCATTCCTGTCCAAGGATGTGGCAAAGCGGGCCGAAACGATGAACTGGCTGTTCTGGCAGATGGGCAGTGCGCCGTTCCTCGGCGGCGGCTTCGGGCATTTCTATGCCTACGCGCCCATCAAGCTCGAATATCCGATCAATCGCTATGCGATGGAAGCCAAGCGCCAGCTCGACGTTCTGGATAGGGAGTTGGCGGACAGGGAGTTCATATCGGGGAGCGAGTACACCATCGCCGACATGGCGATTTTCCCGTGGTACGGCAACATGGTGCTGGGCCGGGCTTATAATGCGGCTGAATTCCTTGATGTGGGCACCTATAAGAATGTCATTCGCTGGGCCGAGCAGATCGATGCGCGCGAGCCGGTAAAGCGCGGGCGCTGTGTCAATTCCGGCGGTGGACCGGAAGACGAGCAATTGCACGAGCGGCACTCGGCGGCCGATGTCGACAAGGTTGTGGCGCTACGCAAGGAGCGCGGGACGGTCTAGCGCCGGTTTCGCCTTGGGATTTGAAGTCACCTCCGTCTGACGGAGGTGACTTAGCATCGCCGGAGTGCGTTCAATTGTTGATGGCGATAATGCCCCATTGGGTGGCAGCACAATCGTCGTCCAGACACATATTGCTGATCCACACTGCGCCATTGCCGACGCCGACACCTTCTGAGGTGACAATGAGGTCTGCCACATCCTGGTTGAGGAACGCCTGCTGCGTGTCGAACGAGACCAGCATGTCGAAATTGTCAGCAAGGTCCTGTTCTTCAAGCACGTCGTAGGTTTCGCCGTTGGCATTCACCACCAGCGGGAAAAAGGCATATTGCCCCCACGTGACAGGGTCGCCGAACATGACGGCATCTTGAAGCAAAGAGAAGACCTCGAAGAACCCATCGGCATTGCCATGGATGGACTCGATGTGGGCGTATACGTCCTCTTCTGACTGGGCGGCGGCAGCGGGTGCCAACAGCAGGACGGCAAGGAACGCAAGAGCGGGGCGCAGGAACATTGTGGTCTCGCAGGGGTCAAAATTTGCCGCGACGTAGCAGCGGTCCAATTCAGTCTACATGCACGGCGTGGTGGCGGGAATACACCCCCTGTTAAGCGTAACCGGACCATTATGTGGGCTGTCGGGGGCGCGTTTTTTGCCCTCCTGCCCTGTTTGTATTGAGTTTGAGTAAGCCCTATGCGTCTGATTATCGGTATCGTCGTCGTCTTTGCCTGCGTGTTTGGTGGCTATGCGGCGATGGGCGGCAAGCTCTACGTGTTGTGGCAGCCTTTTGAATTCGTGATCATTCTGGGCGCAGCGATCGGTGCTTTCATCATCGCAAACGGGGCACCGGTGCTCAAGGCGGTGCCATCCATGTTCGGTACGATGCTCAAGGGGCCGAAATACAATAAGGCGGCTTATGTGGAACTGCTGGGTCTGCAGTTCTCGATGTACAAGCTGATCCAGCAGAAGGGCATTTTGGGGATCGAGCCGCATATCGAGGACCCGCATAATTCCACTCTGTTCAACGCCTTCCCGACATTTGCCAAGAACCACCACGCGGTGGAGTTCGTGTGCGACTACATGCGCATGGTGACTATGGGGTCCAACAATGTGCATGAGATGGATGCGCTGATGGACGAGGAGCTGGAAACGCACCATCAGGAGCAGGAACGGATCGTTTCTGCCATGCAGGCGGTCGCTGACGGCACGCCCGCACTGGGCATCGTGGCCGCCGTGCTGGGCGTGATCAAGACCATGGGCGCTATCTCGGAGCCGCCCGAAGTGCTGGGGCACCTGATCGGTGGCGCGCTGGTTGGTACCTTCTTCGGCGTATTTGTCGCCTATGGCTTTTTTGGTCCCATGGCCCAGTCACTCAAGAGCACATATGAGGCCGAGTCCAAATACTTCCTCTCGCTCAAGGTGGGCCTGTTGGCCCATATCGGCGGCCAGCCGCCGGTGATGGCGATTGAATTCGCGCGCAAGGCCTTGATGAGCGATGTGCGCCCGAGCTTTGCTGAAGTTGAAGCTGCCACCGCCGCGCTGCCGGCAACGACCTGATAGCCTGAACGGGGGCAGCCAGAATGGCGAATTACGACCAGCCTATCATCATCAAGAAGGTCAAGAAGGCCGCCCATGCTCATCATGGCGGGGCGTGGAAGATTGCCTATGCCGACTTCGTGACGGCGATGATGGCATTCTTCCTCTTGATGTGGCTGATCAGCATGACGACGCCTGAGCAGAAGGAAGGCCTCGCCAATTATTTCGCGCCCGCATCTCTTAGTACGACCACGAGCGGCGCTGGCGGCGTGATGGGTGGCAGTGCGATGGACAATTCGGGCAACCAGATGTCAGGCTCCTCTGCCGACATCATCGAGGACCGACCAGCTTCGCCGCAAAGCTCGGACCAGGGTACCACCGATACCCATATCGGCGGCGCGGCGCGCCAGCAGGGCAGCGAGCAACGCGCCAGCAGCGACAGTGAATTCAACCTGCAATCGCTTGAAGCACAGGCGTTCCACAGTGCGGCGGCGAGCATCAAGCAGGCCTGGCAGTCGCTGCCCGAAGTGACCCCATTCCTGGACAATCTGCTTGTCGAGCAGACCGAGGAGGGACTGGATATCCAGATCGTTGACCAGCAGGGCCGCCCCATGTTCCCAGAGGGGTCGAAATATCCGCTGGAGCCGACCCGTGCAGCGATCGCGGCGATTGGTCCGATCCTGCAGCAACTCAATGCGCAGGTGACAATATCGGGCCATACCGCGGCGGGCGGGCGCTACGACAATCCGCGCTACGGACCCTGGGAACTGTCGGCGGACCGCGCCAATGTGGTGCGCTCGATCCTGGGCGAATTCGGCATGAGCGACGATCGCTTCAAGGCCGTAGCCGGGCGGGCGACGGGTGAACCGTTCTTTCCCAACGATCCCTATATGGCCGCCAATGAGCGCGTTCGGATCACTGTGGTGCATACGCCGCCGCCAGTGCCGGCGGGGCTTGAATTCTAGACTGCACTAGACGCGTCATACTCTGTTAACCCTGTTCTTGGGTGTGCACGGATACGGCTTCACTGCGAGCGCAATTAGCAGAGTCAGTTAATTAGTTCAGCGCAAGCTTAGACGGTGGTTCCATGGAGTTTTTACATGCGAAATCTGGCGCGTCTGGCAGTTGTGGTGCTGACACTTCTTTCAACTTCCGTTCTTGTGATTGCTCAGGAATGGACAGTAGTTCGGTTGCGCGGCGATGCCCAGCATTATGACGGGCGCGAGTGGCATCCGTTGGCGATTGGTGACACCGTAAGGCGGTCCCATCACGTCCGCACCCTGCACAATGGACGAATGGAACTTGTTCGCGGAAATGAATCAATCGATCTGGGCCCCGGAACATTTCTTGCAATTCACGAGGCGCAGGGCCGTAAACTCACCAATGTGGAGCACCATCTTGGGAGCGTCGTCATCTCCGCCGACAAACGTAATGTGGAGCATTTTCAGGTTACCACGCCGGTACTCGCCGCCGTTGTGAAGGGTACGCGGTTTTCGGTCCGCCTTGCGAATGGTCGCGCATTGGTCGATGTCGATAGCGGCGTCGTTCAGGTTCAAGACACCAGCAATAATGTGATCGCAAACGTCGTTGTCGGTCAATCGGCCTCCGCTGGAGCTGACAGACCTCTTCAGGTCAGTGGGCCGGGTTCCGTCAACACGGTGTATCTCGTAAACGGGCAGGCTGTTGTCGGGGCAAACGCGGCCGCTCAGGCGGCGGGCTTCGATCCTGCGCCAGATCCAGGCTCGACCTTCCAATCTCTAGCCCAGGGGGAGCCCAACAGGTCCGTCGAAGCCGTTGTGTCCCCGCCGCCGTCAAACGGCGGTAGTGGCGCTGGCGCGGGTGGAGGAGGCGCTGGCGTGGGTGGCGGCGACGATGACGACGATGATGATGACGACGATGATGATGACTGACATGAGCTGACGCATGTCTCCAATTGTATTGTTCTTTCGAGATACCTGTTAACCGCAACGGTAGAAGTATCTGCACTTCCGGATCGGCATTCGAGAAAAGTAGGATGCGGTTAAAGGGTTTGGGTGAGGAATAAACCTCAAAGCGGCATTGGTCCGCGCCGGAGGAAGTTCATGTATCTCGGAAAATCCATAATAGTCGCATTTTCGTTGCTCTGTACCGGTTCGGCCGCATTGGCCGAAGAATGGATCGCCGAGCGCTTGCGGGGCACCGTCATGCAACTTGAGCGCAACACCTGGGTGGCTCTGGAGCGCGGCGATGTGGTGCCTGACGGCGGCAAGGTGCGCACGGCCGCAAATGGACGGCTGGAACTGGTGCGCGGCCAGGAGAGTATTGCGCTGGGCCCAAATACCCAGATCGCGGTGCGCGACGCAGCAGGACAGAAAATGACCAGCGTCATTCAAAGCAGCGGCGTTGTGACGATTGAAGCCGAGAAACGAAATGTGCAGCATTTCTCCGTGCAGACCCCAATCCTCGCGGCGATAGTCAAGGGGACGCAGTTCACGGTGACCTACAGCAATGGGTTAGCCACAGTAGATGTGGCGAGCGGGGTCGTGCAGGTACAGGACAGCGTTCACGACATGGTCGTGGACGTGACGCGTGGGCAGTCAGCCGCCGCGAGCCTGACGCGACCGCTTGATGTCAGCGGTCCGGGTGCGGACAAGGTGGTGTTTCTGATTGAAGGCGCAGCGGTGCCGGCGGCAGCGCGCGATGCGGTGCTGCGTGGTGACCTCGCGGGTGCGGTGGCCAATGTCGGAGCGACATCAGGCGGGACCAATGCGGCCGTCGGGGCTGCTGTCAGCGGCGGAACGGCCAATGTATCTGCCGGAGCGTCGGCAGGCGGTGGCATCGTAAACGTATCTGCCGGAGCGTCGACAGGCGGTGGCAGCGGTAACGTTTCGGTGGGAACCTCAGCAGGTGGCGCAAGCGTCGGGGCAGGCGCCTCGACGGGTAGTGGGTCTGTTGGGGTCAGTGTAGGCGTGGGTGGTGGAAGTTCGAGCGGCAGCAGCAGTTCGGGAAGCACTGCCACTGTTGACGCTGGCATCGTTGAGGTTGGCGTTAGCCTGAGCGGGCTGGGCCTCTAGCTGATAAGCTGTTGTCTGTGCGGCTGTGAAAGCAGCTTGCACAGATTCTCCCCCGAGATTGGGCGGCTGAAATAGTAGCCCTGCCCATAAGTGCAGCCCATCTCCGTGAGTAAACGAGCGGTGGGCTCGTCCTCGACACCCTCGGCAATGGTGTGCTTGTCCATCTTGGAGGAAAGCTCGATGATCGCCGCCAAAAGCCGGTGATCTTCGGCCGAAGTGCGGTCGCGCACGAAGCTCTGGTCGATCTTGACCAGATCGAAGGGCAGGTCGCGGAAATAGCTGAGTGACGAATAGCCGGTGCCGAAATCGTCGATCGCGAGGCGCACGCCCAGATCGCGCAATTGCCACATTACTGCGTGGACGCGACCGGGATCGGTGACCCGGCTGCTTTCGGTAATTTCCAGTTCCAGACGTGAGGCTGGCAGGCCCGAGCTGCGCAGGGCGTTCGCTACAGTCGCGGCCAGATCGACATGCTGAAACTGGATCGGCGATACGTTGACAGCCACCGTAATCGGGCTTGGCCAGGCGGCTGCCTGCTGGCAGGCCTCAAAGAGGATCCAACGCCCCAGATCGACGATCAGGCCGGTTTCTTCAGCAAGTGGAATGAACTCGGCGGGAGAGACCGGGCCAAGTTCGGGGTGGTCCCAACGCATCAGGGCTTCGGCGCCGATGACGTTGCGGGATTTGAGATCGACCTGGGGCTGGAAGTTCAACCGAAGCTGATTGCGGCCCAGGGCCCGGCGCAAATCGCGATCGAGCTGGCGTTGACGGTCCAGGATCGACTGATCCGCGGGGCTGAAGCTTCGGGTCTGGAGCCGGTCGGCGCGGGCCTGGATCAATGCAATCTCTGCCTGGTTGAGCAGTTCTGAGCGAGTGCCCGCGCCGCTGGCATAACCCACCACGACCTCGATGTGCAGATGGTGACCGTCAGCTTGGTATTCGCCCGAAAGGCTCGTTCTGAGCTGGGCGGCTGTGCGGGCCAGTCCGTCCGCATCGCCATCATCGCCGCGCAGCAAGGCGAATGTCGCGGGGGCGGTGCGCGCAACCTCGGCGAACCCGGCATGCCCCAAGCGGTGGGCAAACTGGTGCAGCACAGCTTCGACCACATCGTGGCCCAGCGTCACGCGCAGTTCGTCTGTGGCCTGAACCTGCAGCAGCAGGAGCACTTGCGGCACCAGCGTGCGGGGCAACTCCATCAACCCCTGCTGGGAGAGCAGGCCGGTCGCGGCGTCATGGGTGGCCAGAAAACGCAAACGGTCCTGCGCGGCACGGCGGGCGAGGAGATGATCGTAGCCATTGTCGGCCAAGGCCAGGCCAAACAGGATGACCAGACCAACATGCAGGCTGGCGGTGCTGACCAGCAGGCTGAGCTGGGCGTAGGCAACAAGTGCCATGGCCTCACCGAGAAAAGACGTCATTGCCAGGACAGCGAAAACGGTCGGTACATTGGCCCGGCGTGGGCGGAAGAGCAGCAGAAGCGCGAGGGCGGAGACGATCAGAACGCCGGGCAGGTGGCCCCAATTGGCCAGGATCCGCCCAGCCTTGAGAGTTTCCAGAGCCAAAGCCTGAAGCACCGGCCCGGCTATCACGCCATACCGAGGAACAGTGAAGAAGTCGCGCAACTCGATGGCACTGGCCCCGACGATGATCTGCTTGCCCGAGAGCATGGACGGGTCGACGCGACCGTAGAGCACATCCGTGAAGCTGAGGCGCGGCAGATCGGCCAGGTTCAGGCTGAAGTCGACCTCGAGGATTTCTGGCAAGGGGGACTGATTGCGGGCAAGCTGAACCGCCAGAGCGGGAATAGTGCCGTATTCATCGGTGGCTGAAACAGGCAGGCTGCGCGCCGTTGCAGTCAGCGGGTCCAGCAGCACATTAACCAGAACCGAGCCGGCGCTGGCTGCGAATTCGGGCAGGGGGCGGGAAAAATGGAGGTGACCATCTGCTCCGGTCTGGGCAAATGCCGCCAGCCAGGCATAGCCGCCTGCCCGTTCCAGGGCCGCGGTGAACTGGGCGTCGTCGAACGGATCGCGGCTGCTTGAAAAGTCGATATCGAAGACCACTTCGTCGGCGCCTGCGGCCATGAGACGGTCCAGCAGGGTGGCGTGCAGGCTGCGCGGCCAGGGCCAGATGCCGATTTCGGCCAGACTTTGGCTGTCGATCTCAACGACGACGGTCGTCTCGCTGACCGGTCGGGACGTGGCGGCCAACCGCCAATCGTCCAAGCGGCGGTCGAGCGAGGCCAGCATGCCAGACTGGGTCAAACCCAGCAGCACCAGTATTGCAACAATGGCAGCGGTCCATCTCAGAAGGTGCCGCAACAGTAATCTCCCCGGCCAAAGGGTAGATTAGCCTGGCCGCTCCTCACATCCGGTTAAGACCGGATATTTCGTGCATTCATGCTGGAACGGAGCAAGAGCGGCGACGTTTGCAAGATGAACCAGACGGAAGGCAAAGATATCCAATGCTGCAACTCTTGCTCATTCTCGTCGTCGTCGCGCTTGTTGCCGGCATGTTGGGATTTTCCGGGCTAGCCGGGGCGGCGGCAACCCTCGCCAAGATCGTTGCCGGCATCATGCTCATCGGGATCGTCATTATCCTGATCATGGCGATGATGGGCCTGGCGATCCTGTTTTAGGGCAGGCTGCAACAGCTCCCGTTGCTGCCAGATGCCGAACTGATCAGCCCGGTCGCGGAGCCAACAGGCGAGCAATTCCAAGCACCAGCAAGGCCAGAACTGCCGGGCCGATGGCGAGGGACAGGCCTGCGGCCCAGAGCGCGCCAGTACCGGCCCAGAGGATGGATGAAAAGGCCTCGCAGAGGGTTGCCGCTCGCGAGGCGACCTGGCGACGGCGGAACATAGAGCGCTTGGCGGTGACGCGAAACCAGAGCTGAATGGTAGTTGAGGCAGCTGCGGCGGCGGCCGCGCAAGCTGCGGTGACGAGCGCCATGGGCCAGGCGGCAAGGCCGATCATGAGCAGAAGCGGCGCCATGACCAGGGTAATGATGGCCAGCACGGCCTCGATCTTGGCGCGCAATATTGTAGCCGGGCTGAGGGGCGCGGTTGCCACCAGATCATGTGCGTCCTCGCCTGAAATGGCGAGCCAGGCAAGGCCACCGGCAAGCTGGCCGCAGGCCATGACCAGCACCGGCACGATGACAATGAACGTGCCATCGCCCGATGATGCGCCATAATTGATCCAGAGCAGCAGGGCGGGCGGCACGAGATAGAGCAATTGCATCAGGGTTTGCGAGAGCAGCCAGGGGTCGCGCTGGAGCAGCAAGAATTCCTTGCGGCGCAGGGCCTGGCGCTGGCTGGCCGGGCGGAAGGCGCGTTTGTGCGGACGGCGCTGGCCGCGGACATGATTGAGCCCGGCGGCGGCGTTGGCCAGGCGGCCATAGCTGGGGGCGATGAGGGCCGCTGTTGCCACAAGCGCGACGAGTGACAAGGCAATCAGCAGCAGGGCCGGCATAGGTTCGCCCAAGGCCGCGCGGGCGGGTAGCCATAGCAGGCTGTCGGAAGCAGGCGCGGCGGCGATAATGGCGTCGGACTGGAAAAAGGCCAGCCGCGAAAAGCCTTCGTGGGAGAGAATGGCGGCGGCCTGAATGCCAATGACAAAGCCGGCGCCGACAATGCCGGCGACGATCTGGGCAATCAGGCGTGTGCGGCGCGGGCCGGTGAGGCGGAACAGCAGGCGGGTGACAGCCATGGCGATGGCGACAGAGAATGCGGCCAGGGCGATGATAACCAGGAAGGCCGAGAACCAGCGCGGACCGTCCTGCAGAACGAGGGCTATGACCAGGGGGCTGACGAGAAGAAGCCCGAGAGCGGTCGTTGAGACAAAGACCGCGCCGGCACGGACGGCAAAAAGGCGCGCACTGGAGGCCGGCGAAGACAGGATCAGGTCGAGATCGGACCGTCCATAATAAACCCTGGTGACCGCTTCGAGCGCCTGGGACAGGGTGACGGTCCAGAACAGCAGGCCCATACCCGAGATCATCACCAGTGCTTGCTTGTCGATGACGATGCCCGCCTCGACCCAGGGCCGGACCGCGAACCAGGCGATAAGTAGCATGATGCCGAAGACTGTGCCGCCCCCCGCGATCCAGCCAAAAAGGCGCATGCGGCGGCCGCCTGTCATCATGGCCACCGTGTCACGCCAGGCGAGCCGGAATTCATGCGCAGCAAGCCAGGGCAGGGAGGCAGGGGTGAGGGTCACGCGGCGTCCTGTTTTGACAGGCTGTCTTCGGCCGCGCCCTGGGCAACCAGATCGAGAAAGATTTCCTCGAGCGTGGTTTCACGGCCGATACGGGTGCGCAGCTCCTCAAGCGTGCCTTCGGCGATCAGGCGGCCTTCGGCAATGACCCCAATGCGTTCGGCCATGCGCTCGGCGACTTCGAGAATATGGGTGGTCATTATGACGGTGACGCCTGCGGACGTCTTGGTGCGCAGGACATCCTTGACCTGTCGGGCCGACCCGGCATCCAGGCCCGTCAGCGGCTCGTCGAGAATGATGAGATCGGGGTCATGTACGAGGGCACCGGCCAGGGCAACCTTTTGCAGCATGCCTTTGGAGAAGCCGCCGCAAAGCTCATTGGCATGTGGCGAGAGGCCGAGCCAATCGATCAGTTCGTGCGCCGATTGGCGGGCGCGGGTCGGGTCGACCTGCCAGAGGCCAGCAACGAAGTCGAGATATTCGAGAGGGGTGAGGCGGTCATAGACCATGGGCTCATCTGACACCCAGGCCATGCGACGCTTGGCGGATACCGGATCGGCCAGGGCATCGATGCCGAGAATGGAGATACTTCCCGCGTCGGGTTTGAGCAAGCCTGCCACCATGCGCAAGATGGTGGTCTTGCCGGCCCCATTGGGGCCGAGCAGGGCGTAGAATTCGCCGGCTCCGATCATCAGGTCGACACCCTTTACGACCGGGCGTTCGAAGGCTTTGGTGAGGCCGGAAATGGAAAGGGCGGCGGGCATGGCGGCTCCTGTTGGTCTGGAAACGCTAGCCTGGCTGCCCTTTCGGTCAAGTGAATGGCAATCGTTAACGGAATGGAACAGCCATCGGGGAGCGGCGCGTCGGCATTGCCGAACGCGGCTACGCAATCTCGGGTGAAGGGGTGGTTCGGTGGTGGCTGTTTCTTGTCATTGCAGCCCTACCGCATCCACCTGGCCTGAGCGGCAATCGGAATCGGTCGGGTTGGCAGCCATCATCAGGGCGCCGAAATCGTCGGGGCCAGTGATTTTGCCCGTCAGGTTGATCTGCAACTCGGTGATCAATGTACGATTGCCGTCGCGCACGCACCGCATGGCGATGCGCTCGCCGCTCCCGGCACCAAATGACGAGTCGAAGGCATCGCGCACCTGAGCAAGGGTAATGCGCTTGCCGATGTTGCGGGCAAAGAGTTCAGCGACTTGAGAGGTATTCAGGGCAAGCATCAAATCCAGGGAGTCGGCGAAGTATTCGCCCTGGTCGGTGCCATAGCAGGTGCCATGCTTGGTCCATTCGTGCCGGTCGAGCCCGGACTGGCTGCCGGGCATGACTTCATCCAGGTCGCGCCGTTGGGCGATGGTGAGATCGAGCAGGGGCAGATCACGCCAACGACCGTCGCGGCTGGCCCAGATGTCGCGCTCGGGGACCCCGCAATATTCATTGCTGCGCGGCTGCGGCCAGAGGCCATGCAAGGTGAAGTGGGTGGCTTCGAAACTGTTCTCGCGCTGGTTCCGGCATTCGATGGTGCGGGAGGCTGTCTCGCAAAAGGCGGGCTGCCAATTGACGGCCAGCACGTATTGGGTGCCGCGATAGGCCTGTTGAGGCGAGGCCGTTTTGTCTGCCGCCGGCAGGGCGACGTCGGTGGTGCCGCAATTGATCTCTACCCAGCGGCGCGCAGGTTCTGCGCCGGGAATGATGAGCCGAAGATGGGTGGCCGGCGTGTTGTTGGCGGCGACGAGCTCATAGGAATCGCCGGGGGAGAGGGCGACACCACCGGGATTGGTCTGGCGGTTGATCGACTGAAAAGCCGGGCAGGCTGCTCCTGCGGTGAACGTACCAGACAGTGGAACCTCTGCCAGTGCCGGTGACGCGGCGAACAGTACAGATGCGAGAGCGAGTTGCTTTAGCATGTTTCATCTCCGGGGCTTTTTGTGCCGGTTGAGCATGCCGGAACCGCCAGGCTGCCAGCGCCGTTCTCCTGCCATAGCCAAAGGAGGCATGGAATGTCTGAACCTGATCGTGAAACTGTAGTTGTCGACCGAGGCGGGAGCGGCGCTGGAATGATCGTCGGTATCATTGTGGTGCTGGCGCTGCTGGCCATCGGCTACCTGGTCTTTTTCAATGGCGACGGCTCTGGTGGGGGCACTGTCGATCTCGACGTTCCCGCCGTGAGTGTCGATGTGACGCCGGACGGACAGTAGAAGCGGCTGCTGACCAGATAATAACGGGCGTCCCAGTGGGACGCCCGCGTTTTTTGTGCACGACCTAGAGTGTGATGCGGTAGATGCCGAAGCCGGCTTCGTCGGTTTCCCCGGTCGCTTCGATGCTGACGGCGGTGACATCGGCCACCTTGTCAGCAGCTTTCGGGCCGGTGGCAAAGAGCACGGTCGTGTCGCCAATCGGGGCGAGCGACCAATTGCTGTCTGCCTTGGGGTTGATGGTGCCGTTTTCGATGATGAAACGGACGATGATGTCCCGGTTGGTATCCGGGCCGATGAAGATGATATTCTCGGCACCGGTGCCCGGGAAGGAGCCACCACCGCCGGCGCGGTAGTTGTTCGAAGCGATGACGAATTTGGCCTCCGGATCGATCGGCGCCCCGTCAAACATCAGGTCGACAATACGATTGGCGTCGGGATTGATCTCTTCCTTGCCGTCGGAAGAATATTTAGAGGGCTGGGTGAGGTCGATCTTGTAGGTGACGCCGTCGATCACGTCGAAATTGTAAGACGGGAAATCCGGATTGATCAGATCGGCATCGGTGGCGCCGGCTTCAATCTGGTTGAAGATGCCGGCCGAACGTTCGAGCCAGTTCTTCACATCCGCGCCGGTGACGACCAGGGCCTGGATCGTGTTGGGGTAGAGATAAAGGTCAGCCACGTTCTTGATGGCGACCGGACCGACCGGCACGTCGGTGTAGTAGTCCGGGCCGCCACGGCCGCCGGCCTTGAATGGAGCAGCAGCCGACAGGATCGGCAGGCTTTCCCATTCGGTGCCCTTCATCATCTGCTCAATGTACCAGGACTGGGCCTGGGAGACGATCTGTACCGATGGGTCATCGGCGACCAGGGCGAAATAGGAGTGCAGGGGAGCGGCCGTTTCCCCAACCGGGCGGCGGATGTAATCGAGCGTTTCCTGATGCTCTTCGGCAACCGAGGCTTCGACCTCAGGCTCGGATTCCACCGTGGGGATGTTCTCGCGCTCGACGCGTTCGAAAATCGGGCGCGCTTCGGAGGTGTGGGATACCACGGCCCACTTGCCTGCCGCATCGACTTCGAGCAGCAGATCGACCAGGCCCATGTGTGAGCCCCAGAAACCGGGCATCACCGCCGGCTTGCCGTTGAGGGTGCCAGCTTCGATATCAGCGCCGGGCACGTCGGCGTAGTCAGGGCCCGGGAAGACGCGGTGGTGATGGCCGGTCAGGACGACGTCGACGCCCTCGACGGCAGCAAGCTGCAGCGAGGCGTTTTCCATACCCGGGACGTATTCGCTGCCATCGATGCCCGAATGGGAAAGGGCGACGACAATGTCGGCACCTTCTTCGCGCATCTTGGGAACCCAGGCCTCGGCGGTCTCGACGATGTCGCGCACGGCGACCTTGCCAGTCAGGTGGGTGGCATCCCAGGTCATGATCTGCGGCGGCAGGAAGCCGATGACACCGATCCTGACCGTGTGGGTGGCGCCTGAGCCGTCGGTCAGTTCTTTTTCAAAGATGCGGTAGGGCTCGAGATAGGTGTCGTCTTCAAGCGGGTTGTCGCCCAACTCGGTGCCGCGCACCAGATTGGCCGAGACCAGCGGGAAGTTGGCGCCTTCAAGCGCGCGGTCGAGGAATTCCAGGCCGTAGTTGAATTCGTGATTGCCGAGGGTGGCCGCGTCATAGCCCAGCGTGTTGAGCGCGGCGACGGCGGGGTGAATGTCGCCCTGATCAAGGCCCTTTTCATAGGCCATGTAATCGCCCATCGGGTTGCCCTGGATCAGGTCGCCATTGTCGAACAGCACGGCATTGCCGGCCTCGGCGCGGATCTGTTCGATGATGGCAGCGGTGCGCGCCAGACCCATGGTGTCGTTGGGGGCGTCGGCATAATAGTCGTAAGGCAGGATGGCGACGTGAATGTCCGTCGTTTCCATGATGCGCAGATGGGCCTGGTTGGCCTGCGCCATGACTGCGAAGGGGTGCATGGCGACCATGGCGCCCACACTGGCCGAACCGGCCAGGAAGCTGCGCCGAGAAATGGCTGGGAAGAAGTTCATTTGATCGTCTCCAATGAAGTGCCGCTTTGCCGGGGGCGTGCTCCCGGCGGCCGGTTTTCGACCGGTTCTTGGCGCTTCCCCGTCCACGGGGAGCAGACCGCTCATGCCTTGCGCAAATGACGCGCGCATGACGGCTGGATGGAGACGCTATGAAGTTTTTACCGGTTGGTCAATTTATGACAGTTTGATGACGGTGAAATGGATGCCACGGGTGCGTATTCCTCCCCAGCTTGCGGGGGAGGGGGACCACGCGTAGCGTGGTGGAGGGGGGAGCGGCTGCGGGGAGGCATGGTTGCGAGCACCAGATTTCATCCGGCAGCGCGCCAAATCGCTTAGACGGGCCATGACTGGTCCGGAGCGGACGCTGTGGTCATTGCTTCGGCGGGATCAATTCAAGCTGCACTTTCGTCGGCAGCATCCGGTCGGCCCATTCATCCTCGACTTCCATTGTGCCAAGGCCAAGCTTTGTGTCGAGATCGATGGTCCGATGCACGCAGAGCGGGTGGAATACAATCGACGCAGGACCGCCTGGCTTGAGAGAGAGGGAATTCGTGTGCTCAAGTTTACCACTGAAGACGTGGAGCATCGGTCTGCGGCAGTTGTAGTGGCCATTGTGCGTACGGCCGCCCCCTCCACCGCCTGACGGCTGTCCCCCTCCCCCGCAAGCGGGAGAGGACAGAAAGAGCTACCGTACCAGTTTCGGATCCACCAAGGCGCCCTTGTGGCCGATGACGATGCCGGCGGTACGGTGGGCTGCCTCGGCGGCTTCGCGCAAGTTCTTGCCCGTGAGGCGGGCGGAGAGATAGGCGCCGTTGAAGCTGTCGCCGGCGCCGGTGGCGTCGACCACATTGGTGACTGGGGGCGGGGCGATGCGGACGCGCTCGTTGGCCGTGGCGATCAGCGCTTCCTTGCTGCCGTCCTTGACCACGACTTCCTCGACGCCGAGTTCGAGATAGCGGTCGGCGGTGTCGTCGATGGTCTTGTCGCCGAAAAGGGGTGCCTCATCGGTATGGGTGGGCAGAACGATGTCGCAGAGGCTCGCGGCGGCGGTGAGGACGCCAGCCATGACGCGGGGCGAGGACCAGAGGGCGGGCCTGAGATTGGTATCGAAGGCGATTCTGGCACCATTGTCGCGCGCCTTGACGATGGCGCCGAGCAGGCGCCCGCGGGCGCGGGGGGCGAGAATGGCCAGGGTAATGCCGGAGAAATAGACCAGTTCGGCGCCTTCGACGGCATTGGCGAGAGCGGATTTGTCGTCGGCCAGAAGTTTTGCAGCGGAGCTGTCGCGCCAATAGGTGAAGTGCCGGTCGCCCTTTTCCTGGTGGATCATGTAGAGGCCAGGACGGCGATCATGAATGGTCTGGATGTGGTTGGTGCCGATGCCGTTGTCGTCGAGGAAGGCGCGGATATCGCTTGAGTAGCGGTCCTGACCGAGAGCGGTGACGTAGTCGACCGACCAGTCCTGATCAAGCAGGGCGCGGAGGTACCAGGCGGTGTTGAGCGTGTCCCCGGCATAGCCGAGACGATAGGTGCGGTCTTCACCGCCGCTCATCTCGATCATGCATTCCCCGATTGAGACGATGCGTTTGGCCACGGATATCCTCCTGAACTTCAATCGGGTTATGCCGGTGTGGGCTTGCTCCGGCAAGGGCTTACCACTAAAGAGGCTCTATCTTGCGCCAAACTTCCATACAAGATGGAAGCCGCATGTCTCGAGGAGATTTTCCGTGTCCAGCCCGCGCCTCAACACAGCCAGCCTTGCCACACTCGCCAAGGGCACGAAAGTGCCTGGCTATGACCGGGCCAAGGTGACACCGGGAATCGTGCATCTGGGGATCGGGGCATTTCACCGGGCGCATATGGCGGTTTATGTCGACGATCTGCTGGGCCAGGACCCGAGCTGGGGCATTATCGGGGCAAGCCTTCGCCGGCCCGACACCAAGGAGGCGCTGGAGCCGCAGGACGGGCTCTATACAATTGCCGTGCGCGACGCCGAGGGCACGCATCCGCGGGTGATCGGTTCCATCCTTTCGGTGATGGACGCCAACACGCAACGCGAGGAATTGCTATCGCTTATGGCAGACCCAGCGATCCGCATCGTTTCGCTGACGGTGACGGAAAAAGGCTATTGCCATGACCCGGCGACCGGGGAGTTGGACCAGAAGCATTCCGACATCGTACACGATCTGGCCAACCCGACCGCGCCGAAATCGGCGCCGGGCATGCTGGTGGAGGCGCTGGCGCGGCGCAAGGCAGCGGGCGTGGCTCCATTTACGGTGATGAGTTGCGATAATCTGCCGAGCAATGGCGAGACAGCCAAGCGGATCGTTACGGCCTATGCAACGCTGCGCGATGCGGAATTGGGCGAGTGGGTGAAGTCTGTTGCCTTTCCCTCGACCATGGTGGATCGCATCGTGCCCTCTACGACCGATGCCGATCGTGACGAAGTGGCCGGATTGCTCGGGGCGGAGGATGCCTGGCCGATCATGACCGAGCCGTTCACCCAATGGGTGATCGAAGATGATTTCCCGTTGGGCCGTCCTGAATTCGAGACGGTGGGCGCGCAATTGGTCGAGGATGTCGAGCCGTTCGAGCTGATGAAGCTGCGCATGCTAAATGGTTCTCATTCGACCATGGCCTATGCCGGTTATCTGGGTGGCTATGAATACATCGCCGAAGTGATGGGCGATCCGGCCTATGTGAAGCTGATCCACGGGCTTATGACCGAGGAAGCCATGCCGACCCTGGATATGCCAGGCGTCGATCTGGGTGCCTATCGTGATCAGTTGCTGGAGCGGTTTGGCAATCCTGCATTGAAGCACCGGACCTGGCAGATTGCCATGGATGGCAGCCAGAAACTGCCGCAGCGTCTATTGGGTACGATCCGTGACCGGTTGAAAGCGGGGCAGGGGTTCAAGCGGCTGGCTCTCGGGGTGGCGGCCTGGATCCGCTATGTCACCGGCGTGGCCGAGGACGGCGGCGAGATCGATGTACGCGATCCGCTGGCGCTCAAAATGCATGCGATTGCCGCTGATGCCGGGGACGACGCAGAGGCACTGTTCGATGGGCTGGTCGGGCTGAGCGAAGTGTTTGGGGCCGATCTGGCGGCGAATGCGGAATTCCGCGCAGTGGTCGTCGGGCATCTGGAGAGCCTGTTCGACGAAGGTGCCCGGGCGACGGTGGCAAAGGCGGCGGGGTAGCCCCTCCCAGCTTTGCCAGGGCCTTTCGGATCAATCGCACTCACCTCCCCCTTGCAGGGGGAAGTGGGCTTTGCGTTCATCGGCATAGCCCGCGTGGAACGAGTTCCCCCGCACTCCACTTACTGCTAGCGTCCATGAAAATGTGAAAGGCGCGCGACGATGAAGTGGCGGGGTCGGGAGCGCAGCTCCAATATCGAGGATCGACGCGGCCGGCGCAGCGGCGGGCTGGGTGGCCTGGGCGGTCTGGGGCGCAGCGGCGGCATTCGCATTCCGACCGGCGGGCGTGGTTCGCGCGGCGGGATTTCGGGGCTGATCGGCATTGTGGTGGTGCTGGGGATCATCTGGTTCGCCACCGGGCAGAATCCGCTGGACATGCTGACCGGCGGATCGGGCAGTGTGCCGAGCGCCGGCGCAACTTCGCGGCAGCTTCCAGCGGAGGGACAAGACGAGCTGGCCGACTTCGTCGGCGTGGTGGTCAAGGAAACCGAGGATCTATGGAATGAACAGTTTGCCGCCATCGGGGAAGACTTTCCCGAGCCGGTAGTGGTGCTGTTTACCGATGCGGTGAACACAGCCTGCGGAGCAGCGGACAGCTCGGTGGGGCCGTTCTACTGTCCGGGGGACAGCAAGGTTTATATCGACCTTTCCTTCTATGACCAGTTGCACCGCCAGTTCGGGGCGCCGGGCGATTTTGCCCAGGCCTATGTGCTGGCCCATGAAGTGGGGCACCACATCCAGAACCTGACCGGGGTGTTGCCTGAGTTCAACCGGGTTCGGCAGTCGATGGGGCAGGAAGAGGCCAATGCGTGGTCGGTGCGGGTGGAATTGCAGGCCGATTGCTATGCCGGGGTCTGGGCCAATTATGCGGGGCAGGAAAACCTGCTCGATAGCGGCGATATCGAGGAAGCGCTGAACGCGGCCAACCAGATCGGCGACGACACGCTGCAAAGGCGCATGCAGGGCTTTGCAGTGCCCAAGACGTTCAATCATGGGACTTCGGCGCAGCGGCAGGAGTGGTTTGCGCGTGGGTATCAGTCGGGCAATCCGGGGGATTGCGATACGTTTTCGGGGAATGTGTAGCCGAACCAGCGACGGGGCTTGCGCGTTGCATGGGCTAAACGGAGGCGCACATGCAAGGCAATCTGGCTGGAGTTACACTGGAGCATTTCGCCGATGGCGGCGCGATCCCCAATACCGCGCTACCGACGGTGATCTACAAGGCAGCGGTTTCATCGCCCTCGGCGGAGGCCCTGGAGGCGCTGTTCGACGTCAATGGCTGGCCAAGCGCCTGGCGCTGGAGCGTGTATGACTACCATCATTATCACTCAAACACCCACGAGTGCCTGGGCGTGGCGCAGGGCCATGCACGGCTGCAACTGGGCGGGCCTGAGGGACGAGAGTTTTCGGTTTCGGCAGGAGATGTGATCGTGCTGCCGGCCGGAACGGGACACAAGAAATTGGAGGCGAGCGACGATTTTCTCGTCGTGGGTGCCTATCCGCCAGGGTTCAGTGCCGACCTGATGCGAGGAGAGGTGGGCGAGCGGCCCGGGGCGGATGAACGGATCGCGCAGGTGCCATTGCCAAAAAGCGATCCGGTCGGCGGGCAAGGCGGCCCGGTGCTGGAAAAATGGGGCTAACCCTGAGCGTGAAGCGAACTCAACCGGGCGCGATCCCTTGAGTATGCTCAGCGAGTGGAGCGATATCATGGACAAACATCAGAAGACCGGTCCGGCGCAGCCTGACGAAATCGAGCGGCCCCGCGAAGATAGCGGCCCGTCGCAGTCCAGGGACCAGCAGGAAACAGGCGAGCGGAGTGAACCTGACCGCGAGTCCAACGGTCCGCGTAGCGTCAGTTCGCATGGCGATAGCGACAACTAAAGCCTAAGCAGATGCCGGGCGGCGGACAGCGCGATAACCGCGCCGCCCTCAACAATAACTTTGTTCAGGAACGTACCGCGAGAGTCTCGGAATGAGGCCCTGAATGAATCAGGCCGCATCGCCCGCCGCAACGTATTCCGGCTTCTCTGGCAGGCCCTTCTGCTTGCGCACCTGATTGAGGAAGCGCGTGAACAGATAGTGGCTGTCCTTGGGGCCAGGACTGGCTTCGGGGTGGTACTGCACCGAGAAGATCGGCTTGCCATCCACGGCCAGGCCCGCATTGGAGCCGTCGAACAAGGACACATGGGTCTGGGTGACGCCAGCGGGCAGGCTGTCGGCATCCACAGCGAAACCGTGGTTCATCGAGGTGATCTCGACCTTGCCTGTGGTCAGGTCCTTGACCGGATGATTGGCGCCATGATGGCCCTGATGCATCTTGGAGGTCTTGCCGCCAAGGGCCAGGCCCATGAGCTGGTGACCAAGGCAGATGCCGAACATGGGCTTGCCGGTTTCCATCAGCTTCTGGATGGTGGGGACGGCATATTTGCCGGTCTCGGCCGGATCGCCAGGTCCGTTGGAGAGGAAGACTGCATCGGGATTATGGGCCAGGATATCGGCCGCGCTGGCGGTGGCGGGCACGACGGTGACCTTGGCACCCTGATCGGCGAGGCAGCGCAGAATGTTGCGCTTGGCACCGTAGTCGATGGCCACGACGTGAAACTCTGGGTTCTCCAGCGTACCGTAGCCGACATTCCACTGCCAGCCGGTCTGGTCCCAGTGATAGGTCTGGGCGGTGGTGACTTCCTTGGCGAGGTCGAGACCTTCGAGGCCCGGAAAGGCCTTGAGTTCGGCGGCAATCGAGCCTTCGTCGAACTGGCCGGTCGGCTCATGGGCGATGACGCCGTTGGGCATGCCCTTTTCGCGGATCAGCGCGGTCAGGGCGCGGGTGTCGATGCCGGCGATGCCGATGATGTTGCGCTTCTTGAGCCAGGCGTCGAGTTTTTCGGCAGCGCGGTAGTTGGACGGATTGGTGATGTCGGCCTTGAGCACAACGCCGCGCACGCCCGAAAGGGCGGCCATGTTCACCGTCTCGATGTCTTCGTCATTGGTGCCGACATTACCGATATGGGGGAAGGTGAAGGTGATGATCTGCCCGGCATAGGATGGGTCGGTGAGGACTTCCTGATAGCCGGTCATGGCGGTGTTGAAACACACTTCACCGGCGGCATGGCCGACAGCGCCGAGGCCGAAACCTTCCAGGCGGGTGCCGTCTGCCAGAATCAGAACTGCGGTCGCGGGGGTCTGCTGCCAGCCGGTCACTTTGGATCTCCAAGCTCGGTTTATCGGGGCGCGCGGCATGAGTGGTGGCGGGGAGGCCTGCCCACAGCCGCGGCAATGATGTCGGTTGAGGCCTCCTCTTAGAAGGCCATGGCAGACAGCGCAAGTGGCGAAGCCTGCGTTTGTTGCCTATATGGGAGCGACAAATTGCATGGCAAGGAGCCAGACGACACATGCGCGAAGACATCAGCGAAGGGCTCAAACTGGCGCTCAAGGCCCGGGATCAGCGGCGCACCGTGACCTTGCGGTCGATCAATTCGGCGATCAAGGACCGCGATATTGCCAATCGCGGTGACGGCAAGGGCCCGGCCACCAATGACGAAATTCTGGCGATGATTCAGAAAATGGTGAAGCAGCGCGAAGAGAGCTTTGCCATTTATGCGCAGGCCGGGCGAAGCGATCTGGCCACGGTGGAAAAGGAAGAGATCGACATTCTCAACGAGTTCCTGCCCAAGGGGCTGAGTGACGAGGAGGTTGCCGAGGCCATCACCGCGGCGATTGCGGCCACCGGCGCTGAAGGCCCCAAGGACATGGGCAAGGTGATCGCCCAGCTCAAGGCCGACTATCCGGGGCGAATCGATTTCGGCAAGGCCAGTGGACTGGTGCGGGCGGCGCTGAGCGCCTGACCCGGATCATGCGACCAAGCGGAACGGAGCGATGTGTACCTGGTTTCGGCCAGCCTGCTCGGCTTTGTCGTGGGCAGCGTCGGCGCGGCTAAGGACCGAGGAGAAGGGTTCCTCTTTTCCTGGTATGGCGATGCCGGCACTAGCGGTGGCGCGGATGGGCGTCCCCAAAGTGTCTGCGAAACGCTTGAGCAGTTCATCGCCATGGGCGTGTCCCATGTTGTCGTTGATCAGCTTGAACTGATCGAGGTCAAATATGACGATGGTGGAACTTGCCCCGGGTAATTTTGCATCAAATTCCTCGAACAATGCCCTGCGATTGAGCAGTCCGGTCAGGGCGGCAGAGTGATAGCAGCAATCGCCGTGAAGCCAACGACGCTGACAACAGATGTGGAGTCCTCGGCCCAATTGTTTGGAGCCGATACCAGGACGCAGTGCTGCTGCACGGTGTTGGTCAGCGAAAGCTTAACGCATTCTTGCTATTGCGCGGGAACGCCCTCCGGGAGCGGCGGGACGGTGCTGCTGCGGCGCTCCAGAAAGGCCGAGAAGGCAGCTATCAATACGGCGAAGGCGAGCGAGACGGCGCCGATCAGCGGCAGGGCCTGATAGCCCAGGCCCGCTTCGATCAGCGCCGCACCCAGGACGGCGCCAATAGCGATGCCGATGTTAAATCCGGCCGGAATGAGCGCTGAAGTCAGGTTCGGGCCGTCGGCGGCCCAGAGCAGCATGCGGGACTGCAGGGGCGATCCGAAGGCAAAGGTGGCGCCGCCCCACAGGATGACCGCGATGGACATTGGGACGGAATAGGGTGCGGCGAAGTAGAGGCTGACAAAGAGTGTCGTTTGGAGCGTGAGAATGGCGATCAGCGAGGGCATGAGGCGCCAGTCGGCGAGGCGCCCGCCGATGAAGACACCAACCGTTGCGCCAACGCCAAACAACAGCAGAATGATCGGAATGGCCTGGCTTCCCACGCCAGTGACCGTGAGCAGCAATGGGGCGATATAGGTGAAGAGACTGTATTGCCCAGTCATCACCAGGATGGCGATGAGAAAGCCCAGAAACACCTGCTGGCGCCCAAGGGCTGCAAATTCACGCCGGAAACTGCCCTGGGCCGCGCCCGAACCGGCCCTTGCGGGCAGCACGGCGGCAATGACCAGGGTTGCCGCAAGGCCGAGCAGGCCGACCGCCCAGAAGGTGGCGCGCCAGCCCAGCATCGTGCCGATCGCCGTACCGCCCGGCACGCCCAGAACGTTGGATACGGTGAGACCCGAGAGGATCAGCGCCATGGCAAAACCACGCCGGGCCGGCGGAACAATGCTGGTGGCCAGGACAAAGGCGATACCGAAATAGGCGCCGTGCAGCACCGAAACGAAGACGCGGGCGAGAAGCAGCAGCTCGAAATTGGGCGCGATGGCGCAGAGCGCCTGGCCGATCGTGAAGCCGAGCCCAAGCAGGATGACCAGCAGCTTGCGGTTCATCTTCTTGGACAGGACGGCCAGGGCCGGGCCACCAATGGCAATGCCGATGGCATAACCCGAAACCAGGTAACCGGCGACAGGAATGGACACGCCGAGCCCCAGGGCAACGTCGGGCAGGACACCGGCAATGACGAATTCGGCCGTGCCAAAAGCAAAGGCCGCCAGAAACAGGGCAAGCAGGGGCAGGGACATGGTCAGGGCCGCGAGGGGAGGAGGGTATGGCGCCACATTCCACGGACGAGGACCAGGTGCAATGCACAATTTGGCCTGACTGATTTAGAAAATCTATAGCAGGCAAAAGCTTGGGCGACTCTGCAAGTGCGGCTAAGCTGCCAGCGGTGAACGGGATGCGGCTTGCCGCAAGGAGGGTGAAATGCCTGTTTCGTCTGAGACCAGAAAACGGTTTGCACTGGCAACGGCATTGCGTGGCCTGCTGATGCTGGCGGCGGGGATCTATGCGGTGATCTGGCCGCTGGAGGCGCTTGCGGTGCTGCTGGTGTTCGGCGGCATCTTGCTGCTGATCGACGGCGCGCTGGGGCTTTGGAGCCTGACCTTCGGTGGCGGCAAGAGCGGCAATTACTGGTTCGACGTGGTGGCCAATGCTGCCTCGCTGGTGCTGGGCGTGGTGATCCTGATCAGCCCCTTGCTGGCCACCATCTTTACCGTGACCTTCATCTCCACCCTGGTGGGGCTTGCCGCGATTGTCGTCGGGGTGATGCAAATCGTGGTGATCGTACGGGAGCGCGAGAGCTATGCGCGGATCTGGCCGGTGGTGCTTTCGGGCGCATCCTATGTGCTGCTCGGTCTGGTCTTGCTGCTGTTCCCGCTGCTCAGCGCTTGGGTGGGGATGGTCATCGGCGGCATCCTGCTGATCATCTTTGCCATCGGCCTGTTTGGCTGGGCCTGGCGGTTGTACCAGGCGAGCAAGGCCTGATTGGTGTGTTGCCTCAACGGTACACGACGGGAATGTCCGCCACTGTCTCGTCCTGACGTAGCACTTCGCCGGTCTGGGGCAGGGTGATCTCGATCTGGCCGTCCGCGATCCAGCGCGGGGTAAGTTCGGTGGCCTCGACGACAGAGACAAAGCTGGCGGCATCGAAGGGCACTTCTTCACCGGGCGGGACAAGCGCGGCCTGGATATTGGGTGGTGTCTCGCCGCAAGCGCGAGAGAATGTTACCAGATCATATTCCCCATCTGGCGCGGTAAGGCGCTCGGCTTCGGTGACAACGCAGGCAGGTACCATGTCGTTGACCACCCATAGCGTCACGCCGATGGCCAGTGCCGGCCCTGCGGTGAGGGCAAGAAGAACGGCGACGGGCATCTTGGCTTTGGGCATGGCTGTGGAAAACTCTCTGCTGATGACTTGGGCGCTATGAGCGCCTAGATAACACACATGCGCTTTACCGATACGTTCCTGGACGAAATTCGCCAGCGCCTGCCGATTACGCAGGTGGTGGGCGAACATGTGCTGTGGGACAAGCGCAAAAGCCAGCCGGGCAAGGGCGATATGTGGGCCTGCTGCCCGTTTCACGCCGAGAAAAGTCCAAGCTTTCATGCCGATGACCGGCGCGGCATCTATCACTGCTTTGGCTGTGGCGCGACGGGCGACCATTTCCGCTTTCTGACCGAAAAGGCCGGAATGAGCTTCCCCGAGGCGGTGGAGAAGCTGGCGGGGATGGCCGGCGTGCAGATGCCGGCGCGGGACGAGCGCACCGAAAAGCGCGAAGCGGCGCAGCGCGGGCTGGCTGACGTCATGGAACTGGCGACGAAATATTTCGAGGCGGCGCTGTCGCACAATATCGGGGCGCGGGCGCGGGGCTATCTGTTCGAGCGCGGAGTGACGCCGGCGAGCCAGGCCCGGTTCAGGATCGGTTTTGCGCCGGATAGCCGCAACGGGCTCAAGGAGCATCTGGCGGCCAATGGCGTGTCGGGACAGGCGATGATCGATGCCGGGCTGGTGACCAGCCGCGACGATGATCCGCTGACCTATGACAGGTTTCGCAACCGGGTGATGTTCCCGATCACCGATTTCCGCGGCCGGGTGATCGCCTTTGGTGGACGGGCGATGAGCCCCGATGTGCCGGCGAAATATCTCAACTCGCCGGAGACGCAGCTCTTTTCCAAACGGCAGACGCTGTACAATGGTCAGTCCGCGCGCACGGCCGCACGCGATGGGGCCAGCGTGATTGTCGTAGAAGGCTATCTCGACGTGATCGCGGCGGTGGCCGCCGGCTTTGAGGGGACGGTGGCACCGCTGGGGACGGCGCTGACGGAGGAGCATATTCAACTGCTCTGGCGCATGAGCGATACGCCGATCCTGTGTTTTGACGGGGACAAGGCCGGCCTCAAGGCCGCCGAGCGTGCCGCGGACCTGATCCTGCCGCATCTCAAGCCGGGCAAGAGCGTCAAGATTGCCACCCTGCCGGAGGGGCAGGATCCGGACGACCTGATCAAGGCACAGGGGCGTGGTGCCTTTGCCGAAGTGATCGAAAAGGCGCGTAGCCTTTCGGACATGGTGTGGAGTTTCGAGACGGGCGGGCTGGTGCCCGAGGCGCCCGAAGAGCGTGCTGCGCTCCAGGCACGTTTGCGCGAGCGGGCCAATGGCATTCAGGATTCGACCGTGCGCTTCCACTATGCGCAGGCCTTTGACGAGAAGCTGAAGGCGTTCTTTGCGCCGCTGCGCCAGGGTGGCGGGCGCGAAAACTGGCGGGGCGGTGGCAAGCCGGCCTATGGGCAGAGCGGAGCCTATGGCTATCCGGGTCGCGGCACTCCGCGCCTGGTCGTTTCGGACACGCTGCGCAATTCACGCCTGCTCAGGACAGGAGCGGCAGCTGATGCCAGCCCGCGTGAGGCGACGATCATTCTGTCGCTGGTCAATCATCCGGCGCTGGTCGAAGACCAGTTCGAGGCGCTGGCGGCCCTCGATTGCGAGACGCCGGTGGCGCAGAAGGTGCTGGGTGACATCCTGGCGCTGGTGGTCCGGCATCACGATATCACTGCCGATGATCTGCGCGCGGCGCTGGGGGTGCGCGGACATGGTCCGGCGCTGCAGCGGATGACCGAATCACTGACGCGACAGGGTGTGTGGCAAGTCAGCGCAGAGACGGCCCTGGTGGACGCCGAGACCGGATTAAGTCACGCGCTGGCCTTGCATAACAAGAAAGTTCAGCTAAATAGGGAGTTGAAGGCAGCCGAAGCCGCGCTGGGCGAAGACCCGAGCGAAGAAACCTTTGAAAGGCTGCGGGACATCAAGAACCAGATTACCACTGTCGATGGCACAGAGGCATTGATCGAAGGATTTGGTTCGCTATCGGGACGCGCAACTCGCAGTTTTTGAGGGGAGACCCGAGAGACTGGCGACGCTGCGCGATTTTGCGTTGTGGCGAATCACTGCCACAATCCCCGAAAGCGAGCCATGTCACACGAGCGTGTTAACGCTCCGGTGATGGAACCTTTACCTTGTCTTGAGTTGTCACCACCTAAGACACAGCCGGGACCACTCGCCCGTGGGTCCCGAGGAGTACCAGATGGCCACCAAGGCAGCGAACAAAGCCTCGAAGGAAACCGAAAAGCCGGAAAGCGGCGCCCCGGAATCCTCCAACGATTCTCCCTTGATCGATCAGAATGATGCAGCCGTCAAAAAGCTGATCAAGGTCGCCAAGAAGCGTGGCTATGTCACCTATGAGGAACTGAACGCGGTCCTGCCTTCGGACGAGGTCAGTTCCGAGCAGATTGAAGACTTCATGTCGATGTTCTCCGAAATGGGCATCAACGTGGTCGACGAGGACGAGGTCGAAGAGACGGAAGTCGAGAAGGACGAGGAAGACAGCGGCACCGAAGTCGCTACCTCGACCGGCACGGCCGTCGCCAACACGTCCAATGCGAAGTCCGGCTCTGACCGCACTGACGACCCTGTGCGCATGTATTTGCGCGAAATGGGCTCGGTGGAACTGCTCAGCCGCGAGGGCGAAATCGCCATCGCCAAGCGCATCGAGGCTGGCCGCGAGACCATGATCGAGGGGCTTTGCGAAAGCCCGCTGACTTTCCAGGCCATTATCATCTGGCGCGAACAGCTCGGTCAGGGCGAGATCCTGCTGCGCGACATCATCGACCTGGAAGCCACCTATGCCGGACCCGACGCCAAGCAGGCGGCGCCCGAGGTGCATGTTGCGCCAAAGCCGGAACCTGAGCCGGTCAAGGAAAAGCCGAAGACCGCGCCCAAGCGCGCGTCCGGCAGCGATGACGATTATGTGCCTGAGGAGCCTGAGGCCCCGCAGGACCCGCAGGACGACGACGACGACGAATTCGACAACGCCCTGTCGCTCTCGGCCATGGAAGCCGAGCTCAAGCCGCAGGTCGTGGAGACGTTCGATCGCATCGCCGATGCCTATGGGCAGATGCGCGAAATGCAGGATCGCCATGCCGAAGACCGCACCGCGACGATTTCGGATGCCGAAAACAGCCGGCTTAGCGCCCTGCGCGCCAAGGTGATTGCCGATGTGAAGTCGCTCTCGCTCAACAATGGCCGTATCGAAAGCCTGGTCGAGCAGCTCTACGACATCAACAAGCGGCTGGTGCGGCTTGAAGGCCGCCTGCTGCGCCTGGCCGAAAGCTATGGCGTCAAGCGCGAGTCCTTCCTCGAGAACTATTATGGCCGCGAGCTGGACCCGAGCTGGGAATGGTCGCTGGAGACTTTCGAAGGCAAGGGCTGGGCGGAATTTGCTCGCCGTGAGACCGACACCATTGCCGATATCCGCAACGACATCGCCACGCTGGCCACCGAAGCCGGGCTCGATATTGGTGAATATCGCCGCATCGTGCATAAGGTGCAGAAGGGCGAGCGCGAAGCCGCCATCGCCAAGAAGGAAATGGTGGAGGCCAACCTTCGCCTGGTGATCTCGATTGCCAAGAAGTACACGAACCGCGGCCTGCAGTTCCTGGACCTGATCCAGGAGGGCAATATCGGCCTGATGAAGGCCGTGGACAAGTTCGAGTACCGCCGCGGCTACAAGTTCTCGACCTATGCCACCTGGTGGATCCGTCAGGCGATTACACGCTCAATTGCCGATCAGGCGCGCACCATCCGTATCCCGGTGCACATGATCGAGACGATCAACAAGATCGTCCGGACAAGCCGCCAGATGCTGCATGAAATCGGCCGTGAGCCGACGCCGGAAGAGCTCAGCGAAAAGCTGCAGATGCCTCTGGACAAGGTGCGCAAGGTCCTCAAGATTGCCAAGGAGCCGATCTCGCTCGAAACCCCGATTGGTGATGAGGAAGACTCGAACCTGGGCGATTTCATCCAGGATGCCAATGCTGTGCAGCCGATCGATGCGGCGATCCAGTCGAACCTGCGCGAAACCACGACCCGCGTGCTGGCCTCGCTGACGCCGCGTGAAGAGCGGGTGCTGCGCATGCGCTTTGGTATCGGCATGAACACCGACCACACGCTCGAAGAGGTGGGCCAGCAGTTTTCGGTGACGCGCGAACGTATTCGCCAGATCGAGGCCAAGGCGCTGCGCAAGCTCAAGCACCCGAGCCGCTCGCGCAAACTGCGGAGCTTCCTAGACAATTAGGAGAGTAGCTGATGGCTGCTCCCCAGCTCAAACTCACCTCACTGCGCACCGCCATTCCCTTCAAGCTGGTGGTGACGTTTTCGGACGGTACCTGGGGCACGTTCAATGCGGCCTCGATGCTTGCCGAGCGCGGCGAAGGCACCGAGGCGTTGCGGGACCGGCGCTATTTCGCCCAGGTCGACCTAGTGAATGGCAAGCCGATCTGGCCGAACTATTTTGACATCTCGCCGCTTTGGTTGCAGGAGGAGATGGACAAGCGCGGTGAGTTGCAAAGACCCCGGCCAGCGCGCAGAACAGGACAGATAGGAGGCCCGTAATGTCGTTCTTCAAAAAGCTCTTCGGCGGTGGCGCCGCCCCGGAACCGGAAGGCGACAAGGTCTTGGGCGAAGAGGGCTACAAGGGCTATCAGATCAAGGCCATCGAGATGAAAGCGGGCAGCGAATTGCAGCTGGCGGGCTTGATCGAAAAGCAGGTGGGGGATGAACTCAAGACCTATCGCTTTATTCGTGCCGACAAGATGAGTTCGCGTGAGGATCTGGTGGCGTTGGCGCTGAGCAAGGGACGCCAGATCATCGACGAGCAGGGCGACCAGATTTACCGCTAAGACGCGCAAGTACAAATTGACCGACGACCGCGAGCCACACCGGCTCGCGGTTTCTGTTTTGAAAGGAAGCCAGAATGGCCAGGAAGCCGACCGCCCGTACAGAATTCGTAATGTTCGATATTGTTTATGAGGACGGCTCGCAGCGGTCCAACCGCAAGGTCGATGCAAGCCTACTCGGTGGCCTGGACGGCGACGAGCCGGCGCGTGCCGCGATCATGGAACAGGACAGGGTCATCTCGGAAAAGTCCGGTATGCCCCCGCTGGAGATCAAGTCGATCAAGCGCAGCGGCAAATAGTCAGACGGCCGGGCCCGGACGCGTACGGCGCGCAGCTTGCCGCTACTGCCGCCGCCACAGAAAAAGCGCTCCGCCCCGACGGATTCCAGCCCTATACACCCGTACCCTCGGGCATTTCGACCAGCTCAATGACATTGCCGGAATCTGGATCGATGTGGCGGAGATCGCTGCGCGCGTCCTGCCACGCGCCATGCTGGAGTTCGCCATCGACCCAGGTCACCCCGGTGACGAAGCGGTTGGATTCGATGCTGCGCAGGATGTCGCCGGTTTCGGGGTCGGTCTGGGCCAGGACTCGCTGCATCCCTAAGACGTCAGTATCGACAACTGGAACTGACCGGCACCGTATATTGGGGCTACGCAAACTTTGTCCGCGCAGCCCGGCATTTCAGATGTTGCTAGTATTGGGCGTATAGGCCCAGGGCGATGGCGGAGTGGCGGCAGGCAGAGGGGCCTTCTCATCGGCCTGGCGGTGAATTTCGGCCACCAGGGCCGGGTCAAGCTTGAGCTTGATGGCCAAAGCCTCAAGATAGGCCTGCTCTGCCGCCGTGTCGGCGCTGATGGCGACGAGCGAGGCAGCGTAGATTTCGGCGGCGTGTTCGGGGGTATCGGCGCGGGCGACAACGGCATTGATGTCGAGCGGGGTTGAAAGCTCATCAAAGACCCAAGCCTTTTCCTCGGCGGATAGCGGCATGGTCTTGAGCTTTTCGAAGATTGCTTCCTTCTCCGCAGCGTCGATGCGGCCATCGGCCTTGGCGGCGGCAATCATGGCGCGCACCAGGGTCTTGCCCAGTTCTTCCTGCGCTGCCGTGTCGGTCGGGGCGGGGATGAAGGCGTCTTCGCGCGGAGGCTGAGTGCCTGCGGGTGCCGACTGGCCCTGCTGATGGTTCTGCCAGGCCTTGTAGGCGAGACCGCCGACGGCGGCGATGGCGCCGACTTTTACCGCATTGCCCAAAAGCTTTCCGGGCTTGCCACCGGACAGGAGCATGCCTGCAGCAAGACCAGCCGCGCCGGTCATGGCGGTGCGTTGGGTGTTCTGGTCGGTCTGCAAGGACTTAAGGATCTGGTCGATATTGAACATGGATGCTCCCTTATTGGCGTCGTGCTCTAAATGGGGACGTGGTGCGCTTGCTGCAAGCTTTCTTGCCGGGATGTAATGCGCACAAAGAAAGACCCCGGTGGGGGTGCCGGGGTCTCTTGCGGTCCTGGAGGGAGGGGCCAGGCCCGGTTCAGGTGTTACTGGGTGGGCTCGGCCGGCGGGGCGACTTCAGCGTCCGTGGGCGGAGCCGTTTCGACCGGCGCGGCGGGCTCGGCAGCCGGAGCGGTCTCAGTCATTGGGGCCGTTTCCGCGGCGGGGGCCTCGGTCATCGGGGCCGGAGCGATGGCCGGGTCGGTCATCGGGGCCTCGGTGGCCGGGACGCCGTTCACATCAACGGTTGTCGCAGGACCAGAATTGGCCGAGAAGACGAGATAGCCAATGGCCAGCAGGGCCAGGGCAACGATGATACCGACGAACCAGCCGGTACCATTGCTCTCGCGGGTGTAGACGGTACGGTTGCCGTCACGGGTGTAAACAGTATCGCGTTCGGGGGTAGCCATCATATGCTCCTATGTTTCAACGCTGGCTAATAAACGCGGCCCTGAATGGAGAGTTCCCGGGATTGTGAAGAGGGTGTTCTTTGCCGGAATTTGGCAAATTACCCCTTTTGATTCAATGCGTTGCTGATCTTCTTGGGCATGTTTCCGCCGTGACTCATTGTGGCTTTTTCAAGAATTCGTCATTGCCAGAGGGGCCACGAGAAAGGCCGGGCGCTGGGCCCGGCCTTTCAGTGTAGTCTGTGGCGCTACGATCAGCGTGCAGCGACGGTGATCAGCGGCGTGATGCGGCGGATGGTGACGCGACGGTTTTCACGTTCGGCCGCCTCGGTGCGGATCTTCAGATAGCGTTCGCCATAGCCCTGGGTCGCCAGGTTTTCGGGCGGTACGCCATAGAAGTCGGTCAGCACGCGGGCGACGGTGGCAGCGCGCAGGTCCGACAGGCGCAGGTTTGCGATATCCGAACCAATGGCGTCAGTGTGCCCCTCAATTAGGAAAGTCTCGTTCGGATTGCGCTCAAGCAGGGACAGCATGGCATTGGCCACACCGGACAATGCCTGCACCTGGCTCCGCTCGATCGTGGCAGCGCCGGTATCGAAGGTCAAATTACCCACTTCGAGACGACGGACGCTGTCACGCAGGCGGGCCGAACGCTTCACCTCATCGATGGAATAGAGGCGGGCGACCTGCTCGACTGGCGGCTGGCTGAAGAAGACTTCCAGTTCTTCCTCGTCAGCATAGCGGGAGTCGAGCACATATTCGCGGACCGGAATGTTGAGGCGAAGCGGGGGCAGGTTCTCTGCCGGATCGCGCCAGCGTTCGAGATCGTCGTAATAGCTGTCATCGAAATAGGCCAAGACATATTCGCGGCCATCCGGGGTTATGCGCGAGCGACGCAGGATGTCGCCATTGCGATTGCGCACGGTGATGATCTGCGTGCCGTCGGGACGGGTGATCACTTCGCGTACGCGATTATTGCTCAGGCGTTCATAATAGATCTCGTCTTCCTGCGGATCGTAGAAGCGATCCGTGTCGAGGCCGACCGAGTTCACGATGAGCTGTGTGCCAACCTGCAGGATCAACTGAGCAAAAGCGTCGCCGCCACCGGTCTGGACCTGGGGGGATTCCACCACGGTCACCGGCGTCTGCTGCGAGCCGGTAGTGACGGTGTTGTTGTCGCCAGTCACATTGGTCGTGATGTTGGTGACGTAGTTGTTGATCACGGTCTGGTTGACGGTGGCGTTCTCTTGGGCCGTCACAGCTTCGCCTTCGTCCGCGGTCACTGCGGCGATAGGTTTGGCGGCAAACGTGCGCATTGCTTCGGACTGGGCTTCCTCGTCACTGGCCGGAGGCGGCGCAGCGGGTTGCTCGGCGGCGGGTTTCGGCTGTGCTTGGGCCTCTGCGTTGGCGCCGGCCTGGACGGCGGCTTCGCCCTCAACAGGCTTGGCTCTTTCCGAGGGTGCGGCTTGTTCGTCCTTGGCGCTGTCAAGCACCGGAGCGACCTGATCCTGGGTCACGCCCTCAGGCAGGTCCTCGACCATTTCGGCAGGCTCGCCCTCGGATGTGGTGTCTTCCACAGGTTCGGGTTGTTCGTCGGCCGGGGTGGCAGGCTGCTCTTCGGTGGAGGCGGCTTTTGGAAGCGGGGAGAGCTCCAGGCCGAATTCGGCGAGGCAAGCGTCGATATCGCCATAGCCCAGCACGCCGCAGATCGCGGTGATCTCGGCCAGGGCTGCGTCAATGCGGGCCTGTGCTTCGGCGGCGTCAGCGCCGGCCGCCAGATCGGCGACGGCAGCATTGTGGGCGTCGACCTGAGCGCTCAACTGCGCTTCGATGCTGGCTTCTTCTTCAGCAGGGGCAGCCTCATCAAGGACAGGGGTTTCTTCTGCCGGTGCTTCTTCCATCATGGGTTCTTCAGACACCGGCTCTTCCCGCACCGGGGCGGGTTCGGCGGCCGGTTCCTCGGTGACAGGCTGTTCAGCCACGGGTTCTTCGGCGGCCGGTTCCTCAGCTGCGGGCTGTTCGGCAGGCGGCTGCTCGGGCGCGGGCTCCTCGGCAACGGGCTCCTCTACCGGCGCAGGCTCCGCGGCGACGGGTTCTTCAGCAGGGGCTTCTTCTTCAACCGAGGGTGCTTCCGCAGCCGGTTGCGCGCTGCCTGCTTCAATGGCGGCGATGCATTCTTCCAGGCTTGCGTAGCCGCCAACGATGCACAGCTCGGTCAGGGCGGTCTGTGCTGCTTCCAGGGCGGCAGCGTCGCCGGAGGCCTGGGCTTCGACATAGGCCTGATAGGCCGTCTGCAATTCGGCGTCCTGGGCTTGGGCCGAGATGGGCGCAAAGGCCAAGAGGCCGATGCTGGTTCCGGCAAGGAGCCAGTTCTTGAGGCGCATTGTTCTTATCCTTTTGTGTTTAAAACACTTCCTGTCGAGCATCGTGGGGCGTACCTGAACGCTGTATGAACAGAACTGATTGACCACAGATGTGTCCGACAGGCCCCGCAATGGCCAGAACGCGGGGCTGTGCCATGGGTTCCGCCGTGGACGTTATCGCCAGAGGGACAGGTGCATTGCGGCTTCAATGCGGCAAGACGGGCGCTCTGCTGGACGGATCGAGCCGGTGCCGGCCTTCCGGACCGCAAGCCCCCGTGCTAGGCCAACAGGATGCATCAGGCCATCGATAACCACATTGTCGAGACGCGGGGGCAGGGGCTCTTTGAGGTAACCCGCACCCTGCGAAGTTTCGTCGCCAGTACCCGGATCGAGACCGGGCTGGTCACCGCTTATGTGCGGCACACCTCCTGTTCGCTGCTGATCCAGGAAAATGCCGATGCTGATGTGCAGACCGACATGATGGGGTTTTTCGGGCGGCTGGTGCCCGAGGGCATGGACTGGCTGGTGCACACCACTGAAGGGCCAGACGACATGCCCGCCCATATCAAGGCCGCACTGACCCAGACCTCGATCGGCATTCCGATCAGCGGGGGGCGAGCGGTGCTGGGGACCTGGCAGGGGCTTTATCTTTTTGAACACCGGCGGCGCCCGCATCGGCGCGAACTGGTGTTTCATATCATCGGGGAATGAATATGGATTGGGGCGTTCTGGCCGGTTACTGGCCCTTCGTCGTGGGGCTGATGGTGACGGGGGTGGTCTCGGGGATCGCCGCGGGACTGCTTGGCATTGGCGGCGGCGCGGTGATTGTCCCGGCGCTGAGCAATGCCCTGTTGCTGATGGGTTATGACGCCGAGGTGGTGCAGCATGTGGCCGTTGGCACTTCCCTCGCCATCATCATTCCGACCGGGATCATGAGCGCGCGGGCGCACCACAGGCGCGGGGCGCTTGATATCGACGTGCTCAAGCTCTGGGCACCGTTCATCGTTGTCGGCACCTTTGTCGGCGGGCTGATGGCGGGGCTCTATTCGGGTGATGTGCTGCGCATCGTGTTTGCCGTCATGGCCTTCGTGATCGCGGCCAATATCATTTTCGCCTTCCAGACAAAGTTGATGGGACATCTCAAGGGTTCGAACATCACGCATCGCATTTCCGCGCTGGTGGTGGGCTATGTGTCGTCCCTGATGGGCATTGGCGGCGGCTCGTTGACCGTGCCGACGCTGGTAGCCTTCGGGGAAACCATGCACAAGGCGGTTGGTACGTCGGCGGCGATTGGCGTGGCGATTGCCGTTTCGGGCACTGCCGGATTTCTGATTTCGGGCTGGGGTGTGGACGGACTGCCGCCGCTCAGCATCGGCTACATCAACCTGCTGGCGCTGGCACTGGTGGGCGTGCTTGCGGCGATCTGTGCGCCCTGGGGCGCGGCGCTGGCGCACCGGCTGGACCAGAAGACGCTGAAATATGTTTTCGCCCTGTTCCTGGTCGCGGTGGGGCTGAACATGTTGTGGAAGGTAGTGGTGGGGTAGTGAAACCATTCGAGTAGCCACTCGACCGTGGGTCTCGTGGCCTTCTTACCTAAAATCGCTCCACCGGAGCGATTTTGCGGCATGGCCGCCCGGTTTGGGGTTGGTGGGGACGGAGTGACTACGGTGGAACCGTCCCCACCGCCCAAGCCCCCTCAATGAGGGGATCCGGGAACTCAAGGGCAGGCCGGAGACCCGGACCCGCTCATGAAAGAAGACAACGCGCGTTTGGCCGTTCGGGTTTGGCCAAAACATGGCAGTGCTGCCAGTTGTGCACCGATTACTCGGCGCTGTTGTTCAAATCCCACGTCACATTGACGGTGATCGCAAAACTCATTTCGCCTGCTTCCACTGGAACGGACGCGCCGTCTGCCATCTCGGCGCGGGCATACATGGGGTAGGGCTGGGGCGCATTGAAGTCCTGCCGCTCGGAAATCTGCTCCAAATCGCCCAGCGTCGCTTCTGCTGCGTCGGCATAGAGCTCTGCCTTGTCGCGTGCGTTGGCGAAGGCCAGTTTGCGGGCTTCATCGAGCAGTTCGGACGGATCGGCCACCGAGAAGCTGACACCGTTGACGGTGTTAGCGCCCACGGTTACGGAACTATCGAGAATGCTGCCCAGATCTTCGAGATCGCGCACTACCACGGTGACCGAATTCGACACCTGATAGCCGTTGATCTTGGGTGGCAGGGAATAGCCCAACTCGTCGCGGGCGTCGGAATAGACATAATTCGGATTGACCGAGAAGCCGGAGGTCTGAATATCCCGCGCCTCGATGCCGGCCTTCTTGAGCGCCGCAATCAGATCGCTCATCGCAGCCGAATTGGCGTCGAGTGCCTCGCGGGCAGTGCTGCCCTGGGTGGTGACGCCGGAATTGATGGTGGCCATGTCAGGTGCGGCTCGCACTTCGCCGCGTCCCTCAATGGCGATAGTGCCAGCATAGGCGGGCAAGGCAGTTGCGATCAGGGCGAAAGGCATGAGGACGCTCAGGGCACGCATGGAAAACTCCTTGAATCAATGCTGGGCCGAGATGTCCCGACCCAATGCGTCAGTATTGCGGCGCAGATGAACCGGAGTTGAACGGAAAACCCGCCATTGCCTTGTAATTAAGTATGACTTATGCCGTTCTGCACTTGCCCCGCGGCGATCCCATGGGCTAGTCACATGGCTAACATGTCAGGGGGCGTGAATGAGCGTGAACGGTATTCCCAATGGTGTTCTGGTCGGCCGGGCCAGAGTTGACGGGTTCGACTATCCCCGCATCGTGACGGTGCGTGATGGGCAATTGGTAGACATTACCGCGCGTGGCATGGCCACTGTGCGCGATATTGCCGAAAGCGGGCGGGCCGCCGAACATGTGAAAACCGCTCCCGGTCGCGCGGTAGCCGACATTGATGCGGTGATGGCCAATGCGCTGGTCGGCAAGCCGGACCTGCCGCAACTGCTCACACCTATTGACCTGCAGGCGCTCAAGGCCTCGGGCGTGACCTTCGTGGTGTCGCTGCTTGAGCGCGTGATCGAGGAACAGGCGCGGGGCGACAATTCGCGGGCCGATGCGCTGCGGACCGAAATCCTCGATCTGATCGGCACTGACCTCAGCCAGCTCGTGCCCGGCTCGGATGCGGCCATGAAGGTCAAGGCGGCGCTGATCGAAAAGGGCGTCTGGAGCCAGTATCTGGAAGTTGGCATCGGTCCGGACGCGGAAATCTTCACCAAGGGCCAGCCGATGAGTGCGGTGGGCCATGGTGCCGAAGTCGGGCTGCATCCGATTTCGAACTGGAACAATCCTGAGCCTGAAGTGGCCCTGGTGGTGACCAGCACGGGCGACATCATCGGTGCGACGCTGGGCAATGACGTCAATCTACGCGATGTGGAGGGCCGCTCGGCGCTGCTGCTTGGCAAGGCCAAGGACAATAATGCGTCAGCTTCGCTGGGGCCGTTTGTCCGCCTGTTCGATGGCGATTTTTCGCTCGAGACCATCAAGCAGGCGGAAATTGCGCTGCGGGTCGAGGGTACGGATGGCTTCGTGCTCGAAGGCCAGTCCAACATGGCGCAGATTTCGCGCACGCCGGAATCGCTGGTCGCCGCGACCGTCGGCGCGCATCATCAATATCCCGACGGACTGGTGCTGTATCTCGGCACGATGTTCGCCCCGGTCAAGGATCGCGACGGCGAGGGCAAGGGCTTTACCCACAAGTTGGGTGACGTCGTCTCCATTTCGACACCGAGCCTGGGTACGCTGACCAATCGGGTCAACCTGTCCACCAAATGTCCGCCCTGGACCTATGGCACCAGCCATTTGCTGCGCGACCTTGCGCAGGCCAACCTTCTCTAATTTCACGCTTCCTCTTCCCGAGCGTATCAACCGAAAGGCCTTTCCATGACCGAACTGCACAAGAACCTGATTGACGGCGAATGGGTCGGCACCGATGGCGTCGAGAACATCAATCCGTCCAATCTCAAGGAAGTTGTGGGCGTTTACGCGCGCGCGACGGTCGAGGACACGCAGCAGGCCATTGCGGCGGCCAAGGCTGCGTTTCCGGCCTGGTCGCGTTCGGGCATCCTCGAGCGCCATGCGATCCTGCGCAAGGCTGCTGATGAGATCACGGCGCGCAAGCAGGAGCTGGGCGAGCTTCTGAGCCGCGAAGAGGGCAAGACCCTGCCCGAGGGTATTGGCGAGGTGACCCGCGCCGCTCAGATCTTCGACTTCTTCGCTGGTGAAGTGCTGCGCCTGGCTGGTGAGGTACTGCCCTCGGTGCGGCCGGGCGTGGGTGTGGAAATTACCCGCGAGCCGCTTGGGGTGATCGGCATCATCACGCCGTGGAACTTCCCCATCGCCATTCCGGCCTGGAAGATCGCGCCGGCCCTGGCCTATGGCAACACGGTGGTGGTCAAGCCGGCCGATCTGGTGCCTGGCTCGACCTGGGCGATCGTCGATATCCTCGTCCGCGCCGGCCTGCCCAAGGGGGTACTGAACCTGGTGATGGGCAAGGGCTCGGTGGTCGGCCAGACCATGCTGGACAGCAAGGATGTTGCCGCCATCAGCTTCACCGGCTCGGTGGGCACCGGCAAGCGCGTTGCTGCGGCGTCGATCGAACATGGCCGCAAGTTCCAGCTCGAAATGGGCGGCAAGAACCCCACCATCGTGCTCGACGATGCCGACCTCAGGGTGGCTGTGGAGACAGTGGCGCAGTCGGCCTTCTTCTCCACCGGCCAGCGCTGCACGGCCTCGAGCCGGGTGATCGTCACCGAGGGCATTCACGACAAGTTCGTCGAAGCCCTGAGCGAGCGGACCAAGAATTTGCGCGTGGGCGATGCGTTGGCAAAGGACACCGAAATCGGCCCGGTGGTTGATCCGAGCCAGCTCAAGCAGGACATGGATTATATCGAGATTGGCCGGGGCGAAGGCGCCGAACTGCGCGCTGGCGGCAATCGCGTCAATGCGGAGACCGAAGGCCACTTCCTGCAGCCGGCGCTGTTTGTCGGGGCGACCAACCAGATGCGCATTGCCCGCGAGGAAATCTTCGGGCCTGTCGCTGCGGTCATCAAGGTCAAGGATTATGAGGAAGCGCTGGCCACGGCCAATGACACCGAGTTCGGTCTCAGCGCGGGCATCGTGACCACCTCGCTGAAATACGCCACGCACTTCAAGCGCAATGCCGAGGCCGGCATGGTGATGGTCAATGTGCCGACCGCGGGTGTGGACTTCCACGTGCCCTTTGGCGGCCGCAAGGGCTCGAGCTACGGCCCGCGCGAGCAGGGCAAATATGCCGCCGAGTTCTTCACCGTGGTCAAGACGGCGTACACCGCGGCAGGCTGATTGCCGCGGACACAGGAAACCAGAACGGGGCCCTCGCGGCCCCGTTTTTTGTTTCGTCGCTGTGTCTGGTTTCAGGCGTTGGCCGCGAACCGCTCGTCGAAGGCGTAGCCGGCGCCGCGGACGGTGCGGATGGGGTCGGCCTCGCGGCCGCGATTGATGGCGCGGCGGAGCCGCCCGATATGGACGTCGACCGTGCGTTCGTCGACATAGACGTCATTGCCCCACACCCCATCGAGAAGCTGTTCGCGCGAATAGACGCGGCCTGGATGGCGCATGAGATATTCGAGCAGGCGGTACTCTGTGGGGCCAAGATGAACGTCGCGGCTGGCGCGGCGCACGCGATGAGTAGTGCGATCGAGTTCGAGATCGCCGACTTTCAGGGCCGTGGTGACCAGATTGGGATTGGCGCGGCGCAGCAGAGCGTGAATGCGCGCCACCAGTTCGGGCACCGAGAAGGGTTTGACGACGTAATCATCGGCGCCGGTCGAGAGCCCGCGAACGCGTTCCTCTTCTTCGCCGCGCGCAGTCAACATGATGATCGGAATGCGCGAAGTCTCGTCGCGGGCACGGAGACGCCGGCAAAGTTCGATGCCGGAGATCTCGGGCAGCATCCAGTCGAGCAGGATCAGGTCAGGCAGCTTTTCAGCCAGGGCGTGCTGCGCCTCATCGCCACTTTCGGCAGTGACCACGCGGAAGCCTTCGGCCTCCAGATTGTAACGCAGCAGGATGGCGATATCGCCTTCGTCTTCGACAACAAGTATCGTCGCGGGCATGGACGTGCTCCATCGGTCGGCACCCGTGGAAGGGGCCGGGCATTGTGTTCGGATATGGTGGTTGTCCCACCTTCCCGCCATTCGACCACAGGTCTCATGGCCTAGTTGGCTTGAAAGGCTCCCGTGGAGCCTCTCATTTGCAGCGCAGACCGCCTGCTATGCCTTTATCTGTTGGCGCTGCAGGTCCTGGACGTCGCTGGTGAGCTGCTTGCCGGTGGCGAGATAATAAGCCCGCTCGGCGATATTGGTGGCGTGATCGCCGACGCGTTCCAAGCTCTTGGCACAGAACAGCAGATGGGTGCAGGCGGTGATGTTGCGCGGATCTTCGAGCATATAGGTGAGCAGTTCGCGGAACAGCGAGGTGTACATGGCGTCTACCTCGTCATCGCGATTGCAGACCTCAATGGAAGCGGCTTCCTCGCGATTGCCGTAAGCGTCGAGCGCATCCTTTACCTGGCGCAGGACCAGCGCCGTCATGTTCTTGACGCCATTGTAGAAGGTTGGCTGCAGGTTGAGGCCTTCGAGCTTCAGCGAGCGGCGCGCCAGCTGCTTGGCCATGTCGCCAATGCGCTCAAGGTCGGAAGCCACGTGGATCGCGGTGACGATGGCGCGCAGATCGCTGGCCATGGGCTGGCGGCGGGCAATCATCGAGACGGCCATCTCGTCAATGTCGCGCTGCATGTCGTCGATGCTCTGGTCGGCGATGATGGTCAGGTCGGCCAGCTCACGGTCAAGCTTGAGCAGCGCGCGGGTGCCATTCTCGATGGCCACTTCGACCTGGCCGCCCATTTCGGCGATGGCCTGGGCGAGTGCTAGCAGCTCTTCATTGTAAGACGTTACGATGTGGTCGGTGCCGGTATTGGGCATGATGTTTCCTCTTCCCGCGGCCTTTAGCCAATACGGCCCATGATGTAGTCTTGGGTCTGCTTGTTCACCGGATTGGTGAAAATATCCTCGGTGTCGCCATGCTCGATCAGGTTGCCCAGGTGAAAGAAGGCGGTCTTCTGGCTGACGCGGGCAGCCTGCTGCATCGAGTGGGTGACGATCACGATGGTGTAGTTTTCGCGCAGTTCGTCGATCAGTTCTTCGATGATGGCGGTGGCGATCGGGTCGAGGGCCGAGCAGGGCTCGTCCATCAGGATGACTTCTGGGCCAACGGCAATGGCGCGGGCAATGCAGAGGCGCTGCTGCTGGCCGCCGGACAGACCGGTACCAGGCTCGGCGAGGCGATCCTTGACCTCTTCGAACAGGCCCGCCTTGCGCAGCGAGGAAATGACGATCTCGTCGAGATCGGCCTTGGACTTGGCCAGGCCGTGAATGCGCGGGCCATAGGCCACGTTGTCATAGATCGACTTGGGGAAGGGGTTCGGCTTCTGGAACACCATGCCGACGCGGGCGCGCAGCTCGACCACATCGAGGTCTGCCGAATATATATCCTCTCCGTCCAGTTCGATCTTGCCGCCGACCTTGGCGCCTTCAATGGTGTCGTTCATGCGGTTGATGCAGCGCAGGAATGTAGACTTGCCGCAGCCCGAGGGCCCGATGAAGGCGGTCACAGCGCGATCGGGAATATCGATGGAGATACCATGGAGCGCCTGCTTTTCACCGTAATGGACGGTGACGTCGCGTGCAGAGAGGCGGATGGGATGATCCATCAATTCAGCGGGGTTCATGGTCTGATCCAGAGTCTTTGAGGTTACTTTAACCTTGCCGGCGAGAACGTCCATTTTGGTGTCTCCTTAAGCGCGCTTTTCGAGGCGCGAGCGCAGGAAGATGGCGATGGCATTGAGCAGCAGCATCAAACCGAGCAGAACGATGATGGCTGCAGAGGTCCTCGCCTCGAAGAAGTTGCGGTTTTCGTTACCCTGCCAGAGATAGATCTGCACTGGAAGGGCGGTGGCGGAGTCCAGCGGACCGGCCGGAATATTGGCAATGAAGGCGCTCATGCCGATCAGTAGCAGCGGCGCGGTTTCACCCAGAGCCTGCGCCACGCCGATGATCGTCGCCGTCAGCACGCCCGGATAGGTCATGGGTAAAACGTGGTGGAATACGGTCTGGTTGTGCGAGGCACCAAGGCCGAGGGCGGCCTGTCGCAGCGATGGCGGTACGGCTCGCAACGCGGCGCGGGTAGCGATGATGATTGTTGGCAGCGTCATCAGGGTCAGCACCAGGCCACCAACCAGGGGCGCCGAGCGCGGCAGACCGAAATAGTTGATGAAGACGGCGGCACCGAGCAGGCCGAAGACGATGGAGGGCACGGCCGCCAGATTGTTGATGTTGACCTCGATCAGGTCGGTCAGGCGGTTCTTGGGCGCGAATTCCTCAAGATAGACCGCACTTGCCACGCCAATTGGCACGGCCAGCACGATCACCACGATCATCATGTAGAGCGACCCCATGAAGGCGCCCGCCAAACCCGCTGTCGCGGGTGCCGAACGGCTGTCGACATTGGTGAAGATGTGCCAGGCAAAATCGAAACTGATGGTGCCATTCTCTTCAAACTGGTCGGCCAGGGCTCGGGTCGTAGCGGCAAGCTGCTGACGCTCATCGGGCTGGCTGCGATCGATGGTGCCCTTGAGCCAGTTGTCGGTATTCGCCGAGGCAAGAATAGAGACGGGGACGGTCTGGCCCAGCACCTCCGGATCGGCAAAATAGATGTCGCGCAACTGGAAGCGGCCGGCGGAGGTCACAAGCTCGAGCAGATCGCGACTCTCGATCTCAAAGTCCGGCGCAGCCTCACGCAGACCGGTCTCAACGATCTTGTTCCAATTGGACATGGTCACAGCGCGCTGCCAGGTGTTCACGGCCTGCTGGTGGTCAGCAGGCGAAGCGAAATCGGCGCGCTCTGGACGCGGGCCACCTTGGATCAGTTCGGGGTCGAAATAGGCTTCGAAATGAACAGTGGACTGCCAGAACGAGGGCAGGCCCTTGGACAGGATCATGCCGAACAAAATAGCGACGAAACCGAGTGCGGCGGCAATGGAAAGGATGCCGGCCCAGCGGAACAGCGTTTCGTTGCGATGGCGACGGGTCAGGCTCTTGCGAACCCGTTCGCGATTTTGCGCGCCGGCCGCGGCGCCAGGGAGCACGGTATCAGTCATGGCTATTCGTATTGCTCCCTGAATTTGCGGACGATGTAGAGCGCCAGGACGTTGAGCAGCAATGTCATGGCAAAAAGCGTGAGGCCGAGGGCGAAGGCGACCAGCGATTGCGGGCTGGTGAAGTCGGCATCGCCCGTAAGCTGATTGACGATGCTGACGGTAACCGTCGAGGTCGGTTCCGCCGGATTGGCGCGCAACACCGGGCTGTTGCCCGCAGCCAGCACCACAATCATGGTTTCCCCGATGGCGCGGCTGACTGCGAGCAGCACAGCGCCGACCACGCCGGGCAGGGCGGCGGGCAGCAGCACCTTGCGGATGGTTTCGGACTGGGTGGCACCAAGGCCCAGCGATCCGTCGCGCATGGTGCGCGGCACCTGGCCCAGAATGTCGTCGCTGAGCGAGGAGATGAAGGGGATGATCATTATCCCCATCACCACGCCGGCCGTGAGCGCGCTGGTGGCTCGAATGTTGATGCCGATGACGTCACCCAGTCCCGAAAGGAACGGGCCGACGGTGACCAGAGCAAAAAAGCCGTAGACGATGGTGGGAATGCCGGCAAGAATTTCGATGATCGGCTTGACCACGCTGCGCACGCGCGCGTGGGCGTACTGAGACAGGTAAATTGCCGACATCAGGCCAATGGGAACAGCGACCAGCATGGCGATGATACTGATCATCACCGTCCCCCAGAGCAGCGGCAGCAGCCCATATTCGCCGGCCGACCCCGAACCGGTACTCTGGAAGCGCGGGTTCCAGGTGGTGCCGAAAAAGAAATCGAGCGGGCTGATGAAGCTGAAGAAGCGCAGTGCGTCGGAGAGAAGGGAGAGCACGATGCCCAGGGTGGTCAAAATGGCCACGGTGGAACAGGCGATGAGCGCCAGGCGGACGAAAATTTCCACTTCGGTACGGGCGCGGAGGCGGGGCGCAATACGGCGCTGCGCCCAGAACAAACCGACCGCGCCAAGGGCAGCGGCGGCGGCGATGACGCCAAGGAAAGAGAGTTGCTGGAAGGAAGCATAGGCGCTGGCGGCGGCGGTCTCCATCGGCGTCGGCTCGCCGATGACGCCATAGCCCGAAGCGATGGCCTGTACCCGAGAAACGGCGGCCTGGACTTCGAAAGGCTGCTGCTGTGCGACTTCTGCCGGGAGTTGCGCCAGAATGAAGCTGTTGGTCACCGACTGGCTGAACAGAGCCCACAGACCCAGAATGACAATGGCGGGCAGCAGAGCGAAGAGCGCGGCCAGTGCGCCATGATAGATCGGGCGAGAGTGAAGGCGCGTGTCCTTGCCATCGGCCAATTTGCGGCTGCGCGACCAGCCCACCTGATAGGAGACCGTGAGTAGCACCAGAAGAAGGGCTGCAATAACGAGGGCGTTCACGACAAAGCGATCCTTCCTGGTGTGCCGGGCCAATGGGCCTGGCGCGTATCTCGAATGCTTGGGGAGAACCCCGGCGGGGCCGGGATCCTCCTGGGAAAAGTAGAACCGCTTAGCGGGTGTACTGTTCAGCGTTGTTAAAGGCTTCGAGCTGGCCAGCGAGGAATTCGCTGGAAGCCGGAACCAGACCGGCAGCTTCCAGAGTGCCACCGGCACCGGCCATCTGCTCGGACAGGAAGAAGGCGACGTAATCTTCGATGCCCGGGATAACGCCAACATGGGCGCCCTTGACGTAGAACTGGAGCGGACGCGAGACCGGATAGTCACCGGCCGCGATGGTGTCCAGGCTCGGCTCAACGCCGGAAACCGTGGCAACCTTGAGGGTGTCGCGGTTCTGGTCGTAGAAGCTCAGACCGAACACGCCGACGGCTTCGGGGTTCGACTGCAGACGGGCCAGGGTTTCGGTGTAGTCGCCGGCGATTTCCACAACGACATCCTGACGTGGGGTCAGGCAAGCTGCTTCCATGGCGTCTTCATCCATTTCCGGGAGTTCGGCAGCTTCACAACCAGCTTCGAGGACGCGCTGGTCGAAGACTTCGCGGGTACCATGATTGGTGCCGGGAATGGCTACGAAGATGCCCTGGTCGGGCAGCGATGCGTCGATCTCGGACCAGTTGGTGTAGGGATTGTCGACCAGTTCGCCGTCAACCGGAACCTGAGCAGCGATAGCCTTGTAGAGGTGGACGGGCTCGAGAGCGAAGTCGCCCTGGTTGATGCCGGTGGCGAAGACGATGCCGTCATAGCCGAACACGATTTCGCGCACATCGGTCACGCCATTGGCATGGCAGCTTTCCAGCTCGCTGGCGCTCATCTTGGAGGACGAATTGGCGATGTCCAGAGTGGCCTCGCCGACGCCTTCGCAAAGCTGGCGCTTGCCGCCGCCCGAACCGCCGCCGGCAACGTTGGGTGCATTGTAGTCGGGGAAGGCATTGGCAAATTCTTCGGCAACGATCGAAGCGAAGGGCAGCACGGTCGAGGAACCGGCGATCTGAATGGTGTTGCGCGACTGGGCGTAGGCAGCATTGGTGCCGAATGCTGCAAGAGCGATAACGGCGGCACTGGCGTAGAGTGCGGTCTTCATGGAATGTCCCTTCCGGAATTCATTTGCAAACATGGCCAGCCATTCGTTGGGCCGCCCTGTGACGCGGCAGACCATAGGAGGGCGCAGCGACAGTTTTATTGCAGTTCAATGACTGGTTTGTGACAGTTTAATCTGTTGAAATTGAGAGCTAAAATCGGCTGGGAGCAAAAAGTGCCAGACTCTTGCCGATCCATGTAGACACGGCGTCAATGGCCGTTAACCAGGCCTTTTCCGGGCCTCTGACTGTCAAACTAGCGGCGCTGTGTGACAGTTTCCGGACATTGTCGCGGGCTTTGCAAATCCTTAGCGCAGCAGTGGACGGACCTCGGCCTGCACCTTGCGCATCAGCGGCAGGAAATGTGCGATCATGCGCGAAGTGGGCGCCCGGGCGACGTGGGCACCGATATTGATGGCAGCCACCACCTGACCAACGGCATTGTGCAGCGGAACGGCTATCGAGCACAGGCCCAGTTCGAGTTCCTGGTCGATGACGGCGAATCCCTGCGCGGCGATGACGGCCAGTTCGGTGGTTATGGTGGCCTTATCGGCCTTGGTGCGGGCGGTATAGGCGACGATATCGGAGCGTTCGAGAATCGCCTGGGCCTCTTCGGGCGGCAACGCGGCCAACAGGGTCCGACCCATGGAGGTGCAATAGGCGGGCAGGCGCGCACCGGCGCCCAGATTGATCGACATGACCCGGCGGGTGGAGGCGCGGGCGACATAAAGAATGTCGGTGCCTTCCAGCACGGCCGCCGAGGTGCTCTCGCCGGTGGCGCGGGAGAGCTCTTCGAGGAAGGGCTGGATCAGCCGGGGCAGGGGCGTGGCGGCGAGATAGGAATGGCCCAGATTGAGCACGCGCGGCGTCAACTGGAAAAATTTGCCGTCATAGGTGGCATAGCCCAGGTGGACCAAAGTAAGCAGGCAGCGTCGTGCGGTGGCGCGTTCAAGGCCGGTGCGCTCGGCCACATCGGTGATCGACATGCGCGCATGGTCTTCGTCGAAGCACTCGATCACCGAGAGCCCGCGCATCAGGCCATGAATGATATCCCCGTTTCGCATGGGCGCTGTCCGTCATCTGTTCGGCTTGCGCACAAGCTAGCCGGGCATTGGCGCTGGGGGAAGCGGCTATGGGTTTGCGTGCATAGGCTGTGCAAACAGAGTTTGACAGCGGCCGCGACCCTGATATGACGCGGACAGGGGCCTATAGCTCAATGGTTAGAGCCGACCGCTCATAACGTCCGGCTCGAAGAGCGGTGACGCTAAAATTACTACTGCTAAGTCAATGACTTGGCGGATTTTGGGAGCAAGCATGGAATTCACGTCCCATGTTATGTCCCATGAAACGACGATTTTCGGCCTCTTGCGTCGTCCTCCTGGATGTCGCAAAAGGCCACGGCGGGCGCGTAGCTCAATGGTTAGTAGCTGGTTCCTCATAAGAACTTGGTTGGGGGTTCGAGTCCCTCCGCGCCCACCATACGCCTTCTTCCCTGTCGGATAAAATTAAGACCGAGTCGATTTCGAGCAATTGAGAGTCGATCCGGCATTTTATCCGACACACGCCGGACTGCCAGTTGCAGGGCTGATGCATGGTAGGGCAGTTCTAGCGCCTTTGCCAGTGCAGGCGATATCTACCTGTCCCCACGGAAAATTTGAGCTTGCAGACTCTGCACGGATCCGCAACTGTGAACTCACAGAAAATGTGAGCTCGCTTCTGCGGGCGTGTGGGGTGTTGATTGTCGCCAGGAACTGACCCGGGATTGTCATCGAGAACTGACCCGGTTGGACGATAGTTTCCCGCGACGCGGGAACGGTCAAGTGGCGGGTTTTTCCTTCCGTGTTTTGGGTGC
>NZ_WQRF01000011.1 GCF_009758415.1 Devosia marina | reverse complement strand
TCTTGTGTCCATTGCCCCATAGGCCCGGAGACGCAGGTGTGAACTTGCGTTGGAAGCAATAGCCGTTTGAGCCACACTATACGTAGTGACGAGCCATCCTATGGCTCTGCCTACAACGGCGGCCAGCCTGCAGCCGCCGATCACTCGCCGGTTGACGAGAGATCACGGAAATGGAAAAGCGGGCCGATCCAGCCCGGGGGGGCATGACTGAGCGTAGCGGGACCGACCAATGAGCATGCATATCGCCCTGACCTTTGACGACAATTTCTGGGCGCCGGCTTTTGCCACCATGCGCTCGGTATGTCTGTTCACGCCGCAGCGCGAAGAACTGGTGTTTCACCTCTGCCAACGAACGCTCACCCCGGAGCACAAGGCCGACCTCGAGGCGATCCGGGATGAGTTTCCGGTGACCCTGGTCTGGCACGAGCTCGACCAGATGGACATGTTCACCGACATTGCCGCGCGCATGCCCGAGAGCGAACGCTTCCCCAGCATTGTCTATGCCCGCCTGCTGATCGACCGGCTGGTGGGCAACGGCGTCGACCGCGTGCTTTATCTCGATTGCGACACCATGGTCCGGGACGATGTGAAACGGCTGTTCGATCTGGATCTGGAAGGCAATGCCATCGCTGCGGTGCGCGACATCTCGGGGGCGCATATCACCAGTGGCCGGGACATGCGCAAAAACCGTGATATCTTCGATCCTGCTGACTACTATTTCAACTCCGGGGTGATGCTGATCGATGTCAGGCGCTGGCGCGAAGCGCGCATCATCGAGAAGATGGAAGAGCTGCACCAGGCCGGGATCATGCAGCGCATTTATTACGATCAGGATCTGTTGAACCTGACCTTCAAGGGTCAATGGCTGAGCCTCTCCTGGCGGTGGAACACCATCGATTCCATGCCCGCCCATGAAAGCCTCAACCCGGCAATTATCCACTATACCGGCGACAACAGCCCTTGGCATCTGCTCTCCACCATGCGGCCCAGCGTTGCCTTTGCTCGGCTGTACCGCCACACCATGACCAATGCCCTGTTCTACCGCTTCGCCCGGCATCGCTGGAAACGCTGGTGGCTGAAAAAGCTGCGCCTGATGCGTTAGGCCACTAAGCCAGGATCGAGCCCTTCGGCGGCGCAAAGCGCGGCAAGGGCACTGCCCTGGGCTGGCAGCGGAAGGCCGGCGCGGCCGCGATCGGTGAGCTGGCTGCGCCAGAGATGGATACCCAAAGTCTCGGGCGTGATGGCTTCATCAAGGCTCGATCCTGGCTGCATCAAAGCCGGAATGCCCTCATAAGGCACAGGATAGAATGTCGCCGCCGACCGCACCTTCTCGGTCAGGCCGTGCCGGGCGACATAATGGGTCAGCGCCATCGGGCCGGTCGCGCCATATTGCATATGCTCGGGCGAAACCCGGTCCCCGACCAGCCGGCGGAACGCCACTTCCAGGCGCCGCAGAGGTGGCAGATGCGGCTCGAATAGTGGGCGTTTCTCGGTCTCGAAAATGGCCAGCAGATCGGCCAGCAACGGCGCGTCCGCCGGTATGTGCAGCACCGCGCCATTGACCGATCCCGGCCGCTCCCAGGCGAACAGATAGTCGGGCGGCCCCTCGATTGGGCGCACGCAATAGATGTCGAGATCGGCATAGACCCCGAGCCCGGCGCGCATCACGGCATAGCGGAAATGGTCCGAGAACACGCCCGGCGTGCCCTTGCCCTTGTAGAACACTAGCCTCTCGCGCGGGAGAACATCGGCGGCGTCGCGCCATTCGGCCCCGGCCGGCAGGTTCTCTATGGCGTCATAGGAATGCACCAGCACTTGATGGCCCTGCCGGACAAAGGAGGAGATGCACAACACCTCCAGCCAGCTCAGCGGGCCGTGCCAGAAGCTGATGATCGGGGGCAGGGTCATGCGCGGCTCAACTCGTTCGGGTCGCGCGCATCTAGCATGGCGCCGCACGTGAGAAAACCGCCGCCTCCTTTGCGGGAGCGCGGCGGCTAAGGTTTTTGCACGGGATCGCCTTGTTGACGGACTTTAGTTGGCAGCCGCCCGGCGGCGATATTCGGAGGCGACATAGAGCACGATGAGGGCAAACCCGATGCCGATACCGACCTGCGGCCAGTCGAATTTCTGCAGGAAGTCCGTCACGAACAGCGTGGCATCGAACGGCTCCTGTCCCTCGAAAACCCGGTCGAGATGGTCGGTGGACACCGGCAATTGCGAACGGTAGTCAAGATAGGCCCAGGTGCGGGTGGCAAAGGGGTGAAGACCTCCCAGGGTCACCCATTCCAGCGCTGAAACCACGGTGGGCAGCAGCAGCGACAGTGGAATGGCCCATCGCCCCACCACGCTCCCCAGGGCGCCGACCAGCGCCATATAGGGCAGGTACCACAACAGCCCGCAGATCAGCAGCACCAGGAACACCAGCGCCATCTGGCCGTAAATCCCAACAATGGCGCCAAACAGCCCGGCATTGCCCAGGCCCGCGATCATGGTGGTGACGTAGGCCACGCCAAACATCAGCATGATGCTGACCAGCGCCACCGCAAAGACGGCGCCGGGCAGGATGGTCAGCGCGGCGGTAATCTTGCTGAGCAGGACCTTGAAGTCAGTGACCGGCATCGACTTCCAGAACAGCATGGCGTTGTTGCGCTTGTCGGCGGCAAATCCGTCGGCGCAGTAAAAGAACAGGACAAAGCCCAGATAGGCCAGCCAGGCCGCCGAGAGACCGGCAAAGCCTGCCTCGAACACCCAATTGGGCACGACGGTCAGCAATTGACCGGAAAAGCGCGTATCGAGCCGGTCGACGCTGAAGGCCAAGAGGGTCAGGGCAAAGACCACCCCCACCAGCACCAGCGGCGCGATGAAAAAGGCCCCGCGATGCTCGATGAACTCGCGGTGGATCAGGGCGAAGAAGGCCTTCATCGGGCGGTCTCCGGATTGGCCGTGGGCCGCTGCATCAACGCCACGAAGAGGTCCGAAATGGTAGGCGTCGAGATGCGGCCCAGCGGTTCGAGTTTTTCGCGTTCGGCGCCGTCGAAGATGAACACGGTCTGGCCGAAGCGCGTTTCCTCATAGACCGGTCTGTGTGCGCGGGCTTGGGCCTGCGCCTCGGCGCTGTCGGCCACCAGCTGGGTGAATTTCTCGCTGACTGTTTCCATCTGCATGTGCAGGATCATTTCCCCATCGCGGATGAACATGATGTCGGAGAGCATGAACTCGATCTCGTCCACCTGGTGGGTGGTGATGATCAGGGTGCGCTCCTCGGTCATGTAGTCTTCGAGCAGCCGGCGGTAGAAACGCTTGCGATAAGTGATGTCGAGCCCGAGCGTCGGTTCGTCGAGCACCAGGAGCTTGGCGTCAATTGCCATCACCACTGCCAGGTGCAACTGCGCGATCATGCCCTTGGACAGCGTGCGGATCTTCATTTCGGGCCGGATATCGGTACCCTCAAGGAATTGCCGCGCCTTTTCTGGCGAGAAATTGGGATGGATATTGGTCAGCAGCGCGAAGAGCTCGCGGACCCTGAGGAAGCGGGGTAGGCTGGCCACATCGGAAATGAAGGCGACGTTTTCCATCAGCTTGGCGCGGCGGGCGAATGGATCTTCGCCCAGCACGCGGATGGTGCCTTCGTAGCTGGTCAGGCCCAGCATGGCATTGAGCGTTGTGGTCTTGCCCGCGCCATTGTGTCCCACCAGCCCATAGATGCGGCCGGCCGGAATGTCGAAATCGAGCCCGTGCAAAATCTGCTTGCGGCCGAAGGACTTGGTCAGCCCGCGGGCGGACACGATGGGTTCGGCGGAAACGGAAAGCTCACTCATTTGGTCTGCCCTTCGCGCTTGGTGTCTGTGCCGATCAGATCCTGGAGATCGAGATCGAGCGCCTTGATCTGCGCCGCAATGCGCGGCCAGTCTTCCTTGAGAAATTTCTCGCGCTCATGAGCGAGCAATTGCGCGCGCGCGCCGCTGGTAACGAACATGCCCAGTCCCCTGCGTTTCTCCACCACCCCGATATCGACCAGGGCCTCGAAGGCCTTGGTGACCGTCAGCGGATTGACCGAAAGATCGCCGGCAATCTGGCGCACGGAGGGTAATGCGGCGCCCTCCGCTACCTGTTGCCGGAGGATCATCTCGATCAGCCGCTGCCGGATCTGTACGAAGATCGGCTGGCTGGCGTGAAAATCATCCATGTGTCTTGCCTATCTAGTGTGCTAGAGATGTAGCACACTAAGCATAGGAGTCAACAGGTTTGGTCGGTTGGGCCGATCTGGAGAGTAAAAATCAAAAAATAGAGAGACTTAGGCTGGAACGGCCTCGGTCACGCGCGCGCCGGACGCGATGGTCGGCGGGGCCGTATTGAGTTGTTCAATGGCAAAACCTGCCGCCGCCTTGTAGCGTGCCATGAACTCGGCGCGTTCCTGCGCAGGAATGACAGCATCGATGTCGTCGAACACCCCGCCGCAGCGTTCATCCACCATGTTGAGCAGGCCGAACGGCCCGGCGCCACGATTGCGCAGGATCAGTTCCGAGATCGGGCCGCAGAGCTTTTCGTCATAGGCTGCCAGCGCGCCGGCATTGACCCCATGCCTCAGCATCATCGCGCCCAGGATACGCGCATCGATAATGGCCTGGCTGGCCCCATTGGAGCCGGTTGGATACATGGCATGTGCCGCATCGCCCATCAGTGCCACCGGGCCATCCTGCCAGGTGGCAACCGGATCGCGGTCGATCATCGGGTTCTCATAGGCAATGTCGGCCCGTGCCAGCATGTCAGGCACATCGAGCCAGTCATAGCGCCAGTCGGCGAAGTGGTGGGCAAACTCGGCGATCTCGACCCGGCGGAACCAGCCGGCATTCTTCCAGCCTTCCGAATTGTCCAGCGTCACCTCGGCGATCCAGTTGGTGACGGCCAGGCCCGTTTCGGGATCGGCCGGTCCGATGGGATAGAACACGATGCGGTGGCGATGGCTGCCCAGACCGACAAAGGACGAGCCGCTGCGAATGGGTTTGGCCAGCGTGGTGCCGCGCCACATCACTGCGCCGCCCCAATGAATGGGCGGTTGGTCGGGATGCATGGCGGCGCGCACGTTTGAATGAATGCCATCGGCGCCGATCAGCAGCCGGCCGGAAGCATGCGTCACTTCCCCGTCGGCGCGGCGGATTTGCGCCAACACCGACCCATCGCCGTTCCGGGCATAGCCGGTCACCTCATGGCCAAGCTTTAAGCAATCCGCCCCGGCCCGCGCCACCAGTGTGCGATAGAGCAACATATGCAATTGCCCGCGATGCACCGAATATTGCGGCCAGTTATACCCGGCCTCGCGCCCGCGCGGCTCCGAATAGATCTCATTGCCATTGCGTCCGAGCAGGGCCCATTCGCGTGAGGGGACACCGATGCTGTCGAGGTCGTCCTGGCCGAGGCCGAGATCGAACAGCTCGCGCACCGCATTGGGCTGGATATTGATGCCGACGCCGAGCGGCGCCAGTTGGCGCACCGCTTCATAGACCGTGAACGGGACGCCGATCTGATGCAGCGTCAGTGCCAGGGCCAGCCCGCCAATACCGCCGCCTGCAATCAGCACCCGATCCTGCGTCATATGGTTGTCCCCCAGCCGTGCCCTTTTCGGGCGCATTGCCAGGTGTTTATTCAATCAGTCCGGGCTTGTCCAATGCCCGGCGTTCAGCCGACGGCGTACAGCTCAATCTGTACCGCACTGGCGAGACGCGCGCCGGTGCCCACGAACATGGTCCGGTTGATCCACTCATATTTTGGATGGCCTGTGCTCAGCCGCGCTGCGGTGCGCATGTAATAGCTCTCGGGCGGGCAGACCTCGCCAGCAGCCAGTTTGGCCAGAATTTCGGGCGGCCCGTGGCGAAAGCCGAAATTCTCGATTTCGATCAGCGCCCCGTCATCGGTCTTGAAGGCATAGCGCGCATCGAGCGCAGCCACCCCATTGTCGAACACGCTCTGCCAGTCTGCGCCGAAATCGAGAATGGTGCCGGAGATGTCCGGACCCGAAACCGTGCCGCCGCGAATGGGAATGACCCTCTTGCTGGCCACGTGCACATCGCCGATCACCATCGGCTTGGACAGCGTTACCTCCAGCGTACAGAAATGCGTGAGCGTCGGCGCGGGCAACAGGGGCACGTATCTTGTCCTTGGTCGGCATGGCAAATCGCGGCGCAAGATGTGTCACGCTAGAACGCCAATGCCAAGACGCTGACACGGATACACGGATAAGGGAATGGGGCGCTCGGATTGGTTGCGCCAGGTCTGCGAGGGTGCATCAGCCGCCGGCACGCCTGACTAGATGACGCTGTTCCCCTGGATGGCGACATTGGGGAATTGACTGGCATCGGCGGGTAGGTCCCGGCTGACGATCTCATCCCACTGGGCGGCAATAATGGCATGCTCACCACTGCCTGAGACGAGATTATCGCTGATCCGGGCATGCCCCGCACCAGGAGCCACACTGACAGCGATACCAATCGTGCATTCTCTGACCATGTTGTCGTTCACCAGCACGTCACGCAGATATGGTCCCCACCCGACGGCGATTCCCGTCCCGGGGACGCCTTCAATGACATTGCCAGTGACGGCTGCATCAGCTTCGACACCAATTCCATATGGAACCGTGTCTGGATTGTTCGGTGAGCGCTCCAGCAAGTTGCGCACGATATTGCCCTGGCAAACCGCGAGCCGGCCACCGTCGTTGAAATTGGTCATCGAGATGCCAGCCGCCCCACCATCGATCAGGTTGTCGCTGATGATGGAGCCGGAAAACCCGAACTCGGAAAAAATGGAGACCTCGCCGCTGTCCTGACAATGATTCCCGATGACCCGGGTGTTCTTCGTGGCGTTGAGCCGAATGGCGGAAAAGGCGCAATTGACAATATGATTGTCTGATATGCCGACATTGTCGGCACGGAAGACATTGATACCATTGCCGTTCTGACCGTTGCCGCCACCGACCCAGTCAATGTCCGAAATGCGATTGCCCGATAGGCGTGCGCCATCCGGACCACTTTGACTGCGCCAGACGCGAATGCCGCCATTGCCGCAGCGTGCAATGATGTTGCCCAAAATGTCGATGCCGGCACTGTCATTGGCATGTATGGCCGTATCGGCAATATCGGACAACGCGCAATTCTCGATCCTGCCTTGCATGTTGTGCGCTTTGATGCCGGTCCCGGCGGCGCGCAAGAAGGTGCAGTTCTGCACCGTGATGCGCTGGGCATTGGTGATGCTCAGCAGTGCGCCGTCACGCCCCAAAGCGTCAATGCCATCAAAAGTCAGACCTTCAAGTACGACGTCACTGCAATCGCGGAGCACAAGGATGGCGTCCCCGGCCCCCATGCGCAGGGTTGTGCCCGGCGTACCCCGGATGGTGATCGGTCTCGAAACCGCGATGTTGCTGATCTGATAAGTGCCTGCCGCTAGATGAAGTGGCTGCTGCAGCGCGGCGGCGGCATCCACCGCCATCTGAAACTTGCCGGATTGGTCGCCAGTGTCCGTTGCCTCCAGTCCGAACTCAGTTCCTTCGACAAATTGTTGAGCAACGGCGCGTTGGAAGACGCTCATGGACAGGACTGCGGATCCCATTGCTGTGAGAAGCTGCCGGCGGTTTGTCATTGCGGTCTCTTGGCAAGGGAAATGAGGGATTTGGCGTCGCCAGTGCGATGATGCAGAGGGGACCCAGGCACGGTCAACTGCTACTTTACCCCCCGCAGCGATTTCCTTAGTGTTCGATCGTGTCCGCCTCTAGCATTTGTGCGGCCCGGATAGGGACGAGTTGGCGATCAAGGCTTGATGCACACCGCGCGTGCGCTACAGGATCATTTGGGTTCAAGAACCTGAACAGCCAACCGGCGTCAGCTTTGCTGTGAATGAGGAGACCAGGGCACTGACCGACAAGTTCGCATCAGATATGGCGCCGATAGGGCTGCACGTCATGCGCGCACGCGCCTCGAGAATGCTCGCATGGTCGGTGGGTTTCTGGATTTTCTGCGGAGGCTTTGTCCTTATTGAGCCCTCGCCCTACGAACTCGCTTTCCTTGCCGTTCTGGTATTGGCCGTGCTGGCAAATATCGACCTGTACCGTTCAAGCACAGGCCTGCTCGCCATCATCGTGGGGTTCGTCCCCTTTGCGCTGATCGCAGTGTTTCAGGTCGGGAACTCGACCCTGGTCAATGCGATGGTCTTCTCGGCTGTCACCGTTTTCCTGCTGCTGACCAGCTATTTTCTCGCCAACTACGTGGCAGAAGCGACCGACAGGCGCATGCGGCTGATTATGCAGGCCTATACAATTGCGGCCTTGTGTTGCGCGATCATTGGAACGCTTGCCTATCTGGGCTTGATCCCCGGCGCCGAACTTTTCACCCTCTATGGGCGAGCGAAAGCAACGTTCAAGGACCCCAATGTGTTTGGACCGTTCTTGATCCTGCCGGCCATGTTTGCCCTGCAGCGGGTGTTGCTTGGCACCAGGCGTGAGCAGGTTCTCGGCGCTCTGGTTTATGCTGTTCTGACGGTGGGCGTGTTTCTCAGCTTCTCCCGTGGCGCCTGGGGCCATTTGCTGGCGTCTTCGCTGATCGTGCTGATCCTGTGTTTCTGCCTGGAAGCTCGTATCCAGGAAAAACTGCAGATCATAGTCATGACGGTCATTGGTGCCATCGCTATGGTGGTGGGCATTCTTGGTCTTCTCAGTATTCCGGAGGTTGCCGAACTGTTCGCAGTTCGGGCGCAGGGGCAGAGCTACGATATGGGGGAAACGGGCCGCTTCGGCCGGCAGGGCTACGCCTTCGGACTGGCGCTGGAAAACCCGTTCGGACTCGGACCATTCGAGTTCCGGACCTTGAAGATCATGGAGGAGCCCCACAATGTCTATGTATCGGTCCTGCTCAATTATGGCTGGGGTGGTGGCGGGCTTTACTTCCTGCTCGTCGCGCTGACCCTTTGGCGGGGGGTCAAGGGGCTGCTGCGCGCCTCCCCGTACCGACTGATGATGATACCGCTAGTCGCCACGTTTTCGGTGCTGGTCTTGCTCTCCGCGATTATCGACACGGACCATTGGCGGCATTGGTTCCTGCTCGTGGGGCTGATCTGGGGTGTCTCTGCAGCGATTCAGATGGACCCAAGGCGAACCGCACCACGCGCGCAAATGCTCCTCTGAGCTTCACCCCCCTCAGCGCAGGATGACAGGCAAGGGACCCGTTTTCTGGCACAGCGGGCGCTGCTGCTGGTCTTCGAGGCATGCATTGAACGCATGCCTGATATGCCTTGCGCGCCCGCCCCATCTAGGGCATTCACATAACGTCGTCGGACCCGCGCCTGCGGGTGGCTTCTCCGGGCGCCTATCCCCCGGTCACCTACCAGATCGTATGAACATCGATGCAACGGAGCGCCTGAAGCGTTCGGCTGCCGGTCAGACTGCCTCGGGCATGGTCTTTGATTTCCATGTCATTTCACGCGCAGACGACCGCGTTTCGTAGGGCCCGCAACGGGCATTGCCGCCGCCGACCATTCTTCCTTCAGGACATCCCTGTGTCGCGACAGCCGCCAGAAGCCTTCTGACAGCGGCACTCCACAGATGGACCCCAGATGCAAGATTTTCTTCCCCGCATGCGCGCCGAATGGTTCGGCAATATCCGCGCCGACATTCTCGCCGGACTTGTCGTTGCCCTCGCGCTGATTCCCGAAGCCATTGCCTTTTCCATTATCGCGGGCGTCGACCCCAAGGTCGGCCTCTACGCCTCCTTCTCGATCGCCGTTCTGATCGCCTTTGTCGGCGGCCGCCCCGGCATGATCTCGGCGGCAACGGCGGCAACGGCCGTACTCATGGTCACCCTGGTCAGGGATCACGGCCTTGAATACCTGCTGGCCGCGACAGTGCTGGCTGGTTTGCTGCAGATTGGCGCGGGCTTTCTCAAGCTCGGCTATGTTATGCGCTTCGTTTCGAAATCGGTGATGACCGGCTTCGTCAACGCTTTGGCCATTCTCATCTTCATGGCCCAGCTTCCCGAGCTGACCAATGTCACCTGGCTGACCTATGTGATGGTCGCTGGCGGCCTTGCCATCATCTATCTCTTCCCGCGCATCACCAAAGTCATCCCCTCGCCGCTGGTCTGCATCGTCGTGTTGACCGCCTTGTCGCTGGCGCTCGGCCTCGATGTCCGCACCGTAGGCGACATGGGCGCGCTGCCCGATACTCTGCCGGTGTTCCTGATCCCGCAGATCCCGCTCAATTTAGAAACCCTGATGATCATTCTGCCCTATTCGGCCGCAGTGGCCGTGGTGGGCCTGCTCGAATCCCTGATGACGGCACAGATCGTGGATGAGCTGACCGACACCAGGAGCGACCGCAACCAGGAATGCATCGGCCAGGGCATCGCCAATACCGCCACCGGCTTTATTGGCGGCATGGCCGGCTGCGCCATGATCGGCCAGTCGATCATCAATGTGAAATCGGGCGGCCGCGGACGGCTTTCGACCTTTTGTGCCGGGATTTTTCTGCTGTTCCTGATCCTGGTGCTGGGCGATCTGGTCAGCCAGATTCCCATGCCCGCATTGGTGGCCATCATGATCATGGTCTCGATCGGCACCTTCTCCTGGAGCTCGATCAAGAACCTGGCCATCCATCCGCGTAGCTCCTCGATCGTGATGATCGCCACCGTGGTGACGGTGATTTACACCCACAATCTGGCCATTGGCGTGCTGATCGGCGTCCTGCTCTCGGGCATCTTCTTTGCCTGGAAGATTTCGCAGATCTTCCGCATCACTTCGGACCTGTCAGCCGACGGCCGCGAGCGGACCTATACGGTCGAGGGGCAAGTGTTTTTCGCTTCGGTCGAGGATTTCAACGCCGCTTTCGACTTCAAGGAAAGCCTGGAAAAGGTCACTATCGATGTCACCCACGCCCATATCTGGGACATCTCCAGCGTGCAGGCGCTCGACATGATCGTCCTCAAATTCCGCCGCGAGGGGGCCGAGGTCAATCTGGTGGGCATGAACGAGGCCAGCGAGACCATTGTCGACAGGCTGGGCATTCACGATAAGCCCGGGGCGCTCGAACGCCTCATGGGGCACTAGGAGGAGAACGACCACATGGCAAAACTCATCGCCTTCATCGACGGCTCGACCTATGCCCAGAGCGTGCTCGATCACGCCGCCTGGGTGGCCACCACCATTGGCGCCAGTGTGGACGTCGTGCACGTCATCGGCCGCCGCGACCTAGCGAGCACACCGGCCGATCTATCGGGTAGCCTGGAACTGGGCGCCCGCACGAGCCTGCTCAACGAATTGGCCGAACACGATGCCCAGCGCGCCAAGCTGGCCCAGCAGCGCGGGCGGCTGATCGTCGATGCCGGCGTCAGCCGTCTGCTTGAGGCAGGTGTCGAGAGCGCCGTCGGCAAGTTGCGCAATGGCGACGTGGTTGAGGCCGTCCAGGAGCTCGAAAAGGACGCCGACCTGATCCTGATCGGCAAGCGCGGCGAAGCGGCCGATTTTGCCAAGCTGCATCTGGGATCGAACCTTGAACGCGTGGTGCGGACCAGCACCAGGCCAGTACTGGTCGCGTCGCGCGCCTTCCAGCCGGTCAAGCGCTTCCTTGTCGCCTTCGATGGCGGCCCGAGCGTGATGAAAGCGATCAACCACATCGCCACCGGGAAGCTGTTCCCGGGCCTTGAGGGCCACATGGTGACGGTTGGCAAGGATGCCCCGGAAAGCCGCGGCAAGCTCGAGACCGCTGCCAATGTGCTGCGCAGCGCCGGCTACACCATCCATACGCATATCGAGGAAGGCGAGCCGGAAAAAATCATCGCCAGCCATGCCGAGGCCGACCATATCGACCTGCTGGTGATGGGCGCCTATGGGCATTCGCGCATCCGCAGCTTCATCATCGGCAGCACCACTGCCGAAATGGTCCGCTCGGTGAAGCGCCCTGTAATGCTGTTCCGCTGACAGGACCGGCCGGCCGCCGTTCATTTTGTGTTCGGCGGCCGCCACGCTAAGCTCGGTGCCAAAGCCGCTCCGTCGCCAGGGGGACCGCATGCCCAGTCAGTTCGAGCAGAAAGATGCGCCGCGTTTCGAGGCTCTTATCCGCAACGAACTCGCGGAACTGCAGCGCCTGGCCGCCGGCACCGCATCCGATCGGGCGCCCGTTGAGCTCGACCAGCAGAGTGTCGGCCGCCTGTCTCGCATGGACGCCATGCAAGGACAGGCGCTGGCGCAGGCCTCCGGTCAGCGGCGCCAGGCCAGGAAGGTCGCGCTGGAAATGGCGCTGCGGCGCCTGGAAGCCGGCGAATTCGGTGAATGCCTGGATTGCGGCGAACCCATTGCTATCAAGCGTCTCGACATCGACCCGGCCGCCACACTCTGCATTGCCTGTGCGCAAAGGAATGCTGGGTAGCCCCACCAGTCGGTGATAGGCTGATCCAACCCGCCTCGGGCCGAACTCTCGGCCGAATTTTCATATCCATCCGGTCATGCCGGCGCTCTGCCGTGAAAGTCCCACCGTGTCCGTTCTTGCCCCGCCAAAGTCTCCGCCTCTCTCCGAGTTGACGGGCCGCCAATGGCAGTGGATTGCCGGTGGCGCCATGATGACACTGGCCACAATGCCTGGTCAGACAAATTTCATCGCCCAGTTCAACACGGCGCTGCGAACCGAATTCGGGCTGTCACATGGCCAGTTCGGCGGTTTCTACACTCTGGCCACGCTTGCCAGTGCCAGCGTACTGGTCTTTGCGGGGATACTGGCCGACAAGTTTCCCGCCCGGCGTCTCGCCATCATCTGCATGCTCGGCCTTGCCGCCACGGCCTTGATCATGGCTGGGGCGGGCCATGTTGCCATTCTGGTGCTGGCGCTGGCGATGTTGCGCTTCTTCGGCCAGGGCATGTTGAGCCACGTCGCCATGACCACCATGTCCCGCTGGTTCAACCGCTTCCGGGGCCGGGCCCTGTCCTTTGCCGGATTGGGCTTTACCCTGGGTGACGCAGTTCTCCCCTTTGTCCTGACCGTTTCGATCCTGACCTTTGGATGGCGCAATGTCTGGGCCGGTGCGGCGGCCGTGTTGATGGGGCTTGTTGTGCCAGCCATCTGGTTCCTGTTGCGCGATCCGCCCGAGGGCCGCAAAGGGCGCCCGGTCATCCCCAATCCCGACGGCGGGGGCATGCTGGAGCCGACAGGGCTGCAATGGACCCGGTCGCGCGTGCTGCGCGATCCCCTGTTCTATTTCCTGCTGCCCGGAATTATGGCGCCCCCGGCGATCGGGACGCTCTATATCTTCCACCAGGCACACCTGACTGAGGTAAAGGGCTGGGACCTGACGGTCTTTACCGCCATGTTTCCCTTCCTGTCGCTGTCCGTGGCAGTATCCTCGATCTTTGCCGGCTTCCTCGTCGACCGGTTCGGTGCCTGGCGGCTGATGCCTTTCGTGCTCTTGCCCCTGGCCGTCGCAAGCCTGATCCTGGGCACTTTTGCGCCAATATGGTCCATGCCGGTCGCCTTTGTCTGCATCGGGCTGACGCAGGGGATGACCAACCCAGTGGTCGGCGCCTTGTGGGCCGAAATCTACGGCACGGCGCATATCGGTGCCGTACGCTCGCTGGTGACGGCGGCCCTGGTCGCGGCGTCCGCACTCGGGCCTGGCATTGCCGGCTACCTGATTGACACAGGTGCCCCCATTACGGTCCAGACCTTCGGTTACGCAGCCTATTGCGTGCTCGGCTCGATGCTCTATCTGGGCCTGCAGGCGGCCATGTCCCGCCGGGTGGCGACCATCGATTGAAGGATGTCCAGGTCAAGAAGCAGTGTCCAATGTGGATAGCTGAATGGCCCGCGGTTCGCGGCTCCTATCCGCGACGAACGCGCGAGTCTCGATCAAGGTATCGCGGCGGATTGTGCACAGGTGCAGTCCGTCCAGCAGAACCTGGCGACAATCAACACACGGGTGAACCATAGCCAAAAATTTAGACTCTTCGGCTAACTGTCATACCCAGTGCGAGAGGCACACATGTCTCGCATTGCACAATCGAGGGGGCGAGAACCGTGAGCCGCGAAGACGAAGAATTACGACTGAGAAAGCTCCATCAATACAATCTTCTCGATACGCCAAAGGACGATGCCTTTGATCGTATCACGCGTCTTGTATCCGCTCTGCTCGATGTTCCCATTGCCGCGATCACGCTCGTTGATCGTGACCGACAGTGGTTCAAGTCTGAACAGGGATTGGGCATTGAGGAGACACCGCGTAGTCAGTCTTTCTGTGCCCATACGATGACAGGACATGGGCCGATGGTGATCAAAGATGCTTCGGCGGACCGGCGCTTCGTTGATAACCCGCTCGTCACCGGCCACCCTGGTATCCGGTTTTACGCAGGCGTCCCGCTTCGCGCTGCGGACGGCACCCCACTTGGCGCCCTTTGCGCCATCGATTCCAGTCCACGGGATATCGAACCCCACCAGTTGAAGCTGCTCGCAGATCTCGCCAACCTCACCATGGAGCAATTCGAACTGCGGCTGCTAGCGTCACTCGACGGATTGACCGGGGCAATGCGTCGCTCTTCTTTTATGGCAACCGCCGCGCGCGATATGGTCCTGGCTGCCCAAAAAGGATCGCCCCTCTCATGCCTGATGATCGACGCGGACAACTTCAAGAGTCTGAATGACCAGTTTGGTCACGCCGTTGGCGATGAAGCTCTGGTGGCGATTGCCAAGGCCATCAACGACCAGCTCCGGCGCGGTGATAGCCTCGGCAGATTGGGCGGTGAGGAATTCTGCGTGTCCTTGCCTGGTGCAGAACTCAGTGGTGCGCTAGCCGTCGCAGAACGCATGCGAGCGGCCATCGCGGCCATCCGTCTGCAGACGGACACCGGGGAGGTCGGCATTACGGCCAGTTTCGGCGCCGCTACATTGGTGTCATCCGACTCCAGTCCGTCCGATCTGATCCACCGCGCCGATGTCGCCCTCTATGAGGCCAAGAACTCAGGACGAAACCGAGTGGCAGCTTGAAGACCCTTAGCCCTGCCCCAGCGACCCAAGAGCCGACCGGCGGGTAAGGGGCGGATGCCCAAACGAGACAACCACTGATTAGGGGCGCGTTATCGTCAGGCGGCTTCCGATCCTATGTCCTCCGTCCAGTCTTCCAATGTCAGTTCGCAAGGCAGGTTGTGTCACTGTGGACCATCAACACCAAAGAATTGCTCACCCAGGCCAAATCGGCCAGTACAACCGCTCGAGCCTAAATCACGCTGGATAGAAGGTGGGGGCAACGTCACAAAGATTCGACAGACTTATGCGAGAACCAAACATCCTATCGGCGTGACAGGATGCTGTGCAAGAATCCGACTTTCGATTCGAATTCGGCTCTAGCAATTTCAATGACTTAGAAATGGCGGAGAGAAAGGGATTCGAACCCTTGAGACGGTTCCCCGCCTACACACTTTCCAGGCGTGCGCCTTCGACCACTCGGCCACCTCTCCGCATCGCTTCATGCCCGGTCTGGAAAGGCCGGGATCGCGGGTCCCCTGAGGGCCGCTGCAAGCGAGGCGCAATATACTCATCATCGTTTGCGGCGCAAGGGATCACTTTGGCGCGTCCCCGATTGTTTTTGACGGCCCGGATAACCACATCAACCAAGAAACCGGCAGCTTGTGGCGGGTCCTTCTGCATGGCACAAGGCGTTTGTGCCCGGCAGCGGAACGAACCGGGGCCGTTTCGACTTGATCAAGTCAGGCACAGGGAATGTAGATGCGGCTTGTCTTGAGAATATTGGGCACCTGGCTGATTGGCCTGGCGCTGGTTCTTCTTGTGGTTGATGGCACCAAGTCATTGGCGGCCAATGCGCTTGTCTTCACCAGCCTGGGTGGCGCCTGGACCCAGCTTCACCCACCAAGTCTTGCGGCAGTCAGCGGGTTTTTCGAAAGCCGCTTTTTTGCCGATCTGCTCGATGCGGCCATGCAGGCGCTTCTGACCTATCCGGCCTTTGCCGTTCTCGGCCTGCCCGGTATTGTCATCGCGCTGGCCGGCCGCCGGCCGCGTCGCGAGCGCTTCCTGCGTCAGGAACAGATATGAGCCGGCGTAACCGTTTTGCGCTCGTCACTGTATAGAGGGCTAAAAGGAGCAACTGATGTTCTTCCGTCAAATGCCGACCACGATCCCCACACCTGCCGAGGCTCTCCCGGGCCGCGACGAGGTGATGCCTGTCGCGCCAGACCATTTCGTCAATGGCCAGGCGCTCAAGGGGCCTTATCCGGCCGGGGCTGAAACCATCTATTTTGGCCTGGGCTGCTTCTGGGGCGCCGAGCGCCTGTTCTGGAAACTGCCCGGCGTCCATGTCACCGCCGTGGGCTACCAGGGCGGACATACGCCCAATCCGAGCTATGAAGAGGTGTGCTCGGGCCGCACCGGCCATACCGAGGCGGTCAAGGTGGTCTATGACCCGGCCGTGATCAGCCTCGACACCCTGCTCAAGAGCTTCTGGGAAGAACATGATCCGACCCAGGGCATGCGTCAGGGTAATGATGTGGGCACCCAATATCGCTCGGCGATCTACACGACCACGCCCGAACAGGCCGCGCTCGTCGAGAACAGCCGCACCGCCTATCAGCGGGCGCTCGACGCCCGTGGGCTGGGAAAGATCACCACCGAAATCGCCCCGGCCGGGCCTTTCTATTTTGCCGAGACCTATCACCAGCAATATCTGGCCAAGAACCCCAATGGCTATTGCGGCCTGGCAGGCACCGGGGTGAGCTGCCCCATCGGCACCGGCGTGGCCGCCGAATAGCGCGCTGCCGCGATCACGACGTGGCAAGAGGCGTCCCGGCTTGCCGGGACGACTTTTTTTTTTTTTTTTTAGCATGCGCTACGGTAGGATCGCATAGATTTTGAGCGGCCCGCCAACGGAGACGTCCTCCAGCCAGTCCGGCGGCGTGCCGGCGGCCAGCAGGCTCAAGACGGTGTTGGCCTCACCAAGGCCGGTGCCCTGCATTTCCGGCATGGCGGGGCAGGTGACCAGCAATCCCAGCCCGCGCGTCCGGGCAATCTGCCGAGCTTCGCCTACCGGCTGATTGAAGAAGCGGAAAGTGTCCAGGACGCCCGCTTCATTGCGATGATAGGGCGCTGCCACCACGCCATGCGGCGTTTCGAGCAGCAGATGCGCGCCCAGATCAATCGGCGTCATGACCCGTTCCGGCGGCAGGCCGCGCAGATCGGCAAAGGCGTCACCGGCAAGGCAGGGCAATTTGCTGGCGCGGGTCGCGCTGACCAGTTGGGCCCGTCCATCGGGCAGGACATTGACTACGCTGGACACCACGATACTGAGGATTATCCCGGAGCACACCAGCCAGGCACCGGCAAACGACAGGCCAGGCAGCAGTTGGCGGCGGGCCAGATAGCGTTGCCGCGTCGCCGCGATCAGCCAGGCTGCGGCCGGGATGGTGGGCAGAATGGCCAGCCGCGCCCCCCGGATCTGCCCCAGCATGACCACCATTGTGAGCACCAGAAACACCAGCAGTGTCAGCCAGCCCAGCCGCTTTTCTGGTGTCGAGCGAAAGGCCAGGACGGCTGCGACCAGCCCCAGAAAAACCGGTGCACCCACGGTGATGGCATAGGCCGGCAATTCGGGCAGCGAGGCATGCCAGGGCTTGGCTTCGATAATGGCGCCGATCCAGTTGTCCTGCAGCCAGGGATCGAGCGCTGCATAAGGGCCGCCCAGGCACTGTGGATAGGCAAGGACGACAGCAGCGCCTGCGGCAAGCCCGAGTCCGGCCAGCAGCATCAGCCGCTGCCAGGCCTGGCGCGGCGCAGGCAGGCGCGCCACCAGCACAAGGGCGAGCCCGGCCAGGACAGTGGCCAGAACATAAACCGGCGAGATCATGTCGCAGGCCGCCTCCAGCCAGCGGCCGGGCGGCCGGGCCAGCATCAGAAGCCCCGCCATCCCGCCGCTAAGACCCAAGCCAAACCGCATCAGATTGCCGGCGCGGGCCGGGTCGGCGACATAGCCCAGGCCAAAGGCCAGCACTGCGGCCAGCATGACCGGCACCGCTTCAAGGGCGATCGACAGCGCCAGCGCCGCACACAATCCGGCGATCCAGGCAGCACCGGGCCTGCGCAGCGCCACGAGGCTTGCGAGCAGCGTGGCCATGGTCAGAACGATGATCACATTGTGGTGGTCGACCCGGCCGGGCGAAAATTCGGCGAGAATGGCCGGGCTTAGGATCGGCAGAACCAGTCCGGGCAACAATCCGGGCCGCCCCACCAGCTCCAGCGTCGCGCGGGCGCAGAGCCAGAGCAGCACGCCAAGCAGCAAGAGCGGCCAGACCATGCCGGCCACCCACTCGGCTTGTCTGAACTCGGTGAATTGGCGCGCCAGCCAGAGCAGGCCAGCCAGCGGTAGATCGACCAGCCGCGACCAGTGGACTTCTGCGCCGAACGGCGTGTTGAGCCGATGCTGCACCAGATCGTACCAGCCTTGTCCCTCAAGAAAGTCGCGCACCACCACCATGCGCATGGCGTCATCAGTATCGAGAAATAGCGGCACACCGGCGCCGCTGTTGACGCCGCGCCACAACAGGGTGGCGGCGACCAGCACCCAGATTCCCACAAGCCACAGCCAGTCCTTGCGGCCCAGTGTGATTGCGCTCGGCTCTGCCATGATCAATTCTCTCTGCGTCCTGGCGCCGAGCATGACCCGGCACGCGTTAAGGGCGTGTGCAGGGCCGGTTGCGGCGCAAATGCCAGGCTGAACTATAATGTGGCAGAAACCGAGGAGCGTGACATGTCCCAGAGGACACTTCTGGGCCCCATCGGCCAGATCGCCCGCACCGTGAAAGACATTGACGCGGCCAAGGCCTGGTATCGCGACGTGCTCGGCCTGGCGCTCCTTATCGAGGCCGAAGGCATGGCCTTTTTCGATGCTGGTGGCACCAGGCTCTATTTGCAGGGAAGCGAGCATGCCGGACCTGAATCGATCCTCTATTTTCGTGTCGCCGATATCAAGGCGACCCATGCCGATCTGGTGGCAAAAGGCGTAGCATTCCTCCAGCCGCCGCATGCTGTGCACCGGCATGCCGACGGGGCAGAGGAATGGCTGGCGTTCTTTGCCGACCCAGAAGAGCGGCCGCTGGCCCTGATGGCGCTGGTGCAGCCGGAGACCATGAGCATGTAAAAAGACATGTCGCGCTAACCCCTTGCCAACCATTGCCGGGTCAGGATGGGTCTGGATGCAATGTCTGCGTGGTGGACGCGAAAATTAACAAGTTCTCGACTTTGCCGGATTCCGACCCGGCCAAGGCACTGGCGCCTATCCGGCGGCTGGTGTTTGCCGCGTTTGTGGGCGCCCTGCTGGCCGGGGCGGTGCTCATCGGCTCCACCCTGCATGTCATGCAGACGACCGACAGCATCTCCATGGCCAAGGAGCGCGCGCGGGCCGCGCGGGTCGCCGATACACTGGTGGCCCTTCCGGAAGATCAGGTGGAACCCGCCATTGAACGCTTGGGTGAGGTGGCCGGCCTGCGCAATCTTGCGCTATCGCCCGCCGCCGCTTCGGGTGAATATCAGCAATCCATTCCGCTGCTCTCAGGCCCCTATGGCGGTCACTTCCTGACCTGGACCGCCGAGCGTCCCGGTCTCTATCTGTTCAACACCTACGCTCCCTTGCGCGTGCCGCTGATGTTGATGCTGATCGGTGGCGTGCTGGCCTGCCTGTTCGCCATGCTGGGTCATGTGCGGCGTATTGAACATCAACGCATTGCAGCGCAACGCCAGGCGCTGCGTGATCATCTGACCGGCCTGCCCAATCGTCTGGCGCTTGAAGGCGAGCTGTCCCGGCTCGCCGATGGCGAGTGGGCTTTCTCGGTGTTGGCTTTCGATCTCGACCGGTTCAAGCCGGTCAATGACCTGTTCGGGCATCACGCCGGGGACCTCGCGCTGATCGAGGTGGCTCAGAGACTGGCTGCCCAATTGTTGCCAGGCGAGGTCCTGGCCAGGATCGGCGGCGACGAATTCGTTGCCATCGTGCATCGCAACCACCGCACCGATCTCATTCACCTGGCGCGTGATTGCATTGCGGCCATTGGCGAGCCGCTAGACTCGGTGGGCCGGAAAATCAGCGTGGGTGTGAGCCTGGGCATCGTGCAGAATGGCCTTGGGCAGGCGCCCACTACGCTGCTCAGGCAGGCCGACAGGGCGCTCTACGAAGCCAAGCGCGACGATGCCGGCGCGTTCTGCTTTGCCGGTGAGGTTCTGCCCGAGCCGCGCGACGGTCTGGTCGGCAACAGTTCCAGTTCTGAGCAATTGGCGCAAAGCGCCTGAGACAGTGCCGCCGGTCTAGGCTGACCCGTTCATCCGCGGCTTGGGCGACAGGCCGTGCATGAACAGTTGCTCCAGATAGCGCGCCGCATCCTCGAAGCGCCCTTCGCCATTGCGTCCCTTGCCCAACACGGCCCGTACCTGCACGTCGAAATCGGCATAATGCTGCGTGGTCGCCCAGATCGAAAAGATCAAATGATAGGGATCGGTACGGGCCAGCCGTCCCTGCTCCATCCAGGTCAACAAAATCTTGGCCTTTTCATCCACCAAGGCCTTGAGGTCGATTTCGATCATCTCGCTGATGCGCGGTGCGCCCTGCAGCATTTCATTGGCGAACAGCCGGCTTTCGCGCGGAAAGTCCCGCGCCATCTCCAGCTTGCGCCGTATGTAGGAGCGGATTTCGGTGAACGGGTCGCCGTTCTGGTCAAAATCGCGCAGCGGCGCCAGCCAGGTGTCGAGCAGCGCGGCGATCAGCCGACGGTGAATCTCTTCCTTGCGCGGAAAATAGTAGAGCAGGTTCGGCTTGCTCATTCCGGCCACTTCCGCGATCTGGTCGATGGTCGAGCCGCGGAAGCCGTGCACCGAAAACACTTCCAGCGCCGCCTCGAGAATGATGTCCTGCTTTTCCTTCTGGATGCGGGTCAGCGGTCGCTGCCGTGGTGGCGGATGGGTCGCGGCCGCTTTGGCATCGGCCTTGTGCTGCCGCCTGGCGGTGACCGGAGGGTGCTCGACGGCTTTCAGTTTTTTTCCGGACATTTTCGCCTTGCGGGAATGTGTAGGGATGCTAACATTTTTCCAACTGGTCAAAATTTCCGGGGTTCGGACCGCCGCGTCAAGACCCAAAACGAGGCCAGGCCAAATTCAACGGGAGCGAGCGTTCGTGTCCACTTCGTCCAATGTTGCGCCAAACGACCTCAGCGCGTTCTGGATGCCCTTTACGGCAAACCGGCAGTTCAAGAAGGCGCCACGCATGTTCGTGGCCGCCAGGGACATGCACTACACCACCTCCGATGGGCGCCAGGTGCTCGATGGCACGGCCGGCTTGTGGTGCGTCAATGCCGGTCACGCGCGCCCAAAAATCGTCGAGGCTATCGCCCGGCAGGCTGGCGAGCTCGATTATGCCCCTGCCTTCCAGATGGGCCATCCCAAGGCGTTCGAACTGGCCAATCGCCTGGTCGATCTGGCCCCCGATGGCCTCGACCATGTGCTGTTCACCAACTCCGGTTCGGAATCGGTGGAAACCGCGCTCAAGGTTGCGCTGGCCTATCATCGCGTCAAAGGCGAGGGCAGCCGCACCCGGCTGATCGGCCGCGAACGCGCCTATCACGGGGTCAATTTTGGCGGCATTTCGGTCGGCGGCATCGTCACCAATCGCAAGATGTTCGGCACGCTTCTCACTGGCGTCGACCATATGCCCCACACCCATAACCTCGCCGAAAACGCTTTCTCGCGTGGCCTGCCCGAGCATGGCGCCGATCTCGCCGACGAGCTCGAACGCATCGTCACCCTGCACGATGCCTCCACCATTGCGGCAGTCATCGTCGAGCCGGTGGCCGGCTCGACCGGCGTGCTGATTCCGCCCCCCGGCTATCTCAAACGCCTGCGCGAGATCACCAGGAAACACGGCATTCTGCTGATCTTTGACGAGGTCATCACCGGCTATGGGCGCCTCGGCACCCCCTTCGGTGCCGATTACTTCGGCGTCACGCCCGACATCATGGTCACCGCCAAGGGTCTGACCAATGGTGTCATTCCCATGGGCGCGGTCATGGTCTCGGCCGAGATCCACGACACCTTCATGCAAGGTCCTGAACATCTCATCGAGTTCTTCCACGGCTACACCTATTCGGGCAATCCGGTCGCCTCGGCCGCGGCGTTGGCCACGCTCGACACCTATAAGGAAGAAGGACTGCTGACGCGCGGCGCGGCGCTGGCCAAGACCTGGGAGGATGCGTTGCACTCTCTCAAGGGCCTGCCGCACGTCATCGATATCCGCAATATCGGCCTGGTCGGCGCCATTGAGCTTGAACCCATTGCCGGTTCGCCCACCAAGCGTGCCTTCTCAGCCTTCCTCAAGGCCTATGAACAGGGCTTGCTCGTGCGCACTACCGGCGACATCATCGCGCTGTCCCCGCCGCTGATCATCTCGGAAAGCCAGATCGACGAAATCGTCTCGACCCTGTCGGGCATCCTCAAGACGCTTGAATAGAATGGAACAAATATTCTATACAAAGGAATATAGAATGAACGTTCCCAATCTGGAGGGGAAACCCTGATGCACGTCATCGAAAACGCCGTCGCCGGCAAGCGCTATGTCTCGTCATCCACCCGCCGCGTCCCGGTGTACAACCCCGCCACGGGCGAGCAGAGCGCCGAATTGCCGCTCTCGACCATGAGCGAGTTGAACGCGGCGGTCGAAAACGCGGTCAAGGCGCAGGTGGCCTGGGGCAATACCCCGCCCATGAAGCGCGCCCGCGTCATGTTCAAGTTCAAGGCGCTGCTCGATCAGCATGCCCACGACATCGCCCGCGAGATTTCGCGCGAACACGGCAAGGTGCATGACGATGCGCTGGGCGAAGTGGCGCGCGGCATCGACTGCGTCGATTTCGCCTGCGGTATCCCGCAACTGCTCAAGGGCGAGTTCTCCCGGAATGTCGGGCCCAGCATCGACAGCTATTCGGACCGCCAGCCCTTGGGTGTCGTGGCCGGCATCACCCCCTTCAACTTCCCGGCCATGGTGCCGATGTGGATGTATCCGGCCGCAATCGCCTGCGGCAATGCCTTTATCCTCAAGCCCTCCGAGCGCGACCCGTCCGCTTCCATGCTGGCCTGGAATCTCTTCATGGAAGCCGGACTTCCCGAAGGCATTCTCAATGTCGTGCATGGCGACAAGGAAATGGTCGACGGCATTCTCGACCATCCCGACATCAAGGCCGTGTCCTTTGTCGGCTCCACCCCGATTGCCGAATATGTCTATCAGCGCGGCACAAAGGCCGGTAAGCGCATGCAGGCGCTGGGCGGGGCCAAGAACCACATGGTCATCATGCCCGACGCCGATCTCGACCAGGCTGCCGACGCGCTGATGGGCGCCGGCTATGGCTCGGCCGGCGAGCGCTGCATGGCCATCTCCGTGGCCGTACCCGTGGGCAAGGAAACTGCCGACGCACTTGTTGCCAAGCTGAAGCCCCGCGTCGAGAGCTTGAAGATCGGTCCGGCCACCGACAAGGACGCCGAAATGGGTCCGGTGGTCACCAAGATGCACCGCGACAAGATCCTGGGCTATATCGACAGTGGTGTCGAAGAGGGCGCCAAGCTGGTCGTTGATGGCCGTGGCTTCAAGCTGCAGGGCTATGAAGAAGGCTACTATGTCGGCGGCACCTTGTTCGACAATGTCGAGCCGGACATGAAGATCTATAAGGAAGAAATCTTTGGCCCCGTGCTCTCGGTTGTCCGCCGCGACAGTTTTCAGGACGCGGTCGATCTGATCCACGGCCATGAATATGCCAATGGCACGGCCATTTTCACCCGCGACGGGGATGCCGCCCGTGCATTTGCTGACAAGATTGAAGTGGGCATGGTCGGCATCAACGTGCCCATCCCGGTGCCGGTTGCCTACCATTCCTTCGGCGGCTGGAAGCGGAGCCTGTTCGGCGACCATTCCATTTACGGCCCCGAAGGCGTGCATTTCTACACAAGGCTGAAAACCGTCACAACCCGCTGGCCCGCCGGCATCAAGGGCGGCGCCGAATTCAGCTTCCCGAGCGTGAAGTAGGATCTGATGGTCAGCGTCACAGTCAAATCGCTGACCACCCGCTCTCTCTCCGGCGCGGAGGGAGAATATGGCGCCGATACACTATCCTCCCGGCCCTGCCGTCCGCCTCAGCGCGACGGCGGGGTCATTTGTTTTGATCACCTGAACGACGAGTAAGCATCATGACATCTCCCGGCGAAAACCTTCGGATCAATGGCGACCGGCTCTGGGAGAGCCTGATGGAGATGGCGAAAATCGGCCCAGGCGTTGCTGGCGGAAATAACCGCCAGACCCTGACCGACGCTGACAAGGAAGGGCGCGAACTCTTCGCAAAATGGTGCGAAGAGGCGGGGCTCACCCTTGGCGTCGACCAGATGGGCACCATGTTTGCCCGCCGCGAAGGCACCGATCCCGATGCCCTGCCGGTTTATGTCGGCAGCCATCTCGATACCCAGCCCACCGGCGGCAAATATGATGGGGTGCTCGGCGTGCTGGGCGGGCTCGAAGTCATCCGCTCGCTCAACGATCTGGGCATCAAGACCCGCCATCCCATCGTCGTGACCAATTGGACCAATGAAGAGGGCACCCGTTTTGCCCCGGCTATGCTGGCCTCGGGGGTGTTTGCCGGCATGCATGAACTCGATTGGGCCTATGACCGCACCGACGCCAAGGGCCTGCGCTTTGGTGATGAGCTCGAACGCATCGGCTGGCGGGGTGAAGAACAGGTGGGCGCGCGCAAGATGCACGCCTTTTTCGAGCTGCATATCGAGCAGGGGCCGATTCTTGAGGCCGAGGGCAAGGATATCGGCGTCGTCACCCACGGCCAGGGCCTCTGGTGGCTCGAAGTCACGCTGACCGGCAAGGACGCCCATACCGGCTCAACCCCAATGAACATGCGCGTCAATGCCGGCCTCGGCATGGCCCGAGTGACCGAGGCGGTGCACCGCATTGCCATGGCGCATCAGCCCAATGCCGTGGGCGCCGTCGGGCAGGCCAATGTCTATCCCAATTCGCGCAATGTCATTCCGGGCAAGGCGGTGTTCACCATCGACATTCGCTCGCCAGAACTGGACAAGCTCACCTCGATGCGCGAGCAGATCGAGGCCGAGGCGGCAAAAATCGCCGAGGAGCTGGGCCTCGGGTTGTCAATCGAGCCGACCGGCCATTTCGATCCGGTGACGTTCGATGAAAACTGCGTCAAGGCCGTCCGCGACGCCGCCGACCGGCTCGGCTACAGCCACCGCAACATCGTCTCGGGCGCCGGGCACGACGCCTGCTGGATCAACCGTCTCTACCCCACCGCCATGGTCATGTGCCCCTGCGTCGATGGCCTCAGCCACAACGAGGCCGAGGACATCTCCAAGGAATGGGCGACCGCAGGTGCCGACGTGCTCTTCCACGCCGTGGTCGAGACAGCGGGGATCGTGGAGTAGTTTCAGGAATTTGACACTCGCCACGGCGCTCAGGAGAAGGCGCAGGCAGGATGTGACACCAAGAGACAAGGGAACGCATTATGAGCACAGTCATCAAGAACGGCACGATCGTTACCGCCGACCTCTCCTATGAGGCCGATGTGAAGATCGAGGGCGGCACCATTGTCGAGATCGGCAAGAACCTATCGGGCGACGAGACGCTCGACGCCACCGGCTGCCTGATCATGCCAGGCGGCATCGATCCTCATACCCATCTCGAAATGCCCTTCATGGGCACCTATTCGGCGGATGACTTCGAGAGTGGTACACGCGCGGCCCTCTCGGGGGGCACCACCATGGTGGTCGATTTCTGCCTGCCCAGCCCCGAGCAGAGCCTGCTCGATGCGCTCAAGATGTGGGACAACAAGTCCGGCAAGGCCTCGACCGACTATTCCTTCCACATGGCCATCACTTGGTGGGGTGAGCAGGTGTTCAATGAGATGGCCGAGGTCGTCGACCGCGGCATCACCTCGTTCAAGCACTTCATGGCCTATAAGGGCGCGCTGATGGTCAATGATGACGAGATGTTCGCCAGCTTCCAGCGCTGCGCGGCGCTCGGCGCGCTGCCGCTGGTCCATGCCGAAAATGGCGACGTGGTTGCGGCCATGACCGCAAAACTGCTCGCCGAGGGCAATAACGGCCCCGAAGGCCATGCCTATTCACGTCCCCCGGAAGTGGAGGGCGAAGCCACCAACCGCGCCATCATGCTGGCCGACATGGCCGGGGTGCCGCTCTATGTGGTCCACACCTCTTGCGAACAGGCGCACGAAGCCATCCGTCGCGCCCGGCAAAAGGGCATGCGGGTCTATGGCGAGCCGCTGATCCAGCATCTGGTGCTCGATGAGAGCGAATATTTCAATCCTGACTGGGATCACGCCGCCCGCCGGGTCATGTCGCCGCCCTTCCGCAACAAGCAGCATCAGGATTCGCTCTGGGCCGGGCTGCAGGCGGGCTCGCTTTCCTGCGTCGCCACCGACCACTGCGCCTTCACCACCGAACAGAAGCGCTTCGGCGTCGGCAACTTCTCGAAAATCCCCAACGGCACGGGCGGCCTCGAAGATCGCCTGCCGGTGCTCTGGACCAAGGGCGTCAATACCGGGCGGCTGACGCCAAATGAATTCGTCGCCGTCACCTCGACCAATATCGCCAAGATCCTCAACCTCTACCCCAAAAAGGGTGCGGTCATGGTCGGCGCCGATGCGGACCTGGTCGTCTGGGACCCCAAGCGGAGCAAGACCATCTCGGCCAAGTCCCAGCAATCGGTGATCGACTACAATGTGTTTGAAGGCTTCGAGGTCACCGGCCTGCCGCGCTTCGTCTTGAGCCGTGGCAAGGTCTCCATCGTCGAAAACGAGGTCAAGGCCGAGCCGGGCCATGGCAAGTTCGTCGCCCGCGAGGCGAAAAACCCGGTGAACCGGGCGCTCAGCCAATGGAAGGAAATCGTCGCCCCCCGCAAGGTGGAGCGGACAGGCATTCCAGCGACGGGGGTCTAGGCAGCACCGTGACCAATATAGCGGCACAACGCGCCACGCCTGTACTTCGCCGCTTCAATGGCGCTGGAGTTCAGGTGTTCGGCACGCCGCTTGCATCCTCGTTCGCGATTGCGGCGGGCCTGTTTTCGCGGACCGCCCCCACTATCCTCAACCGGGGAGGCGATGTTCGCCTCGCCTGTCCCCGGCCTGAAAAGACCAGTTGAAAGGCAGAACGCCATTGTCCGAGACGTCGTCAGCAACCGCTTGCACCAATGGCCCCGCCGTAATTCGCGCCGAAAATCTCGGCCTGACTTTCCCCACCGGCGATGGGGATATTGTTGCGCTGTCCGATGTGAATCTCACCATCGAGAAGGGCGATTTCGTCTCCTTCATCGGCCCCTCGGGGTGCGGCAAGACCACGTTCCTCCGCACCATTGCTGATCTCGAAAAGCCCACATCGGGCACGCTGTCGGTTAACGGGATGAGCCCCGAAGAAGCACGCAAGGCGCGGGCCTACGGCTATGTATTCCAGGCGGCAGCACTCTATCCCTGGCGCACCATCGAAAAGAACATTGCCCTGCCGCTCGAGATCATGGGGCATTCGGCCGGCGAACAGGCCGAGCGCGTCAAGCGCACCATGGAACTGGTCAATCTCTCGGGCTTCGAGAAGAAGTACCCCTGGCAGCTTTCCGGCGGCATGCAGCAGCGCGCCTCAATCGCCCGCGCGCTGAGCTTTGACGCTGATCTTTTGCTGATGGACGAGCCCTTCGGGGCGCTGGATGAAATCGTCCGCGATCACCTCAATTCCGAACTGCTCAAGCTCTGGGCGCGCACGGAAAAGACCATCTGTTTCGTCACCCATTCCATCCCCGAGGCGGTTTATCTCTCGACCCGCATCGTGGTCATGTCGCCGCGCCCCGGCCGGGTGACCGACATCATCGAATCCACCCTGCCGCGTGACCGCCCGCTCGATATCCGCGAAACGCCCGAATTCCTCGCCATCGCCGCGCGAGTCCGCGAGGGCCTGCGCGCTGGCCACTCCTACGAGGAGGGCTCGGTCTAATGGCCAACCGCGTCATTCCAGTCCTCACCATCCTGCTGGCCATTCTCGCCTTCTGGTATGCGGCTGCAATCTGGATGAACGCGCCCTGGCAGGATCGCCTCAATGCGCGTGCCGATCTGGTCGACGTGCCTTTTGCCGAATTTGCCGCCCAGACCTGGGCGCAGGACAAGCCGGTTCTGCCGGCGCCGCACCAGGTGGTCAGCGAAATCTGGAATGCCACGGTGGCGCTCGAAATCACCTCGCGCCGCTCGCTCGCCTACCATGCCTGGATCACCCTCTCGGCGACCCTGCTCGGCTTTGCCTTCGGCACGGTTCTGGGCGTGGCGCTGGCGGTGGCCATCATCCACAATGACGCCTCGGACCGCTCGCTGATGCCTTGGATCATCGCCAGCCAGACCATTCCCATTTTGGCCATCGCCCCGATGGTGGTGGTGGGTCTGGGTTCGGTCGGGCTGACCGGGCTGGTGCCCAAAGCGTTGATCTCGATGTATCTTTCTTTCTTTCCGGTGGTGGTCGGCATGGTCAAGGGGCTCCGCTCGCCCGAAGCCATCCAGCTCGATCTGTTGCGCACCTACGACGCCAATGGCTGGCAGGTGTTCTGGAAACTGCGCTGGCCCGCTGCCATGCCGTTCCTCTTTGCCTCGATGAAGGTGGGCATCGCCATTTCGCTGATCGGTGCAGTGGTGGCTGAACTCTCCAACGCCTCGGGCGGGGGCCTGGGCGTACGCCTGCTCACCGGTTCTTATAATGGCCAGACCGTGCAGATCTGGGCCGCCCTGTTCATCGCCGCGGGTCTTGCCGCCGTGCTGGTGGCCATTGTCGGGGCGGCCGAAAAATGGGTGAATGGGCGCATGGGAGCACGGGCATGAACCGCACCAGCCTGACCACCATGCAATTCGCATTGGCGCTGCTGGCCTCCGGGGCGGCCGCGCTGGGGCTGGTGTTTAGCTTGCCCGACCCCGGTTCGGTACCGCTGCTGACCGTGTTCTTCGCCCTGGGCGCGGCTGCTATGGTGCGGCTGATCCGACCCATCAACCTCTGGTTTGATGGCGCCTTGATGCTTCTCGGCGCCGTGGCGCTATTGCTGGCGCTGCCGCAAACCGGGGCCATGCCGGCCCATTTCTGGTGGGCATTGGTGGCAAGCTGGGCCTTTGCCTGGCTGTTCGTCGAACGCCTGTCGGCCGCCATCAGGGCCGGGCACTTGCCCGAAACTGGCACGGGTCTCGTCATTCCGGTCATTTTCGGCCTTGCTTTGCTGGTCGCCTGGGAAGTCATTACCCGCGGCGCCAACGTGCCGCCGGTGCTGCTGCCGCCGCCCTCGGCCATCGGCGCGCGGTTCATGGCCGAAACGAACATCCTCTGGGCCGATTTCGTCCAGACCTTCATCAAGTCGGTGTTGCCCGGCTATGCCATCGGGTGCCTCGCCGGGCTGGCCGTCGCCATTGCCGTGGACCGCTCGCCCTTCCTCAAAGCCGGGGTCATGCCGATTGGCAATTTCATGTCGGCGCTGCCCATTATCGGCATCGCCCCCATCATGGTCATGTGGTTTGGCTTCGACTGGCAATCCAAGGCCGCGGTCGTGGTCGCCATGACCTTCTTTCCCATGCTGGTCAACACGGTGGCGGGCCTGAATGCCGCCAGCGCCATCGAGCGCGACCTCATGCACACCTATGCCGCCAACAATTGGCAAACCCTTATGAAGCTCAGGCTCCCCGCTGCGGGCCCCTTCATATTCAACGCCCTCAAGATCAACTCGACTCTGGCCTTGATTGGCGCAATCGTAGCGGAGTTCTTCGGGACACCCATTGTGGGAATGGGCTTCCGGATTTCGACCGGGGTGGGGCGTCTCGCCATCGACCTGGTCTGGGCGGAGATCGCTGTTGCGGCGGTCGCGGGGTCCGCCTTTTACGGGGTGATCGCCCTCATCGAAAGGGGCGTCACCTTCTGGCATCCGTCCGTCCGTGGTGGACGGGCGTAACAGGGAATGGGAACGAAAATGAAGAAACTGATCGCAGGACTGCTCACCGGCGCCATGGCGCTGGGTATCGCGCCGGCCTTTGCCCAGGATGCGCTGACCCTGCAGTTGAAGTGGGTCACGCAGGCCCAGTTCGCCGGCTATCTGGTCGCCGAATCCAAGGGCTTCTATGACGAGGAAAATCTCGACGTCACCATCCTGCCCGGCGGCCCCAATATCGCACCTGAGCAGGTGATTGCCGGCGGTGGCGCCGATATCATTGTCACCTGGATGGCTGCCGGCATGGCTGCACGTGAATCGGGTGTGCCCCTGGTCAATATCGCCCAGCCCTTCAAGCGCTCGGGCCTGATGATGATCTGCCCCGAGGAAACCGGCATCACCGAAGTCGCCGATTTCCCCGGCCATACCCTGGGCGTCTGGTTCTTTGGCAACGAATATCCCTTCTTTGCCTGGATGAACAAGGAAGGCATCCCCACCGATGGATCGGAAGGCGGCGTCACCGTGCTGCAGCAGAGCTTTGATATCCAGCCTATGATCCAGGGCCAGGCCGACTGCATCTCGGTCATGACCTATAACGAATATGGCCAGGCGCTCGATGCGGGTTACGGCCCGGATAACCTGACCATCTTCAACTATACCGACATGGGCAATGACCTCTTGGAAGACGGCCTCTATGTCATGGAGGATACCCTCGATGACCCGGCCAGGGTCGATGCCTATACCCGCTTCGTGAAGGCCTCGATGAAGGGCTGGGCCTATGCCCTGGAGAACCCGGAGGAAGCCGCCGAAATCGTGGTGGAAATGGACGACACCGGCGCTGCCGAATATGAGCATCAGCTCTATATGGTCGGCGAAGTCTCCAAGCTGGTCGATGCCACCGACCCGGCGCTCAGCATGGAGACCTATGACCGCACCGTTCAGGCCCTGCTCGATCAGGAAATCATCACCGCAACACCAGAAGGCGCCTACACTACCGTCGTCACCGATGCCCTGAAGTAAGCAGCGCTTACCCAGTGACGTGGGCGGGCGGGGACAGATCCCCGCCCGCCGCCATTGTGCCCCATTCGGAACAAAACCACCTCCCTCACAGTTGTTTGACCACCTGCGTCGTTCAACAAGAGGGATTTCCCATGAACTCCATCATCTATCTCGTCGGCCTTGTCGTGATTGTCATGGCTATCCTGTCCTTCATTGGCCTGGCTTGAGCCAGAGCGGGAGGACACAGACATGAGCATGGACACATCGCCCGGCGTCGCCGTCGTTGATAAAGAAGTCACCAGGGACCAGGCCGAACACAGCTATGTCGATTGGCCGGCCATCTTCGCCGGCATCGTGCTTGCTTCGGCCATCTCGCTGGTGCTGATCAGCTTCGGCTCGGCCATTGGCCTCAACTTCATCGACTTCAATGCCCGTGAGGGTGCCCCGGCCATTCTGATCGGCATTGGTGCGGCAAGCTGGTTCCTCTGGGTCCAGATCTCCTCCTTCATGGCCGGTGGCTATCTCACTGGTCGTATGCGGGCGCGCAATTTCGACGCCACCGAAGATGAAAGCGACATGCGCGACGGCGCCCATGGCCTGCTGGTCTGGGGCGGCGCCATGATCATCGGCGCCATTCTGGCCGTTGGTGGCATTGGCGCTTTGGGCAGTGCCGTAGGCACGACCATTGCCACCGCCACCACGGCCGCTTCCAATGTCTCGGAAGGCGCAGCGGACGGGCTCGACCCCAATGCCTATTTCATCGATACCCTGTTCCGCGCCGATACGCCGGTCGATCCCGGCGTGGCCCGCGACGAAGCTGGCCGCATCTTTGCCCAGGCGGCGCTGGGCGACGGCACGGTTCCCGCTGAGGACCGCACCTATCTCGCCAATGTGGTGGCCGCCAATACCGGCCTGCCCCCTGCCGAGGCCGAGGCGCGTGTCGATAGCGTGATCGCCAATGTCGAAGCGGCCCGTCAGGACGCCGTCGAGGCGGCGCGCATAGCCCGCAACACGGCTATCCTTGCGGCCTTCCTGCTGGCGGCTTCCTCGCTGGTCGCGGCCATCGGCGCCTATTGGGCGGCTCAGAAGGGTGGCAATCACCGCGACAACAACACCGTCTTTGCTGACGTCTTCCGTCGGTTCTGATCGGGCAGCGAAAGGAGAATAGCGATGTTCAAAGGTCTCGCACTTTGGCTGCTCGGCGTGCCGATCTGGCTGATCATCATCATCTTCCTGGTCTTCTGACTGGAAGGCCAAAAAAGCGGGGAGCGATCCCCGCTTTTTTCTTCTCCCCAGCGGGAAGTGGAAAGGCAGATTGCCTACTTCTTCAGCCCTCTGATGAGCGCCTTCATCACCTTGCGATATTCATTGATCTCGTCTGCCGGCACCAAAGCGGCCCGGTCGAACATGGCGCTGAGCAGATGGGCCAGAGGCAAGGATGGCAGCTCCTTGATGGCACCGGCCTCAATGGCCGCATCGACCCCCTCAACCAGCGTGCGCAAGCCATGGCGCCCATCGATCTCATCGACCGTCGCGCGCCCCAGCACCGCCGGCGCATCCACGATCAGCATGCGCCGCCGGCCTTCGTCCTGCATGGCGGCGAGAAAGCCATCCCCGCCCCGGATCAGCGCCTTGACCGGGCCAGGCTCGTCTTCGCCGCCCTCGGCCGCCTGGTGGATGGTCAACGCCAGCACCGCATGCTCCTCTTCCACCACGGCGGCAAATAGCGCCTGCTTGTCCGCGAAATGATGGTAGAGCGCGCCACGCGTCACCCCGGCTGCCTTGACAATTTCCGGCGTGCTGGTCGCCGCGTAACCCTTTTGGGCAAACAGAGTGCGGGCGGCCGCGACCAGGGCCCGGCGCGTAGCAGCCCGACGATCCTCCTGACGTCTTCTGACATCCATCTTTCATACACCTTGCATCTAACATTCAAACATGCTGCGTGTTTGTTATGATAAAGCCTGCTCAGGGAGACGATCAATGTTCAACACGCTTTATCCTCTGCTCCATGTCCGGGATGTCGCCGCCACCAGCCGCTTCTTTCAGGACCATTTCGGCTTCGAGCCGGTCTTTGAAAGCGATTGGTATGTGCAACTGCGCGGCGGCGCCAAGGGCAATGAGCTGGCCCTGATCGCCTTTGACCACGAGACCATCCCGCCCCGGGGACGCCATCCCACTGCCCATCTGATCCTGAGCTTTGAGGTGGAAGACGCCGCAGCAGTTGCGGCGCGGCTCGAGCGGTCTGGCGTTTCGATCATCCAGCCGCTGCGCGACGAGGTGTTCGGCCAGCGCCATTTCATCGCCGCCGATCCCAATGGCATCCTGCTCGATGTGATCACCCCCATCGACCCCGACCCGGACTGGCTCGCTGCACAGCGCTGACTACCCTTGCACCTCCGGCACGATCGCCCTAGCTCTGGGGCGAAACCATCCCAGAGCCTTTGCCATGACCCAGATCCTTGCCAATAAGACCCTTGCCGATTTTTCCGCCAATCGCCTCGACCGGACGCCGCAAGCGCTCTCCGCCTTTGCCGGGCAGGTGGTGCTGATCGTCAACGTGGCCAGCCAGTGCGGCTTCACCCCGCAATATGAGGGGCTCGAAGCGCTCTACCAGCAGTACAAGGATCGGGGGCTGGTCATTCTGGGCTTCCCCTGCAACCAGTTCGGCGCGCAGGAGCCGGGCAGCAGCGACGAGATCGCGCAATTCTGTGCGCTCACTTTCGGCGTCAGCTTCCCCATGTTCGAGCGTATCGAGGTCAATGGCGATGCCGCCCACCCCCTGTTCGATTGGCTCACCGCCGCGGCCCCGGGCGTTCTGGGCACGGGAGCCATCAAATGGAACTTCACCAAGTTCCTGCTGGGCCGGGACGGCAAGGTGGTCGATCGCTTTGCCCCCACCACCGAACCGGCCGAGATCGCGCCGGCCATTGAGAAGCTGCTGTAGCCGATCGGCCACTCCTCTCATCACATTCTTTCTGCGGCGGAACGGAAACAGGGCGCCTCCGTTTGTTGAGCAAGGGGCGGAAAAGAACCGCCAATTTCTGGCGAGTTTCCCTTGCAAGAGCGGTCTTCAGACCGCCGCATAAAAGGAATGACAACAAATGAAAAAGACCCTTCTGGCCTCTGTGGCCGTGATGTCGCTTGCCCTGTCGCTGCCTGCCTTGGCCCAGACCAGCGGCACCGTTGACGCCAACGCCGGCGCCACCATCGGCGCAACCGGCGGTGCTGCGGGTGGTGCAACGCTTGGCTTTCTGGCTGGCGGACCCATTGGTGCTGTGATCGGCGGTTTTGCTGGTGCAGTCATTGGTGCCGAGGCCGGTATTGCAACCTCCACCATCGAATATGTCGGCAATAACCCTGTCGAGCCTGTAACCATCCAGGGTTCGCTCGATGTCGGGGCCACGGTACCCAATGGCGTGACGATCTATCCGGTCGAAGGCGACGAGAACCATGGCTACTTCTACGCCAATGGCCGCGTCTGGATCGTCGAACTGGCCAGCAGCACAGTGGTCTATTCCCCGGGTTATGTGGTGAGCCAGTCGGCTGCCGACTTCGCCATCAATAATCCGGTGGACCCGATTAACGCCGAAGGTGACGTGGTCGTGGGCTATGTTCTGCCCGATAGCGTCAGCATCAACCAGGTGCCGGATAGCCAGTTTTACGGCTACGTCTATGTCGATGGCCGCCCGGCCCTGGTCGACAGCTCGACCCGCACCGTTGTGTGGGTAAAGTAGTCGCAGACGATCGATTGGCTTTAGCCGCCCGGACTTCTGTTCGGGCGGCTTTGCTTTGTCCGGCCAATGCTTTAGATTCCGCCGCGACTGACCAACCGGACGGCGGGGTCCGGCAGACATGGGAGGCGGGGCCAATGGCCGATATTCTCGACTATTGCAGCGAACTTGCAGAAATCCGGTTCAAGTCCGGCCAGATCATGCTGCCCGAAGGCGAACGGCTGGGCAAATTGCTGGTGCTCATCAAGGGGCAGGTGGAGGTCATCCGTGAGCGCACCCAGGTCACCCATGTCGACGAACCCGGCTCGATCTTCGGTGAAATGGCCGTGCTGCTCGACATGCCTCATTCGGCCACGGTCAAGGCGCTGTCCGAGGTGCGCGCCTATGAAATTCCCGACGCACTGACCTTTCTCGAAGCGCAGCCAGAGATGAGCCTGCATATCGCCACCATGCTGGCGCGGCGGCTTTATTACACCACTTCCTATCTCGTCGACCTGCAGCAGCAGTCCGCCGGCAAGCGGCAGGATCTCGATCTGGTCGATCAGATCTTGTCCACCCTTGTCGATCCGGCCGAGGCCGGCAAGAGCGGCAAATGAGTGGCGGCCCGGCGGTCACCATTGCCTATTGCACCCAGTGCAACTGGCTGCTGCGCTCCGGCTGGATGGCCCAGGAACTGCTCTCCACCTTCGGCACCGCGCTTGGCCAGGTGGCGCTCATTCCCGGCACTGGCGGCATTTTCGAGATTCATCTCGATGGTGAGTTGATCTGGGAGCGCAAGCGCGATGGCGGCTTTCCCGATAGCCGCGTACTCAAGCAGATGGTGCGCGACCGCATCGATCCCGGCCGCGATCTGGGCCATCTCGATCGGGCTGATCCCAAAGAGTAAAAGGCTTTCCAATTCCTCTCAGTAGGTTAGTCTCTGCCCATCAAAGCCAGCTTGGGAGGCCTGCGTCATGGCACATAAGTTCAACATCACTTCTGCCGCCAACGATCAGTTCAAGTTCGACTTTTCCTATAATTCCGAAAAGATCTTCTGGTCCGAAAACTACAAGCAGAAGGCCAGCGCCCGGAACGGTATCGACTCGCTCAAGAAGAACGCGCCCGATGCCATTACGGTCGACCTGTCCAAGGGCGAAGATGGCTCTGGCTATCGCTTTGAGATCGTTGAATCCAAGGACGGCCAGCATTTCGTGCGCTTCGTCGCCTCCAATGGCGAGACCATGGCCCGCACCGAAACCTATGCCTCCAAGGCCTCGGCCAAGAACGCCATCGACTCGCTCAAGTCCAACGGTCCGGGCGCCGAGGTCAACGACCAGGCCTGACGCCCATTCCCAAAGCCGGGCTGCTTGATTAGTCTCCCGGCAAAACCTGTCCGGGAGATGCCAACACTATGCGTATCACTTCACTTCTGCTGGCCGGCGCCGCGCTGGCTGCTTTCGCCCTGCCGGCCACCGCCCAGGACCTGCCCGACCTTGAGGGCAGGGTCATCCAGGCGGTCACCGAAAACGCCTATTACCCGCTCAACTTCGCCGGTCCTGACGGACAGGGCATCGGGCTGGAATATGATGTCATCAATGAGGTCGCCAGGCGCCTCAATGCAACTGTGGAATGGGATCTGACCGCCTGGGACGTGATGATCGAAAGTGTTCGCACCGGCCAGTTCGACATCGGCGCTGACGGCATCACCATCACCGAGGAGCGTGAAGAACAGATCGACTTCACCGATCCCTTCATCACCGTCGAGCAATATTTCCTCGTCCGCGCCGATGAAGAGCGCATCGCCGGGCCGCAAAGCTTTGCCGAAAACACCGATCTCCTGTTCGGTGCCCAGGCCGGCACCTCCTCGTTCTACACCGCCATCTATGATGTGCTCGATGGCGACGAGGCCAATCCGCGGGTCAAGACTTTCGACAGCTTCGGCGCCGCCGTGCAGGCCGTCAAATCCGGCGACGTCGATGCCGTGATCGCCGACCAGGCCGCTTCGGCCGGCTATATCGGCGCCGATCCGGGTTCGTTCAAGCAGGCTGGCGAAGCCATCAAGTCTGACCCATTCGGTTTCATTCTCACCCCCGGTTCGGACCTGGTCGAGCCTATCAATGCCGCGCTCGCCCAGCTCCGCGAAGAAGGCTGGCTCGACGAACGCATCAATTACTGGTTCTTCGAATACGCAGCCGAGTAAAGGGCACAAGCTGGGCCCCGGGGGCTCCGTGTTCATCGTCTCCCTCCCCCTTGTGGGGAGGGATTGAGGGTGGGGGTTCAGGACCACCCACCGCCTCTGGCACCAAAAGTCCAGTACACCCCATGACCTACCAGCCCCGCCGTCCCTCCATCCTCTCGCGCATGCCCTGGTGGCTGCTGGCCATCGGCCTGCTTTTCGTGCTGGGCCTGTGGGCCATCACCACCAACGACACCTATTCTGCGATCTTCCGCACCCTCTCGGGTGGCGTGGTAACGACGCTCTGGGTCACCATTCTGGCCTTCGTCGCCGCCACCGCACTGGGCCTGCTGATCGCCCTGGCGCGCACTTCGGGCAACCGGGTATTGCGCGAGATCGCGACCTTCTATGTCGAGATCATTCGCGGCATCCCCATTCTGGTGTTTCTGTTCTACGTCGCCTTTGTCGCGGCGCCTGCGATGGTGGCCGGCTTCAACTGGGTCTTTGCCCCGCTGATCGATTGGGGCCTTCTGGCACCGGCCACCGTGCGCGGCTTCGACTTTGTCTGGCGCGCCATTTTCGCGCTGACCGTGTGCTATTCCGCCTTCATTGCCGAGATCTTCCGTGCCGGCATCGAGGCGGTGGGGCGCGGCCAGATCGAGGCGGCCCGCTCATTGGGATTGAGCCGCTGGCATTGCTTCCGCCATATCATCTTCCCCCAGGCCCTGCGCACCATCCTGCCCCCGCTGGGGAATGACTTCGTTTCCATGGTCAAGGATTCCGCCTTGGTCTCGGCGCTGGGCGTGCAGGACATCACCCAATTGGGCAAGCTCTCGGCCTCTTCGAGCTTCCTGTTCTTCGAGACCTACAATGTCGTCGCCTTCCTCTATCTCACCATGACCATATCGCTCTCCTTGCTGGTCCGCTGGCTGGAAAAGGTGATGGATGGTCGGGTGGCTCGCTAGCTCTTGCAGTGTCACCTTGCGCCGGGCATCGTGGCCCCCCATCTTGACGTGGTCAGCCGGAGGACTCCCATGCATCCCATTGCTCGTCTTGCCATCGTCGCTGTAGCGGCATTTTCCCTTGCCGCCTGCGGCAATCGCAACGAGGTGGGCAGTGTCGGTGTGGACTGGACCGGCAATGATATTTCCATTGAGGCGCTGGCCGATCCCGATATCGATGGCGTGGTGTGCCACCTCTCCTTCTTCAATCGCTCCTTCATCGATCGGCTGAGCCAGGGCAACTGGTTTGAAGACCCATCCTATTCGGCGCTCGATTGCTCGGCCGTCGGCCCGATCACGGTAGGCGATATCTCTACCCGCGGCGCCGGCGAGGAAATTTTCCGCGAGGGTCGTTCCCTGATCTGGAAGTCACTGCGCGTCACCCGCATCTATGACTCCGCCAACAATGCGCTGGTCTATCTGGCCCATGCCCGTCAGATCCAGCAGGGTTCGGGCAAGATGAGCCTGTCCGTGGTGCCGCTCAACGGGCTCGATGTGACCTGGGAAAATGGCGCGCCCACGCCGGAGCCGGCCGTCGAAGGCTCGGTCCTGGTGCAATAGCGCTCGATAAAATTTGAATTAAAATCTCTTCAAACCCACCACGACCGCGCAATCTGTCGGTGCCAGGCTTCTCGGGCAGTCGATGTCCCGGGAGGGGTTCATGTCGGGTATGCTCACTTATCTGGCCGATAATGCGGCCAATCTCCTGCTTAACGCCACCTTCGCTCTGTCGGTCTATATGATCGCGCGGCTGCTCAAGGCTGGGCCCTCTGCCTCCATAGTGTTCGCGGCCATTCCCTTTGGCGCGATCCTGCTGCTGCAAAATCCGGCCGTGCCGAACCGCCTCATCGCCCTGCTGGGCTGACGGGCCCCATTTCGATCCACAGATCACAACGGCAACGGCTTGCCTGGATGGGCCCGAACAAGGCAAAACCATTCCGCTTGCCTCCGCTTCAATCGGAGGGCAAGAGCACGATATTCTTTCACCAGAACATATAGCAGACCTGCATGAGCGCGGGCAGAGGAAGACGACTATGGCTATCCTGATTGGCGATACCGCTCCGGACTTTACCCTCGAATCCACCGAGGGCACCATTCACTTCCACGATTTCATCGAAGGGTCCTGGGCGGTGCTGTTCAGCCACCCCAAGAACTACACGCCCGTCTGCACCACCGAACTGGGTTACACTGCCAAGCTCAAGGACGAATTTGCCAAGCGCGGCGTCAAGGTTCTCGGCCTGAGTGTCGACAAGATCGAAGACCATGCCGGCTGGGCCAAGGACATCGAGGAAACCCAGGGCTCGGCCCTCAACTTCCCGCTCCTGGCCGATACCCAGGGCGAGGTGGCGCGCAAATACGACATGATCCACCCCAATGCCGACAACACGCTGACCGTGCGTTCGCTTTTCGTCATCGGGCCGGACAAGAAGGTCAAGCTCAAGATCGAATATCCTGCCTCCACGGGCCGCAATTTCGATGAGATCCTGCGCGTCATCGATAGCCTGCAACTGACCGCCAAGCATCAGGTCGCCACCCCGGTGAACTGGATGAATGGCGAAGACGTCATCATCGTCCCCGCCGTTTCCAATGAAGTGGCCAAGGACAAGTTCCCGGGCGGCTGGAAGGAAGTAAAACCCTATCTGCGCATCGTGCCCCAGCCCCAGGGCTGAGCGCACCAAACTTTTCGTTTCTCTCCCTGACCAACTGGGCGATGGCTTCCGGCCATCGCCTTTTTCTTTGCCGCAATGCCGCGGTGCCAGCCACATTGATGCCCCATTCGGGTCGAGCAGGGGCGCGATCGGTGCCAAATGCCCGCCATTGCAGCCATCAGATCGCGCCCTGATGTCTGGTTAGCCGGAACCGTTGCCTCATGGTCACACCCCGCAAACCGGTTCCCCAATCGTCCCGATTTGGACCCCGGCATGACAGGTTGCGAGCAAATCTGTGGATTCAGTTTCTAAGGTTTACGCAATCTTGGCCTGCCGCAGGGACGGAAAGGAGCTGAAAATCTGAGGCAGCCCGGCCACAAACTGGGGCGGGACGTCGCAGCCAGCCAATCCGGCCCAGATTCGGGCGGGCGCTGCCTCTATTGAAGCGGCATCGAAAACTTCAGTGAGCCCCAAGACCATTGACTAAGCGTATCGTAATCGCCGCCGTATCGGCCGCAACCCTCCTCGCCTTCTCCGCTTCTGCCGCTTATGCCCAGTGTGGTGGCGCTTCCTGGTATGGTCCAGGATTTCACGGCAAGACTTCTGCCTCCGGCGAAGTCTTCAATCAGAACGCCATGACTGCAGCCCACCGCACCCTGCCATTCGGCACCAAGGTCGAAGTGACCGACCAGTCAACCGGCAAGTCGGTCGAAGTCACCATCAACGATCGCGGCCCCTTCGTCGGCAAGCGCATCATCGACCTTTCAAAGGGGGCCGCGGCCGCTCTGGGTTTCCAGAACAAGGGCGTCACCTCCGTCTGCATCGCGCAGCGCTAAAGCTTTCTCCCGCCTCCCGGGATGAAAAGGGCCGCCTTTGGGGCGGCCTTTTTTGTTATTCCGCTCAGCGCGCAACCCTCATGTCCGCGTGCAGCACAGTATCAATCTCTGCCATCACCGCGGCCGGCAGCGGGCCTTTTTCCAGGGCGCCGAGATTGTCGCGCACCTGGGCCTCGGTCTTGAAACCGGGAATGGGGAAGGTGTGCGGCGAGCGCGCCAGGATCCACCCCAGTGCGCCCTGCGCCGGCGTGCGGCCGCCGCTGGTCAAGAGATCACGCAGGGCCTCGATCCGGGCCAGGGCTTCCGGTGTCGGCGTGCCATCCTTGAAATGCTTGACCCATGAATGGCCGGCGCCGCGCACATCGCTGCCCGGCAAGCGGCTCGCGGCACTGAACTTGCCCGAAAGCAGGCCCATGGCCAGCGGCGAACGATTAAGGCTGGCCAACCCCGCTTCGGCGCAGAGCGCCAGCATCTCCGGTCCGTCGTGCAGCACGTTGAGTTCCTGCTGCACGGCCGCGAAATGCGGATAATCCAGCATGCGCCGCGCGGCCTGTGCGTTGTCAGTGCTCCAGCCCCAGGCCCTGATGCGCCCGGCCTCGGCCAGTTTTTCCAGCGCCTCGGCGGCCGCATCGGCCTGATCTTCGGTCAATTCGCCGGGATGGATCTGGTAGAGATCGATCTGCTCGACCCCCAACCGCTTGAGCGATTGCGCATTGGCCCAGTCGATGTAATCGGGGCTCACATCGATCGAGAGCAGGGCACGCTTGGCCTCGTCATAGGTAAAGCCGAACTTGGTGGCGATGATGGCCTCGTCCCGGCGGCTCTTGAGCGCGGCGCCCAGCACCCGCTCGCTATGGCCGGTGCCATAGGCATCGGCGCTGTCGAACAGATTGGCGCCCAGATCAAGCGCGATCTGCAAGGCGCGGATCGACTGGGCGTCATCGACATCGCCCCAGCCGTCATTGCGGCCATCCAGGGTAAAATGCCCGCCGATCGCCCAGCAGCCCAGACCAACGGCACCGGCCATCTGGCCGGTGCGCCCAAATTCCCGTTGCGCCATCATTTGCAGTCTCCCTCAATGTCAATGCGGGCGACCATGTCGCCGATCTGGTCGCGCTCAATGCCCATATCGGCCAGTATCCGGCTATCCAGCATGGCAAGCCGGCGGCGGGTGTAGTTGCGCATTTGCCAGGCGTAGAGCCGGCGTCGAATGGGGTTGAACATCGTCTCGTTTCCTTTGTGCGGCCATGCAGCTACCAATCGCCGAACCACTGTTTCGACGTTTCATTTATGAAGATGCCAGCGGACGGATTGCGCCTCGCGCTTCGAGGCGGCGATGCAGACATTGCCAATATGCTGGCCTTTGCGCTACGGACGATGTCGAAAGACGCATTGCAGGAATGAAAAATGGATTTCTCCTGGGACGATCTGCGGCTGTTTCTCGACGTCGCCCGCCTGGGTGGTCTCAGCGCTGCCACCAAGACCACCGGCCTCTCGGCTGCCACGCTGGGCCGCCGCGTCACCGCCCTTGAGCATCAGTTCGGCGAGGCCCTGTTCGTGCGCAGTCAGACCGGTTACGCCCTGACCCCGGCGGGTGAGGAATTGCTGTTGCGCGCCGAAGAGGTCGAGGCGGCCATGCTCTCGCTCCGGCGCTGGAAGGACGGGTCGATCGGCGAGCGCGTGGTGCGGGTCTCAGCCGGACCCTGGACCTCGGCCTTCATCGCACGCCACATCGGCCAGGTCTGGACCGCCGCAGACCGCTTCGGCGTCGAGTTGGTCACCGCCAGCCACAAGGTCGATATCGGCCGCCGCCATGCCGATATCGGCATTCGCAATCAGCGGCCGACCGAGCAATGGCTGGCTGGGCGGCTGGTGGGCAAGGTGGCCTATGGGCTCTATGCCCGCCCCGAGCTGGTCAGTGGCGTTGCCGCCGGCTATTTCGTTGGCGTGGCCGGAGACAGCGGCCAGACCCATTCGGCCCGTTGGCTGCATGCCCGCCATGGCGACCGCATCGCCACCCGCGGCAATGACGCCATGAGCGTGCTTGAACTGGTCGCGGCGGGGGCCGGCATTTCGGTCTTTCCGTGTTTCGTCGGCGATGCCGATCCGCGCCTGTCCCGCATGGCCGGCACCATTCCCGAGCTCGAAACCGAGCAATGGCTGGTCTGCCACCATGAGGAGCGGCATACCCCGGCGGTGCGCGCCGTCACCGAGCGCATCGCGGCCTTGATGCGCGAACAGGGCGCGCTATTTCGCGGCGAAAGCGTTGCTGGCTAGAGTGTTGGGATAATATCGCGTGTTAGCGGTATTTTAGCGGCTTTGACTTAATATTCGTGCTGGACGCAGGAAATATTTGAAAGCGATGCCATGCGCGCATACGCCTATGTTGTCGGGCCCGAAAATGGTCCCGGTGCGGCTCTTCTCGACTTGGCGCGGGGGCTGGGCTTTGCCGGGGTCAGCCCGTTTTCGACCATGGCCCAGGCCGAGCAACAGACCCAGACCACACCGATCTGCTTTTTTCTGTTCGCCGCCACCGACCATCTCGAAAGCCTGCGTGGCATCGCCGAAGCGGTGCGTTTCAGCACCACGAGGCGCCTGCGGTTTTCGCCACTGATCTATTTTTCCGAAAGTCCCTCTATCGAGGCCATCAGCGGCTGCATCAATATGGGTTTTGACGATGTCATCACCATGCCCTTCACCCGAAAGCGGGTGCTGGAGCGGATGGCGCGGCAGATCGGGCAAAACCTGGTTTATTACGAAACTCCACGCTATTTTGGGCCCGACCGGCGTGGTCGCCCCGGCATCAGGCAGGGAGGTGGCGTTAGCCGTGGAACCGGCCAGTTCCGCCGCCTTGAAATCGTCCGCAACCTGATCAGCGGCATCAATGTGGTGCGCGACGACCATTTCGCGCCCGAGCCGGTGTGACTGGAATGCAAACGTTGCAATAAACCGTTCTGCAGGGCAAGGGCCCCTATTCTCACCGGCAAGGAAATCGCCTAGCGTGCCGCGCGAACACCTTCCTTGAGCACTTTACCAAAATGCGATTCGGCCTTGCTTTGCCGCCCCAGATCAAGGTCTTCGGGGCCTTCTTCATTTATTCGTTCTGCATGGGCTCCATGTTTCCCCGCCTGCCCGAAATTCAGGAAGCTATGGACGTGGGGGAGGGCCAGCTGGGGCTGGCGCTGATCGGCTCGGCCGTCGGCACGCTGATTTCGCTGACCTTTGCCGGCCGCTTCATCGAGGCCCTGGGCTATCGGCGCATCCTGCTCGTCGCCATTCCGCTGCTCGCGGTACTCTTTGCCGCTGCGGTCTGGGCTGCCAATCCACTGGCCTTCTTCCTGCTGCTGCTGCCTGTGGGGCTGACCATTGGCTGCATCGAAATCATCATCAATATCGAGGCCGACCGGGTCGAACACGCCATTGGCCGCCGCATCATGAGCCGCGCCCATGCCTTTTGGAGCCTGGGCTTCTTTTCGGCCGGCATCGTCGGCTCCTTCATCGCCCGCACTGGCCTGGCGCCGCAATGGCATCTGATGATCATGATCCCGGTGGTGCTGCTGGCCACGCTTGTCGTGCTGGGCCAGTTCCAGCCCGCCGCGCATCGCACGGGCTCGAGCACCGATGAAACTCCGCGCCTCGCCCGGCCCACCGCCACCATCATGGCGCTGGTCGCGGTTTGCCTTTCGGCCATGCTCATGGAAGGCGCCGGCATCGACTGGTCGGCCATTTATATGCGTAATATCTTTGATGCCACGCCCTTCTGGGCCGGCATCGCCGTTGCGGTGGTGGCCGGTTCGCAGGCCTTTGCCCGCTTCTTTGCCGATGGCTTTGTCGATCGTTTCGGTCCGGTCACCGTGGCCCGCGTGCTGCTCACCATTCTGGGCGGCGGCGTGGTGCTGGCCTTTCTGGCGCCCTCGGCGCTGCTCGCTTATTGCGGTTTCGCCATGATCGGCTTCGGCTCGAGCGCCCTGTTCCCGCTGGCCATGTCGGCCGCCGCCCAGCAGACCGACCGGCCCGTCGCCATCAATGTCGCGGCACTGGCCCAGTTCTCCTTCACCGCCTTCCTGCTCGGCCCGCCGCTTTTGGGCTTCATCGCCGAGCATTTCGGCATTCAATGGACCTTCGGCGTCGGCTTCCCGCTGGTGCTACTGGGTCTGTTTACCGCCCATGTGCTGGCGCCGCGCCCGGTCATCAAGACGGTGACCCCGTGACCATCGCCCCCCAGCACCGCATCTATGCCTGCTTTTTCTTCTTCGCCGTCGCCACCGGCGCGCTGATGTCCCGCCTGCCCGAACTGCAGACCCATCTCGGTGTCAGCGAGGGGCAGTTGGGCCTGACCATGATCGGCATGGCCATCGGCTCGCTGATCTCTCTGACGGCCGGCGCCCCGCTTGTCGAAAAGCTGGGTTTCCGCGCCACCGCCTTTTTCACCACGCTTGGCCCGGCCATTCTGTTTGCCATCATTCCGTGGCTGCCGGGGGCCCCCGCCGTCTTCGCCGTTCTGCTCATGGTCGGCCTGCTGGCCGGTGCGCTCGAGATCAACCTCAATGTGGAAATCGACCGGCTCGAGACGCTGACCGGCAAACGCTACATGAACCGCGCGCACGGCTTCTGGAGCGTCGGCTTCTTCTTCACCGCCCTGTTCGGCGCCGTGATCCGCCAGTCCGGCCTGTCGGCGGGGCTGCATCTGGCGCTCGTGGCGGCCATTATCGTGCTGGTCGGCGGCTATCTGATTTACGGCGCGACCAATACGCCCAGAACCGCCCGCAGCCAGACCGAAGCGGCCGGGCATCGGTTTGCCTTCCCCAATCTGGGCCTGCTGCCGCTCTGCCTCATCGGCTTTGCCGCCTTTCTGGTGGAAGGGGCCGGCATTGACTGGTCGGCCATCTATATGCGCGACGTCTTTGCCGTCGAACCCATTGTCGGGGGCATGAGCCTGACCCTGTTCGCCTTCTTCATGGCCCTGCTGCGGCTGACCGCCGATCCCTTCGTCACCCGGTTCGGGCCACGCAATGTCGCCATGATCATGCTCGGCTCCGCCAGCCTGGGCGCCCTCCTGGTCGGCATTGCACCGGGCCCCGAACTGGCTCTGGCCGGTTTCGCGCTGATGGGGGCGGGGTGTTCTGCAGTCTATCCCCTGGCCGTTTCGGCTGCGGCGCAGCGCACCGATCGGCCGGCCGCCGTCAATGTCGCGGCCATCGGGCAGGTCAGCGTCGTGGTGTTTTTCCTCGCCCCGCCCCTGCTTGGGTTCGTGGCCGAGTGGATCAATATTCGTTCTTCCTATCTGGTCTGCCTGCCGCTCCTGCTGGCCGGGCTCTGGGCCTCCAGCTTTGCACTGGGCACCAAAAAGGTGGAAACTCCCATGCACATGCCGCCCGAACCGATCGGTCCCAATGGCTGATCTGCCGCCAATCGTTGATCTGCGCCAATCGGCCACCGCGCTGCGCGTTCAGCGCGGTGTCATGCGCATGCTGCGCGAGCGGCATGACATGGCCTGCTATGCCGAAGTGCCGTTGGCCAATGGCCGCCGCGCCGATGTGCTGGCGGTCGGGCCCAAGGGCGAAATCTGGATCATCGAGATCAAATCCAGCCTCATCGACTTCCAGGTCGACCGCAAATGGCCTGAGTATCGCGAATTTTCCGACCGCTTCTTTTTCGCCAAGCCGCCTGAATTGGACGGCGAGATATTTCCCGAAACGGAAGGGTTGATCGTTGCCGACGGGCATGACGGCGCCATCCTGCGCGACAGCCCCGACACCCCGCTCGCTCCCGCCCGCCGCAAGGCGCTGATGCTCAAGCTGGCCCGCATGGGCGCCGACCGTATCCATGCCCTGATGGACCCCGGGCCGATCGCCTGAGCCTTCCCTTTGGCGCCATTCCAAACTATTGACGCATATGTTTTCCACCCATTGGCGCATTATTGCGCTCTTCTTCACCCACGCCCTGGCTGCCGGCGCCATCCACACGCGCATTCCGGACCTGCAGGAGCTGATCGGCCTCACCGAAGGCCAGCTCGGCCTGGTGCTGATCGGCCAGCCCCTTGGCGCGCTCTCGATGTTTCTGTTCTCCAGCGCCATCGTCGAGCGCTTCGGGCCGCGCCGCATGATCCTGTGGCTACTGCCCATCGTGGTCATCACCGCTGCCCTCGCCACCGTGCTGCTCAACCCGATTGCCCTGTTCGTGCTGCTCGCGCTCAATGGCGTCGGCTTTTCGCTCACCAACATCGCCATGAATGTCGAGGCCGACCGGGTCGAGGCGGCCACCTCGGCGCGGGTGATGAACACCTGCCACGGCGCCTGGAGCGTGGGCTTTCTGCTCACTTCTTTGCTTGGCGCTGCGCTGCGCGGCCTGCATGTCGCCCCGGCCATTCATCTCTGGGCGCTGGCGCCGGTGCTGATCGGATTGATTGTTCTTGTTGTCCTGCCCATGCCCAACATGCCGCCACGACCCCATGCCGGCGGCGCTGTGAAAAAGCTGGCCTGGCCGACATGGGCCACCATGGGCCTGGTGGCCTTCGGGCTGGGCGCCGGCTTGACCGAAGGGGCCTCGCGGGCCTGGTCGATCATCTATCTGCGCGATGCCTTCGATGTCGCGCCCTTCATCGAGTCGCTGGCCTTGCCGGCACTGCTCTTGTCCATGGCCGGCGGGCGGCTGGTCGCCGACCGCTTCATCGACCGCTACGGGCCGGTGCGCGTGGCGCGTAGCCTCTCGGCATTGGCCGTTCTGGGCATGTTGGCTATCGTTCTGGCTCCCAATGCCTATGCGGCCCTTGCCGGGTTCCTGGCGGTGGGGATAGGCATCTGTGTGCTGTTCCCGCTGATGCTGTCCGCGGCGGCGCGCCTGGGGGACCGTCCGGCCAGCCAGAACGTGGCGGCGACGACGCTGATCTTTCAATTGGTCAATTTGGGTGCGCCGGTTCTCATTGGCAGCGTCGCAGAGGGCTTTGGCGTGCGCATGGCCTTTGCCATGCTCATCCCATTGCTCGTACTGACCGTCGCCATGGCGGGGCAGCTACGCCCTAAAGATTGAACACCCGGCCCGGCTTGAACTGGCCGAATTCCACATGCCCGGTGGCCAGCACCTTGCCCTTGAAGCTCACCCAGCACTCGTCCACCGACACCGGTGCATTGGCCCCGTTCAGCAGCACGGCATTGCCATGGCTCACCGCCTTGGCCTGCCCGGCATCGAGCCGGATTTCCTCGATGTCCTCAAGACCTGCTGACACGGGCAGCAGCAGAGCATCGCGCGCCTCTCCGGCCTCGGCGGCTTCGAGTTCTTCGATGCTCACCGCGTCGTCATCGGTGAACGGGCCGACCGCGGCGCGGTGCAGCTTGGTCACATGCCCCACCGTGCCAAGCGCCTCGGCAATGTCGCGCGCCAGCGCCCGCACATAGGTACCCTTGCCACAGGTGACCTCAAGAACGCTTTCCTCGGGGCTGTGCGAGACCAGCTCGATCGCGTCGATATCGATGGGGCGTTCTGCCAGTTCCACCGTCTCGCCCGCCCGGGCCAAATCATAGGCGCGCTCACCATCCACCTTGATCGCAGAAAAGGCCGGTGGCCGCTGCATGATGGTCCCGGTAAAGCGCGGCAGCACGGCCTCAAGCGCGCCCTGTTCGGGCCGCACATCGGAGGTAGCAACCACCTCGCCCTCGGTGTCGTCAGTGGTGGTGGCTTTGCCCCAGCCAATGGTGAACCGATAGACCTTGATGCCGTCCTGCACCTGCGGCACCGCCTTGGTGGCTTCGCCCAGGGCGATGGGCAATATGCCGGTGGCCAGCGGGTCGAGCGTGCCGGCATGGCCCGCCTTGGCGGCGTTCAGCAGCCAGCGCACCTTGCCCACCGCCTGGGTGGAGGTGAAGTCATATGGCTTGTCGAGCACAACCCATCCCGAGATGGCGCGCTTTTTTGATTTTGGCTGGTTCAAACTCAGTCTTCTTGGCTGTCGTCGCTGTCGTCATCAAGGTCGCGCTTGACCCGGTCCGAGCGCAGCAGCGCATCGATCCGGCTGGCTTCCTCGAAGGTATCGTCCACGAAGAAACGGATTTCAGGGGCATATTTGAGGTCGATCTGCGGGGCCACCCGGCCACGGATGAACTTGCGGTGCCGGTTCAGCGCCGCCACGATCTCCTCGGCATGCGTGCCGCCCAGCGGCATCACATAGGCGTTGGCGATCTTGAGATCCGGCGTCATGCGCACTTCGGGCACGGTCACCACCGCGCCGGCAAGGGCCTCGTCCTCGATGTCGCCGCGGGCAAACAGCCCGGCCAGGGCATGGCGCACCAGTTCCCCGACGCGCAGCATGCGCTGGCTCGGGCCAGCGGGTTTGTGGTCTTTTTTCATGGGCAAGCGGCTTAGGCTCTCCCAGGGGCGCCGTCAATCCAGAAGCGTCAGCGAGACCTCGGACGTGAACTGGGCCATGCGCGCTTCCACCGTCTCGGCGGGCACCGGCCAGCTTGCTGGTGCACTGGCATCGAATGCTTCGCCGCGCCATTCCTGAAACACCAGGCCCAGCCCCGCCTCGGATTTGTAGAACCCCATCACCATCACTTCGCCCTGGCCGGCAAAATCGGTGAAAGCGTCGAGATAGGCACCGCACACATAGCCCAGCGGCGGCAGCGCATCTTCTGCATCGGGCTCGAGCTGGAACAGCGCCACCGCGTCCGGATCGCAGGATTGGGCATAGACATTGACCACCCGCGACCGGAACTCGGCCAGGTCCATGTTGGTCTCCGTGCTGATGCGGGCGCCATAGAGCGTGGACCAGAAGGCTTCGCCCTCGCCGCGCTTGTAGATCGTCAGTTGCGCCTGCCCGCCATCTTCGAGAAACCGGGTCGACACTCGCTCGGAAATTGCTGCCAGGTCAGCGTCAGCCGCCACCCAGTCCGGCAGAGGCATGGTCAGGCGTTGTCCCAGTGCATCAAGCACCAGGCGGCCCGCATCCTGCGTGAAGGGCAGCGCACTCTGCGCCGATGCCGGGGCAGCGAGCATCATCAGCCCAGCCGTCAGAACTGCCGTTTTAATCGAACTAGGCACGGGCCACTCCTGCCACCCGGGAAACGCACGTCGCCCGGACGCGCCCCACGCCCTCGACACTGTGACGATTAGGGGGCGGGGCGCTGCCACGCAAGCAGGTGACATCGCAGCGGCCCAGTTGGTCACCCAATTGCGGAAATGCTGCAACACTCAGCCTCTGGCGGCGCGGGGCAGGGGGCCGTCGGGCAGCAGGCGGTGCGGCGGCTGGTGCCCATCCATGAAGGTGCGGATATTGACGATCACCGCCTCACCCATCTCCACCCGCGCTTCCAGGGTCGCCGATGCCATGTGGGCGGTGAGCACCACCCGGTTGGTCTCGGCCAGCGCCAGCAGGCGCGGATTGATCCCGGGACGATTCTCGAACACATCGAGCGCCGCGCCAGCCAGGTGCCCGCTTTCCAGCCGCTCGATCAGAGCGGTCTCATCGAGTAATTCGGGGCGGCTGACATTGATCAGATGAGCGCCCGGCTTCATCCGGTCGAGCCGGTCCGCAGACAGGATATGATGCGTATCACGGGTGAGCGGGGTATGCAGCGAGACGATATCCACCTCGGACAGCATGGCGTCCAGATCGTCCCAATAGCGCGCCTCGAGCGGCTGTTCGATGGCCGGTGGGCGGCGATTGCGCGAGTAGTAATGGATATTGAGGCCAAAGGCCCGGGCCCGGCTCGCAACCGCCGTGCCGATCCGGCCCATGCCCACAATGCCCAGCGCCTTGCCGCGCAGCCGGTGCCCCAGCATCGAGGTGGGGGACCATCCCGCCCAGGCCCGGTCACGCAGCAGCATTTGCGTGCCCTCTACCAGCCGGCGCGGCAGTGCCAGCATCAGCGCCGTGGCCATGTCGGCGGTGTCCTCGGTCAGCACCGAGGGGGTATTGGTCACCGTCAGCCCGGCGGCCCAGGCCGCGTCGAGGTCGATATTGTCCACCCCATTTCCGAACTGGGCGATCAGCCGCACGCTGGGCGGCAGCCGACCGATCAGATCCGCATCGATATGGTCGGTAATGGTGGAGACCAGCACATCCTTGCCATCGAGTCCGGCCAGGATGTCGTCCCCGCTCAGGGCCAGATCGGCGTCATTGACATCGGTTTCGAACAGGGTGGCCATGCGCGCTTCAATGCTCGCCGGCAAGCGTCGGGTCACCAGAATCTTGGGTTTGCTCGATGTCATGCGCACCAATGATGGGCCGGTTTGCCACCGGCGCAAGAGTCGCCTTCAGCGACCATTAAGGATATCGCGCTAGTGATAGGGCAAATCAAACCCGTCTGCAAAGTGATGTTGTACTTGCCAGCTCTGCCGGCCTGCTTGCGCGCTTTCCTCGCCGTTTTCGTGGCCCTGTTCGCCGCAGCAATCGCCACGCCCGCCGCCCAGGCACAGGACAATCCCAGCGGCCTGCCGCTGCCGCGCTTCGTCACCACCCGTTCGCACCCGATCAATGTCCGTGTCGGCCCCGGCACGCGCTATGAAATCGCCTGGAACTACACCGTCTCCGGCGTGCCGGTGGAGATCATTCAGGAGTTCGATACCTGGCGCAAAATCCGCGATGTCGATGGCGAAGAGGGCTGGGTTCATCAAAGCCTGCTCTCGGGCAATCGCGCGGGCTATGCCACGCCGCTGCTCGCCAATGGCGAAGTACAGATGCATACCGGCCAGTCCACCGAAGCTGCGGTCCGGGCCCGCCTTGCGGCCGGTGTCCGCGTTTCAATCAACGAATGCAACGGCACCTGGTGCAATGTTTCGGCCGGCCAGCCAGGCGAGCGGCAGGCCTATTCGGGCTGGATACAACAGGCTGAGCTATGGGGCGTTTATGCCGACGAGGCGTTTGACTGAGCCTGAACCTCAAGCTCTGCCAAGATATTGGTGCGCTCGCGCTCGCGCCGCTCATCATCACTGAGCTTGGGGCACGAGGCGCAGAAGCGCTCGGGAAACGCAAGGTAGTCGAGGCAACAGCCCTTGCGCGCCATGATGGCAACCTGCTGCCCGTTGGGCAGGTCGAGCGTTTCCAGCCCGCCCTGTCCCTCAAGCCCCATCGCCGATAGCCACAAATCGCAATAGCGATATTGCTCCGCTATGCTGATTTCGGGCCGGAAATGTTTCAGCCGCACCATCAGCCCCAGCATCCGGTCGGCCAATAGGCGCAGCGCCGGGGTCTGCTTGAGCTTTGTTACTCCGTTGATCTCGGCCAGCACGCTATCGCCCATTGCGCGCAGATCGCGCCCCGCCTTGGCGATCAGTTCTTCCGTGCTGCCCTCAAGCTGCGGTCCGGCGGTGAGGCGATAGCCATTGACGTCAAGATTCTGCCGCGCCTGCGCCAGCGTCGTCACTGCTGGCAGGGCGCCATGCAGATGCACCGCAATGACCGAGAGGTAAGCCGGCTGCCACATCAGATTGGTCCACAGCCGCACCGCGTGAAACGGCTGCCCGGCTTCCGGAAAGCTGGCCGCCAGCCGTTCATGCAGCCCCTCCAGGAACGCCCTGTTGTCCTGGCCCGGACAGTGCCACCCCGGCAAGGGTCCGCCCGGCGCCCCCTTGAGAAAGCCCGTCGCCGACCCCGCCAGAGCGATGAACCGCGTCAACGCAACATCGTCTGCATTCTGGGCAAAAAGGTAATTGCGGCTGGTCAAGTGCGGCATCCTGAATTCGGTTCTCTCCTAGCCGCTTCATTCGGACAAGGAAAGTCACCTACTCGACCCGCAATTCTACCAATACCGCGCTTTACCGCCCTCTGTGGCGGTCCGGTCCATGCTGTCGCCAACCAGATCATTCGCCCGGGAGGCACGAATGCGAAGGCCCGGTGCCTGTTTCCTGACTGACCGATCCGGCGCGGCCGCCATCGAATTTGCAATACTGACCCCGGTCTTCCTGCTGATGCTGACCGGCATGCTGGCCTATGGGATTTATTTTGGCGCCGCCCATTCCGTCCAGCAACTGGCCGCCGATGCGGCGCGCACCGCCATTGCCGGCCTCAACCAGGCCGAGCGCAACAGCCTGGTCGCGGCCTATCTGGCACGAAATGCGGGCGATTATCCGCTGCTCAATCCGGCCCGCCTCACGCACACCATCGGCGACAGTCACGCCGACCCGACGCAATATGTCGTGCGCCTGAGCTATGACGCGACCGATTTGCCGATCTGGAATCTCTATCCACCCCTGCCGCTGCCGGCCAAGACCATTGCCCATGGCGCGACCATCCGGAGGGGTGGCTTGTGACCGGGTCCCAGTTCCGCCGTGATGAGCGTGGCAATATGGCTGTGCTCTTCGCCTTCGGCTTTGCTGTTTCCGCCATGGTGTCGGCCTTGGCTGTGGATGCGGCCTCGCTCTATCACGAGCGTCGCGTCCTGCAGGCCGGAGTCGATCTGGCGGCCATCTCGGCGGCGGCCGATCCCTCCCGCGCCACCGAGATCGCCCAATCCGTGCTGGCGGAGGCGCAGCTCCTTGCCCCCGCCAGCACGGATGGGCTGACCGTCCTTCCGGGCCGCTATGACCCGACCGAGCCAGATATCGCCGACCGCTTTACGCCCGGGCAGACCCCGCACAATGCCGTTTCGGTCACCCTCAACCGGCCTGGCAGGCTTTATTTCGCCGCCAGCTTTGCCGCCGTGCCCACCCTCCAGGCATCCGGCATTGCAGCGGTCACCCCCGAAGTGTCCTTCTCGGTCGGCTCGCGCCTCGCCAGCCTCAATGGTGGTCTCGCCAATGCCATCCTGTCCGGCCTGCTCGGCACCACGGTCGCCCTCTCGGTGCTCGACTACACCGCGCTCGCCTCAGCCAGGGTCGATGCGCTGGGATTTCTCGATGCCTTGGCTACCGAACTGGGTATCACCGTGGGCAGCTATGACGATCTGCTCGTCACCAAAGCCGGGGCAGGGGAGATTGCCGCTGCGCTGGCGGCGCTCACCAATGGCACTGCGCAATCCGCCTTGATGCTGCTCTCCACCGCCGGCACCGGCGCCGATGTGGAGCTGGGCAAGCTGATCGACCTGGGCCGGTTGGGTGGGCTCGAACTCGGCAGCGCCGGGGTCGCCGATCTGTCCCTGTCTGCGCTCGAACTGCTCTCGGCCGCCGCCGTGCTCAGCGATGGCGACAGCCAGGTCTCGCTCAATCTCGGCGCTGCGGTGCCGGGGCTGGTGTCGCTGCAGCTCGATCTGGCCATTGGCGAGCCCCTGCAGGGCGGCGGCTGGTTTGCCCTTGGGCCCCTTGGCACCATCGTACGCACCGCGCAGACACGCCTGCGCCTCAGGGCCGAATTGCTGGGCGGACCGGCCCTGCGCGGCGCCGGCGTCAAGCTCCCGCTCTGGCTCGACCTCGCGCCGGTCGAAGCACGGGTCGACGCGGCGACCTGTCCCACTATCGGTGCGCCGCGCGGCAGCGCCACCATCGCCACGCGCCCCGGCATATTGCGCCTGAGCATTGGGGAAATGAGCGATGCGAGCCTGGCCGATTTCGGCGTGCCCCCTTCGGCCGCCCCGGTGCGCTTGATCGATAACCTGCTGCTGCGCGTCACCGGCGCAGCCATGGTCGAACTGGCCCAGACCAGCCCGGTCCGGCTCGATTTTTCCTCGGCCGACATTGCCGCGGGCACCATGCGGACGGCGCGTACCGAAACGCTGGTGGCGTCCCTGTCCGCCGCGCTGCTCGACCGGGTCGACCTCACCGTCAATGTGCTGGGCCTGGGTCTCTCGCCGCCCCATCTCATCGCCCAGGCGGTGCGCAGCCTGCTCGTGCCGCTGGCGCCTCTGCTCGACAACACGCTCAACGCCACGCTATCCGCCCTGGGCATTGGCCTGGGCGAAGCCGATGTGCGCGTCTATGGCGTGCGCTGCGATCGCTCCGTGCTGGTGGGGTAAGCTTGCCCATGGGCCAGCGCAGAAGAAAAATCACACAATTTCGCTGCCCCCACTTCCCGACTCTGCCCTGCCCGGTCTAGGCTGACGCACGTACATCCGGAGCGCTTCCGGCACGGCTTGTGACTAGTGGGCGCGACAAATCAACAATGGGAAGCAAGCGCGGCGTTTTCTTGAAACGCTGACATGCTTTGGGAGGAGTGCGCAGATGAGCGCCAGGCGCCTCGGTATCGGCTTCATCGGTACCGGCAATATTTCTTCGGCCTATTTGAAGGCCATTCTGGGCAAGGACGGCTTGCCGGGCTTCGGCGTGCTCGACGTCAAGGCGCTTTCGGACATGCGGCCCGAAGCCGCTCAGGCCCGCGCCGATGAATTCGGCCTCAAGGCGATGAGCGTCGACGACATGCTCGCCGATCCCGGCATCGATCTGGTGGTCAACCTGACCATTCCGCGGGCCCATGTCGATGTCGGGCTCAAATGCCTGGCTGCGGGCAAGCATGTCTATTCCGAAAAGCCGCTCGGCATTACCTTTGCCGAGGGACGGAAACTGCTCGACGCCGCCAATGCGGCGGGCCTGCGCATCGGCTCGGCCCCCGATACATTCCTTGGCGGCGCGCATCAGCAGGCCCGCGCCGTGGTCGATAGCGGCGTGCTGGGTCAACTGGTCGGCGGCACCGCCTTTATGCAATGCCCCGGCCACGAAAGCTGGCACCCCGACCCGGCCTTCTATTACGACCTCGGCGGTGGCCCCATGCTCGACATGGGCCCCTATTACATCACCGATTTGGTCAATCTGCTGGGGCCTGTCGCAAAAGTCTCGGCCATGTCCTCGCGTCTGCGGACCGAACGCACCATCACCTCCGAGCCCAAAAAGGGCCAGACCATGCCGGTGCATATCGACACCCATGTCACCGGCGCGCTCGGCTTTGCCAATGGCGCGATCGTACAGATCGCCATGAGCTTCGATGTCGCTGCGCACAAGCACGTCCCGCTCGAGCTCTACGGCACCGAGCAGACCCTGATCGTGCCTGACCCGAACCATTTTGGCGGCACGGTGGAGCTGCGCAACCGAGGCCGAGACCAGGACTGGGCCGAAGTCAAGCTCGAGGCCCCCTATGCGGACGGCAATTACCGCTCGCTCGGGGTCGCCGACATGGCCGCCGCCATTCTCGACAACCGGCTGCACCGCGCCAATGGCGATCTGGCTCTGCATGTCCTTGAGGTGATGGAGGCCTTCGAGCTCGCCGCCCGCGAGGGCCGCACCGTGGAGATCAAGACACCCGTCGAGCGGCCCGCCCCGCTTGCCCAAAGCCTCAAGGACGGCAAGCTGGGCTGATCGCTGTCACGCCACCCTCGGTCCTCAGGGGCGATAGCAGTGTTCATCTGCTCCCTCCCCTTCAAGGGGAGGGATGCGCAGGTTGATGCCCCAGAGTTCATCCGCTCCCTCTGGGTAGGGTGGCTACCAATACCAGCCCAGCTCAGCGGCTGCGTCGGCATCAAAATACAGCGTCACCAGCGCATCATCGGCGGGGTCGGTTTCCCCGTCGATGTAATGGCGCTGCAACAGGGTCACCGTCTCTGCGGCCTTGTCCTGATGCTGATAAAGATAGTCGAAACAGTCATCATCATCTTCCACGCTGACGATGCTGTAGATCTCCTCCTTCAGCGCTGCCAGCGCGCGGCCCTCAATGGCCGTGCCATCTGCCCGCTCGTAACCGCGAACTGTGGGCACCCAGTCATTGCCGGTCTCGCAGATATAGCGATCTTGCCGGAACACGCCGCGATCGACAAAAGAGATGTCGACCTCTTCGCTCCAGGGGTTGGAAATCTCATAGGTCGCGTCGGTTTCGCTCACCGCAAGATAGATATCGGACCAGGCGCAATTGCTCTCCTGCAGCCGGTAGCACCAGCGCTCCGACCCCATCATCAGCACGGCCACATCGCTGATCGGCATCAGCTTGCCTGCCTTCATGCGGTCGATCACGGCCTGGCTGCCCGCGTCCTGTGCCGCTGCCGGGCCGGTCAGGCCGGCGCACAAGGCGATCAGTAAAGCTGCAAGGCGCATGGCGATCCTCCCAAGATCAAGGCCTCCACTCTAAGCTGGCAAGAGGAGCAAAGATAACCCCCCTTGACAGTGCCCTTATGTGTAACAATAAAAGTTACATGAAACGATCAAGCCGCCTTTCCATTGCCTTGCACGCCTTGGTGCACCTTCATGCCCAACCCGGCAAGCAGCTCAGCTCAGCCGCTTTGGCCACCTGCCTGATGACCAATCCGGTCGTCGTGCGTCGCATTCTGGGCGAATTGCGCGAGGCCGGCATCGTCGATTCCAGCAAGGGGCCCAATGGCGGATGGACGCTCAGTCGTGCGGCCACCGAAATCACCCTGCGAGATGTTTATTCCGCTCTTGGCGAGCGGATGCTGGTTCGCACCGAGAGCGATCCGGGCGACGTCACCTGCGCCATTGTGCGGTCGGTCGATCGGGTCATGCACGATTTTCTCGATGATGCCGAGGCGCTGCTGGCCGCCCGACTGCAGCGGGTGCGCCTGAGCGACCTGGCCACCGACGCGCTCCATGCGGGGTTCCCCCGCTTGGACTGACATTTCCAACCCCAGAGCGGGCCTCAGGCGCTGCCAGGCCTTGGCAGCGAACGGTTCTGCTCGCCCAAAAAAGGACCTGACATATGCAGGATGTCATCATCATCGGCGGCAGCTTTGCCGGCCTCACCGCCGCGATGCAACTGGCCCGCGCCCGCCGCAAGGTCACCGTGCTCGATACCGGCCTCAACCGCAATCGCTACGCCGAGAGCGCCCATAACATATTTGGCCATGACGGCACCCCGCCGGGTGACTTGCTCGCCGCAGCCCGCAAGCAGGTCCGGTTCTATCCCACCGTGCAGCTCATCGGCGCCGGGGCGCAGCTCGTTGCAGGCGCGCCCGATGATTTCCGCGTCACCACCGCCGACGGAGAAACCATTGCCGGGCGCCGCCTGATCCTGAGTTATGGCATTGTCGATGAAATGCCCGACATTCCCGGCTTCGCTCAATGCTGGGGCAAGACAGTCATCCACTGCCCCTTCTGCCATGGCTATGAAGTGGCCGGAAAACGTTGGGGCCTGCTCTATTCATCGCCCATGTCGCTGCATGGCCCAACGCTCTATGCCAACTGGACCGATGATATCACCCTGATCCTGGATGGGCACGAGATCCCCGAGGAGGAGCGCGACAAGCTCGAAAAGCGCGGCGTCAAACTGGAGAACGCCAAGCTCGTCGGCATCACCCATGACCAGGGCGAGGTGCGCAGCGTGACGCTCGAGGACGGTACGGAAATCGGTCTTGATGCGCTTTATGCCCATCCCCGCAATCGACCCTCGGCCGATCTGCATGCCCAGCTTGGCCTCGACATGAAAGACACCCCGACCGGTACCATGATCGCCATTGGCGACATGCAGGCCGCCTCCCGCCCCGGCATCTTCGCCGCCGGCGACCTCGTCACCGGCATGCATTCGGTCACCTTCGCCAACAACACCGGCTCCCTCGCCGCCATGGGCGCGCTGCACTCAATGATGGCGTGAAGCCTCTCCCGCGTGGGGCGCGGTATCACCCCACCCCCAATCCCTCCCGCTTAGGGGGAATGAGGGTGGGGTGACGGACGACCACTACGCCCTCGACCGAAACAACTACCGCAGCCAGCCCTGCGGGCGCGGATGCAGCTCCATCTGCCCGCCGGCGGTGGCCTCGTCGATTGCGGCAACCTCCTCATCGCTGAGATCGAGATTGTTCAGCACGCCCAGATTGTCCTTGAGCTGATCCAGCGTCCGCACCCCGATCAAGGCCGAGGTCATCTCCTTGCGCCTGAGCACCCAGCTCAGCGCCAGCTGCACCATGGTCTGGCCACGCGCCTTGGCGATCTCACCCACCTTGTCGACAGCCTCCAGCACGCGCGGTTCGATATGGCTGGCGCGCAATGTGCTGTTGGGATTGTCGCCCCGCGCGCCGTTGGTATTGCCGCGATTATATTTGCCCGAAAGCACGCCCTGCGCCAGCGGCGAAAAAGCGATAACCCCGATCCCCAACTCGCCGCAGGCATCGATGGTCTTGTCGTTCTCGATCCAGCGATTGATCATTGAATAGCTCGGCTGGTGGATAGTGGTCGCCACCCCCATTTCCTTCAGAATCCGATGCGCCTCGCGCGTCTGCTGCTCGGGATAGGAGGAGATGCCGACATAAAGCGCCTTGCCCGATTTGACCGCATGGGCTAGCGCGCCCATGGTTTCCTCGAGCGGGGTATCGGGGTCGAACCGGTGCGAATAGAAGATATCGACATAGTCGAGTCCCATGCGCTTGAGCGACTGGTCCAGGCTGGCCAGCAGATATTTGCGGCTTCCCCATTCGCCATAAGGGCCCGGCCACATATTGTAGCCTGCCTTGGTCGAAACGATCATCTCGTCGCGATAGGGGCGGAAATCGCGGGCCATCACCTGCCCGAACAATTCTTCCGACGAGCCTGCCGGCGGCCCGTAATTATTGGCCAGGTCAAAATGGGTCACGCCTTGGTCGAAGGCATAGCCCAGAATTTCCATGGCGCTCGGATAGTCCCGCGTGCCGCCGAAATTCTGCCATAGCCCCAGGCTCACCACCGGCAGCTTCAGCCCCGATTTGCCCGAGCGGCGGTATTGCATCGTGTCATAGCGCGCGTTGTCCGCCCGATAGGTCATGGTCTCACTCCCGATTTTGTGGCTGCGGCCGCCCCGTGACGCCGGGCCCGGCCGGTGGTATGAGCGGCGCCATGAATGCGCCCGGCTCGAAATCCATGTCCAGTTTGCCCCAGACCAATCATCCATACAAGGTGATGGCCATCTATAAATTCGCGGCCCTGCCTGATGTTGAGGCGCTCAAAGCGCCGCTGGCCGAGTTCTGTTGCAATCGCGCCATCAAGGGCACGTTGATCCTTGCCCCCGAAGGCATCAACGGCACCGTCGCCGGCGCGCCCGAGGCCATTGACGCGTTGGCCGACTATCTTTTCGCCTCCGGTCCCTTCGGCAGCCGGCTCGTTGGCGCCGAGGTGAAATATTCCTTTGCCGACACCGCGCCGTTCCTGCGCATGAAAGTGCGTCTGAAGCCTGAAATCGTCACCCTGCGCGCGCCTCAGGCGGACCCAAACCGCCAGGTCGGAACCTATGTCGAACCTGATGACTGGAATGCGCTGATCGAGCGCAATGACGTGGTGCTGGTCGATACGCGCAATGATTATGAAGTGGGTCTTGGCACCTTCCAGCGCGCGCTGGATCCGCACACATCGAGCTTTGTCGAGTTCAAGGACTATGTCGAAAAGCACCTCGATCCGAACAAGCACAAGAAGGTCGCCATGTTCTGCACTGGCGGCATCCGCTGCGAAAAAGCCTCGTCATACCTTTTGAGTCAGGGCTTTGAGGAGGTGTTTCATCTCAAGGGCGGCATCCTCAAATATCTCGAAGTGGTGCCCGAGGACCAAAGCCGCTTTACCGGCGAATGCTTCGTGTTCGATGAGCGTGTCTCGGTCGGCCACGGGCTCGAACTGGGCAATGCCACCCTCTGCCGCGCCTGCCGCCATCCACTGACCGAGGCCGACCGGGGCCACGCCGATTTTCACGAAGGCATCTCCTGCCCCTATTGCGCGGGCGAGACCGCCAAGCACCAGGCCGCCGCCGAGCGCCAGCGCCAGATGGACCTGGCCAGGCAGCGCGGCCTCTCGCATATGGGCGACGCCGCTCTCACCGACGCCGAGCGCCGCCGTCAGCAGAAAAAGGCACAGGCCGAACGTTCGCGCCGGGCCAACAAGGGCTAGCTGCGTCACTCGACGTATAGACATTGCCTATGACGCGCGCGATAGATCGGCCGTAATCGCGTCTCGCATAAGCCTTTCCAATGGACCTCGACCAGCTTCGCACCTTCGACCGTATCGTCCGCGACCAGTCCTTTACCCGGGCCGCGGCCTATCTCAACATCACCCAGGCCACCGCTTCCATGCGCATCCGCGCCCTGGAAAACCTTTTGGGCGTGCAATTATTTGTCCGTGGGCGCACCGTGACGCTGACCGATCAGGGCATGACCTTTCTGCCCTTTGCCCGTCGCATCATCGGCACCGCCCAGGAAGGGCGCGAGGCGCTGCGCCGGGTCGAGCGTGGCCGGGTCTCCATCGGTTCGCTGCGTACCCTGGTCTCACCCCTGATTACGGAAAGCCTCATCCGCTTCCAGGCCAATTACCCGTCGGTCGATGTGGTCGTGCGCGAAGGCCGTCAGGCACAGATCGCCGCCATGCTGCATGAGCGCGAAGTGGAGATGGGCATTTTGTGCTGGCCCAATATCGATCCGCTGGTGGTCGATCTCGAACCGCTCATCATCATGCGCGAGCGCGTGCCGCTGGTGGTTTCCCCTGAAGTGGCGGCCAAGTTGTCGAGCCAGCCCACCATCGACCAGGTGCTTGCCCTGGTGCCCCGCGTCATTGCCCTGCGCTGGTGGCAGGCCGATCCGGAGCGCGCCGCCGCCCTGGTCCGCCTGGCCCAGACCAGTGTCGAACTGCCCACAGGCCCCGCCCGGCGCTTGGCGATGAAAGGCGAGGGACTGGGGTTCTTCGTCAATTCGGCCGTGGACGAGGATGTGCGCGCCGGGCGCCTGGTGGAAATCTCACCGCTTGAGTTCGAACCTCTGCACCGCGACACCGCCATGGTGGTGCGCAATCCCGCCGTGCTTGACCGCCCCATGCTGGCCGATTTTGTCCGCGAAATCGCCCAGGAATGCGCCCGCGTCGGTGAAATCATCGATGATCGGCTGCATCTGTTTCAGGCTGGAAAGCCCGCCGCCCGCACGGCGGCGATGTAGGTCCGGCTCACCGGCACGATGCTGCCATCGTCCAGCTCCAGCGCGGGCCGGCCATTCTGGCGCGTGCTGCGCCTGACCGCGTCGAGCGCCACCCAATGGCTGCGATGCACCTGCAATCCCTCGATCGGTGCGGTTTCCTTGATGGCGTCGGAGAGCCGCATCAGGACCAGGCTGCTGCCCTTGTCGGTCGTCACCTCGACATAGTGATCCGCAACCGAAATGCGCCTTAATGTTCCTCGTTGCGGGCGCGGCAAACGCTCCAGCAGTGCAGGTGGGGCATGTGCCGGGTCCGGTTGAGCGGGCCGCTCCAGCACCGCGCTGACCAGCGTCACCGCTGCCGAAATCAGCGTGCAGTAAATCCCCAGTGTCAGCAGGTCAAAGCTTGTGACCCCTGGCCCGAACACGGCAATATTGATCAGCGCCACCATCGCCGCCAGCAATGGTCCGGGAAGCGCCCCGGCCAGCAGCGCTGCCAGATATTTGTTGAGGCGCGGCCGCAGCACTCCTTCGATAAAACCCACCACCAGCGTGCCGGTCAAAGCTGTGCCCAGGACAACCACGGCCCAATAGGCAAGACGCGGCGCCACCGCCAGCACCTGATAGGTGCCGAATGGCCCCACCAGTCCCACGATCAGCGCGATCACGGCCAGCACGGTCCAGAACCGGGCATCGCGCGACAGCCCCTGCAGTTCACGAAGCGTGGATTGCAATGGGCTGTCGTTCACGAATGAGACCTGCGATTGGGGCACTTGGTATTGTCGCGGTCAATCTAGCCAAGCATCGAGGTGAGGCAAAGTCTTTACCCTCACCAATATGGCGCCTCTCGATGTCTCTTTCGCCCCTGCTGCAGTCTGACCTTGTCATCCAGATCCATGCCTTCGCCGCCATCGCGGCAACCCTGCTGGGCGCCCTCGTCCTCTGGCGCCGCAAGGGCACGGCCCTGCACAAGGCGATGGGCCGGGTCTGGGTGGTGCTGATGCTGGTCACCGCCACCTCGGCCCTGTTCATCAACGACATAAGGCTGATCGGGCCGTTCAGCCCCATCCACCTGTTTTCGCTGTTCACCTATTACACGCTCTTTGTTGGCCTCAGGGCCATCATCGTCGAGCGCAATGTGGCGCGCCACCGCGCCGAGATGCAGGGGCTCTATATCGGCGCGCTGATCCTGGCAGGCGCCTTCACCTTCCTGCCCGGCCGGCGCATGCATGAAGTGCTGTTCGGCCCCGATGCGGGCTGGACCCAATCCCTGCTGGTCATCGTCCCGGTTCTTGCCGTCTCCGGTCTGGCCTGGCTCAGGATGCGGCGGCGGGTACAGCGTGCCGCCTAGGCATTGCCGATCAAAATCCCCGCCGCAAACACCAGCGATCCGCCCAATACCACCTGCATCACCGCCCGCCAGAACGGGGTCTGCATATAGCGGTTCTGGATATAGGCGATGGCCCAGAGCTCGATCAGCACCACGGCAATGGCAACGGCTGTGGCAGTGAAGAAATCGGCAATCAGGTAGGGCAGGGCGTGCCCCAGCCCGCCCACCGCCGTCATGATCCCGGCCGCCAGCCCGCGCTTGATGGGCGAGCCGCGCCCGGTCAGCCGGCCGTCATCCGAGGCCGCCTCGGTAAAGCCCATGGAAATGCCCGCGCCCACCGCCGCGGCTAGACCCACCAGAAAGGTCTGATGCGTATCCCCGGTGGCAAAGGCCGCCGCAAACACTGGCGCCAGCGTCGAGACGGACCCATCCATCAGCCCGGCCAGCCCCGGCTGCACATAGGTCAATAGAAACTGCCGGTGCTGTTCGTGGCCCTCGCTTTCCCTGCCCTCTTGGCCCAGCACTTGATCATCAATTTGATCGGCGCGTTTGGCATGGCCCTTTTCCGCAACCGCCAGATCGCCGAGCAGCTTGCGGATACCCGCATCGGTCACCTGATCGGCCGCAGCGAGGTAGAAGCGATAGGCGCCTTCCTCCATTTCCCATACCTGCTGGCGCGCCTGTTCCAGGGTTAGCGTCTTTTGCAGCCATACCGGCTTGCGGTTGAGAAACCCGCGCACATGCTCGCGGCGGATCGGTACCAGCCGCGTCCCGAAGCGCTCGACATAAAGATCAAGCAAGCGCCGCCGGTGCTCATCCTCTTCGGCCGCCATGCCCTCGAACAGCGCGCCGCTGCCCGGATAAGTCTCGCCCAGTCGCGTCGCATATTCCGAATAGATGCGCCCATCCTCCTCCTCCGCCGCAACGGCCAGGGAGAGGATTTCGCGCTCCGAAAGCGAGGCGAAGTCACGACGGTTATCGGGCCAGAGACGCAGCATGGCGTCCTCCATAGTTTAGAATGATTCCAGGAAATTTTTAGAATGTTTCTAAACTAGAGGCAACTTTCATTTGCGCTGCGACAAAGTGCAGTGCCCACTCCCCTGCCATTGATCTTGAGCAGGCCGAAGGCACGGGCTATCGAGATGGACGTGAACAGCAACAACCACAGCACAGCGCAGATCATGCTCCGCGAAACCGGCATCGCCGTCGCGGTGCTGGCGGTCTATGTGCTCCAGCTGCTGCTGCCGCTGCATCAGGCCGCGGGCCTGCAGCGCGATCTCAACGCCATCGGTTTTTCGACCCTGGATTCCTGGTCGGTCTGTCAGCCATTGGCGCAGGATGACAATGGCGACCCGCATGAAGCCGCCGCGCTCAATTGCCCGGCCACCGGCGTTGCCAAGCACCAGCTCGCCACCTTGCCCCCGCCGGCGCCGGCCCTTGCGCCTCCGGCCGGGGCCGAAATCCTCCGCTTCGCCAAGGCCTTCAGCTCACACCGATCCCTGCTGCCTGATCATGTCGGGCAATCCCGCGCCCCTCCTGTCGCGGTCTGATTCCTAGCCTCCCGGCAGGATTCCTGCCGGCATCAGACCTTTTTTGACTGGAGACGAACCCATGACCGGTTCTTTCGCACGCGCCAGCCTGGCCGCCGCCACCCTTTTCGCCCTGGCCGCCCCGGCTGTTGCCCACTCGACCCTTGAAGTTCAGCAAGCGACCCTTGGCGCCAGCTACAAGGCCGTGCTCCGCATTCCCCATGGATGCGGCACTGAAGCCACTCACACCATCCGCGTCCAGATCCCCGAGGGCTTCTACAATGTTAAGCCCATGCCCAAGGCAGGCTGGACTCTTCAGACCGTCACCGGGCCTTATGAAAACACCTATGTGAACCACGGCAAGGACGTGTCCGAAGGGGTCACCGAGATCGTCTGGTCAGAGGGTAATCTGCCCAACGAGTTCTATGACGAATTCGTCTTCCGCGGCATCTTTGCCGATACGCTCGAAGAAGGCCCCTTCTACTTCCCGGCGATCCAGGAATGCGCCAATGGCGAGGAGGCCTGGACTGATGTGAGCGGAAGCGGCGATATGCCCGCGCCCAGCCTCACCCTGGCCGCTGGCGGCATGGACGAACACGGCCATCATGGGACCATGGCCCCACCTGCCGAAACGAGCATTGGCGATCTGACCATTTCGGGCGCCTTTACCCGCGCCACCCTGCCCAATGCCCCGGTCGCCGGCGGCTTTCTGACCCTGATCAATACCGGCGCCCAGGACGATATTTTGATCGCGGTGGAAACCCCGATGGCCAGGGAAGGGCAGATTCATGAAATGGCCATGGACGGCGATGTGATGAAGATGCGTCAGCTTCGCGACGGTCTGCTCATTCCTGCTGGTGAGACCGTGGTGCTCGAACCCGGTGGTTATCACATGATGTTCATGGGGCTCACCGGCCCGATCGCCGAGGGCGATGCCGTGCCGGTCACGCTGACCTTTGAAAGAGCCGGCACCATCACGCTGGACCTGATCGCAGCCGGCTCCGCCGCCGACGCCCCGGCAGAAGACCATTCTGCCCATATGGGGCACTGACCCATGGCCCTGTCCCATATCCGCACCGTGCTCTGGACGCTGGTGGCCGTCGCTGCCCTGGGGGCCACCGGGCTCTATGTTTACACCACCATGACGCGTCCGGCCCAGGCAGTTGCCCTGGGGCAGGGCGACTATGAGCTGGTGACCGCGACCGGCGAGGCGTTCAATCGCGACAGCCTCAAGGGCAGTCCATCCATGCTGTTTTTCGGCTTCACCCATTGTCCCGACGTCTGCCCGACCTCACTGGCCGAAATGACCGTCTGGTATGAGGCATTGGGCGACAAGGCAGACGATCTCAACGCCTTTTTCGTTTCGGTCGATCCCGAGCGGGATACCGCAGAGATCATTGGCGACTATGTGAGCTGGACCGGCCATGTCACCGGCGTCACCGGCTCCCCGGACGAAATCGCCAAGGCGGCCAAATCCTGGGGCGTCTATTATGCGAAAGTGCCGCTCGAAGGCGGCGACTACACTATGGATCACACCGCCTCGGTGTTCCTGGTCAATGCCGAGGGCGAGTTCGAGGGCACCATCGCCTATCGCGAAAACAGCGACACCGCGCTCGCCAAACTGCGACGCCTGCTCGAAGGCTGAACCACGCGGGCAGATCGGCATCGCGCCGGTCTGCCCGGTCGTGAAGGCTCAGGCGGATCAGCCCCCCATGAACCGCGCCATCCGGAAGGGATGAATGTCGATCGCGGTCTCTTCCCCGGTCATCGCCTGCGCCAGCAATTCGCCGGTCGCCGGTCCCAGCGTGAAGCCGTGATGGGCGTGGCCAATCCCCACGAACAGGTTCTGATGTTTTGGGGCCCTGGAGATGATCGGCATCATGTCCGGGGTGCAGGGGCGGGCGCCCTTCCAGGGCTGCGGGTCGAGCCGCTCGCCCAGCGGGTACAATTCCCGCGCCGCCGCTTCTGCCTTGCCAAGCTGGATCGGGGTAGGCGCGGCGTCTCGCTCGGCAAATTCGGCCCCGGTGGTGATGCGGATGCCCTTGGCCATCGGCGCCATGGCATAGCCGACTTCCGGATCGAGCAGCAGATGGTTGAGCGCTGCGCCTTCGGCGCTACCGTAATGCATGTGATAGCCGCGCTTGACGAACAGCGGCAGCCGATAGCCCAGCCTGTCCAGCACATCGGGCGCCCAGGGGCCAAGGGCAATCACCGCCTGCTTGGCAGATAGCTGTCGGCCCGCAATCTCGGCCTGCCAGCCTTCAGCAATTTGGTTCAGCCCCGTTGCTGCACCGCGGACAAACGTGCCCCCCAGCGTCTCGAACAGGTTGAAATAGGCCGTCACCAGCGCGCCGGGATCGCGCACCGTCCAGGGATCGGTCCAGTGAATGGCGCCGGCCAGGCCGCCGGTCAGGCTGGGTTCGGCCTTTTGCAGCGCCGGCCAGTCCAGAACCTCAAAACCGATCCCGAACTGGTCATGGTCGCCCTGCGCTTTGCGGGCTTCCTTTTCCAGCTTTTCCGGGCTGCGGAAGGCCAAATGCCAGCCATAGCGCGATATCAGGCTCTCGGCCTCCGGACCACAGGCCGCGATCAGATCGGCATGAGTGATGATCGAGCGGCCGATCAGCGGCGCATAGCTTTGCACCACCTTGCGATAGTGCTCGGGCGAGGACTCCCACCAATAGCGCAACAATGGCGGCGCCAGCCGGGGCAGGGCCAGTGGTTCATAGCGGGCCGCGGTCGAAAGATGCAGCCCCACCTGCAGCAGGGTTTGCAGGTCGCGCGGAAACGGATGCGGCCGCACTCCCTCGCGCTGGATGATTCCGGCATTGCCGAAGCTGGTCTCGTGCCCAGGCTCGCTCTTGTCGACCAGGGTCACGCTGCGCCCGCGCCGCAGCAGGTGAATGCCGGTGGCAATGCCGACAATGCCGGCGCCAAGAATGAGTACGTCGTCCATGCCGATCCCCCGATCCAGTCACTATCGGATCAGCCTATCAGAACACCTGCGCAACAAAGCGTCCATATCGGCCGGCGCACTGCAATTCTGCGCAAGATAATCCGAAATAGCGTTTAATCTGCGCAAATTTATTTGGAGAATGGCGCTAGTGTCGCCGTGTTCGGCACATTCTGGTGCACATAGCCCAACACGCTTGCGGGCACTTCCGCGGCCAGCCAGTCACGAAAAAAGCCCAGCTTCTTGGGTTCCCGCCTTCCCTTGGCGGTCGCCAGGAAATAGCCGCGCTTGCCCCTCACCGGCAGATCGAAGGGGCGGATCAGCCGCCCGTCGCTCACCGCATCGGCGGTCATCATGTCGGCGGCCAGCAATATGCCCTGCCCGGAAATGGCGGCATCAAAGGCCAGCGAGGCATCCGAATAGACCGGGCCATTGAGCGGCAGGGCCGGGTCCAGCCCTGCCTTTGTCAGCCAGGCCGGCCAGTCGAGCATGCTGGTCTGGTCGGCAATGACCGGCACATGGGCCAGATCAGCCGGGCTTTTCACCCGGTCGCGGATCAGCGGCGAGCAGACCGGCTGATAGTCCTGTCCGCCGATCAGGCTTACATCGACGCCCGGCCAGGTCCCGTCGCCATAGCGCACGCCGCAATCAATATCGGGCCGGCTCAGATCCAGCATCGCCCCGGTCACCGTCAGCCGCACTTCCAGGCCCGGATAGAGCGCGGAGAATTTGTTGACCCGCCAGATCAGCCAGCGCGAGGCAAACACACTTCCCACCGTCACGTTGAGCACGCCCTCATGCGCACCGGTCAGGCTCGCCAGACCATCCTGCAACTGGGTGAAGCCGCCGGTCAGTTGCGGCAGCACCTGCACCAGCGCCGGCAGCGGCTTGATGCCCTGCGGCGTGCGCGCGAACAATTCCATGCCCAACCGGTCCTCGGCCCGGCGCAAATGCTGGCTGACGGCGCCAATGGTCACGCCCAGCTCCTCGGCCGCCGGCGCCAGCGCTCCGCGACGGGCGACAATTTCGATGGCGCGCAGCGCATTGAGCGGTATGGGGAAGGGATTTGCCATATAGATTTTCTATATCGGTGTGCAGGCCTTGTCCATTGTCGCCGCCTCTCTGCCGGCGCATTATGAGGCCATATCAACCCAAATAGCATTTCCGGAGACAGAAAATGTCGTTCCTGACCCGCCTTCTGGCGTGGTTCGGCAAGGCCATGCCGTCACGCCCACGCACACCTCATCCCGATTGCCTGTCCGTGCAGGACTGGGCCGATCTGCCGCCCCACCATCCGCGCTGCGACCCGTGCTGATCACCGGCAGGCCAGCCACCCCCTGCACAAAAGCCGTGCTTAACCCCCGCTAAACCATCTTTCTTGGCCACCGCGCTTCTGCTATCAGCGCGCCATGACCACGCCGCTCAAGAATATCCGCAATTTCTCCATCGTCGCCCATATCGACCATGGCAAATCCACCCTGGCCGATCGTCTGATCCAGATGACGGGCGGGCTCGACCTGCGCGAGATGAAGGCCCAGGTGCTCGATTCGATGGATATCGAGCGCGAGCGCGGCATCACCATCAAGGCGCAGACGGTGCGCCTCAAATACAAGGCCGAAGATGGCGAGGATTATATCCTCAACCTCATCGACACCCCCGGCCATGTCGACTTCGCCTATGAAGTCTCCCGGTCGATGGCCGCCGTCGAAGGCTCCCTGCTCGTGGTCGATGCCAGCCAGGGCGTCGAGGCGCAGACCCTGGCCAATGTCTATCACGCCATCGACGCCAATCACGAAATCGTCCCGGTCCTGAACAAGGTCGATCTGCCCGCTGCCGATGTCGAGCGCGTCAAGACCCAGATCGAGGACGTCATCGGCATCGACGCTTCCGAGGCGCTGGAAATTTCGGCCAAGACGGGCCTGGGCATGGAAAGCGTGCTCGAAGCCATCGTCAAGCGCCTCCCCGCCCCCAAGGGCGAGCTCAACGCGCCATTGAAGGCCCTGCTGGTCGATAGCTGGTACGACACCTATCTCGGCGTGGTCGTTTTGGTCCGCATCATCGACGGGGTGATGAAGAAGGGCCAGAAGATCCGCATGATGGCCTCCGGCGCCGTTTACGAGCTGGACCGCGTCGCCGTCACCACCCCCAAGCTGGTCGAGGTCAAGGAGCTGACCCCGGGCGAATTGGGCGTTTTCACCGCCTCGATCAAGGAAGTGGCCGATACCAATGTCGGCGACACCATCACCGAGGACAAAAAGCCCACCGACAAGGCACTGCCCGGCTTCCGCCCGGCCCAGCCCGTGGTGTTCTGCGGCCTCTTCCCGGTCGATGCCTCCGATTTTGACGAGCTGCGCGCCGCCATGGGCAAGCTGCGTTTGAACGACGCCAGCTTCTCCTTCGAGATGGAAACCAGCGCCGCCCTCGGCTTCGGCTTCCGCTGCGGCTTTTTGGGCCTCTTGCACCTCGAAATCATCCAGGAGCGCCTCTCCCGCGAGTTCGATCTTGATCTCATCGCCACCGCCCCCTCGGTGGTCTACGAGGTCGAAATGACCAATGGCGAGACGCAATATCTGCACAATCCCGCCGATCTGCCCGATGTGATGAAGATCGCCGAAATCCGCGAACCCTGGATCAAGGCGACCATTCTCACCCCCGACGAATATCTCGGCGCCATCCTCAAGCTCTGCCAGGACCGCCGCGGCATCCAGACCAATCTGAGCTATGTCGGCCAGCGCGCCATGGTCGAGTATGAACTGCCGCTTAACGAGGTGGTGTTCGATTTCTACGATCGCCTGAAGTCGATCTCAAAAGGCTATGCCAGCTTTGACTATCAACTGGCCGAACACCGCGCCGGCGACCTGGTCAAACTCTCGATCCTGGTCAATGCCGAGCCGGTCGATGCGCTCTCCATGCTGGTGCACCGCACTGTCGCTGAGTCACGTGGCCGCGTCATGTGCGAAAAGCTCAAGGAGCTGATCCCGCCGCATCTCTTCGTCATCCCGATCCAGGCCGCCATCGGCGGCAAGATCATCGCCCGCGAAACCGTCCGCGCCATGCGCAAGGATGTTACCGCGAAGTGCTACGGCGGCGACGCCACGCGCAAACGCAAGCTCTTGGAAAAGCAAAAAGCCGGTAAGAAGCGGATGCGGCAGTTCGGGTCAGTGGAGATTCCGCAAGAGGCGTTTATCAAAGCGCTGAAGATGGGCGACGACTAAGCCGCGCAAGCGCGGCTCTTATTCCTCGCCCCCTCGGGGAGAGGGTGGATCGGCCGTAGGCCGAGACGGGTGAGGGGGGCCTTCCAGCGGCCCGTGACCTACAGCCGAATGGTAGCACGCAGGGCCCGGGCCCTAAACGGGCACAATGACACCCCCACCCAGCCTCCCCCTGAAGAAGGGGGAGGAGCGCATCGGGGTGCTCCTCAATATCGAACCCACGCCGTCCCTTCTCCTCCCCCTCGATGGGGGAGGTAGCGTCGCTCGGCCCGAAGGGCCGTAGCAAAGCTAGGTGGGGGTGATTTCTCGACACCACGCACCTACCAAAGACCTCAACGTGTTCAATGTCACCCCTCCCCCTATCAGGGGCTTCGATCCGGCCCGGCAGGGTAAAATCGTGTTGATTGTCGCCAGGAACTGACCCGGGATTGTCATCGAGAACTGACCCGGTTGGACGATAGTTTCCCGCGACGCGGGAACGGTCAAGTGGCGGGTTTTTCCTTCCGTGTTTTGGGTGCTGCAGCGCTCGCTCTGAAGCGGAAGCTGTCGTTGCCAGTCTCCAGGATATGGCAGTGATGGGTGAGCCGATCGAGCAGCGCCGTGGTCATCTTGGCGTCCCCGAACACGCCGGCCCATTCGCTGAAGCTGAGGTTGGTGGTGATGACGACGCTGGTCTGCTCGTAGAGCTTGCTGAGCAGATGGAACAGCAGCGCCCCGCCTGACGGGCTGAACGGCAGATAGCCCAGTTCGTCGA
>NZ_WQRF01000010.1 GCF_009758415.1 Devosia marina | reverse complement strand
ATAGCGGGGCTCGACAGCTTTTCAGCTATTTCGTCCATAACCTGCCAGTCTACCACCCTGTCGCCGCCGCCTGGGTTGGGTAAGCAGACTGGCAGCTCTCGGGAAGTCTTGGTTGCAGCCTAAACGGCAGGAATGGGGCCCGCACCTGCCCGGCGGGTAGGAGCCCCCTGCCCCACAATCCTCCACGCCAGCGCCTTAAGCGGGGCCGTTAGGGGACTGGAAGCTTTTGGCTGCGCATTCTCGGTTAGCGGACGACCTTCATCTAGTCGCGAAGCGTCACGCTTCAATGAGTATTGCGCGGAAGTCATTCACATTGGTCAATGTCGGGCCGGTAACAATCTGGCCACCCACGGTCGCGAAGAAACTGTGTGCGTCGTTGTTGCGAAGGGAGACTTCAGGATCGACACCCACGTTTCTGGCGGTCCCCAAGGTGTCGGGAGCAGCATAAGCTCCCGCGACGTCAGCCGCACCGTCAACGCCATCCGTATCGCACGCTAGAACGTGAATGCCCGGTTCACCGTCCAGCACGATGGCAGCGGCGAGAGCAAATTCGGCGTTTGGCCCGCCGATTCCATTACCATTTCGGGTTACGGTGCATTCGCCGCCCGAGAGCAGCAGCAATGTCTTGCCGCTGCCTTTGACCTCGGTCCGGAGCGAAAGGGCCATGCGTGCGTGATCGGCGCCAAGTTCACGTGCCTCGCCCTCCAGGTCATCACCCAGGATGCGGACATCAAATCCCGCCTCTCGCGCGCCTGCGGCTGCGGCGGCCAGCGACTGCGAGGGCGCAGCGATGGTTCGCCACCTGGTGTGGGCCAGTCGCGGATCGCCGGGCGCGACGACGCCGGTTGGCCCCTGTAAATGGGCGCGCACAGCTGCCGAGGAGTCAATCCCATAACGATCCAGCACCGCCATTGCATCCTGGGGATGGCTGGTATCGCCGAAGGTCGGACCAGAAGCGATCTGGCTCGGCTCATCGCCCGGTACGTCTGAAACAAGCAGTGTCAAAAGACGCGCGGGGTAACAGGCTGCGGCCAACCGCCCCCCTTTCACGCGGGATAGATGCTTGCGAACCAGGTTCATTTCGCCAATCGGGGCGCCCGAGGCAAGAAGAGCGCTGTGGACTCCAATCTTGTCGGCGAGAGTCAGTCCATCCGCGGGGGCGCACAAGAGGGCAGAGCCACCGCCCGAGATCAAAGCTAACACGAAATCGTCCGAACCGAGGCCGGAAACGCGGTCCAGAAGGCGCATGGTGGCCGCCTCTCCTGCAAGGTCGGGAACAGGATGGGCGGCCTCGACGATCTCGATCCCAGTGCAAGGACGCCAATAGCCATACCGGGTGAGAACCAGCCCCTCACAGGGGCCCCAGGCGGCCTCCACTGCCTCCGCCATGCGCGCGCTGGCCTTTCCTGCTCCGACAACGATGACGCGTCCTTCCGGTCGATCCGGCAAATTTTTCGAAACGACGCGCATTGGATCGGCAGCGGCAACCGCGAGTCGAAACAGCCCAGTCAAAAAGCCTTGAGCATCAGGGAGCGGGGAAGCCATAAAACAAGTCTCGCGAATGGAGGGGCCCCGCATGGTGCAGACCCTGTAGTGGACTGGCGGCACCCAAGCTGGTGACCTGGGCATCTGTACGACATTGGGCGCCAGCACGCGACGATCAAGGCGCCGGGCATACTCAGAATGCCCTCGCACCCTGAATGATCAGGTGACTTGCCCTCTCGGCAAGCATGGCGGTCGGGGCATTGGTGTTGGATCCCACCAGACTGGGGAAAACGCTGCTGTCACAAATCCGCAAGCCCTCGAATCCACGAAGCTTGAGGTCTGTGTCGACCACGCTCATTTCGTCTGATCCCATCCGGCAGGTTCCCACGGGATGGTAGGAGGTCCGGCAGTGGCTCGTCACAAAATCGCGCAGCTCGGCGTCTGATCTTAAGGATTCGTCAGGCAGCACGACCCTGCGAACGTATTTGGCCAGCGCGGGCTGCGCCATGATTGCAAGACTCATCTTAAGGCCACGGACCGTCGTTTCCAGATCGTCCGGGTGTCCCATAAAGTTGGGATCGATCAACGGCGGTTGGTGCGGGTCGGGAGAGGAAAGGCGCACCGTGCCGCGCGCCTTCGGCCGCAATCCATAGCAATTGAGTGTGATTCCGGAACGGCCACGTGCGACCCCGCCCACGCCCTCTTCGGCTGAGGCCCCCGCGAGGAAGTGGTACTGCAGATCTGGTGTCGTCCGATCGGCACCGGAATACCAGAACAATCCCCCCTCAACGACATTGCTGGCCACCGGCCCGGTGCGGAACAGGGCATATTGCAGCCCCGCCCAGGCGGCCCAATGTGGCTTGTTGTATCTGTCGAGGCTTTCGTGCCCATGCAATTCGGCGACAAGATCGATGTTGACGTGGTCTGACAGGTTTGCGCCCACGCCTGCAATATCTGCGCGCACATCTATGCCGAGCGACCTGAGGTGGTCACCCGGGCCAATGCCCGACAGCATAAGCAGCTTTGGCGATCCGACTGCGCCGGCGGTGACAATAAGTTCGCAGTCCGCGTAGGCGGTGTGGACACGGCCCTTGTGCAGATATTCGACGCCTTTGGCGCGATAGCCATCAATGATGAGGCGCATACTCATGGCGCGCGTCAGAACCGTCAGATTGGGCCGGTGCCGGGCCGGACCAAGATAGCCGCGGGCAGCCGAGCAGCGGCGTCCGTCGACCACGTTGAGCTGATAATATCCGGCACCCTGCTGCGCTGCGCCGTTGAAGTCGTGGTTGTATGGAATGCCGTATTGCTGGCACGCCATGACGAAGGCCCGCGTCAGTGGTTGTGGATTGGCAATGTTCGAAACACCCAGGGGGCCATCGGTGCCATGCCATTTGTCGGCTAGTGCCGTATTGCCTTCGGAGCGCAGGAAATAGGGTTGCACATCGCGAAAGGACCAGCCGGTACAGCCTTCTTCGTTGGCCCAGCGGTCATAGTCTTGCGGGACGCCCCGGGTGAAGACCTCGGCATTGATCGAACTGCCACCACCAAGAACTCGACCCTGCGCATAGGGTATCCGGCGGTCGCCAGCGTGCTTCTGCGGTTCGGTATGGTATCCCCAAGTCATGCCGCTGCCGGTCATCTTGGCAAAACCGACCGGCATGTGAATGTAGGGGTGCCAATCGCTACTGCCCGCCTCGAGCAAGAGTACCCTATTGGTAGCTCCCTCGCTCAGCCGCGCCGCCAGAACGCAACCGGCAGTTCCGCCTCCGACTATGATGTGACTGTATCCTGGGTCCGGCATGGTCCGTCATCGCTCGAGCCGAGCGATTTCCTCCTTTGACATAATGGCCCGCATGACGAAGTCGACAATGAAGGCTCGCCTCATTGCCAGGGCCTCTGGGGTCATGTGGTCAAAATTATAGATCTGGGTATTGGTGAAGCGGTTGTTCAGATAGTAGAAGCCGAGACCAGCGATCGAATGATTAAGCTGCAGCGGATCAATGTCAGGACGGATCCGGCCCTGATCGGCGCCCTTCTTCAGGATCGCCTTCACGCGTTTCAAAAGAACACTTGTACGTCGTTTCACGATGCCGGATTTCTTAAGGTAGATGGCTCCGAGCAGGTTTTCCTGGTTCACCAAAGCGATGAAATCGGGGTTTGTGACGTAGTAATCCCAGGTCGCTTCGACGAGTCGCTGAATAGCGGCAAGCGGTTCGAGTTCATCGAGAGGAAGCGCATCTTCCATCTTGCGGATTCCAAGATAGACCTCTTCTAGCACCGCTATGTAAAGTTCCTCCTTCGATCCGAAATAATGATAGATCATCTTCTTGTTGAGCCCCGTCGGCTCAGCGATGGCCTCAATTCCGGCGAGCGCGAATCCCTTGTCCGCAAATTCTCGTCTGGCCGAGGCCAGGAGGTCGGCCTTAGCCTGGTCCGCATTGCGTCCGGCTCTCCGAACTCTGGCCCTACTCTTGGTCGCCTCAACCATGGTGATACCCATTTCTCTGTCTTCGTCGTGATCAGCCTTTGCTGGCACCCAGCGTCAGGCCGGCAATGAAGTGCTTTTGCATCGCGAAGAACATCATGACGGGAGGCAGTGCAGCGATCAACGACCCTGCGGCGAGGAGATTGAAAGAGGAGATATATTGCCCCTTGAGAACTGTCAGACCCAGCGTTATGGGGCGCAATTCATCGGACTGGATAAGAATGAGCGGCCAGAAGAAGTCGTTCCAGATGAAGGTGAATTGAAGAACAGCCAGGGCCGCTAGCGCCGGGCGCACAAGCGGAACGATGATATGGACCAATATCTGCCATTCTCCGACCCCTTCTGCTCTGGCAGCTTCCACCAACTCGAAGGGCAGTTCAGCGATAAAGTTGCGCATGAAAAAGGTGCAGAAGCCAGTTTGAAAGGCGATCTGGAACAGGATGACGCCCCAATAGGTGTCGTAAACGCCTAGGTCCAAGGTCAGCTGGCGGACGGGGATCATCAGAATTTGGAAGGGCACAAAGTTGCCGGCGATGAACAGAGCAAGGATCAGGAACCGGCCGCGGAACTTGTAGAGTGCCAGGCCTGCTCCGGCCAGCGTGGACAGAAACAGGGCGCCAGCAATCGAAGGTAGTGTAATGATGACACTGTTCAGCAAGTAGGTCCCGATCGAGGACGACCCGAAGACCTTCGCGAAGTTCTCAATGAACGCCCACTCGCTGGGCATGCCCCAGTAATTGCCACGGTTGAGGTCCGAGAGCGATCGTCCCGCTGTGGCCACGATGGCGATCATCGGCAGCAGCCAGATGATCAGCGAGATCGGCAGGGCCACCTTATACATGAGTTGCCGGCTGCGGCTTCTTTCCTGGATTGGACGGGGAAACATCAGCGGGATCCTTTCTCGTTCTTGAGCAGGCGCATCAGGAACCAGGCGATATAGAGGTCCATGATCAGGAACAGGATCGTCGCGATTGCCGAGGCATAGCCCATGCGGTAGCGGAAGATCGCGTTGTCATACATGTAGTAGGCAAGCACGTTCGATGAATTGTATGGCCCGCCGCCGGTCATGATTGCCACAAGGTCAAAGGACCGGAGCGCGCCGATAATCGTCACGACCACGGCGATGAAGGTCGCGGCACGGAGCTGCGGCAAGACAATGTTGACCAGGAGACGCCAACCCTTTGCACCGTCGAGGCGGGCGGCCTCTATGACCTCGGGGTTAACGCTGTTCAGCCCGGTCAGATAGAGGATCATGCAGTAGGCCGTCTGAGGCCAGAGCCCCGCCAGGATAATGCCGAAGGTGGCCCAGTTCTCGTTCGAAAGGATGGCCGGGAACTTCACACCCAGTGGTTCCAGCATCGTCGCCAACAGGCCGAAAGCGGGATCATAGAACCAGGCAAAGACCAGCCCGACAACGATCTGAGAAACGACGAATGGGAAGAAGAACAGCGATTTGACGAGGCGAATGCCAAAAACGTTTTGGTTCAGGAACAGGGCAATGAACAGCCCCAGCACCGGTGCCAGCAGAAACAGGACAAGCCAGTAGACGTTGTTGGTGAGGGCCTTCCAAAATACGGGATCCCCTAGAAGCTCCCGATAATTGTCCAGGCCCACCCAGGTCTGTGGCCCGATGCCCTGCCATTCCACAAATGACAGTCCGATCGACTGGATGATCGGATAGATCACGAACAGCGAGAACATTGCGAAGGCAGGCGTGATGAAAGCAACCGGCGCGATAATGAGCTGGTGCTTGCGAAGGAATGTCGAGCCCGTCCGCCGCCGGCTATTTGACAGTACTTGGATTTCGGTCATCGGAGGGCTCCAACAGAGGTGGGACCGGCGCAGGTTGCCCCGGTCCCCAGACAAGCAACTACAGCGCGCCGTAGATCCGCTCGCGCTCGGCCTCGATCCGCTGAAGGATCGCGTCGATGCGGTCAGGGTTCTGCATGAACTCCTGGAACCCTTCCATGCCCACCTTCGCCAGTGCTGGGTCGGTATCGCGGTCATAGAACTGCATGATCCCGTTGGCCTGGCCGAGCTGGGCGAAACCGCCCTGTGCAAAGCGGTCGTCTTTAACCGAGGCGTTGATGTTGGGCGGTAGCATATCGAGCGTGGCCGCCGTCTTGGTCTGCACGTCCGCCTGAGCCGCAAACGCCAGGAAAAGGCGCGCGTCCTCCTTGTTGGTCGCATTCTTGGGAATGTGGAAGCTGTCGGTCGGCGCATCTTCGTAGATGCCCACTGCGGGATCGATGACCGGGAATGGGAACCATTCCACCTGCTCACGCACATCGTCAGGGAACATGGAAACGATGAACGGAGCAAGCAGATACATGGCGGATTTGCCCTGGTTCATGAAGGGCAGCGCCTCCTGGAACGAGTAGCCAGGATGGTTCTCGACGAAGAAGTCGGCGCTGACGAGTTCGGCCCACTTTTCGAAGACGCGCTTCACGCGTTCGTCTGTGTAGGCCACTTTTCCGTCCATGAGCTGGGCATGGAACTCGCCGCCGTTGATGCGCATGTTCAGGAAGTCAAACCAGCCCGCCGTCGGCCAGAGGTCCTTCGTACCGATGGTGATCGGCGTGATCCCGGCTGCGTTCAGCTTGGCGCCGACCTCCAGGAATTCTTCCCAGGTTGTCGGAGTAGATGTGATCCCCGCCTGCTCGAAAAGGTCCTTCCGATAATAGAAGCCCCAGGCATAGTAGGCGTATGGCACGCCATACTGCTTGCCCTCGACAGACGACGCACTTACGACAGCCGGCATCGCTTCATGTAAACCCTCGGCCTGCCAGACATCCGACACGTCCTCGAGAAGACCCAGGTCGACAAAGACCTTCATCCGGTTGCCGGCATTCCAAGTGATCAGGTCGGGCGCATCGGACACGAGGAAATTGCGCATTGCCACTTTGAACGCCTCGTGGTCATAGAGGTTGAACTTCACGTCGATCTCAGGATAGGCCGCCTCGAAATCAGCGATCAGCTCCTCCATCGCCAGCTTCTGCGCAGGGTCAGAGGTGTTGGCGTTCATCACGAGGTCGCGTGCGAACGCCGACGTCGAGCAGAGCATCAAAGCCACTGCACACACTGTTGTCTTGAGGTATCTCATTGGTCTTCCTCCCAATTATACCGGCCGCGGGCCGGATCGTAGGCCAAACGGGCGCGGCCACCGCCTTGCCCGTCGAGCGGGCACCTAGCTCCTTGAAGTTACTCACCAGTGAGTTACTTTTTGCTCCAAAGCGCTAATTACCTGATCCCCTGCGCATGAGCAGCGCATTGCGTCCTGATTGCACCATGACACCGTCCTGGTTTCGGACATCGAATCCTAGATGAGCGATTCCTCGATCGCCCGATGATGTGAGGCGCATGTCCATGATGCTGATGGTCGCGCCGATATTGTCTCCGGCCAGGATCGGGGCCTTGAATGACCAATCACTCCAACCAAGGGAAGCGATTGCCTGCAGCTGTACGTCGGCGCGGTTCTTCAAGCCGTCGATCAGCGCAAGGCCGAGCAGGCCGTGTGCTATGCGACCCGGGAAACCCTGTTCCCTCGCAAATCGATCATCCATGTGGACGTCGAAGAAATCGCCAGACATTCCTGCATAGGCGACGATATGCGACTCGGTCACTGTGATCCGGCCCGTACAAAAGTAGGCGCCGACCTGCAGATCGTCATAGAAGTATTTCCCGGCCGGCATGGTTGCTTTGAGAGCTTCGGTCATGCGGCCGCCTCATGAGCGCGGACTAGTCCGGCAGAGGTGCTGAGTGTCTGGCCTTTGTCGTCAAAAAGGTGGCAGTACGCTTCCTGGATGGCGGCGGAGACCGTCATGCCCGACTTGGGCGGCGTTTCACTTTCTGCCTTCAAGACCAAGTCGAGGCCAGCGCTTGTCTTGCCATAGGCGTAGGCAATTCCACCCAGGTTCTCAACGACATCGATGCGGACTTCGAGCCCGGGCCCTTCGGACGCTCCGATCAGATGCTCGGGGCGGATACCGATCGTCACCTCCTGCCCAGGGGAAACGCGCGTCCCCGCCCTCAGCGGTACCTGTACTATGTTCTCGGGGGCATCCAGCACTGAAAACCTGGCCGCGCTATCCGAGCTGTCCACCACCCGCCCCGGGACGAAATTCATTCGGGGGGAGCCGATGAAACCTGCCACGAACCTGTTGTTGGGTGACGTATAGAGGTCGAGAGGGGAGCCGATCTGCTCGACCAGCCCGTCGCGCAGAACCACAATCTTGTCGGCCATCGTCATCGCCTCGACCTGGTCGTGAGTGACGTAGATCATCGTCGCGCCGATCTCATTGTGCAGCTTGGAGAGTTCCACCCGCATCTGCACCCGAAGCTCGGCGTCGAGGTTCGACAACGGCTCATCGAACAGAAACACCTTTGGTTCACGGACAATGGCGCGGCCGATCGCAACGCGCTGCCGCTGGCCGCCGGACATATCCTTGGGTCGGCGCTGCAGAAGGTGGGAGATTTGCAGGATTTCGGCGGCGCGATGCACCCGCCTTTCGATCACCGCCGCCGGCGTCTTGGCCATTCGAAGGGCAAAGCTCATGTTCTCGAAGACCGTCATGTGCGGGTAGAGCGCATAGGACTGGAAGACCATCGCGGTGCCGCGGTCCGAGGCCTCGACGTCGCTCATGTCTTCGCCGCCAATCAGGAGTTGACCGGAGGTAATTTTCTCCAGCCCGCAGATCATCCGCAAGAGCGTGGACTTGCCACAGCCTGACGGCCCGACAAAGACGACGAACTCGCCGTGCCCGGCCTCAAGATCGACGCCCTTGATGACATCGACGGATGCGAATGACTTCCGCACGTTTTTCAGGACCACATCAGCCATGTCTGTACCAATCCGGGGCCATCCCCCGCCTTTTCCTTCGCTTGACGCCGATCATGCTCCCTCCACCCAGCGCTCGGCTTGCGGGCCGATGTGCAGGTGAACGGATTTCAGCTCGGTGTATTCCTCAATTCCGTAGCGCCCTGTCTCGCGCCCATTGCCGGACTGCTTGAAGCCGCCCAGCGGCAATTCCGGGTATCCCTGCAGGGCCGAGTTCACCCATACACGGCCTGCCCTGATCCGTCGCGAGCAGCTCAGGGCCTTGGAAAGGTCGGTGGTCCACACATAGGCAGCGAGGCCGTAATCCGAGTCATTGGCAAGACCGATCGCTTCCTCGAGGTCGCCGAATGGCATGACGGCAAGCACGGGCCCGAAGAGTTCTTGTCGCGCCACACTCATTCCCGGCTTTACATCGGCCAAAACCGTCGGCGGGTAGAACAGCCCCTGATGGTTCTCCGGGTCGCCGCCGCAGACGATCCGTGCTCCGTCCCGGACGCCTTCGCGGACAGATTCTGCAATCCTATCGAATTGCGCGCGGTTGATGATGGCTCCGATGCGCGACGTGGGGTCCAGTGGGTCTCCCATCCGCAGTTCTTGAAGCCTTTCCGCGAGGCGGTTCTGGAACGCTTCGGCGACACTGGCCTCGACCAGAAGCCGCGACCCGGCGATGCAGCATTCGCCCATATTAATCGTCGCCGCCTTGATCACGCCATCGATGGCGGCCTCCTGGTCGCAATCGGCAAACACAATTGAAGGGGACTTGCCTCCCAGCTCCAGCGAAAGTTTTTTGATGTTGCCCGCCGACGCGGCTATGGCTGCTCGCCCGACGCGGGTTGATCCGGTGAAGGCCACCATATCCACGTCCGGGCTATCGAGAATGGCCTGCCCGACCTGATCGCCTGTACCAGCAATAATGTTGCAGACGCCATCGGGAAGCCCTGCATCCTTGAGATATCGGCCCAGCATGAGGGCCGTGCCAGAGGTGAACTCACTGGGCTTGACCACGACCGAACAGCCGGCGGCAAGGGCAAACGGCAGCCGTTCCGAAAGGATCAGCAGGGGGAAGTTCCAAGGCGTTATGATGCCTACCACCCCGATCGGCTCACGCAGGACAAGGCCGAGCATGTCCTCGCCCAGCGTATTGTGGCTATCGCCGTGCAAGATGCGCGCAAGGCCGGCTGCATAGTCCCACAATTCGGCTGCGAACAAGACCTCGCCCCGGGACGCAGCCAGGGGCTTTGATGTTTCCAGCGTCTCCACAAGGGCGAGATCGTCTGCGTTGCGCCTCAGGCTCTGGGCCACCTCTCGCAGGACCTTTGCCCGTTCGCCCCCGTAGTCGAACGCCCATCGCCCCGCATCGAAACTTTCTCGCGCCGCAGCAATTGCCGCCTCGGCATCCGCGCGCGTCGACGCAGGATATTGGCTGACCATGCGCCCATGGGCCGGGCTTTCGCGAGATATGACTCCGCCCTCCAGGGCATCGGTGAACTCGCCGGAGATGAAGTTCTGGTACTGCAATGGTGCTTCGAAGATGTGTTCGGCCTGGTCAAACATTGAGGGCTCCCGCCTTTATGGATCGGGAGGATGTGCCGACCGCGTCGCTGACAAAGCAGTCAGGGTTCATAAGAGTCAGATTGGGCGAGATTTCTGGCCGGAACGCCATGCGATCCAGCACGTCCCGCTGCAAGTCGATCCCAGGCGCGACCTCCGTTAAGGTGACGCCTTCATCCGCCAGGCTAAACACAGCGCGTTCCGTTACATATGTAATGGGTTTCATGCGCAGACGAGCTGCCGGGCCGCAAAAGGTGATCTCGCGGACTTGTTCGACAAACTTCGGGATCTGGCCGCTTCGCTTGATCGTCAGCTTACCGGCATCGATCCCGACAGCCAGACCGCCAGTTTCAAATGTTCCGCAAAACACGACTGACTTTGCACCCTGGGAGATGTCCACAAAACCGCCAGGCCCGACAACATCCTGCCCCAGCCGAGACACGTTTACATTGCCGTCGGCATCCACCTCTCCGGCACCAAGAAAAGCAACATCCACACCGCCGCCACTGTAGAAGTCGAACTGGTCGGTCGATCGCATGATGGCGCCGGGGAAGGCAGCTGCGCCGAACAGTGCGCCATCGATCAGTTGCCCGTTATGGATTCCCTGCTCGACCGTCAGCCAAATGTCCTTCAGGCGAGCTTGTTCAGTGAGAACAGCCGCGATGCCGCCGGGAATGCCGTAGCCGAAGTTGACTGATTGACCGGCGTGAATCTCTTGCGCGGCGCGACGGGCGATCACCGACCGCGCGCCGGCCGGCATCGACAGACCGTCAAATTGCCCAGGCAAGACCTCACTGCTGTGCGGCAGACCCGCCAAGCTTCCCTCATAGCCACCCACATGGGTCTGAGGTTGATCTTTAGCGACGACGACATGATCGACCATCACGCCCGGAACCTGGACAAGACGGGCCAGGCAATCCTTGCTTTCACGCCTCTGCCGCACCTGCGCCAGGACGCGCCCACCAGAGTTCCGGGCGCTCAGGGCGACGGCATGACAATCGAGATCGCCTGATTCCTCGGCGCACGAGATGTTGCCCTGCTCGTCGCAATAGGTGCCACGCACGATAGCGACGTCTGGTCGGATGGGCAGGTAGCGAATGTAGTCTTCGCCACCGAGCGTTACGATCTCATTGATTGGCTCGGCATTCCGAGCCGCCTCATTGGCCGCACCACCGCCAGATCGCGGATCGTAGAAGGTATTCAAGCCGACATGGGTGATGAGCCCAGGACGCTTCGCCCCTGTCTCCCGCAACAACAACGAGATGACGCCAGAAGGAAGTGTGAAGGCTTCGATCCTGTTGTCGCGAGCTAACGCCTGCATGCGTGGCGACCACGACCAGTGGCCGCCGATAACCCGCCGGACCAGCCCCGGATGGGCGAACCTGTTGACCCCTCGCTCTTTGCCGTCACCCACTCCCAATGCGTGCACCAGAACCAAGTCCCGGGGGGTTCCCGTGGCTATGAAGCGTTTCTCGATAGCCGCGAAAATCGCGTCCGCCTCGAGCATGCCACCGCCGTTTCCGGTGATGGCGACAACATCGCCGTCCCGGATAACGCTAGCGGCTTCAGTGGCGGACAGTTCAATCACGTCGTGCTCCTAGACGGCCAATTCCATTAATTCACTCACTGGAGAGTTACATATATTGTGCCCCGTGTCAACGTGGTGTTTGCGCTGCAATGCTAATCCCATGTGGGCGCGTAGGGGACCACGTCGGCATTGCTTATGCGGTAGTTGGCAACAGTTAGCCCGTCGATTTGCAGCATCTCATCTGGGGTCAGTGAAAAATCCACGACATCAAAATTTGCTTGCATGTTTGCAGGGCGAGTGGACATCGCGTTGACCGCCACTCCCTTCTGCAGAATCCATCTCAGCGCCACCTGGGCGGCACTCTTGGCATGGCGGTCACCGATCTCTGAAAGGACCGGATATTTGAAGATCTCACCCCGAGCGAGCGAGCAGTAGGACGATAACGGAATGCCGGTCTCAAGCGATGCCCCGAGCAATTTCCTCTGGTCGAGGAGTGGGTGAAACTCGACTTGATTGACGGCCAGCGGTACGTCCAGGAATGCCTTGGCGCGCCGCATCATGGCTGTCGTATAGTTGGAAACTCCGATATGCCGCGCATAGCCACGCCGATGCGCCTCCTGAAGCAACTCCAGCGATGGCTCCACAGGCCCGTCACCGGGCGGCCAATGCAAAAGCAATACGTCGATGACGTCCGCTCGCAGATCCCTCAGGCTCCTCTCAACCGATGGAAGGAACCGGCTGTCATCCATGTTCTCGGGGTGAACCTTGGTCGTGACCAAGATGTCGTGGCGCAGCACGCGCGCTTCCGAGAGCGCACTGCCGAGAACACCCTCGTTCCCATACCATTGCGCCGTGTCAAAGGCGCGATAACCGACGTCCAGTGCCACATGCACGGCCTGGCTCAGTTTCTCGCCGATCAGCGGAAAGGTCCCAAATCCACGCTGGTACACGCTGGCATCGTAGATCGACATAACTCGTCCCCTCACCTTGTTCCCGATCAAGACAGATTGCACTTGATAACTCACTCACTGGTGAGTTATCAAGGCAGAAGTTGTCGCGGCGCTGATGGCTGATCCGTGACTGTTGGGAGGGTGGATTGTGCTCAGGCATATGGTTTTCATCAAGTATTCTGGTGCGGTTCCGCAAGCGGACCGCGACTGTCTGATGCGTGATCTTGAGCAGTTGCGCTCGGAGATCGAGGGGATGGAAGACTTCCGCACTGGGCGGAACGTGTCGCCCGAGGCGCCCCTTGTGCATGGTCTGGTCGACCTGTTCTGGATCGATTTCCGCGACGCTGAAGCGCGCGACGCGTATCTCGCCAACACAACGCACAAGGCAATCGGCGCGCGGATCATGGCGAGCCTGGACGGCGGCCAGGAAGCCATCTTCGTCTGTGACCTTGAACTTTAGCCTCCGATCGAGATGCGGCCCGACGGAATCAAGTGCCGCTCAGTCGCCTCGGGCGATCGAAAAGATTTCCAGCCGGACCCCGTGGGCAGGCGACCTTCAGCGACCTGAAAGACAGGAGAATATACATGCAACGACCCGTCGCCCTCGTTACCGGGGCCAGTAGAGGCATAGGCCGGGCGATCGCAGTCGAACTGGCCGTCCAAGGCTTCGATCTTGCGGTGAATGCGTCCAGAGGGGCAGATCTCGAAGATGTCACCCAGGACATCATGGCCACTGGCGCCAGGGCCATGGCTTTGCCCTTCGACGTAGGCGACCTCGGCCTTCATGACAAAGCTTTGGATCAGCTAGAAGCCGAGATCGGTCCGCTCACCACGCTCGTCAACAATGCCGGCGTCGGCGTGCTTCAGCGCGGTGACCCCCTCGATGTCAGCGAAGCCAGCTTTGATCGCTGCATGCAGATCAACGCCAAGGCCGTCTTCTTTCTGACCCAGGCCGCAGCACGTCGGCTCATTGGACAGGATAATGACCCCGCGCGCCCACGATCCATCATCAATGTCACTTCGTCCAATGCAAGTGCGGCTGCCGTACCCCGCAGTGAATATTGCGCATCAAAGGCCGCAGCGGCGATGATCTCCAAATGCTTCGCTGCGCGTCTCGGGGCTGAGGGCATCCCCGTATACGACGTTCAACCGGGCCTCATCGAAACCCCGATGACCGCACCGGTGATCGACAGCTACAAGCAGCGCGCCGTCGATGGCCTCTGCTTGTTTCCGTGGGTTGGTCAACCTGAAGACGTTGCCCGAGTTGTGGCCAGCCTGGCGACCAACCGACTGCCCTATACAACCGGACAAGTCATTTCCGTCGACGGCGGCATGCTTGTCCCTCGCTTCTGATCCAAAGATTTTTGACGGCGAGGACGTGCGCAGACCGTCAGCTTCCAGGTGTCAGAGATGGCCGGTCAAATGACCGCAAGGGGGCGCGCACCTGCCCGGCGGGTTGTGGAAACCCCTGCCCCTCCAATCCTCCAGCCAGCGCCTTTAGCGGGGCCGTTTGCGGTCTGTCCGTTTCTCAACAAAAATCGAGAAAAGCGGCCAAATCGAAGCATCTTGAAGAGTTGAACCATCCAGGAGGAAGGCGTCTACAAATCTAGGGGCTATTCAGTGCGACGGAAAGCCAAACGCAACGGATACATTGTCAGGAAATCACGCCGCCTGCATTTTTCACCCTGACGACCATGGGCATCTGATGTTCGTTGCCTCGGACACAAGTTTTCCTGTCCTTGGCTATAAATATGACGCCTGTCTCGACGACGTTGGGGCGAGGCTTCTGGACGAATGGTAGTCGCTTGTCGCGGGGCGGGTCAGAAGAGAATATTCCTGGTACTCCAGAAAAGGAACGGCACGCCCATTGGGGCGTGCCGGAAGGTTAGGCTGACTGAGAGGTGGCCGCTTCGAAGTCCCCCAGGAGCCGCTCAAGGTCAAGCACCGTTACGAAGCGCCCGTTGCCACGACCTATCCCGGCGATGCAGCGCCCTGACCATTGGCCGCTTACAGATGGCGCCGGATCGAGGGCACCGTCGTCGAGGGTTGTCACTTCGAAGACCCGATCAGCACGTAGCCCGAGCCGCCGATCCCGACCCTCGCCCGCAAGAGCCAGGACGATGATGCGAGTGTTCTCGGTGTCGGTTGCCCCAGGCAGACCAAGGGTCAGGCGCAGATCGACTACAGGAACGCCCTGGCCACGCACGTCGATCATGCCCATCAGCGCCTCGGGAGACTGGGGCAGCCGCGCAATATCCCGCATATCCAATATTTCCTGCACCTTTTCGACGGGCGCTGCGAAGAGTTCCTCCGCAACGCCCAGAGTTACGTACTGGGTCTGCTCAGCCATGGCCGATCTCAGGCCGCGCCGCGGCGGCTGAACTCGGAATCGAGCGCATCGGGCCCGTCATCGAGGGTAAGATCGAACCCACCACCGCTGCTTGCCCGGCCCGCCGGCTTGCGGGGGGCGACATGGGGCGCCTTGGCATGAATGGCCTCTCTCAGCGCCGACGATGTTCTAGAAGCACCTTCCCGAGCTGCCTGGGCCTCGCCGAGACGGAAGTAGCTAATTGCCGCCTGCAGTTGCTCCGCTTGGCCCGCCAGCTCCTCCGAGGTCGCCGACATTTCCTCGGCGGCTGAGGTATTTTGCTGGGTAACCTTGTCGAGCTGCTGGATAGCCGTGTTGATCTGGCTGGCACCGGCATTCTGCTCCCGGCTAGCTGCCGAGATTTCCTCGACCAGTTCAGCCGTGCGCTGAATATCGGGGACCAGCTTGCCGAGCATTTCGCCGGCAGACTGGGCGGCCTTGACCGTGGTGCCCGAGAGCGTCGAGATTTCGGCGGCAGCAGCCTGGCTGCGTTCGGCGAGCTTGCGCACTTCGGAGGCGACCACCGCAAAGCCACGGCCATGTTCGCCGGCACGGGCGGCTTCCACCGCGGCGTTGAGGGCGAGCAGATCGGTCTGGCGGGCGATCTCCTGCACGACCATGATCTTTTCGGCAATAGTTTCCATTGCCGCGACGGCGTTGGCAACCGCTTCTCCCGAAGAGATTGCGTCGGCAGCGGACTGACGAGCAATCTTCTCGGTTTGGGAAGCATTGTCGGCCGACTGCTTGATTGTCGCAGCCATTTCCTCCATCGAGGCTGATGCCTCTTCCGTCGAGGACGCCTGCTCGGTTGCGCCCTGGCTCAGTTGCTCGGCCGTAGCCGACATCTCCTGGCTACCTGCGGCGACATTGTTGGCGGAGGAGATCGCGTCGGCGATAACTTCGCGCAGCTTTTCGACCATGCTTTTAAGTGCGATGCCGAGGCTATCTTTTTCCGAGAGCGGCGTGGGGGTGACGGTAAGGTTACCAGCTGCGATCTGTTCCGCGACTTTGGCGGATCTGCGGAGACCTTCCACCATGCGGGCCATTGCCTGGCCCAGTACGTCCTTGTCTGAGAGCACGTTGGGCTTGGCGCTGAGATCGCCATAGCCGATCTGGTCAGCGATCGCCGCAGATGCAGCAAGATTTTCAGTCATCTTGTTCAAGGCAACCACCAAGTCCTTAACCTCGTCGTTGGACTTGACGGTGGCCGTCGCACTCAGGTCCCCTTTTGCCACAGCATCGGCTAGGCCGAGAGCGCTGTTTACACCTTTGAGAATGCCGGTGGTGATGAGAAAAGCCAAAGCTATGCCAGCAATAATCGAGAACCCCAGCAGACCTACGATGATGAACATAGCCTGACTGAAGATGGCGTCCCCGAGGTCGCTCGCCGCCGCGCCTCCAGCGGTGTTCAAGTCTACGAGTTGCCCCAAGCTGCCGGAGAATTCGGTGAACAAGGTTTGCGACTCGCCGTTGTAAAGAGCCATCGCCTCATCAGTCTGATTTCGCGCAGCTAGGCCGAATGCGGTGTCATGAATTTCCAGATAGCGGTCGAAAGCGCCGGCAAATGAGTCGTACAGCTCTTGTTCCTCAGGTGAAGATATCATGGGTTCATACTTGGCACGTAATTCCGTGATTTCACCCAGCGAGTGGTCCATCTGTTCTGACAACATGCGCATCCCAGCTTGGTCTTGCGCGATCACATGGCCAAACTCGGCCAGTCGATAGTCCGAGGCGGCTGTATTCATCCGGTTGATCGTATCTACGCTGGGGAGCCAGTTGGAGGCGATCTCAGTTGACTGATCATTGATCACGCTCATCTGGTAGATGGAGAGTGCGCCCAAGATGGTCGTCAGCAAAACGAGCAAGCCGAAGCCGAAGCCGAGCTTTGCTTTAAGCGATAGTCTCATTTGAGGTCCTTTGGAGCACACTGGTTGTGGGCTCACGTTGATCAAGGTTGCTGTAAGGAGCGAGGTTCGCAGAAGGGCTGCACTAGGACGGCCCTTCCTCTTCTTCCGGACTGATCTCGCACTGCATGATCCGGTTTAAATCGGGGATGATGATGAAGCCGCCATTGCGCTTGCCGATGCCCTCGATGAATTCCGGGCGCCAGCGCATGCCAACCTTGGGAGCCTCCTCGATGGAGGCGGCTTCAATCTCGGTGACGTCATGCACCTTGTCGGCGAGGATGCCGGCAATGGTGGGTTCGCCGTCCATGTCCACTTCCATCACCACGATGCGTGTGTCCTGATCAGGCTCGGGCCGCTTCATGCCGAACATGACGCGGAGATCGGCCAGGGGGACGACGTAGCCGCGCACATTGATGAGCCCACCCACGAAATCTGGGGCATTGGGCACTTCGGTGATCGGGACGAGATCGAGGATCTCGCGTACCCGGTCTGCCCCTTGCGCACCTGGTCAAAGGCGGTCTCGAATTCGTGCACGAAGCCGGCCACGGCCGTGAAGCCGAACATGGCGCCCGAACCCTTGATGGTGTGCAGGGCCCGGAAGGTGGAATTGATGAGGTCGGCATTGGACGGGTCCTGCTCGAGATCGAGCAGGCCGGCCTCGAGCTGTTCGAGCAGCTCGCGCGCTTCCTGGCGGAAGGTTTCGGTCGGATCGGAGATGTTCATGCGCCGGTGACCTTCTTGATGATGGCCAGCAACTGGTCCTGCTTGAAGGGCTTGACGATCCAGCCGGTGGCGCCGGCTTCCTTGGCCTCGCGCTTGAGTTCCTCGTCGGACTCAGTGGTCAACAGTATGATTGGCACCCCTTTGCTGGATGGGTGTTGGCGGTACTTGCGAATGAAGTCGATGCCGTTCATCGCCGGCATGTTAAGATCGGTGATGACGGCGTGGACGGTCTGCGAAATCACCTTTTTGTAGCCATCGGCCCCATCGATGGCTTCGACAACATCCAGTCCCACGCTCTGCAGGGTCATCGACACCATCTGGCGAATGGATGCGGAATCGTCGATCGTCAGAATGGTCTTGGTCATGCCGACAAGTCCCTTGGCTGCTGGAGTGGAGTAACCCAGAAGCGAGCCTCGGCGAAGATCGGCTCGCCCTCCACGTCTAGGAATCCCTTTTCTGTCAGGAGTTTGCGTAGGCGACCCTTGGCGGGACCTGCCATGGCTAGCGACTTGCCGAGGCTCTTGGCCTGCTTGTGAGCTGCGAGCAGCACTTGCAGGGTACTGACATCGACGCAAGTCGCTTCGTCTAGCGACACGAGCACCACATCATGGGCCGCGAGCGCGCTGCGCAGCATGTCAGTGATATCTTGGGAATGCCTGATGTCAGCGTCACCGCTGATTTCGGCCACATGGGGGCTGCCTCCGGTCATGACCATGACCGAGCCAGTACGAGCATTGCGCAATACATGGACTACTCTACCGCAGAGATGCTGGGAAGCGGTTTAGGATGGGATCTCTAGAGATCCGGTGAGTGCTTTTGGACGCCTTTATTAACGACGCAATTCGCCGTATTCCCATCCGACGCATGCGATAAGTTACGCGACAGATCTTAACCGACGGTTACTGTGGGTTTTTGACATTAAACTTTCTTCCCAACAGTATAACTGCGTCATTCCCAGCAGTTATTTTTACGATTTGTCCGAATTTGACTCCTGCGACCCAATACTTAGATTCAGAGTGGAGAATCTCAATCCGTACGCCCTTAAATCAGGGAGCCAATTTCTCGCGAACTCTACTTGTAATCCAGAGGCGAAAGGGGCGTGCCAACGAAACCTCGCGCGGAAGACTTTTCCCTAGTGAACGGTAGCACCCACCGACCGGGTACCTTTGTTGATGAGAGAATTCGGGAAGGGATGTCTCCTGCGATAGATCTTTCGAGGTTTCGGCTGATTCAGGGCTGGTGACCAGCCGTAGGTTTGATCTGCTTTTTTGGGTGTCGCTCCAAGCCGATACTGGCACCTTCAAGCCAGGCCGCGGTTGTTCGCCGCCACCATGGCTCCCCGAGGACGCCCTACGCCGATCCTTGTGGACACTGTCGCGAGCAGACGGGGTCGTCTTGTCGGAATATGGTACGCCGCTCGGCCTGCCGCCGCTGCGCCGGCTGATATCGCGACAACTGCTGATGTCGGGGTGAATGCATGCCCCGATCAGATCATGCTGACCGAGAGCGGCACCCAAGCCATCGACCTACTGTGCCGTTTTCTGCTGGAGCAAGGCGATACCGTGTTGATCGACGAGGGGCGGCGAGAAGCGGCCCTTCTTGTCCGGCATAGCCAGTGGCGCCGTGGCAAGGCAGTGATGGGCGTAGAATCCGGCATAGGATGTCTCAGGTCACAAAAAAACTTCAATGATTACAATGAGGCCGCAGCGATAGTCTGGCGCAAGCTCAGATTTTGTGGGCAACAGTCTGGCTTAAACCGCTGTTCTGCAGAGCAAAAAAGCCCCCGGGACTTTGCCGGGGCCTTCAGGATCTCATAGCTAATAGTCGCTATCGGATAATGTTCGCGATGTCCGCGCGCTCGAAGACGGAGTACCTTCCGCAAGGTAATGGGAGGGCAGAAATTTTCTTAGCCTTGAGTACCTTCATAGCGCCGTTTGTAGACAAGCCGAGCCCATTCGCGATTTCTCTCAAAGTGGCATATTGCGCTTCGAAAGCTCGAACAGTGGAAACGGGTGTCAACTTGAAACCGCGAGCTGTCCGAATACTTGGACGAGGGAGCGCACCAACTTGATAGAGGTCAGATAGGACGGCATCGGATACTCGCAACCGCTTTGCAATTTGCACACCGGTTAGACCGCGGTCTTCCTCGTCGACGGAAGCAATCAAATCTGCCCGAGAGACGAGCAAGCCTGACAGGCCCTTTTTCTGCCCTGACCTGAATCCGGTTCGAACCTTGCCTGCAAGAATGAGCTCCAGGATCTTTTGATCGGTGGCGATTGCCTGAATTGAATTGCTTTGGTTTTCCTCCAATGAGTTGATCTCCGAAGGGTCCACGGACGAGCGACCAATAACCTTGGTCAAGATATCGATGGCGTGCGACCGGCTGTAGAGACTCTCTTCTCCTCGGCGGCCTACCAACGGGATGGCACCCAATTCAAGGAGGGCCCTCACCTGAAAAACCCTCGCCCCTAGGATTCTCCGTAGTTGCGCCTCCGTGGAGCCGTTCGTGATGCTCGCGACGATTATCTTGGCTGAACTTGGAGAAATTACTGCTCTACCCCGCAATCCCTTCGGCCGTTCTGTCAACGATGGCTGGTGCCGCAGCATCAAACGTATACGCTGAGGATCTATGTGCTTGGATTCTCCAAGCGCTTTGATTGAGCTGTATTCCCTGGGAACGACGCGTTCACCGAACAGCGTTGCCTGTCCTGGGTAGTTCGCGGTGATGTGGCGGGCAAGGATGGCTCGAATAGCTTCAAAGTTGGCATCTTCCCTGTGATCGCGCAAGAAGCGATACATCGTGCCGTACGCGCTACTGGGACTGCGGTATCGCCCATCGATACGCACAAGATCGTCCCTGAGTTGCAGGTACTCGACGATGGACTCTTCCTCCCCTTCGAGCACCTCAAAACCCGTGCATGTTGATTTCCGCCGAGAAGTGCCCCGGTGGGGATGCGGACGAAAACTTGGACTATCAAAGGAGGTAGTTCATGTATTCGTACGAAGATAGGATCCGCGCGGTCGAGCTGTATATCAGGCTCGGCAAACGTGTCAGGGCGACCATTCTGCAGCTGGGTTACCCGACCAAGAATGCCTTAAAGGGCTGGCATCGCGAATACGAGAAACGCCTGGATTTGCCAGTGGGTTTTGCGGTCCGAGGCCCCAAATACAGTCAGGCACAGAAACAGGCGGCTGTAGAATACTACCTCACGCATGATCGCTGCATTTCCGCAACGATGAGAGGGTTGGGCTATCCCGGTCGTGGAACGTTGACCGCATGGGTTCGCGAGGCGCTTCCTCAGGCTAGGAAAGCCATAGTTGGGGTAGCTTGCCGCCCAAGCTATCCAGCTGCATTGAAGCAGGCGGGCGTCATTGGTCTTTGCAGTCGAGAAGAAAATGCGCAGGCAGTTGCTGACAAACTCGGCGTGTGCAGGCCAACATTGTAGAACTGGAAAAAGCAGTTACTCGGCTCTGAGGCTCTCGCAACCATGAAACGCAATAAGTCCGTGCCGCCAGAGCGAGAGGAGCTGCAGCGTCAGCTCGAATCCCTGCAACGCGACATCCGGCAGCTGCAGATCGAGCGGGACCTTTTGAAGAAGGCCAATGAACTTCTAAAAAAAGGCCTGGGCGTTGATCTGCAGCTCCTGAGCAATCGGGAGAAGACACTGCTGGTTGACGCCCTCAAAGATCTCTATCGGCTGCCAGAGCTGCTTGCCCAGTTGGGGCTGGCACGAAGTTCGTACTTCTACCATCGAGCCCGTGTGAAGCTGGCAGACAAGTACCTCGCCATTCGTCACAGCATCGCTGAAATCTTCGAACTCAACCGTCGCTGCTACGGTTATCGCAGACTGCGGGCGTCGCTGACCAGGCAGTGCATTGTGGTCTCTGAAAAGGTCGTGCAGCGGTTGATGAAACAGGAGAGCTTGGTCGTTGCACGGCCAAAGCGGCGCCGGTACGGCTCCTATCTTGGAGAAATCAGTCCGGCTCCTGAAAACCTCATCAACCGCGATTTTCAGGCCAGAGCCCCGAACGAAAAGTGGCTTACGGATATCACCGAGTTCCAGATCCCCGCTGGCAAGGTGTACCTCTCGCCCATCATCGACTGCTTCGATGGCTTGGTCATCAGCTGGTCCATTGGAACGCATCCGGATGCCGAGCTGGTCAATACGATGCTGGATGCCGCCATCGAGACTTTAGCGGACGCAGATGCACGGCCCATCGTTCATTCTGATCGCGGTGCCCACTATCGCTGGCCAGGTTGGCTATCGAGAGTCGATGACGCGAAGCTGGTTCGCTCAATGTCCCACAAGGGGTGCTCGCAAGATAACGCTGCATGCGAAGGCTTCTTCGGCAGGCTGAAAACGGAACTCTTTTACCCGCGGGACTGGAGGGCGGCCACGTTCGAGCAGTTCGTGAAAGAAGTTGATTCCTACATCCGTTGGTACAATGAGAAGCGCATCAAAATATCCCTTGGCGCTCTTAGCCCCGTCGAATACCGCGAAAGTCTTGGCATTAAGGCATAACCGGTCCAAGTTTTAAGCCGCACCCCCTATCCCAGCCTACTGGGTCACTTCTCAGTGGCATTCAACACCATGAGCTCCTTGAGCAGCTGAGACAAAACGCAACGGACGATTGGCATAAGAGGGAAAGCGCGCGCGCCAGAATGCGGGTGCTCGTCAAGCGCATCCTAAAGAAGTACGGCTACCCACCCGATCTCGCAGAGGACGCCGTGAAGCTTGTCCTGGAGCAGGCAGAGGCGCTTCTACGGCAGTTTGGCTGACAAGTGATTGCAGAGCCTTCGCGACACCCAAATGGAACCCAGCGCGGAAGATCAACGCTGCGACTTACATCGCCAGTCGCCTAACGTGTTGATAGCGTTATGAGAAAGTGGTGCCCAGAGCCGGAATCGAACCAGCGACACGCGGATTTTCAATCCGCTGCTCTACCAACTGAGCTATCTGGGCATCGGGCCGTTGCGGCGGTGCCGCGAGCCACCGGCCTTATAGGGGAACGGTTTTTGCCGCGCAAGCGTGAAAACGCGGTGTGGATAAAGGGATTTGCGGGGGAGGGTGACGGCGTTGTGACAGCGCGCTGGCAAGCACTGCCAGGCGCAGAGGGTCGTGTCGCGCGCGAGCCGAGGATCATTTGTGCCCAGCGCTGGCCGCGCGCTGCTTCAAGCGGCCCTGCGGTCGGGCCCGAGGGCGGCCCAGCGGCAATCAGAGCCAGAGCCCAGACGTTCCGGCTTTTGGTGAGCCCCCCTGCCAGCGGCAGGAGTCGCATCGCGGCGGTGAGCTCAAAAGTTCTCGTCCTCGCCGTCCGCGTCAGGCAAGGGCTCGTCGTCCCTGGCGGGAATGACATAATTGCCAGTGAGCCAGCGGTTGAGGTCGATATCGGCGCAGCGCCTGGAGCAGAAGGGTTTGAATTCTTCCACCATGGGCTTGCCACAGATGGGGCATTTCTTTTTGGGAGATTCAGCCATCAGACGCCGGACAGGCTCGACTGGTTGAGCCAGTTGAAATGCACCGGATAGCCCTCACCCGCCAGAAGCTGGGTGGTTTCGTGCAAAGGCAGGCCGACCACGGCGGAATAGGACCCAACCAGCTTGACCACGAAGGCGCCGGCAATGCCCTGGATGGCGTAGCCGCCGGCCTTGTCGCGCCATTCGGCACTGGCCAGATAGGCCTCCATTTCTTTGGAGGACAGGCGCTTGAAGCGGATGCGGGTTTCCACCAGGCGGTGGCGGCGGGCGCCCGAGGGGGTGATCAGCGTGACCCCGGTATAGACGCGATGGGCGCGGCCCGAGAGCAGGCGGAGGCAATCGGATGCCTCTTCCATGGTCTCGGCCTTGGGCAGGATGCGCCGACCCACAGCGACCACCGTGTCGGCCGCCAGCACCATGGTATTGGTGCCGAAGCCGGCAATGGACGCCTTGTGCTGGGCCGTCAGGGCCTTGAGATCGGCCAGGCGCTGGGCCAGCTTGCGCGGCAGTTCGCCTTTTTCGGGGGTCTCATCGACATGGGCCGGCACCAGGTGCTCGGGCTCGATGCCGATCTGGTTGAGCAGAGCCAGCCGGCGCGGTGAGGCCGAAGCCAGAATCAGGTCGGGGCGGCCGGCCATGGCGCGGGATGCCTTTTACTTAAAGCGGTAGGTGATGCGACCCTTGGTGAGGTCGTAGGGGGTCATTTCGCACAGCACCTTGTCGCCGGCGAGAACGCGGATACGGTTCTTGCGCATGCGCCCGGCGGTGTGGGCGATAATTTCGTGATCGTTTTCAAGCTTCACGCGAAAGGTCGCGTTGGGAAGCAATTCGGTGACCACGCCCGGGAATTCGAGCACTTCTTCCTTGGCCATACTTTCTCCTGAGAAGGCCCCATGCGCCATTGTTGGCTGGCCGGGGCCGCAAAATCGGGCGGAACCTACTTCAATTCAAAGGTTTTGTGAACCACTTGCGATCAATGGCCCCAAACGGGCTTTCACGCGCTTGCGCAAACCGTCGCGCAGCTCGCGATAAGCGCCCAGAACCAGGCTGCGATTGCCTTCGACCAGCGAGGGGTCATCCACCTGCCAGTGCTCGATGGCACCAGCTTCCAGCCCCTTCTTTTCCACCGCATCGGGGGCGTCGTCAGAAAGGGTGATGACCAGGTCGAAATGATTGGCGACCAGCTCGTCCAGGATGTGGGGCGTGTGCACGCTCATATCAATGCCGATTTCTTCCATCACCTCATGCACGAACTGATCGGCCTTGCCGCCATTGACGCCGACCGAGCGGGCAATGACCCGCCCCGGAAAGGCCTGGCGGGCGAGCGCTGCGGCGATGGGCGAGCGCACCGAATTCATCGAGCAGACAAACAGCACGGTCGGCAATTCGCTGGTCGCCTCATCGATGCGGGACGCATAGGGCTGGACGGCACAGATCAGCGTGAACAGGCGCCGGGCGGTGTTGAGATCAACAATGATCTTGTTGGTGAGGCGGGTGCGCAGCAGCTCGGCTGCTTCGTTGTGCATGCCGCGCCGGGCCATGTCGACGGTTTCGATCTGGAAGGGCTGGGCCGAGCGGATCGCCTCGTAATAGGCGTCGCGGATGCGGAAATAGTCGCGGATGAGCCGGCGGAACGGGGTGAGCGAGAGATAGTGGGCGGCGATGGGCTGGAAAGTCTCGGGATGGCGCACATCGAGCAGGATATAGTTGCCGATGATCGACATGTGGAGCGCATAAGGCCCCTCGGCGCTGACGCGGGCAGGCTTGAAGGCATTGTCCTCAAGCAGATCGTAAATGGCAATACGCCATTCATGCACCTCGTCAGGATTGATCGAGGTGATGGTATTGGGGTCGAGCGTGACGGTGACCAGCCTGTCCTTGCCGGTCGCCGCCTGCTCTGTGCCCATCGAAATGCTCACCGATTGAGCCTTATGGAAATGGACCGGCCATGCCCATCGAGGTCTTCGACCCCGGCAATGGTGACGGCGGGTTCGGCCAGCGCTGACAGCGACGACGGCGTGCAACCGAGGAGCGAGGTGCGCTTCATGAAGTCGAGCACGCCCAGGCCCGAGGCAAAGCGCGCCGAGCGGGCGGTGGGCAGTACATGGTTGGAGCCACCGACATAATCGCCGATGGCCTCGGGCGTATGGTGTCCGAGAAAGATCGCGCCGGCATGACGGATTTTCGGAACCAGCGCCTGTGGGTCGTCGGTGGCGATTTCCACGTGTTCGGAGGCGATGCGGTTGGCAAGGTCCGCTGCCTGATCGAGCGATGCGACGGTGATGATGGCGCCGAACTCCTCCCAACCTTCGCGGGCAATGGTCTGCTTGGGGAGCAGGGCAAGCTGGCGCTCGACCTCGGCACCGACTGCATCGGCGAGTTTTGCATCAGTGGTGACGAGGATCGACTGGGCCCCTGCCCCATGCTCTGCCTGGGCGATGAGATCGGCCGCCACCCAGGCGGGATTGGCCGAATCATCGGCAATGACCAGCACTTCGGAGGGACCGGCGATCATGTCGATACCGACCTGACCGAACACCTGGCGCTTGGCGGCGGCGACATAGGCATTGCCGGGCCCGGTCACCTTGTCGACGCGGGCGATGGCCTGGGTCCCATAGGCGAGCGCTGCAACGGCCTGGGCGCCGCCAATGCGGTAGATCTCGGTGATCCCGGCAATCTGTGCAGCGGCGAGAATGGCCGGGTTGATCTCCCCATTGGGCGTCGGGACCACCATGGCAATGCGCGAGACGCCAGCCACATGGGCGGGCACGGCATTCATCAGCACAGATGAGGGATAGGAGGCCAGGCCACCGGGCACATAGATGCCGACGGCGTCCACGGCGGTCCAGCGCGACCCGAGGGTCACCCCGAGATCATCGGTATAGATGTGATCCTGCGGTTTCTGCTTTTCGTGATGCGCCTTGATGCGATCATGCGCGGTCTGCAGGGCGGCGCGCACATGGCCTGGAACCCGCGCGGCTGCTTCAGCAATCTCATCGGCAGAGAAAGCCAGGGTCGACGGGGTGACACTGGCTCGGTCGAACCTGTTGGTCAGCTCCGCCACTGCCACGTCACCACGCGCCCGCACATCGCTGATGATGGATGCGACCGTGTCGTTCACATCCTTGCTGGACTCGCGCTTGGCGCCGAGCAGATCGGAAAAGCGCTGTTCGAAATCGGACTGGGCGCTATCGAGGCGTAAGGGCATGAAATGCTTTCTAGTCGAGGGCGTGTGCGGGTTTGCCGGAAGCGGCCCAGGCAGCGCCGAGGTCAGTCAGCCGGGCCTCGAGATATTCGACCGTGATGCGGATCGTGCCGCCGCCTGCGAAGCGCAGCTCGACAATACCTGAGGGGGAATCGGTGACCTGAAAACCGATGGCGAGAAGGTTGAGCACGCCTTCGGGCGCAGTGGGATCAAATCCAGCATAGGCGACATGGGTTACCCCGCGGAAATCGAGTGCAGCACGTTTGCGCGTGCCTTTGCCGCGCGGCGTGTCGCTTTCCCAGGCAAAGCGGTTCATCAGCATTGCAAAGCGTTGGTCTCGCCGGGCATAGCCCATATCGGGGACGCGGACGACCGCGTCCTGCGCGTGGGCGGAGACAACTTCGAGGTCTTCGGTATCAAGCGCAATCAGCTTGAGATCGGTCATGTGCAAGGCCCTGTTGGGATGGCGATGACCCTATCTGGTCACGCCACCTCCGATCTACAAGTTTGTGCGGATTGGGGCAATGCGAAGAGCGCCGAGACGTTGAGGGGCAGACCCGCAATGGTCAGCCGCAAACACAAATTCAGTCGTATCCGCCATGGTACGCGTTGCCGCCGCTACTCGGGCATAACTTTCACAGCGCTGCACGCTAAAATCGCTCCACCGGAGTGCTTCTGCCTTCGGCACCGCGCGCTGCCACTCGACCACAGGTCTCGTGGCCTGACTTACTAAAATCGCTCCACTGGAGCGATCTTGCCTTCGGCACCGCGCGCTGCCACTCGACCACAGGTCTCGTGGCCTGACTTACTAAAATCGCTCCACTGGAGTGATCTTGCCTTCGGCCGTGCGTCAGCCAGCAAGCCGCTCGATTTCGGCGCCGCAGCGGGAGAGCTTGTCTTCCAGGCGTTCGAAGCCGCGGTCGAGGTGGTAGATGCGGTTGACCACGGTTTCGCCCTTGGCGGCGAGGCCGGCGATGACCAGCGACACCGAGGCGCGCAGATCGGTGGCCATGACCTGGGCTCCCTTCAATTGCGGGCGGCCGGTGACCGTTGCCACCTGGCCGTTGACGGCAATGTCGGCGCCGAAGCGGGCGAGTTCGGCCACATGCATGTAGCGGTTCTCGAAAATCGTCTCGCGAATTTCGCTGACACCCGAACTCATGGTCATCAGCGCCATGAACTGGGCCTGCAAATCGGTTGGGAAGCCAGGGAACGGGTCAGTGTCCACGTCGACGGGCTGGATGCCATTGCCGTTGCGCCGCACGCGAATGCCATTGGCCTCGTGGGACAGCTCCGTCCCGGTCTGGGCGAGAATGTCGAGCGCAGCCTGCAGGTGCTCGGACCGGGCGCCCCTGAGCAGCACATCGCCCCCGGTCATGGCCGCAGCCATGGCGAAGGTGCCGGTCTCAATGCGATCAGGAATGACTTCCACGGTGGCGCCGTGCAGCTTCTCGACGCCTTCGACAGTCAGCGTGCGCGTGCCGATGCCAGAAATTTTTGCGCCCATGGCCACGAGGCATTCGGCGACATTGGTGATTTCGGGTTCCTGCGCGGCATTTTCGATGATCGTGGTACCACGCGCCAGGGAGGCGGCCATCAGGATGGTGTGGGTGGCGCCCACCGAAACCTTGGGGAAGCTGACCGTGGCGCCGACCAGCCCACCCTTGGGTGCGCGGGCGACGACATAGCCTTCATCGATGTCGATCTCGGCGCCCAATTGCTTGAGGCCATAAAGAAAGAGATCCACCGGACGCGTGCCGATGGCGCAGCCACCGGGCAGGGAAACCCGCGCCTCATGGCAGCGAGCCAGCAGCGGCCCGATGACCCAGAAGCTGGCGCGCATCTTGGAGACCAGATCATAGGGGGCGGTGGTGTCGACAATATCGGCTGCGTGGAAGGTCATGCGCTGGCCCACGCCTTCCTCTTCGCCACGGCGACGACCATGCACCGCAATGTCGACGCCATGATTTTCCAGAATGCGTTCGAGCTGCTTGACGTCGGCCAGGCGCGGCACATTGTGCAGCACCAGCGGCTCGTCCGTCAGCAGGGACGCGATCATCAGTGGCAAGGCGGCGTTCTTGGCGCCTGAAATGGAGATTTCACCCCGCAATTCATTGCCGCCAACCAAACGAATACGATCCATAAGAAGTCCTCAGAAATGGCCCGATAGGCCTGCTACCTGTTGGGAGGCAAGGCAGGGTCTTCGATGCCACGTGAGCCAGACCAGCCGTTCTCGAAAGTGTTGCGATCAGAATCGCCCGAAAATGGTTTACGGTTTCTTGTTCGTGTCCGTTTCGGGTGTCGTCAGAGCCTGCTCGTTCGCGTCGCCTGCGGCGCGCGCCTTTGCCTGTTCCTTCCGACGCTTGAGGTTCTCCCGCAGCTTTGCGGCCAATCTTTGCTCGCGCAGTGCAGTTTGTTCCGATTTGCCCATGGCCCTTCGGCACCTCGATTCCATTGGTCCGGTTGATAGGCTGTTTTTGGTCTTGCGTCGAGACGGTCCCTATGGCAAAGGAGCCCCCGTCGCCGCGCCGGATCACCGGCCCCCGCGAATTTGCTGCCGTAGCTCAGTGGTAGAGCACTCCCTTGGTAAGGGAGAGGCCGACAGTTCAATCCTGTCCGGCAGCACCAGTTTTCTCCTCCGTTTGATTTGCTACGGCGCCGCGCCGTTGCCTTGCCGACCATGGCCGGGAAGGCTATGGCTGGCTTGCATCAGGGAGGGGCGCATGACCGAGCAGGGACTTTACGACATTATCGACCCGCGATTCGCGCACAAGATCGTGGGCAGCGCGCAATTGGAAGAGCTGCACACCGGGTGCCGCTGGGCCGAGGGGCCGGTGTGGTTTTCGGACCATGATGCACTTTATTTTTCCGACATCCCCAATCAGCGGGTGCTGCGTTATCTGCCCAGCGACAATTCGGTCAGCGTCTATACCGAGCCATCGAATTTCGCCAATGGGCATACGCGTGACCGCCAGGGTCGGCTGATTTCCTGCGAGCATGGGCCGCGCCGGGTGACCCGGACCGAGATCGACGGCACGATCACTGTGTTGGCCGACCGGTTTGAGGGCAAAAGGCTGAACTCACCCAATGATGTGGTGGTGAAGTCGGATGGTTCGATCTGGTTCACCGATCCGAGCTACGGCATCCTGTCCGATTATGAGGGGTATAGAGCCGAACCCGAGCAACCGGTGCATGGGGTCTATCGGATCGATGGGCGGAGTGGCGAGGTCAGGCTGATGGTCGGTGACTTCGTGCAGCCCAATGGGCTGGCCTTTTCGCCCGACGAAAGCGTGCTCTATGTCGCCGATTCCGGCGCCAGCCATAATCCCGATGCGCCGCGCCATATCCGCGCTTTTGCCGTCGAAGACGGCGGAATGGCGCTGCGGGACGCGGGACCATTTGCGGTTATCGACAATGGCATTCCCGACGGCTTCCGGGTGGATACCGACGGCTGGGTGTGGTGTTCGGCCGCGGACGGCGTGCAGGTGTTCGACGACACGGGCACGCTATGCGGCAGGATCTTTGTGCCGCAGACGGTTTCAAACCTGACCTTTGGTGGACCGAGGCGGAACCGGCTCTTCATTACCGCCACCACCTCGCTCTATGCGCTCTATGTTACCGCGCGGGGCGTGCAGACCCCTTGACCCGCTGGCCGAAAAAACCGCCCAGCAGGCGATCGGCCGAAAGCGTGCCGCCACCATAGACGACCAAGGCGAGAGCCATGGCGAACCAGGGCAGGTGGAAATTGATCAGGCCATCAGGCACGGTGAGCTGGATGATGACAGTCATGCCCAGAATGCCGAGAGCGGCGAAGCGCGTGCCCAGGCCCAGCACCAGCAGGATGGGCAGGATGATCTCGCCCAGACCGGCCAGGAACGCCATGGTCAGCGGCGCGGGATAGGCGAAGGCCTGCCCGAAAATGTGCAGCTTGAACTCCTGCTCGAAGAGATAGCGGGCACCGGTCGAGAGATTGAGAAAGCCGTCCCATTTCGTCAGGCCCGACCGCCAGAACGGAATGGCCAGTGCGATGCGCAGGGCCAGTAGCGCTAGGGCGGCCGGGACTGCGCCCAGACCCGCATCGAGACGGTTCCAGAGGGCAATGGCGCGATCAAACATCAGCTTGCTCCTTGGTCAGGGCCGCAAAGGCGCCCAGTCCGGCCAGCCCCACCAGCGCGGCGCCGGGATCAAAATCAGGAAAATCGGTCAGGGCGGCTTCGGACGCCTGGCCCAAAGGCAGGCCCTGCCCTATCGCCTTGAGGAATGCAAAGGCGGCGGGTGGAATGATGGTGAGGCGAATGTCGGCCTCTGGCCGCGTGAGCAGCACGCATTCGCTGCCCGATAATGCCGGAATGCTGACCGGCGTAGTCTGGTGGGCAGACCAAAGCGAGCCGACCGGAAAGCCAGAGCGCACCAGGCGCGTGGACGGCGCCAGTGTCAGATCGAGCGCGGCCAGCGCATCACCGCCAATCGTGCTCAGATCGGCCGGGACAAGAACATCGACATCGGCCGCATTGTAGGCGTCGGTCCAGGCCGCCTCGAGCCGGGCCAGATCGGGTAGATAGGGCAATCCCGAAGCGGGCGGAAACTGCGCCACAAAATCGGGGAAGCTGTCGCCATAGTGGAGTAGAACCGGACCCTTGGGCTTGGTCTGCCCAACATAGAGCCGTGCCATGCCGGCAAAGAACTCTTCCCCGACCAGTTGGCGGGTCACCGGGAAGCGGGCCGCAAGGGCACCAACCAGGCTGACATGGACATTGTTGCGATAGACCGCGAAACGTTTGCTATCCACACTGCCGCGTGGCGAGACCAGTCCCGCCGGTACCGGCTGAGCGGGATCGGTCAATGCCCGGGTGAACTGGCTCTGACTGGTCATGATGCCAATCTCCGGTTCAACGTGCCATCGAGCACCTCGTCCACCAGACGAACCTCGTCCATCAACACATCGAAGGCGGGTACGTTGTTGTCCCATTCGACCAGGGTCGGCAGGGCACCCGTGCGGATGATGGTGTGGCGGTAGAGCGCGAACACGTCGGGGCGCACGCGGCTGCCATGCGCATCGATCAGCAGGCGTTCGCCGGCGTCATCGGTGGTTTCATCATAACCAGCAAGGTGAATTTCACCCACATGGTGCACCGGAAAGCGATCGATATAGGCCACCGGATCGAGCCGGTGATTGACCGCCGAGACCATGACATTGTTGACGTCGAGCAGCAGGCCGCAACCGGTCCGGTCGGCGATGGCGGCGAGGAAATCGACCTCCTCGATAGTGCTTTCTTCGAACAGGACATAGGTCGAGGGGTTTTCGAGCAGCATGCGGCGGCCAAGGGCCTGCTGCACCTCATCCACATGGGCGACGACGCGCTCCAGCGTTTCAGGAGTGTAAGGCACGGGCAGCAAATCGTTGAGATAGCCTTCGTCATGGCTGGACCAGGCCAGATGCTCGGAAAAGGACGCGGGCTGGTAGCGCTCGACCAAGGCGCGCAGGCGCTTGAGGTGGTCGCGATCAAGCGGCGCTTCGCCGCCTATGGACAGGCCGACGCCATGCAGCGAGAGCGGATAATCCGCGCAGATCGCGCTGAGATAACGATGAGGCGGCCCACCCTCGCCCATATAGTTTTCGGCATGCACTTCGAAGAAGCCAAGATCGGGCTTCTCGGCGATGATCTGGGCATAATGCTGCGGCTTCAAACCCAGCCCGGGGCGTGCCGGCAGAGGGTCGTGGAACATGGATGCCTCCCTTGAGAAAGGCGGGAGGCTCGTGAGCCTCCCGTGATTGGCGCCAATCAGCTTGCCGTGGGAAGATCGCGGTCGAGCGGCTCGAGCGAACCCATGCGATCTCCCTCGACCGACATGGTTTCGCAGGTGCCTGCAGGTACGGCTTTCCAGGCGTTGCCCTGGTAGTCGATGGTGGAGGTACCGGCGCAGGTGGTGCCGGGGCCGGCGGCGCAGTCATTGGCGCCGGCAAGAGCTACGCCGTAGCACTTTTCGGTGGCAGCCATGGCGTCGCCGCCCATGGAGTCCTGGGCAATTGCTGTGCCCCCGAGGGCGGCGGTCAGCGAGGCGGCAAGGGCGAAGGTCGAAAGACGATTCATGGGGTTTCTCCTCTGATGGGGAACCTTTGGGGGTTCCGACACGAAGACATTCGCTGCGCGACCAAAGGGGTTACAGACTCACACGTTCGTGAACGTGAAAAACCGACGCCAGGAAAACTGGCGCCGGCCTTGCAATAAATTGGTCATTGAAAAAAGCGGGGACCGGATCAGATCCAGTATGGGGTCACGCCATAATAGTCATGGACGCGGCGTCCATTCTCGGCCGTCCAGAAATTGTCGTCCTCATTCTCGTAGCGCGGCGCACCTTCGAGCTGGTCCTTGGTGATGTCGACGCGGTAGCCACCAAGATTTTCATCGTAATCCAACTTGGACCAGGGCAATGGATAATGGTCGTGGCCAATACCCAGGAAACCGCCAAAGCTGAGAACGGCGTAGGAAACCTTGCCGCCGCGCTTTTCGACCAGGATGCGCTCGATGGAACCGATATGGTCGCCATTGGGGTCATAGACCTTGGTGCCTTCGACCTTGTCCGACGCGATCAGATCGTGGGTTTCCTTGACGTCAGCTGAGTCGACGCGGTTGTCATCATAGGCCATTTCATCCTCCTTGATTGGGGTGTGGAGGCAGAACGCGATGCCCTGATGCAGGTTTCGCAGAAACTGGAAATGTGATCAGGCGACCAGGCGGGGGCGGGTCAACGGACGCGGACCATGGTCGGCAAGATAGGCCACAAAGGGCGCGATAAAGAGTGGACGGGAAATGCCATAGCCCTGAGCGAAGTTTACCATACCGGTCGCCTTTAGAGCGTTCAGCCGATCCATGGTTTCTACCCCTTCGACCACCAGAGACCGCCCTGAGGCCTGCACCAGGTCGATAGCGTAACCCAGCATCGTGGACATGACCGAATGGTCCGGGGCCATGGCGAAGGATCGATCCAGCTTGACCCCATCAATGGAGAGGGCGGCCAGATTCTGCATGGAGGAATAGCCCGCGCCGAAATCGTCAATGTAGACCTTGAGGCCAGCAGCGCGCAGCCGCTCGATTTCGACCTGCGCCGTTTCGGGGCTGATTTCGGCGGTTTCGACAATCTCGACAACAACGTCGAATGGAGAGTCTTTCGTCAGGAAAGGGGCGAAGATCGGAACCAGTTTGCCGGCATCGAGGTCCTGTGGGAAAATATTGAAATTGACCTGCAGGCGCAGGCCCTTGGGCAGGTATGCAGTCAGGTCTGCATAGGCATAGGCGACCACCATGGAGGTGAAGCGTTCGGTCAGGCCGTGCCTTTCGATAATGGGCAGGAACCGGTCCGGCGGCACGATGGTCCCGTCAATATCGCGCCAGCGTGCCAGCACTTCGCAACCTGTGGCCAAATCATTCTTCAAATTGAGCAAAGGCTGATAGGCGCAGACTACTGAACCCTTGTCGAGCCGACGCAGGAAACGTGCCTCGAACGACCAGTAGCGCTCAATGATGCGGTGCAATTGCTGAGCAACCCAGGCAGCCAAGACGCTGGTGACAAGCAGGATGACGGCGAGTGTAGCCCAGCCCAGCCCGAAGAGTTGGGTCAAATCGCTACGACTGGCGACGCAATGAATGCCGCCGCTGTCGCACGCGGTTTCGTAGAAAACGCCCCTGAACACCGAAGCAATGGCCGGGCCGGTGGCACTGAGGGCCTCAGCATACAGACCTGCCTCACCCTGGCGGTGCAGCCAGACCTCGTCGCTGAAACGGAAGATGAGTTCCTGTTCCATCCAGCGCGGCCCAGTTGCCGGCAAAGGTTGAGGTGGGACGATCATGGCCAGCGAGCCGCGTTGCGCCAAAATTCCGACCATGCCATCGAGACCAAGAAAGCCAAGATCAATGTCTACCCAGAACGCCATGCCAAACGGGTATTGAGCGGCGATATCGGGCTCGCCCAAATCCTCGGGCGCGTCCAGCCGCCCCGAATTGACCGAACACTCGACGCGACCGTCCGGGGCATAGAGCAGTTCATTGATGCCGTCCGGCAAAAAGGCGATGCGGCGCAGCTCGTCAAGGAATGCCGGTGAACAGGCCGGTTGAACCAGGCGACGATCCATCTCATCGAAAGTAGAGAGAACATTGGCCCGCAGCCGCTCATAACCGGTCAGGCTGCGTTGCGTTTCCACCCGCATGTTGAGCGAGACCTGCTCGGCAACAATCCAGGTGGCGCCGAACATCAGGACCACGAAAGCCACCAGCCAGAGGCCAATCCGTCGGCCCCGCGCATGTGTCCCGGCAATCAGGATGCCGATGATTCGGTTCATCCGAACGTCCTCCGCATCCCGCCAAATTGCCGCAAACCTCTCAAGATGGGGTTAAGCGGAGCGTTCCAATGCGGGCAGAGGCCGGAACCGTCAGCGTATTGTCGCATTGATCTAGCTGGAGGGTCGCAAGGCCCAGGACAAGTTCGGGAGAGAATAATGATTTTCGACACCCTGAAACAACGCATGGGTGGCAAGGACCAACTTAACCCCATGCAGATCGCGCATCACACTTTGTTTACGGCACGCGAAAAGATCGAGTTGCTGCACCAACTCAAGGCAGAGGCAACGGGTGCGAAGACCGAAGGCGCCGCGGTTGCCTACGAGCCCGAAGAAATTGACCAAGCCATCGCAGAGGTGCGCGAAGGCGTGGAGAGTGCCGTAGGCACCGAGACAGTGTTCAAGGGGGACTATTGATGGCCAAGGGCAAACAGGCTCCGCCGATGGCGGAAGTGGACCATCTGGTGGACGAAAACTCGGCCAAGCTGGATGTACCAGACGGATCCGGGCTCAAGGTTGCCGGAGAACACGATGCGACGGTCGGCTCGACTGGACCGACCAATTGGTGGCTCTATGGGTTGTGCGCTCTGGCGATCATAGTGGCCATTCTGCTGCTCATGCAGATCTTTTCAGGCGCGCCAGGCACCGACATGCAGCCGGGCTCACCGACATCGGCACCGGTGGTCGAGACACCCGCGCAATAAGAAAGGCGCGACCCAACGATCGCGCCTCTGAACAATTCCGTATTGGTGATCAGCCGCGGATGGGCGAAAGCTGAATTTCCACGCGACGGTTCTGCGCGCGTCCGGCTTCGGTGCCATTCGAGGCGATTGGCGAGGTTTCGCCCTTGCCTTCGATGTAGAAGCGGCGCTGATCGATACCCTGATTGGCCAGGATGGTGGCGACCGACACGGCGCGGCGCTGGCTGAGCGCCAGATTATACGCGTCGTCGCCTTGGCTGTCGGTGTGGCCATAGACATCGACAATGGTCTTGTCGAACTTCTTGAGGACCAGAGCAACCGAGACCAACGTCTGGTTGAACTGGGGCTGCACCGTCGACTGATCGGTCGCAAAGGTGATGTTGGACGGCATGTTGAGGATGATCTGGTCGCCCACGCGGGTGACAGACACGCCGGTGCCCTGCAGCTGAGCACGCAACTCGGCTTCCTGCTGATCCATGTAATTGCCGATGGCCGCACCGGTCAGACCGCCAACGCCTGCGCCGATCAAGGCGCCAACGCGCGGATCACCGCCCACTGCCGCGCCGACAATGGCGCCTGCCACCGCACCGCCGCCAGCCCCGAGCAGACCACCGCCAGCGGTGTTGGAAATCCGGCTCTGGCCGGTATAGGGATCGGTGGTGGTGCAGGCGCTGAGCGCCAGGGTCGCGGCAAGGGCGACGAGAACCTTCGACTTCATAGACTTCCCCCAAGTAAGGATTCGGTAATGGTGGCCTTGTGTTGCCCTCTCAATAAGGCAGGAGCGTGATGAGGGAAAGAGCCTGAACCGGGGATGAATGGGGTCAGGTGTGGGCCCAACCGGCATCCACAAGAAATTGCTGACCCGTGATCATGGCGCTGTCGTCGGCGGCCAGAAACAGGGCCATGCGGGCGCAGTCTTCGGGCGAGAGCGCTTCAGGGATCGCCTGCTGCTCCTTGATGTTGGCCAGGTCATCCGCGGTGACCCAAAGTTCGCGCTGACGCTTGGTCATCACGGCGCCGGGGACCAGTGAATTAACGCGTATGCCAGATTGCCCCAGTTCTCGGGCCATAGCGCGGGTCAGGCCGTGCGTGGCTGCCTTTGCCGTTTCGTAGACCGGGATACCGGGCGCCATGATCATCCAACTGATCGAGCCGTAATTGATGATCGATCCCCTGCCCGCTTTGGCCATGCCAGGTGCCACCGCCTGAATGGCGAAGAAGGCATGCTTGAGATTGACCCCCATGCGCTGATCCCACTCCTCCGGCGTCACCTCGTTCCATTGGTGGCGCTGGTCGTGGGCCGCATTATTGACCAGGACAAGTGCATCGCCGTGCCGTTCGGCGCATTCAGCTATAGCGGCCTGATAGGCTGGGACGTCGGTCACGTCGCAGGGGATGAAACGCACCGTGTGACCTGAGGCGTTCAGTTCGACAGCCAGGGCCTCGCCGGCCTCTTCTGCGATATCGACGAAGCCGACCTTGGCGCCCTGCCCGGCGAAAGCGCGCACCATGGCCTCGCCAATACCAGAGGCGCCGCCGGAGATGACAACGGGGCAGTCTTCAAGGCTGGGATAGGTGGCAAAGCGGTTCATGGTGATGTCCGGATCGATCGCTGAGATGTCGCGACATATAAACCCACAGAGTGCTGCGCCCGCAACCTAGCTCTGATGTACGTACTTCAGAAATCTTCTGATGATGGAAAGTCGCGCTTCGGGTCAAAACGCTCAGCGCAGCTTCTCGACCGCCGGCGCCATGGTATGGGGACCAACTTCGCGGCGCTCGACTTCGGCTAGCAGGCTCATGATCTTGTCGACATGGGCGATGTGGCGCTGCTCCATGGAAAAATTGAGCGTCACATACTGGCGACCGGGGCAGAAGGTACAGATATTGACCTCGGTGTGCCAGGCGCCGCAGTAGAGCGGCTCCACCATGCCGTGGGTGAGCGGGCCATAGGTTCGGTGCGGCGGTACCAGGGTCAGCACGATATCATTGCCGCCATTGAAGCGCCAAAAGCGCTTGTTGGGCAGGAAGGGAAGGACCCGGTTGACCGCCCGCATGGCCTTGAACATGGACATGATGACCACCTGGAAGGAGGTAATGTCCTTCTGCTCGATACCAGCCACTGTGTTATCGACGGCCCGGACATAGTCGACAAAGTCGTCCATCACCTTGAACTTGGCTTCCAGGGCGCGGACGCGGAAGAAGTCATCGTCGGTGCTGTTCCGCTTGGTGTCGAGCATGGTGTAATTGGCACCAATCACCTTCTTGCTCATATGCTTTTCTGCACCCTCACCATTGAGGGCGTGGGTGACCAACGCGAACATCAGCGAGCGCTGGCGGACGCCAAGCTTGTTGGCCAGTTTGCGCAGGCGGTGGCGCTCGATGGCCAGGGTGCGAAAACCCCAGGGCTTTTCCTTTGGGGCCAGTATGTTGGCCAGCACCAGATAGATCAGCGTGGTCATGCCGCCGCGCAGGGCACTTTTCAGCCGATCACCCCAGGGCAGCTTGTTGGACTTGTCCGACTGCACGCCATGGCTGGCAGATGCCGAGCGGGTCAGCAGGGCCGAATCCGAACCTTCCAGCAAGGCATGGCTGGAGCGCACCTGCAGAATGGCCGCGCGACCGTCACTGTCGGGGCCATCGCGGCGCACCGCGGCCATGACGCGGAACAGCGGCAGGTCCTCGCGTTCAAAGATGTCGGAGGATTTGGACAGCCATTTGTCGGGGTAGCCGTCGAGTTCGTCGACCATTTCGACAGATGTGATGGCATCGAGCATGTGCTTGGGAAAAGGCTGGCCCGGCTGGGCGCCGACAAAACCATGGGTGAGCTGGGGTGCCAAGGCGATCATCTCGGCAACCATGTTGCCCAAGGCGTCCTTGTCATAGCTTCTAGTGGAGAAGGCCGTAAAAAAGACAGTGTCCTTGCCCTTGTACAGAAACCACTGGAAATCGGTGAACAAGGCCTGCGGGTTTTTCTCCACGGCGGCCCGCGCCAGTGCCAGCGCGTCGACCTGCTCGCCGGCAAAACTTGAAGACGAAAAGCTCTTCACTCCCAAACTCCCCTCACTTCTCCCCCGAGATACTTGATCTAAGCGCAGCGCAAACAATCTATCAACAAGTACTCCAAGGTCCGGTTAATTGCGGCCTCGAACACTTTTGGGCTGATTTTGCTTTCAAACCGAATGTAGCCGGGCGGTGTTGGCAGGGCCGGGAGCTTACTTTAGAATAGCTCTCATGTTCGCTGGCGCTCCCCAATGCATGCAAGGGGTTAGGCACGTCAGCGCGTCGAATTGACCTATATCAATGCGGCGGCACGGGGATTAGGTAGAGCTTAAAGAGCCAGGTCCGGCCGCCCCGCCGTTCCGGTGCTCGCAAAGGAATGGCTCCCATGGACTATCGCGGAATTTTCGAGGATGCAGTGGATACACTGCGCGCAGAGAAGCGCTATCGCGTCTTTGCTGACCTCGAGCGTATCGCCGGCAAGTTTCCCAAGGCTGTGTATCGTGACGATGCAGACAATGCCCGCGAGATTACGATCTGGTGTTCCAACGACTATCTGGGCATGGGCCAGCACGACAAAGTCGTGACGGCCATGCAGCAGACCGCCGCCAGCATGGGTGTGGGCGCGGGTGGCACGCGCAACATTTCGGGCACCAACCGGCCGCTGATCGAGCTTGAGCGTTCGCTCGCCGATCTGCACCGCAAGGAAGCCGCGCTGGTTTTCACCTCGGGCTTTGTGTCCAACGAAGCGGCGATCTCGACCATTGCCCGCCTGCTGCCCGACTGCGTCATCTTTTCCGACCAGCTCAACCATGCCTCGATGATCCAGGGCGTGCGCCAATCGGGCATGGAAAAGAAGATTTTCCGCCACAATGACGTGGCGCACTTGCGCGAATTGCTCAGCCAGGTCGACCGCAAGCGCCCCAAGCTGATCGCCTTCGAAAGCGTCTATTCGATGGATGGCGATGTCGCCCCCATCAAGGAAATCTGCGACCTGGCCGAAGAATTCGGGGCGCTGACCTATATCGACGAAGTGCACGCCGTGGGCATGTATGGTCCGCGTGGCGGCGGCATTGCCGAACGCGACGGCCTGATGGACCGGATCGACGTCATCGAGGGCACGCTGGCCAAGGGATTTGGCGTGATGGGTGGCTATATCGCCGCCAATCGCTCGATCATCGATGCGGTGCGCTCCTATGCGCCCGAGTTCATCTTCACCACCGCCCTGCCCCCGGCGCTCTGCGCGGCGGCCCGCGCCTCAATCGAGCATTTGAAGGGCAATGGCGAAGAACGCCTGATGCATCAGCGCCAGGCGCGGCTGACCAAGGCGATCCTGGCCGATGCCGGCCTGCCGGTGATGGAAACCGACACCCATATCGTGCCGCTGATCGTGGGCGATGCGCGGGCGGTCAAGGCGGCCAGCGACATGCTGCTCGACAAGCACAATATCTATATCCAGCCGATCAATTACCCGACGGTCCCCAAGGGCACCGAACGGCTGCGCATCACCCCGACGCCGCTGCATAGCGACGAGATGATCTTCGAGTTGCGCCATGCGCTGGTGAGCGTATGGACGAGCCTGGAACTGCCGCGCGAACGGGCCGATGCGGCGATAACTGCCAGCAAGCTGACTAGCGGGGACCTGACGCTGCCCAGCCTGGGCGGCTAGGTTTGAGACTGAGGTGCTCGGCCTGAAGACCGGGACCGTCGCCAAAAAAAGCTCAGCCCGGTTGATCGACATCAAGGCCGGCCCGCAGTTGGGGGGACATAGTCTCCCTGCAACGGGGAGTGTGTGCCGTGTCCATTCTCATCGTCTATGACAGCATATTCGGCAATACCGGGCAGATCGCCCAGGCTATGGCGGACGAATTGAGCAAGACGCATGAGGTCAGGCTGGCCACGGCACAGCAGGCCCAAGGCATGGATTTGTCCGGCGTTGACCTGCTCATTGTCGGATCGCCCACGCGGGGGTTCCGGCCGACGCCTGAAATCCAGGAATTTGCTTCCCGCCCCGACCTGGCAGGCCCCGCAGCCGCGTTCGACACACGTATCGATCTCGACACGATCGAGCCCGCGCCCCTGCGTTGGGTTGTTCACGCGGGCGGCTATGCTGCAGAACGGCTGGCCCGAGAGCTGACCGAGCAAGGTTGTGTACTGGTCGGGGACACAGCCGGCTTTGTCGTCCTGGGCCAGGAAGGTCCCCTGAAGGTGGGCGAAGTCGAACGCGCCGCCCAATGGGCGCGAGACCTGATCGAACAGTTGCCCGGCAATGGGAGACGCTGAACGTGTCGCCACCAGTCACGATGACGTTGTGCTAGCTCGTAAGCACAATCCTCATCAGGTCGGCGGTGTTGCGGGCGCCGAGCTTTTCCATGACGCGGGCGCGATGCACTTCGATGGTGCGGGGGGAAATGCCGAGTTCGCGGCCGGCTTCCTTGTTGGACTGGCCATTGGTGATCAATTGCAGCACCTCGCGCTCACGCGGGGTGAGCTGGGAAAAACCGCGCACCTCGACGGGGCGGCCTCCGGCCTGCATGGCGCCGAGATGCACATCCTTGCGCAAGGCGTCCCGCACCACTCTGAGCAGCAATTCGCTGTCGATGGGTTTGCTGAGCACATCGGTCGCCCCCAACTTCATGGCAGTGACCGCAGCTTCCAGTTGCGGTTCGTTGGCGAGCATGATGACGGGCGCGCCGGTGCGCAGTCCCTTGACCCGGCGCAACAGGCTCAGCCCGTCTTCTTCACCCTGATTGAGATTGATGACCGCCACGTCTGGCCGCCGGCGCTCCAGCGCGGCGAGGAAATGCGCGGCCTCGAGAGAGAAGATGGTCTGGAAGCCCTCCAGGCGAAACAGCACGCTGAGCGCTTCGCAGGTGCCCGGATCCGGATCGACGATATGGACCAGCCGGTCCCGGTTGAGAAATGCGTGGTAATAGGTATGCGTGTTCATGCCATAGCCCCTTCCGGCAAGTTCGCTTTTCGAACGGTAGCCAGGGCGCACGACGGTCCGCATGGCAAAAGCGTATCCGCTTTTACCCCGCTGCACCTCTGCCCAGGTGTCCCGCAAGTGTAGTTTGCTCTAAGTGGTGGCGCCGTCCGATACGATGAATCCGTAGGATCGACTACCTACGAACTAGGTATATATTCATTTGCCTTCGTGTCAACGACTTTATTCCTAACCTCTTGGACAATAAAGGCCGGCATTGCTGCCGACCCTTCGTCTAATCGCGTCTCAGTTCAGGCCTTGCCACTGGCCCGGATGGCGTCGCGGATTTCGGTGAGCAGCACTTCTTCCTTGGATGAGGCCGGTGTTGATTCCACCGGTTCCTTGGCGGCTTCGCGCTTCATCGAATTGATGCCCTTGACCACCATGAAGAGCACGACGGCGATGATGGTGAATTTGACCACGGCATTTATGAAGAGCCCGATATTGAGCGTGGCCACGCCTGCTTCCTGGGCAACGGCCAGCGAAGGCACGGCCACATCATTGGGGTTGGACAGCACAACGAACAGGTTTGAAAAATCGATCCCGCCCAGCAGCAGACCAATCAGCGGCATGAAGATGTCGTCAACGATGGAGGAGACGATGGCCCCGAAAGCCGCACCGATGATCACACCGATGGCCAGATCGATCATGTTGCCCTTGATAGCAAAGTCCCGAAATTCCTTGAACACGCTCATTTAGACCCTCTCGCATTATTGGCCCCGCCCCACTCCGGCGACCGCCGCGGTTAACCATCAACAAGGATTGAAAGGCTTTGGGGCAAAAAGCAATGGTCCCAAGGGCGGTCTTGCGCCGGGCCGGTCCGAGGCTGATAAGGTCGAGATACCGCAACCTGCCACTGTGCGAACCCAGATGAGCCTGCTCGACCACGATCCGACACGCGCCATTGCGCTGGCCATCGACCATATTCCACAAGGCGTCGCCGTGTTCGACGCCGGCTTGCGCCTGGTGACCTCCAACCAGCGCTACAACAGGCTGTTGCATCTGCCCGAAGATCTGATCCGCCCTGGCTCAGCGCTGTTCGACATTGCCCTGTTCATGGCCGAGCGCGGCGACCTTGGGCCTGGCGATGCGGCGCAACTGGCCATCGAGCGCATCAAGGAGCTGACCGCGGCACTAACCAGCGTGACCCAACGCCTGGGCAATGCCGGCCAGGCCCTGGAGTTTCATTCGAGTCGCCTGCCCAATGGCGGGCTGGTGGTGAGCTTTTCCGACGTCACCGCCCGGGTGCGTGCCGAACAGCAACTGGCCCAGGTCAACCAGACCCTGGAGCGGCGGGTGGAGGAGCGCACGGCCGCGCTCAAACAAGTCAATACCGAACTGGAAGCGGCCCGCGCCAAAGCCGATGCATCCAATCATGACAAGACGCGGTTTCTGGCGGCGGCCAGCCACGACCTGCTGCAGCCGTTGAACGCGGCGCGGCTCTATACTTCCACGCTGATCGAACGCGCCAAATCGACAGGCTTTGCCGAACTGGCCAATTCCATCGAGGCGTCGCTGACGGCGGTGGAAGACATCATGTCGGCGCTGCTCGACATCTCTCGCATCGACAGCGGCGCGCTCAAGCCGGCGCCGGCGCCGATCCAGGTGCAGGATCTGCTCAAAAAGACCGAAGTTGAATTTGCCCCCATGGCGCGGGAGCGCTCGATTTCGCTGCGGATCGTTGCCACCAAGGCCAGCGTGATGGCGGATCGCTCGCTGGTGGGGCGCATCGTGCAGAACCTGGTGTCCAATGCCATCAAATATACCCCGGTTGGCGGCAAGGTGCTGGTGGGGCTGCGCAAACGCGGCAATCGCTGGCGGCTCGACGTGATCGATACCGGCATCGGTTTCAACAGGGACCAGCACCGGCTGGTCTTTGCCGAGTTTTCCCGGCTCGAACGCGGCGCGCGCATGGCGCAGGGACTTGGACTGGGGCTTTCGATCGTGCAGCGCCTGGTAACAGCGCTTGGGCTGACACTGGAGCTGGACAGCCGCGAAGGCAGCGGGTCGCGCTTTTCGATTTACCTGCCCGCGGTGCGCAATGCCCGGCCGACCAGCCAGCCAGAGGCCCTGCCGCCGGAGCCCAGCTTCGGTACGCTGAGCCTGAAGGTGCTGTGCGTGGACAATGAGCGCGCCATTCTCGAGGCCATGGAGGGGTTGCTGAACCATTGGGGATGCGAGGTGCGCACGGCGCTCTCGCTCAAGCAAATTGACCGCGAGCATCTGCTCGAAGGCTGGTATCCCGATCTGGTGCTGATGGATTATCATCTCGACCAGACCTCGGGCCTGGATGCCATCGAGTGGCTGCGGCATAATATTGGCGGGCATTTGCCGGCCGCATTGGTCACCGCAGACCGCAGTCCCGCCGTGCGGGCATTGGCAGAGGATCGCGGCATTGCCGTGGTCACCAAGCCGGTCAAGCCCGCGGCGCTGCGCGCCACGATCAGCGGCCTGGCCAATCAGGGTGGCGGCAAGCGCGGGGTGTAGACCGGCGCTTTACGCCTCAGCCGCCGCGCCAAGTCGGCTCGCTCATCTGGGGCAGGTTGTAGAACTGGCGCACCACATCCCAGCCTTCCCTGGCGGTATCAACCACGGTGAACAGGTCCGTATCGTCGGGGGATATGGTCCCGGCCTCTGCCAGAGCCTCAAGGTTGATGACCTTGGTCCAGAATTCCTTGCCGAACAGCAGGATGGGAATGCGGTCCATGCGGCCAGTCTGTATCAGGGTCAGGCTCTCGAAGAATTCGTCCAGCGTGCCGAAGCCGCCCGGAAAGACCGCTACCGCCCTGGCTCGCATCAGGAAGTGAATCTTGCGGGTGGCGAAGTAGTGGAAATTGAAGCTCAGATCCGGCGTCACATAGAGATTGGGCGCCTGCTCGTGCGGCAGCACGATATTGAGCCCGATCGAGGGCGCACCCATATCGGCCGCGCCGCGATTGCCCGCTTCCATTACGCCGGGCCCACCACCGGTGGTCACCACATATTCCTTGAAGTCCATCGAGGCGGCAGTCTGCGAGGCGAACTGAGCGAACTTGCGCGCCTCGTCATAATAGCGTGAAGCGGCCTCGAGATTGCGGCGCTGCGTTTCGTTCTTGGCCGCCCAGGCCGGCTTGCCCGGCTCGGGAATCCGTGCGCCGCCAAACAGCACCACTGTGGAATTGATCCCATGTTCGCGCAGGCGGAATTCGGGCTTGAGATATTCGAGCTGGAAGCGCACGCCACGCGTGTCCTCCGAAGTCATGAACTCGTCGTCGGCAAAGGCGAGGCGATAAGCGGCGCTGCGCGTCTGTGGCGTATCAGGCGCCTTGCGCGAGACGGCAACATCCTCGCTGGAGGTACGCAGGGATGTCGGATGACGACGTTTAGACAAGACAAACTCCCGATTGGCAGGCGCGCCACACTTCAGCGCCGGTTGCCTGCTGGCCTTCCAAAGACAAGCTGGTAACCATTTTGGCTATAAAGACCTAAGAAGGGCATAACCAGCCGTGGTTGTTCGGGCAAGGGCAAGGACACGGACACGGTCAACGGGTTCACGCGCGTGGCAGCGGCGTCCACGTGCCCCTTGATGAGCGCCAGTGGCAAGACAGGGCATGATATAATTGAGGAGCATGACTCCTCCCGCTTATCTTTCACCGAACACCTGTTTTATTCACAACTCTTCAATAATCGCATGGCCTTCTGATGTCCGGAGGGCAAACAATTGTTGCTGTTCACGGACCGGGAACTGGTGCAGGAGGGGGAACTCAAGCGGCTGATCATGCGCGGGGTGTGCCGCATGTTCCCCATCCATGCTGCGCCCACCATCAAGGTCAAAAATGCCTTGATTTTGTGCGATGTCGATCTTGAGAATCTTGCCAGCGCCAGCATGTTGCGCCTGGCGCTGGCCGTACATCGCGCGCCCGACAGCCCTGTCGTGTTCTTGCTAAGGGACCGCAACCACCACACCGAATCCCAGGCCCGCGCCTTGGGGGCCAGCGATTTGCTCAGCGGTGAGGAGGGCATCAACGCCGCGCTGCGGCAGTTGATGGCCAAGTTTTCGTTTCTCAAGACCCATCAAAGCTGCGTACCGCCCGAAACACAGCTCGCTATCGAAGACCTGCTCGAGCCCAATACTTGGAACGCTGCCGGCAATTATCAGGGCCTGATCGATGCGGGCGCACAGGCAGTACTCGACGCCGTCGAGGCCGAAGGCATCCATCACTGGATGGAGGAGGTGATGTCCTATGACAATCTGACCTACCAGCATTGCCTGCTGGTTGCAGGCACGGCCGCGGCGTTTGGCTCGTCACTGGGGTTTTCGCGCGAAGACAAGGTTCTCCTGACTACGGCCGGATTTGCGCACGATGTCGGCAAGGCCTTCATACCGCTTGAGATCCTGAACAAGGAAACGGCCCTGGACGCGGCAGAAATCGCCAATGTTCGGCGGCATCCGATGATCGGCTACGCCATTCTCAAGGAGCACGGCGTCCAAAATACGGATGTGTTGGGCTGTGTGCGATCGCACCATGAACTGCTGGACGGCTCTGGCTATCCGGCGGGCCTGACGGGCAACAGCCTGCCGGACCTGGTGAAGATGGTGACCATCTGCGATGTCTTTTCGGCACTGGTGGAGCGCCGGACCTACAAGCAACCGGTCACCTCCGAAGCGGCCTATGACTATCTGACGGACAATGAACAGTGGTTCGACCAGGCGCTGGTGCGGGCCTTTCGACGCAGTATTCTGCCGACATGACGCCCGCGTGAGGGCGTCACTGGCTGGGAGCCTCGCCGGCTCGTTATCCCGCCCCCCTTGCATCCCGGCATCAAAATCCGCATATAGCCCCTCGGGAGGTTGGCGCGGACGTGTTCCTCGCCAACCGGGTCAGGTCCGGAAGGAAGCAGCCCCAACGAGATCCTCACGGGTCGATGCCAGCCTCCTACTCAATTCCCTGTTCAGAATCGGGCATCGGACAGCGCAATATCGGCATTGGCCTTTTGCGACATGGTCCGGCTTGCCCTATGTTCCGGACATGACCAATGGCAGATTCCCCGGCAAGAAGGACAAGGACAGGCCGCATGGCTGACACTCAGACCACGCCCTATCTGGTCCTGGCTCGCAAATACCGCCCGCGCGACTTCTCGACCCTGGTCGGGCAGGACGCGATGGTGCAGACGCTGGGCAATGCCTTTGCGCAAAACCGCATCCACCACGCCTTCATCCTGACCGGCGTGCGCGGCGTGGGCAAGACGACCACGGCCCGCATTCTGGCCCGCGCCTTCAACTATGAGGACGAAACCGGCCGCCACCCAACGCTGGAGCTGGAAACCGAAGGCGCCCATTGCCGCGCGATCATCGAGGGGCGCCATGTCGATGTCGTGGAGATGGACGCTGCCTCCAATACCGGTATTGGCGACATCCGCGAAATCATCGACTCGGTGAAATACGGGCCGGTTTCGGCGCCCTACAAGGTCTATGTTATCGACGAGGTGCACATGCTCTCCACAGCGGCCTTCAACGGGCTGCTCAAGACGCTCGAAGAGCCGCCGCCTTATGTGAAATTCATCTTTGCCACCACCGAGATCCGCAAGGTCCCGGTGACGATCCTGTCGCGCTGCCAGCGCTTCGATCTGCGGCGCATTCCGGCCGACGTGATGTCGGCCTATCTCGAAAAGATACTCGGCCAGGAGGGCATCGGCTTTGAACCGGACGCGCTGGCCATGATTGTACGGGCCGGTGAAGGCTCGGCGCGCGACTCGCTCTCGCTGCTCGATCAGGCCATTGCCCATGGCAATGGTTCGGTGAGCACGGCGACGGTCAAGGCCATGCTGGGCCTGGGGGATCGGGCGCGGATCATCGACTTGTTCGAAGATTTGATGGGCGGCCGGATTGCCGAGGCCCTGGTTGCGCTCAAGGAACTTTATGATCTGGGCGCCGATCCACAGACATTGTTGGCCGATCTTGCCGAATTCACGCATCTGGTAACCCGCATCAAGGTGGTGCCGGCGGCGGCAGACGACGCTTCGCTGACCCCGGACGAACGGACGCGTGGCGCCGATCTGGCGCAGCGCCTGCCGATGCGGGCGCTGACCCGGGCCTGGCAGATCCTGTTCAAGGGCAATGAGGAAACCGGGCGGGCCGGCAATGCGCTGCAGGCCGCCGAGATGACACTCATTCGCCTGGCCTATGCAGCCGATCTCCCCAGCCCTGACGATGTGATTTCCAAGCTGACCCAGCAGGGCAGCCTGCCTTCGGGTGGCGGCAGTGCACCGCCTGCGCCCCGCGGGCCATCCGGCGGCGCGTCCGCCATGCGCGTCGAGGCCATGCAGACCAGCCCCTCGCCCGCTCCGGTGGCGGCGCCTTCGCCAGCGCTTCCCGCGTCGCGGCCACAGGCCGTTGCGCAGCCGGCGCTGGCCACGGTGGCGTCGTACAAGGATCTCATTGGCTTGGCCGCCGCCAAGCGCGATGTTCTGGTCAAGCTGGCGCTGGAAAGCCAGATGCGTCCGGTCTCGTTCGAGCAGGGCCGGATCGAGGTGGCGCTGAGCGATGGCGCCGACCCTGGCATTATCGCCACGCTCTCGGCGCGCCTGCAGACGTGGACCGGGCAGCGCTGGCTGGTGATGGTCTCGACCAAGGCCCCCGAGGGGCTGACCATCCGGCAGGAAAATGAGCAGCGCAAAGAGGCGGCCACGGCCGCCGCGCATGATGATCCGCTGGTCAAAGCCATATTGGAAACATTTCCGGGCGCCAAGCTGGTGAACGTGACGGTGCGTGACGATGAAGCCGCGCCCGCCGAACTGGCTCCGCCCCCAATTGAAGAGGACGACGAATGAAAGACATCATGAATATGATGAAGGCCGCCGGCGAGATGAAGGCCAAGATGGAGGCCATGCAGGCCGAACTGGCCGATCTGGTGGTCGAGGGCCGCTCGGGCGGTGGCATGGTCAGCGTATCGCTGAGCGGCAAAGGCGAAATGAAGGGTATCAAGATCGATCCTTCATTGCTCAAGCCGGAAGATGCCGAGATGGTCGAAGACCTGATCATTGCCGCTTTTAACGACGCCAAGGGCAAGAGCGAAGCTGAAGCCCAGCGCAAGATGGCTGACGTGACGTCCGGTCTGCCGATCCCCCCGGGCATGAAGCTGCCGTTTTAGGCTCGCCCCGCTGTGGCCTCCGGCGGACCTGAAATTGAACAGTTGATCCAGCTTCTGGCGCGTCTGCCAGGGCTTGGGCCACGCTCGGCGCGGCGCGCGGTGCTGCACCTGATCAAGAAGAAGGAGCAGCTCATGCTGCCCCTTTCGGCGGCCTTGGACCGCGCCGTGCTTGCGGTCAAGAGTTGCGAGGTGTGCGGCAATGTCGACACCACGTCGCCCTGTTCGATCTGCGCCGATCCCCGCCGGGGCGAGAGCGGTATTCTGATCGTGGTGGAAGATGTGGCCGATCTCTGGGCGCTGGAGCGCGCCGGCGTGGGCCAGGTGCGCTATCACGTATTGGGTGGTGTCTTGTCACCGCTCGATGGCGTGGGACCGGATGACCTCAATCTTGAGGGCCTCATCGCGCGGGCGCACGACTATTCCGAAATCGTCCTTGCCATGAATGCCACTGTCGAGGGGCAGACGACGGCCCATTACATCACCGATCGGCTGACGGGGACGGATATCCGTGTGACGCGGCTCGCTCATGGCGTGCCGGTGGGCGGAGAGCTGGACTATCTCGATGAAGGCACATTGAGCCAGGCGCTCAAGGCGCGGACCGTAATCTGACAGCCTCCGCCCTGCCCTGGCGGGGAAGGACTGGAGTGAGGTGGCCTGGCGCCCCAAAAGATGCTCTTCTAGTTTAAATGCGGGTCGAACTCCTCGCTGCCGTGCCAGGCGTGGTCATCGTCGACGGGACCGTCCTCGTCTTCCTCATAGAAGACCTCTTCGCCGATCAAGGCATCGCGCGCGTCGGTGTCGTCGGGCGACAGGGCGTCGAGGTGATCGGCGGGATCGGATGACATGGAGGCATCAATGTTGCCGGTGTCATCGGTGTTATCGAGATCACGCTGCAATTCTGCGATGGCGCGGTCGAGTTCCTCAAGCATATAGGCCGGGTCCTGACCACCGAAATCACCGCTTTCGCGCTCGGCGGCCTCGTGGCGCATCTCCCACAGCCGAGCCAACCGATCCCGTGCCGGACGGTCATCGCCATAGAGCAAATCCTCGATCTCGCTTTGGCTATAGGGCTGGGCAATGCCCGGCGTATCGGCATTGTCGAAACTGGTTTCCTGGGGCACGAGGCTGCCCGGATGATCGTGGTTCTGCACCATGACTGATCTCCCTTATGCAGTTGCACGAGGATGAAACGCACAAGCGGGACCCGGGTTCGATCACATGATCGAATTCAATTGAGATCGCCCGGCTCATCCTTGACCAGTCGCAATGCCGGGCCTTCTTCGCTGCCACCATCCCATGTGGGTGGAATGGGTTTGCTCGACTTGGCGCCGAGTTCGCGCAGCATTTCGACCTGCCGCACGACATTGCCGCGCCCGGAGGTCAATTGATCCCTGGCCTTGGTATAGGCGCGCTGGGACTTGTCGATGGCGTCCCCGACCTGGTCCATGGTCCCAAGGAACCCAGCCACCTTGTCGTAAAGCTGGCCGGCGCGCTCGGCGATTTCTTCGGCATTCTGGTGACGCTTTTCTATATCCCAGACATTGCGCACTGTGCGCAGCACGGTCATCAGCGTGGTCGGCGTGGTCAGCATCACCCCCTTGCCCATGCCGAATTCGACCAGCTTGGTATCATGCTGAATGGCCGTGGCCAGCGCGGATTCGATGGGCACGAACATCATCACATAGTCCAGGCTGGACTTCGCGGCCCGATTGTAGCCCTTGTCGCCTAAAGTGGTGATGTGACCGCGCACCGACGCAATATGCGCCCGCAAATGCTGGTCGCGGTCATCTTCGGGGCTGTTCACAAAGGCTTCGAAGGCGGTCAGGGACACCTTGGAGTCGATTACCAGCCGGTCGCCATTGGGCATCAGGATTTCGACATCGGTGCGCAGGCGCTGACCATCCTCGCCGCTATGGCTCTGCTGGGTGAAATATTGCTCGCCCTCGCGCAGTCCAGACTGTTCGAGAATGGTGGCCAGGATCATCTCGCCCCAGGCGCCCTGGGTCTGCGAATTGCCCTTGAGGGCGCGGGTGAGGTTCTGCGCCTCGGTGGTAATTTGCAGATTGCTTTCTGCCAAGGCGCGGATGCGCTCGCCCATGGCGGAGCGGTCCTCGACCAGGTTCTTGTGGAACTCGGTGATCTTGTCCTGCAAGGGCTTCAACAGTGTGTCGACCTGCTCGCGGTTCTGCTTGGTAAAGGTCTCGCCATGGGTGCGCAGCACATCGCCAGCAATGGATTTGAACTCGTCGGTCATTTGCTGGCGCGCTTCCATGAAGCGCTTCAGATTCGCCTCGTTCTGGCGCGCCTGCTCGTCGAGCCGCGTGCGCATGGCGGCCAGTTCGGATTGCAGGCCGCTGGATTTTTCACGCTCGGTGTCAAGCAGATCGCTGGCGCGATCACGCTCGCGCTCAAGTTGGGCTTCAAGATCCCGGATTCGCGTATCACGGAAGGCGATCTGTTCGAGAAAGCTCGACTTCAACCCCTCGGCCGCCTCGCGGGCCCGCTGTTCGGCACGGGCCGCGCTAGCGCGCGCCGAAGCAACAAGCCAGATGATCAGCAGGACAACCAGGGCCAGCACGCCGGCCAGCAGGGCCATGGCGTTCGTGACGGGGAACTGGCCGAGAGTGAACAATGTCATATCGAGAGCTTGCATGGCGTGAGCTTAATCCGATTCTGCTGTTCGCAAAATGTTCTGCTGCTGCGGTGGATTGAATAGGGCTGCAGTTGACCCGGGAGCCGGAAATCGCCATATCGGGGGCAATCCTTTCATCGCCGGACTTTTCTGCCATGGCCGTTCGCCCAATTCTGATCATTCCCGATGCGCGCTTGCGTGCCGTTGCCGACCCGATCATCGAGGTCGATGACGAGATCAAGTCGCTGGCCAAGGACATGCTCGACACCATGTATGATGCGCCGGGTATTGGCCTGGCCGCCCCGCAGATCGGGGTGATGAAGCGCATTGTGGTGATGGACCTGGCGGGCGAGGGTGAGCCGGCGGCTCCGCTGGTGATGATCAATCCCGAGATCACTGCTTTTGGCGAACAGATGCAGGTGACCGAGGAAGGCTGCCTTTCCATTCCCGAGCTCTATTACGAGGTCGAGCGCCCCAATGAGGTGACGGTGAAATATACCGATCTCGATGGGCAGGACGTGGTGAAAGAGGCAGAGGGCAAGCTGGCGGTGTGCATTCAGCACGAGCTCGATCACCTCGATGGCGTGCTCTATATCGATTATCTCAGCCGCCTGAAGCGCGACCGCGTGATCAAGAAATTCGAGAAGCAGGCGAAGCGGGCCGCAGGCTGATATCCGGTGGCCGCGACCTCGCCCTTCGACAGGCTCAGGATGAGGTCTATGGGAGTGCTGCGTTCGCGTAGACCTCATGGTGAGCCTGTCGAACCACGAGGTCGTTGACCATGCGCGTCGTCTTCATGGGTACGCCCGATTTTTCCGTTCCGACGCTGACCGAAATAGTGTCAGCCGGACATGAGGTGGTGGCGGTCTATACGCGTGCGCCCAAACCGGCAGGACGCGGTCAGGCCGAGCGCAAGAGCCCGGTGCATGAAGCGGCCGAGGCGTTTGGCATTCCGGTGTTTACGCCGCGATCTCTCAAAGCCGAAGCCGAGCAGGCCCAGTTCGCCGCGCTTGGGGCCGAGGTCGCGGTTGTCGTGGCCTATGGGCTGCTGCTGCCCAAGCCCATTCTCGAGGCGCCTGAATATGGTTGCCTGAACCTGCATGGTTCGCTTTTGCCGCGCTGGCGTGGCGCGGCCCCAATCCAGCGCGCCATCATGGCCGGCGACAAGCAGACCGGCATTGTCGTGATGCAAATGGATGAAGGTCTCGATACCGGCGCAATGGGGCCGACCGAGATCATCGCCATCACGCCCGAGATGACCGCGGGCGAACTGCACGACCAGATGATGCGCTTGGGTGCCGATCTTATGGGCCGGGCGCTGGCGGCGCTGGAGCGCGGGAGCCTGGATTTCACCCCGCAGCCCAAGAGTGGCGAGACCTACGCGGCCAAGATCGACAAGGCCGAGGCGCGGATCGATTTTTCCAAGAGCGCCGAGGAGGTGCACAATCTGATCCGAGGGTTGTCGCCCTTTCCGGGTGCCTGGTTCGAGATGGAACTCGCTGGCAGGCCGGTGCGGATCAAGGCGTTGCGCTCGAGACTGAGCGAAGGCGCCGGGGCGCCGGGTGCTCTTTTGGGCGACGAACTGGTGATCGCCTGCGGCGCTGGCGCGGTGCGTCTGATGCAGGTGCAGCGCGAGGGCAAGGGCGCCATGGATGCGGCGACGTTCCTGCGTGGCGCCGGAACGCTGCCCGACACAGTGACCTGATGCCGCGCTATAAGCTCACAATTGAATATGACGGAACCCCCTTCTCCGGTTGGCAGCGGCAGAAGGACCGGATCAGCGTGCAGCAGGCATTGGAAGAGGCGATTGCCGGCTTTTCGGGCGAGACGGTCACCACCCAGGCGGCCGGCCGCACCGATGCCGGTGTGCATGCGCTGGGCCAGGTGGCGCATTTCGACCTGTCCAAACAGTGGGATCCATTCCGCATTCGCGAGGCGCTGAACTATCATCTGCGGCCCTACCCGGTGGTGGTGGTGGAAAGCGAAGCGGTGCCCGACACCTTCGAAGCGCGGTTTTCGGCGACGGCGCGGCACTATGAATATCGCATTCTCAACCGGCGAGCGCCGGCAGCCATAGAGCGAAACCAGGTCTGGCACGTACCCAAGCCACTGGATGCGGAGAGGATGCATGAGGCGGCACAGACCATTCTGGGTCACCATGACTTTACCACCTTCCGCTCTTCCGAGTGCCAGGCCAACTCGCCCATGCGCACCCTGGACGCGTTCGAGGTGAGCGGGGATGGCGAGATCATCGCCATTGCGGCGAGTGCGCGGAGCTTCCTGCACCATCAGGTCCGCTCGATGGTGGGGTCGCTCAAGCTGGTGGGTGAAGGCAAGTGGAGCCCCGGCGATTTTCGCGCGGCGCTCGATGCAGCAGACAGGACGCGCTGCGGCGCCATGGCGCCGGCGAGCGGGCTGTTCCTGACCGGGGTCGACTACCCTTAAACGGGTCCCATGGTCTGCAGGATGATGCCGCCAAGCACCATCAGTCCCACAAATTGCGCGACCACCTGAGCGACAATGAAAATGGCGATCTGGATTGGCGCCAGGGTGACGATGCGGCGGGCAATGTTGATCTCGATAATGATGCTGAGCACCCCCACGACCAACAGCATGATGTCGCTGCCGCCGAGCAGGACGATGCTGATGGCGCCGATCAGCGAGACGTAGAAATTCACCCAGTTGTCGGCCACCAGATAGGGCATGAAGCCATCGAGCCGCCCCATCATCCGCAGGACGATATAGGCAGCGCCGATCTGCAGGGCGAACAGGAGGCCCGAGAGCAGCGTCATACCGGCAGCAGCGCCGGTGGGCGAGCCAACGCCGAGCAGTTGCGGGCCGAAGACGCTGACGGCAATGGCAAGCAGCAAAGCAATGAAACTGCCAATCAGGCCGCGCTGGGAAAAATCGAAATAGCTGGCCGCATCCTGCCGCCCCAACACCAGGGCCCAGGCGCCGCGGGCGGCTTCGAGCGCTTCTTCAACAAAGGTCGGTGAGGACTGGGGCAAGGAACAGACTCGGCTCAGGCGGCGGGAACGGGTGCTGGCATGATGTAGAGTGCGATGGGCGTTCCGGCAAGGAGCAGCACCGTCAATACTGCAAAGGCGACGCAAACGCCGATGCTCCACCCGCCTGCCAACCGCCCCAGGCGAAAGAACATATAGGCCAGCGCCAGCCAAAGCAGCGGCAACAAAAACCCTATGGTGAGCGAAAGCAAAGCGCCCAGGCCGACATAGAAGGTCAGCGCATAAATGCTGGGGACCAGCAGCGGCAGAACGGGATCGCGCTGGCGCAGCGCATAGCGGGTTCCGTAGATGCCGATGAGCGGCGCCGCGAGAAACAGGGACTGAAACACAAGCGTTGCGGTGAGTTCGCCCAGGGTTGGCACGCCATAATTGAGCGAGCCCAGCACCACTGCCAGGAAGGCAGACAGGTAGAACAGCACCAAAGCCGTCACCAGGCCCGCTCGGGTGAAGCGGAAGCGCGCCTGCCATCCGGCTTCGTTCCTGAGAATCATGATCCAGCCATAGACCGACTGGCGCAGGGCGTTGATGATCTTCATGCCGGGTCTCCGACGAAGTAGCGGCGCATGAAGGCTGTATAGATTTCAGTCAGGCCAGTGAGATCGGCCAGGGCGATGTGCTCATCGGCCTTGTGCATGGACGGGCCGACAAGACCGCATTCAACCACGGGCCCATATTGGGCGATGAAGCGCGCATCCGAGGTGCCGCCGCCGGTGGAATATTCGGGCGGCTTGCCATTGCGTTCGGCAATGACTGCCGAAAGCGTCTCAATGTCACTGCCCAGTGGGGACAGGAAGGCACGGGAGGGCGTGCCGGAAACCTCAAAGATAATGTCAGTGCCGTTGGGATCGACGCTGGCAATGCGGGCGCGAATCCAATCGGCCAGGGTTTCGGGGGTCCAGGTGTCGTTGTAGCGGATATTGAAGCGCAGTGTTCCGCTCATCGGAATGACATTGCTGACCGGATTGCCGACATCGATGGTGGTTAGCTCGAGATTGGAGGCAGGGAAATGATCGGTACCAGTGTCGAGCTTTTCGGAAGAGAGTGCCGTAGCGATAGCGGCCAAGACCGGGAGCGGATTATTGGCCTTGTGCGGATAGGCGACATGACCTTGCGTACCAGTGACGGTGACCTTGCCCGAAAAGGAACCGCGCCGACCGATCTTGATGCTGTCGCCCAGAGTTTCGGTGGAGCTGGGCTCGCCGACAATGGCGAAGTCGAACTGGTGTCCGTTCTCGGCCATCCAGGCAACCAGCTTGTCAGTACCGTTGATGGCGTCGGCTTCCTCGTCATTGGTGATGGCGAGCTGAATGGTGCCGGCCTCGGTCGGGATGTCGGCGCAGGCGGCAACAAAAGCGGCGATGCCTGATTTCATGTCGGCAGCACCGCGGCCATAGATGACGCCGTTTACGACGCGCGGGGTGAACGGATCGGACGTCCAGTTCGCGCGGTCGCCGGGCGGGACGACATCGGTGTGGCCGGCAAAGAGCAGGCGGCGACCGCCCTGCCCTCTGGTGGCAAAGAGATTGTCGACCGGATAGGAGCCGTCACCCTCGAACCGCAGTCGGGTCACCGCAAAGCCGATGGCCTCGAGTTCGACCTCCAGCAGATCGAGCGCGCCCGCCTCCTCGGGAGTGACCGAAGGGCAGGCGATGAGGCGGGCGAGCAGGTCAGCTGGTTCGATGGTCACGACGGCTCCGGTTAGGTTCAGGCGGCACCGTCCAGCGGATCGGGACCATAGTTATTGGGTCCGGCCGTGCCCTTGAGGAAGCCGAGTTGGACCAGCATGTAGATTGCGAAAATAGCGAAGATGAGGTTGAGGGCGCCCAGCCAGATGGAGGGAACCGGCATCATCACGCCGCCCATGTCGGTCATGGAGGAGCCGATGCCCGTTGCCGCGAGCAGGTTGAGCAGCACGGATCCCGCGATCAGAATCTTGAGGTCGGTGCCGTTGTTGTCGCGATCGTGGCGGCGCTTAATGCCGAGGCAATAGCTCGGCCAGATCAGCGCCAGATTGATGAGCACACCGAACCAGGCCATGACCGTGCCATTGCCGAAGCTGAGAATGCTCAGCACAATGCTGGCAACGATCGAAATGACGATCAGCACGACGATGCCGATCCACCATTGCTGACGGCCGATGCGCCCCTCGGTGGTGGTCAAAAGCGCTTTGATATTGTCCATCTTTGTCCCCCTCTCATGATGCAGGAATCAGGCCCCGCCGGCATCAGAGTAGGATGCTGGCGCCGTCTAAACCAGCGCCAGCCCTCCGTTTAGTCCCGCAGCAGGTCGTTGATTCCGGTCTTGGAGCGGGTCTGGGCGTCGACGGTCTTGACGATGACGGCGCAGTAAAGGTTCGGGCCTGGGGTGCCATCTGGGAACGGCTTGCCCGGAAGCGAACCGGAAACGACTACCGAATAGGGTGGGACATAGCCCATATGGATTTCGCCGGTCTGGCGGTTCACCACCTTGGTGGAAGCGCCGATGAACACGCCCATGGAAATCACCGAGCCTTCGCCCACGACCACACCCTCGACGATTTCGGAGCGGGCGCCGATGAAACAATTGTCCTCGATGATGGTCGGGCCGGCCTGAAGCGGTTCGAGCACGCCGCCAATGCCGACACCGCCGGACAGATGCACATTCTTGCCGATCTGTGCGCAGGAGCCGACCGTGACCCAGGTGTCGACCATGGAGCCTTCACCGACAAAAGCCCCCAGATTGACAAAGCTAGGCATCAGAATGGCGCCCTTGCCGATATGGGCCGAGCGGCGGACGATGGCGCCGGGCACGGCGCGGAAGCCGGCTTCGCGCCAGGTATTGTCGGTCCAACCCTCGAACTTGGTGGGCACCTTGTCCCACCAGGTAGAGCCCTGCGGCGCGCCGGTCATCGGCTCATTGTCGTTGAGGCGGAAGGAGAGCAGCACGGCGCGCTTGAGCCACTGATTGACCTGCCAGGAACCATCCACCTTTTCGGCGACGCGAGCCTGACCGCTGTCGAGCAGGTTCAGCGCTTCGTTGACGGCATCGCGCACTTCGCCCGTGGTTGAAAAGTTGACCTCGGCGCGGTTCTCGAAGGCGGTGTCGATGGTCTGGGCAAGCTGGGTGTACGACATAGGGTTCCTGAGCGGCTGCGTGGTTTTCGTCGCGCGGACCATAGCCGGGGCCGCCCGCGAGTCAACGGGCGAGACGATGCGCTGGGCAGCGCGGGCCATGTCAAATCGCGAATGAAGAAATTGCGGAGAAAACGGCTGGCTACGTTTACCTGACGTTTTTTGAATTGCTGCAAGATGGGAATTTAATGGATCTGAGAGGCACCCATGAAGACGATAGCTCTGCTGTTTTCGGCTGTCCTGCTCGCTACCGGCGTGACTCCTTTCGCGGTACTGGCGCAAGCAGAGGCAGTCATCCTCACCATTGATGGCGCCATCGAAGGCGGTGTCCCACGCGATTTTACGCGGTCTGAGCTCGAGGCAATCGGATCTGGCCAGATCGTCACCGCTACACCCTGGCATGACGGCAGCCCGGTATTTGAGGGCGTCCCGATGGATAGGCTGCTTGCTCATGTGGGCGCCCAAGGGACAGAGGCCGACGTTCTGGCGCTGAACAATTATCGCACGACAATTCCCCTATCGGACTTCTCGGCCTACCCGGTGCTGCTGGCACTCAAGCAGGATGGCGAATTCATGTCGGTGCGCAACAAGGGCCCCCTTTTCATCATCTACCCGTTCGATGACTTCGAGGCGCTTCGGACCGATCTCTATCATGCCCGATCGGCGTGGCAGGTTCGCAGCATTACGATTAAATAAACGGAAGACTCTGGCCAACCATGCTGCAATTCGTCTGGTTTCGGCAATTCGCGGTCGTGATCATCGTCGTGCTGGGCATTGCGACAGTGCTGCATGCGCGCGTGGTCGAGGACACAGCCGACGCCGTGCGAAACTCCATGCGCTTCGATGTTTCGTGGATCGGTGCGCATGGCCGGATTGAAGCAGCGCAGCTGGAAGCCTACCTCGCGCGCTACGCAGCTCTGGGGCGGCAGGCCGACGCCGACAACACCAAACTATATTATCAAATTCTGCTGGGACGGCTCGATAGCTGGAGTGTCGGCGGCTACGGCGAATTCCTGGCGTCCAACCCCGAAAGCGGGCGGGCCTATGACGAGTTGATGCGCCTTCTTGAATCGGTCGATGCGGAAATGTCCAATCTGGACAGCACCGCTACAGCTTCGCAATTGCTCGACACGTTGGCGCCGGTTGGGGCCACCATCGAAAAGATTGGCGCAGAGGCAACCGATTCAGCCGTCAACAAGGCGGCTGCGATACGCCAGACGCTGACAGAAAAGCAAGCAACCCAGCACTATCTGGTGGTTACGGCCTTGGCTTCGGCAGCCATCATGCTAATTGTGTCAGCTTTCCAGAACCGTACCCTGCGCCGGGCGCACCGACAGGTTGGCCGCGCGGCGGACAAATTCGCCTATCTGGCGCATCACGACCCACTGACCGGCCTGGCAAACCGGACGGCATTTCCGGACACGAACCAGCCCACAGACGCTGATGCCAGCCATACGGCGGTGATCGTATTTGATCTGGATGGATTCAAGCTGATCAATGACACATGGGGCCACATGTTTGGCGACAAGCTGCTCATCGCGGCGGCCAGAAGGCTGGAGGAGATAATTTCGACCGCGCCGGGCAATGTCGTCGCCCGCCTGGGTGGCGATGAATTCGCAGCACTCCTGCACCTGCGCGACAAGGCGGAGGCCCAGACCATTGCCGATCGCGCGCTGGAGGCACTCAAACGGCCATTCGAGATTGACGGCAGTTCGGTGACGATCAGTGCGACAGCGGGGATAGCCATTTCTACTCGACAGAACCAGAACGCGCGCGGACTGCTCGAAGACGCAGACCTGGCGCAGAGCGAAGCCAAAGCGCGAAAGAAAGGCTCAGTTTCCGTCTATGATCAATCGCTTCGCGAGATGGTCGAGCGCCGCCTGACCCTCGAAAATGATCTGCGGGATGCCATCGGCAAGGGTGAAATCACGCCGCACTACCAGATCCAGGTCGACCTGGTGACCGGCGCGGTGGTGGGGGTCGAAGCTTTGGCGCGCTGGCATCACGCACAGTTGGGGCCAATCCCGCCGGACGAGTTCATTCCGATCGCAGAAGCTTCCGGGCAGATTGTGGACATCGGCAAGCACATGATTGCCTGTGCCTGCAAGGACGCTCTGCGTCTGCCGCCCAACGTTCAGGTCGCGGTCAACCTGTCGGTCATCCAGATCATGCAGGGCGAAATCATGGAGACCACAGCGGACGCCCTTATGGCAACGCGGCTGCCACCGGACAGGCTGAAGCTCGAGGTGACTGAGTCGGTGATGATGGCCGATCCAAAACAGCCCATCGCCGTGCTTTCCGAACTGCGTTATCTGGGTGTTTCCCTCGCGCTGGATGATTTTGGCACGGGGTATTCGTCTCTTTCTTATCTCACGACGTTTCACTGGGACGAAATCAAGATCGATCGTGCCTTTGTGAACGATCTCGACACCGACTCCATCGGCCTATCGGTTATCGAGGCCGTTCTCGTCCTGGCGAAAAAGACCGGCGCCAAAGTTGTCGTGGAAGGCGTTGAAACGCACAAACAGCTGGAACTGCTTCAGGGCACGGGCTGCGATATCGGACAGGGATATTTCTTCGGCAAACCTGTTCCGATTGACATGGCATGCGCCCAGATAAGGGAAATCAACAAGGCGCTGCCTGGCCAGCCACTGCCCGCACGCCGAAAGGACAAACGCAGGCAGTGCCCAGAATGAAAACTGTCGCCGGTCTTGTTATTCAATCGGCCGCCGGATAGACGCCGAGGATGCGGAAATAATCGGTGAAGAAACCCAGCTCTTCGAAGGCGTGCTGCACGCCGATATCGTCGGGGTGACCCTCGATATCGGCGTAGAACTGGGTGGCGGTGAAGGCGCCGCCAACCATGTAGCTTTCGAGCTTGGTCATATTCACGCCATTGGTGGCAAAGCCGCCCATGGCCTTGTAGAGTGCGGCCGGCACGTTGCGGACCCGGAAGACAAAGGTGGTTTTCACCTTGCCTTCGTTGGGCGCGAGCTGCTCGGTCGGCGAGAGCACCAGGAACCGGGTCGTGTTGTGGTCGGCATCCTCGATGTTTTCGGCCAGCACAGTGAGCCCGTAGATTTCCCCCGCAAAGTGCGAGGCAATCGCGGCCACGGCCGGATCGGCCTTTTCGGCGATCTCGCGGGCCGAGCCGGCGGTGTCGACGGCATTGATGGTACGCAGGCCGTTGGCAGAGATGAACTTGCGGCACTGGCCCAGCGCAACAGAGAGCGATTGCACCGCCTTGACATCCTCAAGCCTGGCACCGGGCACGCCGAGCAGGGTCATTTCCACCCGCAGATAGGTCTCGCCAATGATGTTGAGGCCACTTTCGGGCAGCAGGTGGTGAATGTCAGTGATGCGGCCATAGAGTGAGTTCTCTACCGGAACCACGGCAAAATCGGCCTTGCCGGACTGCACCGCATTGAGCGTTTCCTCAAAGGTGACGCAGCCAAGAAACTCTTCGCCGGGAAAGACATTGGCGGCAGCCGCGTGGCTGAAAGCGCCGGGTTCGCCCTGGAAAGCAATCTTCTTGGTCATTGATGGTCATCCGTGAATAGAAAGGCAGGCGGGTTGTGGCGCGGGCTCAGTATGGAGTCAATCTGCAGGCTGCATCTGCAGTGGCGCGGAGAATCGTCTCGCATAGGCCATTTTCCACTGCCCGGTCATCGCCGCGGCGGTTTGACCTGTTGCGCCAGAAGTGGTCTTGATACTATGTTCCGCGCGCGTCGAGCCGGCCGGTTGAGGCAGATTCCGTTACGGGATCGCAGTTTGGGCTGGCTCGGGAAATTGTCCACAGGGGATGGACCGGCAGAGAGACCAAATGGATTCGTTTGAGCTAAACAAGATCATCGGCGCCGTGCTCGGCACCCTGTTGTTCGTTATGGGTGCTGGGTTCCTGGCTGAAGCCATCTATCACCCGATCGAGAACCGCGGCCCCGGCTACGCCTTGCCCGAACCGGAAGTGGCCGAAGCCGGCGCACCGGTGGAAGAAGTGCCCGTGACACCGCTGCCGGTGCTACTGGCAAGTGCCAGTGTGGACAATGGCGCTGCCGCCGTGCGCAAGTGCCAGAGCTGCCATACCTTTGGTGAGGGCGAAGCGGCCAAGCAGGGCCCCAACCTCTACCATATCGTCGGCGCCCCCAAGGCCCATATGGAGGGCTTTGCCTATTCGGACATTCTGCTGCAGCAGCAGGCCGAAGGGCAGACCTGGACCTATGAAAACCTGGACGCCTTCCTGGCCAATCCGCGCGACTACGCGCCGGGTACCAAGATGGCTTTTGCCGGCGTGCGTTCACCCGAGGAACGCGCCGACATCCTGGCCTATCTGCAGACCCTTGCCGCAGACCCCGTGCCGTTCCCGGAACCGGAAGCGGCGCCCGCAGAAGAGGCAGCTCCGGCCGGAGGCGAGGTCACCGAAGTCGAGACCATTCCCGAAGAAATAGTTGCGCCTGAGGATGCTAGCGTAGAGACCGTGACAACCGAGCCGGGTGCCGCCGTGGAAACGCCGACTGCGACCCAGTCGGATAGGCGGGTGGAAGGCACGCCTGTGCAGGAAACCTCGCCTGCAAGCCCGGAAGCGCCGGCCGCCAGCCAGTAAGGCTTTGCCTGACTGACGAGATTCTCAAGAAAGCCGCGCCCCAAGGTGCGGCTTTTTTTCATATCAAGGACCGTTGTCGATGTTGCTGCTGCACCTTTCCGATGTTGATGAAGCGAGCTGGGCTCGGGCGTTTTCAGAGGCGCTGGCGCCCTACCCCGTGGTGCGGCGAGGAGACAGTTTCGACCCGACCGAGATTCGCTATATCTTCGTCTGGAAGCCACAGGCCGACGCTTTTGACGGGCTAGTCAACCTCAAGGCAGTGCTGTCGCTCGGCGCAGGGGTGGACGCGTTGCTCAAGCACCCCAACCTGCCCGATGCGCCGATCGTGCGGTTTGTCGACGAAGATCTGAGCCAGCGGATGAGCGATTATGTGGTGGCCCATGTCACCATGCATCACCGCCAGTTCACGCGGTTTCAGGCCGACCAGAAGGCGCGCCGCTGGGACCAGTATTACCCGCCCGCCGCAGGCGAGACCACGGTGGGCATCATGGGCATGGGCGTGTTGGGACAGGACGCGGCCAGGCGCCTCAAGCCGCTCGGCTTTGATTTGCGAAGCTGGAGCCGCACGCCCAAGGGCATGGACGGGGTGGAGGGCTTTGCCGGCCAGGCCGAATTCGACGCGTTTCTCGCAGGCACCGATATTTTGGTCAATCTGCTGCCGCTGACGCCCCAAACCACGGGCATTCTCAATCGCGCCACCTTTGCCAAGCTGCGCCGCGATCGGCTGGCTGGTGGCCCGGTCATTATCAATGCGGCGCGGGGCGGTCACCAAAAGGAAGCCGATATCGCAGCGGCACTTCAGGACGGAACGCTGGGAGCGGCGAGCCTGGATGTGTTCGAAGTCGAGCCCCTGCCGCAGGAGAGCCCGCTCTGGGCCATCGAGAATTGCTATATTACCCCACATATCGCTGCTATCTCCAACGAGCAGAGCGGTGTGCGCTATTTTACGCAGGTGCTCACTGAGCACGAGCAGGGCAAGGCGCTGCCAAATGTGGTGGACCGCGCACGGGGATATTAGGTCGACACATAAAATTCACTGGTCATGAGCCAGTGTGTCGTTCAAGCAGGCTGGATAAGATCAAAGGGAGCCGGTCGAGAGGCATGACCGATACAGCGCAGCAGGAAAAACCGGGGCTCTATGATCGGCTGAAGGCCGCCACGGGGCACCCCTTGGCCGAGCCGATCCTGGCGCTGATCTGCTTTCTTGAAGCGATGATCGTCCCGGTGTTTCCCGAGGTCATGCTGGCGCCGATGATCCTGGCGGACCGTCGGCGCGCCTGGCGGCTGGCGGCCATCTGCACCATTTCGTCGGTGGTGGGAGGGATATTCGGCTATGCGATCGGCTATTTCCTGTTCGATACCATTGGCAAAGGCATCGTGGAGTTCTACGGCGCCGGAGCAAGTTTCGAGCAACTGCGCGACAGTTTTGTTGCCAATGGCCCATTCATGATCATGATCGGTGCGGTGACGCCCATCCCATACAAGATCGTCACCATCACCAGCGGCGTAGCCGGTGTCGATATCTGGACCTTTATTCTTTACGGTTTCATTGGCCGAGGCCTGCGCTTCTTCGTACCCTGCGGGCTGTTCTATTTCTTTGGACCGGTGGCCAGCAACTTCATCGAGAAGCACAAGAAATGGGCCGGCTGGGTGATGCTGGTAGCGGTCATCGGCGGGTTTGCCGCCGCGCCGATGCTGTTTCCCAAGCATGGCACCGAAGTGACCGATCAGGTAATCGAGCGGACCACCGGCACCGATATCATTCCTGGCCCGAAGGCCCCGGATCAGGCCGAGTAACGCTGCCGGAGCAGGCCGTATATTGCGCGAATGGCCTGATCGGTGCCGCCGGCCGGACGGCCGGGCCGTGCCTCGGGCGCCCAGCCAAAAATGTCGAGATGAACCCAGGCGCCGGCCTTGTCCACGAAGCGCTTGAGAAACAGGGCCGCGGTGACAGACCCGGCATGTCCGCCGCTGGCGGTGTTGTTCAGATCGGCAATGCGAGAGGAGAGCAGGCTCGCATAGGGTGACCAGAGCGGCATGCGCCAGAGCGGATCTTCGGCCGCAAGCCCTGCGGCAGCGAGATCAGCCGCCACGCCATCATCGGTGGAATAAAGCGCAGGCAATTCCGGACCAAGGGCAACGCGGGCAGCACCGGTTAGCGTTGCCATATCAACCAGCAGGTCCGGAGCCTCTTCATCGGCCAGGGCCAGGGCATCGGCAAGGATCAACCGGCCTTCCGCATCGGTATTGCCGATTTCGACGCTGATGCCGGCGCGCGAGCGCAGGACGTCGCCGGGGCGGAAGGCATTGCCGGCAATGGCGTTTTCAACGACGGGCAGCAATACCCGCAGGCGAAGCGGGAGCCCCGCATCCATGATGGCATGGGCGAGCCCGAGCACATTGGCCGCGCCGCCCATGTCCTTTTTCATCATCAGCATGCCGGCGGCCGATTTAATGTCGAGACCGCCGGTATCGAAGGTGACGCCCTTGCCAACCAGGGTCACCTTGGGATCGGTATCCCTGCCCCAGCGCATATCGATAAGGCGCGGCGCCTGGGCGCTGGCACGGCCTACGGCGTGTATCAAAGGGAAATTCTGTTCGAGCAGGTCATCACCCTTGATGACAGTGACGCTCATGCCGTGGCGGGTTGCCAGATCCCGCGCGCGGGCCTCGAGGGCATCGGGACCCAGATCATTGGCAGGGGTGTTGATCAGATCGCGCGTCAGGCTGGCGGCAGCGACCTGCCGCTCGACTTCCCCGGTATCGGCCGCTTCGGGAAGAACCAGACGAGGCGCCGGCGGGGCGGCGCGATAGGTCTCGAAGCGATAGGCGCTGAGGCGGAAGGCAATGGCGGCCAGGGTCGGATCGCCATAATCGCCCCGCAATTGATAGTCGCCCTCAGGCAGGCCTGCGGCTGCGAGCCCGGCGACGAAAACGGGGCGCCGCTGGTCAGTGCCGGTGCCGAACAACCAGGCCGCAATGCCTCCCTTGGTATCAGGCATTGCCAGCAGACGACCCTGCTGGCCGGCAAAGCCATTGGCCTTGGCCCAGGCCCGCTGCCCATCGTCCAGTGGCCCGGCCTCCACCCCGTTCTCGGGAATGAAAATCAGTGGAATGGCGGCTTGGTCAGTCATGGCAGATCTCCGTTTCGTCGCACTTGTCTAGCCGGGACCACACGGGCGCACAACGCCACAGGATCGCGGTTTAACTGCGCGTTAGGGTTAATGATCTATTGCTCTTGGGTGAGATCACATGGCCCGTCAGTGGCCCGGAGTGCAAATTGTTCAACCCAGGACGGATCAGCGGAATGTTGCGCCCCCTGCTCCTGGCAGGCGTTGCAGCCCTTGTACTTTCGGCCTGCGCATCCAATCGCGGACAGTTGGCCAGCGCGGACTATGCCGGCATGAGCGCGGCGCAAAACCACGCTAATCTCAGCGAACTGACCGCGCGCTATCGCGCCAATCCGACGGACCGCGCCACGGTAATTCACTATGCAGCCGCTCTGCGCGCGGCTGGTCAACCGCAACAGGCGGCGGCGGCCCTGGAACAGGCGATGCCCAACCATAGCGGCGATGTGGCGATCAGCGTGGCCTATGCCAAGGCACTCACAGCCGCCGGACGATTCGAACAGTCCATCGAAGTGCTGCGCAATGTGATCCGGCCAGATGCGCCGGATTGGAACGCGCTGCTGGTGCTTGGCGCGACGCTGGACCAGACCGGGCGGCACCAGGAGGCTCGCAAGCTCTATGTCCAGGCCGGGGTCATTGCGCCAGGTGAGGCTTCGATCGAGACCAATCTGGGTCTGTCCTATGCCATGACCAATGATCTGGTGGCCGCAGAGAAGCATTTGCGCCGGGCGGTGCAGATGCGCGGCGCAAATACGCAGACGCGTCAAAACCTGGCGCTGGTGGTGGGCCTGCAAGGCCGGTTCGACGAGTGCCGCGCCCTCTATGCTGCCGAGCTGCCGCCCGACCAGGTCGAGGCCAATATGGCCTATGTCCGGGCGCTGCTTACCCAGCAGAACCGCTGGGACATGATCGAGAAGGGCTAACGCCCCCCAATCTGCTCATCGTCTATCTCCCCAAGGCCGGTCCTGCGACCTATGCCTGCTGCATGGACCAGTGTGGCAGGACGCAGTGATTTCCGTGGTCCCGAAAATTTGTCGATCGTGCTGGCCGAAGAGATCGCTCAGGACAGGCAGGCCGACGCCCGCCCACGGCCGCCGGCTTAGTTCCCGCCCATCGTCGTGGCGACCGAACCGGAAAAGACCTGGATCATGGCCGGGGACAGGATGACGATGAACAGCACCGGCAGGAAGAACAGAATCAGCGGCACGGTGAGCTTGGGGGGGAGAGCGGCGGCTTTCTTTTCGGCTTCCATCATGCGCGCTTCACGGCCTTCTTCAGCCATGACGCGCAGGGCCTGGCCCACCGAGGTACCATAGCGGTCGGCCTGGATAAGGGCGGTCATCACCGATTTGACGCCATCAAGGCCGGTGCGACGGCCCAGATTTTCGTAGGCGCGGGTGCGGTCTTCGAGGAAAGACAATTCGGCAGTGGTCAATGTCAGCTCTTCGGCCAGTTCAGCGGACTGGCCGCCGATTTCCTTGGCGACGCGCTTGAAGGCGTGTTCCATCGACATGCCGGCTTCCACGCACAGCAGGAGTAGATCGAGACAATCCGGCCAGGAGCGGCGGATGGAGGTCTGGCGCTTCTGGGTCCGGTTCCTGAGCAGCAGCAATGGGAGATAGGCGCCGACCAGTCCTGCGCCGATGGCATAGACGAGGTTCAGGAACAGTGGGCGATCCCCGGGCGTCACGAAGAGCAGATAGAAAGCGGCAAAGGCAAAAATGCCGATCGGATAGACCAGACGCTGGAACAGGAATTTGGTCAACTCGCCCTGTCCGCGCAGCCCGGCCATGGCCAGCTTGTCCACGGTGGTATCGTCCTGGAAGGCCTTCTTCAGATCGAGGCGCTCGACGGCGCGCTTCATGTAGGACTTCGGTTCCTTGCCACGTCGAATCGAACTGCGCCCATCGGCACCGGAGGATCCGCGCAGGCGCGCCATTTCCTCGGCACGCATCCGGTCGCGTTCGACGGCGACGCGCTTGATGCGCTTTTTCATGTCCTGCCGGACAATCATGGACGACCCGAAGGTGAAGACCACTGCGGCTGCGGAAATGGCCGCCAACACGGCGATGAGGAATTCCCGCTGGGTCAGAAGCTCGACGATGTTCATGGATGATGACCCCGGCTCAAACTTCGAACTGCACCATGCGGTTCATCACGAAAATGCCGGTTGCGAGCATCAGCACGCCCACGGCCAGACAAATATTACCGACCGGCGTAACAAACAGCGGCTGCAAATAGGTCGGCGTAACCAACGACACCAGGGTGGCCACAACGAAGGGCAGCGAGCCAATGATACCGGCCGAAGCCTTGGCCTCGGAGGACATGGCCTTGACCTTCTGCTTCATCTTCTTGCGGTTGCGCAGCACGCGCGCCAGATTACCCAGCGCTTCGGACAGATTACCACCGGCCTGCTGCTGCACGGAAATGACCACGACGAAGAAATTAACTTCGGGCAGCGGGACACGATCGAGCAGAACCTGCACGGCCTCGGTCATGGACAGGCCAAAACTCTGCTGATCCAGCACGCGGGCGAATTCGGACCGCACCGGCTCCTTGGTATCCTTGGCCACCACGCGCATGGAATCGTTGAGCGGCAGACCCGTCTTGACGCCCCGCACGATGGCTTCGACAGCGTTAGGCAATTCATCGAGGAAGCGGTCCTGATATTTCTTGCGGCGGCGCGCAACATAAAAGCGCGGCAGCAGATAACCGCCTGCCACCGCAAAGATCGCGGCGAAATAGAACGGCACCTGGACAATGACGAGCACCACAAACAGCACCACGCCAAAAATGATGCTGTTGCGAATGAAGGCCGCGGGCTTGATGGTCATGCCGGCCTGAAAGATCAGGTCGGGCAGGCTGAGGCGCTTTTTGGCATTGAGCGCGTCGGTCTGGGACTTGAGAGCCTGCTGCACGGAGCGGCGACGGTCTTCGCGCGTGCGGCTGGCGTCGGCCTCGCGGCGATTGGCGCGGATATCGCCCTGAAATGCCTTCATGCGCTGTTCAGCGCGCTTATTGCCCAGAGCCGAGGGCACCAGAGCAAAGCCGGCGGCCCCGATGGTGACGACGAAGAGCGCGACAAGAACGAGCGTAATCATGGTCAGCCCCTCAAAATCTCATGCTCTTCGACATTGGCCTTTTCGAGCGCTTCGACCAGATTGGCTTCTTCGTTGAAGTAGCGGGCGCGCTCGGTGAATTGAGGCTTGGTGATGCCGGTGGAGCGATGCTTGCCCAGCAGCATGCCATTGGCGTCCTCGCCCATGATATCGTAGAGGAAGACGTCCTGGGTGACGATGACATCGCCTTCCATACCCAGCACCTCGGAAATGTGGGTGATGCGGCGCGAGCCATCGCGCAGGCGCGCGGCCTGGACGATGACGTCGATGGAAGAGACGATCATCTCGCGGATCGTGCGGCTGGGCAAGGCATAGCCGCCCATGGTGATCATGGATTCGAGACGAGAAAGAGCCTCACGCGGCGAGTTGGCGTGCAGCGTGCCCATCGAGCCGTCGTGGCCAGTATTCATGGCCTGGAGCAGGTCGAAGGCCTCCGGGCCACGCACCTCACCCACGATGATGCGTTCGGGACGCATACGCAGACAGTTCTTGATGAGATCGCGCATGGTGATCTCGCCTTCGCCCTCGAGATTGGGCGGACGGGTTTCAAGGCGCACCACATGGGGTTGCTGGAGCTGAAGTTCGGCCGAGTCCTCGCAGGTGATGACGCGCTCATCCTTCTCGATGAAAGCGGTCAAACAGTTAAGCAGCGTGGTCTTGCCCGAGCCGGTACCGCCCGAGATCAGCACATTGGCGCGCACGCGGCCCAGAATGCGCAGCACTTCGGCACCTTCGGGCGAGATGGAATTGTATTTGACGAGCTGCTGAAGGGTCAGCTTGTCCTTCTTGAACTTACGTATGGTGAGCGCGGCGCCATCAATGGCCAGCGGCGGGGCAATGACGTTGACGCGGGAACCGTCGGGCAGGCGCGCGTCGCAGATGGGCGAGCCTTCATCGACGCGGCGGCCGACCTGAGACACGATGCGCTGGCAGACATTCATCAGATGTGCATCGTCGCGGAAGCGCACATTGGTCAGGCGCACCTTACCGGCCACTTCGATGTAGCATTTCTGCGAACCGTTCACCATGATATCGGCGATGTCGTCGCGTGCCAGCAAGGGCTCGAGCGGGCCATAGCCCAAAACGTCGTTGCAGATATCCTCGAGCAGGTCTTCCTGCTCGGAAATCGACATCACAATGGATTTGAGCGCGATGATCTCGGCAACGATATCGCGGATTTCCTCACGCGCGGCCTGGTTCTCCATTGTGGCGAGCTGGCTGAGATCGATAGAGTCGATCAGCGCGTTGAAAATGGCGGATTTGGTCTGGAAATATTCCTTGGCGCGTTGGGCATCGGCGGGTGCGCGAACGTCGAGCACCTCATCGGTGGTGCGCATGCGCGCGCTCATGCCATCGTCATCGCTGGCGCGGCGCTGCGGCGCAGGTGCCGGGGCGGGCGATGGACTGGCAACGGGCCGTGGCGCCTCGCTCAGTCCGGGCGTATTGCCGCCAAATGTGGTGCGCTTGCCAAACATGAAAGTCCCTACCGTCCTGGTCTCTACGCTTGCTGGCTTCAGGCCCGCTTCTTGAACAGGGATGGAAGCTTGAGCAGGCTCCCGGTTTTTGCCGGCGCATGACCCGGCTGCCGGCCGGTGACATGCATGCCGATATTGGAGAAGATCTCGTTAATCTTGTTGCTGGCCGCGACCTCGGCAATCATCTGCCCGTTATTGGCCGCCGTGCCGAAAAGCTGCGCATCAAAGCCGATCTGTCCGATCAGTTCGCATTCCACCGAGGAGGCGAATTCAGTGGCGCTGATCTCGGGCCGGCGGGGCACGCCGAGCTTGTTGATCACCAGCCGTGGGCCGGCGTCGGTTGGGCGCAGCGCCTTGATGGCATCGGCCATATTCTTGGCGTTACGCAGATTGGCCAGGTCCGGTTCGGCGACGATGACGATATCGTCGATCGACGCCAGGGTCTGCCGGGTCCAGCCCGTCCAGCCATGGGGAATGTCGAGCACGATCAGCGGCACGCTCTTCTGGCAGATCTCAAGGACCTGTTCGAACTCCCGCTCCTCGAAATCCCAGGTGTGATCCAGGGTGGCGGGCGCGGTGAGCAGATTGATGTGGTTGGCCGCCTTGCTCATCAGCCGGTCCAGCATGGTCTGGTCAACCTTCTGGTTGGCCAGAACCGCATCGGCCAGACCATGCGGCGGGTCCTGATTGAAGTTGAGGCCTGCCGTGCCGAAGGGCAGGTCCATATCCACGATCAGGCAATCCTGACGCAGGCCGGTGGCAATGGCCCAGCCCACATTGTGTGCAATGGTGGAGCTGCCCGCGCCTCCCTTGGCCGAAATGAAGCCGACAGTGCGCCCGATCGGGGCGGCACCTTCAGCGGCATAGAGATCGGTGATGGAAGTGACGATCTCGGACGAGGTGGCCGGGAGCACGATATATTCAGAAATGCCCGAACGGATCAGCTCGCGATAGAGCAGGACGTCGTTGACATGGCCGAGCACGATGACGCGGGTCGAGGCGTCGCAGACCTCGGCAAGCTTTTCGAGCGCGGACGGAATCTGGTCCGGCGACAGCGTGGTTTCGACAATGATCAGATTGGGCGTGGGGTTTGACTTGTAGGTCTCGACCGCACCGTCGATGCCGCCATTGTGGGTGGTCAGAGCCACCTTGGACATGCGCCGGTCATGCATTGCGCTTTCGACCAGCTGGGCCGACTGAGAATGTTCGCAGAAGGCCTGGATGGTGATGCGCGGCACAAGGCGTGCGCCGGAGGCGATCTCGGCTGCCGGCTCTTCTGCCTGGGCTGGCTGGTCAGGGGTGAGGAAACTCATGGGTGTAGTGCTCCTGATCCGCAATCAGTCCAAAACAAAGCCGACATTTCCGGAGAACGCACCCCGGAATTCGCCGGTGGCGCCAACGCCGTAGATGGTCTCGAGCCGGCCCAGGAAGATACCCTCGGCGTCGCTGGCCATCACTGTGCGGTCGGTCGGCACGGGAATGGAGTTGGCCGGGCTGGGCGAGACGAGATAGGGGGTAACCAGAATGACCAATTCGGTCTGCTGGGTCTGGTAGTCGCGCGAGCGGAACAAGGCGCCCAGGATCGGGATGTCCCCGAGCAACGGGAACTGGCGAATGTCCTGGCTGGCCGATTCCTGCAGCAAACCGCCAATGGCAAGGGTTGTGCCGCTGGGCAATTCCACCGATGTGGCCGCCTGACGTTTGGTAATTGAGAAATCGGCCTGTGGCTCAGAGACCGAGGTATCGACCTTGAGGCCGATCGTACCGTTGGACTTCACCGTTGGCACAAATGACAGTTCTACGCCGTAGGGCTTGAAGATCACCGTGCGTGTGTTCTCTTCGTCGTCATAGGTGTAATAGGGCAATTCGCCACCGGCCAGGAACTTGGCTTCCTGTCCCGAAATTGCGGTGAGGGTCGGCTGGGCCAGAACGCGCAGCGCCCCACGCCCTTCCAACGCACGGACCGCTGCCGCGACGGAATTCCCGTTGCCGTCATTGTAGCCGACATTCAGCCCATCGGTGGGGAAGGAGTCGGTCAGAAGTCGGTTGGTGAATTCAAACAGGTTCAGCGTGCCGACATTGAGCAGGGCGCCGAAGTTGATGCCGAACTGCTTGGCGATGTCGCGCTTTACCTCGGAAACGGTAACCTGCAGCATCACCTGCTGGGCCCCGGCGACGTCGATAATGCTGGCCACGTTCTCCGCAGCACCGGCGAACTGAACCGCCACCGCCATGGCGCGGTCCTTGTCCTCGGCGGAACGCACGGTGCCAGTCAGAACGACGCGGTTGGTTTCATCGCCCAGAGTCACCGATTCCACACTGATGTGGGAGCCGGGAATGACGCGCCGCAGGGCATCTTCGAGGGCATTGCCGACCTGAGAGGGCTCTTCAATGACGCGCAGGTCCAGCACCTGGATGGTACGTCCCTGATCATCAAGAAAGAAGACATTGGTGTTGCCGCCAGTGACCCCCTGAATGATGCCGCGGGTGCGGGTGCGCATGATCGCAGCAGCCACATCGGGCTGGGACACGATGACCTCAGCAACGCCCGCGGGCAGATCGACAATGACCGACTTGTTCAGCTCGACATCGAGCGAACGCACCGCGCCATAGGCCGAGGCGGCGATGGTTACCTGGGCCGGGGTGGCTTGCGCCATGGCCGGAGTGACGGCGGCAGTGGCGCCCAACAGGGCGGCCAGGCCGAGCGTGGCGGCGCCTCGCGAGACCCTGCGCAGTGTCGAATTGATTGGCTTGTCCATCATTGTCTCGCCTCTATTGCGGCAGGATCTGGGGCGTCGAGGACGCCTCCGGGGCCTGATTGTTGCCGGGCAGATTGTTGACTTCGGGGGTGCTGTAATCATTGGCGTCAGCGGACATGGCACTGCCGGCGAGCACGCTCCGTTCCCGGCCATAGCGGATCAGCCGGACGGCCTGATTGGTGGGCACGCCCGTTTCGACGCGATTGAAATCGGCCACGGAACGCAGGGTCAGGCTCAGGCGTCCCCGGGTCGAGGCGTTGACCAGGGTTTCGGCCTGGGCCGGATCGAGTTCGAGCGTGGCAATCGTCGAATCGTTGAAGGTGGTGGGGTTGGGACTGTCTTCAGCGCCGGTTTCATCGCCACCGCTGACGCCCATTTCGCCAAGCCGCTTGCCCAGGGCCAGGACGCGCACATTGGACAAGATGACCTCGGAGCGCTGGCCCATCTCGGTGGAGGTGGTCAGCAGCACGTCGACATGGTCATTGGGCACCACGAAACCGCCAGCGCTGGAGGCTGCCGTCACAGTGACAGAAACACCGCGCTTGCCGGGCGAGAGCACAGCGGAGAGATAACCCTGATCGGCACGGACCAGCTTGGCCTCGCGGATTGGTTCGCCGGGGAAGAATTCGAAACGGGCGACAGCGCCGGTGAGCTGCTCGGGCGCGTCGGGCATGGCCGAAACGGTCACATATTCGGTGCGCAGGGCGCCTTCAGGCCAGTCCTGCCATTCCACACGCGCCGGGTTGAGCCGCTCGCCAACGCCAATCGGAGCCTTGGCCACCAGAATTTGGGTCTTGGCTTCCTGGACGACCTCGGTCCTCACCTCAGTTGTCGGTGCCGGTGGCGCGCTGCCCCGCATGACCAGAAAGGCCGCCAGAGAACCTGCCACAAGGGCAACCAATAACAGGATGATACGCGCGGGTCTCATGCCCTACTCCGGTTGTACGCGAGCCTACTGGCCCAATTCCACCGGATGAACTATGGAAGCAAAGGGTCAAGTTTTAGTTAATCAGGGCTTTGCAGAAGGCGTTAACAAGTTATGAACGCTTGCTTTTTGCGAGTGCGCAAAGCATGAAGCAAAAAGACCACCAGCGATTATTTCGCCGGCGGCCTCTACAAAAATCTGAATACTGATGCTCAGGCCGTAAGGCGCTCGAAGATGGCGGTGTTGGAATAGGTCAGCAGACCGGCCGCCGCCAAGGCGATGCCGTAGGGTACGCCCTGCTTGGGATCGTGCAGACGATTGAGCCAGCCCAGCCAAGGCCGATCGACAAACAAGGTATCGATCGGCAGGCGCCGCAGCATCAGGATAAACAGGGTCAGCACCCCACCGAGTAGGGCGGACTGCACCAGATAGACCAGCAATGTCGGATCTCCAGAGGGGCCGACAAAGCCGAGCCAGAGCGTGGTCGCAGCGGCCAGCTTGGCATCGCCACCGCCGATCCAGCGCATGGCGAACAGACCAAAAGCGACAACCAGCACCACAAAGGCGCAAAGGACGTGCATGGCGAACTGCTGCAATGGCAGTTCGACGATGAGCGCCATTGCCACAAAACCTACCACCAGAAGCAAGACCAGCTTGTTGGAGATGCGCATGGTCAACAGGTCAGACGACGCGGCAAAGGCCATGGCCAGGGGGAAGAAAAACAGGGCTAGGTAATGGAACACGTCATCCTCCACGCAAAGCAAAACTGCCGGACCGCACCATTGTTGGCACGACTACGCTTAAGAATTAGCGAACGGGAAGACGTAGGTACCGCCTATAGGGCAAGTCCAGCGACGACCTCGTCACGGACGTGGGCCCAAAGATCTGCAACGCCGCCGCCCAGCAAAAAAGCGGACCCCACAACAGCCATGGAAAGCAGCGAGGCAATTAGTGCGTATTCAATTGCGGTTGCACCATCTTCATTGAAGACCAGACCGCGCAGCGTTGCACCCAGACGCTGACCGATCCTTTTAGGTCCAGACATGGGCAATCCTCACCGCAACAATCGAAATCGCGGGCTCTGCCGAAGGCGGGAGCCCGCGATGTATTCCTAGTCGAGCACATTCTGGACGTGATCGACTATTTGCGTGATACCCTAATCGGGATCAGCCGCCACCGCCTTCGCCACCACCGGCGGCAGCCGGCATATTGCCCGTCAGGTCGGTATTAATACGTGTGAACACGTCATTGAGAGTGCCACCCAGAACGGAAACGGCAGCGATAATACCAACAGAGATGAGTGCGGCGATCAGGCCGTACTCGATTGCCGTCGCGCCCGACTCATCCTGCGCGAAACGTGCGAAAATATTCATTCCCAGGCTCCTTTTTTACACGTCCTCGGGTGAGCGCAGTGTCGGACCACGTCACTCATCGAACATGGTCTGACGCTAGCCGCCACACGTTGAAATAGCGTTAATCGAGAGGCCGACCCCGTGATTGCGACGGATTGCCGTTTTTCTGGTAAACACGACGTTTAACAAGTAGATAAACTTTTAATAATGAAACAACTGCCCAAACCCTGACAATTGAGAATGGCGGATACTTTGCAGACACATTCATGTTGAGCCGACCTTATGATCTATACTCGTCCAGCACCGACACCGAGCGCATGAGCGATCAATCCCATGGCGTTTGCCAAGTATTTACCATTCGGGTGGATCGTATGGCACAGCGTATCAGTACCCAGGTTTGCACCATGTTCCGTTTTGCCGCCACTGCCCTGTTGCTTGCCGCAACTCTTGCGGCGCCGATGCCCGCCCTGGCCCAGGACGGTGCGCCGATCAGTGTCAATGTGAACATGGCACGCATTTTGCGCATCAGTGCACCGGCTGCGACCGTCATTGTGGGCAATCCCGGCATTGCCGATGTGACCATACAGGATCCGCAAACCTTGATCCTGACCGGCAAGAGCTATGGCCAGACCAATCTGATCGTGCTGGACAGCCGGGGCGAGCCAGTTGCAGACACGCTGGTGGAAGTGGTGCAGATGAGCGCCGGCATCATGACTGTCTATCAGGGACAGAGCCGGACCACCCTGTCCTGCGCACCAACTTGCCAGCCCGTGGTGATGATGGGCGACGACACCGGTTATTCGGGTCAGGTCCTGGCTTCGTCCCAGCTGGTGCAGTCAGCCGCCAACTAGGGCCGTGCCGGATCGTGGATACCCGTTAAGGCGGCATTTACCCTAAGGGGCAATCCCAGGTTTTGCGTCAGTCTTCCTAACCATTGAGTGAGGGTATGCCCCTAGTGTGGCTCCAAAGCGGGTACGCGGGAGCCAAAGCAAATTGTACGGCAAAAGCTGGCACAGGATGAAGCGGCAGAGCCGCCGTCTGACGCGCGACGAGCGCGGTGTGACGGCGATTGAATTTGCGCTGCTCGCTCTGCCCTTTTTCGGCATTATCGGGGCAATTATGCAGACCTCGGTGATCTTCCTGTCCTCGCAAATCCTGGAAAGCGCCGTTCAGGATGCCGCGCGCACCATTCGCACGGGCCAGGTGCAGGCCGCCGGAACCACGATCGAAGAATTTCGCGCTGACATCTGCGGTCGCCTTTACGGACTGTTCCCCGATTGCGCCGGGCTGCACATCAGGGTCAATACGCTGGCCGATTTCCAATCAGCCGATCTGCAACCACCACTCGACACGAATTGTGAGGCCCCCTGCGACTGGACAGTGGGCGAGACCTGGACGCCTGGCAATGGCAAGTCCGTAACGCTGGTTCAGGTCTATTATCGCTATCCGGTTGCGATACGACTGGGCGTCCTTGGCATGTCGAACCTTGGCGATGGCCGGCGACTGATGGGCTCGGCAACCGTATTCCAGAACGAGCCATTTTCATGAGCAGGATTCGCGAAATTCTGAACGGGCTTAAGCGGGTCTGTAGCGCCGAACAGGGCGTTGCGGTAGTAGAATTTGCACTTGTCCTGCCGGTCATGCTGTTCGCCTATCTCGGCACACTGGAAGCGAGTGCATTGATTACCGTGGACCGCAAGGTGCAGTCGGTGGCGGGCGCCATTGGTGACCTCGTGGCGCGGGCTGACGGCACCATCGCCAGCAGCCAGATGCAGGATTTCTTTCTGGCGGCCAGCGGGATCATGGCGCCCTTCGAGTCCAATGACGTCCTGCAGGTGGTGACCGCGGTATGGGTCGAAAGCGACGGGTCGACCGAGGTGATCTGGACACGCCAGTATCAAGGCGAGAGCTACACCAATGTCACACCCCACACCGTGGGCAGCGCTTACGCACTTCCTGACGCCATGATCGATATCTCGCGGGGCAACATGGTTATCGCCGCCGAGGCCAGCTACAGTTACACTCCCTTGCAGGGCCTTATCTTCGACGCGCCGGTCAACCTGTATCGCTCCGCCTATTTCCTGCCGCGCTTCGGCGACCCCATCTCGATCAACTAGGGTCAGGACACATTAATTTGTTGAGTTGAATGATGAGCAGTGATTCAAGGTGGCAGGAGGTGCTGCCTTGAGTGATTTGCTGATGTTGACGCTGAAACAGATGCGCCGGATCGAGCCGTTCTTTCCGCTGT